>CAVSKE010000001.1:0-27203 GCA_963728305.1 uncultured Acidobacteriota bacterium
CAGGACCTGGGTCGAAGTTGTTCGCCGGGAACAACGCGGTGAACGAATCCGAGAAAGCTCCTGCCGTCAGAATGTTCGAGATGAGCTCGAAGTGCGTCTTGTCGTAGAACCGGCCGTAACCGCCACGAAGCACGCTCTGGCCATCTCCTGCGAGGTCGTAGGTGAGGCCGAGCCGTGCCCCGATGTTGTTCTTGTCCACGGGATACGCCGATGGATCGGGGAAGGCGGGGTTGTCGACTTCCTGAATTGGCTGGACCTCGAGGTCATAGCGCAGCCCGAGGCTGATCGTCGCGCGATTCACCCGCCACTTGTCCTGCACGAACGCCGCGACGAACTGCGCCTTCTGATAGCGATTCAGTGCGCTTGGCACACGAATCTGCAGCCGATCGGGATAGGTCCTCGGATCGGACGCGTTGAAGTTCTGGTCGCTCCTGAAGAAGAAGGTGCCGTTCAAGTTGTCCTGAGCCGTTGATGCCGCGCCGACATACTCGTACTGCGCGCCGAATTTCAGGTCATGGCTGCCGCGGCCGCTGATGAACCACGACATCGTGTCCTCGATCTGGTAGGCATCGTTGACGCGCGCCTGTGCGACGTTGCTCTGCTGATCGACGAAGCTCGTGTAGACGAGCGTCGGCAGCAGCTCCGCCTGGTTGCCGTTGAAGTTTGGATTGGCGAACGCCACGTCCTCCTGGGTGAAATTCACCCGAAACGTGTTGAATCGATTGCTCCCCAGCACCGAATTGAGCGTGGCGACGACGGTCTGATCGACGTCGTTCTCCTGGCGTGACGCGCTCTCTGTCACCGGAAACGTGCCGGTGACTGGAGCGACGAACACGACCGGAATGATCTGATTGAGCTGCGGCGACGACTCGCGCAGCCAGCGGACCGCCCAGGTATTGCTGGCGTTCAGCTGGTGGTCGAACCGCAGCAGCGTGTTCCACACGCGATCCTGAGTCACCGGGGAGGCGTTGAATTCCGGCCGGGCGGGGATGGTGATACTGGTTGCACGATCGACCATCACACGCTCGACGTTGAAGAAGAAGTGGGCCTTGTCGCGGACGATCGGTCCGCCGAGGTTGGCTCGATACGTCTGGAGCTGCGTGTCGGGCTTGGTCAGCCCGTTCTGCTTCACGAAATAGTCTTTCTTCGTCAGGCCAGCGTCCTGCCACAGACCAGCGCCGACACCATGGAACGCATTGCTGCCGGACTTGCTGATCGCGTTGACGATGGCGCCGGTCGTGCGGCCGAACTCGGCATCGCCCTGATTCGTGATGACCTGGACCTCGGCAACAGCCTCGACCGGCATCCGCGCCTGCGACCCGGCCCGCTGCCCGATCACATCGTCGTTGTTGTTGGCGCCGTCGAGCATGAAGTTGTTGTTGCGCGAATCCAGCCCGTTGGCACTGATCGCATCCGAGCCGAACGATTCGGTGCTGATGTTGGAGATGACACCCGGCAGCAGCGCGACCGCGCCGATGAAGTTGCCATTCACCGACGGGAGCATCGCCATCTCGCGGTTGGTGACGTTGCCGCCGATCTCCTTCGACGTCACATCGACGAGCGGCGTGTCGGCGGTGACGGTGATCGTCTCAGTGACGGCGCCCGGACTGAGTTGGATCTCCAGAGTGGCGGTGCGACCGAGATCAAGGCGCACGCCTTTGCGGCTGTACTTCGAGAAGCCTGACAACTCCGCTTCGAGCGTGTAGATCCCCGGCGTGACAGCGGTGATGAAATACGAGCCGTCAGCCGTGCTGACGCTCTGGCGATAGACGCCGGTCGCCTCATTCGTGATGAGGATGGTGACACCAGGAATGCCGGCATCCTGACTGTCCACAACGCGCCCTCGAAGTTCGGCTGTGTTCTCTTGCGCGAGTGTCCGGGTGTCCAGGCTGACCCAGCAGGCGAGGACGAGTAGACCGATGAGTCGTGATCGCATCGATGCCTCCCTCGACGCGAGTGGGATCTCGCGTCAGCATCCCCGCGAGAAGGCCGTGTAGTGTACGGCGACGCGGAGAGATTGAGCAGTATCCTATATACTGGAGACGATATCCACCATGATAGAGACGGTCAGCGGGGCTCCGTCCGACCTGCATGAACGCATTGCCGCGCGTGTCCGTGAGTTGCGCGCCGCTCGCGGATACTCGCTCGACGAGCTCGCCACGAGAAGCGGCGTGAGCCGCTCGATGATTTCGCTGATCGAGCGGGAGAGAGTAGCCCCACTGCCGTCGTCCTGGACCGCATCGCCTCCGGCCTGGGGGTGATGTTGCCGTCGCTGTTCGATGGGACGGATGGCGTGCGGGCGGTGCCGAAAAGTCCTCTATCGCGCCGCGAGGACCAGCCAGAATGGGAGGACCCCGGATCAGGCTATCGGCGTCGCATCATCTCGCCGACGGGCATGCCTCAACCGGTGCAGATCATTGAAGTCGAGTTCCCACCCGGCCAGCGCGTTGCGTTCGAGAACGGCGCGCGGAGCATCCATGTACACCAGCAGATTTGGGTGCTGGAAGGCGCGATGGAAGTGACGTTCGGCGACGAGCGCCACCGGCTTCGCACCGGCGACTGTCTGGCCACGCAACTGGATCGTCCGATTGTCTTCCACAACCCGACGCGACGACGAGCGCGATATGCGGTGGTGATCGCCGCCGAGCCGCCAGCGAGCAGATGAACACGCCGCCATGCCCTCAGCGCGCAGGCGCGGCCATCTTCTGGATCTGATCGGCCGTTACGTCTCGCCCCAGGATCTGTCGCAGTCCCTCTTCGATCACTTCATCGCGGCCGGCGCGGATGCCGGCGATGGTCGGGCGGACTTCGACATCGGGCACGATGCCGACACGCTGCGTCGGACGCTTGTCCGGATAGAACACGCCGATGCCGCTGATTGCGGTGCGCAGTCCGCCGGGCAGAGCGATTGGCGACACGTTGCCGTCGGCTCCCGCCGTGGTGCTGCCAACCACGATCGCCTGCGGCGCGGCGCGAAACGCCATCGCCGTGTACTCAGCCTGGCTCAATGAGGTTTCGTCAACCAGCACGACGACCTTCCCCGCATAGTGAGGCTGCAGTGGCGGCAGTGTCGTCTGTGCCGACCATGTGAACGCCCCGGGATTACCAAGATCGCCAGCTGTAAACCTCGCGAATGGGGTCGGCTGCTGCACGAGCAGGGAGCCCAGTGCGAACACGACGAACTCCGACGGGTAATTGCGGATGTCGATGATCAATCCGCGCGTGCCTTTGGAGCGATCCACGTAGCTGCCAGCGTCCGTGACTTTCACCGATGACAGCTTCAGATACGCCACCTGATCGGACAGCAAACGAAACGTGTCGCCTGGCAGGTCGTGGGTGTTGCCGGCCTGGCGGTCTACGCTGGCGAGGGGCTGCCGTTGTGCCGTGATCTCGAGTGCGCCGGCTGGGCGAGCAACGGCCAGGCGCGCCGTGGCGCAGGCCCCGCGGGTCATCACGCGCGCCATGTCGCGCAGACGTGTCGGTTGGTTCGACGCGGGAAAGTACGGCGCCCAACGCGTGACGAGATCCGCGACCAGCGTGCCGTCGAGCGATTCGATGACGTCGCCGATCTGCAATCCCGTTGCGGGGCCAGTCGTGGCATTGGAGTATCCCGTGACGACGGCCTGGCCCTCGACGAACCGGGTGATGACGGGAAGCTGGCAGCTGCCTGCAGGCGGCCGAAGCTCCGGCGGAGCGCTGAACAGGTTCGCGTGCGTGTCTGTGACTCGGGCGATGAGCGCGAGCGTCTCGAGCTGATACGCGTCCTTGTCTTTCACCGCCGCAATCCGCGGAATGAACTCGACGAGCACTTCGTCCCAGTCCTCGTCGAGCTGATCGCGATAGGGGAACCAGTACTCGATGATGTTCCAGAATCGATAGAGGCCGAGGAGTTGATAGCCGGAATCCGGGAAGGTGAGCGCGGCGTACGGCAGGTCGCGGTCAAATTGCGGATTGCCGACGTTGACGGCCTGCGACACGTAGAACTGCCGCCCCTGCGATCGGCCGCGATGGACGGCGCGAAGCCATTCGGCGAGCGCCGGCGCGACGCCGCTGTCGATCCATCCCAGATCGGGCAAAAGATGTGTCTGATCACTCTTGGGCGCAGCGCATCGATCGCAGACCGGTGGCGTGCCTAGTTGCTGTGCCCACTCGTGGATCACCTGATCACTGGCCTGGCGATTCGTGGATGTCAGCACCTTCGGAAGCACGCGGAACAGCTCGTAATCCCAGTGGCGCGTCCCACCGGTGACGGCGGGGTGGTGGTACTTGAGGAAGCCCCACACCTTGCCGAGCGTCGCAAGGTTCGCGATCTGCGTGCCCGACAACTGGCTGATGCTGATGCCCGAGCCGGCGTCGTACTGGTGATCGAGCTCGAGCGGTGTCTTCGGACGTTCCGCTTTCGGGGCGTCCCACACCGGCTTGCCATCGACCAGCAGCTGCAAGTCGTCGGCCCAGACTTTTCCGGTTCCGCCGAGCAGCACACCGAAGAAGAGCTGTCGCCCGTCGGGATGGAGTGGGAACGTGATCGAGTACTCCCTCCACTCGGTCGTGCCTCTGACTTGCTGCGATTGCATCGTGGCAAAGGCGAGGTTGGGGGCGTCGCCGTCCTGACGCATCCACAGGCCCATGAATTCGCTGACGTTCTCGCTGCGCAGGAACCCTCGCCATTCGATCGTCGTCCCCGCGAAGTCCATCGGCATTGATCGGGTCAGCGCCGAAAACGGCTGCCCGGTGGCATCCGCTGCGCGCTCGAGACGCGCCGCCCACTTACCGGAGTGCACCGTCTCGCCATCGACGAAGATCGTGGACGCCGGGCCGCCGCCCCAGCCCGACGGCATCGTGCCGGTGTGTGTCGTTTCGAAGGTCAGCGTGGACTCGAGCTCACGTCCGGGAGCGGCGTTCTGCGCCGCGCCAGGAACGATTACCGCCGCGCATAGCAGGGCCGCTAAGAGCAGGTGTCTCATGGCGAGGTGCTCGCGTAGAGGCGGATCGTTGGATCCGCCTGCCAAAGTGCCCGATTAGACGCCGGACTGGCAGTGGAAGTCTGGCACAATCTGAACCCTGTGCGGCGAGCGGGAATCGGAGCCGGCGTTGTCCTCGGCGTCCTTGCCTTGGCCTCGTTTCTCACGCGTGGGTTAGATCCGCCGACGCCGAATCCGCCTGGCAGCTTTTCCATCGGCATCATGGGAGACGCGCCGTATTCCCTGACCGAGGAGATCCGGTTCCGGCTGGTGCTCAGCGATCTCGAGGCGCACGACCTGACCACGGTGATCAGCGTCGGCGACATCTTCTGGCGGCCGTGCACCGATGCGATGTATCAACGCGCACGCGATCAGTTCAACGGACTGCGTCACCCTGTCATCTACACACCGGGGGATAACGAGTGGTTCGACTGCTGGGAAGCTGGATCCGGCGGTTATCAGCCCCAGGAGCGACTGACGCGGCTTCGGCAGATGTTCTACACGACGCCCGCGCAGAGCCTCGGCGGCAGGAAGATTCCGCTCGTCAGCCAGCCGGAGCTGATCGAGAACGTCCGATGGACGGACCATTCATATGTGTTCGCCACGGTGCATCTCATCGGCAGCGCAAATGGCCGGCGGCAGTTCCCCAATCGTACCGGGGAGGACATCGTGGCGGCGAAGGCACGCACTGACGCTGCGGCCGCATGGCTGCGTGAGACGTTCAGCGCCGCGAAGGCCTCGAACGCGCCAGCCGTCGTCATCGCGATGCAAGGAAACCCGTTTGATGAGGAGCCGAAGGACCGCGAGCCGTTCGAACCGTTTCAGACGGTGCTTCGCGAGGAAGCCGCGCGCTTCGAGCGACCAGTGCTCATCGCGCACGGCGACCAGCACGAGTACACCGTCGATCGACAGCTCGGGCTCGCCAATCTCACACGGCTCGAGGTGCCTGGCTCGCCGAACGTCGGATGGGTACGCGTCACGATCACGCCGAACGCGCGTGAGCCGTTCGCGTTCGCGCCGCACGTCATTCCGCGCTGGAAGCTCTGGTAGCTATTCGCTGCGCAGCGCCTCGAGCGGATCGATCCGGGCGGCGCGGCGAGTCGGGATCCAGCAGGCCAGCAGCGCGACGGCCGCGAACAGCAGTCCGACGCCGATGAGCGTCGGCGGATCGGTCGCCTCGACTTCGAAGAGGAACGACGTCAGGCCGCGCGACAGCACGACAGCGGCGACGATGCCTGCCACCACACCGGCGGCAATCAGCCGGAACGCGTCCGCGAAGACCAGGTTGTGGATGTCTCGTCGCTGTGCGCCGACCGCGCTGCGGACTGCGATCTCGCGACGCCGTGACGCGACCGACAGCGACAGCACACCGTAGACGCCCACCAGTGTGAGCACGCTGGCGACGATCGAGAATCCGACGAGGAGTTGCATCGCGAATCGACGCGTGGCCACCGAATTGTCACGGACCTGTTCGAGCGTGCGGACGTTCTCGATCGAGACCGTGGGATCGACCGAGCGCAACTCCTTCTGGATGGCCGCCATCAGCGGCCGCGGATCGGCCGTCGTGCGGATCATCAGGTCCTTCGAGAACGCGCTCGCCTGCCAGAGCGAGAGATAGAGCTCGGGCTCTGGAGTCCGTGTCAGATCGTCGGTGCGGCTGTTGGCCACGACCCCGACGATCTCCATCGGCGGCTGCTGGCGGCTGCCCTGCCACAGCTTCTTGCCGAGCGCGCTGCCGCCCGGGAAGTACCGGTCGGCAAGGGCCCGATTGACGATGGCGACTCTGGGAGCTTTGTTGGCATCGGACGTGCGAAAGTCGCGGCCTTCGGCGATCGGGATCCGGAGGATGTCGAAGTAGCCCGGCGTGACCGATCGCACCGGCAGCGCCACGGCGTCGGTCGGCTTGCTGATCGGAGGCTGGCCCTCGATTTCCACTCGACCGGGCCAGTTGTTGCCGGTGAGCGGCACGCCCCAGGCGAAGGCCGCTCCCTGGACTCCCGAGAGCGACGACACGCGCTCCAGTGCGAGCGTGTGGAAGTTGTTCCAGTCACCCTGCACCGCGGTGACGGTCATCGTGACGATCTGGTCGATGTTGTAGCCGGTCTGCACGCGGGAGAGATTGCTCGTGGTTCGGAGGAGAAGCCCGGCGCCGACCAGCAGGGCGAGCGTGAGTGCGGTTTGTCCGATGGTGACCGCACGCAGCAGCCGCCGCTCGCGTCGCCCGGCGCTGCTCTTCGGACCAGCGCTCTTGATGACCTGCATGGCATCGAGCCGCGAGGCACGGAACGCCGGCAGGAAGCCGGCGACGAGCGCGCCCACGATCGCAAGGCCGAGGCCCGAGGCCAGCACCGGCCAGACTGCGGTGACCGCGTCGAGCCGCGGAATGGCCGGCCCGGCAATCACCTTGAAGACCTTGATGATCCCGAACGCGAGAGCCGCACCAAGCGCGCTACCGAGCAAGGCGATCAGAAGGCTCTCGGTCGAGACCTGACGAAACAGCGCGAGCCGCCGGACGCCGAGCGCAGTACGCACGGCGTACTCGTCCTGACGCTGGAGACCGCGGACGAGCAGAAGCGCCGCGACGTTACCGCACGCAATCAGCAGCACCAGTGCGGCTGCACCGAACAGCGGCAGCAGGATGCGGCCGGCATCGGCATTGAAATTGTCGGTGAGGGCCTGCACCTGCGCGGTGAACCCGTCGAAGTCAGTGTCAGCCTTTGCCTGCCTCGACGTCACCACGCGCAATTCCGAGCGCGCCTCATCGAGCGTTGACGTCGCCCGCAGCCGCCCGACCACGTCCCAGATCGGAGCTTTCGCGCGCTCCGCGTTCAGGGCGAAGGGCGCCCAGAAGTCCACCGTCGCATTGACGTCATAGTTCGGCTCCTGCGCAGTCGTTGGCGACGGCAGGAACCGGATCCCTGGCGGCATGATGCCGATGACCGTCGGCGGCGTCTGCCGGCGGCTGATGCGGATCTGCGTCCCGACGATCTTCGGGTCGCCTTTGAACTTCCGCTGCCATAGCTCGTAGCCGAGGATGATGACGTCGCCCGGGGGAAACGCCGTTTCAGAGTCCTGGAATGTCCGGCCAAGCAGCGGCTTCAACCCGAGGACCTTGAAGAAGTCTTTCGTGACGAACATCCCCTCGAGCGATTCGCTGCCTTCGTCGGAGACGATGAAATTGAACGACCAGAGGTAACCGGCCAGCGCCTCGAACGACTTGGAGTCGCGCTGCCACTCCGTCCATTGCGGCGCCGACCAGCGTTGCGGCGGGCCGGGCTGCGCATCCGTCCGGGCACGCTGAACGAGCACGAGTTGTTCGGGATCGCGGTAGGGTGGCGGCGTCAACAGGACACCTTGAACCAGGCTGAACACCGCCGACGTCGCGCCAATGCCGAGCGCGAGCGTGAGCACCGCGATCGCGGTGAAGGAGGGTTCCTGCCGCAGCTTTCGCCAGCCAAATCGCACGTCGTCGAGCATGGAAGGCTCCTTGGGTGCCGATCTCGCGACCGGGCTGTTAGACGGTCGCCGACGCTTCCTGGTTGTGCCTATTCGATCCGCAGCGCAGCGATCGGATCGACCTGCGGGGCGCGGCGCGCCGGGACGTAGGCGGCCAGCAGGGCCGCTGCGATAACGACGGCGCACGCGGCGACCAGCGTGATGCCATCGCCAGGTTCGACGCCGAACAGATAGCTGCGAATCGCCGCTGCAGCTGCGAGCGAGAGCGGAATGCCGGCAGCGAGACCGATGGCGACGCATGCCGCCGTATCGCTGAGCACGCGTCCCGTGACGCGCCAGCGCGGCGCACCGAGCGCCACGCGAATGGCGATCTCTTTCATGCGCTGCGACACGCGATAGCCGACGACCCCATACACACCGAATGCGGCAAGCAGGAGCGCGCTTGCCGCGAAAACGGCGATGACCTCGGTCAACAGCCGGCGCGGCCGCAGCGTGCTGCCGATGTATTCCTCGAGGAGCACCGGCGTACCGAGTGCCTGGTTCCGATCGATCGACCAGACCGCGTCGCGGATCGCCGGCACGCGGGCGAGTCGGATCGTTACGCTCGCACGACGAGGTCGTAGGACTGGAAGAAGGTCGGCGCCTGGCCCATCGGAATGTACGCCTCGCGACCGGCGTCGCCATCCAGGCTGCGATGCTTGACGTCACCGACCACCGCCACGACCTCACGGACGTTTCCGAGCACGAGCATTCGGGTCCGCAACGGATCGCCGACCCTCGGCGCGGATGCGCCGTGCGAACGACTCGTTGATGGCCATGACGAACGGATTGGGCCGGACGTCGCGCGAATCGAAATCGCGGCCGTCGAGGAGCGGGATGCCGGCGGTTCTGAAATAGCCGGTGCTGACGATTCGTCCGGCCGCGTTGTCGGTCGCCGGGTTGTGCTCACGGCCCTGCGGAATGGCATCCCAGCCCATGCTCGGACGATCGCCCATCGGCACATGAATCGTGAGCGCCGCCGACTGCACACCAGGAACGGCGCCGACGCGTTCGAGGACCTGGTTGAAGAACGCCAGACGATCCGGTCCGCTGCAGACGGCCCGCTGGATCGACGCGGATCGCCATCGCGCCACGCGGGTCGAATCCCGGGTCCACGTCGAGCAGCGCCGCGAGGCTGCGCAGCAGCAGCCCACCCGTGACTGTGAGGACGATGACCAGGGCGACCTGCGTGACGAGCGCGAAGCGCTGCGCGTAGACCGCGCGCGGTTCAGTCGGTGATCCCGGCGTGCGGCCGTAGTCCATCGAGCACGTGTCGACGCCGTAGCTGCAGAAGCGCGACGGCACCAAACACGAACGTGATCGCGACGCAGACAAGCCAGGCGAATGCGATGGCCGGCCACCCGACCTGCAGGTCGCCGACGCGGGCCAGCGCGATCGACGTCGCGCGGGGAAGCACGTCCAGGGCGGCCGCGGCGAACGCGATCCCCGTCAGCCCACCAATGCCCACCAGCACCGCACTCTCCGTCTGTCATCTGGCCGAGCACCTGGCCGATCGAGGCACCGAGCGCGGTCCGCAGCTGCATCTCACGGCGGCGGCCGCTGGCGCGGACGAGCAGAAGATTCGCCAGGTTGGCACACGCCATCAGCAGCACGCAGCCGATGCCGGCGAAGAGCAAGAGGCACCGGCGACCGCACATCCCGCGTGACGAGCACCGACAGCGGCGTGACCTGTTGCGAGAGGACGGTCATCCACGCCCACTTGCCGACTGAAAGCGCGGCCTGCCGGCTTCTCAACTCTGCCTGCGCCTGATCGACCGTCACTCCAGACCGTAGCCGTCCGAGCACGGCCATGAACCCGCCGATGTCTTCGTTCCCGTCGATCGCGAGCGGGAGGTAGAGGTCGATCGGCGCACCGGCGAACAGGCTGCCGGACAGTGGAAAGTTCGGCGACAGGACACCGACGACGAGATGCGCCCGGTTCTCGATCGTGATCGACTGACCGACAACGTCAGGACGAGCGGCGAACCGGCGCTGCCAATATCCGTGCGAGAGCACCACGGTCTGCTCGGCGCCCGGCGCATCGTCGCCCTCGCGGAACAGACGGCCGGTTGCCGGATTCGCACCGAGCATTTCCAGCAGCTGGTGCGTCACTCGCAGACCGCTGACGCGCTCGGGCGCATCGGTACCGGTGACCGTGAAGACATCAGGCGCGTCGCCGGACCAGGCGCCGATTTGCTCGAACGTGCGTCAGGTTGCGCTGCCAGTCGGCGAACTGTGGCAGACGGTTCGAGCCGGCGACAGGTCTGCTGGTCTCGGGGGTGCGGCTGTCGTACGTGGTGATCCAGACGAGCCGATCGGAATCAGGAAACGGGTATCGCTGAACGAGGATCGAATAGGCGATCGTGAACGCCGCGGTCGTCGCACCAATGCCGAGCGCCAGCGTGCCGACGATCACGACAGCGAGCGCCGGCGAGCGGCGCCAGGTTCGCGCGGCGATGCGTACTGTCTGCCACAGGCTCATGGCGCGACCACTATCAATCGTCATGCCGGCCGTTGACCCACTGGCTGCAACGATTTACCGCGCGACGGCGTCCGCGGCCGGGATGCATCGTCCCACGGACGGACAGGTTCCGCGCGCGGGACGGGTTATTTGCCGACCAGATGCGGCGGCGCGAGGTTGTTCTCGTTGCAGGCGTACTCGATCAGCTCGCCGTCTGCCAGCAACTGGAACGCCTGCGTGACCGTCCACGGCTTCGCATAGGTCTTCGGATCGTCGATCGTGATCTCGACGAACAGCTGGCCGAATGAGGGCCGGCGAAAGCGCTCGGTGACCTTCATCTGTTCAGAATGCGGGTGGCCCGCATCGTCCAGCCATGTCTTGTCGTTGAATCCCGTTGTCTCGACGATGAGCGTATCGCCGTCCCATCGGCCCCTGGAGTAGCCCATCCAGGTCGGCTGTGGATCGCTGGTGAGCGTGTGGTTGCTGTCGAGAAAGATCTGCCGGAACGTCGTTCGGGTTTCGTAGAGGATGACGATCGAAGTCGCGGTGTGAAAGATCTTCTGCGGGAAGGGCACGCCGTTCACACGCGGGAATCCCGGCGGCATGCAGAAGCCTTCCGGATCGTCCTTGCCGTTGTTGTCCCGACGTTCAGCAAACAGCGCCTGCGCCCACGGCAGCATCACGATGTCACCTGGCTTCAGGTCAGCGCCGAGGTTGAAGTTGTACTTCACGTCGGTCTGCCAGATGCCTGAGAGGTCCACGGTGCCCGACGCGGTGCGAGGCGTCGGCGCTTTCACATCGACCGTGCCGTCCGGCAGCCGCGGTGCAGTGGGATCGCGGTAGCGCCACTGCGCGCCCACCGTGCAGGTGAGCGCGAACACGATGATAGCCGTCGAGAATCGCATCAGGACCTTCGGGGAAGATGCCGCGAATGTGCCGCGGTCGGGCGTGAGTGTAGCGCGGTTGTCCGCGTCGTGCGCGTCAACCGATGCGTTCGTCGGCCAGAGGATGTCTACCGCCGAGAGCGGAGTACCGCGCGCCGCCACCGTTCCCGCGACTGGCTGGCCCGCGGCCATAGTAGCCGGACCCGCGGCCGTTGTAAGCCTGACCGCGGTAGTAGGTCCTACCGCCTCGATAGTGTACGGCGCTGCGCCGCGATAGTGCGGCGCGCCTCGATAATACGGCGCGCCGCGGTAGTAGCCCGGGTACGCGCGATAGTAGACACGCCCGTACGGCCCTGCGTACGGGTAGTAATACGGCGCGTAGTACGGGTACGGAACGGGGTAGGGCGCGTAGGGGTAGTACGGATACACGCCGTACACCGGCGCTCCGACGACGACGCTGGCGCCAACGTGCGGTGTGCCCACGCCGACCGCGACGCTGACCTGAGCCTCCGCAGGTGCCGCAGAGATCGCGAGCACCAGCGCGATCTGAACAATCCAAATACTCTTGCGTCCCATGGTCACCCCCAGACGCTGGCACTCATAGAGTAAACCCGCCTCGGGGGACCGAACAACGCCGCAGTCGAGACAAGCTGAAGCATGCCAGGTCGCCATCGGACTGCGGTCAGATTGCCCACGGCGCGAGCGCTCCCCAGACGCCGAGCAGGATGCCGAAGGCGGCGAAGATCGCGACCGCGGCGGTATAGCGGGCCTTGCGCCACATCGTCCACCCTGGCAATCCCGGTGCGCCGTGCCACACGGCCGGTAGCAGCAGCGCGCAGAACAGCGTCGACACGCTCGCCGCAAGCGCCCCAGACGAGGCGGTCGTGAGCAGTGGCCCGGGCCAGTCACGGAACACGCCCGTGAGGTCCCCTATCAAGCCGGTGATCCAGAGCGCGAATGTTGCGAGGCACACCAACCACAGCGTGGCTGCGGTAAGCTGCGCACGTCTCGCGAGTCTCTGGCGGCTGCTCTCGGCGAGCGGGCGCCGGACGCGCAGAGAAAAGCCGACCACGATCGCCGCAGCCGTGAACAGCGCGGAGCCGGCTGCGAGCGCCATGGTCATCGGTCGGTGGAACGGTCCCGCGCGCTCGAACGCGACCGGCATCTCGACGACGCGCTCGACGCGATTGCCGTCGCGCTCGAACCGTAACCAGCCGCCCGCGCCGTCGGGGCCGGCGGCGGGACGAAACACGTCGGGCTCCCCGGCAGGCACGTAGCGCTGCGGGTGGGCCGAGCCCCGCCGGACACGAGCGAGATAGCCGTCGCTCGTCACGCTGACCGACATCGCGTTCGCGAAGCGCGTCAGAAAACCTTCGAGACCGCTGTTCCGGCGCCGCGTCGATACGTAGTCACCTGCATACACGGCGCCGATCCGGCGAGCTCTCGTCCGCGGTCCCGCCGGCACGGGCCGCGGCGGCGCGTAGAAGTGTTCGATGATCCGGGCCGGCAACGCGTTGCTGACGCGGCCGCCGCCGTCGGTGTTCGTCGTCGCGAAGATGCCGAGGTCCAGCTCCGGCACGACGACCATGCTCGAGAAGAACGCCATCGTGGCGCCGCCGTGTCCGTAGCTGCGGAAGACCGCCGGGCTGAGCGTGTCGAAGAAGCCGGCGTCGAGCGCGCCGACGCCGGGCGGCACGCTCGTCATCGGGGTCCGAAACGCGCGGGCCGCGGTTGGTCCGAATACGGTGACGCCGTCGAGCGTGCCGTCGCCGAGCAGCAGCAGCATGTAACGCGCGATGTCGCGCGCGCTGGCCGACATGGCCCCGGCGGGCGCCGTTTGCGTGATGAACTCGAATTCGCGAGCGACGTGCGCGACGCCGTTCCAGCGGAAACGGCGCGAGACATCTCGCGCCAGCGTCGCCGCCATCGGCGCCGGCAGATCGGCACGCGCGGGGTAGGGTTCGCGGCCGCTCGTGTGCGCGAGCCCCAGCGGCGACAGAATGTCGCGCTCGATGAGATCCTGCCATGGCGTGTTTTCGACGGAGGCGACGAGGCGCCCGCGAGCGCCGTGCCGTAGTTCGAGTACGACGTCACGAGCCCCGGGTGCGCGCACTCGGCGCGGGCGATAGTCGCGCAGAAAGGGTTCGAGCGGATGAGGCGTTCGGGAGCGAAGATGAACAAGATGCCGGCGAAGCGATCTTCGAATCCCGGCGCATGCGTCATCGAGGTCTCGAACGCGGATCGGCTGCTCGAATCCGTCGTCCGGGACTTGCAGATCGACCGGCAGGTATTGATTGACCGGTGCATCGAGGTCGATCTTCCCGGCCTCGACGGCTCGCATCACGGCGATCCAGGTGAACGTCTTCGTGATCGAGCCGATTCGGAACAGCGTCGTGTCGGGATCGACAGGCCGCGGAGGATCGAACGACGCGAAGCCGTAGCCCTTGTTGAGCACGATTCGGCCGTTTTGCACGATCGAGACGGCGGCGCCGGCAACGTGCGTCTCGTCCATGCCGATTCGCACGGCCGCGTCGACGAACGCTTCGAGCTCGGAGGCGGTATCGGCTCGCCGGGTCGCAGCCGCGGGCCGTTGCGTGCTGTTGGAGCCGAACGCTCGACCGGCGCGGCCTCCTGCAGGTGTGCGCTCGGAGCCTGGGCGCTCGCGGCGACGGCTGCGGCGAGCCATATGACGGCGACGACGCTCGCCAACAGCGACCGGCCATGGCGCCGCTGAATCCGTGACCGTTGGACGTCCTCGGCAATGCATACGAAGAGAACAACCTCGGCGAGCGAGTCGCCTCTTACAAGTCAGGCGAACGGTCCACTGAATCGGTCCATACCCTTGGGTCCATTCGCGCACCTCGAGCCCGACCGTGCGCGTGACGTGCGGCATTCGCCTATCTCCTCGGGCGTGTTGCGCACGCCGATAGGTCCTGTCTGCGGAAGAGACGCGTGCGATGCCTGTCTCGCGAGTGACATCCGTCGGGCGTCGAGTCACCGTCGATCAGGCGCCGTGCCCCTCGGTGGTTGACATGCGACATATGTCGCACTAACATGCGACATCTGTCGCATGTGGAGCAACCGCTGATGGCCAAGGCTGCGCACGACGCGCTCTCGCGGCGCGAGCGCGAAATCATGAACACACTGTTCGCGCTCGGCAATCGGGCGACGGCCGAGGAGATCCGGGCGCAGCTGGCGGAGCCACCGAGCGGCTCGTCGGTCCGCGTCATGCTCGCCCGGCTCGAGAAGAAGGGCTATCTCCGCCACGCCGTCGATGGCGTTCGCTACGTGTATTCGGCCACGGAATCTCCAGACAAGGCGAAGCGAACAGCCTTGCAGCGCTACGTGCAGACGTTCTTCGGTGGATCGCTCTCGCAGATGGTGGCGTCGCTCGTCCGCCAGGAGTCCTGGACCGAGAAGGAGCTCGAGGAGCTGGCGGCCGAGATTCAACGGGCGCGGAAGGAGAAGAGCCGATGATGTCCTTCGCTGTCGTCGCGATCCTCAAGGCGACGCTCGTCTGTGGTGCGGCGTTGCTCCTGGCGCGCGCGTGCCGGCGCGCCCGTGCGTCGATCCGGCACCTGCTGTTCGCGCTCGCATTCGCGGCGCTGATCGCCATTCCGGCTGCAGGGCCGATCGTGCCGGCTGTGACGGTGATGCTGCCCGCTGCGGCGGCGTCCCCGGCAGACGCTACACCCGACGCGGCCGTGCCCGCGTCGCCGAGCTCGGATCCACGCCCCGACGGCGACAGCTCTCACGCGATCGCTGAAACAGCTGCAGCCGCATGGCCGCTGACGATTCCGCAAGTTCTCGTCGTCCTCTGGCTGATCGGCGTCGCGGTCTTCCTGTTGCCGGTTGTCGTCGGCTTCTGGCAGGTGCGTCGCTTGCGCCGCACGGCGATTCCCTGGACCGGCGGACAGGAACTTCTGCAGTCGCTTGCGTCGCGCAGGGGCGCGCACCGGAGGATCGAGGTCGTACTGCACGACGCCGTCACGGGCCCGATGACCTGCGGCGTGCTGAGGCCAGTCGATCATCCTGCCGGTGACGATTCACGACTGGGACGAGGCGTCGCTCAGACGCTCGCTCAGGCACGAGCTCGAGCACGTCGCACGCTGGGACCTGCTGACGAACTGCCTGTCGAGGATCATCTGCGCGGCGTACTGGTTCCATCCGCTGGTCTGGGCCGCGTGGCGGCGGCTGCGATTGGAAGCCGAGAAGGCGTGTGACGACGCGGTGGTGCTGGAGGACGATGCGCGTGGACTACGCGTCGCTGCTGGTGTCCATGGCGCAGCCGGCAGCCGGCGCGCGGCCTCCGCTGCTCGCGATGGCCAGCCGTGACGATCTCACCGCGCGTGTCGCGGCGCTGCTGGATCACGGCCAGACACGGGGTCCTGTCGGCCGCCGCCTGGCCGCCGGGTTGATCGTCGTGGCAGCGGCGGCGATGATCGGCATCGCGCCGATTACGGTTGCCCGCGCCATGCCACAGGCGCAGGTGACAGCGCCGCTCCATCGCGACCTTTGCGGACGCGTCCATCAAGCGCCTCCCGCCGGCTCAGCTCAGACAGTTCGATGGGCGGATCATGGCCACCGGCTTGACCGTGCGAGAATCTGCTGATCATGGCGTTCGCGAGTCCGTGAGGTGGTGAACGCGCCGTTATGGGTCCGTATGGATCGCTTCGACATCGTCGCGAACGCGCCACCCGACGTCACGAAGACGCAGGAGTCGACGAACCTGCAGGCGCTCCTGGCCGAGCGATTCAAGCTGGTGGCGCATCGAGAGACGCGGGACTTTCCGGTGTACGCGCTCGTGCTGGCGCGACCGGATCGCAGCCTGGGACCGCAGCTCACGTCGTCGCAGACCGACTGCAGCCGACGGGATGCGATTCGCGCGCGCGCGTTGGGCGGTGTCGTGCCGGCGGATGCCGGAGCGCCGGCCGAATTGCTCGACGTCGAGCAGCGACGGGCGCATTGCTG
Source organism: uncultured Acidobacteriota bacterium (assembly GCA_963728305.1). Classification (GTDB taxonomy): domain Bacteria; phylum Acidobacteriota; class Vicinamibacteria; order Vicinamibacterales; family UBA2999; genus Gp6-AA40. The sequence goes on from CAVSKE010000001.1 coordinate 16,773, forward strand.
GCAGCGGTGTGACGCTGGAGGAATTTGCCAGGAACCTTCCAATGCATCTGCGCTTCTACCCCGCCGGACACTTGTTCGCCCGCCCGCTGCTCGATCGCACAGGGCTCACGGGCCGGTTCGACTTCCGTCTGGAATGGGAGCAGGACATGGCCACGAGTGCGGCTGCTGCGTCAGGCCTGGAGTCGAAGGCGCCGAGGTTTCTCGCGGCGCTGCAGCAGCAGCTCGGCCTCACGATCGAATCTCAGATGGCGCCAGCGCCGGTGCTGGTGATCGACTCGATCGAGCCGCCGACGGAGAACTAGGTCCGGCTGAAGCCGGACACTACGGGATCGTCCGGCTGAAGCCGGACACTACGTACGTCAGTTCATCGTGTTGTGCACGACCTTGCCGTCGACGACCGTCAGCACTGACTTCAGCTTCTTGATCGCATCGTCGGGCACGCGCTTCGGATCGAAGTAGTCGTCGCTGAGCACGACGAGATCGGCGAGCTTGCCCGGCTCGATCGTCCCGAGCGTGGCCTCCTCCTTGAGGAACCAGCCGTTCTCGGCGGTGTAGAGCCGCAGCGCCTCCATGCGCGTCAGCTGCTGGCCGGCGTTGATCAGCGTGCCGTCCGAGCGCCTTGCCGGTCACCATGTAGGCGATCACGTTCCACGGATTCAGCGTCGAGATCTGCGCCGAGTCGGATCCGGCGCCGACCTTGACGCCGCTGTCCACGATCGTCCGCAGCGGTGGACCGCCGCCGCGCGCGCCGGCCAGGAACTGGAACGGATGCACCGCGACCGCGGCGCCCATGGCCTTGAGTCGATTGAGCGTGGCCGCGTCCACGGTCCCGACGTGCGCGAGCGACCACCGCAGATCCTTGATCGGCGTCGTCTTGTTCACGGTCTCGAACGTGCTGACCGTGAGCTCGTTCTCGGCCGGCGACAGGCTGTGCTGCTGGAACGCCCAGCCTTCCTTGGCGATGCGCGACAGCGCCGCCGTGTAGTTCTCCGGCGGCTTCTGGCCGAACAGCGGCCAGCTCGTGGCGAACTCGCCGATGCCGGAGATGCGCATCATGTCGTCGCCGCCGCCGTTGAACGTGTTTCGCAGCCGCTCGGCAAGGATCGGCACCTCGGGCCGCGTGTCCATCGTCAGGAAGATAGATCCGCAGGCGCGACGTCATCTTGCCTTCACGGTGGAGCGCGACGACGGGGTCGTACATGCGCCACTGGTCGGCGCTGGCCAGCGTGTCGGCCTCGAACGAGCCTTGCAGATCCGGCGTGCCCGGCAGATTGAACGCGCCCATGTCGGCGTTGGTCGTCACGCCGACGCTCACCGAGTACGCCATCGCATCGGCGGTGCCGCGCTTGCGATCGTCGAAGGTCTGGACCGCGCGCAGCGCGTTCAGCGCCGCCATCGACGGTGCATTGGCGCGCGATGGCGCCGGTGTCGCTGACGACGATCTTCCGCTCGGTGAAGAACGCGCGGCCTCGCGTGTTGGTCGCGGCCGGACCGGTGAAGCTCAGGAAGACCAGCACCGGGTGGTCGGACGTCGCGGCGTCGAGCTCGGCGAGCGTCGGCAGGCGCTTCTCGGCGAACTGCGCCGGGTTCCATCCGCCCATCGAGGTGATGAACTGTCCGGCCGGGACGCTCTTCGCGCGCGCCTTGATCGTCGCCTGCACCTCGGCGATCGACGTCGCCGATTCGAGCGGCGTGTGATAGCCGGGGCGGATCCCGAGCAGGACGATGTGGTTGTGGTTGTCGATGAGGCCGGGCACGACGGTCCGGCCGCGCAGATTGATCTCGCGCGTGCACGGGACTCAGTCGCTGTCCGCCGCGCGGACCGACGGCGGTGAACTTGCCGTCCTGGATCGTGACCTCGTTGACGGTCGATCCACGCGCGTCCATCGTGACGAATCTTGCCGTTCGTCAATCGCAGATCGCGTGCGCCCGCGCACGGATCGATCGGCGCGCGGGTTTGTCCCGATAGCGTGACGATGGCGAGGAACAACGTCGCAGCGCAGATCAACGACAGCGTAGGGCGGTCTGCTCGTCAGAACCGCCGGATCGTGAGATCGAATCATGACGGAGATTGTAAGGGGAGAAAGGAAAAGGCCGGTCCGAAAGGACCGGCCCTACGAGTAGCCGGACACCGCGAACCGAGCGTACGCGTTCGCCGGTGTGCTGGCCGGCGCCGGATTCGCGGCTGCGACGACCGCGGCCTTGTTCTTCGCCAGCCACTGATCGAAGCGTCTGCGAGCGGCCGGATTGAGCTTCGCGCGTCGTCTCGATGCTGCGAGCCGCGTTCACCTGCTTCTCGAAGTCGCGATAGACCTGGAACATGTTGCCGTATTCGTCGGCGCCCGGGAAGCCGAAGCTGCGGAACAGGTTGGCATCGACGGCGTTGAACTGCACCGGGCTGATGCCGAGGCCCTTCGCAGCTTCTCGCTCATCTCCTGGAAGCTGAGGCTCTCGCCGGCGATGCCGACGGTCTTGCCGATGTACTGCTCGCCGGCCTTGAAGATGCCGTAGGCGACCTTGCCGATGTCCTCGGCGGCGATGCCGGCCAGCTTGGCGTCGCCCATCGGGAACGTCCAGCTGTAGACGCCCTCGTCGTCCTTCTTCGGCGCCAGACCGAACATGTAGAGGTTGTCCCAGTAGAACGAGGTCACCAGGATAGGTGACCGGCAGCCCCGCAAACGCCGCGTCGGCCTCGGCCTTGGCGTCGAAGTGCGGCACGCGGTACTTGCCCTGCAGCATCGGCATGCGCGTGTCGTCGGCCGACATCAGCTTGCGCGTGTCCTCGAGCGTGGACCAGATCACGTGCTTGACGCCGGCGGCCTTCGCGGCTTCGGCGATGTTCTTGGCCTGCGCGATTTCCTTCTCACCGGAGAAGTGCTCCCAGAAGTTGGTGACCGCGTAGACGCCATGCGCGCCGGCGAACGCCTTCTTCAGGCTCTCCACGTTGTCCAGGTCGGCGCTGACGACTTCTGCGCCAGCGGCGGCCGAGCGCCTTTGCCTTGTCCTTGCTCGGTGTCGCGCGTAATCGCACGCGCGGAGAACCCGCTGCTCGGATCGGCCAGGATCGCGCGGACGAGACCGCCGCCCTGCGCGCCGGTTGCACCCACTACTGCAATGATCTTTGCCATGTCGTCCCTCTTTCGTATCACGGTCGGAGGCTGAACGCCTGCGTCGCTCATATCGTGACAACTCTACACACGTCCCGCGACTTCCTTGCGGACGATCGCCGCGCCCTCGGTCAGCGCATTGAGCTTCATCTTCGCGACCATGCGAGCCAGCGGCTTCATGCCGCAGTCGGTGCTGAGCGTGACCTTGTCGGCGGGCACGGCCCTGCACGACCTTCCGGATCCGTTCGGCGATCTTCGCGGGCGACTCGATCGCGTTCGTGCGGATGTCGAGCACACCGCACTGGATGCCCTGGTTGGCCGGCAGGTTCTTGAGGAACTCGATGCCGGCCATGTCGCGGTTGGCGTAGTCGAGCACGAACTCGTCGATGCCCGCGGTGCCGAAGAGGTGCGGCAGCACCGTCTGGTATCCCTCAGGGTAGTTGGCGCTCAGGATGTCGTTGCCCCACGCATTGCCGAAGCAGAAGTGCCAGCCGATCTTGGCATTGACGCCGTCGCAGCACATCTCGACGCGTCTCACGAATCCACTTGTAGTCGTCCTTGTTGCCGGTGAAGAGCGGCATCCACGCGCCGAGATCCTCGAACTGCAGATACGTGGCGCCGGCAGCGACGAGATCCTTCATCTCCTTGTTGAAGATGGGCGCCAGCGCGAAGCTCAGCTCCTTCGGGTTCTTGTAGTGCTTGAAGTAGACGTGCCAGGCCAGGTTGGCCGGGCCGGCGCCGACGGACACCTTCACCGGGCACCTTCGAGTGCTGCGCTCGCAATCTTGTAGAGATCGACGAGGCGAATCGGACCGTGCGTGACCGGTCCGCTGTTGATGACGCCGCCCCAGTCATCCATGATCGTGTGGATCTGGCTGGCGTCGGCGTTGAGCGTACGCCGGATGCGGTTCGCGCGACGGCTCGAAGCCGCCAATACGCTCGTACATGTACCAGCAGAACGAACCGATGACGCCGACGTAGTCGTCGTACCACATGTTGCCGTCGGTCACGATGTCGAGGCCCGCTTCTTCCTGGTCGCGGATCACCGTGGCCACGGCGTCGGTGTACGCCTCTTCGTGCTGGACTTCCTTGAATGCGACCCGAACGTCGCGGCCCAGCAGCTGGTGCTTGAACCAGTGCGGCCTCGGGTAGGACCCGACCATCGTGGTCGGAAGAATTTTGTCGACGATCTTCGTTGCCATGTAGCCCCTCTGCTGATGTTAGGCGTATCGATATCGGCGGGAGTCACCCGCGTGCCGGCCGGCCATGCCCCAGGCGTCGAGGCCCGAGGCTCGTACCCAAGCCGCCGATTTATTGCACAAGGAGACGCCGCTGTCACGTCGAGGGCGAGGCATGCCTCGCCCCTACGGACCCGGCTGTCACTCGAGTGGCCGGATTCCGTGCGTTATGATTTCGTGTCGCTCGAGGTTCATTGCGGTCGATTGATGCCGGAGACAGATCAATGTTGATACGCGTTCGTGCTGGAATCTGGCCCTGTTCGCACTCGTCTGTCGCCGTGGCCTGCGGGTCGCCGAGCCCGCAACCGAGTTCAGCCCCCGCCGCCACGCCCGAGCCAGCTTCGGCGACGCCGCCGGCCGCGCCGCCGCCTCTGCCGGGTGAGAGCACGATTACCGGGATCGATCAAGTACGAAGGCACCGCCGAGAAGCCACGCGTCGTCCGCATGGATTCCGATCCCCTGTGCATGCCCGAAGGACCGACAGACCTCGGAAGTGCTGATCGTCGGACCGGGCAACGGTCTGCAGAACGCCTTCGTCTACGTCAAGGATGGTCTCGGCGACGGACACAAGTTCACGGCGCCGAAGACGCCGGTCGTCCTCGACCAGAAGGGCTGCAAATACACGCCGCACGTCTTCGGCGTCGCAGGTCGGCCAGCCGGTGATCATCGTCAACAGCGACCCGACGCTCCACAACGTCCACGCCGTGCCGAAGGCCAACGCCGAGTTCAACTTCGGTCAGGCGATGAAGGGCATGAAGACGACGCGGATGTTCGACAAGCCGGAAGTGATGGTGCCGTTCCGCTGCGACGTGCATGGCTGGATGGCGTCGTACGGCGGCGTGCTCGCGCATCCGTTCTTCGCCGTCAGCAACGCCGACGGCATCTTCGAAATCAAGGGACTGCCGGCCGGTACCTACACGATCGAGGTCTGGCACGAGCGACTCGGCACGCAGACCACGAAAGTGACGGTGGACGGCAAGAGCGGCGCCGACCGCAAACATCGCGTTCAAGGGATGAGGAGTCGGTGAAATTCAAAATGCAAAACTCAAAATTCAAACCGTGACTGCACGTGAAGTCGTTGTTTGAGTTTGCGTTTAGAGTTTTGAGTTATCGCCAGTCTCCCGCAGCCACGAACGCGGCCCAATAGAGCGGCAGCGTGCTCTGCTTCTTCGCGCGTCTGTCTCTCAGCACGCTGACGCTGGCCGAGTGCACGGCGTCGGCCGTGCTGAGTCCACGACTGAAGCGCGCCTCATAGAGGGCGCGCATCCAGGCGCGCGTGGCCTGATCGTCTACCGGCCACAGGCTCATGATCACCGTGCGCGCGCCGGCCACCTGAAACGCGCGGCGCAGTCCGAAGACGCCTTCGCCGGCTCGGATCTCGCCGAGCCCGGTATCGCACGCCGACAGCACCGCCCACTCCACGCCGTTCAGGTTGAGCCCCGCCACCTCTTCGGCCGTGAGAATCCCGTCGTCCTCGTCGAGACGCGCGGCGCCGCGGCGATTGGCGCCCGCGAATGCCAGGCCCGAGAGGAGCAGCGGGTTCTCGCGGCCTTCTTCAGCGAAGCGCGCCGCGGCCGAGGACCGTGCGACCCCGCCGGATCGTGATCCGTCCGGCGGACACGCGTCGCTGATGAAGAAGCCGTGCGTGGCGAAGTGCAGCACGCGCCGGCCGGACAGCGCGTTCTTGACCGCGGTCTCGCTTGCCGACGATCCGCTCAAGACCGTCACGACGCTCGAGCCCGACCGCGGCCACAGCTGGCTGATCTCGTTGACCTCACCGAGCGATCCCGGCAGATTGCCGAATCGCGCCGGGCCCGCCGGTTCGCACGCCGAGCGCATCGTCGCGGGTTGTGCCCGCGACAGCGGACCGCCTTCGTCGAACGCGGGGTTGCCCACTGCGAGCAGGCTTCCGCGGCTTCGTCGACTCCGGCGTGCCGACGACGACGTCCCGCTCCGTGGAGAGGTAGTGAATGACCGCGTCGCGCTCCACCAGGTAGCGACCCTCGCCGTCGGTCAACGCGGCAATGTTGACGAGATTCAGCGTTCCGTCCGGCACGACGAAGATCTGACGAGCGTTCGCGAGCTCGGCGTCGATCGGGTCCCACACCGCACGTCGCAGACGATCGGCGGCGGTGTTGTAGAGCGCCACGGCGCGGTCGCGAGTGGTGAATCCTGCAGTGCCGTCGCCGGAGGCCGCCTTGCGCCACTCGGACACGAGTGTTTCGATCGATGACGCCGGCCCGAGTGGTGCAAAGACAATCCGTGCGGCGCCGGCTTTGACGACGAATGCGGCATACGACGGCACCACCGTGGCCGTCAGCGAGGAGCCGGTGCCCGACGGTACGGTGCGGTCGTAGCGCACGAACGACACGAGCACGGTGTCGGGACGGGAGGGCGCGCTTCACCTCGTCGATGCCGGATGACGCTCTGGCCAGCTCGACGCGGCCTTCAACGTTGCGCTCGGCGAGCAGGCGCTCCGCGTCTTCCTTCTGTTTTCGTGACTCCTCGAGCAACGGGCGAGGCACCGGTTCGCTCAGACTCCGGACGACGAGATTCGCGAATCGCTGCCGTGCTGCGGTCGCCGCGGCGGTGATGTCGGCGCCTCGGGCGGTGTTGCTGTAGGAGGCGAGGCGCCGTGCGGCGAGCTCGTCGAGGACGACGCCGCGCGAGCGGATCACGCTGTCGAAGACGCGCGAGACATCGTTGGGTACGGCGGCTGCGGTGACCGAGAGCGCCAGATCGAGTCCGCGCGGCCGCTTGGCAGCGTAGGCCATCGCCTGCCGCTCGGGCAGATACCGCACGGTGAAGCGCAGATGATCGCGGCCGATCTGCTCGGCCTCGAGCGCGGCGGCCAGCGCGGCCTCGCGCTGGCCCCTGGCGCAGTTCCACAGCCGCCAGCGTTGCTCGAGTCTCCGCCGCGAGCGGATGCGCGGCGCCGAAGATACGCTCGCGCTCGGTCAGTGCCTGGGTCAGGCTGATGCGGGCCTGCGTCATGTCGCCGGCGCGCATCAGCAGCGTGCCGCGCAGCTCGAGCACGCGCGCGTAGTGATCGGGCTCGTCGGACGATCCGGACTTCTGGAAGATCGCAACCGCCTGATCGACGTAGCGAATCGCCTGCGCGGTATTGCCTTCGTCGGCGACGGTCCTCGCCAGGTTGGTCAACATCCACGCGACCTGCGGGTGATTCGGTCCCAGCTGCCGCCGATGAATGGCCAATGCACGCTCGTAGAGCTCGCGCGATCGTCCGAGCTGGCCCCGCATCGCGGCGACCTCGGCGAGCGCGTCCAGCCCGCGGACCACGTAGGCGTGGTCCGGGCCGAGTCCCTTGATCCAGATCTGCAGCGCGCGGTCGTACAGCGAGTCAGCCTCCGCCAGGTCGCCGATCTCGCGCGCGATGGCCGCATCGTTGAAGGTGTATGTCGCGTATTCGGAGTGCGTCTTGCCGAGGCATTGCTCGATGGTCGTCAGTGCGCCGCCGTACAGCCGGCGGGCCTCGAAGTATTCGCCGTCGTAGCGGAACGACTCGGCCAGCGAGTTCATGAGGCGCGTGACCGCTGGGTCGCATCGCGCGAGCCTCCGCTCGCCGATACGAAGGGCACGTTCGCGCAGCTGGCGCGCCTCGGTGAGCTTGCCGGCCGAGAATGCGGCGAAGCCAAGGCGGCGCAGGAACTCGGCGATCGACGGGTGGTCGGAACCGAGCGTGCGCTCGGCCATCACAAGTGCACTGGACCACAGCCGCTGGGCGCCGGCACTGTCGCCGCGCAGAAACAGCACGTCGCCTCGCATCTGCAGCACCGAGGCGGTGTCCGGATGGCGTGGCGTGAGCCGGTTGCGGATTGCGAACGCACGATCGAGCGGTGGCCCTGCATCCGCGTATGGTCCGGCGTATCGGTACAGCGTGCCGACCAGTTCGAGCGTCCGGCTCAGCGCGATCTCGTCCTGAGCCGCGCGTGGCTCGCGAATACGCAGCGACTCGTCGAGCCGCGCCTTCGCGTCAGGGAAGCGCTCGAGTTGAATCAGAACCGACGCCAGCTGATCGAGTGTGTCGGCAACGCGCTGGTGAGCGGTGCCGAGCGACGTGCGCCGGATGGCGAGCGCGCGATTGAAGAGTGGAATGGCCTGCGCGAATTCACCACGGGCGGCGCGAACGAGCCCGAAGTTGTGGAGCGACTGCGCGGTCTCGAGGTGCGCGCGTCCCAGACGACGCTCCTTGTCCCGCACGATGCGCCTGGCGAGGCTGACCGTGGTGGAGGCGGCGCCCTTGCCGTTTCTGACCAGTGCCTCGACCAGCAGGTCTTGCGCGAGCCACTGCTGCACAGGATCCGGGCGCGCCGTGGTGGCCAGCCTGAGGGCGAGCGCCTCGGCCGACGCATAGGCGCCCGCGTCGAGCGCGTGACGCACCGCCACCGGGCTTGTCGCCGCTTGCGCGTAGCCCGGGCGTGCGGGAAGCGTCAGCCCGATGAGCAGCAGCAGGGCCGCCGCGCCAGCCTTAGCGTTTCCGTTTCTTGCGCGTCCGTGCGGCATTCGTCGCTGCCGGTTCCGGCCGGCGCGGCTGGGGCCGCACCGTCGGTCCCAGCACCCTGGCAGCAAACCCGGATTCCTTGTCGAGCATATCCGCGACGAAACCGGACTCCTTGGCGAAGCCCGATTCCTTCAAGCTTTCGGCGTTGAAACCTTGACGTCCCAGCGCGGCGTCCTGCGCCAGGTTGGCGAGCACTCGTCGCAGCACGTCGAGCCCCTTGCGCCCGAGATCCTCGAGGACGCCCTGACGCTGCAACTGCTCGAGCAGCACCGGCAGCAGGGCGCCGGACGCGGAGTACTCCGGATTCGATCCGTGATCGTGGTGGTGGGTGGTCGGTGCCGGCGGTTCCACCTTGGGCATCGCCTTGAGGGCGACGCCGTCCCAGCCGGTCTTGACGATGGCCAACTCCGCGTAGACGGGTCGCGTGGCGTGGTGGGCGACGATGGAGCGCGTCTGATCCTTCTTCGCGAACGGGAAGCAGAAGAGGCTGACGCTCCTGTCGTCACTCAGCGTCATGCTGGCGAGCGCCGTCTCGAGATGTTCGGCCGGCTGCTTCAACCCGTGCCGCTTGAGTTTCTGGCACAGGGTGTTGACGTCGACCAGCGCCGGGTCGGCCTTCGCGCTGCCGGTCAGAGCCTTGCGGAACGGCTCGCCGCCGCTGCCGCGCGCGGTTTCGGCGGTGAGCTTCGTGGCGATCGCGCGCAGCGGCTCGCTCACCTCCGACAGCTTGCTCGTGTCCATCAGCGTGAAGGGGACCGCGGCGCGTCCGTGCCGGTTCGCCTCCACCTTGTAGTACTGCTCCAGTTCCTTGACGAGAGCCCTGGCTGCCTGCTTCGCCTCGGGTTGCCGTGCCAGCTGCTCGAACATCCTCGCGTATGGCCAGCCTTCGATCGGCACGATGTCGGGCGATCCGATCAGGTACGTCGCCGCGTCCTTCAGCTCGTACGCCGTCTCGAGCGTGCTCATGAAGCAGTCTTTGAACGCGACGATGTCCACTTCCTGATTGAGACAGTCGCGGGCGTGCCGCAGCGCGCGCGCAGCTCTTTCAGCGTCAGCGTCTGCGCGACATAAGTCCACGGGTCAGCTTTGGCGAAAAGGCCCGAGAGGGCGCTGCTGAATGGGGCATCCGTGAAGAGGCCGAACGGTCCGCGGCTGTGTCCCAGAGAATGAGCGCATACCGATCGGCGGGACACATGCGCTGCGCCCACTCGAAGAACCCGTACAGCGTCTCAGGATCGGCCGCGTCACTCTCGGGCTGAAGCCAGGCGCCTTCGCCGATCACGCGCCGCCACACGTCTGGCTGGCTGCGGAAGTCCAATTGGACCGCGACGTACAGCTGATCCCGATCGACGGACAACGCGCCGTGAACGATCTGATCCAGCTCGCGGTTCGCCTGCTGATCGAGCAGCGCTCCGCCGGCGGGATCGTCCGCGATCATGTAGATCATGACCGTCCAGGGTTTGGTGGTTCGGGCCTGTTCAGGGGCCTTCGGCATCTAGTTCCCTCGCATGTAATTCAAAATACAAAATTCAAAATGCAAACCGCGTGTGCACGCGCAGTCTTC
>CAVSKE010000002.1:0-61768 GCA_963728305.1 uncultured Acidobacteriota bacterium
CGAGTCCGCCGGTCCGCGGCCGGACGCCTTGCGCGCCGCGATCGCCGCCTGATTGCGCTGCTGCGCCTCCGGCGTCAGCGGCGGCATGCGGCCGTCCGGTGGATCGACGATGAGCGAGGCGATGCGCTGCGGCTTGCCGCGCTCGAGCCAGTGCGGCGGCGGAGACACCGGGCCGCCGACGTCGCCGCCCGGGGTGCTGGTCGCCTGATCGAGATCGAACTCGGCCTCGTCCTGTGCGGCCTGTCGCGCGAAGCGCTCCTGCTGCTGCGTGAATTCCTCTTCGGTCAGGACGTTGCGCGTGCCGAGATTCGCCTGCACGCTGCATCGGCACGCCGACGAGCTCGATGCCGGGCCACTTGCCCTGTAGATCGGGATCGCCCCACGGCGTCTTCGGTACGACGTAATTCGCAGGTGCCTGCGCGGCGGCGACTGAAGCCAGGAGCCCGGCAAATGCGAGGCTCACGAACGAACGTTTCATTCGGGTTCTCCACCAGGACGTGCTACGCAATGGGACCGGCCCTACGAGACGTTCGTAGGGGCGACGCATGCGTCGCCCTACGGCAGCGCGTACGCCACCAGTGTGTTGCCCGGCGACGACGGCGACATGCTGTTTGCCGCTCTTGCCCTGATAACTCATCGGGTTGGCATTCGCGCTCGGCGAGTTGCCGTTGGGGCCGGGCGGCAGCTTCACCACCCATGCCTCCTTCCCTGTCTTCGCGTCGAACGCGCGGAAGCGGCCGTCGTTGGTCGCGCCGACAAACACCAGACCGCCGGCGGTGACCGTCGGGCCGGCGCTGCCGCTGTTGCCGACCAGTTGCTTGCCGGGCGGCAGCGCTTCGTTGATGCCGAGCACCGACTCCCACACGATCTGCCCGGTGTTCGCATTGACCGCGATCAGCTTCGACCATGGCGGACGCTGACACGGCAGCGACGGACCGATCGGCGTCGGTGCGCTCGTCACCGTCTGTCCATTCACGACCTGCGTGCGCCCTTCGTTGTACTTGCCGCTGAGCGGCGCCGAGAACGTGAAGAACGGGCCGATGCCGTTCACGCTCGCGCGATCGAAGGGGTGATTCGAGTTCGGCGCCTCGAAGCTGTAGGTCACGCCCGGCGGCTTGCGCTCCGTCCATCCCACCAGCGACGTGTTCTGCGCGTTGACGAAGAAGACGCCGCTCGTCGGATCCATCGCCATGCCGCCCCAGTTCACGCCGCCGGTCCCGCCGGGGAACTGAATCGTGGACTTGGGCGGTGCGCCGGCCTCCTTGAAGAGGAATGGCGTAAACGCACCGGCGTTGTAATAGCCGCCGGCCTTCTCCATCATCGCGACACACGCCGCCACATGTTCAGGGCTCGTGTCTTCAGCGCGCACGAGATCGGTGTCCTTGTTGAAGCTCACGCGACTCAGCGGACCCGGTCGCACCGGAAACGGCTGCGTCGGTGAATACCACTCGGTCGGCACATCACCCTTCGGCACCGGACGCTCTTCAACCGGAATCAGCGGCTTGCCGGTGACGCGATCGAGCACAAAGACCCAGCTGGACTTCCCGACGTGCGCGATCGCCGGCGTGCGTCGTCCGTTCTGCACGAAGTCGAACAGCGCACCGGCCGTCGGCATGTCGATGTCCCAGATGTCGTGGTGCACGGTCTGGAAGTGCCAGAGATACTTGCCGGTCTGCGCATCGACGGCGACGATCGAGTTCGCGAACGCGTTGTTGCCGGGCCGATCGCCACCGTAGTAGTTGGTCGCCGGTCCGGCGATCGGCAGATAGACGATGCCGCGCTCCATATCGACCGGCGCGGAAGAAGCCCCACATGTTCGCGCCCGATCGATCCTTCCAGCCGTCGCCCCACGTGTCGTTGTATTTCTCGCCCGCCCGCGGAACGGTCCAGAACTCCCACAGCTTCTTGCCGGTGACGACGTCGAACGCACGTGGATTGCCGGGAGGCCCTTGCGGGACCTCACCAGTGGCCGCGCCGATGATCGCGACGTTGCGATAGATCGTTGGCGTGCCGCCGTACGGCACACCGACGGTGACCGCGCCTTTCTCGCCGAAGCTCTCGACGAGCGCGCCGCTCGCGGCGTCAACCGCAATCAGCCGGTTGCCGCTCATGAAGAGAATCGCGCGCGAGCGAGCGTGCCGTCGCCGGGCCAATAGCCAACACCGCGCGCCGACACGGTTGGTCCGGCCGGCGCACCACCGCGGCCACGACCGCCACCGCCAGCGGCGGCGCGCGCGCCGCAGACCGCTTGCGCATCCGTCGGCGGCGCCGCCGGAGCGGGCGCCGCGACCGGCTGCAGCGTGTGCGCCCAGATCTCCTTGCCGGTGTCGCCGTCGAGCGCGACGACGCGAGTCCCGCTCGAGACGTACATCACGCCGTTCACGACCAGCGGCACCGACGTCGCACCGCCGCCGAGGCGCGTCGTCCACGCCTCTTTCAGCGATGACACGTTGCTCGCGTTGATCTGCTTCAGCGGTGAGTAGCGATTCGCGGCGAGATCGCGATTGATGGTCCGCCAGTCGCCGTCGGGCACGGCATTCTGTGCCCGCGCGTCTTGTGCGGCCCTGACTGCGCCGCCCGAGCGAGCGCACGCGAGCCGAACGGGTGGCAGTCAGGCGCCACCGTCGCCAACCGCGACGATTCCCGCGAGCGAGATTCCAAACAACCTTTTCATTGGAGCTCCGGAGGCACGTCTAAAGACGCGCCTCTACTTCCGCGGCAGCGCGTACGCGATGTACGCACCGGGCGCGGGCGGCGCACCGCCGCGGCCACGGCCACCGCCGCCACCGGCTCGTGCGGCCTGACCTTCGGGCCCGGCCGGCGGCAGCGGCGCGGCAGCGGCGCAGCGCCGGCACCGCGCTGCGGTGCAGGTCCACCGAAGCGAGCCGGGAAGAGACCCGCACCAGCCGCCACCGGGAAGACGATGAACTGACGTCCATCCACCTCATAGGTCGCCGGCACGCCTTCGGAACCGGTCGGCAGATCCTTGCTCCAGACGACCTTGCCCGAGTCGCGATCGTAGGCGCGCACCGTGCGATCCGATGCGGTCGCTACGAAGAGCAACCCACCTGCGGTCGCCAGCGGTCCGCCGCGCGGCATGTGCGCGCCGGTGTTCGGCGGGATGTTGGCTTCGGCAGGCGCGGTCACGCCGCCATCGGGAATGCGCCACTTGATCTCGCCGGTGTTCAAGTCGTACGCCGTGATCTCGGACCACGGCGGCCCGATCGCCGTCATGCCGTTCGTCGGGCTCTGCATGAAGTCGTAGGGCGACGTGTACCGCACGGGCCCTTTCGCCGCTGCCGCCTTCGCCGCTGCCATCATCTGTGCCTTCTGCTCCGGCGTGACGATCGGGCTCTGTCCACCGCCGCCGAGCGCGCCGCCCGCCGTCGGCTCCTCGTTGCTCAACACGAGACGCATCAGCGTCGGCATGTTCTTGGCGACGACGTAGAGCTCGCCCTTCGTCGGATCGACCGCAGTGCTGCCCCAGTTCGCGCCGCCGTTGTGACCCGGCAGCTGAATCGAGCCCTCGAGACTGGGCGGCGTGAACAGTCCCTCGTTGCGGACGTTCTTCAGCAGTTCCCGAAGCCGCTGCTTCTCCGCCTCGGGCAGGTAGCGGGTTGATGTCTTTCTCGGTGAACGTCTGCCGCGCGAATGGCGGAATCTTCGTCGGGAACGGCTGCGTCGGCGACGACACCTCACCGGGCACATCCGTCTGCGGCACCGGACGCTCCTCGATCGGGAAGACCGGCTTCCCCGTCTTCCGCTCGAACACGTAGATGAATCCGAACTTCGATCGCCTGCGCGACGACGTCGATGTTGCGGCCGTTCTGGCGCAGCGTCAGCAGCTTCGGCGCCTGCGGCAGGTCGTAGTCCCACAGGTCGTGATGCACGAGCTGATAGTGCCAGAGGCGCTTGCCGGTGCGCGCGTCGAGCGCGACGAGGCTGTTGCGCGAAGAGGTTGTTGCCCGACCCGGTCGCCACCGTAGAAGTCGAAGCGCGCCGTGCCGAACGGTATGAAGGCGATGCCGTTCTGCTCGTCGATGGTGAACTCGCTCCAGTTGTGGACGCCGCCGGACTTCTTGTAGGCGCCCTCGGGCCACGTGTCGTATCCGAACTCACCGGGATGCGGAATGCTGTGGAAGACCCACGCGATCTTGCCGGTCACCACGTCGTAGGCCTGCACGTCGGCGGGCGTCGAATCGTAGCCTGCGCCCTGCGCGGGCAGCGAGACGATGAACAGGTTGTCGAAGATCCGTCCGGGGTTGCTCGTCTGCAGCGGGTTTCTCGCCTCACGCCACAGCGCCACGCGCAGATCCACGCGGCCGTTCTTGCCAAACGTCGGGATCGTCTCGCCGGTCTGCGCGTTGATGGCGGTCAGGTTCCCGGCATTGAGATACAGCAGCCGGCGATCCTTCCGGTCCTTGCTCTCCCAGTAGTTGAGTCCGCGGCCGCCAATCGCGCCCTGATTCGCATGGCTCCACAGCTCTTTGCCCGTCGCCGCATCGAGCGCGACGATGGCGTTGCCGGTGCCCTGCACATACATCACGTTGTCCACGACGATGGGATTGAACGTGATATTCCCGGCCACCGGATAGGTCCAGGCCACCTCGAGCTGCGAGATGTTGGACTTGTTGATTTGGTCGAGCGCGGAGTACTGCGACGAGTGCGCGCCACCCTGATAGGCCGTCCAGGTCGTATACGGTTTGGCCCCCCGGCTGCCGTTCGAGCTCGACTGAGCCGCCAATGTGACGAGGGCCAGGGTGACGATCAACAGGGATACGCCAAGTCTGCGCATGGGAAATGGTCCTTGTGGTCGGGTGAAACGAGCAGGAAATCTTACCGTAAATCAAAGGAAAGTTGGGGCTTCCGGCCGTCGTATAATACGCGCGCGTTCATGGAATCGTTGCTCCGGACGCGTCGTGAGAGGGACCACGAGAGCGTCCACGCGAAAGGAGCCGCATGACTCGGCGGTTGTTCGCCTCCCCTGCAGTCCTCATAGCCGTCATCACGCTCATCACGCTCACGGCACCACCGGTCGCCACACAGGCCAACAAGGTGCCGGCACTCGTCATCACGGCCTACAACGGTGGCTCGCCCATCAGCTATGCGACGCCGAAGACGCCCTGGGGTGAACCCGATCTGCAGGGCGTCTGGAGCAGCGACGACACGTCGGGCATCCCGCGCGAGCGGCCGGCCGAGCTCGACATGCGGCTCTATCAAACCGACCAGGAATTCGCCGCTCGCAAGAAGCAGATCGAGGTCGGCGTCCAGCGCGGCCAGAACGCCACCGGCTCGTTCCGCAACGACTTCGCCACACGCGCGTTCCGCCAGACGTCGCTCATCGTCGATCCGCCGGATGGCCGCATGCCGATGACGAGGCCGGAGGCCGAGAAGCGGCGCGCGTCCCGCGACCGCGGCACCTTCGGCGATGGTCCGTTCAACACCTTCGAAGACTTCACCCTCTACGATCGCTGCATCACTCGCGGCATCGTCGGCTCGGTCTTGCGCGTCATCTACGGGAACGGCAACCGCATCGTGCAGAGCCCGGGCGTCGTCGCCTTCAGTTACGAGATGATTCACGACACGCGCATCATCTACACCGACGGCCGGCCGCACGTCGGCAAGTCGATCCGCCAGTATCTCGGCGACTCGCGTGCGCGCTGGGACGGCGACGTGCTCGTCGTCGAAACGACGAACCTCACGGACAAGACGAGCATCGGCGGCAACGGGAACGGCTTGCGGCACAGCGACAAGATGAAGATCACCGAGCAGTTCAAACGCGTGGCCGACGACGTCATTCAGTACCAGTTCACGGTCGATGATCCCGTCACGTATGCGCGGCCGTTCACGATGTCGATGCCGCTGACGCCGCTGTCGGGTGGCGTGCTGCTGCCCTACGAGTGCCATGAGGGCAACCTTGCGGTGCAGAACGCGCTCAGCGCGGAACGCGCCGAGGATCGCGCGCTCGCCGCGGACCTCGCGAAGGGCATCAAGCGGTCGCGGCGCGGCGTACAGGAAAGCGGTGTGGGCGGCGGCGGCAATCGCGGCCGCGGCGCTGGAGCCGCAGCCGCGCCGGCGGCTGGCGGCGCGCGGCGGTCGTAGTGGTGATCCCGAAGACGCGAACTAGTTGACGTTCGTAGGGTCGACGCATGCGTCGCCGTGGTTAGTGGTTAGTGGTTCGGAGCCGGAGCGAGGAGCAGGTGATGACGAAGCGTGCACTCATAACTGTCGGGATCGCGACGGCGATTGCCATCGCGTCGCTGGGGACCGCACCGATCCTGGGCCAGGGCGCCTCGGCTCCCCCGCTGGTGATCACGGCGTACAACGGCACTGCGCCCGAGAAACCCTACACGGCACCAAAGACGCCGTGGGGCGATCCTGATCTGCAGGGCGTGTGGTCGAGCGACGACACCCAGGGCATCCCGATGCAGCGGCCGCAGAACATCACCGGCCTCTATCAGGGCGACGAGCAGTGGGCGGCACGTCAGAAGCAGACCCAGCAGGGCATCCAGAACGCGCTGAACGCCATCGGCACCTTCCGCGGCGACTACGCACGGCGCGCATTCCGCCAGACGTCGCTCATCGTCGATCCGGCGGATGGCCGACAACCGGCGATCACGCCCGCCGCCGAGAAGCGCCGCGCTCCGCGCGACCGCGGCACCTTCGGCGACGGCCCGTTCGACACGCCTGAAGACTTCACGCTCTACGACCGCTGCATCACTCGCGGCATCGTCGGTTCGGTCCTGCGCGTCGTCTACGGCAACGGCAACCGCATCGTGCAGGCGCCGGGGATGGTGGCGATCAGCTACGAGATGATCCACGACACGCGAATCCTCTACACCGACGGACGGCCGCATCTCAATCAAGCGATTCGCCAGTACCTTGGCGACTCGCGCGCGCGCTGGGTCGGCGATGAGCTGGTGGTCGAGACGACCAACCTCACCGACAAGACCAGCATCGGCCTGAACGGCAACGGCCTCCGCCACAGCGACCGGATGAAGATCACCGAGCGCTTCAAGCGCGTCCTGGACGACGTCATCCAGTATCAGATCACGATCGACGATCCGGTCACCTATGCAACGCCGTACACCATCTCGGTGCCGTTGACGCCACTCGAGGGCAACGTGCTGCTGCCGTACGAATGCCACGAAGGCAACCTCGCGCTCATGCAGTCGTTCAGCGCCGAGCGCGCCGAAGACCGCGCCCTCGAAGAGGATCTGAAGAAGGGGATCAAGCGTGCGCGGCGGCCAGTGCAGGACGGCAACCCGCAGGCGGCCGGAGGCGGCGGTGGTCGCGGCCGCGGCGCCGGTCCGGGCGGTGCGGCCGGCGCAGGCGCGCCGGCTGGTGGGCGCACCGGCGGCGCACCGGCAGAGGGCGATCAGGAGCGATAAATTCTCGAACGACTCCACTGCTTTTCCATCCCCTTGGCTTTGAGCGTCGCTGCGACGGCCGGACCCGAGAGGCACGAAATCAGCGACTTCCCCGCCGCCGCGTTGTCTGACTTCGCACCGGCGGCGCCGGCGAACGAGACATAGTTCTGAAACTGCATCGGCAGCGGACCAACGAGCGCGACGCCCGGCGCCGGGAGGATCTCGCTGACCAGCGTGATCAGCAGCTCCGCTTCGCCGCTGGCGACCCTTGCCGCGGCGCGCACCGAGCCCTGCTCGAGAAGCGTCTTCTTGCTCATCACGTCGGCGATGCCGAGCGTCACCATCATGCGATCGATATGCGGACGGCTGGCGCCATCGCCGGCGTAGCTGACCGACTTCGCCGCGAGGAACGTCTTCTTCAGCGCCTCGGCATTCCCGATGTCGGGCTTCGGCGCACCGGCGCGGCTGCCGATGCCGATGCCGGATCGGCCAAGCGGCGTCCGCGCCGCGACTCTCCCGGTCTTGCCCAGACCCTCCATCGCTTCAGTCGTCATGATGGCGACGTCGAATGCCTCGCCCGCGTTCACCTTCTCGATGAGCGACGTGGACGTGCCGGACTGGGCCGTGACCTTCTGACCGATTGAGCGCTCGCAGGCAGGAACGAGCTCGTCGAAGACGGCTCGGAAACCGTTCGAGATCAAGACCCGAACGGTCGGTCCCTGTGCGTGCGACGCCGCAGTGCTGATCAGGACCGCGACGAGCGCGGCGACAACAGTCTGCAATCTCATGGCGTGACAATCGACTGATACACAGCGTTCTCGAAGTCCTGACGAAGTGCGCCGCCAGACCCGCCCTGGACGAAGTAGATCGAGACGATCTGCTCGGCCGGCTCGACCCAGAAGCTGACGCCGGTGCCGCCGGCCCACCCATACGCGCCCTTCGAGACGCGCAGGTTCGCCGCGACCGGATCCTGCACCACCTGCATGCTCAATCCGAATCCCATGCCCTGCGCCGGCCGGCCGAACTGTCCGTTGACCATGTCACCGGTGTGATTGCTCACCATCAACTGCATCGTGCGCGGACCGAGGAACCGCCGGCCGTTCAACTGACCGTCGTTGAGCATCATCTGCGCGAACTGCAGATAGTCCTCCGCAGTACTCATCATGCCGCCAGCGCCTGAGAAGTACACGTTGGACACGGCTTGATTGCCCGGTCGCAAACCCTGTGGTGTGAGCTGATAGATCGTGACGAGACGCGATTCTTTGCCAGGCCCGGGAAAGAAGCCGGTGTCCTTCATCCCGAGCGGATCGAGCAATCGCTGCCTCAGAAACACATCGAACGTCTGACCGGACACCACTTCGACGACGCGGCTGAGGACGTCGAAGCCGGCCTGACCGCTGTATCGCCACAGCGTGCCGGGCTGGAAGTCGAGCGGCACTGCGGCAAGCTTTGGAATGTAGGTGGCCAGCGTGTCGGTCGGCGTGCGCGGCGCGATGCGCGCAGCAGCGGACGCACCAGGACCGCCGCTCACCAGACCCGAGCCGTGCTTGAGGAGATCGGCGATGGTGATCGGCCGCGTCGCCGGCGACCACGTCGTATGCGGCCTCACCGCCTTCGGCAGCCGGCTTCGCGCCCGGCTTCGCGACGGCGACCTTGTCCAGCCCCTTGAACTCGGGAATGAACCGCGACACCGGATCGTTCAGCCGGACCTTGCCCTCTTCGACGAGCATCATGATCGCGACGCCGGCGATCGGCTTCGACATCGAGGCCAGCCGGAACAGCCCGTCCTTCGGCATCGGCTTCTTCGATTCGAGGTCCATCATGCCGCGCGCTTCGAAGTGGGCGATGCGTCCCTTGCGCGCCACGAGTGTGACGGCACCGGCGACGTTGCCCGCGTCGATGTGACGCTGAACGGCCTCGCCAATGCGCTTCAACCGCTCGGAAGAGAGGCCCACTTCCTCGGGCTTTCCAACCGGGATCGTTCCCGGCCACCAGCGGCAATCCCAGGAGTGCCACGATCGCGATGAATGGTCAATGCACGCATCTTCACCTCGATGAAACCGTGCGCATCCTCTCACCCTCTCGAAGAACCGTCAATCGGGCTCAGCTGCCGACGCGCAGCGGGCGAAGGCGGTTGATTACGGATCCGCTGGTTGCGTTGCAAATCGGAACGTCGCGCAGGCAACGATCACCGACGTCACATCACCACTTTTTGGAGGGCTGCCGTAACTGCTCACTCGATGGCGCTTACGGCTGAGCAAGAAGTGCACAGACGTGCAGTGCCGCAGGCATGCGCCTTGCCCCTCGTAGTGATCGCCAGCGAGCCGTTGGCCGGATGCCCGTGTGGGCATTCGCACAAAGGAGATGTCGTCGCAGTGATACGCGCAGTGAAAATGTGGATCGCCGTGGCCGCAGCCGCGTGCGCCGCTGGATGCGCCAACGGGGAGGGCGGGCTCACGACTCCGTCACCGCTTGCCGTCGCCACGCCGTCAGTGCCTTCGAGTTGCGCAGTGCCAGGTGCGCCGGACAATCTGTCGGTGGACGTGGCCGGCAACACCGTCAGTCTCTCGTGGTCAAGGGTGCGCGATGCGGTGGACTACGTCGTGCTCGTCGGCTGGACGGCGTCCAGCTCCGAAACGGTGCTGACCAACACGTCTGACACGAGTCACTCGATGGTCGATCTCCCGCCGGGCACGCACGTCGCGCGCGTCCACGCGCACAACTGGTGCGGCACCAGCGAGTCGTCCGAGCCGTTCAGTTTTCGGGTTGACTAACGGTCAGTGACACACGCCGGCGCCGCCGTCCGACGCGCCGGCGACCGGAACGAATTCCCACTGGAAGCGATCCGACGACAAGGTCAGCTTCAACACGCCGAACCCGCTGATGCGGACTTCGCTGTTCGGGTGCAGCGTCACCGGCTGATAGAGAAACGCGCCGCCGGTGCCGGCGATGAACTGCCGGATCCCTCGCCCCGGATCGTTGCGCCCGTCGGGATCCTGCGGCGCAAAGCGCTCGTACATGTGTTCGTGCGCATTGATGACGATCTCCACGTTGGCGTCGTAGAGAATCCTCCAGAACTCGCGCAGCGACGGCATGTCGCCGTCAGGTCCGGACGTGAAGAGCGGATGGTGCCAGTAGGCGAGCGTGCAGCGAGCACGGCTGGTCAGCGAGATCGTTGCGCAACCACGCGGCTTGCGGGGATCAAGACCCCACCGGGATGTTGCTGTTGAGCGCGATCGACGTGCCAGTCGCCGACCTCGAAGCTGTAGAAGCCCTGCCCCGTCGGCCCGCCGGCCATCTCACCGAAATACTCGAAGTACGGCAGCGCGCCGGCCGACTCGTATTCGTGGTTGCCCGGCACCGGGAACGTCCGGCCTTTGTGCCGGCCCCACGTGTTGTCGTAGCAGTCGCGATACTGCTGGCGCGTTCCCTGGAAATAGGCGTTGTCGCCCAGCGTGAAGACGAGCCCGCCGATTGAATCGAGGAGCGCCGCGGTGGCCACCGAGTTGCGATCGCACATCGCGATGTCGCCGGCGCCGACGAAGATCTGCGGGCCGGACGGCAGCTGCGAGGGCGGCGGCGTCGTCGGCGGCGGACCAGGGGTCGGCCCTGTCGGCGACTGGCTCCCGCAGTATCCGCAGGCCACGCAGACGAGAACGATCAGAAAGCGGCGCATGAGGGGAACCGTCTAAGTATTGCGCACCTGACCGAGGTTTGCGCGGAGAGAGTGTGCGCAGGATCAGGAATTTCCTGATATCAGTCGCCTACGCCGCCAATCGCAGCTGTTGTCACGGCCGAAACCGCGACGTGAGTCCCTTTCGGCCGACGCCGACCGTGACCGCCTAAAATCCCGCGGTATCATTTGCCGTCCTTGCGACGCATAGTGTCTTCCACTTCTCTTGATCAGAAATTGCGACGGCTGGCTCGGTCCCGTTTCGAGGACCGGTCCCGGCGGCGCGGCCTGCTGGTCGCCTTCGAAGGGCCCGACGGATCCGGGAAAACCACGCAACGCAAGCTGTTCAAGACCTGGCTCAAGGCCGACGGCTACGACGTCGTCACCACCAAGTGGAACTCATCCGATCTGATCCGGCCGATCATCAAGAGCCGCAAGGCGATTCGCGTCCTGAACCCGCTGGAATTTTCGCTGCTCCACGCCGCCGATTTCAGACATCGGGTGGAGAGCGAGGTGTTGCCCGCGCTGTGGGAGGGCAAGCTGGTCATTGCCGATCGATTCCTGTTCACCGGCCTGGCCAGGGACGTGGCGCGCGGGCTGGATTTCGACCAGGTGCTCAAGCTCTATCAGCCGCTGCTCTGGCCCGACCTCGTCTTCTATTTCTCCGTTTCGGCGCGCACGTCACGGGAGCGCATCGCCACCACACGCACACCGAATTTCTACGAGGCCGGGCAGGACGTGACCGACAATGGAGGAGCCGGCGGCGAGCTACGAACGGTTCATCACGAGAGTGATTCGCGAATACGAGTCGCTTGCGCTCATCTTCCGATTCTTGACAGTGGACGCCGAGCAGTCGATTCACGACCAGCACCAGGAGATCCGGCGGTTGTTCCGCGAAGGCGAACAGCGGCCGTGGTCTGACTGGAACCTCGATGCCGTCGTCGAATGGCTGTCGATGAGAGGCGCGCGCGAGTGACGACCAACGGGGCCAGGCTGATCTCGATCGACGGCGTCAACGCCCACGCGCTCGAGCACGCGGCGCGCAGCGTCGCCGCAGAGCATCGCCGGCATCGCGCCGGCATCAGCTCGTGGGGCGCGTCCGGCATCTTCGACGAGCTGATGGTCGCCGACTCCGATGCGGGCACGCCGTCGCTGCGCACGCTCCTGCTGCTGTATGCCGCCGATCTGGCGTTCCGGCTGCGGTGGGAGATCGGCCCGGCAATGGATGAAGGGCGTCTCGTGATCGCGGCGCCCTATGTCGCGACGCCGATGGCGCTTGGGCAGGCGGCGGGACTCGATCCGGATTGGCTGGCCGATCTCTTTCGATTCGCCCCGCCAGCCACGGAACATCACGCGATCGATCCGGCGCCGGCCCGGCCAATCGCCGAGCGTGCGGGCTTCGTTGAATTTGCCTGGCAGCACCTCGAGACGCGTCTCGGTGGCCTGACACGACTCGAGCTGATGGACCGGACGCGCCGTCACCTGCGCGCCATCGCGCGGCGCACGTTGTAGGGGCGACGCATGCGTCGCCCTAACGTCAGCGAGAAGCGGCGACGTCAGCGTTGACGAACGGCGTACGTTCGCGAGCGAAGATGCGGAGCGCCTCCACCGAGGCGATGAACTCTTCGTTCGTGTACGGCTTGAGCGTGTCGGCGAGCACCGCCGGCGAGATCAGCGCATAGCCGCGATCGATCTCCCGTTCGAGCCAGCCGCGCCTGTCAGCTGGCGGCGTGCCGACTGGCACCTCGCTCGCCGCGCGTCCGGCCTCGAGCAGCGTGTCGAGATACAGCGCGCGCAGATCGGCGTGCTCCATCGCACGATTCATCAGCCGGTTGCGATTCGCCTCGGGGACGTCGGTGATGTTGTGCCAGATGGGATACGTCTGTCCCATGACGAAGGCCTGGCTCTTGTCCCAGACGATCAACCGGAACTGGTTGGAGAGCTCGGGGCGATACATGAAGAAGTTGTTCATGCCCCACTCGCCGATGACGCCGTCCTGTTCGGCGAGAAAAACTTCTGTCGCGACGTGTCTGATGAACAGCCCCAGGTCGATGAACTGGGCGACCACAGTACGAAACACCGCGGCGCTCGAGGTGTTGATCGCCTGCACCATGTCGGCGATGACTTCGGGACGCGAGTTGTTCTCGCGCGTCTCAGGCTTGAACGGCAGCGGCACGTAGCTCGCGGCAGTCGCGGCCGCGGTCCTCGAAGTAGTACGGCGCCGCGTCGGCCGGGTAGTCGTAGTCGAACAGATAGCCGCTGTCCTCGCCGAACTGCCGCGTCAGGAATGATTTGTCCACTGACTCGACGATCGTGTAGAGGCCGGCATACTCGTTGTTGACGAATAGACCGCGCGAACGCCTCGCGCGATGCCGGCAGCCCCATGCGGCGGAAGAACAGCATGCTGAGCCACTCGTGCATCTGCGACGGATCCTGCGTGTTGTTGCGCAGCACGAACGACTTCAGGTCGAGGAACTTCTGCGTGGACGAGTAGCGATCGATGTCCACGCGCAGGCCGGGCTTGAAGCCGCTGCGGCTGCCGTTTCCCCGCGACCTGATCCCGACGTTCCGCACCGTCGTCGTCTTCCACTGGAAGTCGGCGGGATAGTACGCGTTGGACAGGAAGTTGGTCTTCAGCGTCTCCCAGTCGCGACTGTTGATCCACAGTTTCAGATCGTGGACGACCGAGTCGTCGAAGAACTCGGCGGTCGGATCGACGCCGACCTGGGTGTGGGCGCGTGACGAGGCGGCGATGAACATCATCGCGACGAGGGCGATCGGCAACAGGTGCCGCCACGAATACATGACCGACTCCTGGTAGGGGCGACGCATACGTCGCCCTAGATGCCGACCTGAAACCGGAAGACCGGACTCCAGAACGCCTCGTCCGGCGCCACCGGACTGCGCTCCGGATCCTGCAGCTTTTCGCGGAGCGTCTGAAACTGCAGCTTCACCCATCGAGTGATGTACCAGTTTATGCCCAGGCTCAGCACGTGATCGCCGTTGGGCAGGATGTCGTCGGCCCGCGGATTCCGCAGCGGCGGCGGCTCGCCGCCCGCACTGTCGAACCACAGACGCTCGTAGCGGGCCGCAGCCTCGACCGCCCCAAGCCGGCGCTTCGGCTGGACCGGCCTCTCCTTTTCTTCGCCAGTCAGCACCCACGAACCCGAGACGATACCATCCGCGCCCCCGTGCGTCGGCGAGATCCTGGTCGGCCAGCCCCTGCTCTTCCCGTGAGTCGAGCATGTGCGTGTACTCTGCGCGCGCTCCAAACGGGCCGGCAGACCAATCCGCGTCAATCTCATAACGTCGGCGATGGCCTTTTACGAACACCGGCTCGTAGAACACGAACTGTGACATGACGGTGCGGCCGCGCAGCCCGTTCGGGTCGCACCGACTCGTTGTCGAGCGCGCTCGACCGTGAACGCCACCGCTGATCTCGGTCTTGGTCAGACCCGGCGACCGAGCGAAACGGCATTCCCGTCACACGGACGGCGACCGTTTCGTCGGCGCCGTCGATCGTGCGACGATCGGGCGTTGTCGCCGTCCTGACGAAACCAGCCAGCCCAGTAATTGAGACCGCGATCGAAGAAGCGTCCGTGCACCGCAACGCCGATGTCCCTCGACGGCGCCAGGTACCTCGCGCTCAGCGACCGATAGACGAAGTCGAGGTTCGAGATCCCGGTGAGCGCTTCGAGCCCGAACGGGATCTTGAATTTGCCCGCCCGCACCTGCACGGCGTCGCTGAGGTTCGCGTCCACGTAGACGTCCTTCCACGCGGATTTCTCCTGCGTGTCCGGATTCGTCCACCTCGCGTTCGGTCAGTTCCCGCTCGACGGCGAACTGCACGCGATTGAACAGCTCGCCCTCGATCCCGATGCGCACGCGATGGATCTCGAAGTTGTCGAAGTCGACGGGTCGTCACCGGGATCGCGCGCGTCCCACTGAAACTTGGCGACGAAATCGACGCGGAGCGGCCCGCTGCGTATCTGCGGATGATCGCGCCAGCGAAACTGCGACATCCGCCGCCACAGGCGCCTGCAGGGCGAGCAGCCTGCCGGATCGAGCGGCGGCGCGAACGCGGTGGGAAATCCGATCGGCAACAGCGTCAGCAACCCGGCAAACACGCCATTCAGCATGCGGCGTCCCTCTCAGTCATCGGCGGCGGCACCTTGGCCGATCTCGCTCGCCGGCCACCAGCGCGAACAGCCCGGCGACCTCGGCAACAGCGGCCGGCTCCGTGACCGTCACGGCAACCTCGCGGCGGAAGTCGAGGCTCATCGGATTGAGCGACAGACCGCCGACCACGGCGAGGCGGTCGTCGACGAGCATGATCTTGCCGTGCGACCGCAGGCCGCAGAGACGCTTCCCGTCGTACAACTCGACGCGCACACCGGCGGCCGCGCGTGCCTGAAGCAGCGTCATCAACGCCGGATCGGACGCCTTCCTGTCGATCAGCCGGATGCTCGATGCGGCCTCGCTCGATGATCGACGTGAACTGGCGCCGCGCC
Source organism: uncultured Acidobacteriota bacterium (assembly GCA_963728305.1). Classification (GTDB taxonomy): domain Bacteria; phylum Acidobacteriota; class Vicinamibacteria; order Vicinamibacterales; family UBA2999; genus Gp6-AA40. The sequence continues at coordinate 15,555 of CAVSKE010000002.1, forward strand.
CGCTCAGGCCCGACGATGAGCCGAGGCGACAACTGGTCGGGCATCGGGCCGTGCTCCGCAATCGGCGGTCAGCAGGTGCGCGCAGGCCGCTCACGACGTCCGGATCGTAGGTGACGACGATCGCATCGATGGTCTTGGCGAAGCACTTGCGCGTGAAGTTCAGCGACGCGACCAGCGCCGGGCCCGTCGTCGGCGACCAGGTACTTGGCGTGATACTTGACCACCGGATCGGTGTGCGGATGGAGCGAGACGCCGGTCTCCTCGAGCGCCCGCCACAGCTTGCGCAGCCGCTTGCGCCCGCCACCGGATCGCGACGTCACCAGGACGTCCACCTGCACACCGCGTTCGCGCGCCTGCTTCAGCTCGTCGAAGATGGCCTGGTCGTTGCAGCGGTAGAGCGACAGGGCCAGCCGCTCGCGCGCCTGACGAATGGCCTGCACGACCACCTCGCGCCGATCGCCGGGTGCGGTCACGACGGCATCGCGGACCGCGGCCCTTTCGGCGGCGGTCATACGCGCTTGGGGTGCTCCCAGGACACGGCGGTGAGCCCCGACACGTCGCGCATCAACTGTGCGCTGAGGTCGTCGAGCGACATGCTCGCGAGTCGAGCCAGGCGTGATACTTCACCGTCACCTCGTCGGCCTGCGCGATCTCGCGCGGCTCGAAGACGATCTGGTTGCGGGCGAAGACCTCTTCGACGCGCGTGCGACGGGAACGTGCGGCCGCTCGGCGACGATCTCGACCGACATCAACCGCGTCTGCTGCTTGGCCATCAGGTCGAGCGCCGACGAGCGTCAGGCAGAGGAACGCCGTGCCGAGGCCGGCCACCGCGAACGCGCCGAGGCCGGCGGACATGCCGAGCCCCATCAGCAGAAACAGGATCGTCACGTCCTTCGGGATCGTCCACCGGCGTTCGGAACCGGATGATGCTCGCCGCGCCGGCGATGCCGAACGCGCGCGCCAGCGAGTTGCCGATGATGATCATCATCAGCGCGCCCGACACGCAGAGCAGCATCTGCGCCTGCTCCATCGATCGGCTGCCTGCGCGATCGCGCGGCGACGGCTGATGCACGGCGGTGACGAGGATGCCGATGAGCGCCGCGGCCACCAGCTTGCCCAACTCGATGAACGGCTGAACGTGTTGAACGCCGGCGGCGCCGGCGTGCCGCCGGTGAGCGCCGTCGTGACGACCTCGCCGACGCCGGAGAGCTCGGCCGGCCAGCGAAGGCCCGCCCACACCAGCAGCCGCGCACAACGCGGTGCCACCGGCCGCCGCCCTGATCGCGTCCCACGGCCACGCCGCCATCTTCGCCGCGTCGACCGACTCGTGCATCTGGAAGATGCCGCTCAGATGCGAGAGCTCGAGGACCTCTGCGACCCTGCGCCGCGCCGCCGCCAGCCGCAGCGTGCCGTCGACGCGGCGCGCGCTGGTGTGGCCGCGCACGAGTGCGCGGATGCCGGCGCTGTCGATCGCCGTCCACGTCGGCCAGATCGACGACCAGGTTGCGATACCCGTCACGAATCAGCCGCTGCAGCTGCTGCTCGAAGGCCTCAGCGGCGCCGCCCGCCGACGAGCGGCTCTCGCGGCGAGAGCAGCATCCTGGCGCCGGCGAGACGGGAAGCTGACATTGGGTTGTGGCCCAATGGTAGCTCGTTGGTGGTCGGTAGCTGGTGGTTGGTAGCCGGTCCGAAGAGAAAGGGCCGGCCCGCATTGCGGGACCGGCCCCGCATCGCCAGGCGCTAGCGGCCGCCGTGCCGACGACGAGCCACCAGCCAGCCAACGATTAGAAGTCGATCTGCGCGCTCAGCTTCACGAACCGCGGCGACAAGACCGACTGCGGCGTGAGCCACGAACCGGTCGGCGAGTACGTCTGGTTGTAGGTCAGCGTCCTGTTCGAGTTGATCAAGTTGAAGATATCGACACCGACGTTGTCCGCATGCGGCCGAACCGGAGCACCTTCGCGATGCGAAGGTCGATCTCGTTGATGCGATCGCCCCACACCTCGCCGGGAGCGATCAGGTTGATGGACTGCGTCGTGCCCGCGATGTTGGCCGGGCGTCCGAGCGCCGCCGAGATCACCGCGACCGGCACGTTGTAATTGGCCTGGAGCGGGGCGCCCTGATCGCTTCTGAACGTCCCGGCAAGCAGGACGTCAATCTTCGGGACGGTGTAGGCCCCGACCGTGCGCATGCCCGTCACCCATCCGGGAGCGTTGTGGCAGTACGGATTGGTCGGGTTGGTTTCCGGCAACGCTTCCCGGATTTCACAGCTGTCGGTCACCGTGACGCCGCTGTTGACGCCGCCCTGGAGGGTCAGGCCGTCGCGGATTCGCGCGCTGAAGCTGACCAGCATGCCGTTGAAGCTCTGATACTGGTTGCCGAAGTTGTTCGCCCGGGTGATGTTGTTGCTGGTGCGACCGAAACCCGAAGCGACCACGTTGTAGAGCGTGCCGACCGGGTAACCGCCACCGTCGGGCAGCCGCGAGTCGACCGGCGCGGTGATGCTGAACGGTGTGAAGTCGCTGGACTGGACCGCGAGGTTGTCGGTGGCCGTGAAGTTCTGGAGCCACCGCTTCAAGTAGCCAATCTCCACGGAGACGCGCGGCAGCACTTGCTGCTGCACCGACACGCCGATCTGCCAGTCGCGCGGACGAACGCCCCAGCCGTTGAGAAGGTTCGGGTCGATCGCCGCGGTCGTCAGCGCCGACGTACCGAACGTCGTCTGGGTCGTCGCGGCGCATTCGCCGTTGGCCGCGTTGTTGGTGAGATCGCACTGAGGAATGAAGTCCCCGAAGCCGGTGTCCCGGACTCCAGCCAGTGCCGTCGTCGGTCCACGTCCGCGACGCCGTCGTCGCGATGCGGGCAATCGGATTGGAAATCGAGTAGTTCCCGTTCAGATTGCTCGCCGGATCCATGTACTTGCCGAAGTTGACTTTGAGGGCCGTCTTTCCGTTTCCGAAGACGTCCAACGCCAGACCGCCGCGCGGTGACAGGTCCTTGAAGTTGACTCCGTCCGTTCGCGGGAAGGACAGCGGCGTCGAGAGGAATGTCTGGCCGTTGATGAGCGCGGGACCGATCGTCTGCTCAGGCGAGTAGCTCTGCGCGTTGTCGAATCGCAGCGCTCCCTGCAACGTCATTCGTCCGCGCGTCCACTGATCCTGCACGTACAGCGCAGCGGTTTTCACGCGGTCCTTCTGCTTGAACACGCGAAGGCTCTCGGTCAGCTGGGAGGGCCGGCCGCCGTTGAACTGATACGCGAGGTTGAGATCGTTCCCGTGGTTCTCGATGTCCTCCACGAGGTAGCTGCCTTCGTACCCGAACTTCATGCTGTGAGCGCCGGTGACATACGACGCCGACGTGCGCCACCTGTTCGGATTGTCCCAGTTCTCGGCCCAGTTGGCCGAGCGGTAATTGAAATTGGCGACCGCGCCGTTCCGGGCCTGGAGTTCGGTCACGCGGACGAGACCGCGCGTGAGGTTGCCAGGGGCCTCGAAGGGGCCCCAGGCCGCGACGTACGATCCCAGGCCGGCTTCGAGCAACAACTTGTTCGTGACCGGAGACTGCCAGGTGACCTGGCGATTCTGGACGGTCGTGCGCAGGTATCCGGACGTTTCCGGTGACGTCGTCGCCGACAGGCCGCCGAGCCCGAGCGGCCCGACGACAGATCCGTCCGACTGCTCGCGGCACGCGTCGCCGGATGTGAACGAGGCACCGTTGCACGGCCACTGCCAGTCCCAGTGGACGTTGAACTTGTTCCGCTGCGATGCCTGCACGGTGAAACGCACGCTCGCCAGCTGAAAGCTTTCCGCGCCGCGCGCCTCCCGGCTCGTGTCAGGGCTGTACTCCCATGCGTCGGGTCGCCGGCGTTCAGATTCGGGAAGATGCCGGGAATCGTCCGGTGCTGGCCTTCGTCGCGGTAGGTCACGTAGTACCACAACCGATCCTTCTTGATCGGGCCGCCGACGCCGAAGGTTTCGTCCCACTGCTTGATCAGCTTGCCGGGCGTCGCCAGCCCCGCGAGCTCTCAGCTCCTCGGTGTAATTGCTGCTCACGAAGCTCGACGGCACGCCGGAGAGGTAGATCTGACCCTTGATCGTGTTGCCGCCGCTCTTGGGCACGATGTTCAGGGCCGGCCCGCCGACTTCGGCTTCGCCCAACCCGCCGGAGTTCGTGGTCACGACTTCCTGCGCGTTCGAGATGTCGGCCACGTAGGTGGAGACGCCGCCGCCATTCAGCGCCGCGCCGGTCCCAAGGCCATCGACCTGCATGCGGCCTTCGTTCGGCACGGCCGCCGGCGCCGCCGAACACCGTCATCTGCGGCGTCACCTGAATGTCAGAGCTCACCCCGGCCTGAATGGTCACGCCCTGAAAGAGCGACGCAACGGCGAACCAGGATCGTGCGTTCGGCACCGTCGTCAGCATTTCGTTGGTCGAGCGTCGTCTGCCGGCGGACGCTCTGCACATCGACGATGGGTGATTCCGCATTGACGGTGATGGTCTCCTCCAGCGCGCCGACTTTCAGGTCGGCGTTGATGGTGGCGACGAAGGTGCCCGTGAGCTCGACGCCCTCGCGCTTCACCGAACTGAATCCCGTCAACGAAAACGTCACCGCGTAGGTGCCCGGCCGCAGATCGACGATTCGATACTGGCCAGAGCCGTCGGTCACGGCCGAACGAACCTTTTCGATGAGCACAGGGCTTGCTGCTTCGACTGTCACGCCCGGCAGCACGGCGCCGGACGCGTCTTTCACGACCCCCGCGATGGACGCCTGCGCGTACACCACTGAGGGCACCAGGATCGCCAACCAGGATCCCGGTGAGCACGCTGACAAATCTTCGCATCATGTCTATCTCCCTGAAGAAGTGCGCGTCACCCGCTTCGGACGCACACGATGACCGAGCAAGAGCGCGGCAGTGCCCCCGCCACCGGCTCCTCCGAGCCTCACTGCTCTGACAAGTAGTGTTGCGCAGGTTAAGGGCGGGGATCGTGCTCTGTCAAGGAAATCGGCCGGTCCCAGCCGAGGACCCAACGGGTATAATGCGCAGGCTTCGTGACATTTCGTCCGGTATTTCGGACCACGAGAACCTGGGAGACCACCACCGATGAAGAACAGCAAGTGGATCGCGCTGGCGATCCTCGTCCTCGCTCTTGGTGTGGCCGGCGTGCTTTTCGGCTGGAACCTGCTGCCCGATGGAGCGGCCGCCGAGGCCAGAGGGACCTACGCCCCCTGGCTGGGTACCTGGATCCTGATCTGGACGGTGCTCGCGATGACGGTGACGCTGGCCGGGTACCTGTTCGCAGTCGGCACCGGCAGGATTCGCGGCTGACGCGGTGGGCCGCCTGAAGGCGGCCCCTCTGCCTACGTAAACAGTCCGATCAGGCGCGACGGAATCGCCACGCCGCCAATCCACAACAGGATCGACACGAGCCCGGTGAGCTTGCTCATCACCGGCGCGACTCGCGATTCGTCGGCCAGTCGCGACCCGCTGACGGATCGTGAACGTGTAAGATCAGCGCGATCGGCAGCACGTACATCTTGATCCAGAAAAATTCGCTGAAGTACTCGCGCATCGCGTTCTGCATGAGCTGCGGCATGCCCGTCACGACCAGCCCGAGCAAACCCGGCGATGATCCAGGGCCGCGCGTCGCGAGCGACCTTGGCGACCGGCTGCTCGCGCATGCCCCACGCCCATGCAGACGCAGGTCGACGATGAGCAGCGAGCCGGCGAAGAGCGCGAGAAAGAGCAGGTGAATCGCCTGAACGAACGGATAGATCCAGATGGACTCACCGATGGCTTTACTGACAGCGAGGTCGTTCATCCACTGGAAGAACGGCTCGAGCATTGTGGGGTCGTCTCCTAACTATTGGAACCAGTTGTACGGAATGAGTCGTCCGGCGATGATCACGAAGCCCCACAGAGCCACGCCGAGCGCGCCCGCCAGCTTGGCACCAAACGGCGGCACCCTGGCGTTGTCCCATGAGTCGACGCTGAAGTAGGCGATGTAGTGAAACGCCATGGCGTTGACGCCGGCGATCACCATCATCAGCATCTTCAGCCAGAAGAAGATGTTGGCGTAGAAGCGCATCGGATCGCCGAAGACCAGAACCGAGCCGGTCATCGCGGCGCCCGCCATGCCGGCCATCTGCCACGGGAACAGCCGCTTCTGCAGCTGCGAGAACGGCGTCTGCATGTTGCCGACGCCGAGCAGCCGCAGGTCCATCATGACGATCAGGCCGGCGAAGAGGCACATGAACACGACGTGCGCCACTTCGAACAGCGACCAGACGTACTGCGATTCGCGCAGCGCGATGCTGTTCTCCATCTCGGAGACCCAGAAGAACAGGTCGTGCAGCGGTTTGAACAGTTCAGCCATGGCTTGTCGAGCCCTACTTCGCGGCCGCAGCGGCGGTAGGCGTGCAGCGATCGGCAGGTTGTCGCTTGTCGCGGTACTTCTCATGACACGCCGAGCACGCATCGGTCACGGTGCCGCCGGCCTCGAGCATGGCGTCGAGGTTCTTCGACTGCGCAGCCTTGTAGGCGACCTTCCCGGCTTCGACCAGACCGGCCGCGGACTTCTTGTAATCCTCTCGGTCGAGTGGAACCGGCTTGCCGTTCTCACACATGCGGCCGGGGATCATGATCAGGTTCGCGGTCTCCTGAAGCGCGAGAGCCGCGTTCTCGACCGCCTGCCATCCGCCGTAGACGCTGTTGTACTGCGCCGACGCGCCCACGCCGCTGCGTCACCAGGCTTCTTGTCCTTCAGCGCGTCGGGATCGAGACTCTGCGTGTCGAAGATGATGTTCGAATTCGGGAACGGGATGCCCCGCATCACCTGCGCCAGATTGGCGTAGGGCTGAGCGCCGGGCGCCGCCGGTGCCGGTGCAGGCGCGGGTGCTGAACTGCTACAGCCAGCGACGAGCACTGCCATTCCCACTAATCGGCGTACAAGACGCTTCATCTCGGATGTCTCCTCCGGAACGCCTAGCGGCGTTCCCTGGTCTCCTCGGCCAGGTCATGTAGGCGAAACAGCCGCAAAGTCTATCATGCCTTACACTAACTACCTGTGCAGGACCTCACCACCGGATCCGCTCACCGGCCACCTGCTGAAGACCACCAGCTTCATGCTGGTGAGCATGGTGTTCCAGACGCTCTACGTCCTCGTCGACCTGTACTGGGTCGGGCGGCTGGGCACGGACGCGGTCGCCGCCGTCGGGCTGAGCGGCAACCTGATGTTCATCGTGCTCGCGGCGACGCAGATGCTCGGCGTCGGCACGACGACGCTCGTCTCGCACGCCACCGGCGGCGCGCAATCGTGAACGCGCCAATCTCGTCTTCAATCAGTCGCAGGTCCTCTCGCTCGTCGTCGGCGTGCTCTTCCTCGTGATCGCGATGGCCACGCGGCGCGTCTACGCCGCAGCGCTGAGCGCCGACGCGGCACACGCTGCAGCTCACCGAGCGAGTACCTGCTCTGGTTCATCCCGTCGCTGGCGCTGCAGTTCGGCCTGATCGCGATGGGGTCGGCGCTGCGCGGCACGGGCAACTTCCGTCCGGGCATGGTGGTGCAGACCGCGACGGTCATCCTCAACATCGTGCTCGCGCCGATGCTGATCTTCGGCTGGGGCACGGGCGTCGCACTCGGCGTCGCCGGCGCCGCACTCTCGACGCTCATCGCGATTGCCATCGGCGTGGTCTGGATGGTCTTCTACTTCCTGCCCGCCGAGGCGTATCTGCGCTTCTCGTTCCGCGACTGGGCACCGCGCCTCGATCTCTGGCGCGACATGTTGAAGATCGGCCTGCCGGCCGGCGCCGAGTTCGCGTTCATGGCGGTGTATCTGATGCTCGTCTACGCCGTCAGCCGCCCGTTCGGCGCCGCGGCGCAAGCCGGCTTCGGCATCGGCATGCGCATCATCCAGGCGTGCTTCCTGCCCGTCGTCGCACTCGGCTTCGCCGTGGGTCCGGTGGCCGGCCAGAACTTCGGCGCGCGCAAGGCGCGATCGCGTGCGGCAGACGTTTCGAACCGGAGCCGGCGCTCGCGGCAGGCGCCATGTTCGTGCTCGCGCTCGATCGTGTGGCTCGCCGCCGGGCCGATGGTCGGCGTGTTCTCGTCCGACCCGCAACGTCATCGCGGTCGGCGAGGAGTATCTCCACATCATCGCGTTCAACTTCGTCGCGTCCGGGATCGTGTTCGTCAGCTCGAGCATGTTCCAGGCGATGGGCAATACGATCCCGTCGCTCGATCACGTCGGCGACGCGCATCGTCATCGTCGCCGTGCCGGTGCTGCTGCTGGCGCAGGCTCCGGATTCACCCTGCGCTGGATCTGGTATATCTCGCCGGCAGCCGTCGTCGTGCAGCTGGCGATGAATCTGTGGCTGCTCCAGCGCGAGTTCCGCGCGCGATTGAACTTCGACGACACTGGTCAAAACGCCCGCGGCGTCACCTCCAGAGTCCACCCCGATCCTCTCGTCGTAGAGACTCGCATCACGTACGCGCACTCGCGTAGGCACAACCGCTGCATGCTGCGAGTCGATGTCGTTCCGTACTTTTACATTCTTTACATTCGCACTCATCACGTGCTTTGCTGAATCGCGTGGACTGATCTCTCAGAGTGCACCATCGACACCGCGCGTGGAACTCAGCGCGGCACCACGTCTGCGCTTCACCGGAGACGTGGACAGCAACAGCCCCGCCGTCTGGCAACGCGTCGGCGGAGTGAATCAACTGCTCGTGCTCACATCCGTCGCCGGGCAACCCAGTCTTGCGACCGGTCCTCAACTCGATCGTCTCAGCGTGCCGCTTCCCATCGTCGTCGATCCGTGGCCCGGTGAAGGTGTGTGGATGGAGGCGACGGTGGCCGACGACGATGGAACGTTGTACGGCTACTACCACAACGAGAACTCGGCGCACGGTCTGCCCTGGAAGCGGAAAAGTGATCCCACGCATCGGCGCTGCACGATCGGTCGATCACGGGCTGACGTGGACAGCCGCTCGGTCTCGTCCTCGAAGCGCCGCCCGGATCCTTCGACTGCGAGACCAACGACGTGTACTTCGTTGGCGGCGTCGGAGACTTCAGCGTGCAGCTCGATCCGGACTCGCGCGATCTGTACTTCTTCTACTCCCAGTACACGAGACGATCGCAAGGCGTCGGCGTGGCGAGGCTGGCGTGGGCCGATCGTGACAACCCCAGCGGCAAGGTGATGGTCTACGGCAGCGGCGTGTGGCTGCCGGCGCGATCGTTCGTCTTCCCGAGCGGCATGGTGCGCTGGCTCCTACCCGTTCGGCGATTCCGATCTTCCCGGCCAGGGAGCCATGGAACGACGACGACACCGACGTGGACGCGTTCTGGGGTCCCGCGGTGCACTGGAATGTGTATCTCGAACAGTACGTGATGCTGCTCAATCGCGCGAAGGACACGAACTGGAAGCAGGAAGGCATCTACGTCTCGTTCAACCGGCCGCTCGACGATCCCACCGGCTGGTCTGCGCCGGTGAAGATCCTGAGCGGCGGACGGTGGTACCCGCAGGTGATGGGCATCGAGGCGGGCTCGGGGACCGACAAGGTCGCTGGCCGATGGGCGCGCTTCTTCATGGGCGGCACGTCCGAGCATCTGATTCAATTCGTCAAGTAAGCGGCTTCTATCGGCGCTCCGCGCGGGGCGGTTTCGTTATAAGCTGAACGCCATGCCTTTCGTCATCACCGACCCGTGCATCGGCACGAAGGACAGCGCCTGCGTCGACGTCTGTCCAGTGGACTGCATTCACCCACGGAAGGACGAGCCCGAGTTCGAGCAGGCGACGATGCTCTACATTCACCCGGACGAGTGCATCGATTGTGGCGCCTGCGTGCCCGCTTGTCCGGTGGCAGCCATTTACGACAGCGCACGACTCGACGCCGGCATCGCAGAAGGCGCTCATCGAGGCCAACTCGGTGTATCGCGCCGGTGACGCCGGAGCGGTCGCGAAGGCCGAGTCGATCGTCAAGGCGCACGAGGCCGCTCACCCGGATTTGATGGCGGTGCCGCCGGCCGAGCGCGCGGCCGCTCACGCCAAGTAGCGTCGTTGCAGCGATAGGGTGACGGAAATCCGGCGGAGGTCGCACTGAGGACGCCCTCAGTGACGGTGGCTGGCTCCACAGGATCAGGTGCCGGACCTGCCTACGATCAATGGCTCGAGGCTGGGAAAGTAAGGCAGTGGAGGCGCAGCAGGATGCGGCCGCTGAAGGCCGGCGGCTGACACGCCCAGCCCGCTCTCAGACGACGAGATCCGGAAACGAACCGAACGGGCGACGTTGATGCTCGCTCGGACGCGAGCACTGAGCGATCTTCAGCACGCGTGCGCGCCCGCGCATCGCGCCATGCTGGAACAGGCAATCGCCGATCTCGATCGGCGGCTGAAAGCCCTCGAAACTAACGGCCCGAACTAGCTGGCCTGGCGAAGCTCGGGCGTCGAGTCGTCAGGCGACGGGCTCAGCGCAACCCTGCGCGAGCAGCACGCCAGCGACCGCCGTCGGCACCGCGTGGATCTCGCCCTTGCGGAAGTTGCTCAGCTCCCGGCCCCACACTCGAACCCTGACCGATTCCTTGAACCGAATGACCATTGCCATGACCTCCGCTCGAGTCACGAAAGCAATCTACGGGCCAACGAGGATCCTTCGGCCAATCGATGCGTTCTCAGTGATTCCGGACACTTTGTACCTGCCGGCTAGATGTTCTGAGCTGAGCGCTACGCTTGTTGATGCTCGGGGTCTGACTCCGGGTCAGACCCCAACGGTAAGTGACAACCCAGGTTGTCGGTCGAGCTCAGTCCGCAGATAGCAACGAGCGTACACGCGCATCAGCACGGCGCGCGCGGATCGGCCGGTTGCGGCCGCGATCGCGGCCGCATAGATCCGAGACCTGACGTTGATAGCGGTCGACGGCCCCCTCGAGCTCGCGATCGGTCTTGAAGTCCACGACGACGAAGCCCGAGCTCGTCGGCGTACGCGAGGTCCACAAAGCCTTCGACAATCGCGCCGGCATCGGTGCGCCACGTGACCGGCATCTCGCGGTAGCACCGTCCGTCGCGGTGTGCACGCGCGGCCGCCTCGCAGGACGGGATGCGTCAAGCACGCGCCGCACCAGTTCCTCGGCCGCGGCGATCTCGGCGGCGTCGGCACCGAGCACGCGTCCGTGCGCGGAGGCCAGACGCGCGATCGTTCCGCGTCGGGAGCGTCGAGCGGCATGTCGGCCATCAGTGCGTGCACCAGCGAGCCGAACCGCTGACCACCTGGCCGCGGCACCGTGCCCGTCGACGATCTCAGTGGAGACGTCGATCGTCGTCGCCGATCGGCGCGAGCGTCTCATCAGCCGCAGCGGCGGTCGCCGTCATCACATCGATCGACGGCTGCTGCGCCGCCGCGACCGCCTGCATCGCGTTCCGTCTTCCAGGTGGTGATAGGTGTCGAGGTCGCGCCGCAGCACCGCCGGCGCGACATCCTTCACGATCAGATCGTCGCGCCGCAGACCGAACGGCGCCTGCGCACCGAGCGACAGCACCGCCGGCTCCGGCGACCACCAGACGACGGAGTACGGTTCGCCAGGCGACGCGAAGTCGTGCTGTCCCGGACAGACGGTGAGCCTCGATGCGGATCGCCATCCGGCCGCGCCAGCACCGAGTCCTTGCTCGCGAACGCCGGGCAGCCCGGCGCCCGTCGCCTGCACGCGTCGCGCGTCCTCGGCGCGGATAGATCGCCGCGTTCAGCGGCGCGACCCAGCCCTCGGTGTACGGCCCGTCGCCGACCGCCGGGCACGACGAGCAGATCGCGCGCACGGGTGGCCGCGACGTAGGCGACGCGCTCGCCCTCCTTCTCCTCGCGCAGCAGCTCCATCGCCTTGTTGTCGTTCAGATCCTTCGGCGACCAGCCGCCGATCCGCAGCGCGCAGCGCTCGCGCTCGGTGTCGATGTAGCGGCTGGCGTCGAACGGCGTGAGCCGCGCGGTGATGTCGGCCAGGATCACGACCGGGAACTCGAGCCCCTTGGCCTTGTGCACCGTCATCAGGCGAACGCCGTCGCTGCCCTCTTCGAGGATCGGCGCCTCGGCGGCCTGGCCGCCGGACGCCGCCTCGCGCAGCGCTTCGACGAACCCGCGGAACGACATGCCGCCTTCGAGCTCGTACTGGCGCGCCAGCTCGGCGACGTGCAGCACGTTGGCCAGCACCTGCTCGCCGCCCGGGCGCAGCACGAAGCTCGACGTGCGCGCGCGTGCGGCCGAGCACGTCGGAGATCGTCTCGGCCACCGGCCGACGGTTGCGGCGGCGATGCCAGTCGGCGAGCAGCGCCAGCGCCTCGCGAACCGGCTCGAGGCCCTTGGGCAGCGTCTCGCGGAATCCTGAACGGATGGAAGCTCGCCGGCATGATGGTGATACTCGAGCAGCTCTTCGTCGCCGATCGCGAACAGCGCGCCGCGCAGCGTGGCGAAGACCGACAGCTGATCGTCGGGCCACTCGATCGCCATCAGCGCCGCGCGCAGCGTCTCGATCTCCTCGCGATCGTGAAACGCGCGGCCGCCGACGAGCAGGTGCTTGACGCCGCGCGCCTCGAGCGCGTCGACGTAGGCACGCGTGATGTCCTCGCCGTAGCTGACGAAGCGGCGGAACAGGATGCAGATGTGCCGCGCCTCGAGCGGCACGCGGCGTCGCCGGATCGCGGCGCTCGGTGACCGTCCAGCCGCTGTGCTCGCACCAGCCACTCGACGTAGGCGCCGACCGCATCGGGCAGCGACTGCTCGATCGCGCGGGCCGCGACGAACCGCTGCGCGTACGGCCGCGGCACCGGCAGCGCGACGACCGACGGCTGCCCCGGCTGATCCGCGCGCGACGGCTCGAGCGGCACGTAGCGCGCCTGCCGCGTCTCGACGTCGCCGTCCATCACCGGCGCGAACGCCGCGTTGACGACACGCTGGAGGTTCTCGCACGCTGCGGAAGCTCTTGCGCAGCTCGACGAGCGTGGCGCCCGCGCTCGACCAGCTGCTCGCAGACCCGTCGATAGATGTGCCACGTCGGCGCGGCGGAAGCGATAGATCGACTGCTTCGGATCGCCGACGAGGAACAGCTTGCCCGGCACCGGGATCGACGTGCTGCCAGCGCGTCTCGCCCGGATCCTTCGAGGCGAGCAGCAGGAGCAGCTCCGCCTGCAGCGGATCGGTGTCCTGGAACTCGTCCACGAACAGACACGCGGAAGCGGGCCTGGAAGTGGTTGCGCACCGCGCGTATTGTCGCGAATCAGATCGCGCGCGTGCAGCAGCAGATCGAGGAAGTCGAGCGCGCCCTCGCGCGCCTTGAGCCGCTGATAGCGATCGACGCACGTCGAGCAGCTCGTCGTGCAGCAGCGCCGCGAGGTCGGCGTCGGCGCGCAGCTGGAAGTCGTCGAGCGCCTGCGATCAGCGCGTCGCGGGCCTCGAGCACCTGCGCGCGCGGGACACCCTTCGCGTAGGTCGGCCCGCTGCCCTTCCGCGCCGCGCTTGAAGTCGCGATTGCGGCGCAGGTCGACCAGCTGCGACTCGAGACCATCGAGATCGGCCGCGGTCTCGGGCGTCGGTGCGCCGGCGAGATCCGCGCTCAGACCGTCGCACCGGCTCGGTGTCGAGAAACAGGTTGTCGCCGGCGTACGACGGCGACTTCGAGACGTCGGCGAGCGCGTGCACCAGCGGAACGATCGCGCGCGATCGTCGCCGTCGCGATCGAACGGCTCGCGCGTCCACGCGCCTCGGAAATCGCGCCACTCCGCCAGATCGAAGGCGGCCCGGCGCAGCCGCTCCATCGGACCGTCTTCGTCCACATCGCCAGGCCGCGAGCCGCGGCTGGTGCGCCGCAGCGATCGCCGCACGCCTTCCGGCGGGTTCTCGAGCATCGACTGGAACCAGCCGTCGAAGGCCTCGTCGAACAGCCGCTCGGCCTGCCCTTCGGTCGAGCACGCGGAACAGCGGATCGACTCGCGCTTCGACCGGACGCTCGCGCAGCAGGTCGGCGCAGAACCCGTGAATGGTGCTGACGTGCGCCTCCTCGAGGTTCTGCACGGCCTCGTCCAGCCGCGCGGCGACCTCGCGCGACTGTCGTCTGCGCGCCGCTCCGTCTCGAGCCGCTCGCCGCAGCCGCAGCTTCAGCTCGCCTGCCGCCTTCTCGGTGAACGTCACGGCGACGATCTCACGGACGTTGGCGCGGCCCTCGGCGAGCACGCGCACGATCCGATTGACCAGCTCCGTCGTCTTGCCGGTGCCCGCGGCGGCCTCGACGACGAGCGTGTCGTCGAGCGCCTCGCGGATGAGCCGCCGCGACGTCCTCGTCGGTGCGTCGGCGTCGGGCGTCATGGCCGGCTCCTCAGCGCCAGCAGATCGGCGAGCCGATCCTGCGGCTTGCGCAGGACGCGCGGCGACACATCCCTGGCCGCAGACCGGTCGGAAGTCGCAGCGGCCGCACGCCTCTTCGGTCGGCGCCGGCGCCAGGAAGCCCGCGCTCGATGGCGCGATCGACGACCTGCAGCACCTCGAGTCCCGCCGCCCGGGTCTGCTCGTTGAGCGGGATCTCGTGCGGATGGAAGCTGCCGGCGGACGTGCAGTAGAACAGCCGGCCGCAGTACACCGGCTGATCGAGGGCGGCTTCGATCGTCATCGCGTACAGCACCGGCTGCAGCACCGCGCCGCCGCCGATGATCACCTTGTCGATGCGATCCGGCTTTCGTCCGGTCTTGTGATCGGTCAGACGGAGCACCTTCGTCTGACGTGCTCCTCGATCAGATCGATCGCGCCCTTCAGCTGGAACCCGCCGGGCAAGCGTCACACGGCTTCGGGCAGGCTGCGCGGGTCGCGCTCGCCCGGCACCTCGCCGAACCCGAACTCGAAGTACTTCGGCAGCCACTCGGCGCCGTCGCGCGCGAGGCGATCGAGCCACGCCCGCAGGTCGCGGCCGATCGCGGCGATCTCGTCGGTCCAGACGCGCTCGACGGCCGGTGCGAGCTCGTCGTGCCAGCGGTCGGCCACGCCGGCGACGACGTCGTGTCGAGGACACCGCGCGCGCGTGTCGAGCGACGCCGCCGTGATCGGCAGCTCACCGCGCTGCTTCGAGCTCGCGGAAGAAGTGCGCCTGAATCTCGTGAAAGAGGCTGCCCCGCGTGAGCGGGTCCATCCGCTGCAGCGGCTCCGGCACCTCGAGCGGCTGCAGCCTGTAGATCGACGCCAGCACGAACTGATACGGGACAGGCGCTGAACTTCTGCAGCGACGACAGCGAGTACGGCGCGCGCCGTGAGACGACGCGACGCCAGCGCCGTCTTTCGTGTGCGGCGAGACGCGAATCAAGCCGTCGCTCGGCGACCAGCGGCGCTCGCCGCGCGCCCACCGGTCCACGACCGAGCGCCGCAGGCACTCGTTCAGCTTCAGCAGGTAATGGGCGTGTCCCTGACCGCGTGCGGGATCGGTCTCGTCGAGCAGCCGGCGCAGCACCGCCAGGTCGTGCTCCTGATCGTCGATCGCGTCCGTCGGGACGCGACGGCGCCGGCCAGGCCAGCGTGGCGTCGCCGGCCTCGCGCGCCCGCCGCTCGAGCTCTTCGTGATGCGGGATGCGCCCGGTCGCCGCGCGCATGACGTCGAGCGCGTAGAACGACGGCACGCGCGCACGCGACTCGCTGAGCTCGATCCGCGGATACGACACATACAGACGCTCGGACGCGGCGCCCGGCGGCAATCTGCAGCAGCTGCCGCTCGGCATGCAGCCGCTGGTTCTGCGTCGGCAGCGACGGCGTCGACGGCCCGCCGCAGGTCGTCGAGCATCAGCGCATCCTCGCGCGGCTTCTGCGGAAACATCCGCTCGGCGAGACCCGGGCACGAACACGACGCGGAAGGCGCGGCCGCGCGCCTGATGCGGCGTGCCGACGAACACGCGGCCGTAGCGGCGCGCCGGCGGATCCGTATTCGAGCAGGAGCAGCCGCTCGGCGAGCACGCGCCGCGCTTCGTCGAGATCGATCGGACCGACTTCGGCCATCGGCCGCAGATCGGCGAGCACGCGCAGCACCTGCGACGGCGTGCGCAGCACGCGCGGCACGAGCGCCTCGAAGCAGATCGAGCCACGTCGCCCCACAACGCCTCGCGCGGCCAGACGGCCAGCGTCTCGATGATCGGCAGCGCGAACGCGCGCAGGTGATCGAGCTGCTCGAGCACGTGCGTGATCGCCTCGAACCGGGCCTCGCCGCCATCCTCGTCCAGCAGCGCCTCCTTCTTCTGCCGTTCGAGCTCTCTCGCCTTGCCGTCGAGACGTCGCCGCCAGCGCTCGGCGTCCTGTCCGATGACCGCGGTCTCGACGAGCAGCTTCTCCCAGCGCCACGGCGCGCGCAGCGTGCCGGCCGTGACCCGTTCGGTGTCCGACCGGGCTGCTTCGGCGCACTCGGCTCGTCATCGACGATGGACTCGTCCGCCGTCAGCGGCAGCGCGATTGACGGCTTCGTCCGGCGGCGCGACCCACGTGCGGTCGCGCGACGCGTGCTCGTCACGGCACCTGACCCAGCGACAGGTACTCGGCGAAGCGTGCCGCAGACAGTGACTCGCCCGCGCAGGCGAGCAGCGCCAGGAACGCGCGGCCAGCGGGATGCGGCCGGCGCGTGCCGCGGTCGAACCACGCCGGCACGCCGGCGCGGGTCAGCGCGTGCTCGAGCAGTCCGAAGTAGCTGTGCGGCGACCGCACGAGGATCGCCATCTCGTCGAAGCGCACGGCCCGCGCGCGCCTCGCTCAGAATGCGGCGCGCGATCTCGACCGACTCGCGTCCTTCGCCGGGCGCCGAGAACATCGTGAGCGAGCCGTCGAGCTCACGCTCGGCCGGCAGCGCATCGGCGGTGAAGAGAAATCGGCGCAGACACGCGAGATCGTCACTGCCCGCGGCGTCGCGCGTCTCGACCACACCACCGATGCTCTCAAGATACGCGACGCTTTCGAGGTCACCGTGCGGAATCGTCGCGAGCGTGGACGAAGCACGTGCGCGACCAGCGCGCTCACCAGCTCCCGCTCGGCGGCATGTTCGAACGGCAGATCGAGCAGCACGACCACTTCGGCGGCCGGCGCTTTCGCGATCGTCCGTGCCGCGGCGCGAAACAGCTCCGCGCGATCGGCGCTCGACGCCGCCGCGAACGACGCTTCGACGCGCTCGAGCAGATCGGCGAGGTCGCGGCCGGCGAGCGGGAGCGGCGTCAGCTGCGGCGCACGAACTGCCGGCCAGCCGCAGCTCCTGCAGCGTGCGGGCGAGCGCGCGCGGGAAAGCCCGGCGTCCTCGATACGGCGCCGAAGTACGTCGAGCGAGCCATCACGCGTCGCATCGAAGGCCACTCGCGCCGCGACGGCTTCGGTGCCGAGCCACGTGCTGGACGTCAACCCGTCCGACGCCAGCGTCAGGATCGCCGTCTTCGCGGCGAGCTGCGTCAGACTCAGACGCTGGACGCCGAAGGTGGCGGGAGCCGCCGCGGCGATACTCCGCGCGAGATCGTCGGCCGCGCCACGTGAAGCGCCGACGATGAGCACGCGAGTGCCGGGCGCGCAGGCGCGAACCACGTCGCGCGCGCACGACAGGCGATCGGCCGCCGATGCGGACACACAGACGCGTAGCGCGCCCATGTCAGCCTCGCGACGAAATCAGTTGTCCGGGGAATGTGAATGAAGGCGTTGTCATCATCGCTCGCTTTCCCGGCCGCGCCGGGTATCCGGAACGGCAGCACCACGCTGCCGTGATGACGACGACGATAGCACACGCGGAACCACGGCGTGCATTCGACGAGAATGACCTACGCTGTCACGTTGTGGTCAGGCACAGTCCACGATGCAATTCGAGTACGACAGCGCATCACGAGAACGTCGGCCAATCTTCTTGAGTGCACTTACGCAAAGCGAGCGCGCAGCGCGGCCTGGTCGTCGGGCTTGAGCGCCAATGGGTTGTAGTACTCGTAGCCGGCATGGAAATAGTTGCCAACGAGCTCCGTCAAAGACTCGTATTGCAACGGTGTCAGCTGTTCGACCGAAAAGGCACCGGGATCGGCAGCGAGACAGCCGTGCATGAGAAAGTCATCCCAGTTCTCAATGCTGGTGGTCACGGCGGGAGGAAGACCAGTGGCGCTCAGCACGCGAGCGTTCGCGCTCACGAAGTGCTGCCAATCGCGAGCGGCAGCGATGCGACCCGGAGACCGGCGGAATCCCACGGCAACACCCCCTTATGCGTGTTCGTCGAGCTGACGTGCCGCTTCAGTCGCGGCGGCTGATCATCGTGCCTACCGCGTCGGCTGTGCGGTCAAGGCAGCGGCTTGTTAGGCAGTCTTCTCGCCCGCATAGAGCACCAAGCCGTTAATTGCGAGTTCGACGTGAACGTTGGCGAATCGGGCGTCCGCCAGCGCCCGCTGCTGCTCCTGTTCGGTCATGTAGAGCGCGACACTCCTCGGCGAGTCGTCGAACGGAGTGTGGTCGCAGACCAGGAAGAGTCCGGGGACGGCGAGGACGTGGCAGACCTGCTCGTACAACCGCTGTGCGTGCCGCTTGTGCCGTAGTTCGTGAACCGCTTGCATCGAGACAACACAGTCAAACTGAGTGCCGGCGCGGAGCGTCCAGTCCCCGGATTTGAAGCTGGCGAGCACAAAGGACGCTGTCGGAAATGCCGCGAGACGTTGCCGGCTCAATGCCAGCATAGGCTCGGAGAAGTCTACGAGCGTATACGTCTCGAGCTTGGGACATCCCTGTAACACGCGGTGCGCAAGGAGACCTGGACCTGAACCGAGCTCAAGGACCCGAGCGCGCGGCGGCAGAGTCGCGACTCGGGCCGCAATATGGTCTCGGATTTCGGAGCGCCAGGGCCTCGCCTGGTCAGCCGCTTCGCCATACGCCGCTGCTTCTGTCGCGCTGTCCCAGTCGTTGCCGTAGGGCACATCCTGTTTCTGCAATACGTCCATCGAGGTGCTGCTAATACGACAATGCCGCCTAACGTTGCGTTTCAGCCCCGGCGCCTCATGATCGCATCGACCGCCGATGGCTGCGCACGCGTGTCAGGCCATCGATTCGAGCCCGCATTCAGCCGGGCACGAAGCTGTCGCATCGACAGGACGGGGTATCCGTTGTGGAGAAGATTGAACAGCAACAGCCAGCCCGCCGCGTCCCACCAGCCCGACGTCAACGCCCATACAGTGATGCCTGCGATCACAACGAGTATGAAGAGGTGCCCCGTCTCAGCGTCCTTTGTGCGCTCAATCATCGTCTCTCGTGCTGCAGGCTGCGATTTGAGGAGCGCGGGGTTCACGGACCACAGTACAGGACGCAGGGCTCGCCGGTACCAACGCACGCCCAGAAGGCCGTACACGCGCCCGGCCCTCTCAAACCGACGTGTGGCGTAGTATTGCGCCGGGAGTCGGAGGGGAACGACGTTCGAGGCGAACATGATGGCCCAGATCATGAGCACCCAGTTGACTCCGAACGCGAAGACAATGGATCGACCATAGGCGCGAGCGCCCCACACAACCGCCACGCCAAACGTGACGGTCAGCGCCGTTCCGGTCAGCCACCGGAGCCACGCCGCCCTGTGTCGTGGATGGTCGGCCATATCTGCCTGGCGTTGTCCCACTAGTAGACGCCTGGAATGTTAGTCAGGTCGTAGTCCATCTTCAGAGACATCACTGGGCGTCTCCGAGCGACCAGTGCACCATCGCGGCATTCACCGGTCGGGCAAATCGCCACTGACGCGTGCGAACGATCTGCCTGACCTGCTCTGACAGCGGGGCGCAGTCGAAGTATCGAATCGCTCCCGCCTCGAGAACCGGATACACGGCGAGGGTGCACTGCACGCAGCAGTGCGTCCCTTTCGGGTACTCGTGATGGAAGTGCGAGCGCATGACGCCGAGGGCGAGGTCGCGCTCCACGTTCTCAAAGAACGAGTGGCCGGCGAACCGGCGTCCAAGGGCCTTCTGCCCCGCGATCAGGAGCGCGCTTCTGAGGAATGTGCCGACGGGCGCGCCGGAGACCGTGAACCCACCCGGGTGGCGGATCGTCTTCGGCAGCGTGATCCGGGGAAAGGAGTCGAGCGCGGCCGGCAGCGTATCGCGCACGAACGCGATGTCGTCACGCGAGAGCGGTCCGCGCGCTCGCGCCCGCTCGGCGACAACCCAGAGTCTCTCATAGTGCGCGTCGGCCAGGGCCTGCACCTCCGTTAGCTGGAAGTGTCTACTTTATCGAGAGAGATCTGCTGTCGGGTGCAACTCGATGTTGGGCTGTCATTGGGCTACTCCCTCAACTCACACTACTCGGAGCTGCGGAGCAAGGGGGCCTTCGTGTACACGCTTGGGATAGACACGATCGGTTCGTCCAAGCGTGCCTCGAGCCGTCGGCGACCGACGAGGCGCACGTAGCCAAGATAGCTGCCTCGGTCTGCTTCGAGAGCCCGGATCTCCACGGTATTCTCAGGTGCGACCACCCTGTGCCAGTCCCTCCAGAATTGCCAACCGTCAGGAAGAGTATCGGCCAGGTCGATATCGAGGATGCCGGTCCGCTCCCAGTGCCGACGCCACCACCCGGCGGAATGCAGGCAGCCCATGCTCGGCTCCCACCACGCTCGTAGATGCCCGGGAACGGAAATATCGATCTCCTGCATCAAGCCGGCCCCTGCGACACCCAATACGCCGCCGGGCTTGAGGAAGCGAGCGAGATAGTTCAAATACAGGTCGTCGGTCCCGTAATAGACGAACGAATCGATACACACGACCGCGTCGAAGAAGTCCGAGGCGAACGGCAGGGACCGCGCATCCGCATGGATCGGAAACACGCCCTCGTCGACGTTGGCGTCCCGAACGCGCTGCAGGTTGCCCGAGGCACTGAACCACAAGTCCGTGGCCCAGACCTGCACGCCGAATTCGCGGCGCAGGAAGACCGACGACGCTGCCAGTCCGCAACCGAGGTCTAACACCCGCATGTCGGGGCGCAAGTCTATGGCCTCGGCGAGCCACTCGGTGAGCCACAGTGCGTTGGCCCCGCCGCTGGCGCTGGCCATGACCCATTCGGGATGGTAGTTCGACGACCGAGGAAACCGCTGAGAAACCAGTCGGCTGTTATCCGCTCGGTGCGACATAAAGGCACAGTTCTCTGGCTGGATCCGCCACTCCCGTGATGTATTCATGCACAGAGCGCAGTCCGTCCTTCAAGCCCCGATAGTGGACTCGCTCGAGGCACGTCTCGAAAGGTATCCACTCATACTCAGAGTGCTGTGACGGCTCGAGACGAACGTCACCGTTATCGACTTCAGCCGCGTAGACACCAATGGCCTGCATTTCAGCAAAGCGTCTGTTGTAGATCACGTATGCGTGTTCGCCCGCCCAGATGGATTTTGGACGAAGCCCGTGTCGACCGAGCGCACGGCAGATCGCGTCGGTGATCGACTCGCCGTCGTTCACAGCGTCGCTGGGAATCTGCCAGAACCGGCCTCCGTTGAAGTAGCGTTCCGCCTTCTCCACAGATGTGTGTAGCAAGAGGAACACGATGCCACCGGGGCGCCGTTGGAACACCCAGACGTCGAAAATGTTCGCGGCCAGATTCATGAGTTCTAGCTCGTTACGTCGGTCGTTGGCTAAGACGGAACGGCTTCCACCACGCTCACAGCCGACGCTGTGGGCACGACGCGGCTCAGACGGAAGCTGGCTTTGCCGAGCAGCGATGCGTATTCGGTCTCGGTGCGTTCCTGGCCCCCAGGAAACACGAGCATGACCATGTCCAGCACCTTGCCGGGATGTGGTGTGTCACCAGCCGGTAAGACCATCTCGACGATCAGGAGGCGGCCATCTGATTTGATGGCCTTCCGACAGTGGCCAAGGATGGTTAGACACCGGTCCTCCTGCCAATCGTGGATGACGTGCGACAACAAGTAGGCGTCGCCGCCAGTGGGAACCCTCTCGAAGAAGTCGCCTGCTTCGATCGTGACGCGATCCTCGACGCCGCGAGCCTTCAGCAGCGCCGGTGCGTCGATTACCACATGCGCCCTGTCGAAGAGCACACCACGCGGTCCGGCATGACTCGACATGATTGCCGCCAGCAAGTTGCCCGTGGCGCCGCCGACGTCCACCACATTCTTGAACCGAGAGAAGTCGTACGCCTGAGCGACGGCCGGTGGCTCGTCACCGTGGAACCCGACCATGGCCTCACTAAAGTGAGAGGCTTCGGCGGGATGTTGGCGCAGGTACTCAAAGAGGGGCATGCCGTGGGCCTTGTCAAAACCGGTGTTGCCCGTCTCGAGCGAATACAGGATCTCCTCCCAGCCGCGCCAGAACGTGCCGCCGAACGCGATCAGCGTCGACCGCGCCGAGCCGGGGGCGCCGGTCCTGAGCGCTTGCCCCAGAGGCGTCAGGGCGAAGCGTTGCGCATCTCGCTCCGTGAGAATGCCGAGGCTGGCCAGGGTACGCATCAGCCGATGAAGTGACGGCGCGTGCATCCGCATCGGTCCCGCCAATTCGTCGGCGTTCTTGGGTTCGGTGGCCAACTGATCAGCCAAGCCCAGTTTGGCCGCCGCATACACGACTGCGGACACCCACGAGGCTATGCCCATCTGAATCAGTTGAGCGTGTGGTGGCAAAGCCCGTGATGCAGCTTCTTGGTGTTCAGTCATGCGCCTCCTCGGTGCAAGCAGACTGGCGAACGCGCTGCGATTGAGCCGCGGCGCATCGTTGTGCGAATTCTGGCACAACCCACTCGACGCTACCGGCGGAAAGACCTTTTGTTTATGCGGACATCGCAAACGACTTCTTGTATCGACGTCCGGTGAAGCCGTAACCCGCACCTCTCGTAGAACGCGTGCGCATCGGATCGCTGGTTGCCGGAGGTCACGACCAAGACTCAACCGAGGCCTTTCGAATCGCAACGCTCTCCACTGGTCTTCCTCGATCACTCTGAGTTCCGTATAACGGCATCGAGCTGAGCCGCCTGGCGCGCCGACTCGTGCACGCCTTGTTAGGTGTCCGTTCGATCTGTTTCGAGTCGTTTGCCCATGCTAACGACTTCGTCTCGCCTGTAGCCCAGAGCCGAATAGAACCCGATGGCCTCCGCGTTGGTGTCTCGGATCTGCAGGTTGATCTTGGGACACCCAGCCGAATGCAACAGTCGCTCAACTTCAAGCATCATGCTGCGTCCGAGTCCCTGCCGCCGCCACTCCGGCGCTACCGCCAAGTAGTTGACCCAGCCACGATGACCTTCGTATCCGGCCATAGCTGTAGCGACGATCGTGTGATCGACGAGTCCGACCAGGAAGAGCTCGGGCTGGACTGCGAGCTTTCGGGCAACGTCCTTTCGCGGGTCATTCCACGGCCGGATCAAACCGCACCCCTCCCACAGAGCAACGACTGCCGCTTCATCCTCCGTCCGGAATACCCTGATGTCCATCCTCAATCCAAGAATGGCTAACGCATTGGCGATGACCCGCGCTGAGCGGGATGCGCGAGCGGCCCGCCGGCGTCGGCGTCCATCTCCTGGTTAGCCGTCTTGTTTCTCCCAAGTCTCGCGAGTCATTACCCAATCGATGGCCTTCCATCCTCGTTGCACCATCCACGACTCGCCCTCCCGTGGACCGGTCGAGCTAAAGCCAAGTCGGCTGGCGAATCTTTTCACCTCTTCATTCTCTGAAACCGCGACGCCACGAATCTCACGAAGAGCGAGTTCGGTAAACCCGAACCGCAGAATCAGCTTCGCCGCCTCGAGCGCGATACCTCGTCCCCACCAGTTCGCGTCGATACCGATACCGAACTCCGCCTGACCCTCCAGACAACCCTTCCGGCGGACTCCGCAGCTACCCAGCAACGTGTTCGAGTCCCGATCGACGATTGCGAACTGGAAATTCTGGCGGGGATG
Organism: uncultured Acidobacteriota bacterium; assembly: GCA_963728305.1. Taxonomy (GTDB): domain Bacteria; phylum Acidobacteriota; class Vicinamibacteria; order Vicinamibacterales; family UBA2999; genus Gp6-AA40. The sequence goes on from CAVSKE010000002.1 coordinate 39,426, forward strand.
CTCGTTCGCCCATCTCATGAATGTGTCGACGAGCATCCGCGCATGGTCAAGCGTGCCGAGCTCAGGGGCGTCGTAGCGCAACAACCGCGGGTCGGCGTGAATCGCCAGCAGGGCGACGACATCTTTGTCAACGAATTCACGAAGCAGAACTCGTCCTTCCGTGAGTTCCATCGTCATTCAGTCCGGCTAACGTCTCGCCGTTCAGCCGCGGCGGCGTTCACTGAACTGTCGAACAGCCCGACGTTCCCCGCGCCGCTCGTCGGCTGCAGCGGCGTGTTCGGCGGCGACGCGGCACACCTTCGCGCGACGCTTCCGCTAGCCTGTTGGCTTCGCCGCTTTTGTCGCAGCCGGCGTCAGATCGCACTGCACTACCAAAAGCACTTCTTTGCTACGTAAGCGCTGAGCCCCGCGAGCACAGAGAAAACGAGTGTTAGTCCGCTATGTGTAGAAAATTCGGCGATTCCAATACTTGTACCGCCACTCACGGCCGGGAGCAGCATCTTGAGCAGGCCGTAGCCGGCTGATGCGCAAAATATCGCGACGAACGATGAAGACGACGAAAACTAACGTCTGCAGCGTCGCTCGAAACAGTGCGTTGGACGAATAGAGAACAGTGAAACCCATCGATCCTCCTTGCGTTCAAGTCGAATGAACGGATACGGCGCGGCGCGCCTATTTTCTCGCATCCTCAACCAAGCCACGGAGCGTCGCGCGGTTGCTCTCCGAGGGCCGCGACGATTCGGCTGCGAGGTCAAGGACCACGGCTCCTTCACAGGCCGCCTAACGACCGGCGCTGAGCCGCGCGGCTCAGCGACACCTTGCCACAGACGAAAAGCCGCGTCGGCTCCAGCGCATGTTGGGCGGCGCATAGAACTACTTCACATTGGCACTCATCGCCCGTTGCTGAATGAGTTTGCCATAGAGCCGTTCGCGTGCATCCGCTTGCCGCGGCCTGACCCAGTCTCGACCGATCAGTTCCCAGTCCGGATCCTCCGGCCGTAGACCGAGCGTTTCGATGAAGTGCCGATCGACGATGAAGAAGTGTCGCCGATACGCGAGTCAGGTACCCTCCGTGCTGTTCGCGGATGGCTCTCGCCTCGGCATACGAAGCGCTCCAAATGTTCCAGTGGGCATCGGCTCCATCCGGATAAAGCAGCGTCCCGAAATCGGTCGAATCGGTGCCACCCAGAACACCAACGGCGTGTGGCCATCCTTGGAAGCCAAGTTCTCGTGCGACGACGGCCAGACAGTGCCGGCGCTTGATGGATGCAGAGAGCGAAGAGACAGTCCTGGTCTTTGAACTCTGGCAATTGCCGGGACCGAGCCACTGCATGGGGTTCGCGCTGACCGATTTGTCGGTGAAGAATGCGCGCTTGAGCCTTTAGATCAGAAATCACACCAGCCATTAGATCCTCCGTTTGCTGGGCCATGTTCCGCTCCTGAGGCCCACGAAGATGGCAAGTGCGAAGGCGTTCGCGCTTGGAATACAGGGTGAGAAGTCTTTCGGCGGATCAGGCGCCCCTGCGCACCTGTGCCGCATAAGTTATCAGCGCTGCTATCGCAGCGGCAAGCAGAGTCTTTCGTCCGGCTAACGCCATGCCGCTCAGCCGCGAGCGGCCTTGACAGTCATTCCGAATTTGCCCGAAGCGCCCAAGCCGCTCGTCGGCTGCAGCGGCTGGTTAGCCAGTTGAGGGTCATCCGCGATCCGTTTCGAAAAAGAACCACCGATGGCCTTCGAGATCTTCCGCCCGGTATCGTCGCCCCGGGGGCCCCTCTTCGATCTCAGAGAGAATCATCGCACCTGCGGCCTTTGCTCGTTTGAAATGTTGATCCAGGTCGTCCACGTAGACGAGCACGCCATCGATAATCCAGGGCACCGTAGACCACTTGCGTGCCTGTTCGCAAACCTCCCGATGATGTTTCGGACTGCGGTACTCCGGTGTCGGCGACGCCAGCATGATCAATCCCTTACCCGCTTCCATCTCGCCGTGTGAAAGCTTCCCATCCGGCGTAGTGAGACGCGCCGTCTCACGAAACCCAAACGCCTTGCGAAGCCATTCCAAAGCCGCGATGCCATCCTCGTAGGAGATCATGGGGACGACGGACGGGGTGCTGGGAACTGGTGCAGTGTTTCTCACCGACGTTCGACGCTTGCGCGTGATCGCCGCCTTCTTGCCCGCGGCCCGACGTTTCCGCGTGGTAGCCGCTTTCCTAGCCGCCGTTCGACGCTTCCGAGTGGCCGCAGCTTTCTGAGCTGCTGACGTCGCCATCGGTCAACTCCTTCGGATTGATGAATCCTTGATCTGGCTAACGCATTGCCGCTCACCTGCGGCACGCGCGAGTCACGATGCCACCGAGCGCGAGGGGCGCGCGCGAGCGGGCCCCGGTGCCGTCAGGTGCAGCGGCGGTTAGGCCGTCTTTTGCTTGAACGCGTTCCCAACCGATTCAGCGCAAGGCTCCGACCACCCGTTGAACGGCCGACACGATCAAGAGCCGGATCCTCTGGAGGAATCGTATGAGTTGTATTGTTCGCCATCACCAGGGTGCCATGAGGAGACGCTAAGACCCATTCGCTCAGAACCCGGAGTCGATAACGCAGGTCGGCTTGAAAGTGCTGCTGGAGATCGAACGGGACGGTGAGCGGCACCGCGAAGTATTTGGCGGCAACGACCACGGCCATCGGCACGGCAGGAATAGGGCGAAGGTCTCGAGCCGCCAGATCCATTTCCAGCAGCCCTCGGAGATACCTCATTCTCGGCGCGTACGGCTGGAGACGCCTGCGCCATTAACGCAGAGAAGCTCGACCAGTAAGCCTCGAAGCCCGCACGCCCAGCGCCGATCTTCTCGAACGGCGACAGGTTATCGGCCAGTGACTCCGTCACCATGGGGCTTGGATCGACGAGCACGAGTCCGACCACGTCAGCGGGGTAGTAACCGGCGAAGTAGTGGGCGAGCATGCCGCCCCACGAGAAGGCCGGACCAGCACATAGCGGCGGGCCGGCGCCAATCTGTTGCAACACGCGTCGAAGTCGGTCGGCAACGTGCCGCGGCGTCGGGTTCGTGCCGTCCCACTCGGAGCGCCCTAACCCCGCGCGGTCGTATCGACGACCAGCGCCATCGACGCGACCTGGGGCAAAATCCGCCCCCGAATCTCAACGCGCGTTGCTCGCGCCCGCCTCAAGACGATCACCGGTGCTCCTGGACGGCGGTCCTGAAGTCCGATGGTCTGGACGCGCACGGCACGGCCATCGACCTCGATCATCTGCACTCCCGGGAGTGTTGGGTTCTGCTGGGCGTACACGCTCGAACTGATGACCAGCATCAACGCCGTCACAACTGCCCGTCTCATGCCGCCACACACGTACAGCATCCGGAACCTCGATAGGCAAGTCGCCGCGAAAAGTTCGATCCTTCTGCGCGGTCTGCCTGCAACAAGAGTCTATCGGCCTAACGTGTCGCTTCAACCGCGGCGGCTCATGATCGCGCGGGCCGCCGTCGGCTGCAAGCGGAGTTGGGCAGCAGGTTGGCCACCGCCGCGTCAACCACTTCTGAAATGGGTTTCATCGTTTCGAGCTTCGTCGCGGGAGAGATTGCGATAGACGGCGAAACGCAACCGGATGACTTGTTCTTCGCACTCGGCGGACCGACGGAATGGGCGGCTCAGTTGACGCCGAACCGTCTCGGCGACGCAGGTCTCGTAATCGAGCGAGGGGCGCAACACCAATGTCGTCACACTCGCGGCGATCTCGCGCCGAATACGCGCGTAGTCAGGGTGTGCATCGGTCGCGTACGTCATGAAGCCAGACGACAGAGCCAGTACCCTGCGGTCGGGCCTCGGTTGCGATGACATCGAGATAGTTCTGGATGTTCTGCGTCACGTACGTCGCGCCCATGGATGCCAGGTCGGAAATGTCCCCGTGCGTCGCCGCAAACCGCTCGTCGAGATCGACGAAGGCGGACTCAGGCGCTGGGCAAGCCTTGCGCCCGTTGTGGTCTTGCCCGCCCCTCCAGGACCGACGAGACGAATCACATCCCGTTGCGTTTTGATCGTTCTGGATTTCGACTGCCCAACGCCGCAGTTCAGCGGCCGCGCGCTGCGCTGTCCAGCGCGCCGCATGTGCATAATGAAATGGCGCACTTGCGGCGCGCCAGCGATTGGGTATCACGGTCCGCTGCACCTGCTTGTTAGGCGCTGGCACGGTACAAACCAGATACTTACCTCAGAATGGCGCCCCGCTTCATCGCCATCGCATACAGCACAAGGACTGCTGCCAGGATGATCGTTGCGAGGGCCCAGATCGATCCAACTGCGCCCATTAGTTCGTGCGCCTCCGAACTCAGCAGTGTCGCCACGCTGCTGCGGACACTCGCTGGACGCTGCGAACCACCACGCCGCCCAGGACTTGCGCAATAGGCAGACCCATGCGGCAAGGAAACCGGCCCAAAATCCAATAAGCCCAGACGGCCACGTACCAGGCGGCAAAGGCGGCAAAAAAGGGGCGGATCTCGGCGGGGATACTGGGGGCCGAAAGGAAGCGGCGGTTTGGGGCAAAGGCCATTAGGGGGTGGAAGAAGAAGGCAGAATCCCGGTCCGGCACCAGCAACCAACCCACCAAAGGGGGCCAGGCGGCAGGTCCACGGGCGGCGGCACCAGGGGGTGGTGCTTATGACAACTATCGGCGGGGCCCAAAAAAAGAAGCCTAACGTTTGCGCTTCAGCCGCGGCGCGTCCAGGGTCCCACCGAGCGCCGTCGGCTGCAAGCACTTTTTAGACCGCCAGCCTGATTAGCGCACCAACAGGTCCAGCTCACGCGCATCGAGACCAGCCTCACGGTAGTACTTTCGAGTCAACTCGAGAGCGGTAAATCCATCCTCGTAAGCAGCAACGCTGCCGTTGACCGGACGGTCCAGATAGATAAGGCCCCCCTCAACCACGAACATGATCACCGCTGGCTCTGGCGAGTCTTCGGTGATGACGAGGGTATGAGCCTCGCCGGCAGGTTCGTAGATGAAGGTTCCAGGCTTGGCGACCCAGTCGTGCTCGAGGTTTCCGCCAGTGACGACGCATCGTGTATCCACGTACCGGTGCCGACGTGATAGTGAGTGCCCAGCTTGGCGCCGGGGAGCCCCTTCAGGACCACGCTGAATCCCCCGGACGTGACATTGAAGTGGCAAGGCTGAAACCAGACGCCATCGGCATACGGAACGCAGCGACGATCGTCTTCCAGATCGATGTTGGTGATGAAATGTTCACGGCTTCTCCGACTCGGGTCGAGGCCGTCATTGAAACTGCTGAAAGAAGTGATCGGCAATGTGTTCCTTTGTGTGGATAAGCGGTAACAAGCCAGGGTTCCATTTAAGCCGCACACTCGTCGTGCATCCCCCGGCGAGAAGTCGGTCTGTCAGAGGTCGGTCTAACGCATTGCCGCTCACCTGCGGCACGTGCGAGTCACGATAACACCGAGCGCGAGGCGCACGCGCGAGCGGGCGCCGGTGGCGACGGGTGCAGCGGTCCTGTTTGGCCGGGGCCGGCGCGAGGCCCAAGCCGCGGGCCACCAGAGGCACCGGCCCCCTCAAGGCGGCGGGCAAGTCGCGGGCATCGGAATCGTCGCCTTCGACCAAGAATGGCAGATTGCCGGTTGAAGACTCTAGCTGCACCTCCCGTTGGCGATTGGCGTGGGGGAAAAACAGGAGCCGGTGTTAATCGGCCCCCGGATGGGCCGCGCGTGGGTGCTCGCTTTAGACCAGGGGGCACGTGCGGCAACACACCTAGTTCCCCGTGTAGGTGTCGAGTTTCGACCCCTACCCCCCTAACGTCCTGCCGCTAAGCCGCGAGCGACGCAAACTAGCGTTCGAATCAGAGTTGCGGCCCGCCGCTCGTCGGCTGCAGCGGCATGTTCGGGCCGCGATCGACACCAAAAGCACTCTCGCGATCGCCGTTGAGTAGGCAGTTATCGCGCCGTCCAGGCTCGCACAACGAGAACCGCCACAAAGACGAGTAGGGTAACGTTCCGCTTCAGCTGCGGAGGCTCATGATCGCGCTGGCCGCCGTCAGCTGCAAGCGGCTGTTAGGCGGCTTCGGATGTCGGCGGGTCGAAGTACCAGAATCCAGCCGTGTTGATCTCTCCAAGAAAGAAATCGTCGCCCTCTCCGGCGAAGAAGGCCGCCACGCGCCGAAGCAGCTTCGGCAACCGGATCAGATTGAACGCGGCGCTCGCGAAGACGAAGAGCCAGTCGACCTTCGCCAGGCCGCGCAGCTTGACCTTGCGGATCCAGGCGATCGTCTTCAGCCACCCGAACGCCGGCTCGATGCGCGGCCGCGCGTGCTGACTCATCGCGTAGCCCGTCGTGCCGCGTCGTGCGCGCATCGATCGCGCTGCCGCCGCGCCGCGTCAGGTTCTGCGTGACGTGCGGCGTCGTGTCCAGCTCGCGCATCAGCTCGACGAAGTCGCGCGACGTCGTACGCCTTGTCGGCGCCGACCGTGCGGCGGCGGCCGGCGCGCGCTCCCACTGCGCCGTGCAGCATCAGCGTCGCGGCCTCGCGTTCGGCGAAGCCGTCGGCGACGTCGCCATCGCGTCGGCGATCAGCCCGTGGCGGTTCTCGATCAGCAGGTGGCCCGAGATACGCCAGGCGCGATTCGGCGCCGTTCGACTTCCGATACAACCGCGCGTCCGGGTCCGTCTTCGACGCATGCGTGTCGTTCTTCCGCTGCCTGCCCGCGGAAGTCGCGGCCGTCGCCGTCGGTGCCGCCGTCCTTCCGCTGAAAACTCTTCTGGCTCGCCCACGCTTCGATCAGCGTGCCGTCGACCGTGAAGTGCTCGTCCGACATCAGGCCCGCGGCGCGCTCGACCACCCGCCGGAAGAAGCTGCGCGCGATCTCCTGATTCAGCAGCCGGTCGCGATTCTTGGTGAACACCGTCGGCGCCCAGATCGGCTCGTCCATGTCCATGCCGACGAACCAGCGAAACAGCAGGTTGTAATCCAGCTGCTCCATCAGCAGCCGCTCGCTGCGAATCGAGTAGAAGATCTGCAGCAGCTGCGCGCGCAGCAGCCGCTCCGGCGGAATCGACGGCCGGCCGACGCGGGCATACAGCCCGTCGAACTCGCGCGACATGTCGCGCAGCACGTCGTCGACCAACGCGCGAATCGCGCGCAGCGGGTGGTCCTGCGGGCACGCGCTGCTCGGCGGACACATAACTGAACATCGCATCGGGCTGGCGGTCGTCTCCTCGCATGCGCCGCATGGTAGTACGCGATCGACGATCTGTCGATCCTAAACTGACGGATTTTTTGGCAAACTACTCGTGGCGGCCGGCTTTAGCGCGTTCCATCATCTGTGCAATCCTTCGCATTCCCGGCTCCATGTTCGGCTCAAAGAGCGATTTGATCTCGTCGACGTAGGCGGCGGCATTCTCGCCGAGCAATTCCATCCGTTGCGTGAGTCTTGCTGTGCGCTCCGATAGCGGATCGAATCGCCAGTGGACAAGAATCACCGCTCGTTCGAAGAAGGAGCCGCCTTCAATCGTGTAGCCACGGCCCGGCTCCACGTCACGAATGGTCCAGGAGGCCAGTGGCCGTCCGGGCATTTGGGTCGTGCCTCGCGTGCCCTCGACGAATGGCCCCTCCACAGCAAACTCGGCGGGCGGATCGTTCCAGTTGCGGATGTCTGTCATGTACGCCCAAGCAAATGCCACTGGCACCTCGACTTCGACGGAACGCTGACATTCCCATGCTGGTGCGATGCTCATGCTCACCTCACAGTCGATGAGAGAGCTCGAAGATGCGCCCGTAAGGTCATCTCCGTCAAACCTTACTTGTTGGCGGTTCGTGCGGTACAATTGATGTGCAAGCCGAACTTCTGTCGCCTGGCCTGCTCGATCACGGTACTCCCGCTCTCGACACGTAACTGAACATCGAAACGGGCCGGCAGTCGGTCTCCTCGCATGACAACCGTAGTACGCGGTCGAAGATCCGTCGAACGTTAAACTGAACGGTTTTTCAGCAAGCTCTTAGGGTGCTGCCTTCGACACTAAACCCATCGTGGGGGATGACCGCAGCAGAGCCTGAACGCCAGCCCGAGTCGACAGCGCTTCGAGCCACGGCAGACCACACCCTTCGAGCGCCACCATAAAATCTGGCGGGGCTCCTTCAGGCGATGCACTGCGTATTGCCTCGAAATACTCCGGTGGGCACACACGTTCGAGCCTGAAGCTGATGTGGCACTTTTCAATGGAAGGTGCGTCATCCGGCTCAAGGTCACGAATACACGCGCCAAGATTGACGAACACGACGTCGTACGACCTCTGGGTTAACGACGAGAACCGTGGAGTCGAGCCGCTTGTGCCACGTCTGTCCGGTGTTGGCGTAGCCGTTCGCCTCCAACACCGGCGTCACGAGCCGCTCTAAAGCCATCGAGGCCATTCGTGCTGCATAACTATCAGTATGCCGATCATTGTAACCCTATCAATCGTCGCACCACCACGCGTCCCACGCTCTGCTCACCTCACTTCCCTCTCCCTGCATGCACCGCGGTGTCGGAGTTTGCGGCGGTTCAGAGCAAGCGTCATCGGACCCGCGCGTCGTATTAGACCGGTCGGCATAATCCCACAATGAGTGGTCGGCATATCACCTGGCCTGCGGCACGTCATCCGTCCAGCGGGCTCCTCACCGCGCTCCCACCACGGTTCAACACGTGCGTATAACACCATCGTCGTTGCCACGTCCTGATCCCCGAGCAGTTCCTGAATCGTCCGGATGTCATAGCCGCTTTCGAGCAGATGCGTCGCAAACGAATGGCGCAACGAATGGCACGTCGCGGCCTCTGAGAACCCACGACTCGCGAACTGCAGCCTTGAAGGCACGCTGTAGCACGGACTCGTGGAGATGATGACGACGGCGAACGCCTGTCTCGCGAACGACGTAGTGCCGCGTCGCCGGAAACACCCATTGCCAGCCCCACTCCCACGGCGCTCTGGGATACTTCATCGCCAGCGCGTCGGGTAGCCACACGCTTCCAGTCCCGGCCGCGGGATCCGCTTCGTGCTGCGCCTTCACCGAAGCGAGATGCACAGTCGCGGGCTTGGCGGGAATTCAGGCGAGACGCGCGAGTCGGGCACGTGGCTGCGGCAGCCATATCCATGCCAGGTCGCCGAACCGGATGAGGACGAACTGCGAATTTTGAACTGAACGCGAACGTGAACTCGAACCGGGCAGCGAGAACCGAGAAGCGTGAACGATACGGATCGCTAAGGCGCCAGGCGCTCTCGTCTCCACACGCCGCTCGCCTCTTTCACGTAGCGCAGGCGATCGTGCAGGCGGCTCGGACGTCCCTGCCAGAACTCGAATTCCTCGGGCACGATGCGGTAGCCGCCCCACCACGCGGGACGCGGGACGCGCTCGCCGTACTCCTGCCGCGCGACGGTGAAGCGCGACTCGAGCGCGTCACGGCTCTCGATCACCTCGCTCTGGCTGCGAGGCGTAGACGCTCCAGCGGCTCTCGAGCGGACGCGTCGCGAAGTACGCATCCGATTCCTCGGCGCTCACCTTCTCGGCCCGGCCGTCGATGCGCACCTGACGCTCGAGCGAGCGCCAGTAGAACAGCAGGCTGCCGCGTCCGGTCTCGGCGAGCTCCGCGCCTTGCGGCTGTTGTAGTTGGTGTAGAACACGAAGCCGCGCTCGTCCACGCCCTTGAGCAGCACCGTGCGGACGGACGGACGGCCGTCGCGCGTGGCCGTCGCCAGCGCCATCGCGGTCGGATCGGGCTCGAGCTCGCGCACCTGCTCGAACCAGCGCGCGAACTGCCGGAACGGATCGGGATCGGACTCGGTTTCGCTCAGCGGCTCGCCGAGGTACTCGCGCCGGATGTCGGCGATGGACATCGTGCTGACGGTAGCCGTTCATGGCGGTAGCGTTAGCGAGTTCACGACGTACCACTACGTACCGACCACTAACCGGATCTCGCCGCCTCAACGACGACCCGCACCGCGCCGCCGTCGGCCAGCGATCCGAACAGCAGCGCTCCGACAGCGGCTTCTTGACGACGCGCTCGATCAGGCGGGCCATCGGCCGCGCGCCGAACGCGCGGTCGAAGCCCTTCGCGGCCAGCCAGGCGCGCGCCGCCGGGTCGAGCTCGATCGTGACGCTCCTTGGCCGACCACCATCGCCCGCAGCTCGTCGATCTGCTTGTCCACGACCTTCTCGATTTCGCCGGTCCCGAGCGCGTCGAAGTTGACGATGGCGTCGAGACGGTTGCGGAACTCCGGCGTGAACATGCGCTCGAGCGCGCCGCGCGACGAGCCGCCCTTCCCGCGTCCGCGAACCCCAGCTGGCGATCGGACAGATCGCGCGCGCCGGCGTTGGTCGTCATGATCAGGATGACGTGGCGGAAGTCGGCCTTGCGGCCGTGCGAGTCGGTCAGCGTGGCGTGATCCATGACCTGCAGCAGGATGCTGAACATGTCCGGATGCGCCTTCTCGATCTCGTCGAGCAGCAGCACGGCGTGCGGCGACTTGCGGATCGCGTCGATCAGCAGGCCGCCTTCCTCGTAGCCGACGTAGCCCGGCGGCGCGCCGATCAGCCGCGACACGGCGTGCTTCTCCATGTACTCGGACATGTCGAAGCGGATGAACTCGATGCCGAGGATCCGCGCGAGCTGGCGGGCCAGCTCGGTCTTGCCGACGCCGGTCGGCCCGGCGAACAGGAAGTTGCCGATCGGCTTCTCCGGCGACCGCAGGCCCGAGCGCGACAGCTTGATCGCCGACGCCACCTCGTCGATCGGCCGCGTCCTGACCGAAGATGACGCGCTTCAGCTCGACGTCGAGCTCGTGCAGCGCGCGCTTGTCGTCGCTCGACACCGCCTGCACCGGCACGCGCGCCATCTTCGCGACGATCTGCTCGATCTGCGCCGGGCCGATCGACTGCGTACGCGCGCTCCTCCGGCAGCAGCTTCTGCGCGGCGCCCGCCTCGTCCAGCACGTCGATCGCCTTGTCGGGCAGGTGCAGGTCCTGCAGATGCCGCGGCGGACAGCGACACCGCCGCCTCGAGCGCCTCGTCCGTGTAACTGCACGCCGTGATGCGCTTCGTAGTGCGGGCGCAGCCCCTTGAGGATCTCCAGCGTCTCGGCCTCGGACGGCTCGAGCACGTCGATCTTCTGGAACCGGCGCGACAGCGCGCGATCGCGATCGAACGACTGCTTCACGTCGTTGAACGTCGTCGATCCGATGCAGCGGAGCGAGCCGTTGGCCAGCGCCGGCTTGAGCAGGTTGCCGGCGTCCATCGCGCCGCCCGACGCCGCGCCGGCGCCGACCAGCGAGTGAATCTCGTCGATGAAGAGGATCGCGTTCTCTTCCTTCTCGAGCCGATCGAGCACCTGCTTGACGCGCTCCTCGAAGTCGCCGCGATACCGCGTGCCGGCGATCAGCGCGCCGAGATCGAGCGCGTAGACCTTGGCCGTCTTCAGCACATCGGGCACGTTGCCCTGCTGGATGCGCAGCGCCAGCCCTTCGGCGAGCGCCGTCTTGCCGACGCCCGGCTCGCCGACGAGCAGCGGGTTGTTCTTCCGCCGCCGGCACAGCACCTGAATCATCCGCTCGAGCTCGAGCGCGCGGCCGATCAGCGGATCGATCTGCCCGGCCGCCGCGCGCGCCACGAGATCGGTCGCGATAGGCCTTCGAGCGGATCGGCATTCGGCGCCGCGCCTCGCTCGCCGCCGACCGGCACGCGCCTCGGGCTCGGCCTTGCGCGCCGTGCGAGATCACGCGCAGCAGCGTCAGCCGCTCGACGCCCTGCGCGCGCAGGAAGTACGCGGCGTGGCTTTCCTCCTCCTGCAGCATGAACACGAGCAGGCTGCCGGTGTCCACGTGCTTCGCGCTCGACACCGCGGCGTGCATCATCGCCTGCTGAATCGACGCGATCGAAGCCGAGCGTCGGCTCCGGCTCCACCGTCGGCGGACCGGGCACCGGCGTGAACGCCTTGGCCAGCACCTCGGTCAGCTGCCGGCGCAGCGTGCTCGACGTCGGCGCCGCAGCTGACCAGAATCCGCCGCGCCTGCGGCTCGTCGGTGACGGCGAGCAGCAGGTGCTCGAGCCCGACGGTGTCGTGCCGCCGGTCGGTCGCGAAGCGGATCGCGCGCTGAATCGTCTCCAGCGTTTCCGGCGCGAACGGAACGGATGTCTTACTCATGCTCTGGTTCCGGCTCCATCGTCACCAGCAGCGGGAACTCGTGCTCCTCGGCCATCTGCCGCGTGGTCTTCACCTTCGTTTCGGCGACGTCATGTGTATAGACGCCGGCGACCCCCATTCCGGATCGATGGACGCTCATCATGATGGCGAACGCCTCGCCGCGCGGCTTGCGGAAGACGGTTTCCAGCACCCAGACGACGAATTCCTGCGTCGTGTAGTCGTCGTTGTGCAGGAGCACGCGCCACATCCGCGGCCGCTCGAGCTTCTGGTCGTTCCGCGACTCGGTCAGGTGGATTCACGCGGGCGCGCCCTGACCGACTCATAGCGCTCAATTGTACTCAGAGCGTCGACGCAGATCCTGCGTCCAGCCGCCACGGCGCGGGCGGCGCCGGCTGCCTGTACCAGCTGGCTGCACCTGGTCGAGGAAGTCGGCGCGCGGAATCTCGCGGGCGCCGAGCGAGGCCAGGTGCGACGTCGACATCTGGCAGTCGATGAGCGGCATCCTCCAGCGTCCGAACTGCGCCACCATGTGCACGAACGCCACCTTCGACGCGTCGCTCTCCCGGCTGAACATCGACTCGCCGAAGAACATGCGCCCGATGCGCGACGCCGTAGAGGCCGCCCACCAGCCGGTCGCCGGCCCAGGCTTCGACCGAATGGGCGTGGCCCATCTCGAAGAGCCGGCAGTAGGCGTCGTCCATCTCCGGCGTGATCCACGTGCCCGTCCTGTCCGGGCGCGGCTCGGCGCAGCCGCTCGATCACGGCCGGGAACGCCGTGTCGATCGTCACGCGGAATCGGCCAGAGCGGATCGTGCGGCGCAGCGACCGTGAGACGTGCAGCTCGCGCACGTACAGGACCATGCGAGGATCGGGACTCCACCAGAGCAGCGGATCCTCGCCGCCGAACCACGGGAAGATGCCTTGCGCGTACGCGTCGAGCAGCCGCGTCGGGCGACAGGTCGGCGCCGGCGGCCAGCAGTCCGTTCGGGCTGCTGCAGCGCGAGCTCGACGGGCGGAAACGGATCGTCGGTATCGAGGAAGGGAATCACAGTACGCGAATGCTCCGTCCGGATCTCGCTGCGGCCTCCGCGCATCTTCACCGGCTCCACCGGTCACGCGCTTCGCGCCCTCACCCACCGGCTATCTTCACCTCGGTCACGTCGTCAACGCCATCTACACGTGGGGCGTGGCGCGCGCGCTCGGCGGCCGCGTGCTGCTCAGGCTCGAGGATCATGATCGCATTCGCAGCCGGGCGGAATACGAGGCCGCGATCCTCGAGGATCTCGACTGGCTCGGATTCGTCCCCGACGAGGGCCGCCATCCGGTCATGCGACAAAGCGACACACCCGAGGTCTATCGCGACGCGCTCGACGACGCTGAGGCGACGCGCATCACGTCTACGCGTGCGACTGCTCCCGGACCGACATCGGCGGCGAGCGCTACGCCGGGCGCTGCCGCGCCCGCGGACTGCCGGAGGCCCCGGGCGCGGCGTGCGCGTCCGGCTCGATGCAGAGACCGTGCGCTGCCACGACCTGCTGGCCGGCCCGCTCGAACAGACACCCGCGGAACAGTGCGGCGACCTCCTGCTCCGGGATCGCGACGGCAACTGGACCTATCAGTTCGCCGTCACCGTTGACGACCTGCGTCAGGGGGTCACGCTCGTGATTCGGGGCGCCGACCTGCTGTCATCGACCGGACGTCAGGTCCTGCTGGCGCAGATGCTCGGCCGCACCGACCCCACCGCGTCTTCCTCCACCATCCGTTGATCATGGGCCCGCAGCGGCGAGAAGCTGAGCAAGTCGGCCCGCGACACCGGCGTCCGCGAGCTGCGTGCACAGGGACTCGGCCCCGAAGACGTCATCGGCCGCGCTGCGGCAGCCATTGGCCTCATTGACGTCCCTCGCCCGATTCGCGCCTCCGACGTCGCCTCCTTGTTCCTGTGACCTGCCCTGACCTTTGCCCTGACCTTTGACCTTTGCCCTTTGACCTTTGACTTTTGCTGTGGTGTCTTTGAGATAGAATCGAACCCCGCTCGCGAGCAGCGGCGATTTCACGAGGAGACCTTGGCAGTCCGTTTGTTCATCGGGAACCTCCCCTACAGTGCGAGTGAGGCCGATCTCCGCGCCCACTTCGCACCCGTCGCAGAGCCCTCCCACGTCGCCATGCCGGTCGATCGCGAGACCGGTCGTCCGCGCGGATTCGCGTTCGTCGAGTTCGTGGACCGTGACAAGGCGGAGGAAGTCATCCGCAAGTTCGACGCGCAGCCGTTTCAGGGCCGGCCGCTGGCGGTCAGCGAAGCGCGCGCGCGCGAGGATCGTCCACCACGGCCACCAGGCTCGGGAGGCTTCGCGCCTCGACCGGGCGGAGGCTTTGGCGGTCCGCGACCCGGTGGCGGCGGTTTCGGCGGTGGTGGCGGCTTCGGCGGTGGCGGCGGATTCGGAGGACCCAGGCCCGGCGGGGCGGCGGCTTCGCTCCGCGCGGCCCCAGCGGACCACCAGGACCCGGAGGCCGGGATCGCAGCGCGAACTTCGGTCCGCCGGCGCCTCCCAAGCGCCTGCGAAACAAGAAGGGCACGCAGCAGGATCACAAGCCTCGAGGGCCCGATCAAGGAACGCTCGGGCGGACGCATCTACGCGGTCGACGATCTCGAGGACGACAAAACGATTCCGGACATCGATGATGTCGCGACGAGCGCCGGACGCAGAGATGCCGGCGAGACTGCCGGACGTCGACGGAGAGCCGCCGACGATCGGACAACCAGGACGAGGAGTAAGCGCGGGTAAGTGACCGTCTCATCTCCTCAGCTGGTCTCGCTGGTGGCGATCGCCATCGGCGCGCTGCTCTTCTTCGTCTCCCTTCGCTACATCAACCTCGCCGACACGATCGACGACGTGCGCCGGCTCGGGCTCGCGTTTCCCGCTGATCCTCGTGCCCGGCTGCGCCTGGCATCTGCTGCGCACGTGGGGATGGCAGGTCGCCTTTCCCGACAACGCCCGCCCGTCGTTCTCGCGACTGTTCCGGGTCCGGCTGGCCGCGGACGCGATCAGCTTCTTCACGATTCGCGGCATCACCGGCGAGCCGCTGAAAGTCGTGCTCCTCTACGACCGCACTCCGCCGGCCGTCACCGCGGCAGCGATCGCGCTCGAGCGCACCGCCTTCGCGGTCGATGGCGATCGTCATCTCGGGACTCGTCTCGTACTTCGCGGTGCAACGGCTGCAGATGCCCGGCGGATGGGATGCCGTGTTCACGCTGCTGTCGGTCGGCGCGGTGCTGCTGCTCGGCGTGCTCGTGTTCATCGCCCGGCGACGCACCGGCGATTACCTCGGCCGCTTCGTGCATCGCATCGGCGACGATGACCGGACGACAGCTCGAGTCGTCGCGCGTCATCCGGTTCATTCTCGACGTCGAGGACGTCGTGCTCGACCTGCTCCGCGGCGATCGTCGCCGATTGATCATCCTCACGATGCTGCCGGTCGTCTGCTACGGCATCATGGCGTTCGAGGTGTGGCTGGTCCTGTGGACCGTGGGCGAACCGATCGGCGTCACCGCCGCTCTGGCGATCGAAACGTTCGCGCGACTCGGCAGCGTCGCGTCGGCATTCATTCCCGGCCAACATCGGCGCGCTCGAAGCCTCGAACGCCGCGCCGGTCGCGATGCTCGGCCTCGGCGGCGGCGGCGCGCTCGCGCTGTCACGTCGCGTCCGCGCCACGCTCTGGGCGGTGCTCGGGCTTGTTCTGTACCCTCGCATCAAATCCCAACGCCCAACGCCCAACTCCCAACTACTCCCAACGCCCAACTCCCAATAACGTTCAACGTTCAACTCCAACGCTCAACTCTCGAACTGACTTCAGGCTCGACAGCTTTCAGTCCTTCCGGCAGTTCCGAATCACGGTGCGCGACGATCCGAACCAGTTCGTCGCTCTCATCGATCAGCGGATCATGTTCGGCGCCGAGCAGGTCACACTGCCGCAGCATCCGCAGACGCAGGCGCGTCTCCTTGAGCTCGCGCAGCGCGATCTTCTTCTTGGCGATCTCATCCCGCTTTCCGCTCCCGTCATCGGCTTCCTCGTAGTTCGCCGAAGCCGACGTCCCAGCCTTCAGGATCTGTGCAGAAAGCTCCATCGCCACTGGGCCCTGAGTGTGCAGGAACTGCACGAGCCGAATGATCAGGCAGCCGAACTCGAACAAACGCTCACGCAAATCGTAGGGTTTCTTCGGATTCCAATCCGTCGCTCCCATACCCAATTGCATCGCCGATGCCACGCCTGTTGGGCGTTGGGAGTTGGGAGTTGGGCGTTGGGAGTTGGGAGTTGGGCGTTGAGCGTTGGGAGTTGAGCGTTGGGACTTTGGAGGTTGGGAGTTGGGAGTAGTTGGAAGTTGGGCGTTGGGATTAGGGAGTTGAGTTGAGCACCTTCTTGTATTCCGACCATTCGATCCGCTGATCGACGTTCAGCTTGCGGAACAGCAGCGCGCGGCCCTCTCCCGCGAAGCGAATCGACGTCGGCAGCCACGTTGAGCCATCGATCGGCTCGCGGTGCAGCGTGACCGTGGTGCCTTCGTTGAGCCGGGCGATCAGACCGAAGCCGAACGAGATCGTGTCCACCGCGGTGGCTTCGACGCGGATGACTTCGCGCGCCGCTTCGTCCACCCAGACCGCAGCCGGTGAAGGCCTTCGCGATGCGGCCTTCTCTCGTTTCAGGGCTCGCCATCCGGCTTCGGCGTGAACTTGACGACGATCGCGTCGCGGCCGTTCAACTTCTCGCGGCGATCCATCGTGAACGTGAGCATGGCCACGACGTCGTCCATGGACGTGCGCCTGCCCTGCCCGCCGCCGCTCTTCCTTCACCTTGATGCGATCGACATCTCCGTCGGTCACCGGCTTGCCGTCGCGCTCGATCAGCCGGCGCAGAATCACGGTGCCCTTTTCGATCGGCGTGACTTCGAAGCCTTCGACGCCGCCGGTGCCGATCCGCCCGAACGGGTTGACGTGAAATTCGGTGCGCCGTTCCTTGTAGGCGTAGTTGAACTGCTCGCGCTGCGATCGAATCAGGTTCTCCCGCGTCGCCCGCACGAACGCATCGTGGTCGGGTAGCGGACGCTCGCCCTGCATCGAGCGCAGCGAGTCGAATGGCATCGGCAAGGAGCGGACAGGAACGCACGAGCAGCGTCCGGACGATCATCAGACGCGGCACAACCGCTCGGCCGCGCGCTCCAGGGTCGCGTCGCGCTTGGCAAAGCAGAATCGCAGGACCGGGCCGGCCGACGTCCCCGTCGCTCAGGAACGGTGAGATCGGAATCGCCGCCACGCCGTGCTCGCGCGTCAGCCGCAAGCGCGAAGTCCGCGTCGCGCTCGTCGGTGATCGCCGAGTAGTCGAGCATCTGAAAGAACGTGCCGCGGCACGCCATCGTCTTGAAGCGCGAGCCCTGAACGAGCGAGCGGAACGTGTCGCGGCGGCCCTGGTAGAACGTCGGTGACGTCGCCGCACTCGGGATTGCGGCGCACGACGTCGGCGTAGGCCATCTGCGCCGGGTGGTTCACCGCGAACGTGACCCACTGGTGAATCGCCTGGATCTCGCTGGTCAGCGCCGCCGGCGCAGCGCAGTAGCCCACCTTCCATCCGGTGGTGTGATACGTCTTGGCAAACGAGCTGATGACGACGGCGCGATCGGCGATCTCGGGATAGCGGGCCAGGCTTTCGTGCCGCGCCCCGTCGAAGACGATGTGCTCGTAGACCTCGTCGGCAATCACGACGGCATCGGTACCTTGCAGCACGCGTGCCAGCTCACGCACGTCGTCTGCCGACCACATCATCCCGGTCGGATTGTGCGGCGAGTTCACGACGATGACCCGCGTGCGCGGAGTGATCGCGCGCCGGACCTCGTCCCAGTCGATGCGATAGTCGGGGTAGCGGAGCGTGACGTAGACAGGCGTGCCGCCGCTCAGCATCACCGCCGGTGGGTACGAGTCGTAGGCGGGCTGGAACAGCAGCACCTCGTCGCCCGGGTGAACGAAGGCCGTCAGCGCCACGAACAGCGCTTCGGTCGCACCGGTCGTGACCGTGATCTCGGTGACCGGATCGTATCGGCGTCCGTAGAGCCGCTCGATCTTCGTCGAGAGCGCCTCGCGCAGCGCCAGCACGCCCGGCATCGGCGCGTACTGGTTGTACCCCTCGCGCATGTACCTCGCGACCGCTGTCGATCAGCTCGGGCGACGTGTCGAAGTCGGGAAAGCCCTGCGACAGGTTGATCGCGCCGACCTCGTTGGCCAGGCGCGTCATCACCGCGAAGATGCTGACGCCGCCCGACGGCAGCTTCGATCGAAGGGTGTTGACGCGACATCACGTCAATGATACCGCCCGTCGTCTTGTATCGCGGCGACGCATGCGTCGCCCCTACTCCAGGAACTCGTGCGGCTTCAGCGACACGAGCGGGTATTTGCGACGCAGATCCACGACACGATCGTAGTAGCCGACCTTCGGGATCTCCTTGCGCACGAGGCGATCGCGCAGGCGCCGCAGCTCGAAGCGATAGAGGTCGCTGACGAACTCGTGCACGAGCTCGGGCCTGCGTGGACGACGTGGGCTGAACTCCGTGGTGCCAGAGTTGTTCGAGCACGTCGGCGCGATACCGATACGTCGTCACGGCCGCGGCGTGACGATGCCCTGACATGCCGGGTTCGCGAGAAACGTGCGCGCCTCGGATATCTCGGGCGGCTCCGGGACCGGTTTCCTTCCACGCGGTCACCAGCGACTGATACTGCTTGCACGCGGTGGCGAGTGCATCGATTCGCACGGCGAGGCGGGCCAGCCCCAGCGTGATTCGCGGCGTGACACCGACTCGCTCCGCCGCCTTCGAGTAGGCGCGGCGCGCATCGTCATATCGATGGACCTGCGAGCCACAGGTCGCCGGCGGCTTCGTGCGCGGTGATCATCGGGAGCGCGGGACGCCCAGCGGTCAGATTGCGGTCCTCGAGCTGCACCGCGTAGTCGATCATCAGCGCCAGTTCTTCGCGCTCGCTCTGCGCCGCGGCCGCCGCAGCTTGAAGGACGAGTGCCGCGATCTGTGGTGAGCCTGACTGTCCGAGTGTGTCTTTCACGGTTGCGATGGACTGCAGCACCGGCCGGAGCGAATCCGGCGAGCCGCCCACCCGATACGCCTCACGCGCAGCGATCCACCCTCGGAGGTACAGGGACGGCAACATCGCATCCGCGCAACCCGACTTCACCGCCGCCTGCATTCGCTGTACAGCACCAGTCAGATCGAAGACCGCCGCCCGTCCCGTGGCGGCCTTCATCAGAGCGACCGCTTCCGGACTGCATTGCGACGCCTGAGCCAACGCCAACGCCAGCAGCACCGTGACCATTCGTGACCATCGTACAGAAAAACGGCCGGTCCGAAAGGACCGGCCCTACCACCAACTACTCACCACTCAACACCAGCCAGATGGCGTCGCAAGCGCCGCCCGTCTAGTCGGCCGAAGGCTGTTCGATGCGATCGATGACGAGCACGCGCACTGGTCCTTTGGTCGATTCGAGCTTGAGTCCAAGCTGTTCCTGAAGTGCGGTGAAAATTGACGCGCCGCCAGGATCGGTCGGCGGCGCAGGGTCGGCGACATCCGGCTGGCGGACACGGTCGCGCGTGTAGGAGAGCTCGAAATCCCAGTTGCCGGCAAGCGTCGTTCGATCGACCACGGCCCGGCCGACTTCGTTGGCCAGACCGTTGGCGAAGAACGACATCGGATAGCCGCCGAACATGATGCGGCCGTTGCTGTTGCGCATGCCGCAGGCCACGCGGTCGGGTGTGTTCGGATTGAGGGTCCTTCCCTCTTTGGCCGCGGCGGCGCTCGCCGCAGCTGCCGCCGTGCAATCGACGGCGGCGGAACGGATGCCGGGACCGAGCCTGCCATCCTCGCGCGCGAGCACGAGCGCATAGATCGGCAGGTTCTGCTCTTCCCAGTGCAGCGACAGCTTGAATCGATCTTCGAGCAGCGTCTGCAAGGCCAGCATCACCTGGTCGGGCTGCGTGCTCCCGACTGGAGGCGGCGGCGGATCGCCGTCGAGCCTGGCGACGATGTCGAAGCGATCGGAACGAAGCCAGGCTGGAGCTCCCTGAACCTGAAAAGGCTGCAGCTGATACGCCATCTGAAGGAGAAGCGCTGCGGGCACGTTCGTCGCGGTGAACCGGCCACCCGGCAAACGCCGCACGCTGGTGTTGCGTTCACCCGACGTATTCGGCTTGACCGATGCCGCTTCGAATGACACTGACGGCGCGGAGGCCGGTGACTGCGCGGGCAGATCGGCTGCTCGACCCACGAGCACCACCGCCGCCAGGACTATCGCGTATCGCATTCCCGTTTGACGTTTGGGCGCATCGAACGGTTAACGCCCGTGGAGACGCGTGAGGGGCCTCCCCGCCACATCGACTTCGAGCTGACAGATCCTGGTTTCGCAACCGTCGCAATCAGACTAGGATCCCCGTGCATTCCGAAGCTCTGACAGGAGGGATTCATGGGCGTTCGAGTATTCGTTCTGGTGCTGGCGTCCCTGCCTGCACTTGCGCAGGCGCAAGACGTTCTTCCGCCCGACATCAACCCTATAACGCTGTCGCGGCTGCCGCCGGTCACGCCCGACGACCTGGACGAGGAGGGGCGGAAGCTGCTCTCCGAGCGGCCGCAAGCGAAGCCGGGACCAGGACCGACTCATGTCACGAGCTACAGTCCCCGGGAGCGCAGCCTCGGTATCCCCTCGGGCGTGAACAGCCCGGTCGGCGCGCGCTACTTTCAGCTGGCGGTGCTGATCATCGCGAGGGAAATCGACCAGCAGTACGAATGGTCCGCCCACGAGCCGGCGGGCTTGAAGCAAGGACTCGAGCCGACGGTCATCGACGTCGTCAAATACAACAGGGACGTGAAAGGCCTCACCGACAAGGACGCCACGCTCATCACCTTTGGACGCACGTTGTATCGCGAGCACCGGGTCAGCAGCGAGTTGTGGAAGAAGATGATCGGACATTTTGGGCGGCAACACACGGTGCAGCTCATGATGATCATGGGCGACTACTTCAGAGTCGGCTTCATGATGAACGCGATCGATCAGCACCTTCCGCCGGAACGAAAGCCGCTGCTGCCGCCGTTGACGCGATAAGAGAGGGGGATCAGATGCGTGTGGCGTTCCTCGCCACGTCGGTTCTGGCGCTCACGCTGATCGGCCTCACCGCGAGCCAGGCCCCCAGACCTGTTGACAACGCCCGATTGGTTGCCGCCGACAACGACACGAGCAACTGGCTGATGTACGGCCGGACCTACGACGACCATCGCTTCAGCCCGCTGAAGCACGTCAACGAGCAGACGATCGGACAGCTGGGCCTGGTGTGGAGCCGGGAACTCGGCACCACGCGCGGTCTCCAGGCGACGCCACTGGTCGAGAACGGCGTGATCTACACCACCGGGTCATGGAGTGTCGTCTACGCGCTCGATGCGAAGACGGGCAACGTGCGCTGGATGTATGACCCGGCGGTGCCGCGGACGCGCGCCTTCTTCATCTGTTGCGACGTCGTCAATCGCGGCGTGGCGCTCTACCGAGGAAAGGTTTATGTCGGCACGCTGGACGGCCGGTTGATCGCACTCGACGCGCAGTCGGGCAAGCCGGTATGGAGCGTGGCGACCACGGATCCGGCGCAACCGTACGCCGTAACCGGCTATCCGCGGATTGCCAAAGACATGGTGATCATCGGCAATGCCGGTGCGGAGTACGGCGTCCGCGGATACATCTCGGCTTACGACGCCGAGACCGGAAAGATGATCTGGCGCACCTACACCGTTCCAGGCGACCCCAAGCGCGGCTTCGAGTCGAAGGCGATGGAGCAGGCGGCCAAGACATGGAGCCGAGAGTGGTGGAAGGTCGGCGGCGGCGGCACCGCGTGGGAGGGCATCGTCTACGATCCGTCCCTCGATCTGCGCGGACTTCGGAACCGGCAATCCGACGGCGTGGTACCGCGACCTGCGAGGACGATCGAACGACGACAACCTGTATGCGGCATCGATTCTGGCCGTGCGCGCCACCAACGGCGAGCTTGCCGGGTACTTCCAGACCGTGCCCGGCGACAACTGGGACTACGACGCCACGCAGCCGCTGGTGCAGGCGGACCTGACCATCGCGGCA
>CAVSKE010000003.1:0-18443 GCA_963728305.1 uncultured Acidobacteriota bacterium
CGATGTCCACGCCGGAACGAGACTCGAGCCGACTGCGGTGATTGTCGCGACCACCAGTCCGACGATGAGCACGCAATCGTTCAGCTCGAACACGAGCTTCAGCGGGACCTCGGTGGGGAGTTGGAGTCCCTGGAGCAGCGTGATGATTCCAGACGCGATCAGCAGGCCGAGAGCGCTACTGCCGACCGCGAGGAGAAGACTCTCGACGACGAGCTGGCGTGTGAGCCGCACGCGTCCGGCCCCAATCGCGAGGCGCAGCGCCATCTTGCGGGCGCGAACCGGTGCACGGCTGGCCAGCAGGCCGGCGAGGTTGGCGCTGGCGACGAGCAGGACGGTCATCGACAGGGTCAGGAGCATTCCCGCGGCGACGGCGAGCGCCGGTCTGGCTGAGACACGCGCATCGAACCCGGTTTGCGCGGTGAGACTGTGGTTCCGGTTCGTGGCGAAAGTGCGCTGCAGACTCGCGCCGATCAGCGCGACGTCTTCCGCGGCCTGCGCGACCGTGACGCCAGGTTGAGGCGGCCTTTGACGGCGACGTTGCGAACGTCGCGGCTGGTCAGGTCGAGCGTCGTGCCGACCGTTTTCAGTACCGGCATCATCGCAAACGGGACGTAGAAGGCCGGGTGAACGAATCGATCGGGTCCCTGCCGAAGCCCGGCGGCATGACGCCGACGACAGTCATGTCGACGCCGGCGACCCGAATGCTGCGGCCGAGGACCGTCCGATCGCTCGCGAATTCCTGCTGCCACAGATCGTGATCGAGGACGACGATCGGATCGCGTCCGGCGGCGCGGTCGTCGTTGACGCCGATCGCGCGGCCGAGGACTGGCGGTACGCCGAGCATCTCGAAGAGATTGCCGCTGACCGCCATCCCGAACGTGCGCTGCGCCGGCTGATCGGTACGTGGCGCGAAGCTGGCCACGATCAGCCGAAAGCCGGCCAGGCTGCTGAAGGTGCGGTTGCTATTGCGCACCTCCTCATAGTCTGGATACGACAGCGCCGACTCGGTCGGCGTGGTGAATCCGGACTTCGGGGCAACTGTCGTCACGTTGATGATCTCGTTCGGGCGCGGGGCGGTCAGCTGCGGAGCAACGAGGGTGTCGGCCAGGCCTGAAATATTGCCGCATTGGTGCTGATGCTGAGCGCGATTCAGCCACTGCCGGTTTGATCGAGAAGCCCGGATTCTTCCGCAGCATCCGGCCGCTGTGTTGTAGATCCTGCCAGAGCGTCGCGACCATCAGTCAGCTCTCAAGGCTTGAACGGGATCGATCGATGCCGCGCGCCGCGCGGGAATGAGCGTCGCCAGCAGCGCCGAGACGAGGATCAGCACGATCACGCCGGCATAGCTGACTGGATCGCGCGGATCGATTTCCGGTATGCCGGCAGCCAGGAGCATCGACAGAGACCGGCTTGCGACGAGACCGATGAGACTGCCCAGCACCAGCGGTCTCGTCGAATGCGCGACGAGCATGCCAACGATGGCGCGTGGCGTGCCGCCGAGTGCCATTCGCACGCCGATCTCCCGCCGCCGCTGGGTCACCTGATAGGTGATGAGTCCGTAGATGCCGGCCGCCGACAACCCGAGCGCGATCAGGCCGATACTGGAGAGAATCGCCGCGAGCACGTAGGTGCTCGCCAGGTCGTCGAAGAGCACCTGCCGCATCGATGCGACGTCGTAAATCGGCTGATTGCGATCGATCGCCGCGACCTGTGCCCGGATCGACGGCACCAGCTGCAGCGGGTCGCGGCCGATCGATTTCACCACGACGGCAAAGTCGCTGATGTGTCGCCGAGCCGAGGAGACGAAGACTTGCGGCAGAGGACCCCGATCGACATCGGAGTTGCGGAGGTTGCCCACCACGCCGACGACCTCGAGCCACATCTCACCGCTGACCGAATCGAGTGAGAGACGCGATCCAATGGGATCTCGACCCGGCCAGAAGCGGCGCGCAGCTTCCTCGTTGATCATCACGACCGGCGCCGCGGCGGTCATCTCCGCGACGGTTATGATCCGGCCGCGCCGCAATGGGATTTCCAGCGTCGACAGGAAGTCCCCAGCGATCGCCGAACGCGCCACGAGCGGACGCTTCTCGATCGGCTCGCCGACTGTCCCTTCAGTGGCGAGCCGCGCCATCTGCTCGTTGTCGGCGACCGGCAGTCGATCGATGACCCCAGCCGCGCTGATCCCCGGGAGGCCGCGTAGACGCTGCAGCAGATCGCCAACGAAGCGGTCGATGGCCTCAGGTTGTTCGTACCGTGACGCTGGAAGCGCGACGTGAAACGTCAACACTTGCGCGGGCTGGAAGCCGGGGGCCACATCACTGAGCTTCCATGTCGTGCGGATGAACAGACCGATCTGCACCATGAGGACCATCGCGGCCGCGGTTTGCAGCGCGACGATCAGGTTGCGCAGTCGACGGCCGTGGCGCGTCGCACCTGCCGCGCGCGCGCCGTCGCGCAGCTCCTGTGGATCGGGCGGTGACATCCGCAGCGCCGGTAGCAGGCCGAACCCGACCGGGGTCACGCAGGCGATGAGCAGGCTGGCGGTGAGCACACGTCCGTTCATCTGCAGATCGGCAAAACCAAAGGCCGTGCTGCCGAGCCATCTCAGGCCGGCCATTCCCCATGCTGCGACCAGCAATCCCACGATGGCTGCCGCGCCGGATACCAGCAGACCTTCAACGAGCAGCCGTCGAATGCGAACCGCGCGCGTCGCGCCGAGTGCCGCGTGGATGGCCAGCTCGTGGCGGCGAGCCAGTGACTGCGCCACCATGATGCCGGCGACATTGGCGCACGCCACCACGACAATGAGCAGTCCGATCAGGCCGAGAATCGTCAGCAGGATGCGCACGTTGAAGCCAGACGCCTCGACGAGCGGCAGCACGGCGGCGCCGACCGTCTGGTTCGTGGCGGGATGCTCGCCGGCCAGCTGACGGGTGATGGTCTGGAGCTCGGCATCGGCCTGCTCCCGTGTGACGCCGGCCTTCAGGCGGCCGGTCACCAGCACGTCGCGCTGATCGCGAGCAGCGACAGCGCCGTCGAGCGCGAGCGGCATGACGACATCGGCCTCTCGAAAGAATCCCCTGTTCGCCTCACGCGGGAGCACGCCGACGATGGCGTGCGGCACTTCGTCGAGCAGCATGGTCTGACCGAGGACGGCAGGACTGGCCGAGAAGTGCTGTTGCCAGAAGGCGTGGGAGAGCAACGTGACCGGTACCGATCCGGTGCGCCCCTCCTCGCGGCGAAACGCGCGGCCGAGGACCCGGAGCAAGACCCCAGACGTCGGGCAGGTTCGCGGTCACGCGAATTGCAGTCAGGCGCACAGGTATCTCGACTCCGGTGAGGCTGGCGGATCCCATCCTGAACCCGGCGAGCGCCTCGAACGTCGTCGCGCGCGCGATCCAGTCCGCAGATCCGGAACCGAGGCGGGGGTGCGCATGACCACGCTGCGCGTGTCGCCTTCGGCCTGCACCACGCGAGTGTCGGTCGCGGCGGCATAGACGAGGCGAGTCTGGTTGCGGGCCGGAACGAAGTGCCAGACCAGGTCGATCACGCTGTAGATGACCGTGGCCGCGCCGACCGCGACGCCCAGGGTCAGCATCATGACGATCGTTGGCCCGGGAGCCTTGATCAGCGTGCGAAGCGCGTAGCGGATCTCTGACACGTCAGGGCAACATGGTCAAAGCCTATGCCATGTTGCGGTAGGGGAGTGGACCGTTTCTCGAAGGATCTTTCGAGTATTGCGGGCTTCGCATGAGGGTCTGTCCGCGAGTGGACGGCCTCGTCCGCACTCGAACAGCGCGATGCGACGGAGCTATTCGGCTTTCAGCGCCTGGACCGGCTGTACGAACGTTGCACGGCGTGCGGGTGACCGCCGCGGCAAAGGCGACTCCCAGAGCGAGCACGACCGCGCCAGCGACAATCGCCGGCGCCGTGCGCTCGACGCCGAACAGCATCGTCTGACTGAGGCGGCCCAGGCCGAGCGCCAAGGCGGCGCCAATGACCACGCCGACGATGCTGATGCGGGCGACCTGCCCGAGCACGAGCCTGCGAATATCGCGAGGGGTGGCGCCGACCGCGATGCGGATGCCGATCTCACGAAATCGCTGCGCGATGCCGAAGGCGAGCACCGCATACAGACCGATCGCGGCCAGGGTAACCGCAGAATCTGCGAACGCCGAGGACATCGTGGTCATCGCACGATAGCCGCTCGTGTCATACCGATCTGATCCTCCATCGTCCGAAGATTGCTGATCGGGATGTTGGCGTCCAGCTTGCGGACGACGGCGGAAATCGCGCGGAGCACTGCGGGTGCCTCGGGGCCGGCCCTCACGTAAAAGGTGAGCCCGACAGTGTTCGCTTGTCGATAGGGCATCACGAATTGCGGAGGAGCCGGGTCTCGAACCTCGTGGTACTTGGCGTCGCGCACCAGCCCGACGATCTCGATGTCGAGCGGCTTGTTCGTTCCTGCGCCGAGGGCCATCCGCTTGCCGATCACCCGATCCACGAGGTTGAACTTTCGCGCGAATGCCTGGTTCACCACGGCCACCTGCGGCGATTCGCTGGTGTCTGCATCGGTGAATTCTCGTCCGGCAAGAAGCGGAATGCCGAGAGTGCGAAAGTAATCCACGCCAACTCGTGCGGTGGACGCGTTGGTGTTCACACCGCTGCCCGCCTCGAAGCTTTCGACCGTGACGTTATTGCCCCAGCTGCTCTGCGCAAGGATCGGCACGGTGGTCGCCGTCACTGACGTGACCCCCGGCATGGCGCGAAGCTCCGCATCAAGTCGATCGAAGAACTGGGAGGTCCTGACAGGTGTGTAGCCGTTCAGGTTCGGCGACACGCCGAATGCGATCAGGCCTTCACGCGTGATACCCAGATCCAGGCGAAGCGTGTTCACCAGACTCATCACGAGCAAGCCGGCGACAGCGAGCAACCCCGTCGCGAGCGCCAGCTGCGTGACGGCCATCGAGGTGCGAAAGCGCGCCGCCGATCTGGAGCCCGAGGCTCGACCGGTGTGCGCATTGACGCCGCCTGCGAGCGCCGCGCGTACAGCATGCATCGAGGGGCAGAACTCCGAACACGACGCTCGTCAGCAGACCAAGCGTGAGCGTGAACGCGAACAAGCGTGTGTCGAACACACGCTCGAGAACGGGGCCGTCCGTCGGGAGGATGGCGAGCATACCCATCATCGTCAGCTGACCGACGACCAGCGCACCGGCCCCGCCTAGAATGCCCAGCAGCATCGCCTCGGTCAGCAGCAGCCTGACGACTCGGTGCGTGCTGGCACCGAGTGACAAGCGAATCGACATCTCTGTCGAGCGAGAGGTGACCTGCGCCAGCAGAATGTTCGCGACGTTCGCGCAGGCAATCACGAGCACCGAACCCCGTGACGGCAAACAGCAGGACGAAGACGTTTTGTATCGTGCGGCGGATGCTGTTCGCACCCCGGGCACCGTCCTGAAGAGAGATCTGCCGTTTTTGAAGAGGTTTCCGCCAGGCAATCGGTGTCGCCCATTCCCGTACTCAGCGCCGGATATTCAACGTCGCGTAGGAGGCCGGCGAATGAGATGTTGATGAGGTCCTTGGCCCGTTGACGCGAGATTCCCGGCTCGGTGCGCGCGAACAGATACAGCCAGTGATTGTTTCTGGCCGAGAGCTGACGTTCCAGCCCGATGGCAAACGCCTGCTCGGCCATCGCGAGGGGAACAAATATTCGGGGACGCTGCAGTGCCGTGATTCCGGTAAATCCTGGCGGTGCGACGCCGACGATCGTCATGGCTCCACCATTGACGATCAGCGTGCGGTTCACGACGTCGGGGTCGGCACCGAAGCGCGTGCGCCAGAAGTCGTCGCTCAGGACTACCACCGGATGCCCGCCCGGAACGCGATCGTCCTGCGGACCGATCAGGCGGCCGACTGTCGGGGTGACACCGAGGGCGGGGAAGTAGTGGCCTGAGACAACGAGCCCGCCGGCTTCAGAGCTCTGGCCCTGGTCACGCGACATTTGCACCGAAGCTCGCGTGCGCGGCCAGCCGGAGCCCGTCATCGTCGAGTCGCTCGCGAGATCGCGGAACAGCGGGTAACTGAAGATCGCGTCCACACCACCGCTGAAATCGCCCGTCGACCGCGATCCGGGGCGAGGACCGGGTGAGGTCACCAACACGATCTCGTCTGGCGACGGCACTGACAACCGGCGCAGGATCAGCCGGTCGAACAAAGAGAAGATGGTGGAGTTGACGCCGATGCCCAGGGCGAGCGACAAGACCGCGACGCTCGTGACCAGCGGCCGTCGTAAGAGTGAGCGAACGGCGTAGCGAAGGTCCTGGAGCATATGTCAGCGCTATTCCGCTCGAAGCGCGTCGACCGGGTTCACTGATGCGGCACGGCTTGCTGGAATGGCACTCGCGACGAGTGCGACCGCGCCCAGCAGCGCCGCGGCGCCCGCGAACGAGATCGGATCGACTGGGGATATCCCGTACAGGAAACTGGTCAGCGCCTGCGCGACGCCAGCGGCGACGGCGAGACCGATCGCCGAACCGACGGCCGTAAGTGCCAGCGAACGACGCACGGTCATCCGGAGGACTTGTCCGCGCAACGCGCCGAGCGCCATGCGGATTCCAATCTCGCGCCGCCGTTGTGCCACCGCGTGGGCCGTCAGACCATAGACGCCGATCATCGCCAGCAGCAGCGCGATCGCTCCGACACTGCCCGCGATCCATACGGCGATGCGCTGGGGCAGTAGGTTGAAAGCGGTGATGTCGGTGAGACTGCCTGCCTGAAGAACCGGCAGGTTCGAATCCATCGCTTTGAGGATCGACTGCATGTGCACCAGCACGTCCGAGCCCGAGGTGCGAGCCAGCACCCAGAACTGCGCGCTCGGCGCCTGGGCCGCAGGGGCATAGACGAATGCGCGCGGCTCCTCGCCAAGCGACCGGTACTTGCCGTCGCGCGCGACACCCACGATTCGCAGCGGACGTGACTGTCCCGGCGGTGGACCGGACTGGTGAAGGACCGCTCGGCCGACGGCGTCCTCACCGGGGAAGAGTCGTCTTGCGAGTGTTTCGTTGACAATGATGACGTCGGACGAAGCTCCGTCGGACTCGTCGAACGCACGCCCGCTGAGGATCGGAATGCGCAGGGTCTCGAAGTAGTCGGGGCTCACGATGCCCCAATCGGGAAAGATCGCGGAGCGGACGTCGAAGGCCTGGCCTGGTGGCCTGATCGGACCAAGACCGAATCCAGCCAGGGTCAGCGGCACGCCGCGCGCAGTCGAGACGGCGTTGACGCCGGGGATCTGTGCCATGCGCGCCAGAAGATCAGCGGTAAATGCCTGCCCGGCCTCGTTCGAGTAGCCACCAAGCTGCAGGTCGAGACGCATCGCGTCGACGTCGTCCACGCGTGAACCCGGGGTCGATGACGCCAGCCTGGTGCAGTGATCGGCCGAGCAGAAGCGCCGTGACGAGCAGGAGTACCGACATCGCCATCTGCACGACGACGAACGCGTGACGCAATCGCAATCGGCGTGGCCCCCGCGTTGAGGCGTCCGATCGGAAGATGGAGACGAGGTCGTTCCTCGACGCATCGGGCGCGGGCCACAGGCCGCAGAGCAGTGCAGTGACGATCGCCAGGGTGCCGGAGAACGTCACGACGCGCCAGTCCAGCCGCAGGTCGACACCGATGGGCAGCGGGAACGTCGGCACGATCGCGCGCAGCAGCTGAATCAGAAACACCGCGAGGCCGATGCCCACGAGGGCACCGGCGCAGGACAGCACCAGGCTCTCGGTCACGAGCAGCCGCACGACGCGCGCACGGTTTGCGCCGAGCGCCAGTCGCAGCGAGACATCCTTCGCCCGCGCCATCCCGCGGGCGAGCAGCATGCCGCCGATGTTCGTGCACGCGATCAACAGGATCAGCGCGACGAGCGTGAAGAGCAATGTGATGAACAGCGCTGCGGGTGTTCGGCCGGGCGTCGGAATCGGTCGGGAGCGCTCGACGCCCATACTCCTGCCGCGGTTCGCGTCCGGGTACTCGCGCTCGAGATCGCGCGCAATGCGGGCGACCTCCTCACGAGCCTGGGCCAGTGTCACCCCGGGCTTGAGCCGTCCGTTGGCCACCATCCATACCGGCGCGCGCGCCGTGAGCACGGTGGACGGATTCCTCGATACATCGTTCGCATCGATACTGGCAGCGCGGAGCGTCGTATACGCCGCGATCGGTATCCAGAAATCGGAGATCGACAGGTTCGTTCCAGTGAATCCCGGCGCGGCGACACCCAGGATCGTAAATCGCTGGCCGTTGAGCCGCACCTCGCGGCCGATGACGTCGCGTTCACGGTTGAAGCGGCGTTCCCACAGTCGATGAGCGATCACGATCACCGCTCGTGGACGCTCGAGCCGGTCATCAGTGGCTTCGAATGCACGGCCAAGAGTCATCGACACGCCGGCCACCTCGAAATAGTTGGCCGAGACTTCGGTGCCGTATGCCTGCTGCGCAGATCCGTCGACCGTCAGGCCGAAGGCTTCCGCCATTGGGCGATACGCCGCCAGACCCTCGAACACGGTATTACGATCGCGCAGGTCCGCGTAATTCGGATACGACATCGTGTCGATCGGCCGGCCGTTCTGGGTACGGCCGACATCGACGAGACGTTCGGGCGCAGTGATGCCTGGGAGGGGGCGGAGCAGCAGAGCGTCGGCGACGCTGAAGATGGCGGCGTTACCGGCGATGCCGATGGCGATCGAAACGATCGCCACCAGCGAGAAGGTCGGGCTGTTGAGGAGGGTCCGGAAGGCGTATTTCACGGAACCCTGTTGTCGAGTTAATGCGACGACGTCGCGACCGACTCCTCGACGACGCGGCCGTCGAAGAGGTGAATCGTGCGCTCGGCGTGCGACGCGTAACGCGCGTCGTGCGTCACCATGCAGATCGTCGCGCCACTGGAGTGCAGCTCCTTGAGCAGATCCATGACCGCTTCGCCGTTCTTCGAGTCGAGGTTGCCCGTCGGCTCGTCGGCCAGCAGGATCGACGGTTCACCGCACACCGCGCGGGCGACGGCAACACGCTGCTGCTGACCGCCGGACAGCTGGCTGGGCAAGTGCTTGGCGCGATGCGCCATCCCCACACGCTCGAGCGCCGCAGTTACGCGCTGTTTGCGCTCGGCGGATCTCATGCCTCGATAGGTGAGCGGGAGCTCCACGTTCTCGTAGACGGTGAGGTCGCCGATCAGATTGAAGCTCTGGAAGATGAATCCGACTTCGCGGTTCCGTACGCGGGCGCGCTCGGAGAGCGACAGCGCGGTGGCCGGTCGGTCGTTCAGCACGTACTTGCCGTCGGTCGGCGTGTCGAGCAGGCCGAGGATCGACAACAGCGTCGACTTGCCGCAGCCCGACGGGCCGGCAATCGACACGTACTCGCCCTTGGCGATTTCGATGTTGATGTTGTCGAGGGCGTGCGTTTCCACTTCGTCCGTGTAGAAGACTTTGCGGACGCCTTCCAGCTTGATGAGTGGCTGATTCATGGTGTTCCTTGTTGGTCCGGCTAAAGCCGGACACTACATCCGGCACCGTCCGGCTAAAGCCGGACACTACTCTACGCACCCACTATCGCAAGCGCACTTTGGGGAATGCATCCCACGCGGACATGTCTGACAGCACCACCTGCTCGCCGACGTTGAGGCCCGACTTCACCTCGATGGCGTTGACCGAGCTCTTGCCGAGCGAAACCTGCACCCGCTCGGCATCGCCGGCCTCGTTCGTGAGCTTGAACAGGCCGACGGTGCTTTGTTCCTGGCCGAGCGACGGCCGTCCGACGTAGAGAATGTTTTCGAGCCGTTCCAACTGGATCGTGCCGTCCACACTCAGGTCGGGAACCGCCCCGCGCGGAAGCTCGCCGGTCAATGAGACGTCAACCGTGACGGTTCCGTTGGCGGCGGCTGGATCTTTTCGGCTGACGAGGCCGGCAATGAGCCCGTTCCGAGTATCGATTTCAGCCGTCTGGCCCACTTCGATGTCCTTGGCCTGCGTTTCCGCAATTTTGAGCTCGGCCTTGAGTCTCCCCGGGTCGGCCACTCGGGCCAGGTTCGCGCCGGGCCCGACGCGCTGACCGACTTCGACCGGCACTTGCTGGAGCACTCCGGAGAACCCAGGCATTACCCTCAGCGCCGCCATTCGGCTGGCCTGCAGATCGGAGACGGCGCGCGCCTGCGACACCGCCGCTTCCTGCACACGAATCCGCGCATTGATCGATTGCTTTGCGGTGGAGAGCCGCTCCATGTCGAGCGACAGCCGCTTCTTCAACGTGTCGGCCTTGAGGTGCGACTGCCTGCGGGTAATCTCCGAGATCAGCTGCTCCTTGGCAAGTTGTTCATCCGCTTCGGCCTGCATGCGGGCCTGCTGAAAGTCGGCGTCAAGCGCGGCAACCTGTGACTGCTGGGTGAGGAATTCACTTTGGAGCTGCACACGCAGGTTCTCGAGGGCGGCTTCGGCAGATTGCAGCGCAAGCTTTGCGTTGAGCGCCTCCTGCTCGACTTGCGGATTGCTCAACTCCAGAATCACCGAGTTCGGGCCAACCTGCGCGCCCGGGCGGAGCAGGATGCGTTCGACCCGTCCGTCGGTCGTCGACGGGAGCCAGCGCGTGTCCTCCGGCACCAGCGTGCCGAGGCCGCGGACCTGCCGGATGATGGAGCCTCGCTTGACGGTGTCCACCAAAACCGTGGCGCGCTCGACGTTTGGCGCCGCCGGTTCCATCCTCGCCAGCGCGATCGACACCCCGATAACGATGATGACGCCGACGGCGGCATAGCCGGCCTGCCGGAGCCGTTTTCGCTTGAGAATCGCGGGGTCGCGGACGATATCAGGCATTGATCACCGACTCTTGATGGTCAAAGCGTATGCCAGTCACCGCGTGAACGTAAGTGTTTTGTTTCGCAGAGGTTGATGCGAAGTCGCCGAGCCGGAGGAGGCCGTCGATGTTCGCTTGTGGGACGAGGATGTTCGGCAGCGGCCAGGGTGAACCATGTCGTTCGCGGTTCTCTGTTCTCGCTTCTCGGTTCGTGTTCACGTTCGGTTCCTGGTTCGCGAGGTTCGAAGTTCGTGCGCCAGGTTTGCGGGTTTCAGGTTCGAACGCAGGAATTCGCAGGTCGCGGCGCGGACGCGGCTCGGATGAACACCCGCCACGACTGACCCCGCCCGAACCCCGAACCGAACCTGAACGTGAACACGCACTGAGCACCCCGCACCTGGAAGTGTGAACGACTCGCTGGTCTTCGTTCTCTCACGCGATGGCCACCGAGATCAGGGTGGCATCGTCG
This sequence comes from uncultured Acidobacteriota bacterium, assembly GCA_963728305.1. GTDB lineage: Bacteria > Acidobacteriota > Vicinamibacteria > Vicinamibacterales > UBA2999 > Gp6-AA40. The sequence continues at coordinate 11,312 of CAVSKE010000003.1, forward strand.
GCGAACACGCCGGTGAAGGCACTCACCTCGCGAAACAGCGAATCGAGCAGTTCGGGCGCCGACTGATGACGATGGGCGACGGCCAGGTCGACGAGGCGATCGTCTCCGAACTCGCGGCCTTCGTGGCTGCCGGCCTCGGTGATCCCGTCGGTGAAGAGAACCAACCGGTCACCACAACGCAGTGCGACCTCGGTTTGCGAATACGCGTTGTGCTCGAGCACGCCGAGCACCATGCCATCGCTGGCCGGCCGCCACACCGAGCCGTCGGCGCGGACGAGAATCGGCGGATTGTGACCGGCGTTGCTGCACACGAGCGTGCGCGCTGACGTGTCGAGGGTCGCGTAGAAGAACGTGACGAATCGATCGAGCGGCGTGTGGCGGCACAAGGCGCGGTTCACCTGTCGCGTGACAGTCTCGGGCCGGGCATCGTCGGTCCCGAAGGCACGAACCGATGCCTGCAGGTTGGCCATCAGCAGCGCCGCCGGAAGACCCTTGCCGGCGACATCCGCGATGGACAGACCAAGCCGCGTGTTCGAGAACCGCAGCATGTCGTAGCAATCGCCGCCGAACGCGGTGGCCGGCTTCCACATCGCCGCCATCTCGCAGCCGTCGATTTCGGGGAGAGGCGACGGCAGCAGCGCGCGCTGAATCCGCTGGGCGTGTTCGAGTTCGCGCGATGCATGCGCATCGGCTTCCCGCCTCGCACGCGACTCGTCCAGTTCCCGCGCCACGGTTTCCGTGAGGGAGGCGTTTTCCCACGGCTTATGCACGAACGTCCGGGCGCCACGGCGCATCGCTTCGACCGCTGTTTCGATGCTGCCCCAGCCGGTCATCACGATGATTGGCAGCAGACGATGGCGCTCGTGGATTTCGCTGAGCAACTCGAGACCTTCACGCCCCGACGTCGTGTCGCGCGCGTAGTTGAGATCCATCAAGAGCAGGTCGTAGTCCTTGGCGCTCAATCGGTCGCGCACCTCCTGGACCGAGCACGCCGCGTCGGTTTCGAGGCCGGCACCGCGCAGCAGCAGCCGAAGTGCAGCGACAACGTCCGGCTGATCGTCAGCGATCAACACCCGTCGCGAGATGGCAGCATCCGTCGAAGTCATCGGGCACGTTTCCAGGTTCATGGCTCGAATCGCCATCGTCAATTCCCATGCCACGCGTCGGAGGCGAGGGATTCCACGTCGCAACTGGATTTCGGGCCGTTCGATCGGCGCGTGCCGGCAACGATTGTTCGCTCTTGGGACGAGCTTGTCCGGCCGCGGCACGGGCTAAAATACGCACACTTCCTGATGGGATTGCTCGCCGAATTCGATTTCTCCAATACGACGATCCGGCGCTTCGACATCCTGCGCCTGCTCGCCCGCGGAGGCATGGGCGAAGTCTATGTAGCCCGTGACGCGGTGCTCGGCCGCGATCTCGCGCTCAAGATCCTTCGTCAGGACGTGACCTGGGATGCCAACCGGCTCGAGCGTTTCGTGCAGGAGGCGCGCGCCGCGTCAGCGCTGAACCACCCGCACCTCATTGCGATCTACGACATCGGGGAGAGTGCGCCGAAGCGGGACGGCGTGGCCCAGGGGCCACCGGTGCTCTACATCGCCATGGAGTTGGTGGCGGGGGAGACGCTGCGAAAGGCCATTGAATCCAAACGACTCGATACCAAGCGCGCAATCGAATACCTGGTTCAGGTCGTCGATGCCCTGGCCGCGGCGCACGCCGCCGGGGTGATCCACCGCGATCTGAAGCCCGAGAATCTGATGATTGCCGACGGCGGCTACGCCAAGGTGCTCGACTTTGGCGTGGCGAAGCTGCGGGCCGATATGGCGCCAGCCGGAGCCGATGCCGATTCGGCGCCCTCGGCCGGGGTCCTTGGCACCGTCGGCTACATGTCGCCCGAACAGGTGCAGGGCAAGCCGCTCGATCCGCGCACCGACATCTTCTCGTTCGGATGCGTGCTGTACGAAGTCATCACCGGCCGCCGTGCATTCCAGGGGACGACGTCGTTCGAGACGTTGAAGCGGATCCTGAGTGAGGAGCCGGAGCCGATTGTCGAGCCGCTGCCGCACGTGCAGCTGCAACCGGTGATCCGCCGATGTCTCGCCAAGAATCCGGACGATCGGTATCAGTCGATGCAGGAGCTCTCGCACGATCTCCGAGGCTTGCTGCGTCGTCTGGAGGCGGCGACGCACCGCGAGACCGCCGCTCGTGTGCCGTGGCGGCGCCTGCTCGCCGGCGCCGCCGCGATTGTGGCGCTGGTGCTCGCCGTGTGGTGGACGACGGAGAGTGGCTTCGTCGGACGCGCGCCAACCAGCGTCGGCCTCCAGCGTGTCACGCTGAGTGGCACCGCCATTGACGCGGCGACGTCGCGCGACGGCCGATACCTGGCGTGGGTCGAGTCGATGGGCGGCATGCAAGGTCTTCGCGTGCGTCAGCTCGGTGAAGATCGCAGCATCGAGCTCGTCCCGCCGCAGCCAGTCGGGTATTGGGGGATCGCGTTCTCGCATGACGCGTCGCGCGTGTACTACGCGACCAAGAGCGCCCAGGAGCACCGCCGGCCGGCTGTACGTCGTGAGTGTCCTGGGTGGAACTCCGCGCGCGCTCGTCGACGGGATCGACAGCACGATCACGCTGTCACCGGATGGAAGGCAATTCGCTTTCTATCGCGGCAGCTTTCCCGAACGGGGATCGTCTGCACTACTGGTCGCCGATGTCGAGGGCGGCACGCCCCGCGTGCTCGCGACGACCCGCGGCCAGCAGTTCTTCGTGCCGGCGTTCTTCGCGGCGCCGTCATGGTCGCCTGACGGTGAGCGCATTGCCGCGTCAATCCACGATGCCAAGACCGGCGACGCCGGGCTCGTCACCGTCGATGTGGCGTCGGGAACGATCGATCCCTTTCCCCAGCGCTTCAAGGACGCGACATTCACAGCGTGGCTGCCGGATGGATCAGGGATCCTGTTCGTCGCCGATCACGTGGACGCGTTGAAAGAGATACCGCGCAAGGTCTGGCTGCAGCCATACCCGCGTGGGGAGCCACGTCGTGTTACGCCCGACCTCCTCGAATACCGCAACATCTCCGTACGCGCTGACGGCAGCGCATTTGTCTCGGTCGGGCTCGACGCCGTCTATTCGCTGTGGCGTCTGCCGCTGAATGGCCAGGGTCCACAGCGCATCGCATCGGAACGCTACGACGGCTTGCTGGGTATCGCGCCGCTCAAGGACGGCCGTCTCGTCATCAGTACCGGCGAGCGCGGGAACTCGCAGCTCGCGATCGTCGATCGCACGGGCGGCAGCCGGGAGACGCTGACCCGAGAGGGCACCAACACGTGGCCGGCGGTATCGCCCGACGACCGCACGATCGTGTTCGTGTCCAATCGCGACGGTCAGACCGGTGTCTGGCGGATGAATGTCGATGGCGCCGAGCCGAGGCTGCTCGCGCATGTGCCACGTCCATCGTGGCTGTCCGTCACACCCGACGGACAGTATGTCGTCTGCGCCTCGCTCGGCGACGCCGAGCCGGCGACGTGGCGCGTGCCGATCAACGGGGGCCAGCCGACGCTGATCGCCGCGGGCATCGATCGGCCAGCGGTCTCGCCGGACGGACGGCTTCTGGCAGGAATCAACGTCGCGTCAAACGCCGGGCAACTCGCGCTGGTGACGATGCCGCTCGACGGGAGCGGACCGCCACGCGTGCTGGGCACCATCGCGCCGGCCACGGCGAACGGGCTCGTGGAATGGACGGCGAACGGAGACGGCGTGCTGTATTCCACCGTCGAGCGCCAGAACGTCTGGCTTCAGCGCCTGGCAGGTGGCCCACCGATCAAGGTCACCAACCTCGCCGACCTCGGCATCGTTCGCGGCAAGCGCTCGGCAGATGGCGGCAGCCTGATCGTCTCGCGCGGCGTCGCGCAGACCGACGCCTACCTGGTCTCGAATTTCCAGTAGATCGTTCGAGCCGTTCGAATCATTCGGATCGTTCGAGTCGTTCTCGCTCGTTCGAGTCGTTCATGGCCACTGCGCATGTTCGCCTGTGGGACGAGGGAAGTCCCAGTAACGAACGATCCGAACGTTCCCGAACCCTACGAACGCTACGAACACTACCAACGATTGTTGTTCCTGTTGATTATCAACATGGCGTAGTGTTTGCTCCTGTTGATAGCCGACATGGACGAAGTGCCGTACGGTGCGCTGGACCTGATGGTCCTCAAAACGCTCGACGGGGTGGGGCCGCTGCCACGGCTACGGCATCGCTCGCCGCATCGGCAGATTGCCGAAGGCTCCGTCGCGCTCGATCAGGGAACGATCTATCCGGCGCTCCTCGGCTGGGCGAGGCATGGATCAAGGCGGTCGGGCATGAGCGAGGACGATCGCCGCGCGCGGTCTACGCGATAGCGGGCGGGCCGACGAGCTGGCGATTGAAGCCGACCTGTGGTCGCGCACGGTCGCCATGATGTCGCGGCTGCTCGAAGAGGGCTCGTGATCCACGCGCTGCTCGGCCGCTTGCCGCGCTGTTCCACCGCGATCAACTCGAGAATCGTCTCGACGAGGAAGACCGGGCGCATCTGGAGCTGCTCGCCGCGGACTACGTGCAGCGTGGCGTGACGCGGGAACAGGCTCGCCTCGCAGCGCGGCGTGCTTTCGGTGGCGTCGAGCCGATGAAAGAGATGCATCGCGATCACCGCACCTTCGGCTTCGTCATCGACTGCCTGCGCGACGTGCGCTTCGGTCTGCGTCTCCTGGTTAAGGAGCGCTGGTTCACGGCCGCCGCCGTGCTTGTGCTCTCGCTCGGGATCGCGGCCAACAACACGGTCTTTGTGCTCCTCAACGGTTTCGTCCTGCGCGACCTGCCGTTTACCGATCCCGATCGTATCGTCACGGTCCTGTCGAGCGTTGATGGTCGTGCTCGTCCCAACGCGGGCATCTCGTATCTGGATCTTCCAGGACTTGTCAGCAGGGCAACGGACTTTCGACGGTCTCGCCGGAGTCGCCGAGACCGCGATGAACGTGGCCGACGAGGGCAGGCTTCCGGAGCGCGCCGTTGGCGCGTACGTGTCCGCCAATGCGTTCGACCTGATCGGCCACGCGCCGATCGCCGGGCGTGGGTTCGACACGCGCGATGATCGTCCAGGTGCGCCCCCGGTCGTCATCCTCGGCGATGCACTCTGGCGCAGCCGGTACGACGGTGATCCCAGCGTGATCGGGCGACCCATTCGCGTCAACGGTGTGCCGTCGACGGTCATCGGCATCATGGACAGAGGTTTCGCGTTCCCGGCGCGCTCACGGTTGTGGCAACCACTTGCGCAACTGCCTGCCGAAACGCGGGAGAAGCGAGATGTCCGAACGATCGAGGGACTGGGCCGGCTCACCGTGACTGCGACGCGCGAACAGGCGGCCGACGATCTCCGTCGCAGGGCCGCGGTATTGGCCACTGCGCATCCAGCCACGAACCGCGGTGTCGAGCCGCGGGTCGGCAGGTTTGGCGAGCGGCTCATCGGCGGGCGCTCTCGCACGACCTTTCCGATTCTCGTGACACTCGTCGGTTTCGTGCTGGTCATGGCCTGCGCGAACGTGGCCAACCTGCTGCTGGCGCGTGCCGCCTATCGCACACGCGAGATCGCCGTGCGCCTCGGCGTGGGCGCGAGCCGCGCGCAGATCGTCCGTCAGATGCTCGTCGAGAGCTTCTTGCTGGCGAGTCTCGCCGGGGTTGTCGCGCTCGGCCTCTCGATGCTTGTTGTCAATGTGTTCTCAGACGCCGTCGGGCAACTCGAGGACGGTCGAGGACAGGGGTTTCCGTACTGGATTCGGTTCGAGCTGGATTGGCGCGTCTTCACCTTCTTGACCACGGCGTGTCTGGGCACGGCCATCCTCTTTGGACTGGTGCCGGCGATCCAGGCGTCGAGGACGAGTATCAGCCGGCAGCTCGTTCAGGCCGGTACCGGTCATACCGGCACTCCTCGCCAGCGGCGATGGAACACCTGGTTGGTCGTGACGCAGCTGGCGCTTGCCCCGATGCTGCTCGTCGGTGCGGGATTGATGGTGCGCAGCATCATCGCTCAGCAGGACATGGATGCCGGCGTCCGCACCGACGGTCTCGTACGAATGCGGTTGTCGCTGTCGGGCCCGCAATACAACACGGCCGAGCAGCGGGCACGCTTCTATCGGCAGTTGGAAGATCGGCTGGCTGATGCGCCAGGCTTCCGTGCCACGCTCTCGAGTCAGGCGCCGTTCGAGCGGGCGGCGGTTCGGCGGCTGTCAATCGACGGCAGGGACATCCGCGACGATCTCAATCCGGGTCTCGTGTTTCAGATGACGGTCGGCCACAGCTACTTCGCGGTCATTGGCTCGCGATCTGTCCGCGGCGGCAACTTCACCGCGACCGACGAGGGTCGTTCGGTTGCGCCGGCGATCGTCAACGAGCGGTTTGCCGCCGTTCATTTTGCGAATCAGGATCCCATCGGCCATCGCCTCCGTCTGACCGGTCGTGACGGGCGCTCGCTGGACGCGGACATCATTGGCGTGGCGCCGGACATTCGTCAGAGCGGTACCCGAGTCACGGGATGGGGTCGAGCCTATCGTCTACGTGACGTTCGCGGCCGATCCGATTCCAGATGCGAGCGTCCTCGTGCAATCAAGTGCTGTCGGCGCGGCCGCTGCGGCCGTCGGCGGCCACCTGCGTGCGCTCGATCCCGACTTGCCCATGTACACCGTGATGCGGCTGGATGACTCGCTGGCCATGGCAGACGAGCGGTTCGGATTACGTGCGTTCGGGACGATGATCGCGCTGGTCGGCGGCATTGCGCTCGTGCTGGCCGTGCTGGGTCTGTACGCAGTGACCGCGTACGCGACCGCACAGCGCACGCGCGAGATTGGCATTCGCGTGGCTCTCGGGTCGCGGCCGTCACAAATCGCCTGGCTGGTCGTGGAGCGCGCCGCACGTCAGCTGGCGATCGGCCTCGTGCTCGGGACCGCGGGGGCGCTGGCCATCGGTCAACTGTTGCGCGGGCTGCTCATCGGGGTCGAGCCCACCGATCCGGCGACGGTGCTCGGTGTGGTCGTGCTGCTCATCGCCGTGACGGCGGGAGCGTCGTACATTCCCGCCCGGCGCGCGATGCAGGTCAATACGGTCGTGGCGTTG
>CAVSKE010000004.1:0-129043 GCA_963728305.1 uncultured Acidobacteriota bacterium
CCCTCATATTGCCCCCAGGACAGTTGGCTTCTGAGTCCGGTCGTCGCAGGCATGCGCGAGGCAAGCGACTGCCGTCCGGCCAAGCATCCGCGAGCGGCGCGCGGAGGTGTCGCACCCGTTCCATAGCCTTCGGTCAGCAGCTTACGGGAATCGTCGGCCGACTCCAAACGGGCGCCTGATGGCTGCGGCGGAGCGGCTGGCCGCCTCTGTTTCGTGATAAGAAAGGCGCGATCTATGAAGCATTTCATTTCCTCTGAGCGCGCTTCTGGTTCTGATCGCGTCTCCGGTGTCTTTGGAGACCAGCGCCGCCGCGCAGACCGCCGCGAATCAACATCAGGAGATGGTGACAGACGTACTGCGTCACCTGCCACAGCACCCGCGCAAAGATGGGTGGTCTTGCGTTGGAAGGATTGAACCTTCAGGCCGCGGCGGACAACGCTGAGATCTGGGAGAAGGCGCTGCGCAAGCTGCGCGGGAATCAGATGCCGCCTCCGGGCAGTCCGCAGCCGCCGCAGAAGGATGTCGAGTCGTTCGTCGCCTGGATGGAGAACACGCTCGACACCAACGCCAAGGGTCCGAAGGCCGGCTATCTGCCGATCCAGCGCCTGAACCGCACCGAGTACGCCGCGTCGGTGAAGGCCCTGGTGGGCGTGGACGTGAACCCGAAGGACGTTCTGCCGCAGGACATCCAGGTGGAAGGCTTCGACAACATCGCGGACGCCTTGAGCGTATCGCCCGCGTTCCTCGATCAGTACGTGACCGCGGCGCGGCACATCGCTCAGATCGCGGTGGGCAATCCCAATCCTCGCGTGTCCAGCGTGAAGTACCCGATCGACGCCAACCAGAATCCAGACGACCCTCCACCTCTGGGTACGTGGGGCGGCATCAAGTTCAAACACAGCTTCCCGGCCGACGGCGAGTATCAGATCACCCTGACGAACCTGGCGGTGGGCCCGTACAGCAATGCGCTGGAGCGCGAGAACACGGTGGTCATCTTGATCGATGGCCGAACCGTGTTTCGCAAGTCCATCGGTGGAGCGGCGGATCTCTCTCTGGTCGATCGCACGGCGGGAACCGGACGCTCTCAGGTCATGGACCGTTTCTCGAAGATTCCCGTTCAGGTGAAAGCCGGCGTGCGCGACGTTGTCGTGGCCTTCGTCGATCGCCCCCATGTGGAGACGAGCGAAAACCTCGCAAGGCTTCAACCCTACGGCGGATTGACCGGCGGCGCGGCGCCCACCGACCGCAGGCCTCATCTGCTCGACGGCGTCGCGGTTGCCGGACCGTTCAATCCTACCGGCGTGTCGATGACTCCCAGCCGCGCCCTGATCTTCGTGTGCGATCCCAAGAAGACTGGCGAGCCGGCCTGCGCCAGACAGATCACGGAACAGCTGGCGCGCCGCGCATTCCGGCGGCCGGTCACCACGGAAGATGTGAACCGGCTCGTGCCGTTCTATGAAGCGGAACGCCGTAACGGCGGAACCTTCGACCAGGGAATCGAGCAGACCGTGGCTGCCGTGCTGGTCAGCCCGCAGTTTCTGTATCGCAGCATCCGCGGGCCCAAGGGTGTGACGCCCAACACTGAGTTCTCTCTGACCGATCTGGAACTCGCCTCCCGGCTCTCCTTCTTCTTGTGGAACACCGGCCCGGACGAGGAACTGTTGACGCTCGCCTCATCGAATGGATTGACCCGTCCGGGAGTGATGGAGAAACAGGCGAGACGCATGCTCGCCGATCCCCGGGCCTCCAGCCTGGTGACCAGTTTCGCGATGAAGTGGCTGAATCTCACGACGCTGGATCAGGTCGTCCCCGACCCGACTCTGTTCCGCGGATTCAACGAGCAACTGCGGCGCGATTTTTCGACGGAAGCGCAAGCCTTCATCGGCAGCGTCTTCTCGGAGGATCGAAGCGTGGTGGAGCTCCTGACGGCAGACTACACATTCCTGAATGACCGTCTCGCGAGTCACTACGGTATTTCCGGCGTGACCGGCGCGCAGTTCCGCAAGGTCACGCTGACAGACAAGACGCGTTTCGGCCTGCTGGGCAAGGCCGCGGTCCAGCTGCGGACGTCGTATGGCGACCGCACGTCTCCGGTCTTGCGTGGAGCGTGGGTGCTCGACAAGCTGATGGGCACGCCGCCGACGCCGCCCCCGCCCGATACCGCGACCGACCTCTCACAGAAGGCCGGCGAGCAGCCCAAGACCGTTCGCGCGAGGCTGGAGCAGCATCGCGACAAGGCGACGTGCCGGATGTGTCATGGCGTGATCGATCCGACCGGCCTGGCGTTGGAGAACTTCGACGCGATCGGGCAATGGCGGACGAGGGACAGCGAGGCCGACGCTCCGATCGATGCCAGCACGGTGCTGCCGACGGGAGTCGCGATCAACGGTGTGGTGGACCTCCGCGCGCAACTGGCCGCGCGTCCGGACGTGTTCGCGCGGACCGTGACGGAGAGATTGCTGATGTACGCCGTCAATCGACGACTGGAGTATTTCGACATGCCGCAGGTTCGCGGCATCGTTCGGTCAGCGGCGAAAGACAACTACACGCTGTCGTCACTCGTCTTGGGAATCGTCAACAGCAACGCGTTCCGCAGGCAGGGTGTGGACGCCGCGAAGTAAGGTTGCGCGAACCATGTTCATCACGAAGAAACATATTCCTCGCAGAGCCGTTCTGAAGGCCGCCGGAGTCTCGTTGGCGCTGCCGTTCCTGGATGCGATGGTGCCGGCCGGCACGGCGCTCGCCCAGACCGCGGCGGTTCCGAAACTGCGGACCGGATTCTTCTATATTCCCCACGGCGCGATCATGGGGAATACGTCGCACGGTCCGTCGTTGGACAAGTGGACGCCGTCCGGTTCCGGTGCCACCTTCACGCTCAGTCCGATCCTTGCGTCGCTGGAGCCGTACAAGAAGTACGTGTCGTCGTTCGGGAACCTGCAGAATGCCGCCACGGCGGGTTCGGTGCATTCGTTTACGCCCGCCACGTGGCTCAGCGCGACCCGTCCGGATACCGGCGCGCCCCGCGCGCACATGGCCACGACTCTCGATCAGGTGATCGCGAAGATCATCGGGCAGGAGACGCCGCTGCCCTCGCTCGAAGTCGCCGCGGAAACCACCGTGCAGTCGGCGGCCGGTGGCGGCGGATACTATTCCACGCTGTCGTTCCGCGACGCGGAATCGCCGTTGCCGATGGAGCCGAATCCGCGGAAGGTCTTTCTCCAGTTGTTCGGTGAGGGCGACACGCCGCAGGAGCGCGCGACCATCAACACACGCACGAACAGCCTGCTGGATCTGATCCTGGAGGGCACGCAAGAGCCTGAAGGGCAACCTCGGGAACGGGGACAGGGCCGTTCTCGACGGATATCTCGAGAGCGTTCGCGAGGTCGAGCGCCGAACGCAGAAGGCGGCGGCGAAAGATCTGTCCGCGTTCACGATTCCCGAGGCTCCCGTGGGAGAACTGGACTCCTTCGCCGAGCAGGTGAAGTTGATGTTCGACCTGGTCGCGCTCGCGTATCAGGCGGACCTGACGCGGGTGGCGTCCTACATCATGGCCGCGGAAGGGACGAACCGGACCTACAACCACATCGGTATTCCGGATTCCTTCCATCCCGTCTCACACCACGCCAACGATCTGACGAGGATCGAAAAGCTGGCCAAGATCCAGACCTGGCACCTCGAGCAGTTTGCGGGCTTCGTCAAGAAGATGGCGGAGACGCCAGACGGTCAGGGATCGCTGCTCGATCACTCGATCTTCATGTACGGATCGAACATGAGCAACAGCGATCAGACACGACAACTACCCGGAGCCGAACATCGTGGTCGGCGGCGGCAGCGGCAAGATGAAGCTCGGCGGCCAGCATCTCGTGCTGCCGGAGCGCACGCCGATCGCGAATCTCCACCTGACGCTGCTTCAGAAGGTCGGCGTGGAACGCGACACGTTCGGCGACAGCACGGGCACGATCGCGGACATCTGAAGGTGATGGCGGTGCCGCTGAATCGCAGGGACGTGTTGAAGGGCGCGCTTGGCGTGTTCGCCACGTGGGCGTCCTCCGGCGTTCTCAGCGCGCAACAGGCATTCGGCGGCGTTCGTCGCCTGACGGACCAGATGGCGGTGGTGGATGGAGGCGGAAGCAACGTTCTGGCGTTCTTCACCGGTGAAGGCTTTGTGCTGGTGGACGGCGGCGCTCCGAAGTCGTTCGACAAGATCATGGCGTCGCTTGGCGCGAACGCCAAGGTCAACACGCTCTTCAATACTCACCATCACGTCGATCAGACCGGCAACAACGAACTGTTCTCGACGGGGACGAAGATCATTGCGCACAAGCGCACTCTGGAGTGGATGTCGGCCGACCACTGGATTCAGGCTGACGATCGCTATGAAAAAGCCCGCCCGAAAGCTGCCCGTCCCACGGAGACGTTTCTCACCACCGGTTCGCTGAAAACGGGAGGCGAGCAGATCGACTACGGCTACCTGACCCTGGCCCACACGAACGGCGATATCTATGTCCACTTCAGGAATGCGAACGTTCTTGCGGTGGGCGACGTGGCGTCGCCGCTGCGCGATCCCGCGCTCGACTACGTGACCGGAGCGTGGATCGGCGGCCGCGTGGATGCGATGGATGTCCTCCTGACGCTCGCGAATGAGCAAACGCGGATCGTGCCGGCGTACGGGCCCGTCCTGTCGAAGGCGGAATTCAAGGCGGAGCGGGACATGATGGAAGAGGTTCGGAAGCGCCTGTTCGATCGGGTTCGGGAAGGCGACGGCCCCAAGGACATGCTGGAGCGTGGCGTTCTGAAGGGCCTCGCGCGCACATGGAACGATCCCTACAAGTTCCTGTATGACGCGGCCAAGGGTTTGTGGGCGCACCACGACAAGCTGGGCCCCAATGTTGTCTAGAGAGCGGTGTCGTGTAGGAGAGACAGCGTGAAGCGTTTCGCTCTCGCGTGTGTCTGCGTGCTTGCTGCCGTTGCGCCGGCCCTTGGTCAGTCCAGGAGTTCCCTTGCCGATCTCATTCAAGCCGGAAACCGGAAGGCGGCGCTCGACAGGATTCGCACCGGAGCGGATGTGAATGAAGCGCAGCCAGACGGCACCCGCCCAATCCATTGGGCGGTCTACAAGGTGGACTACGAGCTGATCGACGCGTTGATCGCGAAGAAGGCGACAGTGGACGTCGTCAATGAGTTCGGTTCCACCCCGCTTGCCGAAGCGGTCAAGCTGGCCGACGCCCGGATGGTGAAGATGCTGCTGGATGCCGGCGCGGGAGTCGATCGTGCGGATGAGAGCGGCCAGACCGCTTTGATGCTGGCGATCAAGACGGGGGAGCTGCCCATCGTCGAGATGCTGGTCAAAGCCGGCGCCAACGTCAATGCGGTTGAGGAGTTTCAACACCAGACGCCTTTGATGTGGGCTGTCACCGCGTCGAAACACGCGGCCGAGATGACGAAGCTGCTGCTGTCCAAGGGCGCCAACGTCAAGGCTCGCGCGCTGTATACGGACTGGCCGAACCAGCTGTCCTCGGAGCCTCGCGGTCAGTACCGTCCCGTCGGGGGATTGACCGCCCTGCTGTATGCCGCTCGCAACGGCTGCTCCGACTGCGTCGCGGCGCTGATCGGTGCCGGCGCCGATGTGAATGTGCCGACGCCGGAAGGCGTCACGCCGCTGATGGTCAGCCTCGATAACGATCACAACGACGTGGCCACGCTGCTGTTGGATCGTGGCGCGAATCCGCATGTCGCGGATTGGTGGGGACGCACGGCGCTCTGGATCGTCATCGATCGAAAGGGATCCCTGGCTGGTGGGCGAGGTGGACGCGGAGCTGCCGCGCCTGCTCGCGGCTCAGGCCCGGCTGGTTCTCACATGGACATCATCAACAGGTTGCTGGCCGCAGATGTCGACGTGAATGCCGAGTTGAACATGCATCGCCCCAGCCGCGGCGGCAATAGCGGACGCTTTGCCGACCGGCAATTGAGCACGGGATGCACGGCGTTGTATCGCGCAACCGAGGCCGGCGACATGGAAGTCATTCGCGCTCTGCTGGCCAAGGGCGCCAACCCGAACATCAACGGCATGGGTTTCACGCCATTCCTGGTGGCGGCAGGCGTGACGCCGGGTGCTGGTGGAGGCGGCGGTGCGCCCAACACCACGCTTCTGGATTTGATGATCCAGCACGGCGCCGATGTGAATACTCAGGTCACCGGCACGAGGTCCTACTCCATGCGGATCTCCTACAATCCGCCTCCGAACAAAGAAGGGACATCGGCTCTCCACGGAGCGGTGCAGGCGGGCCGGACGGACCTGGTTCGGTACCTTCTGGAGAAAGGCGCCACGCCCGAACTCGTCGATGCCAACGGCAGGAAGCCGATCGATCTGCTCGATGTCGGGGCTGCTGGGGCAGCGCCGGCGGAGCACGAGGCCGAGGCGGAGCTCCGGCGCGGCCGGGCCTAATACTGCGGGGCGCGGAGCCGGAGGTCGTGGCGGCGCTGGCGGAGCCGTCAACCCCGCGACTGCAGCCGAGATTCGCGCGTTGCTGCGGGCCGCAGCGTCAAAGAAGTAGGGGCCGGATGCGGACTGGAATCCCGAGGCGCAGAAGTAGCGTGGACAAGGCACCGGATTGGAGGCTGAATGAAGAGGGGCATCGTTCTCGCCACGCTGCTGACAGTCGGTGCACTCTCGCTGGCGGTCGCCGCGTCACAGCAACCGGCCGCGCCCAAGGTCGTCGAGGTCGAGAAGCTCCGTGACAACCTCTTCATGCTCACCGGTGGGGGCGGTAACACGGCTGTCTTCGTCGGCGCGTCGGGCGTGGTGGTGGTGGATACGAAGAATCCCGGGTGGGGCCAGCCGATCCTCGACAGAATCGAGGAACTGACGCCGAAGCCCATCACGACCATCATCAATACACACACGCACGGCGATCACGTGAGTGGGAACGTCGAGTTTCCGGCGACCGTCGAGGTCGTCGTGCACGAGAACACCGCCGCAAACATGCAGGAGATGCGCGCGTCGACGCAGACCGCGCCGAACGGTCAGCCGCCGAACATCTTCAAGGCCAACAACGGCCGCGGCATGCCGAAGAAGACCTTCAAGGACCGGATGACGATCGGGACCGGCGCCGACCGCATCGACTTGTACTACTTCGGCCGGGGTCACACCAACGGCGATGCGTGGGTCGTGTTTCCGGCGCTGCGCGCTATGCACGCCGGCGACATCTTCTCGGGCAAGAACATCCCGGGCCTCGATGCCGTCAACGGCGGAAGCGGTCTCGCCATCGCCGACACGCTGACGAAGGCCGCCGACACGGTCAGGAACATCGACACCATCATCACGGGGCACAGCCGGACCATGACGGTCGCGGATCTCCGCGAGTATGCGCAGTTCAATCGTGACTTTGCGAACGACGTGCGGGCGGGGAAGGCCGCCGGCAAGTCCGCGGACGAGGTGGCGAAAGCCTGGAAGATTCCGGCGAAGTACGCGGGCTATGCGACGCCGACTCCGGTGAGGCTGCTGCAGAACGTTCAGGTCGTGTTCGACGAGTTGAAGTAAGACGGACCCGACCGCAAGTCGTCCCCTGTAATCATGGCCGATGGTTTTATCACGAGATTCGCAGTTGGGCCTCTGGGAGTGCACCGCGCGAGACCGTGTTACGCTGCGCCGACTCGATGATCCGCCGAACGCTGCTGATGCTGTTGCTCTCTGCGCTGCCGGTGCGCGCGCAGATCGCCGTTTCTGCAAACGATGCGACGGAGATCCTGGTGGATGGCGTCCGCGTCATGGTCGCCAACGCTCCGCCGGACACCGTGACGCTCATCGATCTGAGTGCGCGCCCGCCGAAGATCGTGGCGGAACTGAACGCGCCGTCCAGTTGGTCCGGCCCTCCGCAGATGATCGCCGTGACGCCGGACGAATCCATCGCGCTGCTATCGAATTCACTCAAGGTGAATCCCGCGGACCCGACGAAGACGATGCAGGACAACAAGATCTCTGTCATCGATCTCAAGTCTTCGCCGCCCGCCGTCATCGCGACGCTCGAGGCCGGCCTCTTCCCGAACGGCATCGCCATCAACGCGGCCGGCACATTGGCATTGGTTACCAACCGCGGCGACAGCACTGTGTCGATCTATACGATCGCAGGAACCCGCGTCGCACCCGCCGGAAGCATCTCGCTGCAAGACAAGAGCTGCGGCCCCAGCATGCCCGCGTTCACGCCCGACGGCGGCACCGTCTACGTGACGTGCACCGACACCCACACGCTCGCCGTCCTTTCGGTGACGGGAACCGAGGTGCGCGATACAGGGCGGTCCGTCGTCGCGAATCTTCGCCCGGTCGGCATCGAGGTCACACCGAAGGGGGATCTGGCCATCGTTGCCAATATCGGCAACGGGCCCACTGGAGGAGTCGACACCTTGACCGTCGTCGACATCGCATCTGCCAATCCCCGTGTCATTGATTCGGTCGCAGTGGGCATCATTCCCGAAGGACTGGCGCTGTCCCCCAAGGGCAACTATGTGGCGGTGAGCCTGATCAACGGCACCAGTTTTCCGAAGTCCTCGCCGTATCATCACGACGCTAACATCCTGAAGATCCTGCGTCTCACCGGCTCCCGTCTCACGCCCGTCGCCGAAGCGCGCGTCAGTCCCTGGTGCCAGGGCGTTGCCTGGAGCAACGACGAACGCACCGTCGTGATTCAATGCATGATTGAAAAACAGATCGAAGTATTCGACTTTGATGGCAAGAAGCTCACACGCATGCCTGCCATCAAGATGTCCGGCGGCCCCGCCTCCATTCGCACTGCGTGGCGTCCACTGAGCAGGCCACGCTAGAAGCGGGAGATGTGGACAGACCTCCCTTCGCGCAGCCTCGGCTACAACGTTCGAAGGTAGGCGATCAGCTGCTCGCGCTCCAATGCGGACACGCGAAGGCCGAACTCGTGGCCGGGAATCGCCCGCATCTGCACGCCTGGCGGACGCCAGCCTCCGGGTGTGTGGCTGTCTTCCAGACGACGCGGATCGAACAATTCCTCGAGGCTGGCGACGGCCCCGTCGTGCAGGTAGTGGCCGCGATACCAGACGCCCTTGAGCGACGGCACTTTGCAGTACCCGTACCCTTGCGCGTCTTCAACGCGAGGCCGGGGTCTGTGCCCACCGAGATCCGGAGGACGTCGAGTGACGCCGGCAGGTTCCGCGGAGGGGAGAATCCCCGGGCCAGCGTCAACGTGTTGTTCGTGAAAAGCGGCGGCGTATGACACGACACGCATGACTCGCGCTGGAAGATCTTCTCGCCGGCCGCCGCCCGCTCATCGCGTGGATTGGGGTTCGGAGGCGACTCGAGCGAGTACAGATAGAGCGCCATCGCATACAGCGACGAGTCGGGCAGGCGGGTCTGAAACCGCTTCGTTTGCGGGTCGAGCATGCGGTACGGGCCAAACTCGGTGGAGTCGGCAAAGCTGACGAGCGCCGCGTACCGCATGAGATCGCCGATGCCGCGATGCAGATGCGTGCCGGTGTGATCGATGTACTTGCGGTCCCGGATGCCGATCAGGTCGGGTACCTTCGCGGGATAGAGAATGCTGCCGTTCCACCGGGCCACGGCGCCGCCGCGGAGATTCGCGGTCACGTACTGCTGCACGTCCGCATCCGTCATCCTCTTCAGCCGTTCGCCCTCCGGGTCTCCGGACCACGGAGCGCCGTACGCCTGGTAGAGCCACGCGCCGATCGCGCCGCCCATGGTGAACGGCGCCTCTCCGGCCAGCGTGCGCTCCGCCGCCCGGATCTGACCACCCAGCCCGTTGCGAAACCCGGTCGACGCGAACGAAGGCGCGCCAGGCACGGCGGTGTTGTCGGGCGGCAGATACAGTGTGTGGCACGCGCTGCAGTTGGCGAACCCCAGCGCAACACCCTGTGCCGTCGGCACCCATCGCAGCGTGTTCACCGTTCCATCGGGCAGCGGAGTGACGTTCAACGCCTTCGGGTCGCGAGCCATCGCGATCAGCTTGGGATCGAACGTGCGCAAGACCACTGAGTCGCGGAACACGCGTTCGCCGGCGCGGACCCAGGCCGCCTCGGTCTTCAGCGCGTCCGGTTCCATCAGGGGCGTCGGGCCGACCGTCCGGATCATCTCGGCGTAACCCTCGGGCTCGCGACCGGGGAGGTACACGGGGTAGGTCCTGAGGTTCTCTTCCAGCAAGCTGTAGTACGCGGCGGCGCTCATGTGCGTCGGTCGAACGTCGAGACCCGCGACGGGAGTCGCCCAGTCGGCGAGCGCCGCTTCGTCCCACACCCTCGGGATCTCGGGTGCCCAGTCGGGCTCGCGCTGCGCGGCGACGGCGACGCAGGCAGCAGCGACGAGCAGGAAGGCAGATCGGGCCGGCATGGCGCAGATCATCGCGCCGTCGCCCCCCGCACCTCGCGGCAAATTATTCTCCAATCGCCCCGTTCGCCCGCTCATGGACGAGGCGACCGGCCCATACTTCCGCGGAGGCTTGCAACCGCATGACCACATCGCGATACCTGTTCATGGCTGCCTTCGCAATCGTCGCGGCGCTGATCGCGCCGGCTTCGGCACAGAATGGGTCGCAGACGTCCGGGGCGAAGGGCGATCAGCAGCGGCACTACCATTTCGCTGCGGCCGACAAGGAGCTGCCGTATCGGTTGTACGTTCCGCAGTCCTACGACCCCGCCGCCGGCGCGCCGCTCGTCGTGGCGCTCCACGGGTTCGGCGGCGACCAGGACTACTTCTTCCGTGCCGTGAAGACGCTGCCTGCGCTCCTGGAAAAGTACGGATTCGTCTTCGTGGCGCCGATGGGGCTGGCGGCCGACGGTTGGTACGGCGCGCCGCTGTCGATTCCCGGCAACGCGCCGCGCAGTTCGGGCGCCGCCGCTCCGCCGCCGCTCAGAACGCCGGAGGAGGAAGCGACGTACCGCGGCCTCAGCGAAGCGGACGTGATGAACGTGCTCGATCTCGTCCGCAAGGAATACAGGATCGACCCGAACCGGATCTACCTGATGGGCCATTCGATGGGCGGCTTCGGGACGTGGTGGCTCGGCCAGAAGCACGCCGATACGTGGGCCGCCATCGCGCCGATGTCGGGCGTGCTCCCGAACGTGGACTACCAGCTGCCCAAGCTGGTGCGCGTGCCGGTGCACGTGTCGATCGGCGGCGCCGAGACGCCGGCGTGGGTCGAGGCGAGTCGCACGCTCGTGGAGACGATGAAGACCAGGGGCATGGCCGTGGAGTACGCCGAGCCTGCGGGGGCCACGCACGGCGGGATGATCGAGCCGACGACGCCTGAGGTCTTGGAGTTCTTTTCGAGGCGTGCGCGGCGCGGTCCGGCGCGCTGATCGCGGGAGAGAATCGATGCACCTGCACCCCCATCGTCACGACACCACCGCCATCCGGAGGTGGATGGTCGCCGGACTCTCCGGTCTCGCTCTTGCGGCCGCGGCATTCGGCCTGCCGGTCGCCGCGGGGCAGGTCGGCGAGCCTCTGCCACAAGCGCCCGGGGCTGGCCGGGGTCGCGGTGGGATTCAGGGCACGCCCGTTCTCGGGCCCGGCGGCGAGGTGTGGGGCTTCACCGACACCGCGTTCAATCCCGGCAGCCGCTGGCGTATCCACGACGCGGATCGACCGCAGCCGCCGGTGGCGACTCCAGGAGAAACCGTCAGCATCCCGCCGCCGTCTGATGCGATCGTGCTTTTCGACGGCACGGATCTCTCGCAGTGGGTCTCCAGCGGCGCCAATGGCGCCGGTTCGCCCGCAACCTGGACCGTGCGTGACGGCTATTTCGAGGCGCAGGGCGGCAATCTCTCGACCACGGCAAGCTTCGGCGACGTGCAGCTGCACCTCGAGTACGCGATTCCCGCCGATGTCACGGGCTCGAGCCAAAATCGCGGCAACGGCGGCGTCACGTTCATGGGCCGATACGAGATCCAGATCCTCGATTCGTACAGGAACCGGACGTATGCCGACGGCATGATGGCGTCGATCTACGGCGAGTGGCCGCCGCTCGTGAACGTATCGAGGAAGCCTGGCGAATGGCAGTCGCTCGACATCGTCTTCGACGCGCCGCGCTTCACCGGCCGCGTCTCGCCCGGCTACTTCACGGTTCTCTGGAACGGCGTGATCGTGCACAACCGCACAGAGCTCTTCGGTTCGACGCTTCCGACGATGACGCCGCACGTGTATACGCCACACGACGCGGCACTGCCGCTCCAGCTGCAGGGCCGGGCGCGCGTGCGCTACCGGAACGTCTGGATTCGTCCCATCGACTCGTACGATCAGGGCGCCAACGTGAAGTGACTGCGCGTCGAAGGAGAGGGCAGGCTCATGAGACTGACGATCGGCGTCACGTGCGCCGCCGTTACTCCGCGACTCGGACTTCGACGACGATGCCGTTGTTGTCGGCGAAGCGGACGACGTCGGGCTCATCGGGCGCCGGCAGCACGCGCACGTTCAGCTCCTGCAGACGCTTCTCGAATGCGCTCCGATCGAACGGCGCAACCTTGATCGCGTAGTGCGCGATCGTCGGCATCTGGCCGCGCGTCGCCTCCTCCAAGCCCAGGCGTGTGTTGCCTGCGAGGTCGAGCCAGACGCGTCCGTTCCTGTCGCGGGGCCGCTCGACCGCATTGCCGTAGACGAGCCGATAGTACGGCAGCGACTTGTCGAGGCTCGTCACGCGCAGCATCACGTGATCGACGCCGCGCGGCGTCAGGAGGCCGTCCCTCTGAACCTCGAGGGGCGATGGCACTGCCGCTGTCACCAGTCCGGCCGGCAGCTGAAACAACTGCAGTTCGAGATTGTCCGGATCGGGCCACATGCCGGTCGGCCCCGCAGCGGCGACGCCGAAGCCCGCCGTCTGGAGCGTGCTGGCCA
The DNA here is from genome assembly GCA_963728305.1 of uncultured Acidobacteriota bacterium. Classification (GTDB taxonomy): domain Bacteria; phylum Acidobacteriota; class Vicinamibacteria; order Vicinamibacterales; family UBA2999; genus Gp6-AA40. The sequence continues at coordinate 12,866 of CAVSKE010000004.1, forward strand.
TGCCGGCGCGATCGTAGACCTTCGCGAGCACGCAGTAGTGGCCAATCGCCGGCTGCCGCTGCCCCGCGGCGCCGATGGCGACGTAACCGACTTGCCGATCGGCGGGCACATCGCCGAGCACCACGAAGTAGCGCAGCGTGTCGCGCACCGGCTGCTGATGCAGCGGCGCCTTGAAGATCCGTGAGTAGAAACGTGCAGAGGCCGCGGGGTCGGGCACGATGATGTCAAGGTGTTCGAGCCCGAGGTTGTCGAGCGGCAGCGCCTTGGCGCCTGACTGCGCCAGTGCTGCGACGGTAAGCGCGGCGGCGATCGCGGCCGCAAGAATCGTTCGGGTCATCTCATCCTCCGGTTCCCACAGCGTCTCACGCCTGCCACTCCGCCGGGATGTCTTCGGGCGCCGCGGCCCCGGTCATCACCGCGACTGCGTCGTTCATGGATATCTTCTTCGGGTTCAAGACGGCGGCGCGTCGACCCAGGCGCGCAATATGGATCCTGTCGGCGATCGCGAAGACGTGCGGCATGTCGTGCGAAATGAGGACCACCGGCAGCCCATTGTCGCGCACGCGCTTGACCAGGTCGAGCACCGCAGCGCTTTCGCTGACGCCGAGCGCCGCGGTGGGCTCGTCCAGGATCACCACGTGCCGGGCGAATGTGGCAGCACGTGCGACAGCCACACACTGTCGCTGGCCTCCAGACAGCGTCTCGACAGACTGTGTCATCGACTCGATCCTCACGTTCACGTCAGCGAGCCGGGTGGCCGTGAACGCGACCATCGTCTTCCTGTCCAGCATACGAAGCCAGCCGCCACGGAAGCCCGGGCGGCGCAGCTCGCGGCCGAGGAAGAAGTTCTCAGCAACGGTCATCGCCGGCGCCATGGCGAGCTCCTGATAGCAGCATTCGACGCCTTCGCGGCGGGCGTCGACAGGACTCCGGAAGCGGACCGGCCTTCCGTCGAGCCACATCTCGCCGGCGTCGGGCGTGACCGCGCCCGACAACGCCTTGATCAAGGTGCTCTTGCCGGCGCCGTTGTCGCCGACGACGGCGAGAATCTCGCCGGCGAGGAGGTCGAAGTCCATGCCGTCCAGCGCCGTCACATGACCGTAGCGCTTGACGAGTCCCTTGGCCTGCAACACCTTCATGAGTCAGCTCGCCGTCTGGCGGGATATCCGGTCGGCGGCCACCGCGATGATGACCAGGATGCCGGTCACGAGCACCTGATAGGTACCGGAGACGCCCATCAACGTGAGTCCGTTACGGAAGATGCCGACGATGAGCGTGCCGATCAGAGACCCCACAACGGCGCCGCGGCCGCCGAAGAGGCTCGTACCGCCGAGCACGACGGCCGTGATCGCGTCGAGGTTCTCGGTCTGCCCGGCGTTCGGATCGCCAACGCCGGTGCGTCCCACGGAGAGAAGTGAGGCGATTCCATACACAACCCCGGCAAGCACGTAGACGCCAAGCAGCATCCGCCTTGCAGGTATCCCCACGAGACGCGCGGCCTCCGGATTGTTTCCCAAGGCATAGACGTGGCGGCCAACCGCAGTCTCGCGCAAAACGAACCACGCCAATCCATAAAGCGCCAGCATCAGCAGGACGCCCCACGTCAATTGCGTGCCGGCGATGCTGAAGGTATCGCCAAGTGCCGTCATCAACGGAGGCAGATCGGTCACGGTCTGCGAGTTGGAGTAGAGCTGAGTGATCGCGAAGGCGATATTCATCGTCCCCAGCGTGACAATGAACGGCGGCAACTTCACGATGGTGACGAGCAGGCCATTGGCGAACCCGATGAGTGCGGGTGCCCCGATGCCGCCTGCAACAGCGACGGGCGCGGGCAGACCGAGGTCCACCGCGAACTTGCTCATCACGATGCCGCCGAGGGCCATCGCCGTGCCACAGGAGAGATCGATGCCTGCCGTGAGGATGACCAGCGTCTGTCCGATAGCGATGACGCCCACCACGACGGCTTGCTGCAGGACGAGCGAGAGATTCTCACTCGTCAAGAATCGATCGGATTGAGCAGCAAAGAAGACGCAGGCGGCAATCAGCGCAAGGAAGGGGCCCAGAACCGCACGTGTCACTTCCTTCCCCAGCAAAGCGCCATTCCTGCCTTCACGTCCGCGCTCGCCACACCGGCCACGGGTGTCGCCGCGATCAGGGTCACGCCGGTATCGATGTAGCCGCTCGGCTTCTTGCCGGTCTCGAGGAACTGAACCGCAGCCTCGACTCCCATCGCGGCCATCTTCAACGGGTACTGCTGGCTGGTGGCAGCGATCTTGCCGTCGCCGACGTCGGCGACGCCCTGACACCCGCCATCGATGCTCACGATGATGACGTTCCTCTCTTTGCCGGCCCTTCTCAGCGCGTTGAACGCGCCGGCGGCCGCGGGCTCGTTGATGGTGTAAACGAGATTGACGTCCGGCGCCTTCTGAAGACAGTTCTCCATCGCCGTCTGGGCTCTGGCCCGATCACCATAGCTGTCGGCGGCGCACGCGATGGCAGGCGCCGAACCGAGCGTATTGCTGGAGGCGCCGGGCGCCGCAAGACCGAGGCCGGTCATGAAGCCGTTGTGGCGCTGCGCACCCACTGGATGACCCGGGAAAAGGTCCAGAGTCACAATCCTGGGCTTTCTGTTTCCGAGCGCGGCCCTGGCGTATCGGCCGACGAGTACGCCGGCCTTGTAGTTGTCGGTGGCGAAGAGTGCGTCAACGGCGGTCGCCGGTTCGGTCGGGCTGTCGAGTGCGATGACGAGGACGCCTTTGTCGCGCGCCCTCCTGATGGCAGGTACGATCGCCTTGCTGTCGTTGGGCGTGATCAGAATGGCTTTGGCGCCGGCAGCAATCATGTTCTCCATGGCCGTCACCTGGCCGGCGTTGTCGCCGTCGGATCGCCCGGCGCCAGTGAGCAGCCGCGCACCCTTGGAATTGGCGGCAGACTGCGCGCCTTCCCTCATCTTCACGAAGAATGGATTGGTCTCGGTCTTGGTGATGAGGCCTATCACCGGGTCCGTTTGCGCGCACACCCTGCCGATGCTGAGGAGCAGCGCAATCGCCGCACTTGCGATGACGACTGGCTGAGCCATCGTTCTCCGCACGTCTCTGTTCAACGGGTCAGTGTAGCGGAGCCGCTTGAAAGGCGTCGAGCACGAAGGGCTTCGGCGCCTGCCGGGCGCTGGCGAGGACACTTGGCATCGTCGCCGCCCTCAATACTCCTGGCAAGCCGCAACTCTGGACGAAAAGGACGCGGCGGTCCACCAACCCCGGACTACTCACCACACTGCCGACCCGATTCGAGATCGTCGCACCCGTGTGGGCACCGTCGGCGCGAGTAGCAGGCAGGCATTCCCGGACACCGGCCTCTTCGTCGGCCATGTGCCAGGGTGGCCTGGCGCCCACAGCCAGGGTGAATCGCTCGATGAGCTGCAGGCCAATCTGCAGGAAGTCGTCAGCATGCTTCTTGAGGACGGCGAGCCCCGCCGCCGCCGCCCCATTTCACAGCGCAAGTACCGGCGACTGTGATTCGTACCGGGATCTCGGCGGCGATTGACGTGAGTCAGACTGCGTGCAGTCAGCTGATTCGGGCAGTGGGCTGATGGCGAGTCGTTCGGTGTCGCAGAGAGGGTACCTGCTGCGTTGGCGCAGATGATAGCGAGAACGTCCTGGCGCCCCCTTCTGCACTTCGGCGCATGTAGACGGCAGTTCGGACCTCCGCAATGCCCCCACGGATCAGCGGATCGTCACGCCAAGTGGTTGACCCGAAACAACTTGGTTTGTTGGTGCGGAAGGGGGGACTCGAACCCCCACGGTATTGCTACCGCCAGCCCCTCAAGCTGGTGCGTCTGCCAATTCCGCCACTTCCGCGAGGAGGGTCGGCGGGTCTGAAGACCCGCCTCTACGTTCGACCGTCCGAAAGGCCGGCCCTACTTCGCCGGTGTCTCCGCCGGCGGCGCCGGTGTTGCCGGCGGCGCTGGCGTCGGAGCCGGAGCAGCCGGCGCCGGTGTCGCAGGCGCGGTTGGCGCACGTGCCGGCACGCGGCCGCCAATCACCGACCCGGGCCCACGCTGGCCGACGATGCCGAGCACCAGGGCCCCGACGACGAACAGCACCGCGCAGACGGTCGTCGCGCGCGACAGCACCGTCGCGCCGCTCCGCGCACCGAACGCCGCCTGGCTCGAACCGCCGCCAAATGCGTTGGCGATATCGCCGCCCTTGCCCTGCTGCAGCAGGATGACGAGCATGAGCACCATGCACGTCAGGACGTAAAGCGTTGCGATCAGGTAATACAGCATGTCTCTGTCCGGCCGGTCCGAAGGACCGGCCCTACGTGAAGATCTCGGTCCGTCCGTCAGGACGGGCCCTACGGCAAACCACGATTATACCGCCGCCGGTCGGGCGCGCATCACGATCTCGAAAAACGAACGAATATCCAGGCTGGCGCCGCCCACCAGCGCCCCGTCCACGTCGGGCTGCGAGGCGAGCTCCACGATGTTGTCCACCTTGACGCTGCCGCCGTAAATCACGTGGCAGTGCTCCGCCGCATCGTTCCCGAACCATTGCCGCAGCCGCTGCCGGATGTGCCCGTGCGCCTCGCCCGCCTGCGTCGGCGTCGCGTTGCGGCCGGTGCCAATCGCCCACACCGGCTCGTAGGCGATCACCAGAAGCGCCAGCTGTTCGCCGGTCAGTCCGTCGAGACCGGCCTTGATCTGCCGATCGAGAACGTCGAACGTCTCTCGGCGCTCGCGCTGATCGAGTGTCTCGCCGATGCAGATGATCGGTGTGAGTCCTGCCGCGAACGCGCCCACGGCTTTTCGATTGACGACAGCGTCGGTCTCGCCAAACAGCGTACGGCGCTCGGAGTGTCCGACGATCACATACTCTGCGCCGGCCTCGCGAATCATCGGCGCGCTGATCTCACCGGTGAACGCGCCCTCGCGCTCCCAGTAGCTGTCCTGCGCGGCAATCACGACGTTGCTGTTGCGGGCCGCCTCTGCGGCGGCATGCAGCGCGGTGAACGGCGGCGCCAGCACGATCTCGACGTCGGCGATGTCCTTCACCATGCCGCGCAGCTCTTTGACGAACTTCACGGTCTCGGCGACCGTCTTGTACATCTTCCAGTTGCCCGCGATGAATGGAGTTCGCATATATCAGCAATGCAAAATGCAAAATTCGAAATGCAAACAACTCACGACGCTGCTCATTTGCATTTTGCATTCGCATTTTGCATTACGCCTGGGGCAGCACCGCAACCCCAGGCAGCGTCTGACCACCGAGGAATTCGAGCGACGCGCCGCCGCCGGTCGAGATGTGCGTGATGCGATCGGTCACACCCGCCTTCTTTACCGCCGCGATCGAATCCCCGCCGCCGATGATCGTCGTCCCCTTCACCTCGGCGATGGCCGACGCCATGGCCATTGTGCCGCGGGCGAAATCGTCGATCTCGAACACACCCATCGGACCGTTCCACACCACGGTCTTGGCGTCGCGCAGCGCTGCCGCATACGCGATCACCGTCGCCGGACCGATATCCAGCCCCATCCGATCGCCGATCCCGGCATCGTCCACGAGCAGCGTCTCCGCGGGCGCGCCGGCTTCGAGCCTGGGTGCGACGACGTGGTCGACGGGTAACAGGAATTGCAGGCGCGACGCAGGCCTCGCTCGTTCGCCGGCCTTCGACATGATCTCGCGAGCCAAGTCGAGCTTGTCGTCTTCAACGAGCGACCTGCCGACGGGTTTGCCCATGGCCTTGAAGAACGTGTACGCCATTGCACCGCCGATCAGCAGCCGATCGACGCGCGGGATCAGGTTGTCGATGACCTCGATCTTGTCCGACACCTTGGCGCCGCCGAGCACGGCGACGAACGGCCGCGCGGGATTGCCGAGCGCCTCACCGAGGTAGCGCAGTTCCTTCTCCATCAAGAGCCCCGCGCCGGCTTGTGGCATCAGCCGCACGATGGCCTCGACCGACGCGTGCGCGCGATGCGCAGCACCAAAGGCGTCGTTCACATAGGCGTCACACAGCGCCGCGAGACCTTTCGCGAAGTTCACGTCGTTCTTTTCTTCCTCGGCGTGGAAGCGCAGGTTCTCGAGCAGCACGACACCGCCGGCGGGTTGACTCGCAATGGCGCGTTCGGCGGGCGGACCGATACAGTCTTCGGCAAACGCGACGTCGCGGCCGAGCAGCTCCCTCAGGCGAATGGCGACCGGACGCAGGCTCATCTCAGGATTCGGCTGACCCTTCGGCCGCCCGAGGTGCGAGGCCAGGATGACGCAGCGTGCGCCGGCCTTCAGCGCGTATTCGATGGTCGGCAGCGACTCACGGATGCGGGTGTCGTCGCCGATGACACCCTTCTTGAGCGGGACGTTGAAGTCCACGCGGATGAAGACGCGCGTGTCCTTCAGCTTGAGATCGCGGATGGTGCGAGTGGCCACGGTATGTCAGCGCTATCCGCGGGGGCTAAAGCCCGCGCTCGACGATCTGCCGCAGAAGATCGACGCAGCGGCTCGCGTAGCCCCACTCGTTGTCGTACCACGACAGCACTTTCAGGAAGTCCCCGTCCATGACTTTGGTGTACGGGGCATCGACGATGGACGAGTTCGGGTTGCCTCTGAAGTCGATCGACACGAGCTCATCGTCCGAGATCGCGAGGATGCCCTTGAGCGGACCCGCGGCCGCCTCGCGCAGCGCGGCGTTGACGTCCTCTCCGGTGGCCTGCTTGCCGAGGATGGCGTTCAGATCGACGATCGAGACGTTCGGCGTCGGCACGCGCATCGCGAAGCCATCGAGCTTGCCCTTGAGCTCGGGAATCACCTCGCTGATTGCGGAGGCGGCGCCGGTCGTCGTCGGAATCATCGATATTGCCGCCGCCCGCGCACGACGCAGATCCTTGTGCGGCAGATCGAGCAGGTTCTGATCGTTCGTGTAGGAGTGGATCGTCGTCATCCACCCTTTCTTGATGCCGAACTTCTGGTGGACCACTTTGACCAGCGGCGCCAGACAGTTGGTCGTGCACGACGCGTTGGAGATGATCTGGTGTTTCGCCGGATCGTATTTCTCGTCGTTGACTCCCAGCACCACCGTCACATCCGGGTTCTTGGCCGGCGCGGTGATGATGACCTTCTTCGCCCCGGCCTCAAGGTGCTTCGCCGCACCTTCTCGCGCGGTAAAGATGCCCGTGGACTCGAACACGACGTCAACGCCGAGGTCTTTCCACGGCAGTTGCGCAGGGTCCTTCACCGACAGGACCTTGAACTCGTCCTGGTCGACCGAGATCCCATCGCTGGTCGCTTTGACCGTCGCCTCGAGGTTGCCGAGGATCGAGTCGTACTTGAGCAGGTGCGCCAGCGTCTTCGCATTGGTGAGATCGTTGACCGCGACGAAGTCGATATCCTTCGCGCCCAGCGCTGCGCGCATGATGTTGCGCCCGATGCGCCCAAACCCGTTGATCCCCACCCGAACCGCCATCGTCATCCTCCGACGCGCTCTGCATCACCGCATTGGGCTGACGCCCACGCTGCGCGATCACTGCGCAAATGTCGATTGTAGTGATGCGCCTTGAACAGGGTCAATCGCGAGGCTATACTTCCTGCATTGTAAGACCAACATTCCCCACAACTTAGCGTGTACCTCCTTTACAGCGTCGCGACTCTGATCGCCCTCGTCGCGCTGGCGCCGTACTTCCTGTACCAGGCGCTGCGCCACAACAAATACGTCGGAAGCCTCGGACAGCGGCTCGGCTACCTGCCGATTTCGTTCAATCTCGACGCCGAGGAGTCGATCTGGGTCCACGCCGTCTCGGTCGGCGAGGTGCTCGCGGCGCGGCCGATCGTCTCAGGACTGAAAGCGCGATATCCGGCGCTGCGCGTGTTCCTCTCGACAACGACGCTGTCGGGTCAGAAGCTGGCGCGCAGCGTCTCTGATGCCGACGCGGTCTTCTACTTCCCCTTCGACTTCACCTTCATCGTCCGCAAGACGCTCAACCTGGTGAAGCCGCGTCTCTTCGTGATGGTCGAGACCGAGATCTGGCCCAACCTGCTGCGCGAGTGCCGGCGCCGCAACGTGCGCACCGCCCTCGTCAACGGACGCATCTCGCCGCGATCGTTCCCGCGCTACCGGATCATTCGCCCGTTCATGCGTCGCGTGCTCGGCGACATCGATCGCTTCTGCGTGCAGAGTGAAGAGACAGCGCGCCGTCTCGGCAAGCTCGGCGCCGATGCGAGTCGCGTCACGGTGACCGGCAGCCTGAAGTTCGACTCGCTCGATCCCTCGACTGCGCCGGGCCGGGGCCGCGAGCGCGTGCTGCGATTCTTTCGCATCTCGCCAGGCCGGTTGGTCTTCGTCGCCGGCAGCACATCGAAAGGCGAGGAGGAAGCGGTCATCCGCGCGTTCAATCGCGTGCGCACGACGCAGGCCGGCAACAACGCGCTGCTGATTCTGGCGGCGCGGCATCCGGAGCGCTTCAGCGACGTCGAACGCCTCTGTCAGCGCGAGGGTCTGTCGACGAGACGACGCAGCGATCTGCCGATCGACTCCGAACCGCGCGTCGACGCGGTGATCCTCGACACCATTGGCGAGCTCGCGCAGCTCTATCAGATCGCGACCGCGGTGTTCGTCGGTGGGAGCCTGGTGCCGGCGGGCGGGCACAACATCCTCGAGCCGGCGGTGCACGGGCGTCCGATCATCTTTGGCCCGCACATGGACAACTTCGCCGAGATCGCCGACGCGTTTCTCACCAGGGGCGCGGCCATCCAGATCCGCACCGATCGCGAGCTCGAGGATGCCGTGGTCAGCCTGATGGGCGATCCGGTGCGCCGCGTACGCCTCGGCGCCGCCGCTCGCGCGCTGGTGGACGAGAATCGCGGCTCGAAAGACAAGACGCTGAACGTGCTGGCGGAGCTGCTGCCTCCCGACGGTCCGCGCGCCGTCGTCCGTCCTTTCCGTCTGGTCCATTGAGCGTTCTCAGCGCGGTCTACGGGCGGGTCGCACGTCTGCGGCGCTCCTGGTATCAACAGCGACCGCAGGCGCAGCGCCGGCTCGATCGTCCCGTCATCAGCGTGGGCAACCTGGTTGTCGGCGGCAGCGGCAAGACGCCGGTCGTCGAAGCGCTCGTGCGGATGTTGCAACGAGATGGGCGAGCGGCCGGCGATTCTGAGCCGCGGCTACGCCAGGCGCCGGTCGGAGGACGGCGTCGTGGTCGTCAGCGATCTGGAACGGGTGCTCGAGCCCGTCGAGCGATCGGGCGACGAGCCGCAAATGCTGGCGCGTGCGCTGCCGGGCACGCCGGTGCTCGTCTCGCCGGACCGTTATCTGGCTGGCCGCCTGGCCGGGCAACGCTTCGGCTGCACGGTGTTCATCCTCGACGATGGGTTTCAGCATCTGCAGCTGGCGCGGACCATCGACTTGTTGCTCGTGTCGCCCGCCGATCTCGACGAACGAGTCCTGCCATCGGGCCGACTGCGTGAAGGGCTCGATGCCGCACGCGTGGCCGATGCCGTGATCGTCTCGGGGACCGGCGACGATGCCGCTCGCGTGTCGAGCACGCTCGGTGTGACAACGGCCTTCCGCGTGGAAACGACATTCGGAGCACTGCGGCCGCTCGGAGATGGAGAAGCGCCGGTGCCGGCCGGGGCGCGCGTCGTGGCCGTCGCGGGCATCGCGCGGCCGGAGCGTTTCTTCCGCGCGGTTCGCGCACAGGGATGGAATGTCGTTGCCGAGTTGCGTTACTCGGATCATCACTGGTACACGCCGAAGGACCTCGCCGAGATCAACAACGTCGCACAGGAGGCGCGGGCGAGGGCGGTGGTGACGACCGAGAAGGATGCGGTGAGAGTCGGACACCAGGCGTGGTGGGCCGCGCTTCCGATGCAGGTGGCGATCGAGCCGGCTGACGAGTTCAAGGCCTGGCTGCGCGGACGGCTCGCGCCTGCGCACCTTCGGATCGATGGCGAGGGAAGCCGGTGAGGCATCGAGTCGAGCTGTGGCTGGCGCACATCGTCCGCGCGTTCGTACGCGTGCTGCCGATGTCCGCGGTGCGCGCCTGCGGAGGCGCGCTGGGCCACGCCGTATATTTCGTGGACGGCTTTCATCGCCGCATCGCACTCACCAATCTGGCGTCGGCATTCCCCACGCGTTCGGCGGCGGAACGCCGCGCCATCGCACGCGAGATGTTCGCGCACTTCGGCCGTCTGCTGCTCGAGCTGATGAAGTTCGGTACGCTCTCGGAGTCGCAGATGCGTGACCGCATCGACGTCGAGGGCGAAGAACGCGCGTTGCAGGCGTACCAGCACGGCCGAGGCGTGCTGTTTTTCACCGGACACTTTGGCTATTGGGAGATGCAGGCGATCGCGCATCCGCTCCGCGTGCGGACGGTGTCGGTGCTCGCGCGTCCGCTCGACAACCCGTATCTGCACGAGATGCTCGAGCGGATCCGCACGCGCACCGGCAACGCGGTGATCTACCGGCAGGGCGCGATTCGCAAAGTGATGCGCGAGCTCGCGGCGAATCGCGGTGTCGCGATGTTGATCGATCAGCATCTGCATTCCGCCGATGCGGTGTATGTGGACTTCTTCGATCGCCCGGCTGCTACCACCTCGGCCCTCGCCGCGCTCGCGCTGCGCACCGGCGCTGCGGTGATTCCGGTGTTCGCGCTGCCGCTGCCGGGAGGACGCTACCGCTTCATCTACGAACGGCCGGTGCCGCCACCGCGGGAGGACTCAGCCGACGATGTGCGGGAATTCACCCAGCGTTGCACCGACGTGCTCGAGATGTACGTGCGCCGCGATCCGTCCCTGTGGTTATGGATGCATCGGCGGTGGCGCGATCGCGATCCGCGACTCGCCGGCGAGGCGACGGGCACCGACGATGCGGTGACGGCCGCGACGGAGTAGGGGCGCCGCATGCGTCGCCCGGCAACGGAATGATGACGAGCGAATCCGCGTCGGTACACCGTGTGCTCGTGCTGTCGCCGAACTGGCTGGGCGATGCGGTGATGGCGCTTCCGGCGATCGCCGACGTGCGCCGGCGTTTTCCGCAGGCGCGAGTGATTGTCGCGGCGCGGCGATCGGTCGCGGATCTGTTTACGATGGTGCCTGGCGTCGACGAGGTCGTGCCGCTCGAATGGAAAGGGCACGTCCTCCGTCGTCGCGCGCTCCGACGCGACAGTGCGGCATTGCAGGCGCTCGGCGCTGACGCGGCGATTCTCCTGCCCAACGCGTTCTCAGCGGCGTGGCTCGTGCGACGCGCCGGCATTCCTGAGCGCTGGGGATATGCCAGGGACTTCCGCCGGCTGCTGCTGTCGCGCGCGATCCGGCACCCGCGCCGCAGCGTGCACCAGGCGGAGTACTACCAGCATCTCGTCCGCGCGCTGGGGATGGAGTCCGGGCCCCTCGAGCCCGAACTCGTCGTACCGGATGACGCGAAGGTTGGTGCGCGTACGCTGCTCAACTCGCGTAACTGGTCTCCGTCACGGCCGTTGATTGCGATTGCGCCCGGCGCAGCGTATGGGACGGCGAAGCGGTGGCTGCCCGAGCACTACGCCAACCTGGCGTCCAGCCTCGTGCGCACCGGCGCGCAGTGTGTGCTGCTCGGCAGTGCGGGCGATGTCGAGACCACCGAGTGGATTCAGCGGCTCATTCCCGACGCTCAGCGCAGGCATGTGATGGACCTGACCGGTGTCACGACGTTGTCGTCGCTGGTCGGCGTCATCGCGCTGGCCCGGGCCTTTGTCTCCAACGACTCGGGCGCGATGCACGTGGCCGCTGCGGTGGGCACGCCGGTGACCGCGATCTTCGGGCCGACGCGAGAGTACGAGACGCGCCCGCTGCCGCGTGGCGGTGCGCGCGCGGAGGTGATGATTCACCCGGTCTGGTGCCGCCCCTGTATGCTGCGGGAGTGTCCGATCGATCACCGATGCATGAAGAAGCTGTTGCCCGATCGGGTCGTGGCAACCGTGCGTGAGTTGATGGCGCGATGAATATCGATGTAGGGCCCGGCGTTTCGGACGGGCCTCGACCGGCCGTCTTCCTCGATCGGGATGACACGATCATCCGGGAGCGTGGCTACCTCCAGCGCCTGGAGCATATCGACATCTTCCCGTGGACCGGTGACGCGCTTCGCCTGCTGAAACGCGCGGGCTTTGCCACGGTGGTGGTGACCAACCAGTCGGCGATAGCCCGCGGCCTGATCGACGAGCCCTTCTTGCACCGCGTCCATCAGACGATCGACGCGCGCCTCGCCTCGTCTGGTGGCGGAATCGACCGTTACTATTTCTGTCCGCACTTTCCCAAGGCCAAGGTCGAGCAGTATCAACAGGTCTGCACCTGTCGCAAGCCCGCGCCAGGGATGATCGAGCAGGCCTGCCGCGAGATGGATCTCGATCCCGCGCGATCGGTGATGGTGGGAGACCGCTGGACGGACGTGGCGTGCGGGTCGGCAGCCGGCACGCGCACGGTGCTGATTCGCTCGAGCGACGGCTTGTCAGACGCCGATCTCGATCCGCCCGAAGGCGTGCGCGCGGATGCTATCCTCACTAATTTGATGGAGGCCGTCGGGTGGATTCTGCGAAGCTCCTCTCGCTGATCGGCGCGATGGGGAGCCGGACGGTTGCCGTGATCGGCGACATCATGGCTGACGAGTTCGTCTACGGGCGAGTGGCGCGCGTCTCGCGCGAGGCGCCGGTGCTCATCCTCGAGTACGACTCGACGGAGGTCGTCCCCGGCGGTGGCGGCAATGCGGCCAACAACGTCGGCGCGCTGGGCGGCCGTGCGAATCTGGTCGGCGTCGTCGGCCGAGATGAACCCGGCCGGCGTCTCTCGGCATCGCTGCACGCGCGCGTCGGCCAGCGCGGTCTCGTTCGGTCGACGACGCGGAGCACGCCGGTCAAGACGCGGATTCTCGCCGGCGGGATTCATTCGGCCAAGCAGCAGGTGGTGCGAATCGATCGCGCGGTCGGGAACAGCTTCGATCGCGATTCGCGGTCGCAGTTCGAGCGGAACGCCGTGGCCGCGGCGCTCAGCGCGGATGCGGTGCTGCTTTCCGACTACGGATCCGGCCTCATTTCAACAGCGCTGGTGTCGAAGATGACAAAAGCGCTGCGACAGAAGGGCCGACCGGTTCCCGTTCTGATCGACAGCCGCTACCGGCTGCTCGAATTCCGCGGCTTGACCGCGTGCACGCCCAACGAGTCCGAGGTCGAGCAGGCGCTCGGCGTGCTCATCAACGACAACCTGTCGGTTCTCGAGCGAGCCGGGCGCGCGGTGCTCGAACTGACTGGCATGAAGGCGGTGCTCATCACGCGCGGCGGCCGTGGCATGGCCCTCTTCGTTCCGGACTCGCCAACTGTGCACATTCCGATCTTCGGATCTGACGAGATTGCCGATGTCACCGGCGCCGGTGATACGGTGATGGCGACGCTGGCGCTGGCGCTCGCGTCGGGGGCGACATTCGAGGGCGCAGCGCGTCTGGCCAATTACGCCGGCGGCCTGGTGGTGATGAAGCGCGGCACGGCAACGGTCTCGGCCGACGAACTGCGGCGCGCCGTGAAGTCCGATGCTGTCGTGTCCGGCTTTAGCCGGACCACGCGCGGAGGCGGCAGCCGGACCACGAACAAAGGGCGCACGCGTGGGTGAAGTACTCACCCGAGACGCGCTGATCGCTCGCGTGCGCGCCGAGCGCGCTGCGGGCCGCACGATCGCGCTCGCCAACGGCTGTTTCGACATCCTGCACGTCGGCCACGTCCGTTATCTCGAGGCGGCGGCCCGGGAGGCGGACGTCCTGATCGTCGCAATCAATGACGATGCCTCGGTGAAGGTGCTCAAGGGTGAGAACCGGCCGATCCTGGCGGCCGAGCATCGCGCCGAGCTCGTCGGCGCGCTGCGTAGCGTGGACTTCGTCATCATTTTTCCGGAATCCACCGTGACGCCGCTGCTGGACGCGCTGCGCCCGGACGTGCACTGCAAGGGCACCGACTACACCGCGGACACGGTCCCCGAGCGCGAAACCGTCAAAGCCTACGGTGGTCGCATCGCCATCGTCGGCGATCCGAAGAATCACTCGACACGCGATCTGCTGGCGCGGATTGCCTCGTCGTCATCGTGAACGACCGCGCACCGCGATTCCTGATCGTCCGTCTGGGATCGCTCGGCGACGTGATTCACGCGATCCCGGCGGTCGCCGCGCTCAAGCGTCGCTATCCGGCCGGCAGCATCGACTGGGTCGTCGACCCTCGCTACGTCGATCTCGTCAAGCTGGTCACGGTCGTCGGCGCGGTGTATCCGTTCGATCCGCGCCGGGCTCTGGCCGCATTGACCGCCTGGCGCCGCCTTCGCGCTGCGCGATTCGGCGCCCACGGGCAGAGCGGCAGCAACTACGACGCGGTCATCGACCTGCAGGGCCTGATCAAGTCGGCCATGCTGGCGAGATCGATTGGTGCGCGACGTGCGATCGGGTTTTCGCGTCAGCACCTGCGCGAGCCGCTGGCCAGGTTCCTGTACTCGGAGACCGTCGATCCGGGCGATGCGCCTCACGTCATTCAGAAGGGCATCAACCTGATGGGCGCGGTCGGTGTGGACGATTCATCGATCGCGTTTCCGATCGCCGTCCCGCGATCGACAGCAGCGGACGTCGTCGCGGCACGCGTCGGGTCGAGTGGTTACGTCCTCATCAACCCAGGCGCGGCGTGGCCGAACAAGCGCTGGCCGCCGCAGCGCTTCGGCGCGCTGGCCGCTGCGATTCGCGAGCGGCACGGGCTGCGGTCGGTCGTGCTGTGGGGACCTGGCGAGGAGGTCGCGGCATCAGCTGTTGTCGCCGCGTCGCGCGGCGCTGCGGAACAGGCGCCGCCGACGAGCATCACCGACATCGTCGCGATCGCGAAGGGCGCCAGCCTCATGGTGTCGGGCGACACCGGGCCGCTGCACATCGGCGGTGCCGTTGGTACGCCGATCGTGGCGCTGTTCGGGCCGACACGCGCGGAGCGCAACGGGCCATGGTCGCCGGCAGACATCTCGATCTCGCGATTCAGCCAGTGCGTGTGTCACTACGAGCGGCGCTGCCGGCGCCCACAGCCCTGCATCGACGACATCAGCGTCGACGAGGTGATGGCCGCCGTTGAACGGAGAGTCGCCGGGCGATGACGCCTCATCGGACGATGAGGGCTCATCGCACGGCGATGAACGATCGCGCCATCGCGTTCCTGGCCAGGAAGCGGGTCCCGCTCGGCTTCGTGACGACGATCGCGGCGCTGGTGCTGGCGCGGCCGACGTGGACCACCTGGCGGGCCGGTCTGCTCGTCGCACTCGCTGGTGAGGCGATTCGTATCTGGGCGGCTGGGCACCTCGAGAAGGGACGCGAGGTCACGTCATCCGGTCCATACCGCTGGACCGGACATCCGTTGTATGTCGGGTCGTCGATCCTCGCGCTCGGCGTCGTCATTGCCGCGTGGAGCGTGCCGCTGGCGATCCTTGCAGCGATCTATATGGGGACGACGATCACCGCTGCGATACGGACCGAGGAGGCGTTCCTGCGCCGCACGTTTGGCGACACATACGATCGCTACCAGCGAGTCGCGCGGCGCGCCTTCGTCGCGGCGGTTCAGCCTGGAGCGCGTGATGCGCAATCGCGAGTACCGCGCCGCGGCGGGCCTCGCTGTCGGGTTCGCGCTCCTTGCCTTGAAAGTTATGGTGCCGATATAATTCCTTCTTTGTGCCGGCACCGTCGAAGCTGATGGTGTGTGCAACGAAGACGTGCGCTTGTACAGAAGCGCAACAGGGGCGAGTGCGGCGCACTTGCGGGCTAGCCCGGCGACGCGTAAGGGCGACGCGGGCCTGCTCCGCCGAAGCGCGAAGCGCGAAGGCGGGCGGTTAGCTCAGTGGTAGAGCACCGGCTTTACACGCCGGCTGTCGCAGGTTCGAACCCTGCACCGCCCAGAACCAGTCGGCGCTCATCGAGTCGCGTCGGCTGTCCCGCCGCAGCGCGAAGGCGGACCCAATATTCGGGGTGGTAGTTCAGTTGGTTAGAACGCCGGCCTGTCACGCCGGAGGCCGCGGGTTCGAGTCCCGTCCACCCCGCCACTCAAACTTCTCTACGACAGCGACTTAGCCGATTCGCTGTTCTGCCGTCTCCAAAATATCTCCACGCTCCAACAGTCTGATCGCGCCCTCGAGCGCCGCCGGACTCGGTGCATGTACCGCTGCGTCGTCGTGAGGTCCTGATGTCCGGCCAGCTCCTGAATCGCTCGGCCGGCGCGCCACGCATCGCCAGGTGCGAGCAGAACGTGTGACGAAGCCGGTGCGCGCCGCTGGCTGGAACGCCCGCGTGCCGCCCGGCCTTGCGCACACACTTGCCGACGACGTCCTGGGTGAGCGGCGACGCCATCGTCCAGACAGAGCACCGCGGGCTCTTCAGATGACGATGGTCCCTTAGGGCCGACGCGAGTCGTGCCGTCATCGGCACGTACCGAAGGCGGTCCGCCCTTGGGAACGGTGACGTGCCCGCGCCATTCCGACCGCTGGAGGCACATCTGGCGCTTGACAGATCAACGTCACCCACAGCATCCGTGTCAAGTTCATCTGAGGCTGATTTGGCTCGGCCACTCGCCTGGGTCGCCGAGAAACTAGAGGTCTCATGAGTAGGGTGAACCCGGAGAGGATCATCTACGACTTCGGCATGAACAATGGCGATGACCTCCCCTATTACCTTGAGAAAGGAACACAGGTCGTCGGGGTGGAAGCAAATCGTTCGCTTTGTGATTTGGTGCGAGAACGATACTCAGAGGAAATTCGTTCGGGTCAGCTGGTGATCGAAAACTGCGTCCCTCGGCCGATCAGGAGAAGGTGAGGTTGATTTTTACATCCACACCCGCAACTCACGTCTGAGCCTGAAGACCAGATTCCCCTGCGGCGCTGTCTGCCGAGCAGAATCGCCCGAATCGTCGGAAATACCGAGCGAGTATAGTCCGGCAACGGCTGCCCTCATCCATCGTCAAGCAATACGGGGAACCGCACTACATCAAGTTGGATGTCGAGCACTACGACCAGATGTGCTGCGGGAGCTGTTTGCGGAGCACATCTACCCGACTTTCATCTCGTCGGAAGTACACGACTTGGGCGTGTATCAAGTCGTTGAGGGACGCTGGCTACGACATTTCAACCTGGTGATCGGTAACGAGGTCAGTCGACAGTATCGAAATGTCGCTTTCCTGAATTTCGCCGGTGGCGAGGAAGTCGTTGTCATTTCCGTTTCACTCCGCCGGCCCCTTTGGCTTGACTCGACTCGAGCGGCCGGCAGCCAGATCATCAACCGGTTCAGCACGCGCGGCACGAGCGGCAGCGGCCGCAGGAAATCGACGAACAGCACGGCGCGCCACTCCGGGGTGAGGTTCCACGCCGTGCGCTGAGAGGTGTCGTCGAAGATCAGCGCATTGCCTTCAGCCCATGACCGCGTGGCGGAGCCGACCGTGATGGCGCAGGTATCGTCCGACGCGGGGATCTTCAGTCCGAGGTGGAAGCGCAGCACGCCGTTGTAGGGACCCCGATGCGGCGGCAGGCTCTTGCCCGGCGCGAGGATCGAGTAGTAGCCGGACACCATGCCCGGAATCTTCTTCAGCGCGGTGACGGTCTCCGGGCAGCGCGCGCAATTGCGATCGGCGCGCAGGCCGTAACCGAAGAAGAAGAAGGTTTTCCATCCCGCGTCGGAATGAGGTTCCGGAGCTGCCCGAGCAGCATGAACTCCCTGGACGTCGGCGCTCGGCATGCCTGAACCTCGCCCATACGCGAGGACTCACGAATGGAGAGAGGGTACGATTTCGAAGACGCCATGGCGTAGCGCGGCCAACGGGTACCAGCTCTTCGCCGTCTCAGCGGACGGCTGCACGAAGTGACGGGATCAGCATTGCGCGCTGTCGAGTCCGGCGTCAGCGATGGCAATACGTATCAGGCTACGCGCGAGGAGCCGTGCTTGTCTGCGCGCGCCACATCCAACGTTCACGAGCCCGCTGAAACACTACACGGGCGTGTGGTGCCTGTTCGTCGCCGCACTGCCAGTCGTCGTCACGCAGTTCGGACTCATTCCGGTGTACGACTCGCAGCGCAGTCTGCTGCCGGCGTATGCGTCGTTCTTCTGTCTGCTCGCACTCGCGTTCGTCTTCAGCCAGCGGCATCGGATGGCGCGCGCGATGTTCGCGCCGCGTCTGTTGTGGGCCGATGACGATGGCGCGCCAGCCGAAGCCAGTGCACACGCGCCTGTCGATCAACGCGGGACTCGCCGCGATGATTCTCGGCGCGCTCGGTGTGCACGGCCCTCTACCTGTGGGCGTTCGAGATCGGACGGACGCTCGCCGGACGTTTCCGACGCCTGCCGCCGACGTCGATGAACGCAGTGCTGCTCGCGTTGTCGTTCATCACGTTGTTTCTGCTGGCGTCGGCCGCGTTTGCCGTCGTCGCGGTGCGCGAGCACATCCAGCACGTGCTGGGTCTGAGCGATGCGGAGGTGATTACGGGTCTGCCGCGGTCCACGCCGGCCGCGGCTGCCGCCGTTGCGCATCACGGGGCATGAGCGTGGTCGCCGAGCGGCCTGCGTCGCGCGTGTCGACGCTCGGCGACGAAACGTTCAAGGCGCGGAAGAGCTGTTCACGCGCGAGCAGACGCCGCCGCTGCGCGCCGAGCAAGACCGACCAGGGCGGCTCTGATGTCGCTATTTCTCGGTCGCCAGGAATCGGCTCGCCACTTCGGTGTTGCACTTCTCGCCAGAGGCCTTCATCGTCGGGCGATATTCCCACTTGCCGGACCATTCGACGGGCTTGGCGAGATAGACCGGGTCTTCGAGCACGCCCGAGTAGAGCAGCGTCTTGCCGTCCTGGCTGAGCACCAGGCGCTCGGTCAGCTTCTTCTGTGCGCTCGATGGCATCGAGAGCGACAGCCCAATCGGGTGGTCCTTGAAGTTCGTCGTCTCGACGATGAGCGTCTTGCCTTCCCATCGGCCGATGGAATGGCCCTGCAGTGAGGTCTGCGTTGCCGGTGGATGGGCGCGTCCATCCAGATAGACGATCCGCTCGGAGTCCATCCAATCGACTTTCATCACCACGCGATCGCGCTGCACGGTGATCACGGTGGCGACGGGATAGAACATCAGCGCCGGCGCGCCGACGGGGATGCAGTCCTTGAGCGCGTTCTTCACACGCTCGTCGGCGCCGGCCGCAGCAGCCGCGCGGCCCTTGTCGGTCAGCGACCAGCGGCCGCTGCCGCCGAGAAACGCGACGAACTCCGTGCGCGGAGCGAACCAGGTGCCGGCGATAGTGGTCGCGGTTGCGGATTTTGATTCGTAGACGCTGCGCGATGCAATGTTCAGCGGCACGTAGGAGCCGTCGCGCTTGTACAGCTCTCGCCCGAGCATGAACGCATCCGGTTTGGCGCGCGCCGGGTTGCCGACGACGGTGACGACCTCCCCGGTCTTGACGGAATCCTTCGTGAAGCCCAGTCCGTTCAACACCGCCGCCGCGCCGGCCTCGACTTCCAGCGTCGACATCGAGCCGTCATCTTTTTTCACCTGAAGTGTCAGATACACGTGCGGGTTCGCGAACCGATATTGGACGACCGTTCCGCTGACTTTCACTTCTTTCTGGGTGTCGTAGGCGGCGGCGCTGTGATGGGCGAGCGCGGGAGCGGCGAGTGCCAGCGCTGCGCACGACAGAAGGAGCCGGGTGATCGTCTTCACGTGAAACCTCGTCATGGTCAGGGACCACTATTGTGCGCTTTTCACCCCCACTCTGGCGAGGAGCGCCGCGAGCGCCTCGTCTCGGGTACCGCGACCATTGAGATACGGCCGCCATGTGTCCTCGAGCGGTCCTTTGAGACGCTCGGCAGGCCGGCGAGCACCGGACAGCTGCAAGGACCAGATGCCACGCGTCTCCGCGTACGGAACGTACGCAGGCTCGACGCGGCGGATCGCCTCGCCAGTGGTGAAGAAGATCATCGCGTGTGGAAGATCGATCGGCACCGCGACGTTGAGCGGCCTGGCCTGCGCATTCAGCGCGTTGAAGAACGGGCCGTCCCACTGATGCATGGCCTCGTGGAAGATCATCTCCAGGCCGTTGAAACCCTGATACGTCGGATCGCGGCTCGACACGACGAGCACACCCTTCGTCGACGAGTAGGCGCCGACCGCAACCGAGTAGCCCGACACGTGGACGGCGTAGCCGCCTGACGGCCACGGCAGCCCGTACCACTTCGCCAGGGTGTCGCGAACGGCGGTGCCGTGACGCGCGCTGACGGACTCAATCGACGACTGCCAGGCGCGATTCGCGGCGCGGTGCGCCGGCCACCAGGCCTTCCGGTACATCGGCGCAGCGCGCATCAGCGTCTCGGCTGCTGCCGCCTCGACTCCCGGCAGCGTCGGGGCATCGTCTGCAGCCGTCAGCGCCGCGGTGATCGTCGCGAAGGGCTCGCCGCGAACCGCATCCAGCTTGCTGAGGCCCGCCGCATAGGTCGTCACTGCGGTGGCCCATGCCTTCCGTTCCTCGCCGGTCAGGCTCGTGACGCCCTTTTCTGCATCGGCGATGGCGAGAGGAATCCCGCCGCGCGCGGGGTCCGGCATCTTCGCTTCCGATCGGCCGAGCAGGTAGAGGAAGTGGTGCAGATTGAGCCAGAACTCGTCGGACTCGAAGCTGAAGATAGGCGCCGGTCGCGGGGTCTGCCCGGTCGCAACGGACGCCAGGGTGCCCACGACCACCGCTGCCGCCACCAGGGTCGCCGAAGCTCTTGTCGTCATACGGATAACGGCAAGACGTTACATCAGGGGATTGGGTTCACAACCTTTGTGCCGCAGCTGTCGTCCAAGGGGTTGGTCCGGAAGTTCAACAGTCCTATATATGATGGATGACTGAATATATGGTGATGCCACTCGACTCCATCATCGACGCCGCCAAGAAGGGGAGCGCCGACCTGCTCATCCTCGCCTTGATCGAAGATGAGCCGCTGCACGGCTACGACATCGCCGGCCGGATCGAGGCGCGCTCGAGTGGGACGCTGCGCTTCACGCTGGCGTCGCTCTACGCCACGCTCTACCGCCTCGAGGAGCGGGAGTTGATTCGCGGGCGGTGGGTCGAGCGCGCCGGCCAGCGGCGGCGTCGCTACTACCGCATTACCAGCAAAGGGCGAACGGCGCTTGCCTCGCAGCGCGACGACTGGAGCCGCTTCATCGCCGCCGTGACGCAGGTCGCCGGCTTGCGACCGGCGTAGTCTGCCCGGTTCGGCTTGTCCGGCTGAAGCCGGACACTACGGTCGGTCCGACTGAAGCGGACACTTCATACGAGCAGGAGTCCAGCAATCATGGCGAGCAATACCGATTGGCGGCGCGACGTCAAGGCGAGGGCGAAGGCCACCGGCCTGATCCTGCCCGACGCGACGGTCGAAGAGATCGCCGCACATCTCGACGAGATCTACACCACCGCCATCCGCGACGGCGTCAGCGACGCCGAGGCGCGAAGGCGTGCCCGGGCGGCGCTCGACGAATCAGCGTTCGACGTGCTGCGGGCGCGTCCGGCTCGTGCGGCCGGCCCGCCGCCGTCGCCGTTCGTGTCCGCAGCGCCGGCTCGAGGTCAGAGTCTCAACCTTGCCGGAGCGATTCGTCTCGCCGTGCGGCAGCTCCGGCTGCGCCCCGGATTCGCGGCGGTGACGATTCTCGTGCTGGCGCTGGGCATCGGCGCGGCCACCACGGTGTTCACGGTCGTGGACTCGGTGCTGCTGCGGCCGCTTCCTTATGCCGATCCCGACCGGCTTGTCACGTTGTGGGATTCGAACCCTGGCCGCGGGCTGACCCGGGAGCCGCTCTCGCCGGTCACGTTCATGGACTACCGCACGCTGCCCGAATTCGCGGGCGCGGCGGCGTGGTGGCGGCCCAGTGTCAACCTGGTCGATCCCGGACTGGATCCGCTGCGCGTCAACACCATCGAGGCCAGCGGCAACCTGTTCGATGTGCTCGGCGTGCGCCCGCAGATCGGGCAAGGCTTTCCGCCCGGCGGGCCGTTGTTCGTCGGCAATGAGCGGATTGTCGTGATCAGCGATCGTCTCTGGCGCTCTCGCTACCAGGCCGACCCGTCGATCGTCGGGCGTCAACTGCGATTCAACGGCCAGGCAATCACTGTCACCGGCGTCATGCCTCCGCGCTTCGACTATCCCGGCGACATCGATGTCTGGCAGCGGCTGCAGTGGGACATGACGCGGCATTCGCGCTTTGCGCATTTCATGGAGTCGGTCGTTCGGCTCAAGACCGGGACGACGCTCGAGCAGGCCAGCGTTGCCATGGACACGATCCGGGCGCGACTGGCCGACGAGTTTCCGCAAAGCAACGGCCGCTGGGTTCCGCGGCTCGTGCCGCTGCTCGATCAACAGCTCGGCTACTATCGCCCGGCCTTGCTGGTGCTCGTCGGCGCCGTTGGCCTCGTGCTCGTCATCGGCTGCCTGAATGTGGCGTCGCTCTTACTGACCCGGGCGCTGTCGCGCGAGCGCGAGGTCGCCGTGCGTCTCGCGATGGGCGCGTCGCCGCGCCAGCTCATCGCGCAACTGTTTGCCGAAGGCCTCGTGCTGGCCGTGGCCGGTGCGGTGCTCGGCGTGCTGGCGTCGATGATCGCGCTCCCCGCGCTCGTCGCGCTCACGCCGGTCGGCATTCCTCGCCTCGACGAAGCGGCGATCGATCCGCGCGCGCTCGGTCTTGCGATTGCGATCGTGGCGATCACGACACTCGTCTTCTGTCTCGTGCCGGCCGTGGTGCTGCTGCGCAGAAAGATGGTCGTTGAGCTGCGATCGGGTGAGCGGGGCAGCAGCCGAGGCGCCCGCCGGGCTTACACCGCGCTCGTCACCGGTCAGGTCGCGCTCGCCTGCACGCTGCTCGTCAGCTCCGCGCTCCTCGTGCGAACGGTGACGCGAATGGTCAACACGCCAACCGGCGTGGACGCAGACGATGTGGTGACGGCGAGTGTGCAGCTGAGTGCGCCCGATGGCGCAGATTTCTCGCCTGACTCACAGTGGCGCACGTTTGCCGATCAGCACGAGGCGATCCTCGACGAAGTACGGCGTGACCCCGGCATCACCGCTGCTGGTGCGACGAGCGTCCTGCCGATGGAGATCGCCGTGCGCTTTCCGTACGAAATCGACGGTGATGCGCCGCGACGCGCCGACGACCGGCTGATCGGCCAGTTCCAGACCGTGGCGGAAGGGTATTTGGAAACCATGAAGGCCCCGATCGTCATGGGCCGAGGGTTCTCGGCGTTCGATACCTACGCCTCGGCGCCGGTCGTGATCGTCAATGAGTCTTTCATCAACCGTCATCGCGACAGCGGACGTCCCGTGCTCGGCCGCCGTCTGCTGACCAACGCGGCGAGCGTAGGGCCGCGAGGCAGGAACCTGATGGTGCCGTTCCCGCCGCGGGGCAATCCACCGACGGTCGCATTCGAGATCATCGGCGTCGTCAGGGACATCCGGAATGCGCCACTCGGTCAGGCTGTGGAACCAGCGGTCTACTTCAGCACGAAGCAGTTTCCCTATCGCGAGATGCTCCTGACCGTGCGCGCGGCGAACACCGGGGCCGCCGTGCAGGCCGTTCGACGTGCGCTCAGCGCGGTGACACCCGCCACGCCGTTGGGCACAGTGCAAACCTGGGGCGAACGCATGGCGGCGCACACGGCCGAAGAACGTCTGCTCATGACGCTGCTGGTTGTGTTCGGCGCCGCTGCCGGCCTGTTAGCCGCGCTCGGCGTGTATGGATTGTTCTCGTGGTCGGTGGCACTGCGGACGCGGGAGCTCGCGATCCGGCTGACGCTCGGGGAGAAGCCGGTCGGCGTTGGCTTTCGGGTGATACGTCAGAGCCTCGTGCTGATTGCGGCCGGCCTCGTCGCCGGCCTGGCAATCATCCGCCTCGTCGAGGGTGCATTGAGGCGTGTGCTCTTCGAGATGTCGCCGCGCGATCCGGCGTCTCTTACCGCGGCATGTGCGCTGCTCGTCGCAGTGGCGCTCGTCGCGTGTGTGCCGCCCGCCCTGCGCGCGCTGCGCGTCGATCCGGTCGACGGGCTGCGCGCAGAGTAGTGCCGGAGTCCAGGAATGCTGCCGCAGTCTAGCGACCGCTGCTAGTACGGCGGGGCGCGACGGGTCGCTCCGCCTCCGCGTCGTGAGCGACCTTACGGTCGTGAGCGACCTTACGGTCGTTTGCGACCTCTCGCTCCTTCGCGAGCTGCTCCTGCTTCTCGGGCGGCATCGTGCAGTCCTTGCGTGCGCGCTCCACCGACGGCGTCTTTCCCGGCGTCGCGGCGACCTCGCATGCCGGATCATCCTGCTGGAACCGCGGCAGGTTGTCCTTGCGGAACGGCGCATCCGGTTTCAGTCCGATCTCCAGTTTGTCTTTCAGTGACATCAGCACCTCTGCAGTCGTTGAGTACAGTGAGAATACAAAGGTGCAAAAGGAAGACCGCCGATTGCCACCCTCCGTAAAGGCGGGTCTACAGACCCGCCTCGGCGCATCCCGTTGATTGGCATCGCGCGCCACATTCGAGGCACGTCTGTTGCAGCTGACAAGCCCAACGCTGCACACTCGCTCCACTCAGCTGTGTACGGACGAGCCTGTGCGTCGTTGATCAAGAAGAGGGATATTCCGGTGGCATCGATTCAATCGGCAGACGTGAGGTCCCAATCGTTTGCGAAACGGTCGCCGCTGCGCATCGCTCAGGTCGCGCCGCTCAGTGAAAGCGTTCCGCCAAAACTCTACGGTGGAACCGAGCGTGTTGTCGCGACGTTGACCGACGAGCTCGTACGTCAAGGTCACGACGTGACCTTGTTTGCCAGCGGGGATTCACGCACCGCCGCGACGCTCGTCGCATCTGTGCCTCGAGCGCTGCGACTGGCCAAGTCCATCGATCCGCTCGCATTGCACATGCTCCTCGTCGAGCAGGTGGCTCAGCGTGCCGACGAGTTCGACATCATCCACTTTCACGTGGCGCCGCTGCATTTCTCGATTGCCCGGCGTCTGGCGGTTCCTCATGCAACCACGCTGCACGGCCGGCTCGATCTCCCCGAGATCGTGACGCTGTACACCGAGTTCTCCGATTTGCCGCTCGTCTCCGTCTCCGACGCCCAGCGCCAGCCGCTGCCCGACCAGAACTGGATCGGCACCGTGTATCACGGCCTGCCCGACCGCGAGCTGCAGTTCAGTGCTGGCCGGGGTGGCTATCTTGCCTTCCTCGGCCGTATTTCGCCGGAGAAGCGCGTCGATCGCGCGATCGACATCGCGAAGGCCTGCGGTTGTCCGCTGAAGATCGCGGCCAAGATTGACCCTGCCGATCAACGGTACTTTGAACAGCACATCCAGCCGCTGCTGGATCATCCGCTCATCGAATATTGCGGTGAAATCAGCGAAGGACAAAAGGGCGCATTTCTCGGCGGCGCGACGGCGTTGCTGTTTCCGATCGATTGGCCCGAGCCGTTCGGCCTGGTGATGATCGAGTCGCTTGCCTGCGGCACACCGGTGGTGGCGATTCGCGGCGGGTCGGTTCCCGAGATCATCGACCACGGCGTCACCGGGTTCGTCTGCGACAGCCTCGACGAAGCCATCGATGCGACCAGGCGCGTCGGCACGCTTGACCGGCGGGTGTGCCGGCGTACCTTCGAACGCCGCTTCACCGCTGCGCGCATGGCGGAGGAGTACATTCAGCTCTATCGGCGGCTGGCCGCGGACGCCGCCCTGTTCGCAGACTGATTCGTCCACGAATGGAGCTGTAGCGTCACATGCTCGACGAGCAATTTCCGATCATTGCCGGCCCGGAACGGCCGGCGGTTCCACTCTGCGTCCTCAAGCACGGCGACTGCTTCGGCGTCTTCGACCCGCGCGGCAACATCGTGCCCGGCGACGCCAGCGAGGAAGGCATCTACCACGACGGGACCCGCTTCCTCTCGTCGTTCGAGCTGCTGCTCTTCGGTAATCGGCCGCTGCTCCTCAGCTCCACCGTCAGCGTCGACGATGCGGTGTTCGATGCCGATCTGACCAACCCGGACGTCCTGCGCGATGGACACATTGCGCTCGCCCGCGGAGAGATCAACGTGCATCGCTCGCGCGTGTTGTGGGAAGCGTCGTTCGTCGAGCGGATCCGCGTCACCAACTTCCGCCTGAATCGCATCGACGTCCCGATGGTGATCCGCTTCGACGCCGACTTCGCCGATGTGTTCGAAGTGCGTGGTACACAGCGCGCCAAGCGGGGCCAACGTCTCGAGGACGTCAACGGCGACGATTACGTGATGCGCTACCGCGGACTCGACGAGCGTGAACGACGATCGCGCGTGCAGTGGAGTCGTCAGCCGGACAAGGTGGATGCCCGGCGCGCGGCGTTTCTGCTGCGTCTCGAGCCGAAGGAGACCGCGACGATCGTGATGAGCGTCTCGTACGAGACTGATGCCGACGCCCCGCGGCCGCCGGCGTCGGTCGAAAAGGCTTTCGACCACGCACTCTCGTCGACACGCGCGCGCAGAGCGACGCAGGTGGCATCGAGCTGCCGCGTGCTCAGCTCCAGCGCGATGTTCAACCGCTGGCTGGTTCGCTCGACCGCCGACCTGCACATCATGCTGACCGACACGGCGCACGGGTGCTACCCGTACGCCGGCATTCCGTGGTTCAGCACGCCGTTCGGCCGCGACGGATTGATTACCGCCTTCGAGCTGCTCTGGCTCAATCCCGGTATCGCCCGCGGTGTGCTGTCGTTTCTCGCCGAAACGCAGGCCACCTCCCATGACGACGAGAAGGACGCCCAGCCGGGGAAGATTCTTCACGAGATGCGCGGCGGCGAGATGGCGGCGCTCGGTGAGGTGCCGTTCGGGCAGTACTACGGCAGCGTCGATTCGACGCCGCTGTTCGTCATGCTGGCCTACGCCTACTACGAACGTACCGCCGATCGCGAGTTCGTCGATCGGATCTGGCCTAATGTCGTCGCCGCGCTGCAGTGGATGGAGACGAGCGGGGATCCCGACCAGGACGGCTTCCTCGACTACGCGCGGAAGACCGACGCCGGGCTGCTCAACCAGGGTTGGAAGGATTCGCAGGATTCCATCTTCCACAGCGACGGTCACCTCGCCGAGGGTCCGATAGCGCTGTGCGAGGTGCAGGGGTATGCCTACGCGGCGTGGACAGGCGCGGCGCGTCTGGCGGCGCTGCGCGGCGACAGCAAACATGGCGAGGAGTGGGCGGCGCGGGCCGAGCGGCTGCGCGAGCGCTTCGAGCTCACCTATTGGTGCGAGGATCTCGACACCTATGCGCTGGCGCTCGACGGCCGCCGCCGTCCATGCCGCGTCCGTACGTCAAACCCCGGCCACTGTTTGTTCGCAGGCCTGGTCATGCCGGAGCGCGCCAAGCGCGTGTGCGACACGCTCATGTCGGATGCGTCGTTCAACGGCTGGGGCGTACGCACTGTCGCCGCCGGCGAGAGGCGGTACAACCCGCAGTCCTATCACAACGGGTCGATCTGGCCGCACGACAATGCTCTCATCGCGGCCGGCGCCTCGCGGTATGGCTTCACCGAAGCGGCGACCAAGATTCTCAGTGCCACGCTCGAACTGAGCGAAGCGGTCGATCTGCATCGGCTTCCTGAGCTGATTTGCGGATTCACACGGCGCGGGAGGGAGCCGACCCTCTATCCTGTCGCGTGTGCGCCACAGGCGTGGGCGGCAGGCGCGGTGTTCATGATGCTGGCCGCGTCGATCGGCATTCAGATCGACGCGCCGGCTCGCCGGATCTCCTT
This sequence comes from uncultured Acidobacteriota bacterium, assembly GCA_963728305.1. GTDB lineage: Bacteria > Acidobacteriota > Vicinamibacteria > Vicinamibacterales > UBA2999 > Gp6-AA40. Next base: position 40,620 of record CAVSKE010000004.1, read on the forward strand.
CTCACGCGGGCGACTGCCCGAGTCGATCGACTGGCTCCGCTTGACCGATCTGAAGGTCGGCGATGCCGCCGTCGATCTCCAGCTCGAGCGGCATCCGCACGATCTCGGCGTCACCATCATTCGCCGCGAAGGTGACGTCGAGATTGTGGCGGTGAAGTGACCGCGCGAGTCAGCGGGTTATTGCCTTCGGCGATCCGCTGAGCCGACGCTGTCCGTCGGCAAATCACCCGCCACCCGAAGGGCGTGCCGATTGCACCGTCTCGACGGAGGCTTCATGGCACGTCAGAAGACGCAGACATCACGCAAGGTCCGCTATGCGGTGGTCGGCCTTGGCCACATCGCCCAGGTAGCCGTACTGCCGGCGTTCGCTCATGCGCGCCGCAACTCGGTGCTCGCTGCGCTGGTCAGCGACGACCCGACCAAGCAGCGGCTGCTGTCGAAGAAGTATCGCGTCCCCAGCTACTCCTACGAGCAGTACGAGGAGTGTCTCGAGCAGGTCGATGCCGTGTACATCGCGCTGCCGAACGCGATGCACGCCGAGTACACAATCCGCGCCGCGCACACGGGTGTCCATGTCCTCTGCGAGAAGCCGTTGGCGGTGACCGTCGCCGAATGCGAGCGGATGATCGCCGCCTGCGAGTCGAATGGCGTGAAGCTGATGGTGGCCTACCGCCTTCATTTCGAAGAAATCAATCTGCACGCCATCGACATCGTCCGCCGCAAGCGCATCGGCGAGCCGAAGTTCTTCAACTCTTCCTTCTCGATGACCGTTCGACCCGGCGACATCCGCACGAAGCGGGCGCTTGGCGGCGGTACGCTCTATGACATCGGCGTCTACTGCATCAACGCGTCCCGCGCCCTCTTCCGCGCCGAGCCCAAGGAGGTCATCGCGCTCTCGGTGAACAGCGGGACGGCCAAGCTCAACGAGATCGATGAATCCACCGGCGCCGTGCTGCGATTCGACGGCGAGCGCCTGGCCGCCTTCGTCACCAGTTTCAACGCCGATGATGTCGCCGCGTACCGAATCGTGGGAACCAAAGGACAGTTGCATGTGAACCCGGCGTACCAGTACGCCGGCGGTCTGGCCTATGAATTGACCGTGAACGGGAAGACGCAACGACGCCGAATCGGCAAGCGGGATCAGTTCGCGCCGGAGCTTTTGTACTTCTCGGATTGCATCGTAAAGAATCGCGATCCCGAGCCCTCGGGCGAGGAGGGCCTGCAGGACGTACGCATCGTACAAGCCCTTTATGAATCGGCTGAGACCGGGAAAGTGGTGCAGATCCCGCCGTTCACGAAATCCAAGCGGCCAAGCGGAAAACAGCGTATTACGCGACCAGGAATCCGCAAGCCTGATCTCGTGAAGGTTCAGAGCGCGAGCGAAGACTGAACACGGATGAGTTGGCTGAGTGTCAGTTGGTACGGATGCTGCTCTGCTATTGGGCGTGGCCGGCACAGTCGGCCTTGGAGGTCATGACACATGCTCGAGACACTTATCGTTGTGCTCGTCATCCTCTGGCTGCTGGGGATGGTCAGTTCGTACACCTTGGGCGGGTTGATTCACGTCCTGCTCGTGGTGGCAATCGTGGTTCTGTTGCTCAGAGTGATCCAGGGCCGAAGGGTGGTGTGACGGGGTATCCCCATTGCACAACCTGACCGTAAGGAGGCCGAAGTCATGAAAAGATCGCTCACCTGTGCAGCAGCGATTCTCCCCATCCTGTGTGCCAGCGGATACGCCTGCGCGACGCGCGATAGCAGCGTGGTGACGTCACCCCCGCGCACGTCGGAGGTGACGTCGCAGGCGCCCACCGCGCCTGAGACGGTTCCGAGCGCCACTCGCGGCTCGATCCCTGTCGGGCAGGAGATGGACGTGCGCTTGAGCAACAGCCTCAGCTCCGAAACCGCGACGGTGGAACAGCGGTTCGAAGCAACGACCGTGGTCGACCTGGTGCAGGACGGCCGCGTGCTCGTCCCGGCTGGATCGGTGGTACAGGGAATCGTCAGCGACGTGGACAAGGCGGGCCGTGTCGATCGAGACGGTGCGCTGACCCTGTCTTTCGATCGCATCCGCGTCCGCGGCCGTGAGCACGACATGCGTGCCACCGCGACGCAGGTGTTTGAAAGCAAGGGCATCCGCGCCGAAGCCGGGACTGCCGGTGTTGGCGCGGGCGTTGGTGGAATCGTCGGCGGCATCATCGGCGGCGTGAAGGGCGCGATCCTCGGCGCGGCGATTGGCGCCGGCGGCGCGATCGCGGCCACCGACGGCAAGGACATCGAGTTGCCGGCGGGATCGATCGTGCGCATCCGGATTGATACGCCGGTGCGTGTGGCTGGTTAACGAAAAGTTGTTGGGGAGAGCACGCTCCGATGGGCGAAGAGCCCATCGGAGCTTTTTTATGTACCGGGTCAGCGCAACGGCGTCGGCTCGGTGCGGGTCGTCTGCATCCACGCATCCACCTGACGCTGCGCCTCTTCCCGTGCGATGCCGTAGCGGTTCTGCAGCTTGCCGATCAACTGCTCGGCGCGGCCCTGAATCTGATCCACGTCATCATCGGTCAGCTTGCCCCACTGTTCGCGGATCTTGCCCTTCAGCTGCAGCCACTGTCCCTTGAGTGTGTCTTCGTTCATTGGTCCTCCTCCGACGTTTCCGTCAGATGAGGGAGCACGGCGCATGCCATCACATGGCTCAGTTGTGCGATGTGGCGCTTTGCTTGCAGCGGTCAACGACGTATGGCTCGAGGCATCTGGACCGGTGCATTGTCGTTCGGGCTGGTCAACATTCCGGTCGAAGTGCACACTGCGGTGCGCGACACGCGGCCGCACTTCCGACTGCTGCATGCCAAGGATCGCTCGCCCATCAACTACGAACGGGTGTGTCAGAAGGAAGGCCAGGCGGTCGGATGGGATGACCTCGTCAAGGGCTACGAGTACGAGAAGGGTCGCTTCGTCGTCCTCACCAAGGAAGACTTCGCCGCGGCGGCGCTCGAGAAGACCAGACGCATCGACATCCTCGATTTCGTCAAGGCAGAAGACATTGACGACCGCTACTTTGACAAGCCGTACTACCTGACGCCGGGGAAGGGCGGCGACGTCGCGTATGGACTGCTGCGCGACGCGATTCGCGAGTCGGGTCGAACCGGGATCGCCAAGTTCATCATGCGCGACGTCCAGCATCTGGCCGCCGTCGAAGTTGTGGACGAGGCGCTCGTGCTCTCGACGCTGCGGTTCGCCGACGAGCTCGTCGACGTCGCCACGCTGAATCTGCCGAAGCGGAAGCAGGCCGGTAAGAAAGAGCTCGACATGGCGACCGCGCTCGTGAAGAGCCTGGCCGCCGAGTGGGAGCCTGAGAAGTACACCGACGACTATCGCGAGAACCTGATGCGAGTGATCAAAGCAAAGATGAAGGGGAAGAAGGCGGACCTCGTGGCGGAGGAACAGCCGCGCGACGCCAAAGTGGTCGATCTGATGGAGCGGCTGCGCCAGAGCCTCGACGCGTCGAGTGGCAGGGGGACACGACGGGGCACAGTCAGCAGCGCGCGAACGAGAACGTCGCGGGCAGTGGTCAAACGTGCAGCCTCCCGCTCGGCTCGTCCCCGCGCCGGCGCCGCCCATCGCCGCCGCGCGTCGTAAGCACGCGCCGCGCAGTCGTACGACGTGTCGTCGCGGTCAGGGCCAGATCGAGAGGCCGGCTTCCGCGCGCGCGATCCGTGTGCGCATCAGACCGAGCCAGACGCTGTTCTTCCCGGCGAACTCCCAGTTCTCACGCTGCACCGGCGTCAGCGAGTTCATCTCGAAGCCGCCCTCGCCGAGGCGCTGAGCCTCCTCGAGCGATTTGGTCATCGCGAGCAGGGCCCCAGGCGAGTACTTGAATCGATTCAACACCTTCATCACCTCGGACTCGGCCTCGAAGGCGCGGTTGAACTCGGTGATGTTGCGGGCAGTGAGCGACCCGCCTCGTACGCGCTCGAAGAGCCCGGGATCAAGGTGCCAGAGGCGCGCCAGCCCAACGCGGACCCTGACATAGGTCTCGACTTCGGGCCTGTCGAGCGGCAGGGTGCGCACCTCAGGAGCGGACCCGAGCTCGAGGCGCATGGTCTTGCCCGCCGCGGCACGACGCTGCTCCTGGGCACGAGTGGCCATGTCCGCGAGGCTCTGTGCAGACACCGACGCCGTGAACAGCACGGCCACGCCAAGCGAGAGCAGTCGAACGAGCGTCACCTCCCGTAGTTTTCGGCGGCGGCGGGACCGCTCTTTAGCGAAGGTCGGAACCCCGACGGACGGAGCTGCGTATATAGCGGCGTACGATATAGTATGCCGCCAGGAGAGCCATTGATGGCCGCCACGCAGCCGCGCCGACGCATTCCTGCCGTTGACTCCGCCAATGCTGCACACGCTGGTCGCGCTCGCCGACGGCGACAAGCATGGCTACGCGATTCTCAAGGAGATTGCCCGCCGCACGGATGGCGCCGTCCGCCTCAGCGCGGGCACGCTCTACGCGCTGATCCGCCGCGCCGAGGCCGACGGCCTGATCGTCGAGACCGACGAGCGTCCCGACATTTCGCTCGACGATGAGCGGCGCCGCTACTACCGGCTGACGCCGCTCGGACGGAAAGTGGCCGCCGCCGAGATCGAGCGTCTCGAGGCGATCGTCGAGATGGCGCGCGAGAAGAAGCTGGTGCCGCGCCCGAGGTCGGTGTGAGCGCCGTGCGTCGGCCATCGTTCGCGGAGCGGATCTTCCGCGCCCTGGTCCGGCTGTTCCCGTTCGACTTCAGAGCCGACTCACGGGCGCGACCTCGAGCAGACCCTGCGCGAGCAGCATCGCGAGGCGAAGCGCGAAGGGGGCGCCCGCGCGCTGGCGAGGCTGTGGCTCGACGTGGCTCGGGACACGCTGACCACTGCGCCGCGCGAGCACGTGGCGATCCTGAAGCAGGACGTCGGCTACGCGCTGCGCTCGCTGCGCCGCGCACCGGTCTTTGCGCTCTCTGCGGTGCTGACGCTCGCGGTCGGCCTGAGCGCCATGGCCGGCATGTTCGCCATCGCGGACGCGGTCATGTTCAGACCGCTACCCGTCGATCGGCCCGAGCAGCTCATTTCGATCAGCAACCGCACCGGGGCGCCCGGCCTTTCGTTCCCGGACCTCCAGGACTATCGCAGGCAAACGCCGGTGCTCGCCGACGCCGTCGGCTATCAGGCACGACCGACCTCGCTCGACGGTGGACGGTGCGTCTGAACGGATCACCATCCATCTCGTCACCGACAACTACTTCTCGATGCTCGGCGTTGCCCCGGCCGCCGGTCGCCTGATCGGTCCGAACGAGGGCCGCGCCCGCGGCGACGCGCCGGTTGTCGTCCTTTCGTACGAGTACTGGCAGTTTCGTTTCGGCGGGGATCCAGCCGTCGTCGGACGGACCGTGCGGATGAACGGGCGGTCGTTCACCATCATCGGCGTGGCGCCGCGCGGCTTTCGCACCGAGTCGCTGGTGCGCATTGCCGCATACGTGCCGGCGTGGATGATCGAAGCCTTCTCGGATTACTCCGCGCGCAACTCGTCGGTCCTCGACGATCGCTCCGCGCGGCGGTTCAGAGTGCTCGGCCGATTGAGAGCGGACGTGTCAATCGATGAAGCGCGGGCGGCGCTCGCTGTCACCACGGCATCGTTGGCGCGAGAGTACCCGTCGACCCACAAGGACGTTGAGCTATTCGTGGTGCCCGAGACGCATGCGCGTCCATCGATCGAGTCGGGCGGATTCCTGCGTATCGCGACGACCGTCCTGATCGGTCTGGCGGCGATCGTGGTGCTCATCACCAGTGCCAACGTCACCAATCTGCTGATGGCGCGAGCCGCCAGCCGCGAACGCGAGGTCGCGCTGCGGGCGGCGCTTGGCGCCCGACGTGGCCGGCTGGTGCGTCAGTTCCTGACCGAGGCAGTCGTGCTGGCGTTGCTCGGCGTGCATCGCGGCTGTCCCGGCTGTCGTGCTTGCCGATGCGCGCGCTTCGCAAGGTGTTGGCGGGTGCGTCGGCGATCGCGAACCTCGATCCCGATCTCATCGTCGATGTTCGGGTGCTGGCGGCGTCGCTGGCGATCGCCGTCGGCGCGGGGATCGTCGCCGGAATCGCACCGGCTCTGTCGGCGTGCCGCGCCGATCTCGGCGACCGTCTGAGGAGCGGCGCTCGCGCGGCGAGCGATGGATCCGGAAGCCGATTGCGCAGCGCGCTCGTCGTGGCACAAGTCGCGTTGTCGCTCACGCTCCTGGTCAGCGGCGGTCTGTTCGTCCGCAGCCTCGATCGTGCGCGCGGCGTCGATCTGGGGTTCGATCCTGATGGCGATGTTTCTCGCCACGGCAGCCCCCGGCATCCAGGGCTACAACGCCGCTGCAGCGGCTCGCGTTCTATCGAAGCGTGCGGGACCGTATCGCCGCTCAGCCTGGCGTCGAGGCCGCCGCGTGGATCTCGCTGCCGCCAATGGGCATCATCGGCGACCTCGATCACGTGTCTCCGGATGTCCAGCCGACCGATCCGAGCTGGCGGCCTCCAGTCGCCATGAGAGCGGACGTCACTCCGGAGTACTTCGCCGCCGCGCGCGTTCAGCTCGTGGATGGACGGCTGTTCGAGGCTCGCGACGATGCCGGTGGGACGCCGGTTGTGATCGTCAACGAAACGCTGGCGCGCCAGTTCTGGCCGGGGCAGAGTCCGATTGGCCGCATGCTGACGGCGGACGGCGACACCTTGGAGGTCGTCGGCGTGGCGCGCAACGGGAAGTACATGAACATCGGCGAGGCGCCGCGACCCGCTATCTTCCGGTCGTTCGCGCAGACGTCTCCGGGCTCGGCGACGTTGGCGATTCGGACGGCCAGGCCGCCCAGTGATATCGGTCCGGCGATGCGCGCGGTGATGCAGGAGATCGACCCGGACGTTGCGGTGTACGACGTGCGTTCGATGGCGACGCATCTCGACAACGGCAGCGCCTTCATGCCCTTCCGATTGGCCGCGTTCATGACCACTCTGTTCGGCGGGATGGGGATGCTGCTGGCGTCGATCGGACTGTACGGAATGATTGCGTATCACGTCGGCCAGCGCACGCAGGAGATCGGCGTGCGCATGGCACTCGGCGCGCGCGCGGCTGACATCATTCGCGATGTGCTGGCGCAGGGCGGACGGTTTGCGTTGATCGGCATCGGTATCGGCATGGTGCTCGCCGCTGGACTGGCGCAGCTGCTCAAGGGGCTGCTGCTCGGCATCAGCCCCTTCGATCCGATCACATATGCGAGCCGTCGTTGGTTTGCTGGTCGCGATTTGTCTGCTCGCGTCGTTCGTGCCGGCGCGGCGCGCGACGACTATCGATCCGTTGATCGCGCTGCGCGCGGAGTAGGGCGAGGCATGCCTCGCCCTTACAAACGCAGGCGCGTTGTTACTGCAGCAGGCGATCGAGCGCCCGTTCGATTTCCGCCACCAGACGATCGACGTGATAGTTCCACTGCCCGAGCTTCCGTTCGTAGAGGCCGTCCCCTCGATCGCGCAGTCGAATGATGTCGTCAGGCGGAAGCTTGTCACGCCCGCGTTTCCGCATCTCCTGCACGTACTCGGTGGTGACGCCGTGATCGCGGAGGCGGATGAGCGTGTCGATCGGCAGCCCCTTGTAGCCCTCGAGGGCCATGGCCTCGACGTACTCAGGATCGACGCCGTGATCGCGCGCCCTGATCAAGTCGGCGACAGGCAGGGTGTAGCCCAGTCGGCGCATGCGGCCGGCGAACGCCGGATCGACGCCGTGATCCCTGGCCCTGATGGCCTCATCGAGCGTGAACATGTAACCGAGCTGGCGCATGCCGCGGAGGTATTCGCCGTCCACCCCGTGATCGCGAGCGCGGATCAGCCCGTCCACTGGCAGCGCGTCGTATCCGAGGCTCTTCAGCTCGCCAATGTAGTCAGGATCGACACCGTGGTCGCGCGCGCGAACCAGGTCGTCGGGCGAGAGCCCGCTCACCCCGAGCGCGCGCATGCCGCTGACGAAGTCGGGATCGACGCCGTGGTCACGGAAGCGAATGAGCGCGTCGAGTGTCCCGACACGGTAGCCGGCCGCTCCCATCTCCTTGACGAAGTCCGTGTCGACGCCGTGGTGCGCGGCACGAACCAGATTGTCGACGTCCGGGCCGCTCGTATTTCTGCGCCGCGAGCTCGTCGATGAACTCGAAGCCGATGTCGTTCCGCGCCAGCGCGAAGAGCTGTTGTGCGGTGGGCCGGGTGAACCCGCGACGGGTGAGGCCGGCAATGAACGTGTCGCTGGGCACGAATCTGAATGTGCCCGAGCCGGTGCCGTTGTCGATCGTGCCTTCGATCTGCAGCGTGCCCGCTTCGCGCGAGATACTGAATCGAACCGGTCCCTTGGCGTCCGCGAGCGATTGCGCCGTCAGGCCCTCGATCTCACTGGAGAGTAAGTCCCCGTTGCTGGAGAATGCTCCGGCTGTCACCTCGAGGAACACATGGTCGCGGGAGCGCGACGACGGCCTGAGACGCCACGTTCCGGCGACGTTGTCCGCCGAGCCGATCGGTTGTTCCGCGGTGTTTGCCGGTGCGCCTCGCTCCTGCGTCTGAGCGTCCTGTTCACTCGACGAGGCCATCAGCGTGCGTCGCACATTTGCGGATGTGCGTCGCACATCCGCGGACGCCGTGGTCATGGTGATCGCGGCGAGCGGCAACAGCACGCCGGCACTCACCGCCGCACCGAGCAGCCACATGCGCCCCGTCGGCGCTGTGCGATTGCGCGCGGGATCAAGAACGGCGCGCATCCGGCCCTCGAGCTTGCGTGAGCTGGCCATGCCGACTACCAGCGCCGACGCGCGGCGGCCGCTCCAGCTGTACGCGAGCTCGAGCAAGTGGCCCGCGTACTCTGGCGCGTGAGCGCCCGCGTTCAGCACGCGATCGTCGCAAGCCAGCTCGCGCTCAATCCGCAGCCGGCGTGCGACGTACCACACGCCCGGATGGAACCAGTACACGGCGGACGCGATCGCCGACAGTAGCTGCGTCAGGCAGTCATGCCGGGCGATGTGTGCGACTTCGTGGAGCAGCACCGCCCGTCGGCGCTCCGCATCCCATGCGTCGGCGCCGGCCGGGACGACGATCGAAGATGCGAGCGTGCCCGTCGTCATGGGCATCAGCTCGACACGGCTGCGATGCAAGGCGACGTGTCGCGTCACTCCGATCCGGGTGGCGCATTCCTCGAGCAGCGATGTCCAGTCGGGGTCCGTGACTGCAGTCGATTCACGCACGAGGCGTCGCGCGGTCCGATGCTGGATCACGAGTCGTGCGAGAAGGACCAGCACCCCGAGGGGGTAGGTTACGACGAGCAGTGCCGGCACGAGGCCGGCAACCCATGCGCTCGGCGGCTCCTCGAGGCGGGGAACCGGCGAAGTGGTGCGAGTCACCGGAGACGCGGCCGTCGTCGCCATACTCCGAACGACGTCGATCGCCGTGCTCCGTTCGATGGGCTCGACAGGTACCGCGACCTCCCACGTTGGCAGCGTCACGGTGAAGACGGGCAGCGCCAGCAGGCCGACGATGGTGAGCGTCCAGATGAAGTGCCGGGTGGCGGCGGACGCGCGCGACATCACCGCGGCGACGGCAGCCGCCGCGGTCATGAGCACGGATCCCTTGAGCAGGATGGCAGAGAGCAACGCGATCATGATTTCTGGTAACTCCTTCGCAAATTGCTTTCGGCCGCTCCGTTGTCGCGGCCGGGAATCGTGGTCGAAGGCTCGTTGCGACTGGCACTCCCTCTGCGCATACGGACCATTAGCCGTGTTCGCGGACCTGTTTGAGCAGCTTGGTCAGACGCTGGTAATCGGCGTCCGAGAGCGGCTGATTGGTGATGTCGAGCAGAGCGGCCATCGCCGAACCGGGTGAGTCGTTGAAGAACGTGCGCACGACTTGCTGGAGCGCGGATCGGCTCGCGTCTTCCTGTGTGGCAGCGGGAAAGTAGACGTAGCGCGGGCCGTCGTACTCGCGGCGCAGCAGACCGCGCTCGATCATGATCTCGAGCAGCTTGCGCACGCTGGACGGGCTCGGCGCATCGGGTAGCTCGCCGCGGATCTCTTCGATCGCCGCCCGCTGGCGGCGATGCAGGATCTCCATGATCTGGCTTTCGCGGCGGGTCAGATGGACGTGGCGCGGTTTCTTCACGGTTCCCCCAGGCTGACTCCGTGGTCTGGTGGGCGAAATTTTTCGCCCACGGCGAATATATTCGCCTTTACGGAGCCCTGTCAACTGAGGTTCCGGTGAAACGGTCAGTCGGGCTGCGGCATCTCCGCGCTGTCGATGACCAGGACTTCGACCGGGCCGCGTTGCGAGTCGAGCTTCAGACCGAGCTGCTCTTGCAGCGCGGTGAGAAGCGCCGGGCTGTCGGAGCCAGGCAGATTGGCGGTTGCGGCAGCGGGAATGTTGACGCCGAGCTGCGGCAGCATCGCCATCAGGACCTGCGGGTCGAATCGCAGTTCGAAGTCGTAGAGGCCGGTGAGACCGGTCTTGTCCTGCACCATACGTCCGGTGACCTGTGTCAGGAACTGGGTCAGCCCGGTCATCGCCTGCCCGTTGCCGCGGAGGGCGAAGCCGGCGGCGGGAGTGGACGGGTTTATCGCCGGCATGATCGTGCAGGGAATCGTCTCGCCCTTGGCGAGCATCGAGATCAACGCCGCGCCTCCACCCTTGGCGATCTCCTCGGCGCGCTTCTGCGCGTCGGCTGCGGCGTTCGAACAATCTGCTGACGAGGGTGTGATATCCGGACCGAGCGTGCCGTCGCTTCGTGCGACGATCAGCGCGTAAATCGGCAGCTCACGCGTCTCGGTATGTGTCGTGAGCTTGAAGCGATCGGCCAGCAGGGTCTTCATCATCGGCAGCAGCGCCTCCGTGCTTTTCGTCCCCTCAGGCGCTTTCGCCGTGATGTCGAACTTGCTCGACATCTGCCACGAGGGACCGCCGACGATCTGGAAATCCTGCAGGCCGGCATAGGCGAAGCGGATCAGCAGGCGCAGCGGGATGTTCGAGATCGCGATCCCGCCGGCGCCCTGCGGCCTCACCGAGAGCATCGAGCCCATGATGCCTGTCGAGGCGTTGGGGTCGCTCGGCTTGACTGACGCCACCTCGAAGCGGACCGGCGCGGCCGGGGTCGTCGCTTGCGCGAACGCGTTCGTGCTCCAGGCCAGGACGACACAGAGGACAAGAAGCGTCTTCATACGTCAGTTCTGCTTTCGCGCGCCTGAGAAGGTGCCGTTGCCGAAGTCTCCTGCCGACAACGTGCCCTTCATCGAATCCTTGGTATCCACCTCGCCGGTGTACTTCAGCTCGATTGGCGTGCCCTGCACCGTGGCAGAGACGACGAACTCGATGGCCTGACCCTTGACCGCGCCAGTCAGATCGGCTTGCCCCATCAGTGGCGACGAGTACTGGCCGGTCAGCTTTTCTCCGTCCTGCTTGAAGGTCAGTGTGGGATTGCTTTTGCCGGCCGGCGACTCGACGGTGAAGATCCAGACGCCGGTCACGTCCACTCTTGTTCGCTTGCGCGAACGCCGCGGGTGTGATGCCCGAGAGGAAGACCGCCGCCGCGAGTACCAGACAGGTAGTTGTCTTCGTCATCGCTCCCTCCCACTCTCCTGGTGAGGAGACACCGCTCGACGGATTATCGACTCTTTTCGCGCCGAAAACGAGATAGCAAAAAACTGCGTACTCGGGCGTCAGAACTTGCCGATCGCTACGACTATCCGAGGTGATGGAGGACCGCAACGCTGAGGTCGCCGTCCGCTATGCGGAGGTGGCGCGCACGTTTGGCGCAGCGCTCGAGCGCCTGGCCGGTGGCTACGAGCGCGACCCTGAGGCACGTCGCGACCTGCTGCAGGAGATTCACGTCGCGCTCTGGCGGAGCCTTGCCCGCTACGACGGCCGCTGCTCGCTCCGCACATGGGTATATCGCGTCGCTCACAACACCGCGATCTCACGCGTCGTCCGGCCGCGCGCGGCCGCTCCGACACTGGTCGCGATGGACGGCGATCTCGAGTCGCTCGCCGAGGCCGTCGATCGCGAGCAGGGTGTGGACAGGCGGCTCGCGCTCGATCGGCTCTATGCGCTGATCCATCGTCTGCGTCCGCTCGATCGCCAGGTGATGCTCCTGTATCTCGAGGAGGAGGACGCGGCGTCCATCGCCGAGATCACCGGACTGTCGGTCGCCAACGTGTCAACCAAGGTTCGCCGGATCAAACAGATTCTCGTCCGGCAGTTCTACGAGGGCAGTCGTCATGGCAAATGAACACGAATCCGGGATCGGGCAGATGTGGCGGGATCAGCCGGGGAGGCACGACCTGACGCTCGATGAGATCCGGACGAAGGCCAAAGAGTTCGACGCGAGAGTCCAGCGATGGAATGTGGTGGGAGGTCTGACGATCGCCCTGCTCCTCGCCAAGAATGTGTGGGAGGTCATCGTCGATACCGACCTCGTCGAGCGTGCTGGCGATCTGCTGCTCCTGTTCGGGCTGCTGTATGCCGTCTATCGGTTCAGCGGACACGCGCATGGCGCCGCGCCGCCCGCGACGCTGGGCCAGACCAGTTGCGTCGACCACTATCGAGCGCAGCTGGTGCGCCAGCGCGAGCTGTCGCGTGACGGCTGGAAGTTCATCCTGCCGTTCATGCCAGGCATGGGACTGATCATCGTCGGGCGCGCGCTCGAAGGCCGGCCGGCGTCGCAGGTCGCTGCCTTGATTGTTGTTCGCGGTGGCGCTGTTCGCCGGCGTGCTCTGGGTGATCGCCCGTGAGCACGCGCGAAACTCGAACGGGAGATCGCGGCGCTCGATTGAGAGTGATCCTTTTTCGGCATCGCGCCCGTCTACATAGATAGCAACGATCCGGTGGACATCGGGCGGTGACATCCGCCTGCAAGTGCTTCGGCCACGCGCACATATCAGCGTAGCCAGTGCGCCATCATCGGCGTGGTGCCCCCGGGCATGTTTCTCTCCTGACAGGCCGACAGATGGATGTCTGTCGGGTCGTTGCACCTGAATCCATCATAACCCTCGGTTACCGAGCCAACCTTCCGCGGCCTCCCACGTCAAAAGCCGCGTTGGCATACCATCGGTAACCGAGGACAATGTCCGGCTGCCGCTTTTGCGCTGCGCGCTTCGGCGCCCAGGGAAGCCGGACACTACTTATGAGCAAACCACCCGATCTCGTTCAGGGCACCCTCGATCTGCTGCTGCTCAAAATCCTGGCGCTCGAGCCGCTGCACGGCTGGGCCGATCAGCCAGCGGCTCAAGCAAGTCTCAGGCGACGAGTTGCAGGTCAGCGACGGGTCGCTCTATCCCGCGCTCCACAAGCTCGAGCTCGCCGGATGGATCACCGCGGAGTGGAAGACCAGCGAGCTGGGCCGCCGCGCGAAGTTCTATTCGCTGACGCGGGCCGGCCGGCGCTATCTGGATCAGGAAACCGCGCATTGGCATCGCCTCACGTCGGCGATCAGCCGGGTCCTCGCCCTCAAGGAGTCGTAACGATGGAGTGGCGCCGCTGGATACACGCGATCCCTGCTCGTCTCAAGGCCATCGTCTACCGCGCGGCGCACCGAGCAGGATCTCGACGATGAGCTCGCGTTTCATGTGGCGATGCAGACGCGAGCCAACGCCAGCGACGGCATGACGCGACGGCCGAAGCCTACCGCCGGGCGCGTGTCGAGATCGGCGGTGTCGAGCAGACCAAGGAGCGGTCGCGCGACGTGCTGCCGCTGCGCTGGGCGCGCGACGCGATGCAGGACGTCCGCTACGGCCTGCGCGGACTGCGCAAGTCGCCGCGCTTCACGATCGCCGCGGTGTTGACCGTCGTACTCGGCGTCGGCGCGAACGCGACGATCTTCAGCGTCCTGAATCCGCTGCTCTTCAAGCCGCTGCCGTATCCGGAGCCCGATCGCATCGTCAACGTCTTCCGCACGTCGCCGCAGTCGGATCGCTGGCCGCACTCGATGGCCAACTATCTCGATCACCGCGCCCGGAACACCGTCTTCGAGCATCTGGCGGCGCTGACGCTGGGAGGATGCCAGCCTTGCCGAACCCGGTCAGCCCGCCGAACGGCTGTTCACGCTGCGCACCACGCGGCAACTTCTTCGCGCTGTTCGGCGTCGGGCCGCTGATCGGCCGCGCCTACACCGACGCCGACGACCAGACCGGCGCCGGCCAGGTCGTGGTGCTCTCCTATGGATTCTGGCAACGCCGTTTCAACGGCGACCGCAGCGATTGTCGGACGCTCGATCCGGCTCGACGGCCGCAACACGACCGTCGTCGGCGTGATGCCGAGAGACTTCGAGTATCCGCTCTTCTGGGGAAACGTCGATATCTGGCGGCCGTTCGCAGCGTCGGCGCAGCTGCGACAGGACCGCGGCAACAACTTTCTGCGTGAGTTCGGCCGTCTCAAGCCCGGCGTCACGCCCGATCAGGCCGACGCGGCGATGAAGGCGATCAACCAGCAGATCCTCGCCGAGAACACGAATCTCGATCAGCGCGAGAGCGTGCGCATCGAAGCGATCGAGCATCGTCAATCCGGTGATGCGCCGCATGTCGGCGTTTGCCTTCGGCCTGACGTTCCTCGTGCTGCTGATCGCCTGCGTGAACCTGGCCAACCTGCAGCTGGCGCGGACGGCGGCGCGGGCGCGCGAGTTCGCGATTCGCGGCGCCATCGGCGGCGGCAAGGGACGGCTGCTCAGGCAGTCGCTGACCGACAGCCTCGTGCTGTCCGCTCGTCGGCGGCGCGATCGCGATTCCGCTCTCGTTCTGGTGCACGCGGCTGATCGCCAGCCGGCAGTTCGCCGACCTGCCCGGGCGTGCGCGTCGTCGCTCGAACCGGCGACGCTCGCCTTCGCGTTCGGCGTGCGCGGTGCTCACCGGCCTGATCTTCGGCGCGGTGCCGGCGTGGCTCGCCTCGCGCGCCGACATCAACGACGTGCTGAAGCAGAACCCGCAGAGCATGACGGCCGGGCCGCGGACCGCAGCGTTTCCGCCAGGGGCTCATCGTCGCCGAGATCGCGTTCGCGCTGATCATCCTGGCCGGTGCCGTGTCGCTCGTGCGCGGGCTGCAGCGCATCACCGCGGTCGATCCCGGATGGCGCGTCGACGGCGTGCTGGCGGCGCGGCTCAATTCTCGTCGGGCCGAACTACACGATGCCCGAGGCGCGCCGGGCGTTCTTCCAGACGCTGCGCGATCGGGTCGCCGAGATACCCGGAATCACGCACGTCGCCGTCTCGAGCTCCTCGGTGCCAATGCGCCACTTTCAGCGCGAGCACGACGTTCGTCGTCGAAGGCCGGACGGATCCGGTGCTGGCCTACAACGAGCGCGTGACGCCGCAGTACTTCGACACGCTGCAGGTCCCGCTTCGCCGCGGCCGTCTGTTCACGGCCGACGATCGCTTCGGACGAACGCCGGTGATGGTGATCAACGAGAGCGATGGCTCGCGCGCTGTGGCCGGGCGAGGATCCGATCGGCAAGCGCATCGGGAACCGGGGACCGAACCCGAACTGGCGCGAGGTCGTCGGCGTCGTCGGCGACGTCACGTTCCCGTCGTTCGCCGCGTCCTCGAGCGTCGACACCGACGTTCCAGATCTATCAGCCGCTGGCGCAGACGGGAACCGGTGTCGTCAACATCCTGCTTCGCACCGACCGAGAGCCCGATGCCGTCGCGTCCGAATTGCGCCGCGTCGTCTCGGCGCTCGATCGCGACCTTCCGGTGTATGGCCTGGTGACGGCGCGAGCCGCCGAGCAGCGGCAGACGGCGAACCTGCGACTGCTCGCGAACGTCCTCGGCGGCTTCGCGCGGCTCGGTCTCGTGCTCGCCGCGCTCGGCATCTTCGGCGTCGTGTCGTACTCGACGGCGCAGCGCGCCGGCGAGCTCGGCATGCGCATGGCGCTCGGCGCGCGTCAATCGGTGGTGCTGTGGCTGGTGCTCAAGCAGGGCATCGGCCTGACGATGGCTGGGCGCTGTCGTCGGACTCGCCGGAGGACTCGGGCTCGGTCGCGTGCTGTCGTCGATGATGCCGAATCTTCCGGCGCCGGAGATCTCGATCGTGCTCGGCGCCTTCGCGTTCATGGTGGCTCGTCGCGCTCGCCGCATTCTCGATTCCGGCGTGGCGCGCGTCGAAGACGAATCCGATGCTCGTGCTTCGCCACGAGTAGCAGCGACGGCGGGTCTCCAAGACCCGCCTCTCAGACGCCCGCCGCTACGACCCGCCTCGTTCGACCGATACCTGGATCAGCGGGATCTACGCCAGTGAAGGACCGCGAAGAGGGAAGTCAAATGAAGAAATCCGTCCTCCTCCTCGGATTCGCCGTCGTCGTGTCCGTGGGAATCGCTGTGAAGTTCTCGACACGCGACGAGGCAGGGAGCGTCGTCGGCGGCGCAGACGACGCAGGCGACCCGACGCGAGATCAGCAAGGAATTCGATCTCGCCGCCGGCTCCGTGGAGACGCGTGTCGTTTGCGGCTCCCGGCCGTGCCCGGCACGCTGTCGGGTAAATGGCGGTCGAGCGGCAAGGGCGGCAACAACACGCTCTCGGGCTTCACGCTGACCGATCCGAGCGATGCCGTGCTGGACTCGTCGTTCAAGGGCTCGTCCGGCAGCTTCGAGGTGAAGGTGTCGGCCGCCGGCAAGCACACGTTCTTCTTCGAGAACGCTGGCGCAGAAGCAGACGCCACGCCACGTGATGCTCGACGCGGAGTTCACACCGGACAGGGGATCAGGTTCAGGAAGTTCAGAAGGTTGCAACCCTTGAACCCCGGAACCCAGGAACTATTTGAGCCCCGTCTGTAACAGCTTCTCGAAGCGCTGAATGTCCTCGTTGTTCTCGATGCATTCGTACTCACGAATGCGCTCGCCCGGCCGCAGCCTCAGCGTGGCGTACTGCTTCCACGGCTTGGTCAGCACCTCCGGGTCTTCCATCGTCGCTTCGTAGATGATCGTGTCGTGCGTGTCGCGCGTGTAGCGCTCGGTCACCTTCAGCTTGTCGCTGTGGAAGGTGCCGACGCCGACCAGCCAGGTGTTGGTGTTGAATCCCGTCACCTCGACGACGAGCGTGTCGCCCTCCCAGCGCCCGATTGAGTCGCCGAGATACGACGGCTCGATGTCGTCGGGATGCCCGCGGCCATCGGTCGGGATGAACCGGAACGCGTGATGGACCTCGTAGAGGATCACCACGCGATGCGGCTGCTGGATGATCTCGAAGGGCAGCGGCCGGACGGTGATGCGCGGCACGCCTGAGAGCAGACAGCGCGCCATCGGATCGTCGATGCCTTTCCTGGCCAGGAACTCCTGTCGCTTCTTCTCGGCCTCGGGCTTGTAGGGCGGAGGCTCGGGCGGAGGCAGCGGCTTGCGTCCCGGTCGCCGCGTCGTACTGCTTGATCGCCTCGAGCTCGGCTTCGCCGAACAGCAGCGCGAAGCCGCCGCCGACCCACACGCCCGAGAGATCGGGCTTGCCGTCGGCCGTCCGCGGAACCGGCTTCAGCGCCGGCTTCTGCGTCTGCGCGACCGCCGATCCGGCGAGCAGCACCGCGACACCAATCGCGACGACGGACGCGAGCACACGTTTCACGGCTATCGCTCCTTCGCGCTTACTGGCCGCCGGTGCCGGCGGGCGGTCCGCAGTTCAATTTCTTGCCGTCGGCGAACGTGACGTCGCGGCCGGCCGCCTGCGTCGGGTTCACGCGCCCCGCCAGCCGAAGACGGTGATCGTGTCGCCGACCTTCATCGTGACGTCACTCTTCCAGCCCTGACGGACGAGCATGTTCGGCGGATAGCCCTCGACCTTCCACTGAGTGACGGCGCCCTTGTCGTCCTTCACGTCCACGTAGAAGTAGATGTGCGGGTTCTGCCAGTCGATCTTGGCGACTGTTCCCGAGATGGTGACCGGCTTGTCGCCGTCGTACTCAGCCGCGAACGAATGATGGGCGGCCAGCGAGGCCGTCCCGACGAGGAGGCCGAAGGCGATGGCGCACGCGACCTTCATAGGTGTAGCCCTCGTAAGTTGATGGGACGGCATTGTAATCCTTCCGACTCCTGGAGGTAACGGAGTGGACGGAGGAAACGGATCACACGGAGGAACGGAGAAACGGAGATCAGTGGTTGAGTCTCGTCGCGTCCGCCAGGCTGGAGAGGAACGCGTCAAACTCGCCGCGCGTGACAACGACCCGACCTCTTGTCCGGCTGGCGAGTGTTTTCACACTGCCATGGGTCGCGGCGACATAGGCCTCCCAGTCTTTCGCGTCGATTTGTTTAGCCGCGTCGCTGAAGCCGCGCGGGTCCATCACGTACACCGTAGCGTTGACGCGCGAGGCCTCTTCAACGAACTCGATAGGCTGCGGCACGAACGCGGGATAACCTTCGGTGAAGTACACGATGATGATCGGTCCGCCGCCAGCCTCCGATAGCGAACGGAGTGCGGCCGCAACAGTGGCCGACGCTCTGTCCGAGCGGAGTCGAAGTTCGTCGGCGTCGGCGGACGTCGGCTCCGCGATGGCGACGGCTTGCGGAACGAGCGCCATGCCGACGGCTGTGTCAGCGGAGACCCCCACGGTCCGTGCACCGCCGGTCAACACGAGACGCACCACATCGCCGCCGTCCAACACCCGCAGAATGCGCGACATCAGCTCACGCGTCCAGGGAGTGGAGCGGAACTGCAGGCTCAGCTCGTCGGCGACGATGAGAATGCGCCGCCCGGCCTGCGGTGTCTCAGCCGCGAACGAATGGTGGATGGTCCAGCGAGGTCGTCCCGACGAGGAGACCGAAGGCGATGGCGCACGCGACCTTCATAGGTTTACCTCGTGAGTTGATGGGACGGCATTGTAACTGTTCTCGCACGCGGTGAGACAACGGAGGAGGCGGAGGGAGCGGGATCAACACGGAGCAGCGGAGGAACGGAGATCACTGAATGAATTGAGGCTTGTGGCTCGGCTGCAATGACGGGCGGAGTCCTGGTAGTGGATCCAATAAGCTGACTAAGGTCGCGACGTGACCGAGCCAGCCGCACGCTGAGCCAACCCTCGATTCCAGCAGCTATATCTGTCGCTCGTCAGCGAGCTGGCCCAGAAACGCGACTGAGTGGCCTCCGAAGCGACCGCAACAGTCCGATATCGTGATGGATGGCGGATTTCCCGGAGCCCTTCGTGAGGAGAAAGGGAGCGTTGCCGAACTGCCGTTTCAGTGTGTTGCTGGGCGGGTCAGCGAAGTCACTGATCAGAACATCGTTCTCAAGCCTCGTTTCGGATCAATGCATTGGCAAGGGAATGAGACCAACGACAATCCCGGAGGATGGAGCGGCGGTCCGGTGTTTAGATCCGTTCATGGACCGATCGACCGCCTTGAGCTGATTGGCTTCATCTATGAGTTCCCGTTGGAACGGGCGGTATTGGCGCGGCATGCTGACGTCGTACTTGCCGACGGGACGCTGCGCTGATACTCGCCACTCACAACGCCAGTTCGCTACAGAGCCTGCGTACTTGTCTGTTGGCAAAGTGCGCAGGAACTGCAATTCCCACCGCAACACTCACCGCCAATTGGTCGTTCCTGCGATGGCTCGCAAGTTGCTCTGTATCGAGCGATGCTGATCGAGACACCTTTCAACCGAATCACGCACGAAATCCTCTCGGCGGCGATCGAGGTGCATCGTGCCTTGGGTCCCGGACTGTTCGAGCGAGTCTATGAGCCGTGTTTCCACTACGAGCTGGGTGTCAGGAAACTGCAGTTCGAAACGCAGCGGGCAGTTCCGATCCTCTACAAAGGAATGCGGTTCGGTGCGACGTACCGCGTCGATTTGATTGTCGAGGGCGAAATTGTTGTAGAAACGAAATGTGTTGCGGCCTTGTTGCCGGTGCATGAGGCGCAGGTGCTCACGTACATGAGGCTGACGGGATGTTCCCTTGGGCTGCTGATCAACTTCAACGTGCCCAAGTTGATGAATGGCGTGAAGCGATTGGTGCTCCCAGGATATGAAGCGGCAAGGCACGTGGGGCAGAGGACGGAGAACTGGGGATCGGAGATCCGTGAAAAAGATCCTCCGTTCCTCCGTTTCTCCGTGTGATCCTTTCCGTTGCCTCCGCCACCTCCGTTCACTCATCGCCGCTTGTACCGCAGCTTCACCGTTGTCTCCTGATCCACCACCAGCGGCTTGACGAACTGATACGACGTCCCCGCGCGTGGGATGTCGACGCGCACCGGGCAGCACGCCGGTCGTCCGGCGCTGCAGCTCCACGACGTTCTGTGACGGCGGAACGATCGGCGCCGGCTCGGCGCGCGGTCGCCGCGGCTCGTCTGCATCGTTGCCGATGACGATCTGTCTGGTCGCGCTCTGCGTGTCCACAACCGGCCGTTCGCCGGTCACGGTGATCGTCTCCGTGATGCCGCCGACGTGCAGCTCGATGTTCAGCTCGCGCGGACGCTGATCGAAGGCGAAGTCATGGCGTGCGATCGCGAATCCTGCGAGTGTGGCTGCGACGGACAGACGGCCCGCTGGCACGTTGGTGAACACGAAACGCCCGCTTGCCGTCGGTCGTCGTGGTCCGGACGCCTTCGGTGAGTGCCGGAGACGTCACCTCGATCGTCACGCCGGGCAGCACGGCACCGGATGTATCTCTCGCAACGCCGCTGATCTGACCGCGCCGCGCCGCCGTCCGCGATCTCCTCGCTCACGCGGCCGGTCGGGCCTGAATAGCTGCGGCGGGACTCCTTGCGATCACTGCCGTCGCTGACGCGCATCATGTTCGTCTCGATCGCGTTCCCGCCGATCGACTTGATCGAGTAGCGCTCCGGCGCGAACAGCTCCCATTCGACGATGCCGACCGGCATGTCCATGCGGGGCAGCGTCATCTCGATGTCGCCCTTCTTGTCGAAGGGCGTGCCGGCGTGGAGATACACGAACGACACGTGATACGGACCGTTCGGACGGAAGCCTGGACGCAGGAGCGGCACGCGAGTGCCGTCGGTGCCGAGCACGGGCTTGGCTGGCTGCCCGGCCACATCCACCGACACCATCGTCGCGCCCTGCGGCAGTGACACCTTCAGGAACGGCTGCGCGCGATTCTGCACGGTGAGGATGACTTCGGTGAGCGCGCGGCCTTCGCTCGTCACGAGCGTGGTGGCGACCGCGCGATCGGCGACGGCGGCCAGGACGCCGGCGTCGGCGAAACGCTTCACGTCGAACGCGAGCGTCGGGTTGGCGCCGGCGGCCCGCTGATAGCGGAATGCCGACAGCAGCGGCAGGCGGGCCAGCGACTGCAGCGCGCGATTGAGCTCGCGCACGTCGATGCGATGCAGCGGTTCGCGCTCGGCGGCGCTCAGCTCCAGCGTGCCCACGCCTTCGATCGCGATCTCGCCGCGCTCGCGCTGCACGTCGCGCACGCGCGACGAAGCCGGTCTCGACGCTGAACGAGCCGCCGTCGTGCGGCCGCTCGAGGCTGATCAGGAACTGATGGCTGCGCGCCGCGGGATTCGCGATCGTCAACGTGAGTCCTTCGTCGGTCGGCTCGCTGTTCTCGAGCGAGCTGCCCGAGACGCCGGTCAGCTCGTACCCGGTCGGCAGGCGCACGCCGAGCGTGCGCAGCTCGCCCTGCAGCACGGTGAGATCGATCAGCGCCACCATCCGCACGTCGGAGTCGCCCAGCGTGACGAGCGTCATCACCTCGGAGAGCGTCCGCAGTTCACGCGCCGCCGCCGTCGGCGCGCTGTCGCGCATCGACCACGAGACCTCGACCGACGACCCCGGATCGAGCGTGGCCTCGACGATCGTGCGTCCATCTGCCGCTGTGCGCCGCGTGACGAGACCGGACGACAGCCGCACGTCGGCCTGATCGCCGGGGAGATCGAACGTGGCGCGCGCGGTGCCCGACTGCGGCACCGGCAGCACGAACGCGGCGCGGCCTGGTCTGAACGTCAGCGGCGCGCCCCACTCGAGCGTCAGCGAGAACGGGCCGGGCCCGGGAATCAGCGCCGTGTGCGCGGCGCCATCAGCGACGAGCGGCAGCGGACGGCCGCCGGCGGATGCGTCGATCAACGTCGCGCCCGAGATCAGGTTGACGCGGCTGACGCCGCTGCGCAGCGCGTCGCCGTTCACGGTGAACACGCCGCGTGCGGTGTCGCGGTCGACGCGCACACGAAGGTCGGCGCTGGCCAGCGACCGCAGCCACCGGCGCCGTCGTCGGCGCCTGCGGTGGCCGGCTGGCGAGATCGATCAGTCGGTTGTATTCGGCGAGCGTGAGCGTCACGGCTCGCGGGGTCTCATTCGGACGCGGCGGGCTGCTGCGCGGACGCCGCGTGCGCGGTCAGTCACCAGAATCACGGCCAGCGTCATCGTCTTGGATGTCATGGCATACCTCTCAGGCGGGTCTGAAGACCCGCCTCTACGAACTCATCTGCGGCGGAACGCGAGCTCGATCGAGGGCGCGTTCGATTCCGCGGTCAGCTCGGACGCCAGGAACATCGACGGCCCGAACTGCGGAAACGTCACGTGCACGGGCAGTGCGCCGACGACCGTGCGGCCGCCGGCTTCGTTTCTGAAGCGATCGACGAGCGCCTGCAGCTTGCTGGCGTCCTGCGCTGCGCCGAGCGCGGCGGCTGCCGAGGCGAGCGCCGACGCCTTCGCCGCGCCGTGCCGCTCGACGAGACGCGCAGCGCCTGCGGCGAACGGGCCCGGGATCGTCCTCGAGGCGGAACGTGCCCGGCCGCAGCGCGACGCGGAAGCGCGGCGAGTGATGCAGCTCGACGCCGGTGCGCGAGACGGGAAGGTCGAGCGCGGGGAGCGCGAGCTGCGCCGTGCCCTTGTCGATCCAGCGGCGATCCGCTGCAGATACACCATCTCGACGACGAAGGTCGGCGCCTCTTCGCCGGCGCGGCCCTTTTCGAGCGGCAGCAGCACGGCGCCGCGCTCGGCGACGCCGGGCCGAATCGGCCGGCCGCCGACCTTGGCGCTCCACACCGTGGACGATGGCGGCATCGTGACCTTGAGGAAGCTGCGCTGGTTGTTGCGCACGGCGAAGCGCGCCTCGACGAGCAGGCTGCCGTCTTCAGAGGCGAGCGCGCGATAGCGCGCTTCTTCGACGTTGGCGATCAACACCGCCTGCGGGATGAAGCGCACGACGTTCACCGCCAGCGATCGCGGCTCGCTTCCGGCGAGCGGCCGCAGACGAAACGCGATCATCGACGGCGACTCGCGTCCGGCGACGATCTCGCCGAGCTCCGAGGGATCGGCCGGCTCGAGGCCGCGCGTGGCGCGCTCGGCCACTTCGCCCGCGCCGACGACATCGACGGCGACGCCGCCGGTTTCGCGTTCGGCCGCCGGCACGCGCAGCGAGCGGCACCGGCACGACGCCGTCGCGCGGCGTGCGCAGGTCGCCCTGGACGACGAACGAGGTTTCGCTGATGACCGGATCGAGCAGCCGCACACGCAGCTGTCCGTTGGCGACGCGTCCATTCGCCGACCGTCGCGCCGTTGACCTGATTGACCGCGACGCCCGGCGGAATCGCGAGCACGACTTCGCGCGCCACGCCCTGCAGCACTTCGACGCGCACGGCGCTGGCGATCTGCGAGACGTCCTCGCCGAGTCCGATCATCGAGGTGACGCGCGCGCGCGTGCGCAGCGGCAGCTCGGCGCGGCGGTCGTCGACCTTGCGTTTCCACGACAGCGTGAGCGGCTGATTGGGCCGGCCGAACGACGTCCACCGGCTTTCGCCAGGCGATTCCGCGCGCTCGGCGACGAAGCCGCCGGCGACGGAGAGATCGACGCCGCTGCGCGGCAGCGTCAGGACGGCGCGTGAGATCGGCGCCGCCGAGGCCGGCAGCGCGATCGATTCGCTGCCGGCCGATGCGGTCAGCGGCAGCGCGATGTCGAGCGTCAGCACCACGCGGCCCGAGCGCGACAGCAGCACGTGCGGCGGCGGACCCTCGACGAGCGAGACCGGCTGTCCATCGAGTCCGCGCATCGCGCACCATCAGGCCGGCCGGGATCTGCACGCGCGTCCAGCCGTCGCGCATCACGTCGATCGTCAGCAGCGCGCGGCCGGCGACGGCATCGTTCTCGATGCGGAGGTCGTAGTCGATGCGCGTCAGCGTGGCATCGACCGGTGGCGGTGTGGGCTGGGCGGGCTGGGGGTTGGCGCGCTCGCGGAGCGCCTTGTATTCATCGACCGGCAGCACGACCCAGCCGTCGGCGAGACTGGCGTGCTGCGCCGGCGTCTGCGCCGCCGTGTGCGCCGGGACACACAGCGCGCACACACCTATCGCGATCACGAGCAGGGCTCGAGTCATAGCGTCCTCGGTTCTGTAGGCTGGTCTCGCCGTGACGAGACCCGCCGGTGGATCCGGGTCGATAGACCAGACCCGGCTACGTTCGCGTTGGCACTTGTGCTCTTCCAGCGCCTCGTACGTCTCTAAGACTCCACCGCGTAGCAAACGGCTGACCTGCACTGTGCGACGGTGCGGAGAGGCGAATTGGGCGTGATTACGCGCGATCCCAAATGCGTGATCCACAGCGATGGAACACGGTTCAAAAACGTGGAATCGGGCGACCCTTCGAGCGTAAAATCTCCTCATGACCAGAACGTTCGCGCTCGCGTTCCTTGCAGGCATCGCGCTGGTGGCGCCGCTCGCGCGCACAGCGGCCAACAACTGCGCCACAGGCAAAGGTCACGTCCGGGAGGTGCCGTGACTTCGTTCTACGACCTGAAGACCATGACCCTCGACGGCAAGCCGGCCGACCTCGCGCAGTACAAGGGCAAGGTGAGCCTCGTCGTGAACGTGGCGAGCAAGTGCGGATACACGCCGCAGTACGAAGGGCTCGAGAAGCTGCAGCGCGAGATGAAGGGCAAGGGCTTCAACGTCCTCGGGTTCCCGAGCAACGACTTCGGCGGTCAGGAGCCGGGCACCGCGCAGGAGATCGCGACGTTCTGCAAGCTCACCTACGACGTCACGTTCCCGATGTTCGAGAAGGTGGTGACCAGGAAGGGTACGGATCAGTCGCCGATTTACACGTTCCTCGGCAGCTCGGGGAAGCTGCCGGCGTGGAACTTCAGCAAATACGTCGTCGACAAGCAGGGCAAGATTGTTGCTTTCTTCGAAAGCGAGGTCACGCCCGAGGACCCGGCGCTGCGTGCCGCAATCGCCAAGGCGCTGGCGTCGAGCTAACCCATGCCTGAGAACGACGGCCAATCGACGATTGCAAGCCCGGCTGAGCTGCTCGCCCGGCTGCGGCATACGCCTGGCTGACAGCGTCTCGACCGCGCGAAGCTGGCCGCCCTCTATCGCGCGCATCGCCGCCTCGTCATACGGCGTGGCCGTGGCGATGCTGATCGGCGTCGTCGCCCGCGTCGTGGTTCGTCGTCAGCATCCTCCGCGAGGTCCCCGATCGCGAGGCGCTGCGCGGCATCGGCACGATGGCCCAGGCGACGACGCTCCTCGACGCGAGCGATCAGCACGCGTTCACCATCTTCCGCGAGCAGCGCATCGACGTGCCGCTGTCGCGGGTCTCGCCACATCTGGTGCACGCGATCCTCGCCATCGAGGATCAGCGCTTCTACGATCACAGCGGCATCGACGTCGTCCGCGTCGCCGGCGCGGCGTTGAACAACGTGCTGCGAAGGGCGTCTGGCGCAGGGCGGCAGCACGCTCACGCAGCAGCTCGCGCGACAGAGCTTCCTCACGCCCGACAAGACGCTGCGCCGCAAGATCACCGAGATCTTCGTCGCGGCGCGTCTCGAGCGTCAGTTCACCAAGGACGAGATCCTCGGGATGTATCTCAACAAGGTCTACTTCGGCGACGGGCTCTACGGCGTCGAGGCGGCGTCGCTCGGCTACTTCGGCAAGCACGCGTCCGAGGTCTCGCGTGGCCGCAGGCCGCGCTGCTCGCCGGGCTGGTCAAGGCGCCGTCGACGTACGCGCCGACGGTCAGCGTCGAACGCGCGCGCGCGCGGCGCAACGTCGTGCTCCAGGCGATGCGCGACGAGAAGGTGATCGATCGCCCGGACCTACGACGCCGCCGTGCGCGAGCCGGTGATGCTCGACGACGCGCTCGCGGCGAGGCGAGGCGTTCGGCCAGTACTTCAAGGAGGAAGTCGGCGCTTCCTCGTCCAGCGCTTCGGCTGGGAGCGCGTCTATCAGGGCGGACTGAAGGTCTACACGACGGTCGATCTCGACATGCAGAAGGCGGCCGAGGCCGAGGTCGCTCGCGCGCTCGCCGAGATCGAGAAGCGTCAGGGCGCGCGCAAGACGACCGGCGACGGAGTCGCTGCAGGCCGCGCTGGTCGCGATGGATCCGCACACCGGCGAAGTGCGCGCCATGGTCGGCGGCCGCGACTTCGCGCAGAGCTCGTTCAATCGCGCGACGCAGGCCAAGCGGCAGCCGGGTTCGGCGTTCAAGCCGTTCGTCTACGCCGCGGCGCTCGAGCAGCGGTTTCTCGCCGGCGACGCTGATCGACGAACCTCGACGAGCCGATCATGACGCTCGCAGGGCGCGTGGGTGCCGGAAGACGAGCATCTCGACAGCCCGTCGATGACGATGCGGACGGCGCTGCGCACGTCGAGCAATCGCGCGGCGGTGCGGATGCTGCGACGAGGTCGGCATTCCCATCACCGTGCAGTACGCGCAGCGGCATGGGCGTCGGCTCCGTGCCGAGCGTGCCGTCGCTGGCGCTCGGCTCGGGCGAAGTGACGCTGCTGTCGATGACGTCGGCGTTCTCGCACCTTTGCCAACGAGGGCTCGTGCCGACGCCGGTCCTCGTCCGCCGCGTCGAAGACGAGCGACGGGCGAGGTGCTCTACCGGAACGAGCAGGTCCAGCAGCGCGCGATCAGCGAGATCACCGCGTTTCAGATGGCGGAGATGCTGGCCGACGTCGTGAACTCCGGCACCGCGTGGCCGGCGCGTCGCGAAGGATTCATGCTGCCGGCCGCCGGCAAGACCGGCACGACCAACGACTATCACGACGCCTGGTTCGTCGGCTTCACGCCGCATCTCGCGACCGGTGTCTGGGTCGGCTACGACCAGCCGCGCACGATCATCGGCCGCGGCTACGCCGCCGAGCTCGCGGTGCCGCTGTGGGCGCGCTTCATGAAGGAAGCGACGCGCAACGACAAGGCCGACTGGTTCAGCCGTCCGCGCGGCGTGACGACGGCTCGCATCTGTCGTCTCAGCGGCAAGCTGGCGACCGACTCGTGCCATGACGACGAGCGCATCGCTCGCGGCTACTACGAGAACTTCGTCGCCGGCACCGAGCCGACCGATGACGTGCCCGGTCCACAACCCCGTGCTCGCGCAAGCCGTTCCGCGCGCTCGCGTGCGCTCTTCGCGCCGAAGTCCGCCGGGCCGCGCACGCTGCACCCGTGCCTCCGCCGCCGCAGCAAGCCGCAGTCGTGAGCGAGGCCCCACCTGCGCCGAAAGTGGAGACGCAGCCCGCGCCGAAGAAGCGCGGATTCTGGGGCCGCGTCTTCGGCGTCGGCGGGAAGAACAAGAAGGACGACCGCAAGGGCGATTGAGATGTCGGCAGGGCGGACGCATGCGTCGCCTGCCGACGAACTGTCCATCGATTCATTCAGCACGTTCACGTAGCGCCCGGCTAGGCGCGAGACCTCCAGTTCGATTCGGCGATTCGTTCCTCCATCAGATCCCGCTTTAGCAGGCATCGTGAAGGGTCCCGCAGTCGGACGGGCCGGTTGTGCTGTCATCTGAACGTCGTTTAAGATATTGAACACTGTTCAATTAACGGTAGGCCGGTCCTTGAGACCGGCCAGACAGCAGGACAAATGAGCCGAGAAGAACGTCAGCAGCACGCGCGTGAGAGCACGCGGCGCGCCATCCTCGATGCCGCGCTCGAGCTCTTCATCGCCGACGGGTACACCCAGGTCTCCATCCGCAACATCGCCGCCAAGGTCGAATACAGCCCGGCGGCGATCTACAGCTACTTCCCGTCGAAGGACGAGATCTTCTTCGCGCTCGCCGAAGAAGGCTTCCGCGAGATTGGCGAGCGCCAGTTCGCCGACACGCCGAGCGACGATCCGCTCGACGACGTGCGCGCCGTCGCGTGGCGTCTCTACGAGTTCAGCAAGGACCAGCCGCAGTACTTCGCGCTGGTGTTCCTCGATCGCCACGTGCCGCGGGTGAGCAAGGAGTACGAGCGCTTCTCGTTCATCTCCGACATGCGCAGCCGCGCGCTGGCGCAGGTTCGAGCGCTGCATCGCAGACGGCATCTTCCCGCCGACGACGGATCCCGAGGTCGCGCTGCGGCTGCTGTTCGCTCCGGTCATCGGGATCGCCGCCCTGCGTCTGTCGAACCGCATGCAGCCCGATGTGGATGCGGATGCACTGGTGCGCGATGCGATCGAGACGACGATGGCTGGCATTCGCGCCGGAGCGCCCACACACGCGCGGCATATACCGAGTGGCGGTCGCGAGCAACGAGCCGTTGCCGCGATCTGCGCTCGCCGCGCCGGCCTCACCTCGGCGTGCGGGACCGCGAAGGGCGAGTCCGGCGGCGAAGACCAGCGAACCGGCGGCGATGAGCGTCTCCGTCGCGGCGGCGACAGAGCAGCCGATCACGCGTTTCCTGAAAGTGACGGGCACGCTCGCGGCGCAGGAAGAAGCGGAAGTGGCCGCCGAAATCCAGGGCCGGGTGATTGCGACGCCGGTCGAGCGCGGCACGCGCGTGGCCGAGGGCGCCGACTCTGATTCGCGTCTCGCCCGCAGAAGCACAGGCGCAGGCGACGGAAGCCGAAGCCAACGCCGCGCAACTCGAAGGCCGTCTCGGCCTGCGGCGAGCGGCGCCGAGTTCGAGATCGATCGCGTGCCTGAAGTCGCCAACGCCCGCGCGCAGCTCACGCTGGCCACAGGCGATTTCGATCGCGCCAAGATGCTGTTCGAGAAGAAGCTGCTGTCGCAGGCCGACTTCGATCGCGCAGCGCGCAGGCGGAAGTGGCGCGGCGTCAGTTCGAGATCGCCAGAAACGGCTCGATGCAGCAGTATCAGGCGCTGCTCGCGCTCGCGCGCGCGCGTGGTGCTGGCGCGGAAAGCGCTGGCCGACACGGTCGTGAAGGCGCCGTTTGCCGGCGTCGTCGGCGAGCGGCTCGTCTCGGTGGGCGACTACGTCACGCGCGGCACGAAGGTCGCTTCGGTGCTGCGCACGAATCCGCTTGCGCGTGCAGCTCACCGTGCCCGAGCAGTACAGCGCCGGAGTTGCCGTCGGCCGTTCGGTGTCGTTCGAGGTCGATGCCTCGCCCGGCCAGAAGTTCACCGGGCCAGGTGCGCTACGTCTCGCCCGCCCTCGAAACCAACTCGCGCACGCTCGTCGTCGAGGCCGTGGTGCCCAACGATGTCAGGCACGCTGAGGCCCGGCTCGTTCGCGACCGCCCTCATCGAGCAGGCGAATCGCAGTCCGGGCATTCTGACGCCTGTCGTCGCCGTGCGCACGGTCGCCGGCACGTCGCGGGTGTTCGTCGTGTCGGGCGACAAGGTCGAAGAGCGCATCGTGACGATCGGTCAGCCGGTTGGCGACCTCGTCGAGATCACCAGCGGCCTGAAGGCCGGCGAAAAGGTCGCGACCAGCAACGTCGCGCGTTGGCCGACGGCGTTCGCGTCGCCGCAGAGGAAGTAGGTCGCGTCATGCAGTGGCTTGCTGAACTCTGTGTTCGTCGTCCGGTCTTCGCCTCGGTTCTGATCCTCTCGCTGGTCGTCGTCGGCGCGTTTGCGTTCGGTCAGCTCGGCGTCGATCGACTGCCGCAGGTGGACTTTCCCACCGTGACCGTGACCACGCGTCTGCCCGGCGCGGCGCCGGAGCAGGTCGAGAGCGAGGTCACCGACAAGGTCGAGGAAGCGGTCAACACGATCAGCGGCATCGATCAGCTCAGCTCGAATTCCGCCGAGGGCATCTCGCAGGTCATCGTCACCTTCCACCTCGAGAAGAACGCCGACGTCGCCGCGCAGGAAGTTCGCGACCGGATCAACCGCATCCTGCCGCAGCTGCCGCGGACGATCACTGCAGCCGACGATCGAGAAGCAGGATCCCGATGCGGCGCCGGTTCTCACCATCGCCGTGACGGCGAAGAAGCCGATTCGTGACGTCACCGAATACACCGACAAGGTCCTGCGCCGCCGGCTCGAGAGCGCCGACGGCGTCGGCCAGGTGCTGGTGCTCGGCGGCCGCAAGCGGCAGATCAACGTCTGGGTCGATGCCGATCGGCTGCGCGCCTACAACCTGACCGTCAACGACGTCTCGCGCACGCTGCAGTCGCAGAACGCCGACATCCCCGGCGGCCGCATCGACGAAGGCGCGCAGTCGATCACCATGCGCACCCGCGGCCGCGTGGAGACGCCCTGAGGAATTCGGTGACCTCGTCCTGCGCCAGGTTGACGGCCATCCGGTACAGGTCAACGACGTCGCGCGCGTGGACGACGGCGTGGCCGAGGCGACGACGCTCGCCAGCATCAACGGCGATCCGACGGTCCTGCTGCAGGTCCGCAAGCAGTCCGGCACGAACACCGTCGAGGTCGTCAACAACGTCAAGGAGCGGCTGGCCGACGTCCAGCAGGCGCTGCCGCCGGGCTACCAGCTGCGCATCGTGCGCGATGGGGCGGAGTTCATCGAGGCGTCGATCCGCAGCGTCGAGGAGCACCTCATCGTCGGCTCGGTGCTGGCCGCGTTCGTCGTGCTGCTGTTCCTCGGCAACCTGCGTTCGACGGTCATCGCCGCCATCTCGATTCCAACCTCGATCATCGCGACGTTCGCGCTGCTCTGGTACATGAACTTCACGCTCAACATGCTGACGAT
This sequence comes from uncultured Acidobacteriota bacterium, assembly GCA_963728305.1. Classification (GTDB taxonomy): domain Bacteria; phylum Acidobacteriota; class Vicinamibacteria; order Vicinamibacterales; family UBA2999; genus Gp6-AA40. The sequence goes on from CAVSKE010000004.1 coordinate 71,424, forward strand.
GCTCGCCTTGACCCTCTCGGTCGGCATCGTCATCGACGACGCCATCGTCGTGCTCGAGAACATCTACCGGTTCATCGAGGAGAAGGGCATGCCGCCGATGCAGGCGGCCATCGAAGGGACGCAAGGAAATCGGCCTCGCGGTGCTGGCGACCACGCTGTCGCTCGTCGCGATCTTTGCGCCGGTCGGCTTCATGAGCGGCATGGTCGGCCGCTTCATGCGCAGCTTCGGCCTGACGATGGCGTTCGCGGTGATGGTGTCGCTGCTGGTCAGCTTCACGCTGACGCCGATGATGAGCGGGCGGTGGCTGAAGGTGAAGCCCCGGACCGAGGACGAGGATCATCACGTCCACGACTCGAAGCATTCGAAGATCTTCGGACCGATCGATCGCGTCTACACGCGGATGCTCGAGTGGTCGATGGCGCATCGCGGCCTGGTGGCGGCGCTCGCGGTCGTCGTGCTGTTCTCGAGCGTGCCGATGTTCCGCATCGTGAACATCAACTTCACGCCGCAGGACGACCAGTCCGAGTTCGACGTCAGCCTGCGCGCGCCTGAGGGCACGAGCCTCGAGGCGACCGAGGTGACGGCGAACCGAGTCGCGGCGGCGATTCGCCAGATCCCCGAGGTGGTCTACACGATGATCACCGTCGCCGGCGATTCGGCGGGCACGCTCAACACGGCGTCTCTCTATGTGCGGCTGAAGCCGATCGACGAGCGGGATCGCGACAGTTCGAGATCATGGAGCAGGTGCGCAACGAGGTGCTGCCGAAGACGGCGCCCGCGGGTGTGAAGGCGACGCTGCAGGCGCCCGGCATCGCGCGGCGGTGGTGGCGGCGGTGGTCAGGGCGGCCAGGGCGATGTGACGTTCGTGCTGCAGGGACCGGACCTGCGCACACTCGAGCGGGCGAGCAACGCGCTGGCCGAGAAGGCGCGCGCCGATCCCGGTCTCGTGGACGTGGATACGTCGCTGCGCGTCGGCAAGCCGGAGATGTCGGTGCGGCTGGATCGTCCGAAGGCTGCTGACCTTGGCGTGCAGATCTCTGACGCGGCGGACGCCCTTCGACTGCTGGTTGGCGGCGATCGGTGACGACCTACAACGAAGCCGGTGAGCAGTACGAGGTTCACCTGCGCGCCGAGGAGCAGGATCGCGGATCGCAAGCGGCGATCGCCCGTCTCACGGTGCCGTCATCACGTCTCGGCAGCGTGGCGCTCGAGAACATCGCGTCGTTCACGCAGCGGCGAGGCGCCGGCCGACATCCGGCGTCTGAATCGCCAGCGTCAGGTGACGGTCGGCGCCAACATGCTGCCCGGCACATCGCAGTCGGCGGCGCAGGAGCAGATCGCCGCCGAGGCGGCGCAGCTGGGACTCGGCTCGGAGTATCGCACCGGCTTTGCCGGGCGTTCGCGCGAGCTGAATCGCACGGCCAGCGCGTTCCTGCAGGCGCTCGCGCTGTCGCTCATCTTCATGTATCTCGTGCTCGCCGCGCAGTTCGAGTCGTGGCTGCACCCGGTCACGATTCTGCTGTCGCTGCCGCTGACGCTGCCGTTCGCGCTGCTGTCGATCGTGATCTTCGGTCAGTCGCTGAACATCTTCTCGGCGCTGGGCATGCTGGTGCTGTTCGGCGTCGTCAAGAAGAACTCGATTCTGCAGATCGATCACGCGAACCAGCTGAAGGAGGCCGGGCTCGACACGCACCACGCCATCGTCCAGGCGTGCCGCGATCGTCTGCGGCCGATTCTGATGACGACGCTGGCGTTTGTGGCGGGCATGATCCCGCTGGTGCTGACGAGCGGCGTCGGCTCGGCCACCAATCACGCGATCGGCTACGTCGTCATCGGCGGCCAGACGCTGGTGCTGGCTGCTGACGCTGCTGGTCACGCCGGTCACCTACTCGCTGTTCGAGGACGCGCGCGAGAAGCGCGTCGTGGTGCGCGGCTTCAGCTGGATCCGATCGAAGCTGCCGCTCCCGAATCCCGTGACGCCCTGTGTAGGGCGGGTCTTGCTCTTTAGACCCGCCGGGTCCGCGATACGACGCAGGTCCGACAGCGCCTGCTGATCGTCGCGAGACCCGCCGGTCCTAAACCAGGACCCGGCCTACGCTGCCGCCTGATCTGATCGACCATCGTCGCGTCGACGACCAGGCGCAGCTTGCTTCGCGTCGCTCGGCATCGACGACGTCCTTCGCGCGCAGGCCCACCAGCCAGGCGACGACGATGCTCACCAGATAGAGCGCGATCATCGGCGCGGCCATGACCATCTGGTTCCACGGATCCGGCGACGCCGTCAGCAGCGCGGCGACGACGAAGCTGGCGAGGATCGCGTACTTGATGTGCCGGACCAGCCACCGCGCGGTTACGACTCGCATCAGGCTCAGGAAGAACACCAGCGTCGGCAGCTGGAACACCGCCACCATGCCGAGCATCATGCTGCGATAGAGGCCGAACGTGTCTTCCAGCTTCGGCGTCAGCTTGATCGACTTCGAGTCGAACTGCGCGAAGAACTCGATCGTGGACGGGAAGAGCACGTAGTGCGTGAACAGCGCGCCGGCGACAGTGCAGGCCGCCGCCATCAGCACGAACGGCACGGCCAGCCGGCGTTCGTGCGCGTGAAGTCCCGGCGCGATGAATCGCCACACCTGAAACAGCACGTACGGCGCGGCGAGGATGACGCCGCCAATCGAGCGCGATGTCGAGATAGAAGGCGAACGTTTCACCGACTCTGGTCGCGACCAGCGAGGTGCCCTCGGGCAGGGCGTTCAGCGTCGGCGTGAGCACGATCCTCGGCGATGCGGTCGCGAAAGACGAACGCGATCGACCATGCCCGCGCCGATCGCCAGGCACGAGCGAATCAGCCGTGCGCGCAGTTCCTCGAGGTGATCGAGGAAGCCCATCGTCCCGCCATTCTCGTCTTCTGGTTCCGGCGGCCGTGAGGAGGCAAGCGAAGGTTTCACCATGGCAGCTGTACTCCATCGCATGAAACGGGTGGCGGGAAGCGTGCGGCGAGATACGCCGCGATCTCGGAGGCGTGCTCCTGCACGGCGAAGCAGTGCAGCGTGCGGGCATTCTCGGGCGTCAGCAGCGCGCCGTGCGCGACGATCATCTCGAAGAGATTCCGCTCGCGCGTCGCGACGGCGGCCTCGAGCGGCGTCACCGACACGTGCTGATAACGCTTGAGGATGTCCCACGTGTCGTAGCGGCGCGTTGGGATTCGCGCCGAGCGCGATCTGTCGGACGATCTCGGCGGTGTCGTGCATGCCGATCGCCTCGGTCAGCGTCACCGGCTGCGCCGGCCAGAGCAGCGGCTGACCGGTCGCCAGTGCCACCGTGCCGGAGGCGGCGAACGGCGACCATCGCGACGACCGGCGGCAAGCGCCAGCGCGAGCGCCACCGCGATCGTGGCCAGCGTCGCATCAGTCCTCGCCCCACCAGCGATCGGTCCACCGCGGCAGCATCGCCGGCGCCATCGTCGGCTGCATCAGCGCCTCTTCGCGCATGCGTCGAGACGACGCGCAGCGTGTGCGCGTCCTTCGGCCAGTCCGCGCGACGTCGGCGCACAGCACGTAGGCCCATCCCGCGCGCGCTTCGAACGCGCCGTGCCGCAGCCGCAGGTGCAGACCCGCGGAGCGAATCGCCCAGGCGCTGCTGACGGCCAGCGCGACGACGATCAGCAGCGCACCAGCCCAGGCCGGTGGACGAAGGGCGAGCAGTGCGCGCATGGCGGCATAGGCCGCAGCCGCGTAGAACACGCCGGCGGTGCTGATGATCTCGTCCTTGGCATAGGCGTACGACATCACCGCGCTCACGGCGAGCACGGCGATGAAGGCCAGCGGAACCGGTTCACGCCAGCGTCGCGACCCGGCTGGACCGCGACTGACGACGTACCACCCGATCAGCAGCGTGGTGAGGAGCGACGAGCCAATCTGCACGCATGAACACCGGCGGCAGCGGTCCGTGCGTTCCAGGCGTTGACCACAGTGAAGCGGCCGACTGCGGCTGCGAGAGCAGCACCGACGTCGCCGTCATTGTCACGTTGTAGGCGTAGAGGACCAGGGCCGATTGCCGAAGCGCTCGACCTGTTCCTCACTGGTCAGCGCGCCGGCGCCGAAGCCAGTGCCGCGCTCGCCAACGCCGGCGCCTGCTTGCCAGCAGGTAGCCGACGCGAAGTCACTGCATACAGCACGACGGCCAGTGTCATGAGCGACGATGCCGCGCCTGGAGATGCCGCGCAGCCCCGACGAGATACGCCGCGACGGCGACCGGCCAGACCAGCAGTCCCGATTCGAACGACAGCGCGGCGCTGGCGAGCAGCACGATCGCGACGAGATCGGCCAGCCATCCGCCGCGCGACTGCGCCAGCGCGAACGTCGCCAGCGCGCTCACCGCGACGATCAGATAGTGATTGACCGGGAACGACTCGCGGAAGAGACCGACGAAGGTGTGCATGCCGGTGAGCACGACGAGCGCCGACGGCCAGAGCGGCTACGTCGGTCCACGTGCGCGCGCGGCACACCCACACGAAGAGCGCAATCAGAATCGCGCCGGCGATGGCGTGATATCCGCGAAAGACGAGATGGTAGCGGCCGCCGAGCGCCTCACCGGCCTGCACGAGCAGCCGCGTGCGGACTTCCTTGAGCGGCCGCAGCATGGTCGGTGAGTTGTGCAGCCCATCGACGAACGCCGCCGTCGGCCGAGGGCATCGGGATGACCCGCTCGAATGACCTCGAGCGAGTCGGAGACCTGGATGGGCACGCGGTACACGCTCCCGGCAAGCGCGACGGCGGTGAGCGCGCCGAGTGCCCATGCCGCAGAGGCGGGGCGTGAGAAACGCGTGTGTCGCAATTCAAAATGCAGAATGCAAATGCAAGCTTCGAAATCCGTCGAACGTCAGCCTGTGCATTTTGCATCATGCATTTTGCATACTCGTTGGGGCACATAATCTATCCTCGTGCCCTTTCGCACCATCGTCGGCCATCGTCGTCTCTTGATCGCTGCTGTCGCGGGCGGTCGCGCGTGACACGCTGCCGCCGGCGCTGCTGCTGGCCGGTCCGGCTGGCGTCGGCAAGCGCCGCGCCGCGCTGGCGATTGCCGAGGCGGTGAACTGTCTCAAGCCGCAGGACGACCGCGGCGACTTCGTCCGCGATGCGTGCGGCGAGTGCCCGGCCTGCCGGCGCATCCAGCGCGGCGTGCACCCGGACGTGATCGTCATCGAGCCGGGCGATATGGGCTCGATCAAGATCGAGCAGGTGCGCGACGTCATCGATCGGGCCGAGTACCGACCGTTCGAGGGACGCCGGCGCGTGGTGATCATCGACGAGGCGGATGCGCTGATGCAGGCGGCGCAGAATGCGCTGCTCAAGACGCTCGAAGAGCCGCCTTCGGCGTCGATGTTCGTGCTCGTGTCGTCGATTCCCGATGCGCTGCTGCCGACGGTGCGTTCGCGATGCTCGCGGCTGCGCTTCGCGGCGTTGTCGACCGCGGAAGTCACCGAGGTGTTGCGCCGGGACCACGGCTACTCGGAGCAGGATGCGCGCGCCGTGGCCGTCGATGCCGAAGGCAGCGTCGGCCGGGCGCTGCAGGCGGAGTCTGCGGATCTCGTCGAGGCCCGCGAGGGCGCACAGCGGCTGCTCGACTACACCGCTCGTGCCGGCGATCCGTCGCGACGGCTCGATGCGGCGAGAGAGGTGACCGCGAGGAAGAGCACGTCCGTCGGTGAACGCGATCAGCTCGCCGCCTGTCTGCGTGCGCTTGGGTCGCTGCTTCGCGACGTGAGCATCCTGGCCTCAGGCGGCGACCGGAATCTCATTGGCAACAGCGATCTCGAGCCGCAGCTCGCGTCGCTGGCGCAAGTCGTTCGACGGCCGTCGCACGCGCCAGCGCCTATGCAGCCGTAGACGAAGCGCTCGCCGCGCTGGAGCGCAACGCGAGCCCGAAGATCGTGGCGGATTGGTTGGTCCTGCAGCTCTGATCAATGCGCAATGCTCAATGCCCAATGCTCAACGCATGCGGGCATAGACACCTTGGTTGTGCATTCGCATTGCGCATGGGCATTGGGCATTGCTGTGAAATGAAGCCACGAATCGGGATCACGGTCGGTGATCCGTCGGGGATCGGCCCGGAGATCGCCCGGAAGGCCGCGGACGATCCGCGCGTTCGCGAGATCTGTGAGCCGGTGCTGTATGGACCGCCGGAGGGATCGTCGTTCACGCCCGGTGTGCTGTCAGGCGAGGCGGGGCAGGCGGCGTATGAGGCGATCTGCGCCGCGGTTCGCGACGCGCAGGCCGGCCGCATCGCGGCCATCGCCACCGCGCCGATCAACAAGCTGGCGTTCTCGAAGGCCGGCCTGCCGTGGAAGGGCCACACCGATCTCCTCGGTCATCTCACGCGCAGCCCTCGCGTCGCGATGATGTTCTGGTCCGAGCCGCTGAAGGTGGTGCTGGCCACCATTCACGTACCGCTCGCGGCGGTGCCCGTCACGCTGACCCGTGACGTCATGGCGGAGACGATCGATCTGACGGCTCGCGAGTTGCCGCGCTTTCTTGCTGGCAAAGTCCGCCCGCGTCTTGCCGTCGCCGGCCTCAATCCGCACGCCGGAGAAGAAGGACTGCTCGGCGCCGAAGAGCGCACGGTCATTCGGCCGGCCATCGAGGCGGCGCGTTCGCGCGGCGTCGACGTCACCGGCCCGCTGCCCGGCGACACCGTGTTCGTGCGCGCGACGAAGGGCGAGTTCGACGCCGTGATCGCGTGTTATCACGATCAGGGACTGATTCCGGTCAAGCTGCTCGCGTTCGGTCACTCCGTCAACGTCACGCTCGGGTTGCCGATCATCCGCACCTCGGTCGATCACGGCACCGCGTTCGACATCGCAGGCAAAGACATCGCCGATCCGACCAGCATGATCGAGGCGACGCTGCTTGCCGGACGGCTCGCCTCCGGATCAAGATAGCGGGATCGCATGAAAGTCCTCGTGATCGGTCAGCACACGGGCGTGTTCCACCATCTCGACCCGGTGATGCGGGAGCTGCGCCGGCGTGACCACGAGGTCGTCTCCCTGCACGGCACGAGTCCCGACGACGAACGCCGGTCGGACATCGCTGGTCTCACGACCGGCGAGCGGCCCGAGCCCCCCGAGGCCTGGCCGCAACGTCTGCGTGTGGGCCGACAGGTGATCAATCGCGGCGTCTATTGGCGCAAGGGACATCCCTCGCCGGAGCGAGTCGTCGCCACGATCGAGCACGATCTCCCGGACACCGTGCGCGCGAAGATGCGCACGCCAGTGTGGCGATCGGCGATCGGGACGCGCGCGGCGCTGCGCGTGTGGCGGTGGATCGAAGCGGCGAGTCCTGCCAGTCCAACAGTCGTCTCGCTGTTGACGCGCATCGACCCCGACGTGATGGTGATGTCGCCGATATCGTCGAAGGGGCCTGTCGAGGCCGACTACCTTCACGCCGGCCGCGCCCTCGGGATCCCGACGATTGGCTGTGTCACCGGTTGGGACGACTTCACGAGCCAGGGCACTGTGCACGTGTTGCCGGATATGTATCTCGCGTGGAACGAACCCATGGCACATGAAGCGGTCCAGATTCACGACGTTCCCGCGAACACCATTCGGATCACAGGAGCCCCGCATCTCGACAGGTTCTTTTCGACTGGGCCAGGCAGGACTCGCGCGGAGGTATGCGCCAGGATGGGCCGTCCCGAGGGACCCTACCTCATGTTCCTCTGCAGCCCGCGCTCGATCTGGGAAGACGAGTCGTTCATGGTGAGGGCCCTGTCCGATGCGCTCGCCCGTGAGTTCGGCAGCAGCGCTCCGGCGCTGGTCGTTCGCCCGCATCCGACGAACCCCGGGCCGTTCAACGCCTTCGCACATCACGGTGTCGTCATCGATCGGAGTGGCGGTGGCCAGGCCGGCTCGCCGGCGGGGTCACCCGACGACTACGATCAGCTCGCGCATGCGACATGTGTGTTCGGGTTGAACACGCCGGCATTTCTCGAGGCCGTGGCCGTCAACCGTCCGTGCCTGACGATCGTGAGCGACACCTACTGGCCGGCGCAGGGGCGCACCGGCCACTTCCGGCATCTGTTGAAGGGCGAGTTTCTCGACATCTGTCGCGACATGGGCGAGGTCGCCGCGCGGGTGCGGCAGATCCTGCACGGCGCTGATGACCGCGCGGCCGGACGTCGCGAGTTCACGCGCTGGTTCCTTCGACCGTGCGGCCTCGACGTGGCGGCCAGCGAGGTCGCGGCCAGCGTCGTCGAAACTGCGGCGCGTCCGAATGTGCACCGGGCGCCGATTTCGGCCGTCGCGCGGCGGCAGGGTGTGCCGGGACTGAGCCTGGCCTCCCAGGGCATCGGCCGGTGAGCCGAGTGCCACTCCTCCCAATCGAGCCGCAATGATTCTTCAGCCGACACGTGTTCACGGTGCGTTTCTCATCGAGGCGAAGACGTTTGGCGACGATCGTGGGTCGTTCACCGAGATCTATCAGCTGCGGGCGCTGGCGGAGCACGGATGGACAGGCACGTTCGTGCGCAGTGCGATCTCCCACAACCACACTCGCGGAACGCTGCGCGGGCTGCACTTCCAGCGTGCGCCGCACGCGGAAGCCAAGCTGGTGATGTGCATCAGTGGTGCGGTGTACGACGTCATGGCCGACGTGCGGCCGGAGTCGCCGACCTTCGGACAGTGGGACGCCTGCGAGCTGACGCCGGAGAATCGGCGGGTGCTCTTTCTGCCGGAAGGCGTGGCGCACGGCTATCAGACGCTGTCCGACAACAGCACCGTGCACTATCACCTCAGCAACTATTACGCGCCAGATGTCGCCGACGGCATTCGCTGGGATGACCCGACGCTGGCAGTCCGCTGGCCGTTGCCGCCGTCGCTGCTGTCGGACCAGGACAAACGATGGGGATTCCTGAGTCGATGATGGCGACTCGCGTGCGCATCATCGGCGCCAGCAATTCGGCGATTCGCCGCGTCAGATCGATGGCGCCGGCAGGCGTGGACGTCGTGGACGAGCCGATCGCCGAGCCGGATTGGATCGTTGTTGCGACGGGTGGTCAGCGGATCGAGGCGATCGCGTCGAGCGGCCTTCCACCGTTCCGCGTCGTGGAGGTCCCGACCATCGCCGGCGATCTCGACGCGCCGGACGCGGCGGCGCTGCGTGCGGCGCTGGTCACAGATGGCGGGAATCGGTGTGTGGCGAGCCGCGGAGTCGCCGTTGGGCGTGCGGCTCGCGGCCCTGATCGTCCGCAGACTCTGCGCATGAGCCGCCTTCCGTACCGTGACGCATCCCGGCGCCGCTCGTATTAGCATGCGATCTTGACCGTATGCGATTGCCTGTCCTCTTCGATGGTGGCTGCCCCATGTGCCGCCGCACGGTGCGGATCCTCCGCCCGCTCGACTGGGCCGATCGCCTGCAGTTCGTGGACGCCACCAACGCCGAGGCGCGGGCGTTCTTCGCGCCGTCGCTGACCGAGGCGCAGGTGATGGTCGAGATGTATGTGATCGACGAGCGCCGCCGGCTGCACGGTGGCTACGAAGGCTGGCTGCAGATCGCCCGCGTCGTGCCGCTGATGTGGGTGTTCGGTGTGATCGGACGCCTGCCCGGCATCCGGCAGCTTGGCCACGCCGTGTACCGGGTGATTGCCGCCAATCGCGTTCGCCGTGGCCGCTGCACCGATGAAGTCTGCGCGCCGGCCCCCCGGCACTGACACCCGCGGAACCTACTCCCGGAACGCGTTAGTCATCGGATAGCGACGGTCGCGGCCGAAGCTTTTTCTGGTGATCTTCACGCCCGGCGGTGCCTGCCGCCGCTTGTACTCCGCTGAGTAGAGCAGCCGTTGCACGCGGGCGACGGTGGCGCGGTCGAAGCCTCTGGCCACGATCTGATCGACGCTCTGTTCCTCCTCGATCAGCCCGCGCAGGATCGCGTCGAGGACGTCATAGGGCGGCAGCGAGTCCTGGTCGGTCTGATTCGGCCGCAACTCCGCGGTTGGCGCCTTGGTGATGGACGACTGCGGGATCACGTCCTTCGCGGTCAGCGCGCTGCCCTCCGGCACGTGCGCGTTGCGCCATTCGGCGAGGGCGTAGACCTCGGTCTTGTAGATGTCCTTCAGCACCGAGTAGCCGCCGCACATGTCGCCATACAGCGTGGCGTAGCCGACCGACATCTCCGACTTGTTGCCAGTGGTCACCAGCAGGTCGCCGAATTTGTTCGACAGGCCCATCAGCAGGAGTCCGCGCACGCGCGCCTGCAGGTTCTCTTCGGTGACGTCGCGATCGCGTTCGCCGAAGACGGGCTTGAGCGCTGATTCGGCGGCCTCGACGGCGTGTCCGATCGCCATCGTCTCGAGCGTGACGCCGAGACGTGCCGCCGAGTCGGCAGCGTCGTCCATGCTCGCTTGAGACGTGAAGCGTGACGGGAGCCGGACACCGCGCACGCGCTCAGCGCCGAGTGCATCGGCGGCGACCACTGCAGTCAACGCGGAGTCGATTCCGCCCGAGAGGCCGAGGACGATGCCCTTGAATCCGTTCTTGCGGACGTAGTCGCGGAGACCGAGCATCATCGCGCTGTAGATCGTGTCCAGGCGAGGTGGTTCTTCCCACGGCACGTCCGGAAGGACGTGCGCCATCGAAAGGCCCGTACGCAGCGGACGCCGTGACTGCCCTTCTCCCATTTCGTGACGACGATCGCCTCGCGCCAGAAGGGCAGACGCTGGGCGAGCGTCCCGTCGGCGTTCATGACGAACGAGCCGCCGTCGAAGACGAGCTCGTCCTGGCCGCCGACCTGGTTGACGTAGGCGAGCGGCGCCCGCGACTCCGATGTCCGCGCACGCGCGAGCTCGAGCCGTTCCTCGAACTTGTCCGACTTCGAATGGCGAGCCATTGGGCACCAGGAGAATCTCGGCACCGGCGCGCGCGAGGTGCGCGGTCACCGAGGGCATCCAGATGTCCTCGCAGATGGGAATGCCGAGGCGGACGCCGCGAAACGTGATCGGCGCGGGCAGCGGTCCGGGATTGAACAACCGCTTCTCGTCGAAGACGCCGTAGTTGGGCAACTCGTGCTTGAAGCGCAGCTCGGACCGGCCTTCGGCGACCAACGCCGCGGCGTTGTGCAGGCAGCCGTCGGTCCGCCACGGCAGCGTGACGATCAGCGCGGGCCCACCAGATGCGGACTCGCGTTCGAGCTCGCGCAGCGCCGAGGCAACGGCATCGACGAGTGCCGGACGGAGCACCAGGTCTTCCGGGGGATAGCCGACGAGGACCAGCTCGGAGAACACGACGAGATCGGCGCCGAGTTCGGCGGCACGATCGCGTGCGCGCCGCACGCGCGCGAGGTTGCCGGCCACGTCGCCCACCGTGGGGTTCAGTTGCGCCAGCGCGATGGAAAGGGTCATTCGGTGGGTGCTGCCGGTGCCTGTAGTATAAAACCTTGATGATCCATGGATAGTCTGGTCGCCGAGGGCCTGGGCAAGTGTTACATTCTGAGCCGTGATTCCGAGGGGAAGTCGTCGCGTTCGTTGTGGCGGCGGCTGAGGTCCCCGCTCGGCGATTCCGAGTCCACCGCGAAGACACGCGACTTCTGGGCGCTGCGCGACGTCGGCTTTCGCGTCGAGCCCGGCACGATTCTGGGCGTGATCGGTCCCAATGGCGCCGGCAAGACGACGCTGCTCAAGATCCTGGCGCGGGTGATCACGCCGACCACCGGCCGCGTGGTCGGCGTCGGCCGCGTCGTGTCGCTGCTCGAGCTCGGCGCCGGATTCGATCCCGATCTGCCGGCGCACGACAACATCCTGATGAACGCCGCCATCCTCGGCATTCCGCGCGCCGAGGCGCAGCGCCGCATCAAGGATATCCTCGAGTTTGCCGAGGTCGAGCAGTTCACCGGCAGCCCGCTGCGTCATTACTCGAGCGGCATGTATCTGCGACTGGCGTTTTCGGTGGCCATCCACATGAATCCGCAGATCCTGCTCGCCGACGAAATTCTCGCGGTCGGCGATCAGGCGTTTCAGGAGCGCTGTCTGCAGAAGGTCGCCGAGCTCGGACGCGACGGGCTGACCGTGCTCTTCGTCTCGCACGACATGGACGCGATCATGCGCATCTGCAACCGCGTCATGTGGCTGCACCAGGGCGCGCTTCGGCAAGCTCGGCGATCCCGAGGAAGTCGTTGACGAGTATCAGAACGCGATCTGGAGCCAGGCCGACATCGCGCAGTCGGAGCGCGGCCGCCGATCGAATCGCTACGCGGAAGTGCTGTCGGTGCGCCTGGTGTCCTCGACCGGCAAGGACATCGGCGGCGCGCCGGTCTCCGAGGACGTGTATCATCAAGACCCGCTTCCGGACCACCAAGCCGCAACCTGACTGTGAAGTGCGGCGCTCGACCTGAGCACGAAGGGGCAGTTGATCTTCAGGACGGCAGACACCGAGGCGCGCCCGCTGCCCGACGCAGGAATCTACGAAGTCGCTCGTCAAGATTCCGCGCGATCTGGCTGGCCGAGCTGCCGTACGTCGCCACGGTTGGCTGTATCTTCAAGCGCGACAACGAGACCAAGGAATATCCGCTGGTCGATGTACAACGCGCTCTCGTTCCTCGTCTACGGCACCGAGACGCCGGACGCGCCGGCGTCGGGCCGCCTCGATCGCGTCGGGTTCATCGCGCCGCGTCTCGAGTGGACGGTCCGGCAGGAAGCCTATGCTGCTGGCGCTTAGACGCTGGTTGGGATTGGGCGCGCCGGTTGCGGAGGACGCCGACGGCCCGGTCGATCGGAAGGCGCAGAAGTGGGTGATCGAGCCGGCGCGCGTCGGCCTCATTGCGCGCGCCGAGGAGCTGTGGCGCTACCGGCGCATCCTGTGGTTCTTCGCCTCGCGCCGCATCAAGGAACGCTACGAGGACAAGACGCTCGGCCGGTTCTGGATGTTCTTCCAGCCGCTGGCGCCGATCCTGATCACGCACGCTCATCTTCGGCAACATGCTGCAGGTGCCGTCGGACGGGATGCCGTATTTCCTGTTCATCCTCACCGGCATGTCGTGCTGGCGCATCTTCGAGCGCGGCGTCCAGCGTGTCACGCGCAGCCTCGATCAGAATCGCGCGCTGATCAAGAAGGTCTACTTCCCGCGGCTGATTGCGCCGATCTCCTCGGTGGCACCGGCGCTCACCGAGTTCGGCGTGCTGTTCACGCTGCTCGATCGCTCACGTGCATCTACTACTACGTGAAGGACGGTATGTTCTATCTGCGTCTGGGGCCGCAGCTGCTCGTCGCCTTGGCTGCGGTGGTGATGGCGACGTTCCTGTCCATCTCAGTGGGCCTGTGGACGACGGTGATGCAGACCCGTCACAAGGACGTGCAGTTCTCGATCCGCTACTTCATGCAGCTCTGGTACTACGTGACGCCAGTCATCTTCCCGCTGTCGGAGTTGCTGAAGGTGCTGCCGTCGCAGCTGCATTTCATCGCCTATCTCAACCCGATGAGCCCGGTCGTCGAGATGTACAAATGGGGCGTGCTCGGGATTGGCCATGTGTCAACGGCCAGTGTGGTGACCGGCGTGGTGATCATGGTGGCGATCTTCAGCGGCGGCGTTGTCTACTTCAACCGGTCCGAGGCAGCGTCTGTGGACCGACTCTAAGACCGCCGTGATTCCGTTCAATCGTCCGTATCTCACCGGCAACGAGTTCACGCACATCCAGGAAGCGGTGGCTGCCGGGCAGCTGGCCGGCAACGGCCGCTTCACCAGGCAGTGCCAGTCCTGGCTCGAGCAGCGGGTCGGCGCGCCGCGTGTGTTGCTCACGCAATCGTGCACCGCAGCACTCGAAATGGCGGCCCTGCTGCTGGATCTGGAGCCCGGCGACGAAGTCATCATGCCGTCGTTCACCTTCGTGTCGACGGCGAACGCGTTCGTGCTGCGCGGTGCACGGCCGGTCTTCGTCGATATCCGGCCCGACACGCTCAATCTCGACGAGCGGCAGGTCGAGTCCGCCATCACCCCACGCACCAAAGCCATCGTCGTCGTCCACTATGCCGGTGTGGCGTGCGAGATGGACGCGCTGATGGAGATTGCCCGCCGCCACGGAGTGGTCGTCGTCGAGGACGCGGCGCACGCGCTGATGTCGCGCTACAAGGGCAAGCCGCTCGGCGGCTTTGGGCACCTGGCGACGTTCAGCTTTCATGAGACCAAGAACGTCATCTCGGGCGAGGGCGGCGCACTCGTCATCAACGATGCACGGTTCGTCGAGCGTGCGGAAATCATCTGGGAGAAGGGCACCAACCGGTCGCAGTTCTCCCGCGGCCGCGTCGACAAATACACCTGGATGGACATCGGTTCCTCGTTCCTGCCTGGTGAGCTGACCGCCGCGTTCCTGTGGGCGCAACTCGAGGAGGCGGAGCAGATCACCACGAGGCGGATCGAACTATGGAACCGCTACCGGAACGCGTCAGCGCCGCTCGAAGCCCTGGGCCTGCGGGGCCCGGTCGTGCCGGCCGGCTGCGAGCACAACGCTCACCTCTTTTATCTGCTGTTGCCGTTGCCCGCGCATCGCAACGACGTGCTTGCCGACCTCAACGCCCGTGGCGTCAACGCGGTCTTTCACTACGTGCCGCTGCACTCGTCACCGGCCGGGCAGCGCTATGGCCGTGCGTCTGGTTCGATGCGCGTCACCGACGACTGCAGCGCGCGCCTGATTCGCCTGCCGCTCTGGGTCGCTATGACGCCGGAAGTACCGGAGATGGTCGTCGAGCGCGTGCGGGAGAGCGTCGCCTCGGTCAGCTCCGATTACCGGTAGCCGGTCACATCTGCTGGTTTCCCCGCATCCTGCACTTCGACGAGGTATCGCCACGCATCCGGCTGGCTGCCGTCGAGATCGGTGAAGCCGTAGACCTTGGCGAGCTGTCCGCTCGACACCGACATGCCGTTCCAGCGCGCCACGTCGGGATCGCCTGCCAGCGCCGCGACTGCACGGCCGACGAACGCCGGTGTTTCCGAGATCGCGAAGTGAGGTTGAACCCTGGTTGCGTCGCGCCAGTTCGCTTCGGTCACACCGTACGCATCGAGCATGACCTCTGAGCGCAGCCATCCTGGCGTGACGGCAACTGCCGTGCCCTGGTGGGGCCGCAGTTCATGGCCAAGCGCGAAGGCCATGCGATTGACCGCCGTCTTGACGAGATCGTAGAAGAACGAGACGCGGTAGTTGGTGGTGTTGTACTCGGTCGTCCCGTCGTTCACTTCGACGACCAGCGCACCCGGCTGCGTGATCATCAGCGGCAGCGCGAAGTGGCTGGTGATCGCGTGCGTGTCCACGCCAAGCCGCACCAGGTGAAGTCCGTACTCCAGATCGGACTCCCACACGGTCTTGTTCCACTCCATCTTCGTCGCGCCGAAGATGTCGTTGACGAGCACGTGCAGCGCGCCCTGCTCACGCTCGATGCGAGCGACCAGCGTACGCACCTCGTCCGGGACGAGATGGTCCACCCTGACCGGAATGCCGCGGCCGCCGGCCTGATCCACGAGCGTGGCGGTGTCCTCGATCGTTTCCGGACGGTTCATCTCGGACGCTGAAGAGCGCGTCGTGCGTCCGGTGACATAGACCGTTGCGCCGGCTGCCCGAGTTGGACAGCGATTCCCCGTCCCGCGCCGCGCGTTGCTCCGGCGACGAGCGCCACCTTGCCCTGTAACGGTTTGTCCATCTGCGTGTGCTCCTGTCAGATCGCAGTGGTATTCGGATGTGACGGAACCTTACGACGACAGAGATAACAGAGCTCTATCGAGCACCGCAAGTCCCACGCCGCTGCGCCCGTAGTCGTTGCCGTTGTAGAGCATGTAGCGGCGGCCGTTCCAGTCGAACAGGCACGGATATTCGACCATCTCCGATTCCCAGGACTCGGCTCCGGGCGCCAGTCCGAGTGTGTCGAGTCGAGTCCACGTGACGCCCGTCGTTCGACTCGGCGGCGGCAATGCGATAGCGCTCGCCTCGGACGGCGAACCACATGCGGTACCGATCCGCGTCGTGCACAACCCACGGACGGGCGAATGCATGCTCGTCGTCGGTGGCGTAGTCCACCGCGACTTGGCCTTCGCGGTGCCAGGCAAAACCATCGGACGATTCGGCGTAGCGGATGTGGTAGTAGTGCCGCGGACCCGACCCCGTGTTCCGCCACTCGGTTGCCGAGACGTACCACATGCGCCAGCGGCCGTGACCGACCAGCACAAATGGCGACGCGGTCAGAAACGGATCGACTGCGCTGCGCTCGAGGAGCGGCGCCGATCGACCAGCGTTCGAACGGTCCGCCGTTCTCGCTGATGGCGACGCTGGCGGCGAGATAGAACGGCACGGTCACGCCGCGGCTCCAGCCGGTGTAGTAGAGATATCGATCGCGACCCACCGTGACCAGGCAGGAGGTGGTCACGCCGCTGTCGTCGAAGGCGCCGAGCGGTCCGAGGTCGAGCACCGGGTCGGCCTCGAGCGGCTCCAGCGCCGGCGTATCCGACATCGACAGCGTGCACCGGCCGATCCGCGCGCGGCCGTCGCGGTCGCGCAGACTCAGATACACCGCGAATCGGTTGCCATCGAGCGGCTCGACGACGGGCAGCGCCGCATGCGACGCTGCCCATGACGCGCGCGATGTGTCGAGCGCGAGAAGGCCCAATCGCTGCCAGCCGCCCTGCCCTGGGCCAGCCACGCCAGTCGACGCGCTCACAGGTCGATCTCGTCGCTCGATTTCGAGAACAGCTTGGCGCGCTCGGGCATGTAGACCTCTTTCGGCTTGGTGTCCTTCATGATGATCGCGCCGGCGCCGACGAGCGTCTGCGGCGCAATCGTGATCGAGTTCCGCAGCGTCGCGTTGACGCCGATGAACGACCGCGTGCCGACACGCACATACCCCGAGACGACGACGTGCGAGGTGATGAAGCAGTGGTCCTCGATGGTCGCGTCGTGGCCGATGTGATTGCCGCTCCACAGCGTGACGTTGTTGCCGATCGTGACGAACGGCTGGATGGTGTTGTCCTCGAGGATGAAGCAGTTGTCGCCGGGCGGCGTCTGCGACAGATAGCTGCAGCGTGAGCTCACGTAGCTGACCAGCCGGTACCCCGCCGCTTTCATGCTGGCGTATTTCTCGGCCCGCACCGCGTTCATCTTCGCGTAGCTGATCGCCACGAACATGTCGTAGCCGCCGGGCGGAAATCGCTGCGGCGCGTCCTCGGCATCGATCAAGGGCAGCCCCAGAAACTCGTCGCCCTTGCGGAACGCGCGATCGACGGCAAAGGCCGCGACCTCGTGCGGGCTGTCGTTGGTGAAGTAGAAGTGCGCCAGCCGGGCGATGTCACCGGCGCCGAAGATCACGAGCTTGGCCATGTCAGCGTCGCACGATGATGGTGAATTCGTAGAGCGGATAGTCGTGCAGCAGCGTCACGAATCTCGAGTAGGTGCGTTTGCAGCGATCGAAGGCCTCGAGCGGGTCGGCGTAGTAGAGGTCCGGACGACGCTTGTCGGCGTCGGAGTATGCCGTCAGCGCATTGAAGGCGAAGCCGCGGGTGCCGAGCGCGGCGAGGTCGGCGACGGTTTCCCAGAAATAGGTGCGCCACGCCTCCTCGTCGGCGTCCTGCTTCACGTTGAAGACTCCGCTGGCCACGGCGAAGTCGGCTGGCTGGAGATCGTCACGCCGGGCGGTGACACGGCACGCGCGCAGCGAGGCGAGCCTGGCGTGCGCAGCCTGAGCCATCGCCTCGCTGACGTCGAATCCGACATACGCACCGCGGTGACCGCGGGCGCGCAGGTAGTCGGCGAGCGCGCCGTATCCGCAGCCGTAGTCGAGAATGCTGGCGTCCGCCTGGTCGCGCCACACATTCGCCAGCAGCGCGAAGCGCAGCTCCTGCGACTCCTGCGAGTTCCAATCGACGCCGGCCGGAGTTGGTCCGTGCGCGCGCAGCTTGGTGTCGTAGTAGTCGCGCGCTTGACCACGCAGCCGTTCCGAACTCATGAACGGAGGGCCGGTCCTTCCGGACCGGCCGTTTCCTCTGAACCATATTCGGCGCGGATGATGGTGTACGGCCGCTGCTTGATCTCGGTGAAGATCTTCGCCAGATACATCCCGATCACACCGACACAGAAGATGATCAGCCCGCCCAGAAACCAGATCGACACCATGATTGACGCCCACCCCGGCACGCCAATCTGCCCGTTGAGGCGCATGTAGAGCAGCACGGCAGCCGCGACGACTGACAGCGCCATCACCGCCATTCCGATCTGGAAGATGTAGATCAATGGCCGGTTGCTGAACGAGGTAATCGCGTTGGCGAACACCGAGATCCGCTTGCGCGTCGTGTACGACGAGGTCGGCCGGCTGCCTTTCTGAACCGCGATGGGCCGCTGCGCGAAGCCGGTGATCACCCACAGGCCGGCCAGGCACAGCTCGCGTTCCTGGTGACTGACCAGCGCCTTCACGTACCGCGACGTCATCAACCGCGCCGTGACCACGTTGACCGGGATGGGATGCGTGAGCATCTGGTTGAAGATGCTGAAGAACAGACGCCCGGCCGATCGTTCCAGCCAGTCGCCCTTTCGTTGTCCTTGCACACCATAGACGACGTCGGCGTGGTCGGCGCGCATGGCATCGTGGAACGTCAGCAGCCAGGACGGATCCTCTTCGAGGTCGCAGTCGATCAGGAACACCAGCTCGCCCCGCGCGTGGGCGAGTCCGGTCATCAGCGCTTTATGGTGTCCGAAGTTGCGCGACAGATCGATGACGCGAACGTGTGGATCGCGGCTGTGCAGATCGATCACCTTCTGCAGGGACTGATCCGGCGACCCGTCGTTGACGAAGATGATCTCGTAGGAGGAGGCCGCCAGCCGCGTCGCTGCGGCGGTGCAGCGGGCGTGGAACTCGGTGAGGAACTCCTCGGACTGATAGAGCGAGGTGACGATCGAGAGGGCCAGGGGCGCGGGCTCGCCCCGCCGAAGCGGCGAAGGTGCGAAGGCGGGATCGCTCATGAGGCGACCCGCGTCGGCGACAGGTCTTTCAGATAGTCCATGGCGCCGGGTCCGGTGCAGAAGAGGAGATCGAGGACGGACACGGCGTGCTCGAAGGGGGGGTAGGGCTGCGGGTACTCGCGATAGCCGGAGTAGTCCACGAAGTGCACTGTCACGCCGGCCTCGGCAAACGCGGCTTCGTCGACGTAGCCGCGGGCGCTCGGTCCCGACAGATAGTCGGTGGCGCCGCTCTTCACGCACAGGTCGATCAGCCGCTCGTTGCGCCCCTCGCGCGGATGGTATTCTGACGACCATCTGATCGGGGTGGTGATCCCGAGCATCTGACACACGCGTTCGATCAACGAGCGATTCACATCGCTCAGGCGATCGGACGTGACACGTGCGTAGGCCTCACGCAGCTGCGACGCGTAGGCGTCGAAGAACGGCGTGCGCGCGTAGGCGCTGTGCATGGTCTGCCAGTGGCGCTCGGACCAGTCCGCATCGGCGATCGTCGTGTCCATGATGCGCTGTTGGTAGCGGCCGCTGGTGTGGACGGGAATCGTCAGCCAGCAGAGTCCGTCCTTGGTCTTGATGCGATTGCGGCTTCGCCAGTCCCGTTTGGTGAACTGCACATCGTCCAGGAGGATGAACTCGTCGGCGGCGCGAATGAGATCGAAATAGCCCTTCCAGGGGATGTAGCTCGATTGCACGATCGCGACACACTTATGGGCCATTCACGCGTCAGCGGGCGAGTTTACCACGCAGGTTTGCGAGGCCAGGCCGCGTGACCACGCCACCGTGTCTCGTCTGCGGGACCACGCAGTGGATCCGGCTGCCCGACCCCGCGCCGCGCTCGATGGCGAGCGACCTGCGCATCGTCGCTGAGCCCCTGGCGCGGGAGTTGTGCCGCGCGTGTGGCCTGATCCGGCGTCAGCCGTCGGCCAGTACGGGCGAGTCGTTCTATGCCTCCGGGTACGAGTTGTACGCCCATCCGCATGGTGAGGCACGCGAGCAGTCGCGGCAGGAGGAGTACGCGCGCTGGATCGCGCAGGCGACCGGCCGTCGTCCGCGCCGCGTGCTGGACGTCGGGTGCGGGAACGGTTCACTGCTACGCGCGCTGCGCACCTACTGGCCGGACGCAGAGTTGCTCGGTTGCGATCCGTCCCGCGAGAGTATCGCGCAGGGGTACGGCGGCGACCTTCGACTGTGGACGGGAACCGCGGGCAATCTGCCCGGCGACGTTCAGGTCGATCTGGTGATCGCCGTCAATGTGATTGAGCACACGACGGATCCGGCCGCGTTTCTCACCGCGCTGCGAGCCGCGCTCCAGCCAGACGGGATGCTCGTGATCGTGTGCCCGGACGGTGCCAGGCCCGGCCTCGATCTGTTGTTCGTCGACCACGTGTTCTCGTTCGGCCGCGAGCACATTGGCACGCTGCTCTCGCGGGCGGGGATGCAGCGTCTCGGTGCCTCGCAGGCGCCGCGCTCGCTGGGCGCCTTTCAGATGGCCATCGGCCGGCGTCGTGACGCGACCCAGACCAAAGCGCTTCACGCACCGCCACGAGCCGAACACGTGACCCGCTATCTCGAGCAGTGGCAGCGGCTCGACGATCGGCTGCGAGAGCGGATGAGCGGTCCGGTCGTGTGCTTCGGTGCGGGTGAAGCGGCGGGTCTGCTGCGTGTCTACGCGCCCCGCGCCTGGGCGTTGGTGCGCGCGTGCGCTGTTGACGGCGCGCCACAGGGCCGCTTCGGAGACGTGCCGATCGTGCCGCTCGACGCCGTTGCTGCCGGTGCGGAGGTACTGGTCGGCGTGCGTCCCGGCGATCAGCCACGCATCGCGCAGCGTCTGGCCGCTCACGTGCGCCAGGTGGTGACATGGTACGATCTCGTGGATGAGCCTCATGCCTGAAGGCAAGACGCCAGCATGAAGATCCTGTTCGTCCTCAAGCAGAAAAAGAACGTCGAGACCTTTGCCGCGACAATCCGTGCGCTCACCGAGCGCGGCCACTCGGTCGCGCTCGCCGTGCAGGAGCACAGCGACACCCGCGCCGATCAGTATCGCGAGTGGATCGATTCGCCGTTGTTCTCGCTGGTGCGCTGCCCCGCGCATCGCACCGACCGCTGGTCGCAGGCGGCATGGCTGCTGCGCAGCCTCCGTGACTGCGTTCACTATCAGCAGCCGGCAATGCGGCACGCCACCAAGCTGCAGACGCGGAGCGTGCAGAAGCTTCGCGAAGAGCTGCGCATCGACGCCGACAATGAGGCAGTGGCCGATGCGCTGCGCGGTCTGCCCGAGCAGCAGGTGCGCCGCCTCGACGAGGTGTGCGCCCTGGCCGAGCGGCAGCTGCCGGTGGATCCGGTCTACGAGGCCTTCCTGCGTGAGCAGGCGCCTGACGTGCTGCTCATCTCGCCGCTCGTGCACTTCGGATCGGCGCAGGCCGACTTCGTCGCTGCCGCCCGTGCGTTGAACGTTCCGGTCGGGATGCTGTTGTATTCGTGGGACAACCTCAGCACGAAAGGCTGTCTGCACCGTGTGCCCGATTGGATGTTCGTGTGGAACGAACGTCAGCGCGCAGAGGCCCGTGCACTGCACGAGTTTCCGGAGGACCGCGTCATCGTCACCGGCGCGCCGCGGTTCGACTCGTTCTTCGAGCTGAAGCCCCGCCTCACCCGGGAGGAGTTTCACGCGCCGCTGGGTCTCGACGCGGGCAAGCCGACGCTCCTCTACGTCTGCTCGTCGCTGCTCGTGTCGGCGGGCGAGCTGGCGTTCGTACGCGCCTGGCTCGCGGCGATTCGCAACTCATCCGGCACACTGCGCGAGTGCAACATTCTGGTCCGGCCGCATCCGGACATCGAGCTGCTCGGGGAGAGCAGTGGTCCGAGGAAGAAATCCTGTGGCCGAGCGTCCGTGGGGCGAAAGGGTTCGTGTCGCGACCGTTCGATGATCCCCGCGCGATCGTCCTGAAGACCTCCGATCGCGCCCGGCAAGGGTTGTTCGAATCCCTCTTTCACAGTGCGGCGGTCGTCGGGTTGAACACCAGCGCCGAGCTCGAGGCGGCGATCGTCGGGCGTCCGGTCTACACCGTGATTGCCGGCGATGAGGCGGCTGATGGGCAGAGCAGCACCCTGCACTTCCACTATCTGCTCGAGGGGCACGGCGGATTCGTGCGCCGAGCCGATGGTCTTGACCGGCATGTCGCGCATCTGCAGGGCGAGCTCGATCGGCCGCGCGACAGCACGAAGATCCGCCGTTTTGCTGGCGAGTTCCTGCGACCGCACGGCATCGACCAACCGGTGGCGCCGGTCTTGGCCGGCGCGATCGAAGGCGTGGTCGGTGGCGGTGTGCAACGGCCGGCGGACGAGGGGCCAGCGGTGGTGGACGAGGGTCGAGAGAGCGACGCGGCTTCCACTGCCGAGGCGACCAACGCCGGGCCACTCGTTGCGCTGACCCATCCGAAGTTGAACTACGCGCTTCGTGTGCACGCCCTGCCGCAATCGCGTCGCGACCTCTACCCGCTGGACAAGGGCACGCTGCAGTGGTTGTGGCGCGACATCGCGATCGGCGACGTGGTCTACGACATCGATTGCGGAGTCGGGGCCTACGCGATGCTCGCCGCCAAATACCACGGCGCGGTCGTCGTCGCCTTCGAGCCCGGGTATGCGGCGTTCAAAGCGCTGTGTGACAACCTGCACCTCAACGGGTGCGACGGATCGGTGCTCCCGATTTCGATTGCGCTGGCCGACTTCGAGGGCATGGCCGAGTTGAAATACCCGGCCGGTCTGGCCGGCTGGAAGGGCCACTCGATCCGGGCCGCGGCGTGGAAGGTCAAGCGCTCGAGCGGAGGCGAGGGCAACGTCAAGCAGCCGGCCTACGTCATGTCACTCGATGACGCGGCGTCGCGCTACGGTCTTCCGGCTCCGCACCACCTGCACCTCCACAATGCGCAGTCCGTGGAGCGCGTGCTGGCTGGAGCGACGGGCATCATCGCCGCCGATCGGCTGAAGACGATCGTGTTGACGTTGACGGAAGAAAAGGGAGAAACCCTCGCCGCGCGTCTGGCCACGCAGAAGTGGTACGTCACCCGCCACACCCCGATGCCGCGCGGCCGCGTGCACCTCGTGCTGGCGAGAGCCGCGCGTGCGACGCCTCCGGTTGCCGTGACGCGGTGAGTCCCGGAATGGCGCGTCTACGCAACGCGATCCTGGTGGCGCTCTCGGTCGGCATCTTCATCGCGTCCTGGCTGTTCCGCTTCAACGACCCGGGTGGCTCCTTCGCCGGCCTCACCGACGATCACTTCTTCTACGTCGTTCGCGGCTGGCAGATCCTGTTCGGCGACATCCCGGTGAGGGACTTTGTCGATCACGGTGCGCCGCTCTACTACTACGTCGCCGCTGCTGTGCAGCTGCTGTTCGGCCGCGGAACGCTCTCGGAGCTGGCATTCTCGACGACCATGCTGTCGGCCACCGCGGTCATCACGTTTCTGATCGCGACGCGCGCCTCGGGATCGATCCTGGCCGGTCTCGCCGCGTGTCTGCTCCAGGTGTGGCTGGGACCGCGGTTCTACAACTACCCGAAGGTGCTCGTCTACGCGGTGGCCATTCCGCTGCTCTGGCGGTATGCCGATCGGCCGGGCACACACCTGCGCATCTGGCTCGCAGTCCTGACGGTCATCGCATTTCTGTTCCGGCACGATCACGGGGCGTTGGTCGGCATTGCGGCCGCAGTGCTGATGCTCTCGATCCGTGAGCTGCGCCTCGCCGAGCGCGTACGGCATCTGGCCATCTACGGACTGCTGGTCCTGGCGCTGGTCGCCCCGTATTTGGTGTTCATTCAGATCAATGGCGGGCTCCTGTCCTACTTCCGGCAGGCGTCCGCCTGGGCCGAGCGCGATCGCGCGCGCGAGTCCGTGGTCTGGCCGGGGCTGTTCGACAACCCGGACGGTGAGTCGGATGAGGCGAAGGCAGGCTCGTTGGTCGCCAAGGTGAGAGACAACGGTGCAGCGTGGGTCTACTACACCGAGATTCTGCTACCGTTCTTCGCGCTGTTCGTCGTGGCCGCGTCGCGCGACGGATTCAGGCCCGAATGGCCGCACGCGCGCGAGAAGCTGGCCATGGTGGCGGTGCTCGGCGCGGCACTCGATGCCGCGTTTCTGCGCAGCCCGCTCGAGGCGCGGCTGGCCGATCCCTCGGTGCCGCTGGTCATTCTCATCGCCTGGCTGCTGGTGGCACTGCCGCGCATGCTGCTGAGTGACGCGTCGCTGCGGCCGTCGTGGCTGCCGGTCCGAT
The DNA here is from genome assembly GCA_963728305.1 of uncultured Acidobacteriota bacterium. Taxonomy (GTDB): domain Bacteria; phylum Acidobacteriota; class Vicinamibacteria; order Vicinamibacterales; family UBA2999; genus Gp6-AA40. The sequence continues at coordinate 95,665 of CAVSKE010000004.1, forward strand.
GGCCGGTGCGAGCGGCGGTCGGCGTGGTCGGGGCAGCGATCGCCCTGTTGTTCGTCGTGCTCGTCAGAGGTGATCTCTACGAACGCCTCGACAAGGCGTCGATGACCGAACGCTTCGGCAAGGCGTTCGAACGTGTCGGCATCATCTCGAATCAGCTGAGGATGGATTGGGACCTCGGGCTCTGGGCTGCGCGCCCCGAGCGTCCCGACTTGATTACGCTGTCGCTCTACATCAACGCGTGCACGACGCCGGACGATCGCGTGCTGGTGCAGTCGTATCTGCCACAGGTGCTGGCGATCGCCAGGCGAGCGTTTGCCGGCGGCCACGCCGATCTGCGCCCCGGCTTCTTTGAATTCGACGATGCGCAGCGGCTGACCGTGGAACGGCTGCGCAGCCGATCGGTGCCAATCATCCTGCTCGACACCGACGACTCGCTGCGCAGCTTCTACCGGTCGTTCCCGATCGTGACCGCCTACATCGACCAGGAGTATCGCCAGGCCGGCATGCACACCTTCGACGAGCGCTTCGGCCTCACGCTCTATGTCCGCAAGGACCGCACGCCGACCGGTACCTACGAGCCTCTGGGATGGCCCTGCTTCGGATCCGGCAGGAACGCGTAGCTCTGTCTCCGCGTGTCGGCTCCTCCGCGATCTCTGCGATTGGTTTTCTTCGTGGCCTTCGTGGTTTGATTGAGTCCAAGAAATGGCAGATCAGGTCTCGCCAATCGATCGCGTGTTCGGACGCCTGCGCGCGGCGGTGCGCGCGTGGCGGCGTCCGCTCGACAGCGAGCTGCGCGTGCTCCAGGACGAGGTCCGCGAGATGCGGCGCGAGATGCACACCCGCATGCTGCAGTACAACCATCAGCTCGGCCGGATGGGGCGCCTCGCGGGGCCGGAGGAGTCTGCCGAGCGAAAGCTCTCTGGCCGCACAATTCCGGTTGACGCTCCCGAGCATGAACCGGCGGTGTGGGACGCGATCGGCGACGAGGAGCCGTTCCCGGATCCGGAAGGCCGCGAGTGGGTGACTCTGGATGCCTGTCCGGTGTGCGGCAGTTCGGAGCGGACGCTGGTCAACCCCTGGAACAAGTTCATCCTGATTCCGAAGGCGCCTGATCAGACCTCCGCGACCTACAACTATTCGGTCTGTCATGCGTGCGGCGTGCTCTATGCCACGCGCCGGCCGGTCGCGACGCGCTATCACTTCCTGCTCGAGCATTTCGGTGAGGTGGTCGCCAAGAAGGGCTCGCGCGGAACGGGTGAGATTACCAATCGATTGCTCAACCCCAATCCGCTCAGCGACGACGATCGCGAGGAGCTTCGTCGCCTGGCTGCGCACGGCGTCTTTGTGTCGGACCACCTCGGCCTGACCGGCAAGCAGTACCTCGCACCGCTGATGCGCGATCGCTTCGAGAACTGCGTCCACACCGACATCATCGGCTCGCTCATCGAGCCTCGCGGCGCGCGCGTGGTCGAAGTGCGATCGCGTGCCGGGACGATCCTCGACGGGCTGCGCCGTGCCTGGGGCGCGTCGGTCTACGCCATGCCGATCTGGGAGAGCCAGCAGTTCCTGTTGCGAGAGCTGTTCGACATCACCACGTCGCCGCTGATCGACTTCGAGCACTTCCAGATCCCGTTCGACGGCGAGTTCGACCTGATCATCTGCAACCACATGTTCACGCACTCGCTGCGGCCGCGCGATTTCTTCGCCGAGCTGCGCCGCAAGCTGAAGCCCGGCGGGCACGTGTACTTCTACATGGAACCCGACGATGCCGAGTTCCTGGCGGGGAATCAGTCGATGTTCGCGACGCTGAACCCGCTGCACATGCAGGCCTTCGATCAGGCGTCGTTCGTACGCGCGCTCGCCGGCAACGGGTTCGAGACGGTGTTCATCAAGGGCCGCAACCTGCACCATCTTGCCCTCGCGCGACTGGCCGCGACGACGCCGGTGATGACGCCGATGACCGGCAAGCAGCGCGAGGCGCGCATCGAGGCCTATCGGCAGGCATTCGATCGCGCCGTGCTCGGCGTGGACGAAGCGCTGCGGCCGCGTGTGGCGGGGGAATGGCCGGTGGTCGTCGAACGCGCTGTCGCGGCCGGCGTTGCCGAGTACGACGAGCGCGGGCGCCTGCGCCTGGTGTCACGGTGATGTGTAGTGTCCGGCTTTAGCCGGACCATAGAGCAATGGCAACCAAGACCGAGCGCGAGAAGGCGCAGAAACTCATCGCCGACAACCGCAAGGCGCTGCACGACTACCACATCCTCGAGGAGTGGGAAGCGGGGCTGGCGCTGCTCGGCACCGAGGTGAAAGCGATACGCGAAGGCCGCGTGAACCTGCGCGACAGCTACGCCCGCATCGACAAAGGTGAGGTCTGGCTGAGCAACATGCACATCAGCCCGTACAGCCATACCGGCTACGACCGTCACGACGAGCGGCGGCAGCGCAAGCTGCTCCTGCACCGCCACGAGATTCTGAAAATGACCGGGCGCGTGGCGGAGAGGGGCCTCACGCTCGTTCCGCTGCGCATGTACTTCAAGAAGGGGCGCGTGAAGGTGGCGCTGGCGCTGGCCAAGGGCAAGCAGGCGCACGACAAGCGCGAGACGATCCGCAAGCGCGAGGTCGACAGGGAAACGCGCGCCGCGGTCAAGGAACGGCAGCGCTAGGGCTATGGCGCGCCCTCAACGTCGGGCGCGGGCGGTTTGGCGCCGCCATCCAGCAGGATCTGCACAATCTCGTCACGCCTGGCCGCCACGGCGGCTGCCATTGGCGTCATCTGTGTCGGATAGTCGCGGACCATGCCACGGCGAACGCGGTAGGTCGCGTTGGGATCCTCTCCCTGCGCGAGCAGCCTCGCGACTTCACCGCGATCGCGCAGCGCTGCGGCCTCGGCCAGATTCAACGGTTCCCACAGCCAGAACGGATGCAGGCCGAACAGCGCGAGCACGAGAAACATGACACGGGTCAGCGCGAGGAGCCCGGCGGGAATCATCGCCACGAGCAGCATCTTGCGCGTCACGTCAATCGCCCCACAACCGTCCCATCCATGACGGCTCGAAGTGCGGATTGGGCGCCGGCATCGACAGCGCGTCGCCGCGAAGCGTCGTGATGAGCTGCTGACTTCGCAGGTCGTCGGGCCATCGGCCCGACCGCTTCCAGTTGCCAGGCTGGCTCGCCCAGTCGTTCCGGGTCTTGAACGCATAGATGCGCGCGACGTGATGAATCCCGAGACTGCGTACGCTCCACGCCATTCCGGTCGCGAGAATCACGGTCGTCAGGGCAGCCGCCACCAGTCGCTGTGTGGGACCGACTCGCGCAATCAACAGGCGTATGGCTGCATACGCGGCCAGGCCGTAGAAGATCCCCGACACGCTCATGATGTCGTCCTTCGTGTACGCGTACGACAGCGTCGCGTTCGCGGCAAGGACCACAGCGAACAGCAGGATCAACCGGTCACTGGCGTCCGACGCGCGATAGCGCCGAACCACGATGACGGCGGCGACAGCGACGAGCGCAGTCGTTGCCAGCGAGCTCAGGAACGTCAGCACGAGTCCTGCGGTCAGCCGATCGTTGAGCCAGGCACCGATGGTCACGAAGACGCCGCTCTGCGGCTCAGACGCCAGCACCGAGAGCGCGGACGAGACGATGTTGTAGGCGTAGAACACGAACAGGCGATCCCCAAATCTCCGCTCGAGCTCTGACGGCTCCAGAACGTTGAACAGGTACCCCGAGCCGCGCTCGATCAGTCCCGGTGTGCCGACTGCCAGCACGCCGAAGCGCAGCACGAAGTAGCCGGCCAGCAGAACCGTCATCGCGACGACCCCGCGCGTCGAGATGCCGCGCAGGCCGAGTAGCCAGGCGGTGACCGCGACGACCCAGACCAGCAGGCCTGATTCGAGCGTCAGCGAGGCGACGACGAACGTCACGAGCGCGATCGCGTCAACCACAAGCCGAGGGCGTGCCTGCGAGAGATTCAGCATCACCAGGGCCATGGCCGCGATTTCGAGGAAGTGATTGATCGGAAACGCTTCCTGCACGGTGCTGCGGAAGGTGTGCAGTCCGGCGACGACAGTCAGCGCGAATGCGGCGGCGCAGAGATCGACGATCGTCCGTACGCGAAGCGCCCGCGTGAACAGCAGCAGGCACGCCACCATCGTCAATGCGTGCGCGCCGCGGAACGCGAGCCAGTAGTGCCCTTGCGCGCCGTCGAAGATCAACTTGATCTGCACGATGCGGAGCGGCCGGAGGTAGGCGGCGTTGTAGGCCGCCGCCCAGAAGGTATCGGTGATTGACACGGATCGCTGCGCCGCCAGCATCTCTTCGAGCGCATCGAACACCTGCACCGGCATGCGCAGCAGGTCGTAGGCGAGGGCGCCGGCGCACGTCAGCGCGAGGATGTAGGCCCAGGTGCGCGCGGTGAATGGACCGAGGCGATCGTCGATGCGATCGTCGGGTCGTGGCTGCGCCGAGGATACGCCACGCCCCAGACGCCACCGGATGCGAAGGACGTCGATGAAGGCTGCGGCGCCGTCGCCAAATGGGACGCGGCTCTCCTGGTTACCGTCCCAGGTGACGCCGATCTCGCGGATCGACAGGCCGGCCCGACGGGCGAGCGCCAGCATCTCGACGTCGAACGCGAACCCCTGAATCGTGAGGTGCGGACAAATCAACTCGACGGCGCGGGCGCTGAACAGCTTGAAGCCGCACTGGGTGTCGTTGATGCCCGGAACGACCAGCAGCCGGACGAACCAGTTGAAGAAGCGGCCGATCCAGTGCCGGATCCACGACTCGTCGAACCGACGGGACCCGGGCGCCTCGCGCGACCCGATCACCAGCGCGGTGTTCGGGTCTGTCGTGTAGTCCAGGAAGCGAGTCAGGTTGTCCGGCGGAGTGGCCAGGTCGGCGTCGGCGATGTAGCGCCATTCTCCGCGCGCCTCGAGCAGTCCGCGGCGAACGGCCTCGCCTTTTCCGCGATGGGGAAGCTGCAGCAGCCGGATCTGGCCGTCACCGGCCGTCTCGGCCTCGGCCGCTGCGGCCGCGGCCGCTACGACCTCCCGCGTCCGGTCACCGCTCCCGTCGTCGGCGACCACAATTTCCCAGGATGGCACCAGGCCGGGCAGGGCCCGCCGCAAGCGATCGATGCAGGATGCGATGCGGCGTTCCTCGTTGTAGGCCGGAACGACGATCGAGAGAAATGGGCGATTCACTGGCTTTTATCGGGCCGGCCGTTCCGGACCGGCTGCGGCAGGCAGTATACGGGGTTGACAGATCCCGCCGGATCATTGAGACTTTTGACGTTCAATTCGTGAACAACACGTTCATTCATTGAACGCTCCCCCTGGACGTCCCGCGACTCCGTCGAGGCGGGTCCTGCGACCCGCTTGTAAGTCACAGGCCGAAGGTCTGTTAGCCCGCGTTCGCCGTCGCCGCGTCATGGCGTCGGTGCGTCAAGTTCCGTTTTACCCACACATCCATGGACCTCGAGTCCCGTCGCGATCTCCAGTTGCTCGAAGCCCTCGAGCAGGAAGCCACGATCACCCAGCGGACGCTGGCGTCGCGCCTGGGCATGGCCCTCGGCCTCACCAACCTCTATCTCAAACGGTTGATCCGCAAGGGATACGTGAAGTGCGTGACGGTCTCGCCCAACCGGCTGGTGTACTCGCTGACGCCCCGCGGGGTCGCCCGCAAAGCCCGACTCACCTACGAGTTCATGAAGTACTCGCTCGACTTCTACCGTGATGCGCGGCAGCACCTGCGGCGCAGCCTGAGCGTCGCGGTGGCGCGGCAGAAGACCGTGGCGATCTTCGGCACCGGGGACGCCGCCGAGCTCGTGTTCCTGCTGATTCGCGACATGGGCCTGGAATTGACTGCGGTCTTCGCGTCTGAAGGCAACGGTCGCTTCCTCGGTCTCCCGGTGCTGCCGATCGCCGAACAGGCCTCGGTCACCTACGACGTCCTGATCGTCGCCGTGCTCGAGCGGCCGGCTGGAACGGCGCGCCTGCTGCGCCAATCGGGCGTGCCCGACGAGAAGATCCTGATGCTGCAACCGCAGCCCGAGACGCACACCCCGTCGACGCCGGCTGCCGAAGCCTCCTGATCGCATCGCGATGCGAGTGCTCTTCTCCGTCAACAATTTCGGGTTCCTTCGGAACTTCGAGCCCGCATTGCGCGAGCTCGCAGCGCGGGGCCACGACATTCATCTGCTCGCCGACCGCAAGGACAGCGTCGGCGGCACGCGCACCATCGACAACCTGCTCCGCGTGCATCCGGATCGGATTACGTTCAGCTACGCACCGTCACGCAAAGAGGACTTCTGGCAGCCGCTGGCCACGCAGGTGCGTCTCTCTCTCGACTACTGGCGCTATCTCGACCCACGCTACGACGAGTCGCCCAGCCTTCGCGCCCGCGCGGCGCGCCAGGCTCCGGACTTTGCCTCGCGGCTCCCGAAGGTGCCGATCCTCGGGTCGCGTTTCGCGATGCGCGTGTGGGACCGGCTGTTGCGCGCCGTCGAACGCACCATGCCGCCAGGGGAGACGGCGACGCGCGTCCTCGCCGAGCATCGGCCCGATCTGCTACTGATGACGCCGCTGCTGTATTTCGGCTCGCAGCAGGTCGAGTACGTGCGTGCGGCCAAAGCCGCGGGGATCCCCTGCGTGCTGGGCGTCGGCAGCTGGGATCACCTCACGACCAAGGGCCGCATCCACGAACGGCCGCATCGCATCGTCGTCTGGAACGAATTCCAGCGCGCCGAGGCAGCCGAGCTCCATGGCATCGATCCGGCGACGGTCATCGTCACCGGTGCGCAGGCCTACGATCACTGGTTTCTGCAACGTCCCTCGACGACGCGCGAAGACTTCGGCGTGAAGGTGGGGATTCCGCCGGATCGGCCGCTCCTGCTGTATCTCTGCTCGTCGCCGTTCATCACGCCGTACGAAGTCGGCTTCGTTCGCAAGTGGATCGAGGCCGTGCGTCACGCGCCGGATCCACAGCTGCGTCGCGCCGCGATTCTGATCCGTCCGCATCCGCAGAACGCCGCGCAGTGGGCGGACTTCGACCCGTCGGCGTTCGACGCGGTCGGCATCTGGCCGCGTGCCGGCGCCAACCCCGTAGACACCGAAGCGCGCGCCGACTACTACGACTCGATGTTCCACAGCGTCGCGATGGTCGGCATCAACACCAGCGCACTGATTGAATCGGGCATCGTCGGCCGTCCGGTATTCACGGTGCTGGCGTCGGAGTTCGCCGGACAGCAGGAAGGCACGCTGCACTTCCAACACCTGAAGAGCGCCAACGGCGGGCTGCTGAACGTCGCGGCGTCGATGCAGGAGCACCTGGCACAGCTGGCGCCCGTTGTGCGTGGTGAGCACGATCCTGCGAAGTCGCGCGCGTTCGTACAGGCGTTCGTGCGACCGCACGGACTCGACACGCCGGCGGCCGGGAAGTTCGTCGAGGCGATCGAGGCGACGGCGGCCGCGCCGAGACCAGCCTCTGCCGGTGCGTCGCTGCTGCAATCGATCGGCCGGCCACTGCTGGCTCCTCTCGCGAGGCTGGCGCGGTCTCGCGCCAGCAGCCGAAAAGTGAAGCGCCGTGATCCCGAGACCGCAGGCACGCGCCCGCTGCGGCTGCTGTTCGTGCTGGGCGGGCCGGAGTACATCCGCTACTACGACTCGACGATGAAGTCGCTCGCCGATCGCGGTCATCACGTGATGGTTGCGGTGAATGAGCTGCAGGAGCGCAAGCACGCACGCCTCGAGATGATGGGCGACGAGCGCATCGCGCTGCTCGGCGAGTTCCCGCGGCGGCGCGATCGGTGGATGCCGCTGGCGCGCGCCGTGCGCGGGACGATCGACTTCGTGCGCTACTTCCATCCGCGGTTTGCCGAGGCGCCGGCGCTGCGCCATCGGATGTATCGCAAGGTGCTGCCGCCGCTGCTGCGGCCGCTCGACCGCATCCACTCGATGAGCGAGCGTTCGCTGGCGCGGCTGATTCGATTCCTGCAGGCCTGGGAGCGCGCGATTCCGATCAGCCCGGTGATTCGCGAGTATCTCGAGGCACGGCGTCCCGATGCGGTGATTGTCTCGCCGTTGATCGATGCGGCCTCCGATCAGATGGACGTGGCGCGGGCGGCGCAAGCGGCCGGCATTCCACTCGTCGCGGCGATCTCGAGCTGGGACAACCTGACCAACAAAGGCCACATGCGGATCGTGCCGGACATGGTCACGGTGTGGAACGACCATCAGAAGAAAGAGGCGGTCGACTACCACGGAGTGCCCGCGGATCGCGTCGCCGTCACCGGGGCGCAGCTCTTCGACCGGTGGTTCGGACGGGAGCCCAGTCAGTCGCGCGAATCGTTCTGCGAGATGGTCGGGCTCCCCGATACCAGACCCTTCGTGTTGTATACGGGATCGTCGGTGTTCATCGCGCGTTCGGAGGTCGAGGTCCCGTTCGTCCGGCGCTGGCTGGCCGGACTCCGCGCGAGCCGCGATTCGTCGCTGCGCGACGTGGCGGTGCTGATCCGTCCGCACCCCTTCAACGCCGACGCGTGGGTGACTGCCGATCTCAGCGATCTCGGGCCGGTCGCGATCTGGCCGCGGCAGCGCTATACACCTGCCGACGAATCGGCTCGCACGTCGTTCTTCGACACGCTCTCCTACAGCGCGGCGATCGTTGGCATCAATACCAGCGCGATGATCGAAGGCGCAATCCTGCGGCGGCCGGTGCTGTCGCTGCTGACGCCGGAGTTTGCCGGCACGCAGGAGGGCACGCTGCATTTTCACTACCTGCTGCCCGAGAACGGCGGCTTCCTGCGCGTGGCCGATTCGCTCGAGGCGCACGAAGCGCAACTGATCGAAGTGCTCCGCAATCCAGCGCTCGTGCGGGAACAGACCGACCGTTTCGTGGCGGCATTCCTCCGTCCGCACGGCCTCGACGTGGCGTGCACACCGCTCCTGACCGCCGCGCTCGAGCGAGCCGCGCGTGAGACGGCCGCGGCGCCGCAGCGAGAGTCGCTGGGCACCAAGGCTTTGCGCGCGTTCGTCTTTCCAACGGCTGTGCTCGTGAGCCTGTTCAGCGAAGGCGGACCGCTGCACATCGCACGACGGCCGTCGAAGAAGAAGCCGAAGAAGGCGACGAAGGACAAGATCGACAAGAAGGAACAAGAGCGACAAGAAACAGAAGGCGTCACCCAAGACGGTGGACGCCGCGCGCGCGCGATGAGAATTCTGTTCTTCGGACGGCGATTCACGCTACTTCCGCAACTTCGACACTGTCCTGCGCGAGCTCGCGTCGCGCGGCCACCTGATTCATCTCGCCGTCGAGCGCGAGACCGACGATGGCCGGCGCCTGGTGGACGGGCTGATCGCCGAGTACCCCGAGAACATCACCGTGGGCGTGGCCCCCGGCCGCACTGACGACGACTGGTCGTGGGTGGTCGCTCGTCTCCGCCCCGGCCTGGAGTACCTGCGCTACCAGCACCGGCTGTTCAACGACACGCCGATGCTGCGCGAACGCTCACGCGAACGGACGCCCGGACTGTTCGTCACGCTGGGCGACCTCGTCGGGCGCTATGCGAGATGGACGCGGCGGCCCATCGAAGCCGGTCCTGCGGTGGCTCGAGCGCGCGACGCCGGACGATCCGGCCGTCCGCGCCTACATCGAGGCGCAGCGTCCGGAACTCGTGCTGGTGACGCCGCTGATTGCCCTCGGCTCGTCGCAGATCGACTACCTGCGGGCGGCGAGATCGCTCGGCATTCCCACCGCGCTGTGCGTCTGGAGCTGGGACCATCTCTCCAGCAAGGCGCTCATTCGCGAGCTGCCTGACCGGGTGTTCGTCTGGAATGACACGCAGAAGGAGGAAGCGCAGACGCTCCATCGCGTCCCCGGCCGATCGGATCGTCGTCACCGGGGCGCAGTGCTTCGACAAGTGGTTCAACCGCACGCCGTCTCGCGATCGTGAGACCTTCTGCCGTCAGATCGGACTGCCCGCCGATCGTCCCATCCTGCTCTACGTCTGCTCGGCGCCGTTCAGCGGCAGCCCGCCGGAAGCCCCTTTCGTCGTCGACTGGATCCGGCGCATTCGCACCAGCGGCTCGGCGCGACTCCGGAACACGCCGATCCTCGTCCGGCCTCATCCATCGAGACGTCCGGAGTGGGAGGGCATCGATCTGACGGTGTTCTCCGACGTGGTGCTGTGGGGCAGCGACCCGCTCGATGCCGGTGCGCGCGACGACTACTTCGACACGCTGTATCACAGCGCGGTGGTCGCCGGGCTGAACACGAGCGCGTTCATCGAAGCCGGCATCATCGGCCGTCCCGTGCACACCATCCTGTTGCCCGAGTGGTATGAGAGCCAGATGGGCACCGTGCACTTCAGGTATTTGTTCGACGCGGGCGGCGGACTGCTGACGAGCGCGACCAGCTACGACGAGCATCTCGGTCAGCTCGATCAGGCGCTCGCCGATCCGTCGACCGAGGTCCGGCCCTTCGTCCGCGCCTTCGTGCGGCCACATGGACTCGATGTCGCGGCGACCCCGGTATTCGTCCAGCATGTCGAAGGCATGAAGGGGCACGCCGTGGCGCCGCTCGACCAGCCGCGTGTACAAGGACTCGCGCTGGCGATGTTGAAGCAAGGGCATCTCGTGGCGGCACGACGCGAGTCGCGAGCATCTGCTCTACTCGGAGCGCGAGCTGGAGAAGATCGTCCGCTTTCGCAACCTTCATGAGAGTCAAGGCTGTCCGTGCGCGCGACGAAGCGCGAGCGGGATCTGGCGATCAAGGCGGAGAAGGTGGCGGCCCATCAGCGAGCCAGGAGGGAACGCGAGCTGGCGATCAAGGCGATGAAGGCGGCTGGCAAGGAGGAGCGCGGGACGTGAGCGAGTTCTTCACGGCCTCGGGCGGCGAAGCGCAACGCGCGAAGGCGGCGTACGAGCGCGCTCGCGACGCCGTTGTGACGATGATCGGCCGGGCTGATTCGTCCACGTCCAATCCGGCCGTGCCGAGCCTGTACTGGCAGGAAGAACTGGCGACGATCGACTACATGGTCGACGCCTCGCCGCTCATCCTTCGCAAGCTCCGCCACCACGCGTTTCACATCACCGGCATTCGTCCGTACGACTATCGATCCAAAGGAGACAATCGCCGCGAGTACTTCGAGGCGCGCCTGAACGCGCTCCGCGCGCTCGGCGGTGAGGGCCTGCTCGTCCCCGAGTCGCCGGCGCTCGGCGGATTCGGCTTCGAGATCGGCGGGCGGCTCTTCAATGTGGACACGCTGAAGTTCTACGAAGTGCTGATCGGCATGGAGCGCGGCGGTGTGCTCGCGACGCTCCGTCAGCGCGAGCGTCCGGTGGTGTGCGAAATCGGCGCGGGGTGGGGCGGCTTCGCCTATCAGTTCAAGACGCTCTTCCCGAACTCGACGGTCGTCATCGTCGATTTCCCCGAGCTGTTCCTGTACTCGGCGACGTATCTCGGGACCGTCTTCCCCGACGCGCGGCTCGCCTTCGTCGGAACTGATGACGCGCCGGTAGACCTTGGCGGCGCCGACTTCGTGTTCGTGCCGCAGACGCTGGCCGGCCGCGCCACGATCGGCGAGCCGGATCTCGTCGTGAACATGGTCTCGTTCCAGGAGATGACCGACGCGCAGGTCCGCCGCTACGCCGAGATCGCCGCGTCGGCCGGGTGTCCGTTCATCTACAGCTTCAATCGCGAGCGATCGGCTTACAACACCGAGCTGATCCGGGTCAGTGACGCACTCGCCGAGCAATACCGGCTCACCGAGGTGCCGGTGCTGGAGAGTGACTACACCAATGCGATGAAGCGGCTGCCGAAACCGGGCAAGGTGCAGGAACGATCGGAGTTCAACTACCGGCATCTGGTGGGCGACTGGATCCGTCGTCGGTCGCGCGCGCTTCGGATCGCTGTTCGGACCGGCCCTTCCGGCGCATCCGGCGCGTCAAGGACGCGCCCTACAGGTGGCAGCGGTGGCAGGGCGTCGTGCTCGGCATGACGCTCTACAACAACGCCCGCCATCTGCCGGAGGCCATCGAATCGCTGCTCGCGCAAACGCACCGCGACTTCACGCTCATCCTCCTCGACGATGCCTCGACCGATGAGACCGAGTCGGTGGCACGCGGTTACGCGTCGCGTGATGCCCGCATCAAATACTCCAAGCACGACAGCCGGCAGGCGATGATCGCCACCTGGCGCGACGTCGTGCAGATCGCGATGGCGGAGTGCCCGTCGGCGGAGTACTTCGCCTGGGTGAGCGATCACGATCGCTGGCATCCGCGCTGGCTCGAGCGGCTGCTCGGCGAGCTCGAGGCCGACCCGGATGCCGTTCTCGCCTACCCGATCACGCGCCGGATCGGTCCAACCGGCGTTGAGCTGGACAAAGGCCCACGGCTCTTCGACACCAGCGGGTGCACCGACCTGCGTATGCGTTGGCGGCACATGTGTCATGCCTCGGTGGGCGCCGGCGACATGGTCTACGGCCTGATGCGGCGCCGTGCCCTGGAGAAGGCCGGCATTTTCCGACGCGTCCTGCGGCCCGATCGGTTGCTCATTGCCGAACTGATGCTCTACGGCGGTGTGCGACAGGTGCCGGAGGCGTTGTGGTTCCGCCGCGAGTCAGGCGCGGCGAGCGTCGACCGTCAGCGGCACACCCTGGTGCTGGCCGGCGACGAACCGAAACGGTTCCACTCGCCGCCGTGGCTGCAGCACTCGCTGATGTTGTGGGAGGAATACGCGACGCCCGAGCCGCCGCCGCTGCCACTGTCGCGCGCCGCGTGGCGCGGCATGTTGCTGCGCTACGCGCTGACCTATGGCTGGAAACATTTCCGCAAGACCGAGGCGTCGCACGCCGTCGGCCGCGGCATCGACAACGTCATCTGGACGAAGAAGATCACCAAGCACTACTGGCATCACGCCGTCTACAACCTGCTCGTCGGCAGCCGCATCGCGTGGGGCCGGACGCGACGGTTCGGCCGACGGGTCGTGTATGAGGCGCTCATGCTGACCCATCGTCTCGGGTGGCGCGGCCGCGGGAAGGCGTCTTCGCGATGAGCATCATCGGGCAAGCGTTGGCGCTGTGGCGACGTGCGGTCAACCGTGTCGTTCACCCCCACGCCGAAGAACGCGCGATGCTCCAACGGATCTGGCGGGCGGTCAATCACGGCGCATCGTCGGAGCGCGGGCAGCTCGAGCGGCTGAACAAGCAACTCCTCGGCGTGTCGAATCGCCTCGAGCGTCTGGCCGACGACCTCAGTCTGCGTGCACTGCATCGCGACATGCTGGACCAGCGTCATGCGTCGGAGCGGCAGCACAAGATGGTTCGGCAGGCGCTGCGTTATGCGCGGTGGCAGGAAGAGCGTCGCATCGAAGAACGGCGCATCGCGCGGCGCATTGCGACGCTGGCCACTGGAAATCGGCTGGTGCTCGTGGGTCCGTGGTCCGGCGAAGTCGGGTTCGAGCTGCTCTACTGGATTCCGTTCGTCACGTGGGCGCTCCGCGAGGCCTCCGTCTCACCCGAGCGCATCGTCATTGTCTCCAGGGGCGGGCCGAAGTCATGGTATTCGCATGTCGGCGGCCGCTACGTCGATCTGCTGTCGCTGGTCACGCCGGACGAGTTCCGGGCCCGGACCGAGCACGCCAAGAAGCAGCGGTCGATGGGCCCGTTCGATCGTGAGATGGTCCGGACCATCGTCGCGAAGGAAAGACTCGGCCGGCCGTTTCTGCTCCATCCGGGCTTGATGTACAAGCTGTTTCTGCCGTTCTGGAAAGAGCAGCTGACGGTACGGCGCGTCGACGATTATTCGGACTACCACACCATCGCGCCGCCGGCGGTTGCCGCACTCGGGGGCCGACTTCCCTCGTCCTACGTCGCGGCCCGGTTCTATTTCAGTTCGTCCTTCCCCGATACCGCCGAGAATCGCGCGTTCGTCGAAGCCACCGTCAGGTCGCTGGCCGCCACCACCGATGTGGTCCTTCTCAACACCGGCATTCGCGTCGACGACCACGAGGACTACGCGCCAGGGCGCGAGAGCCGGATCCACACGGTCGACGACCTGATGACGCCGGAGCGCAATCTCGACATCCAGACCGCCGTCATCGCCGGTGCCCGCGCGTTTGTCGGCACCTACGGCGGTTACTCGTACCTGGCGCCGCTCTGCGGCGTGCCCACGGTTGCCTTCTACTCGGAGCGCGACGCCTTCTATGCGGTTCATCGTGAGCTTGCCGAGCGGATGCTCCGCGACGTCAACGGCGCATCGCTGGTGACGCTGGACGTGAAGGACGCCGCACTCGTGCGCGCGTCGCTCGGCCACGTCGAGGTCTCGGGCCACTGAAGATCCTCTTCATCGCACGGCATTACTCGTACTTGCGGCTCTTCGAGTCGGCGATCGAAGGTCTGGCTGCGCATGGCCATACGGTGGTCCTCGCCGCGGATCGCGAAGAGGCGATGGGCGGCCGTCAGATGGTCGAGCGGATTGCCGCGCGCTATCCGACCGTCGGCCTCGCTGACGTCCCGAACCGGCACGCCGGTGCATGGTCGGAGCTGGCGCGGCGGCTGCGGCTTGGCATCGACTACTTCCGCTTTCTCGATCCCCGTTACGCGAAGACGATTCACTTCCTGAAACGAGCGCACGACCGCGCCCCGCGCATCGTCGTGCGGCTGGCCCACTCGAGCCTGGGCGCGTGGCTCGGTGGTCCCGCGGGCCTCCTCCGCCTGCTGCGATTCCTCGAGCGAGGCGTTCCTGGCGCGCGGGCGGTCGAATTGTTTCTCTCGTCCCAAGCGCCCGATGTCCTGCTGATCACGCCGCTCGTGGATATCGGGTCGCCGCAGCTCGATCATCTTGCGGCGGCACAGCGTCTCGGTCTGCGAACCGTGCTGCCGGTCGCCAGCTGGGATCACCTGTCGAGCAAGTCGCTGCTGCGCGCGGTGCCCGAGCGCGTGATCCTCTGGAACGAGAAGCAACGCGCCGAAGCGATCGAGATGCACGGCATTCCTGCCGATCGCATCGTGGTCACGGGTGCGCAGTGCTACGACCAGTGGTTCGACCGAACGCCGGCGCTCAGCCATCAGGCATTCTGCGATCGCGTCGGCCTCCGGTCCGATCGGCCCTACATCCTGTATGTCTGCTCGTCGCTGTTCAGGGGCACCACATTCGAGCCGGCGTTCACCGAGCGGTGGATTCAGGCCATCCGCGGCAGCGCCGATCCCCGCCTGAAAGACATCGGCATTCTCGTCCGCCCGCATCCGGCGCGCCTGGACGAATGGAAGTCCGTCGATCTGACCGGCTATCAGAACGTCGCGTTCTGGGGCGCGCACCCGGTTGATGCCGAGGCGAAGGAGGATTACTTCGACTCGCTCTACTACAGCGCCGCGGTGGTCGGCATCAATACGAGCGCGTTCATCGAGGCGGCCGCCGTTGGCAAGCCGGTGTTCACGGTCCTCGAGCCGGAGATTTCCGAGAACAATCAGGAAGGCACACTGCACCTGCAGTACCTGCTCGACGAGGAGAGCGGTGTGCTGCGCGCATCGCGCAGTCTCGAGGAGCACGTGCCGCAGCTGGCCGCGGCGCTGACCGGCCATGGCGGCGGCGACCCGAAGGCGGCGCGATTCGTGGACGGCTTCGTGCGTCCGTTCGGTCGCGCGGAGGCAGCGACACCTCGGTTCGTCCAAGCGGTCGAACAGGTCGCGACCATACCGGCGCCGGCGCCGTTGCGGTCGGGCGCCTCGGCGTGGCTGGCGCGCCTGCTGTTGCTTCCGCTCGCGTGCCTGCTGTCGCTGAATCTCCGCACGCAACCGTGGCGCAAGCGGACCAGGAATCGAGTACGCAAGGGTTACGAGCGGCGGAAGCTGTCGATCCTGCGGTGGGTCAAGCAGCGCGTGACCGATCAGTTCATCTCTGCGGGGAAGCGGCGCAAGCAGACGACGCCGATCGCGGAGTCGACGCTGACGCCAAAGGCCGGGCGTCGCCGCGATCCGGCCAAGGTACTGGCCGGCACCGAGTCCAGGGAAGCCAAAGAGACGCGCGAGCTGGTGACCGTGCTCGGCCGCAGCGGCAAGCCGATCATTCTCGGTCCGTGGTTGTCGGAGACCGGCTTCGAGCTGCTGTATTGGATTCCGTTCCTGGCCTGGGCGAAGACCTACGGCAACTTCGATCCCGATCGGCTGGTCGTCGTGTCGCGCGGCGGCGCGGCGCCGTGGTATCGGCACATCACGCCGCACTACGAGGAGATCTTCTCGTTCTTCACACCCGACGAGTTCCGCGTCGCCAACGAGCAGCGCATCGTCGAGCAGGGCGGCCGCCAGAAGCATGTCGAGGTCACCTCCTTCGATCGCGAGATCCTGTCGCGGGTGCAGGCCAAGCGCGGGCTGGCCGGCGCCGAGCTGCTGCATCCATCGCAGATGTATCAGCTGTTCGACAACTTCTGGCTGCAGCGCACGCCGGTGACGCTGGTCGAGGCGTTTTCGGTGTTCACGGCGCTGCCGGCGCCGCCGCCATCGGGCATCCTGGCCCAGTTGCCGGAGCGCTACGTCGCGGCCAAGTTCTACGGCAACGTGGCGCTACCGCCGACGCCGGAGAATCGCCAGTTCGTCACCAGCTACCTTGCGGATCTGGCATCGCATGTGGACGTCGTGCTGCTCAATACCGCGCAGCGTTTCGACGACCATGACGACTTCCCGCCGAGCCTGCGCGGCAGGCTGCATTCAATCGAGCACCTGATGACGCCGGAGAACAATCTGGCGGTGCAGACCGAGGTGATTCGCGGTGCGCGCGGGCTGGTCGGCACCTATGGCGGCTTCTCATACCTGGCGCCGCTGTGCGGCACCAATACGTTGGCGTTCTACTCGCACGCGAGCGGGTTCCGCTACGACCATCTCGAGGTGGCCAAGCGGGTGTTCTCGGCACTCGGCGCCCGTTCGGGCGCCGGGCAGACACTGCGCTGCGGCACGTTCACCGAAGTCGATCTTCGCGCCACCGAAATGCTCCGTCTCGGATTTGCCGGCGCCGATCACGCCTCGATCGGAGTCGCGCGGTGACGAACTGGTCGCTCGCCGCCGGCAACATCACACGGTTCGTCCTGCGACGGACGCTGGCGCGGCTGCGCTGGCTGGCCAACGGGGTGCACTGGTCGTACAAGGTCGCGCACAAGAAGGTGCGAACCGTGTGGCACGGCGGGCGCAGGCTGGCCGAGGCGACCCGCAACTATTTCGTCAACCTGCTCAAGGCGCTCTATCGCGTCGTGCGTCGTCCGGCGCGCGCCGCCTCGCGACGCAAGGCCCACCTCCAGGAGCGCTTGGGCTTCTATCGCACCGAGTGGAGCATCGAGCGCGAAATCGAGACGATCGTCAGCCGCGATCGCCTGCTCGTCGCCGGACCGTGGCTGTCGGAGGTAGGCTTCGAGACGTTGTACTGGGTGCCGTTCCTGCATTGGCTGAAGGCGGCGTTCCACATCGATTCGAGCCGCATTGTCGCGGTCTCTCGCGGCGGCGTCGCCTCGTGGTATCACGGCATCGCCGAGCGCTACGTCGAGATCTGGGACGAAATCGATCCCGCGGAGTTCGCGCGGCGCAACGCCGCGCGCGGCGTCGTCAAGCACTACGAGCCTGGCGAGATTGATCGCGACATCCTCGATCGTGTCGCCCGCCGAATCGGCACCAGCGACTTCGACGTCATTCATCCCGGTCTGATGTACCGGTTGTTCACGCTGTACTGGTCCGGTCACCGTGCGATGGGCTTCGTGGATGCCCACCTCCGCTTCACCACCTTGACCGGCCCGACGCTGATCGATCCGGCCCTCCTGCCGCCGGAGTACGTGGCCGTCAAGTTCTACGCGGCGAGGTCGCTTCCTGACACACCACAGATCCGCGCTCACTTGCGCGCCACGGTCGCCGCGCTGTCCGAACGTCTGCCGGTGGTGCTGCTCGATACCGGGCTGGTGCTCGAGGACGACCACGCCGACTACACGTTTGCCACGCGCGGCCGGGTGATCAGCGCGCGCGAGTGGATGACGCCGCGCAACAATCTCGGCGTCCAGACCCAGATCGTCGCCGGTGCCCGTGCCTTTGTCGGCACGCTTGGCAGCATCGCCTGGCTGGCGCCGCGGCTCGGCGTCGATACGTCCGGCCTGTTCGTCGATCCGAAGTGGCTGCACTCGCACGTCGCGCTGGCGATGCGCTCCTACCACCGTCTGGGCGCCGGCCGCTTCGCGGTGGCCGATCTGCGGGCCATCGATCCGCTCAGTGCGTTGAGCGGTGTGGTGACGGTGCCATGAATGTGCTGTTCATCGCCCGTCACTTCACCTACTTCAGGAATTTCGAGTCGGTGATCGCCGCGCTGGCTGACCGCGGACATCGAGTCCATCTCGCCGCGGATCGTGAAGAAGCGCTTGGCGGACGCGAGCTGGTCGATCGCCTGGCGGGCCGCTACCCGGCGCAGATCACCGTCGGATTCACGCCGATTCTGAACTGGGGACGCTATCGACGGCTGTCGAGCGCGTTGCGCATCGGACTCGACTACCTGCGGTATTCCGACCCGCGCTACGAGGCGACGCCAAAGATCCGCGAACGGGCCTACGAGCGGACGCCGCTCATGGTCCTGGCGCTTGCCAAGCTGCCGTTCCGCGGCCTGCTGACCCGCGTCCTGGCGCTGCTCGAGCGGGCGGTGCCCCGGCAGCGTGGTGTCGACGAGTTCATCACCGGGCACCACGCCGACGTGCTGCTCATCACGCCGCTCATCGAGCTCGGTTCACCGCAGCTCGATTACATGCGTGCGGCGCGGGCGCTCGGTATCCGCAGCGCGCTTGTGCGTGTGGAGCTGGGACCACCTCTCGAGCAAGGCATTGATCCGCGTGGTGCCGGACAAGGTGATGGTCTGGAACACCACGCAGCGCGACGAGGCGCAGCGGTTCCACGGCGTGCCGGCCGATCGCGTGCTCGTCACCGGCGCCCAGTGTTTCGATCAATGGTTCGACCGGCCGCCCATCGCGCGACCGTGAAGCGTTCTGCCGCCGCGTGGGTTTGGCGAGCCCGCGGCCGTTCCTGCTCTACGTCTGCTCGGCGCTGTTCAGGGGCAGCCCGTCGGAACCGGTATTCGTGCTGCGATGGATTGCCAGCATCAGGCAATCGAACGACGAACGCCTCCGCGACATGCCGATCCTCGTTCGCCCTCACCCGCAGCGCGCAGCAGAGTGGACCGCCGAGATGCTCGCCGAGCTATCGCACGTCAAGGACGTCGTGCTCTGGGGCGCAAGTCCCGTCGATGCGGAGAGCCGTGCCGACTACTTCGACTCGATGTTCCATGCCGCGGCCGTCGTCGGGCTCAACACCAGCGCGCTCGTCGAGTCGGCGATTGTCGATCGGCCGGTGTTCACGATCCTGTTGCCCGAGTTTCGCGAGAGCCAGGAAGGGACCTTCCACTTCCATTATCTGCTCGACGCCACCAACGGCTTTCTCAACACGTCCCGCTCGCTTGACGAGCACACTCAGCAGGTGGCGAGTCTTCTTTCAGGCGGCGCCGTGCGATCGAACCGGCGCTTCGTCGAGCACTTCGTCAGGCCCAACGGTGCCGCGGTTGCCGCGACGCCGGTGTTTGCCGGCGCCGTCGAACAGATTGCGCGCGACACGCCGCCGCGGCCGCGCGCATCGGAAGCGTGGCTGCTTCTGCTACGCCCCGTGATATACGCTCTGGTGCTGGCCGGGCGGCTGCCGCTCCTCGAGCGCATCTACTGGAACCCCAAAAAACTGCAGGTCCGACACTCACATTCATGACGCAGGTGCATCCCGCGCTTGCCGGACTCGGCTCCGGGCGCTGTCTCGTGATTGGCGAAGTCGCGATGTCGCACGACGGCAGCCTCGGCCTCGCACACGCGTTCATCGACGCCATCGCTGCGGCCGGTGCCGACGCGGTGAAGTTCCAGACGCACATCGCCGCAGCGGAGAGCACGCCGTCCGAGCCGTTTCGCGTGAAGTTCAGCCGCCAGGATGCGACGCGCTACGACTACTGGAAGCGGATGGAGTTCAGCGAGGAGCAGTGGCAGGGCCTGGCGGCGCACTGTGCCGAGCGCCACGTGCTGTTTGTCTCGTCGCCGTTCTCGCTGGCCGCCGTCGATCTGCTGCAGCGCGTCGGCCAGCCGCTGTGGAAAATCGCCTCGGGTGAAGTCTCGAACGCGCAACTGCTCGATCGCGTGCTCGACACCGGCTCGCCGGTGGTGCTCTCGACCGGCATGAGCCCGCTCGCGGAGACCGATGCGGCGGTGGCGCGCGTCAGGGCGCGCGGTTCGCAGGTGGGCGTGCTCCAGTGCACGACCGCATATCCGTGTCCGCCCGAGCGGGTCGGTCTCAATCTGATTCCCGTGTATCGCGATCGCTACAGCTGCTGGGTCGGTCTGTCGGATCACTCAGGGACCATCTATCCCGGTCTTGCCGGCGTCGCCAACGGCATGGACATCCTCGAGCTCCACGTCGCGCTGTCGCGCGAGATGTTCGGGCCGGACGTCATCGCGTCCGTCACGACCGCAGAACTGCGACAGCTGGTCGAGGGCATTCGCTTCATCGAGCGGATGCGCGCCCATCCGCTCGACAAGGACGCGTCAGCGCACGAAACAGATCCGCTCCGGCGTCTGTTCACGAAGAGCGTCGTCGCCCGCCGAGCCCTGGCGCGCGGCACCGTGCTCAGTGTCGACGATCTCGCGATCAAGAAGCCCGGCACCGGCCTGCCGCCCGATCGCTTGCCGGAGATCGTCGGCAAGAAACTCGTGAGAGCCGTCGCCGAAGATCAGTTGCTCGCGGCAGACGACATCGAAGGCCTTTCATGAAAATCGTCGTTCACGCTGCTGGGTTCTCGCTTCTCGGTTCGTGTTCAAGTTCGGGTTCGGGTTCGGTTCGAGGTTCGAGGTTCGGGGTTCTGGTTCGCTCGCGGAGCCAGCTGGACATCGACATCAACGCCGAAGCGCCGAACTGAGAACGCCGAAGTCCGAAGCCGAACTGAGAACCGAACGAGAACACGAACTGAGCAGCGAGAACTCAGAAGAACGAACGACCAACCAATCATTCACCGATAGTGCCTACAAGAAAAATTTGCGTCGTCGTCACCGCGCGGCCAAGCTATTCGCGCATTCGCACCGCGCTGCACGCCATTCAGCGGCACGCCGACCTCGAGCTGCAGCTCGTGGTCGCCGCGTCGGCGCTGCTCGATCGCTACGGCAACGCGATTCAGGCGATCGAGCACGACGGGTTTCCGATCGCCGCGCGCGTCTACATGGTGGTCGAGGGCGAGAATCTGGTGACCTCGGCCAAGTCGACCGGCCTCGGGCTCGTCGAGCTGGCGACCGTCTTCGACAACCTGAAGCCGGACGCGGTGGTGACCATCGCCGATCGCTACGAGACGCTGGCCACTGCGGTGGCCGCGTCGTACATGAACATCCCGGTCGTCCACGTGCAGGGTGGCGAGGTCACCGGCTCGATCGACGAGAAGGTCCGCCACGCCGTCACCAAGCTCGTCGAACCTGCACCTCGTGTCGACGAAGGGCGCCGCCGAGCGCGTGAAGAGGCTGGGCGAGGAGCCGGAGACGGTGGTCATCACCGGCTGTCCCTCGATCGACATTGCCGCCGAGGTCGCCGCCAAGCCGGAGCTCGACTTCGATCCGTTCGTCAAGTACGGCGGTGTCGGTCCCAACAAGTTCGACCTGTCCAACGGCTATCTCGTCGTCATGCAGCATCCCGTGACGACGGAGTACGAGGAGGCGCGGCGCCAGGTCGAGGAGACGCTGTACGCCGTGCAGGACGATGGGCATGCCGGTGCTGTGGTTCTGGCCGAACGTCGATGCCGGCTCTGACGGGACCTCGAAGGGCATCCGCGTGTTCCGCGAGCGCGAGAAGCCGGACAACCTGCACCTGTTCCGCAACATGTTCCCCGAGGACTTCCTGCGCCTGCTGGTGCACTCGACGGCGATCGTCGGAAATTCCAGCGTCGCGATCCGCGAGTGCTCGTTCCTCGGCGTGCCGGCCGTCAACGTCGGGACGCGCCAGCAGGGCCGCGAGCGCGGCGCGCAACGTCATCGACGTGGAGCACGATCGCGCGGCCATTGCCGCCGCGATTCGCGAGCACGCGACGCGCGGCCGGCCGACGGCCGATCATCTCTACGGCGACGGCGACGCCGGCCAGCGGATCGCCGACTGTCTCGCCACCGCGGCGCTCACGATCGAGAAGCGGCTGACCTACTGATGCAGACGATCATCCCGCCCGACCGGCGACAGCGCATCCAGCGATCTCGGCTACGACTACACCGCGCAGCCGCAGGACCTCTTGAACTCGTGCAATCTGTGCGGCGCCAACGTGCTTCGTGACGATCACGCATCGCGATCGCTACGGCTACCCGGCACAGGCGAGCGCCTGCAGCCGCTGCGGGCTGGTGTTCCTCAATCCGCGCATGACCGCGGCGGCCTACGGCCGCTTCTACGACGGTGTCTATCGTCCGCTGGTCAGCGCGTTTCACGGCCGGCTCATCGACGCGCGCACGATTCAGGCCGAGCAGCGCGAGTATGCCGCACGACCGCGCCGAGTTCGTGCGTCCGTTTCTCGACTCGCTCCGGCCTGTCGACGATGCTCGACATCGGCGGATCGACCGGCGTCGTCGCCGCGCCATTTTGCCAAGGCGTTCGGGCTGACCGGCACCGTGATCGATCCGGCGCCGCTCGAGGTGCAGGAAGCGCGTGCGCTTCGGCCTCGAGACGATCACCGGTCTCGTCGAGGAGTACGACTTCGGCGGCCGGCGGTTCGACGTCGTGCTGATCTGCCAGACGGTCGATCACCTGCTCGACGTCGCCGGAACGCTCAAGCGCGTGCGCGAACTGCTGACACCGAACGGGCTGCCTCTTCATCGACATCGTCGACTTCCGCGCCGCGTATCTGCGGAACTGGTCGGTGGAGGATGCCATCAAGATCGATCACCCGTACTACCTGACGCAGGACGACGATGACGGCGTATCTGCGGCGTGCCGGATTCGACATCATGCGCGCCGACTACGCGGCCGATCACCTGCACGTCAGCTATCTGTGCCGTCCGACGCACGCGGCGCCACAGGCATTGCCCGATACGACCAGCGTCGCCGAGCTGTTTCGCGAGATCCGATATGTCCAGAACGCGCGGCGCCGATGAGACAGCCCCTGATCAGATGACCGGCTGGTACTGCTACCGGTGAGCCGCGTCCTTGCCATCGTGCCAGCCAGGGGCGGCTCGAAGGGCGTGCCCGGCAAGAACGTTCGCACGCTGGCAGGACGAACGCTGCTCGACTACACAGCGCTCGCCGCCCGCGAGTCGGGCGTCATCGACCGCATCGTGCTCTCGACCGACTCTGCCGAGATCGCCGACGCCGGACGACGGGCGGGTCTCGACGTGCCTTTCATGCGTCCACCTGCGCTCGCGCAGGACGACACGCCGATGCTTCCGGTCATCCAGCATGCGCTCGAGACGCTTGCTGCGGACGGCTGGACGACGGACGTCATCGTGCTTCTGCAGCCGACCTCGCCGCTTCGTCGTCCTTCGCACGTGCGCGACGCGGTGACGTTGCTGAAGGAGACCAAGGCCGATTCCGTGGTGAGTGTGATCGAGCTGCCGCGGCACCTGTCGCCTGATTACGTGATGCGGATTGAAGACGGTGTGCTGCGTCCCTTTCTCGCTGAGGGGGCTCGCGTCACCCGCCGTCAGGATGCGCGGCCGGCCTACTCGCGGGAAGGGACCGTGTATGCATGCTGGCGCGACACGCTGGAGACGTTTGGCAACATCTATGGCGAGCGGTGCCAGCCGCTGATGCTCGACGCTGCCGATTCGTTGTCGATTGACTCTCCGGCAGACTGGTCCGAGGCCGAGCGTCGACTGGCAGAACGCTGACATGAAACTGGTTCGTCAGCTCGTGCCACGCGCAGTCCGGCACGGCATCAGCGCACAGCTCGCCCGCGTCCACGCCAGCCGACTGGCTTCGGATCTCGGGCGGCTGGCAGCCGGGCGCGACACCATCGTCGTCGGGCCCTGGCTCGGCGAGGTCGGCTTCGAGCTGCTGTACTGGGTACCGTTCCTGCGATGGTTCGCCACGACATTCAGCGTTGCGCCGGAGCGGCTGCTGATCGTGTCGCGCGGCGGTACGGCGTCGTGGTATCGGCCGTTCGCGGCGGGCTATCGCGACATTTTCGATTACCTGACCCCTGAAGAGTTCCGCCAGCGTCACGACGAGCGTGTTGCGGCCAACGGCGAGCAGAAGCAGACGCAGGTGCTCGCCTTCGAGCGGCAGGTTCTCCGCGAGCTCACCAGGGACGTGCACAGTCGATCGATGCTGCATCCCTCGACGATGTACGGATTGTTCAATCCGTTCTGGTGGGGACACGTCGACGAGGAGTGGGTGCTCAGGTTCGCGAAGTACGAGCGGCTCGCTGCCAACGACGATGCCGGGGCCGCTTTCAAGCGGCCCGAGACACCCTACACGTCCGTGAAGTTCTACTTCAACGACTGCTTCCCCGACACGCGTGATAACCGCGCGTTCGTGCGGCGCACGCTGCAGGCCCTCACCGAGCGTGGTCCGGTCGTCTCGCTGGCGACCGGTCTGCATCTCGACGATCACGCCAGCGACGACGCAGAAGCCATCGGCGTGCGCACCTTGCCACACGACATGCACCCGCGCGAGAACCTCGCATGGCAGACGGCGATCGTTGCCGGCGCGGCGGAGTTCGTCGGCACGTATGGTGGCTTCTCGTATCTCGCGCCGTTTCTCGGCGTGCGATCGACGACATACTTTTCCGATCCCCACGGTTACTCGCCGCGGCACCTGCTGATGGCGCGCTCGGCGCTCGAGTCAATCGGCGAAGGCGAATTGCTCGATGTGCGGCCGATCGGATTGGAGAAGTGTGCGTTGAGTTTGGGCGTTATTGGAAGTTGGGCGTTGGGAATGGTTGGGCGTTGGCAATTGGGCGTTGGGAGTTGAGGGCAAACATCGATGAGTATTCGTCAGATCCTCGTGACCGGCGGCGCCGGTTACATCGGATCCCATCTCGTTGATGCGCTCGTGGCGCGCGAGTACCGCGTGACGGTGCTCGACAACCTCGAGCCACAGGTGCATCGCTCCGGCACGTGGCCGTCCTACGCCAACCCGAAGGCGCACCTACGTCCGCGGCGACGTCCGCGATCGCGCGATCTTCGAGCCGCTGGTGCTCGAGTCCGATGCGGTGGTCCACTTCGGCGCCGCGGTCAGCGTCGGCCAGAGCATGTATCAGGTCGATCGCTACGTGGACGTGAACACGCGCGGCACGGCGCTGCTGCTCGACATCCTGGTCAACAGCAAACACCATGTCGAGAAGGTGCTCGTCGCCTCGTCCATCGGTGTCTACGGCGAAGGCGCCTATCGCTGCGCCACGCACGGCTCAGTGGCGCCGACGATCCGCTCCGAAGAGCAGCTGGCCGTGCGCGACTGGGAGCAGCGCTGCCCGATCTGCGGCGAGCACGTCGCCTCGATCCCGACGCCGGAAGACAAGCCGCTCTATCGCGACAACATTTATTCGATGACCAAGCTGCACCAGGAAGAAATGGTGCTGCTCATCGGCAAGACCTACGGGATTCCGTCGGTGGCGCCGCGGTTCTTCAACGTCTACGGCCCGCGACAGAGTCTGAGCAACCCGTATGCGGGCGTCGCCGCGATCTGGCTGAGCCGCCTGCTCAACGATCGCCCGCCGGTGGTCTTCGAGGACGGCGGCCAGCTGCGCGACTTCGTCTCGATCCACGACGTCGTCGCCTGCCTGGTGCTGATGATCGAGACACCGGGCGCTGACTTCCTGCCTGTCAACGTCGGCTCGGGTGAGACGGTGACGATCCTCGAGATCGCCAGCACCTTGAACCGCATCCTCGGGAAGTCGATCGCACCCGAGGTGACGCAGGCCGGCCGCAAGTTCGACATCCGGCACAACACCGCCGACATCACACGGGCGCGCACGACGCTTGGCTTCACGCCGCGCGTGTCCCTGGACCAGGGATTCCAGGAGCTCGTCGAGTGGGCGAAGACGACACCCGACGTGGCGACGGACTTTTTCGATCGCGCCTACGACGAGCTCAAGCAGAAGGGGCTGCTCGTCAAGTCGTGATTCTGACGTTCGAGCAGCTGAAGGAGTATCGCGGCAGGCGGTCGCGATGGTGGACGGCGCCTTCGACCCGCTGCACCGCGGGCACATCGAGTATTTCAAGGCCGCTTGCGGGCTGGGCGTGCCGTTGCTGTGCAACGTGGCTTCGGACCGCTACGTGCGCACCAAGCACGCGCCGTTGCTCCCCGAAGATCAGCGTGCAGCGGTCGTCGACGCGATTCGCTTCATCACCTACACCCACATCAATCAGTTCGACACCGAGACCATTCTCCGCGAGCTGCGCCCGCGCTACTACGTGAAGGGCAATGACTGGAGGGGGCGCCTGCCCGCCGCGCAGGTGACCATCTGCGCGGAGAACGGCATCGAGGTCGTCTACCTGGATACCGTGCTCGATTCGTCGAGCCGGCTTCTGCAGCAGTTCACCGAGGAGCAGCGACACCACTCATGACCATCACCGAGTTCGAAGCCGCCGTCTTCGCGCAGAAGCCGACGGAGCAACAGCACTACGACGAGAACTACTGGCTGGGCGAATGGCGCGCCGGTGACAACAACTACTCGCTGGAGACGCGCCGCCGCATCGAGGCGAAGAATCCGCAGCTCATCAAAGACATCTTCCAGCCGAGGCGCGTGATCGACCTTGGCTGCGGACCCGGCGCGCTGATGCACCTGCTGCACGAGATTGGCGTCGACGCCGACGGCATCGACTACAACGAGATGAGCGTGAAGCTGGCGACTCCGGAGGTCAGGGACCGTATCACGATCGGCGATGCCTCGGACGCCTCGCTGAAGAAGGACGGCTCGTACGACCTCGTCATCTGCCGCGAAGTGCTGGAACACCTGACGGTGCTCGAGGTGAAGAGGGCGGTCGCCAACATGGTGCGCCTGACCTCGAAGTACATCTACGTCACGACGCGGTTCCACCCCAACCCGCCGACGCTGCTCGACTTCAACACCAGCGACGATCTGGATCCGTCGCACATCACGCTGCTCAACAAGGACATGCTCCGCCTGATGTTCGTGCTCGAGGGCTGCCGCTCGCGCCCCGATCTCGAGGACCGGATGGACTGGGGGCGCAAGGGCCGTGTCCTGGTTCTCGAGAAGATCTGACGCCGGCATGCGTGTGCCAGCGGCCGTGGCTGCCGCCGCGGTCATCGCCGGACTTGTCGCCGCCCTCATCAGATACCTCGGGCTCGAGGGCTTCTCGAACGATCACTTCCAATACCTCGCCGCCGCGCAGCAGATGCTGCTCGGGGAGTGGCCGACCCGGGACTTCGCCGATCCCGGGATGCCGCTGATGTACGCGGCCTCGGCGGCGGCGCAGATCGTGTTCGGCCGATCGCTTTTCGCCGAGGCGATGCTGATCGCGATCGCCTATGGCGTGACGGCGGCGCTTGTCGTCGTCGCCGCGTGGCAGGCGTCGCGGTCGCTGGTCGTCGCCCTGCTGGCCTGCGCGCTGTGCGTGCTGGCGTTCCCGTTGCCGGCCAGCTATCCACGCGCGCTGCTCTATGCGCTCGGGCCCCTCGCGCTCTGGGCCTGGGGGCGAAGACCGACCGGTCTCCGGCTCTTCGTCATCGCGCTGCTCGTCGGCGTCGCGTATCTCTTTCGGCAGGAGCACGGCCTGAATCTGGGCCTGGCCGCACTGGTCACGGTGGCGCTCGCGCCGGCTGAGACGCAGGTCATGAAGAGGCGTCTGGTGACGCTGTCTGTGCTGATCCTGCTGGTTCTGTTGCCGTATGCGTTCTACATCCAGCTGAGTGAGGGGATATTCAGCGCGGCGTGGAGTTCGTGGCAGTACAGCCAGCGCGATGCCGATCGCACCGCGCTCCATCTCGCCGCGTACGGAGGCGGCGACGAGGTGCGCCTCTACTACCTGTTTCACGCGCTTCCCTTGATTGCCGCCGCCGTTGTCGCGATGGACGTGCGACGTGCCCGGGCAGTAGATGCGTTGATCGGTGCGCCGCTCGTCGTGTTGGCGTTCCTCGCCAACATGAACTTCCTGCGCGATCCGCTGCCGGTGCGATTGCCGGACGCGATCGTGCCCGCCACGCTCGTCGGAGCCTGGCTGGCAGGGCGGGCGATTCGGGTCGCATCGCTGCCGCTGCGATCGCTCGCGCTGACCGCAACCGTGGTACTGGTGTTCGTCGCCGTGTCATCGGTCGTGGTGGTTGGCCGCACGCGGGAGAATCTGGCCCGCACGAATCTGAGCCGCGGTCTGTCGTCGTTGCCGCAGCTCATTCGCGATCGTACGGCGCAGCTGAAGGCCCGCTACCATCGGCAGCAGCTGCCCGACGGCCGCATCCTGTCCCTCGTCGGCCTGTTCGACTATCTCGATCGCTGCACCACGCCCAGCCATCGGCTGCTCGTCGCTGGCAACGCGCCGGAAATCTACGCCTACGCGCAGCGTCCGTTCGCGGCGGGCCACAGCACCTTCCTCGAGGGCTACTATCAGTCCGAGGCCGATCGACAGCGAATGCTCGATCGCGTGCAGCAGCAGGTCGTCGCCTTTGCCGTGATGCTGAGCGATCAGGACGCCTCGTTCCGGTCGACGGCACCGGATCTCAGCGCGTTTGTCGATGCGAACTTCCGGCCGCTGGCGGAGATTCCAACCGGCGGCGATCGAACCGTTCGCGTTCGCGTCCGCACTGGATTGCCGCCGCTCCGTGCTGATGCCACGACAGGTTGGCCGTGCTATCGCTGACCACTGAGCGGCGCTGGGAGGCGGTTGCCTACGGCTACGGCCTGCTGGTGACCGCGGTGCTCGGCTATTTCCTGGTCGGGCTGACCATTCAGGTGAGCGACAGTTTCGGCAACCTGCTCGCAGTACAGGAGCCGACGCTCGGCCAGGTGCTGCGCGATCAACTCTCGCAGCGCGGGTATCTGCGGCCGCTGCTGTGGGGACAGATCAAGGCCGTCTACGAATTGTCGGGTGGTGACTACTTCCTGTGGTTCCGCGGGATCCACGTGCTGCAGGTCGCTGCACTGATCGCCTTGTGCGTGCACATCATGCGTCCGCGCGACGCGCTCGGCGCGGCGCTGGTGCCGCTGTCGCTCGCCGTCGTCGTCGGCGCGCACACGTTCATGCCGATGGTCAGGGAAGCGTTTCCGATCAACTCCTTCCTGACGATCGCGATCACCTGTGTGGCGGCGCTGGCCCTCGCGCAGCGCGCGCAACCGCGTTGGTACGTCGATGTCGGCGCGGTGTCGCTGCTGGCTGGCTCGATCCTGACCGTCGAGTCCGGCGTGCTGGTGTGGGTGGTGTCGGTGACGGCGTATCTGGTGGGCATGCGAGGCGTCTCACGGAGCGCCATCGTTGCGATGACGGCCAGCGTGGCGATGTACATGCTGGTCCGGATGCTCGTCCTCGATGTGGGTTCACCCTCGCTGGCCGAGCGCGCCTCCGGATTCGGCTTCTCGATTCTCGAGCCGGCCGATCTGGTTCGCCGCTTCGAGGGACACGCGTCGCTGTTCTACGTCTACAACATCGTCAGCTCGGTCGCGACCGTGCTGTTCGCCGAGCCGAAGGGCGGCGTGTGGCGCTTCGTGTGGGAGCTCACGACGGGCACGCTGCATCCCTGGACGGTCGTGTCGGTCGCATCCTCGACTGCAGCGACCGTGCTGGTTGGGTGGTTCGTCTGGAGCCGTCGCGCGGTTATTCGCGCGTGGCGTCTGCAGCCCCACGATCGTCTGGTGATCGTCTTCGCCGGCGTGCTGGTCGCGAATGCGGTGATCAGCTTTCCGTACACGAAGAACGTCATCATGAGCCCGGCCGGCGTCTTCCTCGGACTGGCCGTGTACGCGGCGGCGCGGGCATGGCTGCAGACGACTCCGCAGCGGCACGTCGTGGTCACGGTCGCGCTCTTTGCCGTGCTGACGTGCGGCTGGGCGTTCCGCGTCGCCGGCCATCACTACAACCTGCGACGGACGGCCGCCGAACAGCGCGCTGAATGGGTGACCGTGGATCGCTGGCTCGATCGGCAGCGCATCGTCATTCGGAGCGCTGACGGGCGGGCGCTGCACGACGCGCTCCGGCGAGATGCGCTGGTGAACCATCCGACGCCGTTTCAGCCCTCGACGCGCTGGACACGCTGGTTCGACGTCGATTGGTAGTCGATGCGCTACATCGCTCTCGCGCTCCCTGCTGTGGTGGTCACGTTCGGCCTTGCGGTCATCGCCTGCGCCGAAATCCTCGGCACGCATCCGTTGACGATGGGGCCACCGCGCAGCGTGCCTGAAGCGATCGCGATGCGTGACGATGCGGGAGCGGCACGTCTGATTGAGGACGGCGCGGACGTTGACGCAATCGGGCTCGTGCGAGCGGGCGTGCTCACCGATCAGCCGCTGCTGATGACACCACTGGAGGCGGCGGTGCTGGTCGATGCGGCGGCGATGCTGGACTTCCTCGTCGACAAGGGTGCGATGGTCCCGGCCGAGCTACCGTGTCTGGCCGCCGATGCCGGGCGCGCGCGCCGTACGCGCCAGGCTCGACGATGGGACCTGTCACTCGGGCGACGCGCTCCGCGGTGTGCTGGCCAGACCCTGACGAATGACTGAGTCCGACCTCGATCGGCCCAACCGCTGGACCTGGCTGTCCTGGGCGTACGCGACGCTCGTCGTCGTGGGCATCGGCTATCTGCTGCTCGATATTCCGATTCAGGTCTCCGACAGCTACGGCAATCTCGTCGCCGCCTCCGCCCGTTCGCTGGGAGCGCTCGTCTACGACCAGTTCTACGCGCGCGGATTCCTCCGGCCGCTCCTCTGGGCCCACATCCGCATCGTCTACGACCTGTCAGGCGGCGACTACTACACGTGGTTTCGTGGCTGGCACCTCGGACAAGTCGCGGTGCTCACCATTCTGTTCCTGCGTCTCGTGCGACCGCGCACGGCCGCCGGCGCAGCGGCCGTGGCCATCGGGCTGGCGGCGTTGTTCGGCATTCACACCCTGGAGGGCACCATCCTCGAGGCGTTTCCGATCAACGCCTATATGACGATCCTGATCTGCTGCTACCTCGCCGCGGATCTGGCGCTCGGCCGTCCGCGCTGGTGGCGTGATGTCGCGGCTGCGGTGGTATTCGCGTTTGCTGCGCTCAGCGTGGAGAGCGGACTGCTGATCCCGGTGGTGCTGGTGGCGGCCTACCTCGCCGGAGCGCGCGGCGTGTCGCGGTGGGGCATCGCGGTGGTGGTGTTGCTCGTTGCCGGTTACATGGCGCTGCGGTTCGCGGTGCTCGACGTCGGCACGCCGAGTGTCGGCGAACGAAGCTCCGGATTTGGCTTCGCGGTCCTCGAACCCGATGAGCTGAGGAGCCGGTTCGGCCAGCACCCCAGTACCTTTTATCTCTACAACGTGGGCACCGTCGTTTCTCTCGGTGCTGTTTTCCGAGCCGCGTGCCGGTGTGTGGGTCGCCACATACAACTTCCTGTATCGCGACGAGCTCTCGATCCCGCCTGTGGTCAACCTGACTGCCTCTGTGCTCGGCACGCTGTTGTTGTGTTGGTACGCCTGGCGCCGCCGTGCGGACTGGTTGGCACGACGATTCACACGCGACGATCAGCTCGTCGCGGTCTTCGTCGCGGTGACGCTGGCCAACGCCGTCATCAGCTACACCTACACGAAGGACGTGATTCTCAGTCCGGCGGGGATCTTCTACGCGGCCGCATTGACGGTTGCCGTGAAGGCGCTCATCGAGACCGGCTCGATCACCGCCGGCCGCGTCCGCGTCGCGGTGTTGACGATGTTTCTGGTG
The DNA here is from genome assembly GCA_963728305.1 of uncultured Acidobacteriota bacterium. Taxonomy (GTDB): domain Bacteria; phylum Acidobacteriota; class Vicinamibacteria; order Vicinamibacterales; family UBA2999; genus Gp6-AA40. The sequence goes on from CAVSKE010000004.1 coordinate 127,520, forward strand.
GTGCTGTCGGGCGCGTGGGCGTGGCGCGCCATCGGCATTCATATCGCGCTGCGCGCGACGGGGTCGGTCGTTCGCAACGAGTGGGTCTACATCGACGACTGGATCGAACGGCAAGGCCTCGCGCCCGACGCAGCCGGCATCGCCCTGAAGCGGCAGCTTCAGGCCGATGCAATTTCGAAGCACCCGATGCGGCCGTTTGTGTTGGGTGAATGGACGCAGTGGTTCCGTGACTAGCGAGGCCGTCTCAGACCGTCGAGCATGCGGGCCTCGCCGGGGGAAAACGTGACTCTGTTGCCGGAGAGCGGGGCGGTCAAGACGGCTGACGAGCCGCGCGTATCAACGCCTGTGCTGATTGCCGCTGCAGCGCCGGTCTGTCTCGCCACGCTGTCGGTGATCGTCTTCGTGGTGTTCGAGTTGTCGGGGCGAACGCTGTCGTCGGAGGGACCGCTGCGCAATCTGGCTGAGGCCGCGGCGATGGGCAGCGTGTCCGAGGTCGCGCGATTCCTGCAGGCCGGCGAGGACCCCAACACGGTGGTCGAGGTTCGTCCATTTGCGATCTCCTCTGGCATCCGTCGCGTGACAGGTCTCGAGGCGGCGGTGTGGCACCGGTCGGCCCAGCTGATGCAGCTGCTCGATCGCACCGGTGCGATCGGCGATGGCGAGACGCGGCGCCGGGTGACCTGCCTGGCTGTTGACCTGCGCGTCGAGGAGATCGTCGAGTATCTCGCGCCGGACGGCGCATCGTCGTGCGTACCGGGTCAGATGATCGCGGAGATCGAGGCGCGATGAGTGCCTTCGACGCGCTGCGCAACGTCGGCGTCAAGGTCGCCCGCCGGCTGCAGGCCGCGCCCAAGCCGCTGGTCCGCGCCCTGCGCCGCCACTCGCGGGCGCAGGAGCACCGCGCGTTCCGTCGCGAAGCCGAGGCGATCGATCGCGAGATTGCCGCGCTGGCCGCAAGCACGCGTCCGATCGTTGCCGGGCCGTGGCTCGCTGAAGTCGGCTACGAGGTCCTTTACTGGATTCCGTTCCTGCGCTGGCTCCAGGACGCCTTCGCCGTGCCGCCGGATCGCCTGGTGGCCGTCTCGCGCGGCGGCATGGAGTCGATGTATCGCGACTTCGCCGCCGGCTACGTGGACATCTTCGACCTGACGACACCGCAGCAGCTGGCAGCGCGCAACGCGCAGCGACGCTTCGAAGGCGAGGGCGGTGGTCAGAAACAGTCGGCGACGAGCGGTCTCGACGAGGAGCTGATTGCCGCGGCGCGATCGAGGCTCGGTCTCGGCGAGGTGGTGGTGTGCCATCCGTCGCTGATGTTCCGGCTGTTCCGCAATGTGTGGCACGGCAACCTCCCGTTCGATCTGCTCTGGCGCCGGACGCGTCATGTCGCGACGATCCGGGGCCGGTTCGCCCGGCCTTCGCTCGTTGAGCTACGGTCCGCCGTAGCCTTGGCAGAGGCGGAAAGGACCGGCCCTGCGGCCGGCATTCCCGAGGATTTCATCGCTGCGAAGATCTACGCCGGCCCGG
>CAVSKE010000005.1:0-34935 GCA_963728305.1 uncultured Acidobacteriota bacterium
ACGCTGCTTCAGCACGCGCCCGAGCTCGAGCAGTGCTGCCGTCGATGAGGCGCCGTCGTTGGCGCCGACGAACCGGAAGTCGCGGATACAGCTTGGTGTCGAAGTGGCTGGCGATGCGCGATGCGCTCGCGTGCGCGTGCCCGGGAATGGTCGCGATGACGTTGACCATCGACACCTCGCCGAGCGGCGTCATGCCGATGAACATCTGCTCGCGCGACTCGATGCCGGCGGCTTTCAACTGCTCGATGATGTAGCGCCGCGTCTCGACGATGGCCGGCGTGCCGGAGGGACGCGGGCCGAAGCCCACCTGCTTGCGCAGGTGTTCGCACGCTTTGCTGCTGTCAAAAGTCGGGGCGAGGGGGTGCGGAGGTTGCGATGGTGCGACGGTGCCGGGGTTCGACGGTGCCGGTGTCGGCTTCGACTGCTCGGCCATGGTCGGCGCGGGACCCCTTTCAGTGGAGGCGGCACCTCGACACGCGAGCGCGAGCAGGGCGACGGCAACGAGGAGCATTGTGCCGCGCCTTCGCACCCTTGCACCCTTCACACCCTCGCACCTTCTAGCCTCGCTTCTCCGGCGATATGTAATCGCGCTGTTCGTGCCGATGTAGATCTGCTTCGGCCGCGCGATCTTCTGCTCCGGATCGAGCAGCATCTCCTCCCACTGCGCGATCCAGCCCGACGGTACGCGGAATCGCGAACAGCACCGGGAACATCGTCACCGGGAAGCTCATCGCCTGGTAGATCAGGCCGGAGTAGAAGTCGACGTTCGGATAGAGCCGGCGGGTAATGAAGTACTCGTCTTCGAGCGCGATCCGTTCGAGCTCGAGCGCGATGTCGAGCAGCGGATTGCGTCCCGTGACCTCGAAGACCTCGTCGGCCGTGTGCTTGATGATCTTGGCGCGCGGATCGTAGGACTTGTAGACGCGGTGGCCGAAACCCATCAGCCGGCCTTCGCCCCCTTGACGCGCTTGATGAAGCCGGGACGTTCTGCACGCTGCCGATCTCCGTCAGCATGCGCAGCACCGCCTCGTTGGCGCCGCCGTGCAGCGGGCCGTACAGCGCGGCCGCCGCGCCGGCCATCGCCGAGTACGGATCGACGTGCGAGCTGCCGATGCCGCGCATCGCGCTCGTGCTGCAGTTCTGTTCGTGATCGGCGTGCAGGATGAAGAGCACGTCGAGCGCGCGCTCGAGCACCGGGTTCGACCTGTACTTCAGCTCCGTCATCTTGAACAGCATGTTCAGGAAGTTGCCGGCGAAGCTGAGATCGTTGTCCGGATAGACGTAGGGCCGCCCGATGCTGTGGCGGTAGGCGTAGGCGGCGATCGTCGGCACCTTGGCGATCAGCCGGTGGATCTGCTTCTTGCGCGACTGCTCGTCGAAGATCTTCTTGGCGTCCGGATAGAACGTCGAGAACGCGCCGACGGTGCTCAGAAGCATGCCCATCGGATGCGCGTCGTACTGGAAGCCCTCCATCAGCTTCTTGATGTTCTCGTGGAGCATCGTGTGGAGGGTGATCTGCTTCGTCCACTCCTTCAGCTGCGCCTCGGTGGGCAGCTCACCGAAGAGGATCAGGTAGGCCGTTTCGAGATACGGTCGTGCTCGGCGAGCTGCTCGATCGGATAGCCGCGGTACTCGAGGATGCCCTTGTCGCCGTCGATGTAGGTGATGCGGCTGCGGCAGGCCGCCGTGTTCATGAAGGCCGGATCGTAGGTGGCCAGCCCCTGATCGTCCGGCGCCGCGTCCTGATCTGCCGGAGGTCGGTTGCGCGAATCACGCCGTCGGTGATGGGGATCTGGTACCTGCTTGCCGGTCCGGTTGTCAGTAATTGTGAGCGTATCGGCCATATGAACGTGAGCGCGTGGTATGCCGTTCGTCAGTTTAGCCGGCCGCTCCGTTGTCGCGGCCGGGAAGATCTCCGTCGGAGGCTTGTTGTGACTGATACCTCCTCGGTGCGTCCGGACCGCTAGTCAACGTCTCGGTGCGGGGATCGGCATCAGCCTCGCTGTCGTCATCGGGGACCGTCTCAGCGGCGGCTCGATATCGTCCATCCGCCCATCGGGCAAGGTCCTCGGTGCGGCAGCGTTCACTGCAGAACGGCCGCCAGCGCGCTTCGACCGGACGGATGCGACACAGGACGCACAGCCGAGCCTCGCCCATCCGAACAATCATAACTCCCAACGACCAAAACCCAACGACCAAGCACGCCCAATTTTCAACGCCAAACTCCAAAAACATTCAATTCTGTTGGGAGTTCTGGACTTTATTGCGAGTTGGCGATTGCGAGTTGGGAGTGGCTGGGAATTGGGCGTTGGAAGTTGGGAATGACGCCGGCGCTCAGTCTTCAACCGGCGCCGGAGGATGATGCCGCACGTCGAGGGCCGAGACCATGAAGATCACGTCTTCGGCGATGTTCGTCGCGTGATCGCCAATCCGTTCGAGATGCCGGGAGACGAGAATCAGGTCCAGCGACGGTTCGACGGTGCCCTGGTCCTTCAGCATGTAGGTGAGGAGGTCGCGGAACACCTGCGTCTTCAGCGAGTCGAGCTGGTCGTCTTCGTTCAGGACCTGGTGGGCCAGCCTCGTGTCGCGCTTCACGAAGGCGTCGAGCGCGTCGCGCAGCATGGACTGCGCGATGTCGCCCATCCGCGGGATGTCGATGAGCTTCTTGACCGGCGGATGGCTGATGTAGCGGGTGCCGGCCTCGGCGATGTTCACCGCCAGATCGCCGACGCGCTCCAGATCGGTGTTGATCTTCACCGCCGCGACGATGGCGCGCAGGTCGGTGGCCATCGGCTGATGGAGGGCGAGCAACCGGAAGCAGCGGTTGTCCACCTCGATGTGCAGCTGATTGATCGGCTCGTCGCCGAGCAGCACCTTCTCGAAGAGGGACGGGCTCGCGCGTGACCAGGCCCTGGACGGCGGCGCGCACCCGTTCTTCGGCCAGACCGCCCATCTCGAGCAGGCGGCCCTGCAGGGCGTCGAGCTCCTCCCGGAAATGCGGTATCTGTCGCTCCACTAACCGAATCTCCCTGTCACATAGTCCTCGGTCAGCTTTTCGGCTGGTGCGGTGAAGATCTTTTCCGTCCGATCGTACTCGACGAGACGCCCGAGCCAGAAGAACGCCGTGTGGTCCGAGACGCGGGCGGCCTGCTGCATATTGTGCGTCACGATCACGATGGTATACGTCTGCTTCAGGTCGTAGACCAGCTCCTCGATGCGCTGCGTGGCAATCGGGTCGAGCGCCGATGCCGGTTCGTCCATGAGCAGAATCTCCGGCCGCACGGCAAGCGCGCGGGCAATACAGAGACGCTGCTGCTGACCGCCTGACAGCGCCAGCGCCGATTCATGCAGACGGTCCTTCACTTCGTCCCACAGCGCCGCCTGCTTCAGGCTTTCCTCGACGCGCGCGGCCAGCTCGGACTTGCTGCCGGCCATGCCGTTGATGCGCAGTCCGTAGGCAATGTTCTCGAAGATCGACTTGGGGAATGGGTTCGATTTCTGAAACACCATCCCGACGCGGCGGCGCAGCTGTACGACGTCCATGCCCGAGGTGTAGATGTCGACGTTGTCGATCAGGATCTTGCCGTCGGCGCGGGTGCCGGGAATGATGTCGTTCATGCGGTTGAGCGTGCGCAGGAACGTGCTCTTGCCGCAGCCCGAGGGGCCGATGAAGGCAGTGACGAGGTTCGGCTTGATGCGGATCGAGATGTCCTGCAGCGCGCGCTTGTCGCCGTAGTAGAAGTTCAGCTTCTCGACGTCGATCTTGCAGGGCGCGTTGCTGTCGGTCGAATCCGGCCGCTTCGATGCCAACTCGCCGAGCGACGGCAGGGAGCGGGAGGTGGCGGTGCTCATGCCGCACCTCTCTTCTGATAGCGATCGCGCAGCCAGATGGCGGACGCGTTCATCGACAGCAGTAGCAACACCAGCACGAGAATGCCGGCCGCCGCGTTCGTATGGAAGTCGACCTGCGGCCGCGAGACCCAGTTGAAGATCTGAATCGGCAGCACGGTGAACGGCGACCAGACGGAGTCGGGCGCGAACGTCGCGAACGTAACGGCGCCGGCGATGATGAGCGGCGCGGTCTCGCCAATCGCCCGCGAGAGCGCCAGGATCAGCCCGGTGAGGATCCCCGGTGCGGCCACCGGCAGCACCTGATGCCAGATCGTCTGCCACTTCGTCGCGCCAAGCGCATACGAGCCCTCACGCAGCGACCCCGGTACCGCACGGAGCGCCTCGCGCGTGGAGAGAATCACGACCGGGAGGACGAGCAGCGCGAGCGTCGATGCGCCGGCGAGGACGCTGCGTCCCATGCCCATCATCCGCACGAACAGGCCGAGCCCGAGCAGGCCGTAGATGATCGACGGCACCGCCGCGAGATTGGTGATGTTCAACTCGATGATGCGCGCAGCCAGACTGCGCCCGCCGTATTCCTCGAGGTAGATCGCCGCGGCGACGCCCACCGGTATCGCAAGCAACGCGGTCACGAGGATGATGAAGATGCTGCCCGTGAGCGCGGGCCAGATGCCCGCCTGCGACGCGCGGCGCGACGAGAAGTTGGTGATGAAGCTCCACGACAGACGCCCGGCGCCGTCGGCGACGATGTCGTAGATCAGGGCGCCCAGGCACGCCAGCGCGATGAGCAGCACGACCAGCGCGAGCACCTGGAAGGCCACGTCCGCAAAGCGCCGCCACGCCAGCCCGCGGCCGGTACTGGCGGTCCCGAGTGCGACGGGTGCAGCCTGGCTCACGCGTACTCCTCCCGGAAGCGCTCGCGCAGCCACGCGCTCACCAGGTTCAGACCAAACGTGCCGATGAAGAGCAGCATGCCGACCGCGAAGATCGTCCGATATTCGAGCGTGCCCTGCGGCGTGTCGCCGAGGCTGATCTGGACGATGTACGCGGTCATCGTTTCGACCGGGACGGTCGGGATCGAAGGTGAGCCGCGGCTGTTGTCCGGCGGCGATCGCCACGATCATCGTCTCGCCGATGGCGCGTGAGACGGCGAGGATGAAGGCCGCGGTGATCCCGGAGAACGCGGCCGGCACTACCACGCGCAGGCTGGTCTGCATCTTGGTCGCGCCCAGCGCATACGAGCCTTCACGCAGTCCGCGTGGCACGCCGCGCATCGCATCCTCGGCGAGCGACGACACCAGCGGCAGAATCATGATCCCCATGACGATGCCGGGACTGAGCGCGTTGAAGCCGGAGAGCGCGGGTACGAAGCGCTGCAGGAGCGGCGTCACGAAGAGCAGCGCGAAGTAGCCGTAGACGACGGTGGGGATGCCGGCCAGCAGTTCGAGCACCGGCTTGACCACGCGGCGGACGCCGGTGCTGGCGTACTCGCTCAGGTAGATCGCGCTCAGCAGGCCCATCGGCAGCGCGACCACCATCGCGATCAGCGACACGAGCGCGGTGCCGACGACCAGCGGCAGGACGCCGAATCGCGGAATCGCAGAACAGCGGTGTCCACTCGGTGCCGGTCAGGAACTCGACAATCGACACCTCGCGGAGGAACGCCACCGTTTCGATGGTGAGGACCACGATGATGCCGATCGTGGTGCCGATCGAGAGCAGCGCGCAGAGAAAGAGGCCCCACTCGATCACGAATTCGAACCGCCGCAATACTCGCCGCGGTCCGTGGACGGTCGCTGGGGTCATTGCTCTCGGGCGAGCAGCTTTTCGAGTGTCAGTCCGACCTGCGATTCGCCGGAACCGAACGCGGTGCCGACCTTGCGATCGGCGAAGTGCTTCTTGGCGAGGTCGTAGATCTGCGGGGTCAGCTCGACGTAGCCGACCTCGCGCATGCAGTGCTTGCGAGGCGAAGTACGAGTCGACGAACTTCTGCACCTCGGGCCGGTCAGCGGCCTTGCGGCCGACGTAGATGAACAGCGGTCGCGAGAGCGGCTGATACGTGCCGTTGCGGACGGTCTCGGCCGTCGGGGTGATCGCGCCGTCCCCGTTCTCCTTCTTCCCATCGTCGACCGGCACGAGCTTCAGCGCCGCCTTGTTCTGCTCGAGTAGGCCAGCGGCAGGAATCCCAACGCGAGCTCGTCGCCGCCGACGCCCTGGACGAGCACGTTGTCGTCTTCGCTCGAGGTGAAGTCGCCGCGGCTCGCCTTGGCCTTGCCGACGTCGCTTCCGTGAAGTAGTCGTAGGTGCCCGAGTCCACGCCGGCGCCGAACAGGTGGATCTTCGCGATCGGGCCAGCCGGCACGCACCTGATTCCACTTGGTGATCTTTCCCTGCGCTTCCGGCGCCCAGAGCTTCTTCAGCTCGGCGACGGTGATCGTCGAGGCCCAGGTGTTCTTGGGATTCACGACGACGGCGAGGCCGTCGTAGGCGATCGGCAGCTCGATGTACTCGATGCCGGCCTTCTTGCACGCCTCGATCTCGGTGGCGCTGATCGGGCGCGAGGCATCGCTGATGTCGGTTTCGCCGCGGCAGAACTTCTGGAACCCGCCGCCGGTGCCGGAGATGCCGACGGTCACCCGCACGCCCTGATTCGCCTTCTGGAACTCTTCGGCGACGGCTTCGGTGATCGGGAACACCGTGCTCGACCCGTCGATCTGAATCACGGATGGGGCAGCGCCACTCTTCGTGTCAGTGCCGGAGTTCGCCGACTCCGCAGCCGGCGAGGATGAGGACCACCAGCAGCACGAGCGCGTGGTTTGCCGAAGCCGGCAGCCGGACGTAGCGTAAGAGCGTGTTGGTCACGCCTCCACGCTATCGAATATGAATTTCGCGCCTGTTTCCTGGGTGTTAAATCGGTGTTACACGGCCTGCGCCGCCTTGGCTTTCGGCTTCGCGGATGGAGGTTTTGTGCGCCGCTTGCGGCGAGCGGGGCGGCGCGCTTATCACGGCGGGCTGCGGGATGTTTGCCGACTCGAGACGCACGGGCTTGCCGAGCAGCTTCTCAAACGGCTGCAGATGGCGATTGGTGGCCCAGACCTCGAGCTCGGCGTCGGTTCCCGTATGGACCAGCAGGAGCGCGTCGGCGCCGCGATCGCGTAGCTCGAGCCCCGTGATTGCCTGTGCGTGGCTGCGGTCGAGGCTCTCGGCGACCCGCAGAATCGACGACAGCGTGCGGACCGTCTTGCGCAGCGACGAGGACAGATGTGCGTACTCGTCGTGCGATCGCTTCGGGGTGCCTCGACGATGGTAGCGAGCGACCAGGGCGATGACTTCGATCTCATCCGGATGGAAGCCGCGCAGGTCACCGTTCTTGATCAGGTAGTAGGAGTGCCGATGATGGCGCGCATAGCTGATGAGTCCACCGACATCGTGGAGCAGCGCGGCGTATTCAAGCCATTCGCGTTCACGATCGGTGAGCCCGTGCACCGCCCGGCTTTGATCGAAGAGCGCGAGGGCCAGCCGGATCACCTGCTGAGCATGCTCGGCGTAGTAGTTGCAACGCTCGGCTAGTTCGAGCGCGCTGCGCCGGCGGACATCGGGGATCTTGTCGACCTGGGCGATCTGCCGGCGGTTGCGTCGGATGTAGTCGAGGACCAGGCCTTCTCGCAGCGCCAGGTCGCAGAGCGTCAGTTCCTCTGCGCCGAGCCGCCTCATGATGGTATCGAGGAGGACGGCACCGGCGACGACGAGATCGGCGCGGCGGGGATCGAGGCCGGGCACGGTCAACCGCTGCTCGGGATTGAGCGCGACGATCTCCTTGCGCAGCCGGCGAATCTGCTTGGCCGACACGCGCAGATTACGCAGTTCGGCGGGTGTCGTGCCGCGAACGGCGGTTGCGGCGACCGCGCCCAGGCTGAGGATCGTGCCGGACGTACCGATGACGCGGTCGAACCCGATCGACGTGATCTGGTCGCAGTGGCGGCCGATTTCCGAGAGGATGTGTTTCGTGAGCTTGCGCTCGTCGCGGCCCGAGAGAGGATCGCTGTGAACGAAACGTTCGGTGAGGCGGATCACGCCAATCTTGAAGCTGCGCGCCGCCTGGCTCGCCGTCGCCGTGCCGAGCGTGATTTCGGTGCTGCCGCCGCCGACGTCGATTACCACCGCCCGCGCGGTGCCGACGTCGACGCCGTACACCGCCGCCTGATGAATCAACCGCGCCTCTTCCGTGCCGGTGATCACGCGCGGACGAATGCCGGTCTCGCGCTCGACGCGGGCGAGGAACTCGCCGCCGTTGCGCGCCTCGCGGGTCGCGCTGGTGGCGGCGGCGAGGATCTCATCGACGCGATGCGATTCGGCCAGGCGCTTGAACTTCGAGAGCGCCTGCAGCGCCGCGCTCATCGCGTCGCTCGTCAGCGCCTTGCCGTCGAGGCCACCGGCACCGAGACGGACCATCACCTTCTCGCGATCGATGACTTCGAACGAAAGATCCGGCGCGTACTCGTACGACGATCATGTGGACGGAGTTGGTGCCGATGTCGATGGCCGCAATGCGCATGATGTGAGTCCGACTTATAGTAGGTCGAGTTGCGTGAGTCCGTCATGAAGCGCACGAATCCCTCTGAGCTGATCATCCGTCAGCGTCTGACCGCATTGAGCCGGACACTCCCGGGTGCGCAGAAGGGCGACGTCCAGGCCGTCCACCAGGCGCGCGTCGCGACGCGGCGTATCCGCGAGGCCTTGCCGCTGGTCGCCCGCGGCCGCACCGGCAAGTCTCTCAAGAAGTCGGTGCGAAAGCTGACCCGCGTGCTGGGGCCGGTTCGCGAGCTCGACGTCGCGCTCATGAACCTCGACCAGCTACGCACGTCTGGCGACGTCTCCGAAGAGGCCATCGCCCGTCTGCGAGAACTGATCAGCGAAGAACGGCAGCGTCTGGGCGCGGAGATGGTCCGCCGCATCTCGCGATACAACCTGCCGAAGCTGCAGAAGAAGGCCGTGGACGCGGCCGCTCGCGGTCCCGCCAGCTCCGGCGCGCGCGATCCCGCGACGCGTGACCGTGGCGCTCAGACGCGCCGCGCGCCGGGCCGAGGGCCTGAGCGTCGCGATGGACAATGCCGCAGGCATCTACCTGCCAGACCGGCTCCACCAGGTGCGCATTGCGGTCAAGAAACTGCGCTACGCGCTCGAGATCGCGCAGGATCTCAGTGGATCCCGCGCCACGGCCCGCATCCGGACGCTGAAGCGTGTTCAGGATTTGCTGGGCCGCATGCATGACCTCGAGATGCTCATCGCGCGCACGCGGGCGATTCAGAGTCGCGCCGGGGCGCCGAATCTGCAGTTGTCGGCCGACCTCGATCGGCTGGTCCGGCGTCTGGAAAACGAGTGCCGGCGCTTACATGCCCGTTACATGAACGAGAGGAAATCGTTACAGAGGATCTGCGATTATGTCACCGCGCGTGAGGCACGGCTCGGACGTGCCTCTGCCGCGTAACCTCCAATGCCGCCATCAGGAATCTACCTCGTGCGCCACGCGATTGCCGCGGAACGCGGCGACGACTGGCCCGACGACAGTAAGCGGCCGCTGACCGAACGCGGCATCGACCGCTTCAAGGAATCGGTTGGCGGGTTGAAGGGACTCGACGCGACGATCGAAGAGATCTTCACCAGCCCGCTCGTCCGCGCCCGTCAGACTGCCGATCTGCTCGCCGCTGGTGTCGACGGACGTCCGAGCGTGAAGATACTCGATGCGCTCGCGCCGGGCCATCCGCCGGCGACGGTGATGGCGCAGCTCGCGAAGGTGGCCAAACGCCGGCGCATTGCCCTCGTCGGTCACGAGCCGGATCTGGGCGAGCTCGCCGCCTTCCTGATCGGCGCGCGGCGGCCGCTGCCGTTCAAGAAAGGCGGCATCTGCCGGGTCGACGTCGCCAGCCTCTCCACCAAAGCCGCCGGCACCCTCGTCTGGTTCGTCACGCCAAAGATTCTGAGGCGGTTGAGCTCATGCCGTCAGTCGACAGTCCAATCGATAGTCCCCGATCAACAATCAGCAATTAATTTGGTCGCGGTCATCATCAACCCGATCTCCGGCGCTGGCCGACGGCCGGACGTGGCGCGGCAGCGGGCTGAATTTGCTACCTCGTTCCTGCACCGCCGCGGCGTGGACGGGGAAGTGTTCGTCACCGAACGCGGCGGCCACGCGCGCGAGCTCGCACGCGCGGCCATCGGGCGTGGCGCGTCGCTGTGCATCGCCTGGGGCGGCGACGGTACCATCAACGAGACCGCATCCGCACTCGCGTTCACGACTACGCTCACTCGGGATCATTCCGAGCGGATCCGGCAACGGATTCTCGCGTGAGCTGGGCATCCCGTTCGATTCACAGGCGGCCTTTGCGATCGCGCTCGGCGGACACGAACGAGTGATCGATGCTGGCGAGATCGAGGGCCGGCTCTTCTTCAATCTTGCCGGCGTCGGCCTCGACGCGCGCATCGCGCATCAATTTGCCGCCACCGGGTCTGGCCCGCCGCGGCTTCCGACGCTATCTCGAGATCGCCAGCAATGAGATCTTCACGCGCGCGCGCGCACGAGTACGCGATCACCGTGGACGGCCAGCTGCGTCGATCGCACGTGCTGCTCGTCGCGATCGCCAACGGACGCCAGTACGGGAACGGCGCGCTCATCGCGCCATCGGCGCGCATCGACGACGGCAAGCTCGACGTGGTGGTGGTGGACGATCGTTCACCGTGGGCGGTGATCAGACACGCACCGAAACTCTTCCGCGGCCGGCTCGCCGACGTTCCCGGCGTGACGATGTCGCCGGCAACGCGCGTCGAGATCACCGCGCACGAGCCGCTCATCTATCACGTGGATGGCGAGCCCTGTGAAGGTGGAACGACAGTGTCTGCGCACATCAGGCCGGCAGCTCTGCGCGTTCGGGTGGGCAACCTATGTGCCTGAATCGCAGCAGCTAGACGGAGTCACAGAAGATTTACACAACGTTTACAGGCGAGACGTTCGTGCGGAGGTATAGATCGCAGTAAGCCAATGTACAAACGAACGTTCCGGAAGGCGGACCAGACGCATCGCTTCGTCATTACCGACGCCGATGGCTTCGGGTGGGAGGTCCGCGAAGAGCAGGACAGCCGCGTCATTTCGCGGGTGCGCTATACCGACTGGCATCGCGTCGAGCGCGCACGAATGAATTTCGCGGCGCACGCCCTCAGTCTTCAGTCGTCGGGCTGGAAGGAATCCTAGTCAAGTCCCTGACTCCCTCCCTTCCATCCAAGGATGAGGGAGATCGGAGAGGCGTTCGCCTCCGCCGTCACTGTGTTCATCAGAAATCGTTGCGGACGATCTCGTATGGGCCGAGCCGTGTGCCTGGTGGGAGGGGCAACCCACGGGATCTTACGACCCTTTGGGCTGGCGCGAGTGTCTACTCCACGAACCGGTATCCGAGTCCGACAACCGTTTCAATCTGTCGTCCGGCCGTGCCGAGCTTGCCGCGCAGGCGGCCGACGTGCACGTCCACTGAACGGGTTTCGACCAGCCGGTCGTAGCCCCAGACGCGCTCGAGCAGGCGATCGCGCGAGAGCACGCGATTCTTGTTCTCCACCAGGTAGCGAAGCAGCTCGAACTCACGCCGCGTGAGCCGAATGGCCTCGCCATCGACGCTGACCGCCACCGCGTCGAAGTCGGCGACCAGATGCTTGCCGCGATACACGAGCGCCTCGGTTCGTGAATGACCATTGTCTGGGCCGACATGACCGCGGCGCAGCACCGCGCGTACGCGTGCGGCCAGCTCGCGCAGGCTGAATGGCTTGGTGATGTAGTCGTCGGCGCCGACATCGAGACCGGTGACGCGATCGCTCTCGCTGGTGCGCGCCGTCAACATGATGATCGGCACGCGCGCCGTGCTCGCCCGCGCGCGAAGGATGCGGCAGACTTCGAGCCCGCTCAGCACCGGCAGATTGAGGTCGAGGACGATCAGATCCGGCGTGCGCTCGGTGACCGCCTTCAGCGCTTCATCGCCGGTCCCGACGATATCGACATCGATGTCGCCGCCCTTTTCGAGGCTGTGCTTGATCAATCCGGCGATGTCGTGCTCGTCGTCGACAACGAGCACCTGCGTGCGCGTAGCTGTGGCCACCTGAATCATGTCTTACAGTAAGAAACGCGGATTTCTGGCTCGTGACGCGGGAGTTAAATCTGGGTTACAGGCCAAGCCCGGCCGGGTTTGGTAGTATCCACGGGTGACCACCAACCTCCAGGATGAGACCACGGGGCCAGCAGCCAGCCCCGAGGCGGGCCAGCGCTGGCTTCCGGCGCTCCTGCTGCTGTTTGTCGGCTCCGGCTGCGCGGCCCTCATATACGAAGTCGTCTGGTTTCAGCTCCTCCAGCTCTCCATTGGATCGTCCGCGGTCTCGCTCGGCGTGCTGCTGGGGATCTACATGGGCGGCATGTGCCTCGGCAGCCTGCTGCTGCCAAAGTATCTGAACCCCCGGAGCCACCCGCTGCGCGTCTACGCGCTGCTCGAGATCGGCATTGCCGTCTTCGGCATCATCGTCCTCTTCGCCGTGCCGATCGTCGGGCAGATCTATACGAGCATCGCCGGGACGGGGCAGGTCAGTCTGGTGCTGCGCGCCGTTGCCGCGGCGATCTGCCTGCTGCCGCCGACGCTGCTCATGGGCGCGACGCTGCCCGCGATTGCGCGCTGGGTCGAGACGACGCCGAAAGGCGTGTCGTGGCTCGGTTACTTCTACGGCGGCAATCTCGCCGGCGCCGTTGTCGGGAGCCTGTTGGCGGGCTTCTACCTCCTGCGGGTGTACGACATGCCGACGGCGACCGGCGTCGCGGTCGCGCTCAACGTGCTGGTCGCGCTGCTGGCCGTGCTCGTCGCTGCCCGCACGCCGCACACGGTGATCACGGCGAGGCCCGGCGACACGCCGCTGGCGGCGGCAGCCGCCCCGGATGTCTCGAGGCTCGTCTACATCGCCATCGCGCTGTCGGGCCTTACGGCGCTCGGATCGGAGGTGGTCTGGACGCGCGTGCTCTCGCTGATGTTCGGCGCGACGACGTATACGTTCTCACTGATCCTCGCGGTGTTTCTCGTCGGGCTCGGTATCGGCAGCAGCCTCGGCTCGGCGATGGCGCGCAACCTGTCGAATCCGCGCATCGCGCTCGGATGGTGTCAGCTGGCGCTGTGCGTGTGCCTGGCGTGGGCGGCCTACACCACCGGCGCGTCGCTGCCGTACTGGCCGATCAATCCGTCGATCTCGACGTCGCTCGCCTTCAACTTCCAGCTGGATCTGATGCGGGCGATCTGGGTGATGTTGCCCGGTGCAATCCTGTGGGGCGCCAGTTTCCCGCTCGCGCTTGCCGCCGTGGCTGCGCCAGGACAGGACTCGGCCCGTCTCGTTGGCGGCGTCTACGCGGCCAACACGGTGGGCGCGATCATCGGTGCAACCGTCATCAGCCTCGCGCTGGTGGGCACGGTGGGCAGTCAGAAGACGCAGCAGGTCCTGATCGGCATCGCGGCGATGTCGGCACTGCTGATGCTCATGCCGGCGGTTGGCGAAGTGCGCAAACCGCTGACCTCGACACCCGTGGTCGTGATTGGCATCGCGCTGCATCGCTGGTCTGCTGGCGCGATCGGTGCCACCGATTCCGTGGCTGCTCGTCGCCTACGGCCGCTATTCGGCGACGTGGGTCGGGCAGAACGAGATGGTGTACGTCGGTGAAGGCGTGACCGCGTCTGTTGCCGTCACCCGTACTCCGACTGGCGTGCTCAACTATCACAACGCCGGCAAGGTGCAGGCCTCGAGCGAGCCGCAGGACATGCGGCTGCAGCGCATGCTCGGCCACATCACGACGCTCGTGCCGAAGAACCCGAACAAGGTGCTGGTGATCGGCTGCGGCGCCGGTGTCACGGCGGGTGCGGTCTCGATCGATCCCATGGTCAAGGACCAGACGATCGCCGAAATCGAGCCGCTCGTCCCGCGCGTCGTCTCCACCCATTTCGCGCAGCACAACTTCAACGTCGTCGCCAACCCGAAAGTGAAGGTGCATCTCGACGATGCCCGGCACTACCTGCTGACGACCAACGAGAAGTTCGACGCCATTACGTCGGACCCGCTCGATCCGTGGGTGAAGGGCGCGGCGACGCTCTACACACGTGAGTTCTTCGAGGTGGTGAAGTCGCACCTCAATCCGGGCGGCGTCGTCACGCTCTTCGTGCAGTTGTACGAGAGCAGCGAGGCGGCGGTGAAGAGCGAGATCGGCACGTTCCTCGAGGCGTTCCCCAACGGCGCCGTGTTTGCCAACACGGTCAACGGGCAGGGCTACGACCTGGTGCTCTTCGGCCAGCTCGAAGGCGGCAAGATCAACGTGGACACCGTGCAGGCGCGCCTGTCGGATCCGGCGAATGCGGAGATGGCGAAGTCGCTGAGCGAGGTGGGCATCAATTCAGCAGTCGATCTGTTCGGCACCTATGCGGGCCGTCGCACGGACATGAAGACCTGGCTGAGCGATGCGCAGATCAACACCGACCGCAACCTGAAGCTGCAGTATCTGGCCGGCCTGGGGCTCAACCTGTATCAGAGCGACGCGATCTACAAGGCGATGATCCGCGAGGCGAAGTATCCGGAGGATCTGTTCGAAGGCAGTCCGGAGACGCTCGCGGCGCTGAAGGCAAAGATCGACGCGTCGCTGTCTGGTGTTTCCTCGTTCTGAGTCAACTCCCAACTTCCAACCACCAACGCCCAACCACTTCCAACTTCCAATTCCCAAGTTGAACGTTCTCGGAGTGGGGAATTGGGATTGGGCGTTGGGATTTGGTTGAGTTTCCCATAGATAATCTTCTGAACAAAGTGCAGGATATCCACGTATAGCCAAGTTTGAAGGGATTCTGATGCATAGATCACCGTGTGGAATGGGGGTTGAACGTGCCGCGTGGTGAATCGCCCCTCCAGAGTGAGACGCCCCAGGGCACGCTCGACATGCTGGTCCTGCGGGTCCTCGTAATGGGCCCGGCGCACGGTCACACCATCGCGCACGCCATCGAGCGTGGGTCGGAGGACGTGCTGCAGATCGAGCATGGCTCTCTGTACCCGGCCCTTCACCGGCTGGAAAATCGCGGCTGGATCGTGTCGTTCTGGGGCACGTCCGACAACAACCGCAAGGCGAAGTACTACCGGCTGACGCCGACCGGCCGCAAACAACTCGCGGCGCAGACGACGCGCTGGGAAGAGATCGTTCGCGCCATCGGCAGGATCCTCAAGCCATCAACGGAGTAAGCCATGAGCTGGCGTCGGTTTTTCCGACAGAGCGTCCTGGGATCGCGATCGCGCCGAAGAACTGCGCTCGTACCTCGAGATCGAGACCGACGAGAACATCGCGCGCGGGATGTCGCCCGACGCTGCGCGCCGGGCGGCGCACCTCAAGCTCGGGAACACGGTGCGGATCCGCGAGGAGATCTATCGCATGAACACCATCGGCCTGCTCGACACGTTCGGCCGCGATCTGCGCCTGGCACTGCGCGGGATGCGACGGCGCCCCGGGTTCACGCTGGCGGTCGTTCTCACGCTCGCGCTCGGCATCGGCGCGAACACCGCGATCTTCGGCGTCGTCGATGGCGTGCTGATCAAACCGCTGTCATACCCGAACGCCGGCGAGCTCGTCAGCATCAAGCAGGTTGCGCCAGGTCTCAACGTCAGCGAGCTTCGCATGTCGGCGACGCAGTACTTCACGTACCGCGACGAGGGCCGCGTGTTTCAGCACATCGGTCTGTACGGTGACGGCGGGACGACGATCACCGGAATCGGCGAGCCGGAGCAGGCGCGCCTGCTGGCGGTCACCCACGACGTCCTGCAGGCCCTGGGCGTCCAGCCGCAGCTGGGCCGGCTCTTCAGAGAGGCCGACGCGACACCCGGCGCGACACCCGGGGGGAGACGCTTCGCTCCCGTGGTGATCCTGACGCACGCCTATTGGCAGCGCCGGTTTGGCGGCGACCGCTCGGTGATCGGACGAGGACTGATCGCGGACTCCAACCCGGTCGAGGTGATCGGCGTCATGCCCGAGGGATTCCGGTTCCTGGACATGGAGCCCGCCGCCGAAGTGATCGCGCTAATCACCATCGATCGCAGCCGCCTGCGGCTCGGCGACTTCGGCTTTGCGAGCCTCGCGCGGCTCAAACCGGGCGTGACGGTCGCCGACGCCAACGCCGACATTGCACGGATGCTGCCGATCTGGCTCAACGCGTGGCCGATACCGCCGAACACCGCCGGACGGCAAGAGTTCGAGAAGTGGAGGATCACGCCGGTCGTGCAGCCGCTGAAGGACGAAGTCGTCGGCGGCGTTGGCGACCTGCTGTGGGTCCTCATGGCGACGATCGGGATGGTGCTGCTCATCGCCGGCGCCAACGTCGCGAATCTCATGCTGGTGAGATCCGAAAGCCGGCGCCAGGAATTTGCCGTGCGGACCGCGCTCGGTGCGCGGCGAGGAGACATCGTGAGAGAGGTGCTGGTCGAAAGCCTGGCGCTCTCACTCATCGGCGGCGCGTTGGGCGTGGCACTCGCGTACGCCGGCCTCACATTGGTGGTTGCCACAGCGCCGACTACGCTGCCGCGCGTCGAGGACATCTCGCTCGATCCGCGCGTCGTGGCATTTGCCATCGTGGTCTCGCTGCTCTCGAGCATGCTGTTCGGCGCGCTGCCCGCGTTGAAGCATGCCGCACAGCATGGCGCCCCAATCGCCGGCGCCGCGCGCGGCGCCAGCATCAGCCGCGAACGGCAGCGCACGCGCAATGCACTGGTCGTCGTGCAGGTGGCGCTGGCCCTCGTCCTGCTCGTGGCGTCGGGCCTGATGATCCGCACTTTTGTCGCACTGCTCGACGTCGAGCCAGGATTTGCGGCTGCTGCTGATGTGCAGACGGCGCGAGTGTGGGTGCCTCCCCAGCAGGTAAGCGAGGCGGAACGTGTCACGCGGATGCAGCACGAGATTCTCGACAAGGTCGCGGCGCTGCCCGGCGTGAAGGCTGCCGCCTTCGCGAGTGCGGTGCCGATGGAGGGACCGCTGCGGGTGTGGCTCAATCCGGTCTTCGTGGAAGGGAAGGACGAGGCTCCCGGGACGACGCCGCCGATGCGTCGAATGAAGGTCGTGTCGCCGGGCTACTTCGCCGCCATCGGCACGCGGATTGTCGCCGGACGCGACATCACGTGGAGCGACATCTACGGACGGGCGAAGGTGGCGATCGTCTCCGAGAACTTCGCCCGCGAAGTCTGGGGATCGCCGGCCGCGGCGCTGGGCCAGCGCATTCGCGATTCCGCTCCGACGAGTACCGATCTGTGGCGCGAGATCGTCGGCGTCGTCGAGAACGTCCACGAGGACGCGCTGTACCAGGCCGCCCCGACGTTTGCGTACTGGCCGGTCATGATGGAGAACTTCGGCGGCAACAGCCTGTTCGTGATGCGCGCCGTCAATCTGGTCATCCGCAGCGACGAGGCCGGCCGCGAGAGCCTGTTGAACGGCGTTCGCCATGCAGTGGCGTCGGTCAACTCGAGCATGCCCGTCTTTCTCGTCCGGACGACGAAGGATCTCTATGACGAGTCGATGGCGCGGACGTCGTTCGCGCTGATCATGCTGGCCATCGCCGCGGCGCTGGCGCTGGCGCTCGGCGTCATCGGCATCTACGGGGTCATCGCCTACGTCGTCGCGCAGCGCTCCCGGGAGATCGGCATCCGTCTGGCGCTTGGCGCCGCGCCGGGCGCGCTCATGCGAATGTTCGTGGGGCAAGGATTGCTGCTGACCGCCGTCGGCGGCGCCGTCGGGCTCATCACGGCCGTCCTCTTGACGCAATGGATGTCGTCGTTGCTGTTCGGGGTCGAGCGGCTCGATCCGCCGACCTACGCCGCGGTGCTGGGCGTGCTCGGCATGGCCGCCGCGCTGGCCAGCTACCTACCGGCGCGTAGGGCTGCGGCGATTGATCCGGTGGAGACGTTAACGGCCGAGTGAGCCCGGCAATCGTCGGATGGAGTAGGAAGATGACTGACTGGATTGTTCGCGCCTCTGTGGTGTCAGCGCTGTGTTTCGCCACGTTATTTGGCGATGGAGCACGGGCGCAGACGCCTGCGGGCTTCGAGCTGACACTTGTTGATCTGGACGGCACGAAGAAAATCCTGGGGCAGCTCCCACCGTCTGTCTATGCGCCGCGCGTCTCGCCCGACGGCACACGTGTCGCCTTTGAAACGCGTGACCTCAAAGGCCCGGACGGTTTTCGCCTGTGGACCGCGGATCTCGCGGATCCCGGCGGCCGACGGCCTTTTCCGCTGACCGGCGTGGCGAACTGGGCGCCGATGTGGTCGCCCGACGCCCAGCGCCTGGTCTTCATCGTCTCCGGCGATCGTCCCGACTCGCTGTACTGGCAGCGCGCTGACGGCACTGGAAGCGCCGAGCACTTGATCGACACTCGAGCCGCCGAGGGCTGGATCGCCGGCGGGTCGCAGATGCGGTTCCTGACGCTGACGGGGAACGGCGACTACGGGATCGCTCTGCTCGACATGACATCGCGGAAGGTCACGCCATTCGTCGATTTGCCCGGCTCCGCTCAGCACAGCAGCAGCATCTCTCCCGATGGCAAGTGGATGGCGTATACGTCGAACGAGACC
Organism: uncultured Acidobacteriota bacterium; assembly: GCA_963728305.1. Classification (GTDB taxonomy): domain Bacteria; phylum Acidobacteriota; class Vicinamibacteria; order Vicinamibacterales; family UBA2999; genus Gp6-AA40. The sequence goes on from CAVSKE010000005.1 coordinate 18,505, forward strand.
GGCCGCTACGAGATCTGGATCGAGCCCTTCCCACGCACGGGCGCGCGCTATCAAGTGACCCGCGCCGGCGGTTCGCATCCGTTGTGGACGCCCGATGGCCGGTCACTCTACTTCGATCGCGATCATCAGATGTTCCAGCTCGCCGTGAACACACAGGACCTGACGTCCATCGGCGAGCCGACGCCGCTGCCTATCAAGGGATTTGCCCAGGCCGAGTATCGGCGTCAGTTCGATCTGATGCCGAACGGCCGTCAATTCGTTCTGCTCGTGCCTATAGGGCGATAGCAGTCAATTCCCAATTCCCAACGCCCAACGACCAACCACCCCCAATTCCCAACCTCCAAGAACGTTCATGCGGGTGTTGGGTGTTGGGAGTTAGACAACGGTTCCTGGCTTGATGACTCCGCCTTTCGGCACCACGATGATGCCGCTGCGAATGTAATAGCCGTCGCCGTCGGCGTGCTCGATACGCTGTTCGTTGACCAGGCGTGCGCCGTCGCCAATGCGCGCGTTCTTGTCGACGATCACGCGATCGAGCACGACGTCCTTCCCGATCCCGAGCGCCGTCTGTCCCTCCGGTGCCGGACCGTATTCATAGAAGTCGGCGCCGAGCAGCACCGACCGTGACACGCGCGAGCCTTCGCGCACGGACATGCGCACCCCGACCACCGACGTATCGATATCGCAGCCGGCCAGATAGCACCCTTCCGAGATGAGCGAGTCCCGCGCGTGCGCGTTGGGAATCAGCGAGCCGGGCAGATGACGCAGGTGCGTGTAGATCGGACGATCCTTGTCCCAGAAGTGGAAGGGTGAGTCGAGCCGGCCGAGCATGACGTTGTTCTCGTAGAACGACTCGATGGTGCCCACGTCGGCCCAGTAGCCGCGATAGAGATACGAGCGCACCTTGTATTTCCCGATCGCATTGGGGATCAGCTCGCGCCCGAAGTCGTGCCCGCCGTCGCGTTCGAGCATCTCAATCAGTACGCGGCGTGAGAACACATACACGCCCATCGAGGCCATGAACGGACGCTCGTCGCTGAGCTCGGCAAACGTGGCACCGGCGGGAATGCTGCCTCCGATCTCGCGCAGCCGCGGCTCCTTCAGCTTTTCCTCGAAGCCGACGATCACGCCGTCGCGATCGAAGCGGAAGATGCCCATCTGCGTCGCTGTGTCGATGTCTACCGGCTGGGCGGCAATCGTGATGTCGGCCTTCTGCTGGCGATGCGCGTCGACCAGTTCTTCGTAGTTCATCCGGTAGAGATGGTCGCCGGCGAGGATCAGGTCGTACTTGGCGTCGTGCTGCACGAAATGACGCGTCGCCTGCCGGACGGCGTCGGCCGTGCCCTGATACCAGTTGGGATTGTCGGGCGTCTGTTCGGCCGCGAGGATCTCGACGAAGCCGCCGGAGAAGCGGTCGAGTCGATACGTGTTCGAGATGTGACGGTTGAGTGACGCCGAATTGAACTGCGTCAGCACGAAGATGCGGTGGATGTCGGCGTGCAGGCAGCCGCTGATCGGGATATCGATCAGACGGTATTTTCCGCCGATCGGCACCGCGGGTTTGGATCGCGTGGCGGTCAGGGGGAAGAGCCGCGAGCCCTGTCCGCCGCCAAGGATGATTGCCAGCGTGTCGGTCATGAATCTGACGGCGGGTTTTAACACAGTCGTGCCGGTGATGTGATCCTCGCGTCACATCGACCCCGTACGCTCGGTGTGTATGCACGTGGGTATACCACGGCACATGGTGGAACGGGCGCAGGCGTGGCGCCGACGATAAGCGTCATTGTCTGCGCCCACAATGAGGCGCAGTATCTCGCCGCCTGCCTCCATTCCCTCCTGGCTCAATCACGACTTCCCGACGAAATCCTGGTCATCAACAATGCAAGCACCGATGCGACGCGGCGCCGTGGCGGAGGCGATCCCGCACGTCCGCGTGGTGGACGAGCCGCGCAAGGGGCTGGTGGTGGCACGCGAAACCGGACGACGGATCGCGACGGGCGAGGTGCTCGTCTACCTGGACGCCGATTGCCGGGCGCCGCTGACCTGGCTCGAGCGCGTCGAGCGACGATTCCAGCACGACCCCGATCTCATCGCCTTGTCCGGGCCCTATCGCTTCTACGACTGGGACTGGTGGGGACGGCTGCTCATCCGGGCCTACGACTTCACGCTCGCGCCGGCCACGCAGCTGCTCGTCAAGTACATCCTGCGCATCGGCACGATCTTCTACGGCGGCAACTTCGCCGTGCGCGCCGAGCGCACTGGCGCGCATCGGCGGCTTCGACACCTCGATCGAGTTTCACGGCGAGGACACCAACATCGGCCGACGCCTGTTTGCGATCGGGCGCGTCGGCCTGTTCCACGATTGCTACCTCTACACCTCGGCACGCCGCTACGTGGCGATGGGGAAGGGCGCGGTCTTTCGTCTGTACGTCCGCAACTTCACGTCCGAGATCCTGCATCACCGGCCGAAGGACACCACGCATCTCGACGTAAGGCAGGTCTGATCGTATGCCTGGATACGAGCCGTTTCTCCTGTGTGACTTTCACGTCCATACGACGTGGAGCGACGGCAAGCTGTCGGTGGCCGAGGTCGTCGACCTCTATGGATCGACCGGCAAGTTCGACGTGATCGCGATCACCGATCACATCCTGATGAAAAACGATCTGCTGGCACGCGCCGGACGGATCGCGACGCTCGGCCGCCGCGCCTACGGCGTGCGCGAAACCGACTTCGACGCCTACCTCGACGACATCCGCGCGCAGGCCGAACGTGCGCTGCGGCAATACAACATGCTGGTCATCCCTGGCGCGGAGATCACCCAGAACCGGCTGCGCGGCAAGAAGAACTCGCACATCATCGCGCTCGACATCGCCAAGTACATCAGCGCCGATCAATCCGCCAACAGCATCCTCAAGGAGATTCGTCGTCAGGGCGGGTTGAGCATCGCGTGTCATCCGCATCATCGGACGACGCGGCGCATCGAGATCAGCACGTGCTACCTCTGGGACCATCGTGATGAGCTGTCGGATCTCGTGGACGTCTGGGAGGCCGGCAATCGCGACGACCTCTTCTCGGTGACCAGCCTGAAGCACTTTCCCTACGTCGCGAACAGCGACTTCCACAAGCCGAAGCATCTGTATTCGTGGAAGACGCTGGTGCGCTGCGAGAAGAACTGGCCGGCGGTGAAGCAGGCGCTGCGCGCCAACGTGGATATCGCCCTGACGCTCTTCCGTAACGGTTCCTGGGCAGCGGCCTGACGGTTCGATCTACGATAGGCCTCCACTTTCCGGAGGCTCGTCATGCCACTGCTCAAGCCAGATCCGACATTCTATCCATCGCCGAAGATGGCGATGCAGGCGCCCCCTGAAAAGTTTGCCTATGTGGCGCTCATCAACCCGAAGAAGAGCGGTGCGCCCGACGCGATAGGTGTCGTTGACGTCGATCCCGCGTCGAAGAGCTACGGCCGGCAGATCGGCGAGACGAGCATGCCGAATGTCGGCGACGAGCTCCATCACTTTGGCTGGAACGCGTGCAGCTCGTGTCTGTGTCCGTACGCGCCGCATCCGCACATGGAGCGGCGCTATCTGATCGTGCCGGGCATCAACTCGTCACGGATCCACATCCTCGACACCAAGCCCGATCCACGTGCGCCGTCGATCGTGAAGGTGATCGAGCCGGACGAACTGGCCAACCGCGCGGGCTATGCCTCCCCGCACACCATCCACTGCGGTCCTGACGGCGTGTATGTGAGCGCGCTTGGCGCACCGGGCGGCGATGGACCGGGCGGCACGTTCATCCTCGATCCCGAGACGTTCGATATTCGCGGACGATGGGAATTGGACCGCGGTCCGCAGCAACTGGCCTACGACGTGTGGTGGCATCTGGGCTACGACACGATGATCACCAGCACGTGGGGCACGCCGAACATGGTCAAGGACGGCGTCAACCCCGACCTGCTGCTGGGAGGCAAGTACGGCAGCAAGCTGCACGTCTGGGATCTGCGCCGCCGGCGGCACGTGCAGGAGATCGATCTCGGCGCCGAACAGCAGATGGTGCTGGAGCTGCGGCCCGCACACAACCCGACGAAGGCGTATGGCTTCGTCGGCGTGGTCGTGTCGTTGAAGGATCTGTCCTCGTCGATCTGGGTGTGGTACCGCGAGGGTGGTGACAACGGGAAGGGGAAGTTTGCGGTCAAGAAAGTGATCGAGATTCCGGCCGAGCCCGCTGACCCGGCGAATCTGCCGCCGCTGCTGCAGGGATTCAAGGCCGTCGCACCGCTCGTGACCGACATCAATCTCTCGCTCGACGACCGTTTCCTGTACGTGTCGTGCTGGGGCACGGGCGAGTTCATCCAGTACGACGTCAGCGACCCGTTCAATCCGCGGAAGACCGGCTCGTTCCGCATCGGCGGCATCGTCAGCCGCGCCGCGCACCCCGCAAAGCCTGGAGAGCCACTCAACGGCGGTCCACAGATGGTCGAAATCAGTCGCGACGGCTCGCGCGTGTACTTCACTAACGGTCTCTACACGCCCTGGGATGAGCAGTTCTACCCGGACGGCATGCGCAGCTGGATGGTGAAGGCTGACGTGAATCCGCAGGGCGGGATGGCGCTCGACAAGAAGTTCTTCCTCGAGTCGCCGTCGATGCGAACGCATCAGATGCAGGCTCGAGGGCGGCGACGCCTCGTCGGATTCGTACTGCTACTCGTAGTACTGCTGCGCGTAGAGGCGGGTCTCAAGACCCGCCTCTACGAAAGAGGCTCATGGATTGGACCGCGATGATCGGCCTCGGCGCCTACCACGGGATCAATCCCGGCATGGGATGGCTCTTTGCCGTGGCGCTGGGGATGCAGGCCGGGCGTGCGTCGGCGATGTGGCGTGCGCTGCCGCCGATCGCGCTCGGCCACGCCATCGCGGTCGGGCGTCGTGGTGGCGTTGTTTGCCGGCGCTGGCGTCGTGCTGCCGCTCCACGTGGTGAAGGTCGTCATCGCCGCAACGCTCGTCACGCTGGGCGTCTACCGGCTGTGGCGCCATCGCCATCCGCGTTTCGGCGGCATGCAGGTCGGTTTTCGCGATCTGACGATCTGGTCGTTTCTGATGGCCTCCGCTCACGGCGCGGGCCTCATGGTCGTCCCGTTCGTGATCGGGACGGGGGACCCGGTCTCCGCCCTGTCGATGCATGCGCATCACGCGCAGGCTGCGAACGCCGATGGCCAGCGGCGCGTGGACCGATGCCATGGCCGTCGGACTCCACACGCTGTCCTACGTGCTCGTGTCCACGCTCATCGCGTGGGTCGTCTACCGCAAGCTGGGCGTCGCCTTCCTGCGTGTTGCCTGGTTCAACCTGGATTGGCTGTGGGCCGGAGCCCTCGTCATCACCGGCGTCCTCGTCGTTTGAGTTGACGCAAGGCCGGTCCGAAAGGACCGGCCCTACACACCGCTTCTCGACACCGCTTCGGTCGATACACCGAATTGCCGCGACAGAGATCAGCAATTTGCAGTAGCGAGATCGAGTCGTCACGACACCCCTAGATTCTGTGTGTGGCTCCGCTGAGCCTCGTGGCGCGGCGGCAGCGACGCCCGCCTTCGTGCCATCGGCGCTGGCGAGGCAAGGCGACCACAGCGTCCAAGGAGGGCTCGTGAAGCTCGACCTGCACGTGCACACGCCCACTCGGGCAATACCACTATCTATCCACTCAATCTATTCATGAAGGAGTCGTACAACTCGCCTGAAGGTGTGTACCGTCGCGCCAAGGCTCGCGGCATGGATCTGGTCACGATCACCGACCACGCCCGCATGGACGGTGCGATGACGATCGCCGAGCGGCACGACCACACGGGACGCGGCATCGGGCGAACGTGGGTGGAGGCGCCTGCGGCGACGACGCGAGATGAGTTCATGACCGAGCTGCACGCGGGACGGGTACGGGTCGGCGGACGGCAGGGTAGCTACTTCACCATGGCAAGACATGCTGCGCCTCGCGACCGGTTTGTACGTGGCGAGCGCATTTCAATGTTTCCCGAGGCGGCCTGACATGAACGTCGCGATCTTCACCGACAACGACTTCGACAAGATCAACGGCGTCACCACGACGCTCATGGCCGCGTTGCGACACGCACCATCGTCTCTGCGCCTGCGCGTGTATACAGCGGCGACGCTGGCCGTGGAGACGACCGAATATCTGGCGGTGCGGTCGTTCGGCGTGCCGATTCCGTTCTACGGCGACATGCGGATGTATGTGCCGCGGCTGTTCGAGTTCGTCGCCCGCGCCAAGTCGGACCGAATCGATGTCATTCACCTGACGACCCCCGGCCCGATTGGACTGGCCGCGCTGTTCGTGGCGTGGCGGCTGAAGCTGCCCATCGTCGGCAGCTTTCACACCGATCTGGCCGCATACGCCACGACGCTCAGCGGCTCGGCTCGGCTCGGGTCGCTGATGCGTGAGTACATGCGATGGCCCTACGGCAGGTGCGTCAAGATTCTTGCGCCGTCGGCGCATACGCGGCGGCTGCTGATCGACGCCAAGGCGAATCCGGCGAAGGTCGACTTGTGGCTGCGTGGCGTCGATACCGCGTTGTTCTCGCCGGCGAAGCGATCGCAGGCGCTACGCGACAGCTGGCACGTGTCGAAGCGGCGTCCGTCGCTGCTCTATGTCGGGCGCGTCTCACGGGAAAAGCAACTGCTGCGCTTGCCGGCCGTGCAGGATCGTTTGCACGCGCTTGGCGTCGAACATCGCTTTGTCTTTGCCGGTGGAGGTCCGCTGCTGCCCGAACTGCAGGCGCGCATGCCCGATGCGGTGTTCACTGGACCGTTGTCGCGCGACGCGGTCGCGCAGGTGTTTGCCTCGGCCGACCTGTTTGTCTTTCCCAGCCGGACCGACACCGCCGGGAATGTGGTCCTCGAAGCCCAGGCCAGCGGTCTCCCCGTCGTCATCACGGGAGCCGGCGGGCCGCGCGAGAACATGGTGGCGGGACGAACTGGGACGGTTTGTCATCTCGACGATCCCGGTGAATGGGCGTCAGCGATTGCCGGCGTGCTTCGCGATGAGGCGCGTCAGACGGAGATGCGAGTCGCCGCACGGCAGTATGCGTTGACGCGCACATGGGAGCTCGGCGATGCAGCCGCTCTATCGCACGTATCTGGACGCGCACGTGCGAGGCGCCACCGCTACGCCTTCGGACGCGGTGCATGCCCAGGCCCACGGAATCTGACGTGGAGCCCACGACAGCCGGTGGGGTGTTGTGGTGTGCTTCGTCAACCGTCGCTTCATATCACCTCCGCAAAGAACACCACGCATGGCGCGCCTTGGCGACCCAGCGCGTCTCGCGGCCGCACGCGAGACGGCGCATCGTTTCAGGTGGCGCGACGTGACTCGACGGTACTTCGACCTGTACGACGCCATCTATGCGCGATCGGCGCTCCTGACGCAGCCGGCCCGGTTACCTCGTCTTGATGCGCACGTCATCCGCGAGTGACCTGCCGTTGTTAGTGTCGGGCATATGCCCAGATTTCTGACGCTCGCGATCCTGCTGTTCGTGCTGTGCCGCTTCGACGGCATTCGCCCAATTCGAGACCGCCGCGCTGGTCGGGACAGTGACCGACGGCTCCGGTGGCAGTCGTGTCCGACGCGCTGATCACCGCCACGAACATCGACACCGGCGTCACCGTGACGCGGCGCACCGATGCCAACGGTCACTACGAGTTCGTGACGCTTCGCATCGGCAACTACCTGGTGACCGCCGAGAAGGCCGGCTTCGCCCTGGCGCTGGCCGAGAACATCCGGCTCGAGGTCGGTGCGCGCCTGCGCGTCGATCTGGGTCTGCAGGTCGGTCAGCTCACCGAACGAATCGAGGTCAGCGCGGTGGCGTCGCTGCTCGAGACGGACACGAGCCAGCGTGGGCAGATCATCACCGGCGAGCAGACGCGCGCGCTGCCGTTGAACGGACGCGAATACTCGTCGCTGGCGCTGCTCACCACGGGCGTGCGTCTGTCGGCGCTCAATACCGGCGGCTTCACGCCGCGCGAGGGCTCGTTCAACGTCAACGGCCTGCGCAGCACGTTCAACAACTTCCTGATCGACGGCGTGGACAACAACGCCTACGGCACCAGCAACCAGGGCTTCTCGAACCAGGTGATGCAGCCGCCGCCGGACGCGGTCGGCGAGTTCAAGGTCGTCACCAACAACATGAGCGCCGAGTACGGCCGCTCGGCCGGCGCGACGATCAACGTGGCCTATGCCAGCGGGACGAATCGGTTCCGCGGCAGCGCCTGGGAATTCCTGCGCGACACGTCGCTCAACGCGACCGGGTTCTTCAAGCCGGCCAACGGCGAGAAGCCGCCGCTCGAGCGCAATCAGTTCGGCGGCACGATTGGCGGACCGGTCGTGCGCAATCGCGCGTTCTTCTTCGCCGACTACGAAGGGTTCCGCCAGACGCGTGGCGTGCCGTCCAGCTCGACGATCCCGACGACGGCCCAGCGGCAGGGCATCCTGAACGTCGCCGTCCAGAACCCGTTGACCGGTGAGATCTACCCGGCCGGGACGCCAATCCCGATGACGGCGTTCGCACGCAAGGTGCTTGTCCGACCTGCCCGCTCCGACCAACAGCCAGAGCTCGAACAACTACGTCCTGCTGCAGCAGTTCAAGAACACAACCGACAAGTTCGGCGGCAAGGTGGACGTCAATCTGAGCACGGCCATGACCGCCTTCGCGCGGTTCGGGTATCGCGACGTCGACATCGACGACCAGGCGCCGATCCCGCTGCCGTCAGGCGGCGGCGGCAACGGTCAGACCTACGTCACGAACAAGCAGCTGGCCACCGGCGTCACCTACATCCCCTCGACGACGTCGCTGTTCGAAGCGCGATTCGGCTGGTCGCAAGACGCAAGCGGGGAAGAACCCGCCGGCACTGGGCGCGACGTCGGCACTCGACGCGTACGGCATCACCGGTCTGCCGACCGATCCCCGCGTTCGTTGGGGGCCTTCCCGACGCAGCTCATCGCCGGCCTGTCAGAGCTGGGGCGCCAGGCCACGAACCCGCAGTGGCAGTATCCAACCGTCTACAACCCGAAGGTGAACTATACGTGGCTGGTCAGCCGCCACTCGCTCAAGAGCGGCTACGAGTTCCAGCACATTCAGACCGAAGTGCAGGACGTGAATCCGCTGTACGGACGCGATCACTACGAGGGTCAGTTCACGCGCCCCGCCGGCGCTGGTAACAGCAACGTGTACAACCTGGCCGACTTCATGCTCGGCCTGCGCAACCAGTACGCGCTCAGCAACATCCTGGTGGCCAATCTGCGGCAGAACATGCACTTCCTCTACCTGCAGGACGATTTGCGCGTCAACGAGCGTCTGACGCTGAACCTCGGCGTGCGCTACGAGTACGCGACGCCGTGGGTCGAACAGGACAACATTCTCTCGAACTTCGACCCGGCGACGAGGCAGATGGTCCTGGCGCGTGACGGATCGCTCGAGGATCGCGCCCTCGTGAAGCCCGATCGCAACAACTTCGGTCCGAGACTCGGCTTGGCCTACACGCTGAGCAATCGCACCGTACTCCGCGGCGGCTACGGCGTGAGCTACGTGCACTTCCATCGAGCCGGCGGCGGCAACGTGCTGCCCATCAACGGCCCGCAGGTCATCAACGCCGTGGTCGTGCAGAGCAACCCGCTCGATCCGTCGTTCCGCCGAACCGAGCAGGGGTATGACGCGGGCCTCACCGATCCGTCGCGGTTCAATCCGCTCGCGGCGAACATCACCTACATGCCCGAGGACTACCACGCGAGCCAGGTCCAGAGCTGGTTTGCGTCCGTGCAGCGCGAGCTCGGGCCGCGGATGATCGTCGACGTCGCCTACGTCGGCAATCGAGGCGACGACCTGCTGCTGTTTGCCAACTTCAATCAGGCCGCGCCGAACAACGCCGCCGGCACGATCCCACTGCAGGCACGCCGTCCGATTCCGGAGTTCGCCGACATCACCTACTCGTTCAACGGCGGCAAGTCGCGCTATCACGCGCTGCAGGCGAAACTCGACTGGCGCGTCCGCAGCGGCTTCTCGATCCTCAGCTCGCTGACGCTTGTCGCAGACGAAGGACAACGGTGCGGGTTCGCTGGAGAATCCCAACGGCAACTTCCCGGCGCCGCAGGACTTCACAATCTGGATGGCCGACTTCGCGCTGTCGGCGTATCACCAGCCGTACAACAGCACGACCAGCCTGATCTGGACGACGCCGTTTCAGAACGCATTGCTGGGTGGACTGGCAGGTGGCCGCGATCAACACGGTCTACTCGGGCGAGCCGGTGACGTTCATCTACACGCCGCTTCCGGCCGTTCCAGGTGTCAGCCATCGAGCAGGACTTCCGCGGCGCGAACAACTATCGGCCGAACGTGATCGGCGATCCCTACGCGCCCGAGGGCGAGCGCACGGTGCAGAACTGGTTCAATCGCAACAACGTCGTCGTGCCCGACCGATCCCAGCCAGCCGTTCGGCAATGCGGAGCGCAACAGCGTGCGCGGTCCGGTGTTCTGGCAGATCGATCTGGCGCTGTCGCGGCGGATTCCGATGCCGTGGCCGTCAGGCGCGGTCGAGCTGCGCGCCGAGTTCTTCAATCTGCTGAACCGGACCAACTTCCGCGCGCCCAATGGCAACCGCAGCGCGGCGGCGTTCGGGACGATCACGAGCACCTACGATCCGCGTCAGGCGCAGCTTGGCGTGAAGGTCATGTTCTGAAGGCGCGGAATAGGGAACCATCATGACGGACGAACAGGCAGGCGACATCTTCTCAATGGCGCTCCGCCGCGCGCAGGCGGAGTTTCTCGAGATGCCGGGGCTGAAGCTCACTGTCGCGCAGGCGGCGCGGCTCTGGCACTTCGACTCCGCGCTGTGCACGGCGGTGCTCTCGCGGCTCGTCGAGCAGCGATTCCTCGTCGAGACGAGGAATCACTCCTTCGCGCGCGCGTAGCGCTCGTCGGTGGGAAGACTGTCGCGCTCGAGCCAGGCGCCGACGGCGTAGTAGATCAGTTTCGAGCACCGGCACGAACAGCCAGTCGTCGGCTGGAAACCGCATCGCGACGAAGAAACCCCAGATCGTGAGCACGGTGCCCACATACTGTGGATGATCGAACCAGGTGAAGGGAAAGGTGCGCCGCCATGGCACGTGGTGGCCGAGCCGATTCCCGTAGAACACGCCGACCTTTCCCAGCGCGCGAAACACACTCAGGTTCAGCGTCTGACCGGCGGCGATGAGCAGCGCGCCCGCGAGCAGCACGAGCGGTTCTGAGGAGTACGGTTTCAGACTGCCGCCGCTCTGAATCAGGCACCAGCCGACGAAGACGCCGAGCTGCAGCAGCTTGAATCCCACAAAGAGGACGGCAAGCGTGTCGGTCGCGCTGTTGTTGGCGCGCGTGACGCTCGGACCAGCGGCGGAACGCATTCGGCGCCCGCCACACGGCAGCATAGGTGAGGCGCTCCAGGCTGAGGAGCGCCGCCACCCAAGAGTCCGCCGCCTTCGCGGCAAGCGCTTCGGCGCCCAAGTCAGGCACGTTGACGGCGCGGGAAGTAGGTGATGACGTCGGTCAGCGGGATCGGTGACCAGCTTGACGTACCAAATCATCGACGTCCGGAAGCTGAACTTCCAGAATCAGATACGCGACGCGGCCGAGGATCACGACCTGCGTCCAGAACCACCAATGCTCGGCGATGGCCGGCAGCCGTTCGACGAACGACCGCGTACTGCAGCGACTGCGCCTGCACCATGTGCGCGATCGGAATCAGCAGATAGCCGACGACGATGAGGGTCTTGTTGCGGGTGTTGAACCCGAGCAGGCTCATCTCCTTCTCGTGGGCTTCGGGCTCGAGCACGGCGTGACCGAACTGCCTGACGAACAGCGCCGCAAGGCCGAGGCAGACCGCGGTCGTGAGGTCGAAGGGCAGGATGGCGTAGCAGTAGAGGAACACGCTCGAGCTGACGAGATGCAGCAACTGATTGCCGAAGTCGTTGTGCGACGCGTGATGGTCGTCCTTCTTCCGCAGCATCACTTCCGTATAGAACGACTTCACCGGCACCGGAACCAGACTCTCCAGCATCTCTCGCAGCAGGCGCATTCGCATACGCGTCTCCATTCGCGGACTCATGTCCGCACTCAGCCACCATCCGTCGTGCATCATCTGGCGCGCCGCCCTGACGATCGCCCGTTCGAGCGTCGCGTAGTCGGCACTGGTGAAGTCCATGCTGGCCAGGCACCGGCCCGTGCCCACCCAGCTCAGGGTGATGCCTTCGTCGCGCAGGTAGTACTGGAGCAGCCAGTTGTATCGGCCCGGCTGCTTGAACAGCACCGTCCAGATCGTCCCGAGTGCGACCACGCGAATCGGCAGCGCGTCGTCAGCCAGCCGGCGATTGGTCGAGAGCACCCATGCGGCACAGCGCTGGTTCATCTCCTCGTAGCGCGCCTCGCGCCGACGTCAGTCGCCCAGGTGAGGAATTCGTTCATCGCCCCCATGACGCAGGGTGCGCCGAGAACGTGCCGACGACGTAGGCGAGGCGCATCGGCCGCTCGGGATCGAAGCGACGCATCAGACGCGCCGGCCGCACACGACACCGATGGGAAGACCGCCCGCCACCGTCTTGCCGTACACCACCATGTCGGCCTGAACGCCGAAGAACTCCTGCGCGCCGCCGGGCGCGAGTCGGAAGCCGGTGTAGACCTCGTCGAAGATCAGCGGGACATCGGCCGTCGTACACGTGACGCGGAGCCTCTGCGAGCCACGACGCGTAGCGCTCGCGCGCATCTTCCGTCTTCCGAACCTCGCTCGTCAGCAGGACCGCGTCGTTCGGCGGCGGCGTATTGGGATGGAAGGACTGCACGGGATTGACGAGCACGGCCGCGATCTCGGCCGCCGCCGCTCGATGACGGCCAGCGACGCCGGGTTCAGGTCCTTGAGCGTGAGGCAGTCGTCGATGGCGCGCTCGCTGCCAAGCCCGGGAATGACTCCGTCCCACCAGCCGTGATACGCGCCGGAAAAGCAGACGATCAGCCTTCGCCGTGTGTTGAATCGCGCCAGCCGGACCGCGGCCATGACCGCCTCGGTGCCGCTCATGTGAAACGACACCTCGTCGAGGCCCGAGAGCTTGAGGAGCATCCGATGTTGTCCGCGACGATCGGATGCAGCGGGCCGAGCACGGGCCCGAGGTCCTTGACGCGGTTCCACCCGCTCTCGATCCACGTCTTGTAGCGGTCGAAGCCGGCGACGTTGACGCCGTACGAGCCGCTCACGTCGAGGGTCCAGCCACCGTCCAGATCGTGCAGGCGGGCCGTCGGACGCCGTGACGACCGTCGCCAGATTGAACTTCTCCGCATCAGCGGCGCGAACGGGAACGGCACCCGGTTCGCGTCAGCGAATCGCAGGTCGGAGAAGCCGTCGCGGATGCCGTCGCCCCAGGCCGCCGATCGCCGGAAGCGGGTGCCGAGCGAGTCGGAGAGACGATCGAGTGCGCGCCTGCGACGAGTGACGAGCGGCGCATCTGCACCGTCGGCCATGAAGAAGGCGTCTCCCGCGTAGTGATGAGCGCTCACCCAGGACGACAGCCGTCGTGACACGGCAGGAACCCATGCCGTGGCGCGGAACGTCACCACAGCGGTGATCAGCCAGCGGAGGGCGAGCCCGACAACGATCACGGTAGCCGGCGAATGCGCCGGCCATCCACGGATTGAGCAGCGCGTCAGTCACGGGCAATCTCCTCGTGTGCGACGGGTCGGCGGTTCACCATCTCGTACCGGTAGGTCATCGTCATGGCCGAAGGCCCGGCAATGCGGACCTGTGCGACGGACTCGACGCTGAGCGGCACGCGAATGCCGGCGACGCGTCCGTAGGTGCGGATGATGTCCACGCGCTTCGTCCAGAACGACGGGTTCTTCGCAAGCCGTCCGGTGATCCGGACCTAGATCGGCGTCGCCTTCTCTGACGAGCAGCGTGCCGTCGATGAGCGTGCGCTCCTGACGCTTCGGCTTGATGAACAGCCGGACGAGCCCGTCTTCGGCGGGCTCCTCGCGCACCATCTCATAGTTCTCGGGCGTCAGGGCCGAACGCGTTGCCTCGCCGCGCGCGAGGATTTCCTGTTCGCCTTCGAGAATCGGACGCAGCACCTTCTTGCGGATGTATTCGGAGCCACCCTCGGCGACGACCTGAAATGTGAAGCCGCTCTCCGGCGAGAGCTCGGTGATCACATCCATCCATCCCTGTTTCTTGAAGCGGGTGTTCGTCGCTTCAAGGTGCCTGACGGCTCGAAAGTGCGTCAGTGACTCGACCCGGTTGTCGAGGAAACGTACGAAAGACGATGAGGGCGACGAGTGAGGAGCGGGAGAGCTTTGTCCGCTGACGAGGCCGGTGAGCGCGAGTAGCGCAATCGCAAGGGTGGCAACCCTCATCGACCACACGATGCTGGTGCGGTGTGTACCTTCCGCGACGGTTGGGCAAACGACAGGTAAAACTACTCGTGCATTGACGATTGACGAAGCTCGATTTTCCGATTGAGTCGTTTGATCAACCCAATTCGTCAATCGTCCATCGTCGCTCGTCAATTCATCGAGGAAATCGATCCGGGTTGTCCGTGAAAAGCGCGTCCACGTCGAGCTCGGTCAGGTAGTAGCGCATCTCGTCGTTGACCGATGAGAAGCGGCCCGAGCCCGCAGGCGCTCGCGTCGTGAAGGTGTACGGCGTGACGGTGAGCTTCTGTGCGTGCGCCGACCGCACAATTTCCGGGCGACCGTCGAGCAGAGCCTTGGCAGGTCCGATGCCGGTCGCAAACGTGGCGATCTCGGCCAGGCCCGAGTCGTTGAGCCAACGCTGTCCGTCGCGGTTGTCGATCAGGAACGTGCGCGGCAGCGACGGCAGCTGTCGCGTCAGATCCTTGAGCGGCTGCGAGTCGAACGACTGCACGATGAGCGAACCCGCCGGACGGCTCTGCAGGTTGAGCGCTTGATGGATTCCACGAAGAGCGCGGTCTGATCGATCCCGCGAGCGCGATAGAGCGCGGGTGTCTTCAACTCAGGGTAGAGCCCCGCGGCGGTGCCGACAAACGTGACGGCTTCCTCCCATGTCGGGATGCGCTCGCCGGCGAAGCGGTTATCGAACCATGAGCCGGCATCGAGCTGCTTGATCTCGGCGAGCGTGAAGTCCACGGCCAGCCACTGCTTGCGGCCCGTCGCCGGGTCGACCACGGCTCGATCGGGGAACAGCTCCTCGACGTTGGTTGTCCGCTCGAGCGACTCGTCGTGCAGACAGATCAGGACGAGGTCCTTGGTGACGGCCAGGTCCTGCTCGACGTAGTCGGCTTTCTGTTCGAACGCGAGGCGGTACGCCGCAAGCGTGTGCTCGGGCGCATAGGCTGAGGCGCCGCGATGGGCGACCAGCTTCTTGGCGCCTGCCGTGCTGGACTCAGGGGCTGACATCACCATGAAAAGGGCGCGATCAACGATGAGCAGAGCCTGTACGCATGCCGAGGCAGCCTAGCAGGTTCTTACGTATTTTCTGTAACGTCGGGCCGGAGTCAAGGCGCACGTCAGCGCCGGACGCCATCGCGGCGGCGACATCTTCCCATTTGAACATCAGGAAGTTGCGAGCCGTGCTGTTCATCATGACCAGCGCGCCACCACCGAACCGGCCGTCGAGAGGGGAGGATACGACCTCCAGTCCATCAGTGCTGTCCGCCGGAGTGACGACCGTCGCGGTCGCCGGCTCGTGCTCATGCGGTCTTCCTGGTGCACCTTCCCGCCGAAAAATCTTCAGCTCGGTCCCGCCGGCGATCTGGTCGCTCCCGACCGGAATTTGGTCGGCGACGACGATGAATCCGGTGCCGTCCGGCCGGGTGAAGAGGCCAATGCCTTCGCGTTGCCGCTTGAAACCCGTGCGTCCGAAGGCCGCGAGCTCACGTGCCGCATCCCCATGATCGGGATCCGCATGCCATTTGCGAACCGCAAACTCCTCGTCCGAGTAGTAGACGTACCCGAGCGCATCGTCGACCGCCACTGCCTCGATTTCCGATGTGCCGCTGTAGTCGCCGAATCGACGCACCAGGGTTCCGCGCGCCTGTCCGCTCGCTGCATCGACGTCGATGCGGTACTGCCAGAGATAGTTCGTCGTGCCGCCAGTCTTGGGTGCGACGATGGCAAACACCGCACCGTCACGGGGCCGCTTGTACAGCGCGATGCCCATCGGCTCGCTGGCCTCGCCCTGCTGCCCCTCCGACACCGGAAGGCCACGGTCGCCATCGAGAGACGTCAGCTGCCCATCACTGATGGCGAACACCCGCAGCCGATGCTGCAGTCGTTCGGTCACGACCGCGATATCGACCGGACCCTGTGGTCCGGCCAGGCCGTACTCGACGTCCACGTTGTTCGGTCGATCGAGCGGCGCGATCGTTTGCCGCACCG
>CAVSKE010000006.1:0-85235 GCA_963728305.1 uncultured Acidobacteriota bacterium
GCGCCAGCCGGAAACCGTCCCCCGCCAAGCCCAGCGGCACCTCGAAGTCGTCGGGGATCACGGCGTCACCCTGCCAGGCATGATGCACCGGTGCGGATCACGATCGAGGCCCACGAGCTGCCGGGGCGACGCTTCGTGTCGGACGGGTGCCGCTCGGCAACGTGCACGTCGGCGTGCAGGTCGGCAAGGAGCCGGAAGGATTGACGCCCGGCGACGCCCCATCGGCGCGGTCGGGATGTCTACGTGCCGACCGTGCTCACCGACGGCGGCGGCGTGGACCTGCGGGGACCGGCCGTGCACGGCAAGCGTGGTGAGGCGGTTCCTGTACCTGACATGGGGTGACGTCGGCGACGACGGCTCGTTCTCGATGTTCCGGCGGGCCAAGCTCATGGCCGCCGACATCGACCCGGACCTGCTCGCCGCAGCTGCCGGCGACGATGGCTCGATCGTGGCGACGATCGGACTGACGGACGAGTGCGGAGCCCCGCGACGCGCCCGCGTCCGGCTGCCAACGATCAGCTGGCGGGCCGGCTGACGTCGCTGCCGCCCGGTCGCCGGGCGAGGTAGACGAGGAACCGCTCGTCGCCGGTCGGCGGGCCGCCGTGGTAGCCGCCGACGACGTGGACGTCCTCGAAGCCGACCGATCGGCGAGGGCGTCGACGATTTCCTCGGGCTCCATACGTTGCCGAGGAGCTGGTGCGTCTCGTGGCCGACGAGCTCGCCGTCCCGCCACTGCCAGGCCTTCAGCTCGCGGACCTGACCGGCGGCCCGTCGCCCTCGATGACTCGATGGCGTGGCGGCGTGGAGGTCGAACCCGTCCCTTCCGAGTCGTCGCTGAGGGAGGCGGCGGGCCGGCGTCGGCGTCGATGAAGGCGACGGGCGCCGCCAGGGCTCGTCGCGGTTGTCGACCTCGTCGTCAGGGCCAGCCGCCACCCGGCAGGAGGTGATCGAGCATCCGTCGCAGCCCTCCCGATCGTCGTCGTGCGAGCCGCCGAGCCCGAAGCCGCCGCACATGACGATCGCGCCGTACCGTCGGGCGAGGTCCAGCCGGTGCACGGGCTGGACGTGCAGGCCGGGTTGCACCCGACGGTCTGGGCGGCGTCCCGGCACGCGGCGATCATGTCGGCGGACGCGTCGACGCCGTCGACGTCGAGGGCCGCCTCGACCCACGGCACGAGCAGCCTGCCCGCGCCGCAGGCCACGTCGAGCGCCGGCTGGCCGGCCTGACGAACGGGCGGAAGTACTCGATTTCGGGTCCGCCGACGCTGTAGTTCGCCCACCACGGGCGACGACCCGTGGTGCCACGTCACGACGTCCGGCTCGACGATGTCGTCCCCCACGGCCATCGACGGCACCGTACCGAGGGTGGCCAGGCGGCGGTGCAGCTGCGCCTGCTCGTCTCGGGCATCGGCGTCGGCGGCGGCCAGCCGGTAGTGCGCAGCGGCCTCGTCGAGGCGGCCGGCGCGCTCCAGGAGGTCGGCGCGCGCGTCGCCTCCACGTAGCGCAAGCCGGGCGACCCGCGACGCCAGCTCGTCGATCGCCGCCAGCCCCGCCTCCGGGCCGTGGAGCATGCCGACGGCGATGGCCCGGTTCAGCTCGACGACCGGCGACGGGGCGATCGCGAGGAGCTCGTCGTAGTGCGCGACGATGCGTCCCGACCGGGTCGCGGCCGCGGTCGGCGCGGTGGCGTGGCACTCGCGATCGCGGTCGAGCACGTAGACGGACCGCGGTCGCCGCCCGCAGCTCGGTCGACCCGCGCCTGACCTCGCGGCCCATCCACCGCGGTCGATCTGCTCCTCGATCGTCAGCAGCTCGCCGTCCCCGCCCGCTCGGCGTCGCGTGCGCGCGCCGGAGCTCAGCAGCGCCAGCAGCCCTCGGGCCTCGGAGTGGGTTGGCATGAGCTCGGCGAAGCTGCCGGGCGAGGTCGACGGCGGTCGCCGCCAGACGGGTGTCGGCGGCCGCGGAGTAGCCCTGGTTGAAGGCGAGGTAGATGACGGCGTGGCCCCGCCGGCGTCCGCTCGTCCCAGCGGCTCGGGGGTGGGACGTGGTACGGGATGGCGGCGTGGGCGATCTTGCTGCCGCGCCGGCACGAGGCGCTGGGCCATCGTCGTCGGGCACGAGGAACGCCCGGGCGATGTCGGCGACCTCGTAGGCCGGCCACGGTCCGCAGGGTCAGGGCGCGACCTGGGCCGGCAGGGCGAGCGCCGGGTGGCAGCACGTGAAGATCAGCCGCAGCCGCTCGTCGTCGTCGGCGGCCGGCTCGTCGATCAGCGCCGCCGCGGCCAGCTTGGATGGCTCCATCGAGGCCCGTCGCAGCAGGTCCAAGGCACGGTTGCGCGCCGCCACCGTGAGCCACGCCGCCGGGTTGGCCGGCACACCGTCGGTCGGCCAGCGGGCCACCGCAGCGGTGAAGGCGTCCGCCGTGGCGTCTTCGGCCAGCGACCAGTCGCCGGTGATGCGGATCAACCCGGCGACGATGCGCGTCCAGTCCGTGCGATGCGCCGTCGCCACGGCGTCCGCCGCCGCCGCGGTCGTCGCCGACGTCGCCGTCACCCGTCCTGCGGGGCCACGGGCCGGATCTCGAGGCGCCCGTGGTACGCCATCGGGTGGCGGGAGACATAGTCGATGGCCTGGTCGAGGTCCTCGCACTCGAGCAGGTCGTAGCCCACGATCCACTCCTTGGACTCGGTGAACGGCCCGTCGCTCACGAGCACCTCGCCGCGTCACGGACCCGCACCGTGGTGGCGTCCTCCAGCGGACGCAGCACGTCGCCGCGCAGGCGAATGCCGCGGCGCTCGCCCTCGGCGACCCACTCGTCGATGTCCGGGCCCTCGGCGGCGTCCGGCTCGGTGTCGGTGGCGATGAACAGCAGGTACTCCATGGATCCTCCAGATCGTGGACGGTACGGGACGACGACGATCGGCGAGCCCGCCCAAACGACACCTCAGGAGGATTTCTCGACCCGGTTCGCCATCGCGTCGAGCTGGGTACGCGCCCGTCGACACGAACGAGGAGGTCGTGATGGCCGAGATGACTGCCAAGAAGCGCGAGAAGCTGCCGGCCAAGGACTTCGGGCTGCCGGAGAAGGCGCGTACCAAGGAGGCCAAGAAGGAGTCGGGGAACTACCCGATGCCTGACGAGGCGCACGCCCGCAACGCCAAGTCCCGTGCCGCCCAGCAGCAGCACGCCGGCAACCTGACGAAGAAGGAGCGAGCGCATCGACCGCAAGGCCGACAAGATCCTCGACGATTGACCAACTCCCCCGAGAGCCACTGACCAATCCCGCGAAGTAAGACAGATCGGCGTCATCCGTGACGCCGATCTGTTCTTAGTCGCGGTTGAACCGGCCGTGGGGGGCGCGATCGGTCCGGGGGCTGTGGAAGGTGTTCGGGCCGCGCGCCGAGCGGATCGTGGGGTCGCCGCACGCCGATCTCCCCCGACGCGAGCTGGAGGCGCGCACCGGCAACGTCGCCGCCGTGCCCGAATGTCGACCTCGACGTCGAGACCGGCGAGACGTTCGTCGTGATGGGGTTGTCCGGCAGCGGCAAGTCGACCCTCGTCCGATGCCTGACCCGGCTGATCGAGCCGACCGCCGGCACGGTCCGCATCGGCGACCTCGACGTCACCGCCGCCCGGGAGGCGCAGCTACTCGACCTCCGCCGGCACCGAGTGAGCATGGTCTTCCAGCACTTCGGCCTGCTGCCGCACCGTGACCTGCTGGACAACGTGGCGTTCGGCCTCGAGGTGCAGGGCATCGACAAGCAGGTCCGCCGGACGAGAGCCGAGCAGTTCCTCGAGCTGGTCGGGCTGGCCGGATTGGGTGCAGCCCGCCCCGACCAACTCTCCGGCGGCATGCAGCGCGTCGGGCTGGCCCGCGCCTTTGGCCACCGGTCCCGAGGTGCTGCTGTTCGACGAACCGTTCTCCGCCCTCGACCCGGTCATCCGGCGGGACATGCAGGACGAGATCGTCCGGCTGCGCGGCGAGCTGGCCACGACGATGGTCTTCATCACCCACGACCTCGTGGAGGCCCTGCGCCTCGGCGACCGCATCGCCATCATGCGCGACGGTCGCTTCGTCCAGGTCGGCACGCCGGCCGAGGTGGTCGGTGCGCCGGCCGACGACGACGTCCGCATGTTCGTGCGCGACGTGTCTCGGGCCAACGTGCTCCCGGTCGAGGCCGTCATGACGCCGCCGTACGGACCGCGCGATTGGATCGCCGAGGTGCCGATCGGCACCAAGGTGCGCCGGCACCGATTACCCGACGACGGACGGAACGGCCGTCCGCGATTACATCCACGTCCTCGATCTCGCCGACGTCCACCTCCGAGCCCTCGACTACCTGGCCGCCGGGAACGGCTCCCAGGTCCTCAACGTGGGGACGGGCACGGGCGCATCGGTCCGGGAGGTGATCGCCGAGACCGAGCGGGTCAGCGGCCGAAGCGTTCCGTACGTGGACGCGCCGCGCCGGCCGGGCGACGCGGCCGAGGTCTGGGCCGACAGCGCGGCAGCCTCGCGCATCCTGGACTGGCATCCCCGATACGGCCTGCCCGAGATCATCGAGTCTGCCTGGCGATGGCACTCGACCCACCCCGATGGGTACGGCGCGGCCTCAAGCAAGGAGATCACGAATGCCTGAGCAGGCGGAGGCCGGTCGCGCCGCGGCGCGGGAGCCACAGCACGCGCTCATCACCGGGGGCGCGGGCTTCATCGGGTCCCACCTCGCCGACGCCCTGCTGCAACGTGGGGATCGCGTTACGGTCATCGACGATCTGTCGACCGGGAGCCTCGACAACCTCGCTCAGCATGCGGAGCATCCCGACCTGGAGGTCGTGATCGACGACGTCGCCAACACCGATGTGATGGATCGGCTGGTGAGCCGGTCGGACATCGTCTACCACATGGCCGCCGTCGTGGGCGTCCGCCTGGTCGTGGACGAACCCGCGCGCGTGATCGAATCCAACGTCCTCGGGACGCATGCGGTTCTCACGCTCGCCAGGCGGCATGGAACGAAGGTCGTCCTCGCATCGACGTCGGAGATCTACGGCAAGAACGCAAAGCTGCCGTTCAGCGAGGACGACGACCGCCTCATGGGACCGACGACCATTGCGCGCTGGGGATACGCGGAGTCGAAGGCCATCGACGAGTTCATGGCTCTCGCCTACCACCGGGAGCACGGCGTCCCCGTGGTCATCGTGCGCTTCTTCAACACGGTCGGCCCTCGCCAGACCGGACGCTATGGGATGGTCGTCCCTCGCTTCGTGCAGCAGGCACGTGACGGGGAGAGCCTCACCGTCTACGGAGACGGGTTGCAGTCCCGCTGCTTCTGCAACGTCGAGGATGCCGTGCGCGCCGTCCTGGCTCTGGCCGACAGCCCGGATGCGCTCGGGACGGTCGTGAACGTCGGCGCCACCGAGGAGGTCACGATCCTGGAGCTCGCCCGCGCCGTCCTCGAAGAGGTCGGCGGGCTGGACGGCCAGGCGGACGACCGTGTCGTCAACGTCCCGTATGACGAGGCGTTTCCGGTCGGCTTCGAGGACATGCGCCGCCGAGTGCCCGACATCTCGAGGATCAAGGGCCTCGTCGGCTGGGAACCGACCATCCCGCTGCGCGAGACGATCCGGCGGGTCATCGCCAGCCAGGAACGAGGTGCCTCGTGACGCTCAGCGACCGCATCCGCGACGGGCAGGTCACAGTGGCCGTCATCGGCCTCGGCTACGTGGGATTGCCGCTCGCGACCGCCTTCGCAAAGGCGGGGGTGCGGGTCGTCGGCATCGACCCGGACCAGCGCAAGGTGGACTCCATCGGACGAGGCGAGTCGTACATCCGCGACGTCTCCTCGGAGGACCTGCGGGCCCTGCTCGACGTCCTCGGCGCGACGACCGACTACGCGGCGCTCGCCGAGTGCGATGCCATCTTCATCTGCGTCCCCACCCCCTTCGACTCGTACAAGACGCCGGACCTGTCGTTCGTGATCTCGGCCACGGAGAGCATCGCGCCGCACCTGCGAGCGGGTCACCTGGTGGTGCTCCAGAGCACGACCTTCCCCGGCACGACCGAGGAAGTCGTCCAGCCGATCCTGGAGCGGACCGGCCTGCGAGCTGGTCAGGACTTCCATCTCGCCTTCTCGCCCGAACGGATCGATCCTGGCAACGTCAGGTGGAGCGCGGAGAACCTGCCCAAGATCGTCGGCGGCGTGACGATCGACGACGCGAACATCGCCGCGGACCTTCTGCGCCGGATCAACCCGAACGTCGAGGTCGTCTCGTCGACGCGGACGGCCGAGATGACGAAGCTGCTCGAGAACATCTTCCGCAGCGTCAACATCGCCCTCGTCAACGAGCTGGCCCTGCTGTCCGAGCGGATGGGGATCGACATCTGGGAAGTCATCGATGCGGCGGCCACGAAGCCGTTCGGATTCCTTCCCTTCTATCCCGGTCCCGGCGTTGGCGGCCATTGCATCCCCGTGGATCCGTACTACCTCTCGTGGAAGGCCCGCGAGTTCGACTTCAGCACGCGCTTCATCGAGCTCGCGGCCGAGACGAACCAGCGCATGCCGTACCACGTGGTCGAGCTCGTGGGGCGAGCGCTCGGCGAGCGGGGCAAGGGCCTGCGGGAGGCCCGCGTCGTCGTCATCGGTGCCGCGTTCAAGCCGAACGTCGAGGATGCCCGGAACTCACCCGCCGAGCGCATCATCGAGCTGCTCTTGGACCGCGGAAGCGAGGTCACCTATCACGATCCGTTCGTTCCGCGCTTCGAGGTCGGACCCAACGCCTTCTACGCGGGCGACCACCGAGTACTCGAGTCGCAGCCGCTGACCGACGAAGCGCTCACGGGTACCGACTGTGCCCTCATCCTCGTGCGTCACACGGACCTGGACGTCGAGCGGATCGCTCGGCTCGCGCCTCTCGTGGTCGATACGGTCAACGCCATCGGCCCCGACCACGCCAACGTGGTTCGCCTGGGCGCAGGCTGGCAAGCGGCCGAAACGGCCCGCGCGTAGAGCGCCTCAGGGCTGAGAGCGGCCGTGGCCCCAGCCGCGTGCTCGCTCGACCGCGGCGCGAATGAGTGCCTTGTCGGGAATCTGATCCTCTCCGTAGGAGCGCGCCGCGAGGCCTGGCGGCCCGTCCCATCCCGGGTCGATGTCGGCTCCGTCGATGAGGATCGTCGGCGACCCGCGCATGCCGAGCATCTCGGCGTCGGCATCCGAGGTAACGGCGACCATCTGGATCGGCGTCTCGAAGGCGTCCTCGGTCAGAACCTCGACCAGATTCTGGCGCGCCGGCATGGCGGCGGGATCGCCGTCGGCGAAGAGCAGCTCGACGCGCACCGGGTCAGCCGGCCACGAAGAAGCCGATGAGTGCCGCCACGGCAACGGCGGCCAGCACAGTGGCGCCGATGAGGCGCGTTCGCTCGTCGGGCGGTTCCGGCGAGCCGAGCCGCGACGCTTCGGAGGCTCGGCCGCGCCAGGCGAGGTAGCGCTCGGTGTTCGTGTCCCGCGCGGCTCGTTCGCGGCGCGCGCGGAGCGCCGGCCAGCCGACGAACCAGGCGCCTGCCCCGGCGATGATCGCGACGAGGAGCCACACGAGCGACGGCATCGGTCAGGCGGCGACCCCGCCCTCGGCGGCGGCGTCGACGAGCCACTCGACCTGGTCGCCAGTGACATGCTCGGCAGGAAGGCCAGACCCGCCGGCGCGGACGGCGCGCAGCGCATCTGCCTTGTTCGCGCCCTCGACGGCGAAGACGACCCGGCGACCCGCGTTGAGAACCGGGAAGGTCAGGGTCATACGCCACGCCTGGGGATACGGCGCCCACGTCCCGACCACCGCACGCTCGGTCTCGCCGATGGCCGTCGAGCCCGGGAACAGGCTGGCGGTGTGCCCGTCCGGGCCCATGCCGAGCCAGATCAGATCGAGCTCCGGCGGCCCGTCGCCGTGCGCATCCAGCGCCACGCGCAGCTCGCTCTCGTAGACGATCGCCGCTGCATCGAGGTCGGGCAGCTCGGCCTGCATTCGGTGGATCCGCTGCGGATCGACGTTCGGGAGGTGCGCGATGAGCATCTCGAAGGCCACGCCGAAGTTGGACTCGGGATCGTCCGGCGGCACGGCTCGCTCATCGCCCCAGAAGAACTCGACCCGGCTCCAGTCGACCGACTCGCGGCGACGCGGTTCGAGGATCATCGGATAGACCGTCTTCGGCGTGCCGCCCCCCGACAGCGCCACGCGGAAGGCACCGTGATCGTCGATCGCGGCCGCCGCGGTCTCGACGAACCGATCGGCCATGGCGGCGCACACCGCCGCCGCATCCGGGAATACCGAGAAGCGCGTCACGCGGCTCCCTCCCGCGCGCTGGCGAGGAGGATCCCGCCGGCGCGGAGCGCGTCCTCGTAGACCGGGTCCACGACGTCCATCGCCAGCTGCGCGCTCAGCAGCTCCGCCTCACCCGGGGTCTCCATCACGACCCGTCGCAGGAGCGCCGTCATCCCGTCCGCGTTCGTCGCGACGGTCGCATCATCGCCGTGCCGGTCGATGATGAACTCGCCGGCCCCCGTCTCCCCATGCGAGCGGAGCCGGACCGAGATCAGGTCGCCGGGTCGCAGCGTCGTGCTCGGCTCCGCCTCGATCACGAGGTCCACCATCTCGTGCTTGCCCTCGAGCGTCAGGCGGAACCCGCCGCCGCGGAGAGGTGTCACCGTACGGTGCCGTTTCCACCCGAGACGCGTGGCGATCCAGCCCGCAAAGAGCAGGGCCTGGGACATGGGAGCGGCGACGTCGCCGGAACCCTCGGGCGCCACGGCATAGCGCACCCGCAGCCGGCTGAGGTTCGGAAGGTAGCGACGGAAGCGACGCGCGTCGAAGAACTGGGCGGTGAGCTCCTGCCACCACGCGAGCCGCTCCCAGCTCAGGTCGCCGACGCCGCTGTGCCGGCGCAGCCCCGCGACTCGCCGCATCCCGACACCCAGGTCGCTGAAGTCGCCGCTGTCGACAAGGACGCGGTCGCCGAGGTCGACGACCTGGTCGAAGATCGGGTCGCGGAACGGCGGGTCGCCGGGCCACCACACGTGGGTCGGCAGGTCGTGGATCAGCAGCGGCGAGACGATCCCGGCCATGTGGCCCGCGGCCTCTCCGCGGACCACCAGGACCACCTCCTCGCAGCACACCCGTTCGCCGCCGTCGGCGCCGGAGTGGCAGTGCGTGCTGATGCGCGCGTCGATCGAGCGCTCCGCGGCTGCGGGATCCGGCACGAGCACGATCGCCCGGGACGGGTGGCGCACGCCGAGGTCGCCGAGCGTGTCCACCACGCGGTCCGCGGCCGCGTCGTCGACAACCATCACGATGAGATTGAGGACCGACGCCCGGGCGTGCGAGCTCCCCTTCTCGGTCATCTTGGGTGCCGCCTCGTCGCTCGCCGCGGCCTGGGCATCCCACAGGCGCGAAAGGTGGCCCGACACCGACTGGACGGTCGTGCCGCGCTCCTCCCACATCGGCGTTGCCGGATCCGCGTGCTCGCCGAACCGCATCAGGCGCCGATGCGCCGCGTGCTCCTCCTCGCCGGGGACGCCGAAGGTCATGGCCGGCGCCACGCGCGCCCGTCGCGCTCGAGAAGCTCGTCGGCGGCCGGCGGCCCCCAGGTCCCGGCGCCGTAGAAGTGGAGCGGCCCACCCTCGCCGGCCTCCCACGCCGCCAGGATCGGGTCGAGGATGGCCCATGCCCGCTCGACCTCGTCGTCGCGCGTGAACAGGCTCGCGTCGCCGATCATCGCGTCGAGGAGGAGCGTCTCGTACGCGTCGGGCGAGTCGACCGCGAACGACGACCCGTAGCGGAAGTCCATGTTCACGGTCCGGATCTGAAGCCCCTGGCCCGGCACCTTCGCCCCGAAGCGCAGCGAGGATGCCTTCGTCGGGCTGGACGCGGATGGCGAGCACGTTGGGGTCAACCTGGGGGACGCCGGCTCGCTGGAAGAGCGCCAGCGGCGCCCGGCGGAACTGCACGGCGATCTCCGTCACGCGCGATGGCAGCGCCTTGCCGGTGCGGATGTAGAACGGCACGCCGGCCCAGCGCCAGGAGTCGATCGCGAGCTTGAGGGCAACGTAGGTCTCCGACTCGGAGTCGGGTTCGACCTCTGGCTCGTCGCGGTAGGCAGGAACGCGCTCGCCCTCGACCCAGCCGTTGACGTACTGGCCACGGATCGCGTTGGCCGGCACCTCGGCGGTCGGCATGGGCTTGACGGCTCGCAGCACCTTGAGCTTCTCGTCACGCAGGTCTTCCGGAGCGAACTCGACCGGCGGCTCCATGGCGAAGATGGCCAGCAGCTGGAGCCCGTGGTTCTGGATCACGTCGCGCAGGGCGCCGGTCGCGTCGTAGAACTCGCCGCGGCCCTCGATCCCCACGGTCTCGGCCACGGTGATCTGAACCGAGTCGATGTAGCGCCGATTCCAGATCGGCTCGAACAGCCCATTCCCGAATCGGAAGACCGACAGGTTCTGGACGGTTTCCTTGCCGAGGTAATGGTCGATCCGATAGACCTGGTCCTCGTCGAAGACCGCGGCGATCTCGTGGTTCAGCGCCTGCGCGCTGGCGAGGTTGTGGCCAAACGGCTTCTCGACGATGACCCGTGTCCAGCCGCGCTTCGAGCCGCCCGACCGATGCTCCTCGCTGGCCGCGAGCCCCGCTCGCTCGAGGTGCCTGACGATGTCGGGGTAGAGGTTCGGTGGCACGGCGAGGTAGAAGAGCCGATTCCCCGCCGTTCCCCGGTCACGGTCGATGCGGTCGAGCCGCTTGGCCAGCTCCGCGTAGGCCGCCGGGTCGTCGAAGGTGCCGCGGTGGTACTCGATGCCGCGGGCGAACGACTCCCAGATCGCCGGCTTCGCCGGACGGTTGCGGCTGTGCTTGTTGATGCCCTCGAGCAGGTGGTCGCGGAACGCCTCGTCGCTCAGGTCGCGCCGCGCGAAACCGACGACGGTGAACTCGGGCGGGAGGAAGCCGCCAAGCAGCGCGTTGTAGAGCGCGGGGCCGAGCTTCCGCTCGGTGAGGTCGCCGGTCGCCCCGCAGATGATCATCGTGCAGGGCTCGGCGATGCGCTCCAGACGCAGCCCCTCGCGAAGCGGGTTCGGGGCGCTGCGGGCGTCCGCGGCAGTGGGAGCCAGCGTGGTCGCCATCGGTGCCTAGGTGCGCTCCTTGATTTCGTGGCCGCCGAACTCGTTGCGCAGGGCGGCGAGGACGCGATCGGTGTAGGAGTCCGGCTCGCGGCGGCTGCGGAAGCGCTCGATCAGGGCCAGCGTGATGATCGGGGCCGGGACGTCGTGATCGATCGCCTCGGCGACCGTCCAGCGCCCCTCGCCTGAGTCGCTGACGTAGCCCTTGATCGCCTCGAGGTCGTTGCCCTCCTTCTCGAAGGCGTTGCCGGCCAGCTCGAGCAGCCACGAGCGGATGACCGAGCCGTTGTTCCACATCCGCGCGATCGCTGCCAGGTCGAGGTCGTAGTCCGACGCGTGGAGGATGTCGAAGCCCTCGCCGTAGGCCTGCATGATCCCGTACTCGATGCCGTTGTGGACCATCTTGGTGTAGTGCCCCGCGCCGGCCTCGCCGCAGTAGAGATAGCCGTCATCGGGGGCGAGGGTCTTCACCACCGGCTCGAACCGATCGAAGACCTCGCGCTTGCCGCCGAGCATGGCGCAGAAGCCGACCTGGAGGCCCCAGACACCGCCCGAGACGCCCATGTCCAGCCACTCGATTCCCTTGGCCTCGAGCTCCTCGGCGTGGCGCTTCGAGTCGTGGAAGCGGCTGTTGCCGGCGTCGATGATCACGTCGCCCGGCTCGAGGATCTCCGCCAGCTGGGCGATCATCGCGTCGGTCGCGTCGCCCGATGGCACGCTGATGATCACGTGACGCGGCGCGGTCAGGAGCTCCCGCAGACGCTCGATCGGCTCGGCGACGACGATGCGGCCCTCGTTCTCCGCCTCGGCCGCCACCTGGGCGGTCACCGTTTCGGTCCGGTTCCAGGCCACCACGTCGTGGCCGCCACGGGCCGCGCGGCGCGCCATCCCGGCGCCCATCCGCCCCAGTCCACAGATCGCGACCTGCACGTGCTCCTCCACCTGCTTTCGACTGACGGCCGCTGCCGGATGGACCGATGCGATCCGCGTGCCAATCCTAAGCCTATTGGTTGACTGCTCCGATCGGAATGGATTCGGCGATCGCTTCGAGCCGCGCCAACCCGGCGACGGCATCGGCGAGATGGAGGCGGAGAGCACGGCGGCCTCGCTTCTGGAGCGAGGTCAGGTCCCCGAGCGCCTGTGCGGCGATGAGCGTCCCGAACGACTCTGTCCAGCCCGGGATCGGCAGATCCCTGGATGGATCGGCGGTGATCTGGAGAAAGACCCCGGTGTCCGGGCCGCCCTTGTGGAGCTGCCCGGTCGAGTGCAGGAAGCGAGGGCCGAACCCGAGCGTCGTGGCCGCGCCCGTCGCCTCGCCGATCCGTTCGCGGATGGCCTGCAGCCGATACACCACCTCGGCATCCATCGGCAGGTAGGCGAGGATGGCGACGTAGTCGAGGCCCGGCCGCGCAAGGCCGAAAAGCTGCTCGACCGCGCCGTCGATGCTGACCGGCGTGTCGTCGAGCACCGCAGCGTCGGCGCTGACTGACATGCCCGGCTCGCTGACGATCGGCATGGTTTCGGGCAGGGCGCCGCCGGACCTATACGCCTCGAGCAGCGCCTTCGTCGCGTCCTTTGACTCCTGCACGTTGGGCTGGTCGAACGGGTCGATTTCGAGCGCGACCCCGGCGACCGCGGTCGCGATCTCCCAGCGCACGAACTCGGCGCCGACGTCGTACGCATCGGCCAGGCCGATGCGGATCACCGGGTGACCCAGGCCCTCGACGGCATCGGCCAGCGCGTCGAGCTCGGGCTCGACCTCGCCTTCGAGGGCCAGGCGCACGAAGCAGCGGTCGCCGCTGTAAGCGTCGGGGGCGCGAAGCGGCTCGTTGACGATCGGCACGATCCCCCGTCCCCCCTTGCCGGTGCTCTCGGCGACGAGCTGCTCGGCCCAGTCGCCGAACGATGCCAGGCGCGACGGAGTGAGGATCGTCATCTTGTCGCGGCCGGCCAGCGCCGCCTCGCCGATGGTGGCGCCGAGGGCGAGGCCCGGGTTCGAGGCCGCGTCGGCGGTTCGGCAGGCATGGGCCATGGATCGGGCGCGCTCCAGGAGCCGACCGACTTCGACGCCGTTCAGCGCCGCGGGCACGAGGCCGAAAACGGTGAGCGCGGAGTAGCGGCCGCCCACGTCCGGAGGGGCTTCGACGATCGCGCGGAACTCCTGGGCCTGGGCCAGCTCGACGAGAGCGGTGCCCGGATCGGTGATGGCCACGAAGTCGAGGGCCGGCGCGATCTCCCCCATCGCCGCCTGGTACGCGTTGGGCTCGGTCGTCGTGCCCGACTTCGAGCTGATGCAGAACAGCGTCCGCTGCGCCGAGGCCCACGAACGGAAGCCACGAACGGCATCGGGGTGGGTGGAGTCCAGGATCCGGAGCTCCAGCCCGTCGGCCGACGCTGCGCCGGAGCCGCCCTCCCCACCGGCCCAGCCGAAAACGCGGCTGAACAGCTCGGGCGCCAGGCTGGATCCGCCCATGCCGAGCACGGCGGATCGACGATAGCCATCGGCGCGGATGTCACGCGCCAGGTGCTCGAGCTCGGTGACGCGCTCGCTCATGGCCTCGGGAAGGTCGAGCCAGCCGAGCCAGGCGGCGACGTCTGCGGGCGGCTTCCCGGAGGCGGCCCACAGCGACCCGTCCTTGGCCCACAGCCGCTCGGCTACCCGGTCGCGGGTCCAGGCCTCGAGCCGGGACGCGATCGCCGCGTCCAGCCCGCTCATGCCGGAGCGAGCTCCTTCCGCTTCGACTCGATCGTCTCGATCAGCTCGTCGAAGCTCTTCGCGAAGCTCGCGACGCCCTCGGTGATGAGCTCGCCGGTGACGCGCTCCATCGTGATGCCGAGCGCCTCGACCTCGCGGATCGCCTGCTTCGCAGCGTCGAGGTCGCGATCGAGGGTTCGCTCGACCATGCCGTGGTCGTTGAAGGCCTTGATCGTGTCCAGCGGCATGGTGTCGACCGTCTGCGGGCCGATGAGCTCCTCGACGTAGAGCACGTCGCGGTAGTCGGGGTTCTTCGTGCTGGTGCTGGCCCACAGGCAGCGCTGGACCCGCGCCCCGGCGAGCAGCAGGTCGGCGAACTCCTCGCTGCCGAAGATCTCGTTGAACGCCTCGTACGCGAGCTTCGCGTTCGCGATGGCGGCGCGCCCACGGGCGGCGCGGGCCGCATCGGTCCCGAGCTCGTCGAGGTAGGCGTCGACCTTGGTGTCGACGCGGCTCACGAAGAAGCTCGCCACGCTCGAGATGCGAGTGACGTCCTCGCCGCGCTCGAGGCGCTGCCGCAGGCCGGCGACGTAGGCGCGTGCCACGCGCTTGTAGACCTCGACGCTGAACATGAGCGTGACATTGATGTTGATGCCCTCGGCGATCGCGGCCTGGATGGCCGGGACGCCGGCCTCGGTCGCCGGGATCTTGACGAACACGTTCGGGCGGTCGAGGAGGCCCCACAGCTCGCGGGCGCGACGCAGGGTGCCATCGGAGTCGTCGGCCAGGTCGGGCTCGACCTCGATGCTCGCGAAGCCATCGCCAGCTTGGTGAGGACGTCCTTCAGGGATCTGCCTGGCGCTACCGCTTCTGTGATCGCGGCGAGGATCACCTCTGCGGTGCTCTGCGACGTCACCCGCCGCTCGTTTCGCCGTGGAGCCGTTCCGCTTCCTCGAGGGAATGGGATTCGGTGAGGTCCTGATCACGCTGCGAGAGTTCTACGAGTTGTCGGTAATAACCATGGAGGACATCGAGGTCGTCCTCGCTGAGTGCCTGCCACGTCGATCAGCCGGTTGCTCGCGCCTTGAGTTCCGCCACAAGCTCATTGAGCTTGAGCTCCATCGCCTTGCCGTCCTTGTTCTGGGTCTGCTGGATGAGGAACACCATCAGAAAGGTGACGATGGTGGTCCCGGTATTGATCACTAGCTGCCAGGTGTCCCCGAATCCGAACAGTGGCCCGGTTACCGCCCAGACGATGATCACCAGCAACGCGATGAAGAACGCCCAGGGCCTGCCTACCGCATGCGTGACACGCTGAGAGAACCCCTCGAATTTCTCTGTGAACCCGCCGTCATCCGCCATGGCGCCTCCTGCTTTCATCATGTCGATTCAAACCCAGAGTCAACACCCGGTCGGTGACCGGGTGTTAACGCCGGTGGAGGGACCTGGCGACTCGGACCTAGCGGCGGGCGGCCCGCTTGTACTGCCTGATCGAGAGCGGGACGAAGATGGCCATGATGATCACGACCCAGATCAAGGTGTAGAGGATCGGGTTCTGCAACGGCCAGGCCGTTGGCTCGGGAGCCCCCGGGGGGGATGTTCCGAACAGCTCACGCACCGCCTGAGTCAACGACGACACCGGATTCCATTCCGCGAAGGTCTGCAGAGCTGGAGGCAGAGTCTCGAGTGGGACGAAGGCGTTGGACACGAACGTGATCGGGAAGATCACCATGAACGAGGCGTTGTTGATCACCTCGACACTCGGCACCAACAGCCCGACATATGCCATCACCCAGGAGAAGGCGTAAGCGAACAGAAGCAGGAGGCCGAACCCCAGCGCCGCCTCGAGAAATGAGGTCCGGGATTCCCCAACCGACCAGGAGGCCGGTGAGGGCCATGATCGCAACGGATAGTGCGTTGTAGACGACATCGCTCAATATCAAGCCGACGAGGACCGCCGATCTCGCCATGGGCAGCGACCGGAACCGGTCGATGATGCCCTTCTGCATGTCGTCGGCCAGCCCGGCGCCAGTGAAAGTCGCCCCGAATATCACGGTCTGGGCCAGGATGCCGGCAATCAGGAACTCGCGATAGACCTCCGCCGCCGCCCCGCTGGCCACCTCGATGGCGCCACCGAACACGAAGGCGAACAGCAACACGAACATGATCGGTGATAGCAGGACGAACACCAGGATCTCGGGGACCCGCTTGATCTTGATCACATTTCGCTTGGCGACGACGGCGCCGTCACCCAGTGCGGTCATCAGCTGGCTCATCGGCTGACCTCCTCGAGCTCATCTTCCTTGGGCTTCTTCGATCTGCCGCCGTTGGCCTCAACCTCTTCCTCGGCAACGTGACCGGTCAGGGTCAGGAACACATCGTCGAGCGTCGGGCGGCCCAACGCCACGTCCTGAACCACGATCCCGCGCATCGAGCTCACGCAGTGCCTGGGTGAGGACCGGGGCACCGCCGGCGATCGGCACGGTGAGTCCCCCGACTGTGATGATCGATCCGGATCTCGCCAACGGCGAACGCGGCCAGAACTTCTTGTGCCGGTGTCACGTGCACCGAATCGGCGGCTGTTGACCTCGATCCGCTCACCACCAACCTGGGTCTTGAGCTCGTCAGCCGTGCCATGGGCGATCTCATGCCCGTGATCGATGACCACGATGTCGTCAGCGAGCTGGTCGGCTTCTTCCAGGTATTGGGTAGTCAGAAGAAGCGTCGCTCCTTCCCTGACCAGGTCGCGAATGGTGTCCCACAGGTCGACCCGGCTCCTCGGATCGAGACCCGATGACGGCTCGTCGAGGAACAGCACCGGTGGCTTGGCGACCAACGCCCCGGCCAGGTCGAGACGGCGGCGCATGCCGCCGAATAGGTCTTCACAGTCCGGTCGCCCGCTTCGGTGAGGTCGAATATCTCGAGCAGCTCCCGGGAGCGCTTCGCGCGACCTCGCCTTCCCGAGGTGATAGAGACGCCCGATCATGTCCAGGTTCTCGAACCCGGTCAGGTGCTCGTCGACAGCGGCGTACTGGCCGGAGAGTCCGATGAGCCGGCGTACTGCTTTGGGATCTTTCCTGACGTCGGCCCCGGCGACCATCGCCTGACCCTCGTCTGGCTCGAGCAGGGTGGACAGGATCGACACGGCGGTCGTCTTGCCGGCGCCGTTCGGCCCGAGAAGGCCAAGCACAACGCCCTCGGGGACAACGAGGTCGAGACCAGCTGGGCGGTAGACTCCTTGTACCGCTTGACCAGACCCGATGCCTCGATCATGTTGGTCATGGGTTTCTCCTCTTCCTGTATCGAGATCTTCTGACAATCAGACCGGCGTCACCGCCGAAAATCATCGGTCCGAAGGACGAATTCCGGATCGGCCCTGGGGACGATTGAAACCACGCCTCGTTGTGGGTGGACGTTCTCGACTCTATGCGGTAATGCGGACAGTTTCGGTCCGCAATGTCCGCAACCGTCTGAGCACGTTAGATCCCCAACCAATCGAGCCGCCGGGGTATTTCCGGGGGGTGTTGAACCTTTGGTGACCGTCTCGTTTCGAACAGATGGACGAGAGGTGCCGGGAGCGCTGGTGGCGTTGTTCTCTAGCCCGAGCGGGCGAGGTCCGTTTGCTCGATTGGGTGAGCGAGAAGAAGGAAGCGAGACCCTGCGAAACAGACTGCGGGTTCTGTAACACCATCAGATGCCCTGCATCGGGTATGGATAAGCGCTCGGCTTGGGGAAACCAGGATTGGATCAGTTCGGCTCCTTCCACGAACCGCGAGACAGTGTTGTCGGCAAGGACATTGAGCACGGGTTGGGTCACACGCTTCGGCTTCTGCCGGTCCGAACGACCAGCTCTGGACCGCCGCCATCTCGGCCTCGAAGAAGAGATCGGCCTCTGCAAGAGCCTCGCCGAAGGCGTCCGGCACCACCCGGTCGAGATCCTACCGCGGTATCTGTCACCACCAACGTGGTTTAGGAAGAGATCCACCGCGGCGGCCGTGTCACCCGACTTGTAGGCGGTGATCACAGGCGTCAGCGCCGCCTTCACCTGGTCGGAGCTGGAAATGCCACGCGCCGCCGGGCTCGAGCAAGGAAACGGAGGCGACTCGATCCGGGGCGTCGATGGCGGCCTGGAGGGCGATAAGTGCTCCGTATGAGTGTCCGACGAGATGAGCACTGGTCCAGCCAAGGCGGTCCATGAGACGCATGCAGATCCGGGAATCCTCGGCGACGGTCAGCGGGCGATACCCGTCGTCGGACGGACGGAGTCGTCGTCGATAATGCAGGGTCGAGAACCCCGATAACTGCTCGACCAGCGGTTCGTACCACGACACCGAAGGGGCTGGCACGCCCGCGAGCACCGACCTCTTCCGGGCGATCGCCGTCGGCTGCCTGAAGATCTTCCCGAACGCCACCTTCGACCCCGCCGCCTTCGAGGGCGCCTCCGACGAGGAGCTGTTCGCGGTCCTCGGCGACCCGGCGCAGGTCGTCCAGCTGCTCGGCGGCGCCCGCACCGTGGCGCCCGACCCCGCCCGCCGGATCATCTCCAAGCAGGAGTACCGAGCGGTCGTCGGCGGCCGCCACGGGTTCCGGCACACGTCCGCCGCGCAGCTGCAAGCCTCACGGGGCACCGCGAGCTACTACGCGTGGAGCCCTCGTCCCGGCCTGCGCTTCATCTCGCTCGACACCGTCGCCGAGGGCGGCGGCGACAGCGGCAACCTCGACCACCCGCAATACGTCTGGCTGCGCGGCGAGCTCCGGCGCGCGACGCGCCGTGGCGAGCTGATCGTCGCCTTCGGCCACCACACTCTCGGAACGATGAACAACGCGCGCCTCGACGAGCTGGCCGGCGCCTGCCAGCCGGCCGACGAGCCCGGCTGCGACCGCGACCCGCGCCGGGTCGGCGCGCATGGTCGCCGACATCAAGACGCTCTCCTCTGACGAGTTCGAAGGCCGCGCGCCCGGCTCCAAGGGCGAGGAGCTCACCGTCAAGTTTCTCGAGGAGCAGTTCAAGAAGATCGGCCTTCAGCCCGGCAACACCGACGGCACGTTCGTGCAGTCGCTGCCGCTCGTCGGCATCACCGCGAGCAACACGCGGCCGCTGACGGTCAGCGGCCACGGCAAGAAGGCGACGTTCACGTGGCGCGACGACCTGGTGGCGTGGACCAAGCGCGTCACCGACACCGTCGTCGCTCGAGAACTCCGAGATCGTCTTCGCCGGCTACGGCGTCACCGCGCCCGAGTTCAAGTGGGACGACTTCAAGGACGTGGACGTCAAGGGCAAGACGATCCTCGTGCTGGTCAACGATCCGCAGATTCCCAGCGCGTCCGATTCCTCGCAGCTCGATTCGTCGATGTTCAACGGCAAGGCGATGACCTACTACGGCCGCTGGACCTACAAGTTCGAGGAAGGCGCCCGCCGCGGCGCCGCCGGCATCCTCATCGTCCACGAGACGGGTCCGGCCGGCTATCCCTTCGCCGTCGTCCAGGGCAATCTCGGTGAGCGCTTCGATCTGATCACCGCGGACAAGAACATGTCGCGCTCGTCGATCGAAGGGTGGCTGTCGCTCGATGCGACGAAGAAGCTGTTGTCGATGGCCGGGCAGGACTTCGACGCGCTCAAGAAGCAGGCACTGACGCGTGAGTTCCGCCCGGTGCCGCTTGGGCTGTCGGCGTCGGTGGCGATCCGCAACACGCTGCGCACGATTCAATCGCGAAACGTCCTCGCCAAGCTGGAAGGCAGCGATCCGCAGCTGCGCAACGAATACGTCGTCTACACCGCGCACTGGGATCACCTGGGCGTCGGCGCACCGGTCAACGGCGACAAGATCTACAACGGCGCCCTCGACAACGCGTCAGGCGTGTCGCAGGTCCTCGAGATCGCCCGCGCCTTCACGGCCGTGGAGCCGCGTCCGAAGCGGTCGATTCTGTTTCTGATGGTGGGCGCCGAGGAACAGGGCCTGCTTGGCGCGCAGCACTATGCCGAGCAGCCGATCTATCCACTCGCCAGGACACTCGCCAATATCAACGTCGACGGCGTCAACCAGTGGGGACGTACCAAGGACCTCACCGTGATCGGCATGGGTGCATCCGACCTCGATGACTACTTACGCGACGCCGCAGCCACTCAGGGACGCGTCTTGAAGCCCGACCCGGAGTCGGAAAAGGGCTTCTACTACCGATCGGATCACTTCAACTTCGCCAAGAAGGGCGTGCCCGCGCTGTACATGGACACCGGCATCGACTTCATCGGCAAGCCTGCCGAATACAGCCAGCAGAAGCGCGACGAGTACACCAACAAGGACTATCACGCGCCGTCCGACGAGGTGAAGGCTGACTGGGATCTCTCGGGTGCGACCGAGGATGCGCAACTGCTGTTCCTGGTCGGCTACAACGTCGCCAACGCCGCGAAGTTCCCCGAGTGGAAGCCGGGCAACGAGTTCAAGGCGGCGCGCGACGCGATGCTCCGTTGACACGCCGCACGCGGACGGGCCATCATCCGCGCTGTCACCTCCTGACATGTCACTGCGGGTCCACGCTTCGTCCATCGTCGGTGTGATCGTCGCGGTGTGCCTCCTGTGCGGAGCCTGGGCGCTGGGCTCCGTGCATGTGTCTGGCGCTCCCGGCAACGACGACTCCGTGGCGTCGTGGTGTACGGCGACCTGGAAGGCCCGGCCGACTCTGCGAGCCTGGGCGAACAAGCCGACTCGGACGACGCCGACTCGATATCGGCCACTCGCGACGTTCAGGCGATCGCCACATCCATCTCGGTCCCTCTCATCTCCACTGAACGCGTTCGTTCCATTCGAGCCGATCGCCCACCCCGCCTCGCAGATCTCGGTTAGTTCCAGGCGATAGTCGCGTCCGCCAGGGCGCGAAACGCCTTCGCCCTCTCGTCCTCGTTGACTCACGGAGGTTTTCATAATGCTCACGCGGTATTTCCGTGTACCTGCGGCAGTGTTCTCCCTCTGCGCGCTGACCTCGACGTCGGTGCTGGCGCAGACTCCCACCGGCCAGATCAGCGGCAGGGTCACGGATGCATCCGGCGCCGTGCTGCCCGGTGTAGACGTGACGTTCACGCAGACCGACACTGGACTGGTGCGGTCCGTGGTGACGAGCGAACGCGGACAGTACGTCGTACCGAGCCTGCCCATCGGTCCCTACCGGCTCGAGGTCGCGCTGCAGGGCTTCCGCACGTTCGTCCAATCGAACATCGTCCTGCAGGTGAACGCGAACCTGGTGGTCGACGCCTCGTTGTCGATCGGCGAGCTGAACGAGACCATCACGGTGACGTCGCGTCCGTCTGACATCGCCGTCGAGACGCGCAGCATGGGCGTCGGCGCAGTGATCGAACGTGAGCGGATTCTCGAACTGCCGCTGCCGGCGCGCAACGTGACGAATCTGATCAACATGGCGGGGGCCGCAGTCACGATTGGCCCGTCGCCGTCCTGGGGGATGGCCACCGGTGTGAACATCGCGGTCGCCGGCGGCCAGCGGTTCGGCGTGAACTACATGCTCGATGGCGCCGAGCACACCAACCGGTTCGACCAGACCGGCATGCCGATGCCGTTCCCCGATTCGCTGCAGGAGTTCCGCGTCAGCACCAGCTCACAGGAAGCCAACACCGGCCGCGCGTCAGGTGCGTCGGTGAACGCCGTCACGCGTTCCGGCACCAACCAGTTTCACGGCGACCTGTTCTGGTTCGGACGAAACGCCAAGTTCAACGCCATCAAGGCCGACGCCACACGTGACGATGGCTTGAAGCGGAATCAGCCGGGTGCGGCGGTCGGCGGACCGATCGTCCCCAACCGGATGTTCTTCTTCGGCGGCTATCAGAGCACCCTTGTCGATCAGCGGCCGTCGGACACGCTCTCGATCGTGCCCACGGCGGAGATGCTGAACGGCGACTTCCGCAACTTCAACCAGTGCTATCGCCCGGCATGGCGCGATGCCGACTTCGCCGACGGCTTCATCGATCCGTCTCGCATCAGCGCCGCGGCACGGCGGCTCTCGGCACGTCTCCCGGTGGCGAGCAATCCGTGCGGCGAAGTGCGCTGGGGCGACGCCATCGAGCGCCACGATCGGCAGTACGTCATGCGTGTGGACTTCCAGCACACGGCGAACCATCAGATCTTCGCGCGCTACATGGGAACGTCACACGACCAGCTCGTGCCGTTCGCGCAGGATTCCTCCAATCTGCTGAGCACGACCAGCAGCGGGTTCAACGATCGGCACGATTCGATCGTGGCCGGCAATACCTGGGTGGTGAGCTCGTCGATGGTCAATTCGTTCCGCATGGCCTACAACCGGCTCGGCGTGAACAAGGCCGGCGCGCGCTTCTTCGATCCCCAGGAGGTCGGCATCAACCAGTGGACGTCGGTGCCGGGGCACTTCGTGCTGACAGTGCCCGGCTTCTTCACGCTTGGCAGCGGGCCCACCGCCAAGCGGGAAATGGAGCAGAACCAGTATCAGATCAGCAACGACCTGAGCATCACCCGCGGCGCGCACCAGCTAGGCGTCGGTGGGATCTGGGGACGCGCCGACGTCGTCTCGCTCGCGCACACGCGAGGGGTCGGCGGTTTGACGTTTTCGGCCAACACCACCGGCAACGCACTGGGCGATTTCCTGACCGGTGCGCTGACCGAGAGCCGGCAGTCGATGCCGAGTACGCTCAGCCCGTATCAGCACTACGCCGCGATCTATGCGCAGGACACCTGGCGTGCGTCGTCCAACCTGACGGTGAATCTCGGCCTCCGCTGGGAGCCGTTCATCCCGATGGTGTGGATGGAGAACGAGTACGGCGGCATCCGCGTGTACAACTTCAGCGTCGAGCGCTTCAAGGCCGGACAACGCAGCACTGTGTTCCCAACCGCGCCCGCCGGCTTCACGTATCCGAGCCAGAACCCTGACGGCTCCGGCCCGGCCGACTTCGACGGCCACTCGGGCATCTCGGCCCGTTGGAACAAGTTCGCGCCACGAATCGGCGCGGCCTGGGATCCCACGGGACAGGGCCGCACGTCGATTCGCGCCGGCTACGGCGTCGCCAACGACGTCGTCGAGTTGCAGGCGCTGCTCAACTCCAACAACGTGTCGCCGTGGGCGGCCGATATCATCCACCGCACCGGCACGCTGGACAATCCATGGGCCGGACTGGCCGGCGGCAATCCGTTCCCCTTCGACTGGCGAACCAACGCGTTCTTTGCCCCAGGCTCGGTGTTCATTCCCTTCGGCGCCGATCTCGACATGAGCCAGGTGCAGTCGTGGAACGCCGGCGTGCAGCAGCAGGTGATCGACCGCTGGCTGGTTTCGGCCAGCTATCTGGGCAGCAAGAGCAGCCGGTTGTGGAACACGACGGCGGTGAACCCGGCGTTGCTCCTCACGGCGCAGTCGCACCCGAGTCTCTTCACCGGACCGGACACGTGTGTGCTCGAGGGCGTGCCGTTCACGCCGTGCAACCAGACCGGCAACATCAACCAGCGGCGCGAGCTGCGTCTCTGGGCGGCGACGAACAACCCGGCACTGCTGCCGGATGCGCGGCTGTTCTCCAACCTCGACGAGTACCGGTCCGACAGCGAGGCCAACTATCACGGTCTGGTGACGTCGGTCCGTGGTGAGGTCGCCAACGTGAATCTCAACGCCAACTACACGTTGTCCAAGTGCATGAGCGATCGCGTGAACCTGGGGGTGTCGAATCCGAACCAGACGTTCCAGGTCGGCAAGGACCGCGCGCCGTGCGCGGCCGATCGCCGGCACATCTTCAATCTGACCGGCGTGGCAAGTGCACCGCAGTTCAATCAGCCGACGATGCGCGCACTGCTGTCGGACTGGCGCCTGGCGCTCGTCTACCGCATCTCGTCCGGACAGCCGCTCACGATCACCTCGGGATCGGATCGGGCGCTGACCGGGCTGGCCGGTCAGTCGGCGAATCAGGTCAGCGAGGACGTCTATCAGGACACGTCGGGGAACCTGAACTCGCAGTTCATCAACCGGGCGGCCTTCGCCGTTCCAGCGCTCGGCGCGTACGGCGATGCCGGATTCTTCTCGTTCTACGGCTTCGCCAACTGGGGCCTGGACGCCGCGCTCTCGCGCGTGTTTCCGCTGCCGGGCAACCATCGGATCGAGGGACGCATCGAGGCGTTCAATCTGACCAATGCCGCGATCCCAGTTGACCCCAGCGTGAACCTGGCCGCCGCGACGTTCGGGCGCGTCACGGCGGTGCAGGATCCGCGCATTCTGCAGTTCGCTGTGAAATACGTCTTCTGAATCGTTCGAGTCGTTCGGATCGTTCGGGCCGTGCTGAACGGTCCGGACGATCCGGCTCACCAGCGCTCGCACCGCGGCGACGATCAGCTCAGGCTCGTCCAGCTGCACCCAGTGCGTGCTTCGTGCGGCCATGATGTGTCGGCCGTTGCGTGATGCCTCTGCCAGCATTCGCTGCATCTCGATGTGTTCGGCGGGCTGATTGCCACTGGAGATGACGACGGTCGGAATCTCCGGCGGCGAGACAATGTGCGCGATGGCTGCGCCGTCCCGTTCAAGCGCGGCGAGATGGTCGGCCATCGCGTGATAGCACTTCGGCTCCGACCAGAACGCCTGCATCAGCGGATAGGTCGCCGGAGGGAGCTTGCGCACTTCGCCGACCAGCCGCCCGAGCGTCTGTGCGACGGTGTCCCCAAAGAGTTTCGTGAATCGCTGCGGAGCGGCCGGCGCTCCACCGATCAGCAGCGCCAGAAGGACGCGCGGGAATACCCGACCTGCGCCAGGGCCCGCGCCGATCCGGGCGAGGCGCTGCGCACGACGAAGGCGGTAGGCGCGTAAGGCGTCTGGCTTCAGCCATTCGACCGCCGGATCCACGAGGACCAGCCCCGCCACCGACCTCAGGGTGACGCCTGGCGTATCCGCGAACGACAAAGCTGCCGAACGAATGACCGACCAGGATGCAGCGCTCGGCTGGCGCAACGCGCCCGATGACGGTTGCGAGCTCGTCCACGATCCGCTCGAACGTTCGCGGGCATGAAGGCACGTCGCTCCACGCGAGACCTGCGCGGTCGTAAGTGCACACGCGCGTGAACGTCGCGACCGACGGCGCGACGGCCGCCCAACTGAGTGACGAGGCCGCGATACCGGCTTCGAGGAATACCGGAGGGCGGCCGGTCCCGGTGCACGTGACGTGCAACCGGTGACCGCCGACATCAATCAGTTCGCCTGGTGCAGGAAAACGGCGCGCGGCCGCACGGCTGGCGGCGCGCTGATAGAGCATGCCCGCCGCGGCGAGCGCGGCGAGCACGCCGAGGATGAGAATCAGTTGCTCGATGTGCGTGGAGCTCGTTGAATCAGCTCGACGTCGAGTTGGATGAAGACCTCGTCCGCGACGCCGAGACCGCCGTTGTCCATGACCTCGTGATACTTCACGCCGAAGTCCTTGCGGTTGATCTTGCCACTCGCCGAGGCGCCAATCTTGGTCGTGCCGCGCGTGGTAATCGGCCCCATCGGAGGCGTCAATTCGAA
This sequence comes from uncultured Acidobacteriota bacterium, assembly GCA_963728305.1. GTDB lineage: Bacteria > Acidobacteriota > Vicinamibacteria > Vicinamibacterales > UBA2999 > Gp6-AA40. The sequence continues at coordinate 25,354 of CAVSKE010000006.1, forward strand.
GGTGACCGTCTTCGTGGTGCCGCGGATGGTCAGATCGCCGGTCATGTTGTATTTGCCATTCGCGCCCGGCGTAATCGCCTTCGACACGAACGTCATCGTCGGGTGGTTGGCGACGTCGAGGAAGTCGTCGGTCTTCAGGTGCTCGTCGCGCTTGTCGACGCGCGTGGAGATCGACTTCACGTCGATCGTGGCATTGATCTTCGCCTTGGTCAGATCCTTGCCGTCGTAGTCGACGGAACCGGTGACCGCGCCGAAGTCACCGCGGATGTCGGAGATCATCAGATGGCGAACGGTGAACTGCGCCCGCGAGTGAGCCGTGTCGATCTGCCAGGTCTGAGCGGCTGCGGGTGCGACGGAGAGAACGAGTGCTGCCAGGACGTAAGTGAGTCGGGACATATGAGTGCCATTATATTTCAGCCTTTGACGATGTAGCCGCGCTGTACGAGCACCTCGCGCACGCGCGGCCGCAGGTCCCCCTGCAGCTCGACTCCGCCTTCGACAACCGTTCCGCCGGTCCCGCACGCACGCTTCAGCTCCTGACTGAGCTCCTTGAGGAACTCGACGTTCTGCGGCAGCCCGTAGACCACGGTGACGGTCTTGCCGCCACGGCCCTTCTTCTCCATCCGCACCTTGGCGACGATGCGCGACGGGACAGTAGCGTCGGTCGCGTGGCGTGTGCTGCACTGGCAGTCGCGTTGCGGCCAGCCGCATCCCGGACACTTGCCGGCGGTTTCAGTGGAGTACACGAGACGCGCGTTGTTCTTGAGACTCACCGACCCAGTGTACGCTCGTTGGCTGGCATGGCCCTCACCGCAACCATCTACAACTTCGACGTCGAGCTCTCGGACACCGACCGTCACGTCTATGAGTCCCTGGCGCTGCGCGTCGCGCGCCATCCTTCCGAGTCCGAGGAGTATCTCGTCGCACGAGTGATCGCCTATCTGCTGGAATTCACCGAGGGGATCGAGTTCTCTCGCGGCGTGTCCACGCCAGACGAGCCGGCGATCGCGGTGCGAGATCTGACCGGCGCCCTGAAGTCGTGGATCGATATCGGCACGCCTGACGCCGGCCGCCTCCACAAGGCGTCGAAGCTCGCGACACGCGTGGCCGTCTACACGCACAAGGATGCGACGCAATTGCTCAAGCAGCTCGCGGGCAAGACGATCTACAACGCCGACACGCTGGAGCTGTACGCCATCGATCGCGTCCTGGTCAGCGCGCTCGTCGCACGTCTCGAACGCCGCGTGGCCTTCAGTGTGTCGATCAGCGACCGCGAACTCTACGTGTCGATCGGCGCTGACCAACTCAGCGGCCGGGTCGTCCGATTGAGTCGCGAGGCCTGACGGCATGACAGGCGGGTCTGAGCCCGCCTCTACGCGGCGCTTCTCTTCCCGGGCTCCTTGTGCTGCAGGTGCTTGAGCAGCGTCAGCAGCGCCACTTCGTCCGGCCGTAAACCCGGAACCGACTTCGCGGCGGCTTTGGCGCGGCGGTCCAGAATCCTGGCGAGCGTTCCATCGACATAGGAGTCGACCACGCCCGGGTGCACGTAGGACTTGCGGCAGACCGCGCGCGTGTTCCCGAGCAGGCCGGCGACGGCTTCGACGGCGAGCAGCACGTTCTTCTCGCTGTGTGTCTTGCTTCGGCCTGGCTGCAGCTCTCGCAACGCCTTGACCGCGAGCACCGTCCCCCACCACGTGCGGAAATCCTTGCTGGTGAACTCCTCGCCGGTGACGTCTCTCAGGTAGGTGTTGAGATCGCCGGAGCCGACGCGCTGCCGCTTGCCGTCGGCGTCCACGTACTGAAACAACTCCTGACCCGGCAGATCGCGGCACTGCTTCACCACCTGCGCGAGCCGCCAGTCGTTGACGTCGATGGTGTGATGCTTGCCGCTCTTGCCGCGGAACTGAAAGCGGACCGTGCCGCCGCTGACGCGCACGTGCTTGTCTCGCATCGTGGTCAGTCCGAATGACTCGTTCTGCCGCGCATACTCCTCGTTGCCGACGCGAATGAGGCTGCGCTCGAGCAGTTGCACGAGCGTGGCGAGCACCTTCTCGCGCGGCAGTCCCGGCCGCGCCAGGTCGGCGCGGGCCCGCCGTCTGACGATGGGCAGCGCGCGCGCGAACGCCTGCATGCGATCGAACTTCGTCTCGTCGCGCGTGGCGCGCCAGTCGGGGTGATAGCGGTACTGCTTGCGCCCCTTCGCGTCACGTCCGGTCGCTTGAAGGTGGCCACGCGGATCGGGACAGATCCACACGTCGGTCCACGCCGGAGGAATCGCGAGCGCACGGATGTGGGAGAGGATGTCCTGGCGCCGAATCACCTGCCCGTTGGCGCCGACATAGCGAAATCCGCTGCCGGCCTTGAAGCGTCGAATGCCGGGGCGCTGGTCGGTGACATAGCGCAGCCGTGCCATCGCGGCGGACTTGACCGGGTGGACTCCTGGCTGAGGCACGCGACCGAGCCGTGCAAGACGCTCGCCGGGCCCGATCGCTGCTATCGTTCAGGTAAGCCAATGGACCTGTCCCGCAGGCACTTCTTGCTTGCTGTCCGCCGCTGCTCTGTTGCAGCCGGCAACCGCAGGCGTGAAGCGCGACATGATCGTCCGCTCAGCTCGTCCTCTGGATCTCGAGATGCCGATCGCCGGCTTCTCGGACTACATCACGCCAATCGATCGCTTCTTCGTCCGTTCCCACGTCTACACCCCACGCGTGGACATCGGTGGGTGGCGCCTGACCGTTGACGGCGAAGTGGCGACCACTCTGACGCTGACGATGGACGACCTTCGACGGATGCCGTCGGTCGAAGCTGGTGAGCGTGCTCGAATGCGCGGGCAACGGACGCAGCTTCTACGAACCATCGATGCCTGGTCTGCAGTGGGGACACGGCGGCGTCGGAAACGGGCGGTGGCGAGGCGTGCGGCTTGCGGACGTCCTGAAACGGGCCGGGTTGAAGTCGTCGCCGAAGGAAGTGCTCTTCAACGGCGCAGACGTCCCCATCGGCACGATGCCCGACTTCCAGCGTTCGATTCCAATCGCCAAAGCGCTTGCATCCCGCGACCCTGCTTGCCTACGACATGAACGGCGAGACGCTTCCAGTGGAACACGGCTTCCCACTGCGCGTCGTCGTCCCGGGCTGGGCCGGCGACTCGTGGATCAAGTGGGTCACGTCGATCACAGTGCTGAACGCCGAGCACGACGGCTTCTGGATGGCGCGTGCCTACCGCCATCCGGGCACGCCGGTGCAGCCGGGACGGGCCGTACCGCCAGAGGCGATGCAGCCGGTGACAAGCCTGCGCGTGAAGAGCGTCATCGCGGAGCCTCGCGAGACTGGCGGTGTGATCACCGCAGAAGCTGGCAGGCCGATCGTGATTCGGGGCACGGCATGGAGCGGTGACGCGGGGTCCGGTAACGGCTGTGGACGTGAGCGTCGATGGCGGACGCACGTGGACGCCTGCCACGATGCGCCGCGACCAGAGGACGGAGTTCGGCTGGCGCTTGTGGGAGTATCGCTGGACCCCGCCGCGCGAGGCCTACTACACCGTCTTCGCCCGCGCGCGCGACGCCGCCGGCAATATGCAGCCGCTACGAACAGGAGTGGAATCCTTCGGGCTATGGCTGGAACGTCGTACCACGGATCGGCATCGTCGTGGACAGGTCTGTCACGGTTTCCGGGACCACGCCTGGCGACGCGGCGACGGTCACCGCTCCATCGACACTCAAGAGCGCGTGCCTCTCCTGCCACGACGATGACGTGATTCGGCAACAGCGTCTCACGCGTACGCAGTGGGACGCCGAGATCAACAAGATGACCGGCTGGGGCGCAAAGGTGCCCGATCAGGATCGCAGCGCGCTGCTCGACTATCTGGCGGCGCGCTACGGTCCGCGACGGCCCTAGCCCTAGTTCGTGCCGGCCCCGCCGCTGCCCACGATCGACTGCATCACCGCCGTTTCGAAGTCGTCGCGGATCTCCCCGCGCGACGCCAGGCCGACGACCTGCGTCATGAACAGGCCGACCACGCGCTCGCTGGGATCGATGAAGAAGTGGGTGTTGAAGGCGCCGCTCCACCCGAAGCTGCCCTTCGACAGATAGGTGTTTCGCGCCGCGGGATTGTCCACCACCCGCACGCTCAGGCCGTAGCCTTCGCCGGCGAGACGGCCGGGCAGCGTGTCGGGCGCAAACACGCTGCTCATCACGTCAACGCTCCTCGTGCTCAACAGGCGCTTGCCATCGAGCTGGCCGCGATTGAGCAGCATCAGCGCGAACTGCAGGTAATCCTCTGCGCTGCTGTACAGGCCGCCGCCGCCCGACAGATACGCGCCGTTCATGAACGGCGGGTTCGACGCCTTACGCAGCGAGCCGCTGGCCTGCTCGTACAGCGTTGCGATGCGCGGGTTGTCGGCCATCGGATAGAAGGCCGTGTCCTTCATGCCGAGCGGATCGAAGATACGCTGCCTGGCGAATTGATCGAACGGCATCCCGGACGCGACCTCGACAACGCGCAGCAGCACGTCGAAGCCGAACTGGCCGCTGTAGGCCCAGCGTGTGCCCGGCTGGAAGTCGAGCGGCACTTTCTTCAGCCTCGGCATGATCTGGGCAACTGTCTCCCCGGCCTTCGGCATCACGTCACTGTTGCTGTTCGCGCTCATGCCGCCGCTCATCAGGCCCGATGTGTGCGTCAACAGATCGCGCACGGTGATCTCACGGTCTGCCGGAACCGTGCGGCTCGGCAGTGCCGCCACCACCGACCCCGATGGTGCCGGCGCGACGCGGCCTTCGCTGTTCAGCACGACGGCGGAGAGTCCCTGCAGATCGGGAATGAACCTCGAGACCGGGTCAGCCAGCCTGACCTTGCCCTCCTCCACCAGCATCATCACCGCGACGCCGACCACCGGCTTGGTCATCGACATGATGCGAAAGATCGCGTCCTTCTGCATCGGCTTCGTGGTGTCGAGATCCATCAGGCCGTGCGTCTCGAAGTGCGCGATGCGGCCGTTGCGCGCGACCAGCGAGACGGCGCCGGCGAAGGTCTTCGCGGCAATGTGGCGCTGCATCAAATCGCCGATGCGCTTGAGACGCTCGCTCGAGAGTCCGACATCTTCAGGACGTGCGGTCGGAGCAGCAGCGGACAGGGGCGTCAGGCAGATGGCGATGACGGCGAGAAGGGTGAGGTGTGTGCGCATGGCGGAATACGGTAGCACGCACCGGCCCGTCCAAAACGACGGCGCTACCAAGGCGGCAGCGTCATGAACAGGAACTCCTTCAAGTAGCTATCGGACGCCGCCAGCAGTTCCTTGCGCGTTCCCTCGAAGTGGATGCTGCCGTCGCGAAGCACCAGGAACTGCACGCGTCCCGCATCATCGAGGTCGGCATCCGCGATCGTCAGATCGCCGTTGCGTTGCACCGCCTCGTGCGTGGCGACGTACACGGCGTCACGAATCTGGTGCGTCACGACGATCGACGTCACTTCCTGCAGGTCGCGCAGCTTGACGATCTCGTCGTCCACCGAGGTCGCGGTCAGGGGATCGAGGCCGGTCGTCGGATCGTCCAGGAGCAGCAGACTCGGCTTGGCCGCCATTGCGCGCGCGATGGCAACTCGCCGCCGCTGACCGCCAGATAGTTCGGTGGTGCCGCGTTCGCCGTATTCCGCGAGGCCCACGAACCCGAGCACCTCCTGCACACGCGCCTGGACCTGGTCTTCCGGCATGCGCATCTCCTCCGACAACCGGTATCCCACGTTCTCCGCGACGGTCAGAGAGTCGAACAGGGCGCTCTCCTGAAAGAGCATGCCGACGTCAGCACGCATGCGGAGGAGGTCGGGCTCGCTCATCTGATCGATGCGGTGGCCATGGACGAGAATCCGGCCGCCATCCGGCCGGAACAAACCGAGAATCAGCTTCAGGGCAACCGACTTCCCTGAACCGCTGGCGCCGAGCAGTATCGTCATGCGTCCCTGGCGGGACGATGAAGCTGACCTTGTCGAGGACGACGTGATCGTCGAAGGCCAGCGACACGTCCTCGAACACCACCGCAGGTGCGTCCTGTGCTGTCATTGCGAACAGAATACTTCGCGGCCCGCCGCTCGCAGACATACGCAACACAGGCGCAGGTCCGGGGTCCCCTGTGCGCACGCTTGCGCGTTGGGGTGGAGATCCGTGACCTGCGCCGGACTCAGCCCTGCGCTCGCGGTTTCCCGTCTGCCGCGTGTGACGCGCCGCTCGCAGGTTCTGCTGCCGCAGCATGTCTCCCGCTGCCGGTACGGTTGGACAGGTATCAGAGGCGACTTGGCAGTCGCAGGGCGCGTTCTGAGAGGCGCGCCTGTGAGCGCCGTGACACGCGCAGCGGGGTAAAAACGGGCTCGCAGCGTGACTGCGGGTCGTCGAAGCCATGCGGAGGGCCCGTTTTTCCACGGCGTCGAACGGCGCGCCGGCTCAGAATGCGCCCTGCGGCGACCGCGGTATCGACGCGAGACTGGACAACCGTCATCGACCGCTCGCACACTGACGCCTTACTGTCTGGTGCGTGTGGGCTCTCGCAGGAACGGGCAAGACGAAACTGACCCCACGAGCCACAGGACCGGTCCTACGTCAGCGCGCGGAGCAGGGCGTCGGATTCCAGCCGGTCGCGTCGGCGCAGCTTCTTGAAGTCCGAGCTCGTCGTGTAGGTGCGGGTGAAGTACTGCGGATCCTCGACCTTGGTGATGACGGTCAGCCAGCGATCGCCGTTGGGCAGCTCGTTGAGGTCCCAGTACTCGGTGACCGTGGCCTTCTCGCCGTAGGGAGCGCCGTTCTTGCGAACGTAGCCGGGACGCAGGTTCGTGGTCACGACCTCAGGCTGCGCGCCGCCACGTTCCACTGCGCCACCGAGTGTCCCTGCCAGCGTCGCCTCGGCCGGAGCGCGGCGGGTTGCCGAAACGAAGCAGTCGCGTCTGCGTGCCGGTGTCGGTCTCCACTTTCAGCGTCGTATCGTCCTGCCACGAGATGCGCAGGCGCCCGGGCAGGCGCATGATGCCGCCGGCGCCGTAGGCCCGGCACTGCTCTGCCTGCCGCTTCATCCTTCGCCGGATCCCAGCTCTCACCGACCTTGCGGCCTTCGGCGTTCAGCGGGACCGCATCGAAGACGCCCTTGGCGGGCGTGACCATGCGGTACTTCCAGTCTTCGATGATCGGCGACACCCAGTAGCCGGCGAGATCGATTGGCGCCGCCTGCCGAGGGCTGGGCGGCGGACCGCCGGCACGGCCGCGGCCGCCGCCGCGCTGCGCGTCGAGTGGCAGCGAGAACGCGAGCGACGCCGCAGAGAGCGACGAGAAGAGTCGAGTCATCGTGACCCGGGCCACCTGACGGTGGCCTCCTCAGTCGACCACTTCGTTGGCGCCGCGGCCCCAGTTGAAGCCGTCGGCTGGTCGCGTCAGGTTGACCATCAGCACACGGTACTCGCCCGGCACACGCGACGGGCGTCCACTGATGACGCACCTTGTCGCCGACCTTCAGTGAGTCGCGCTTCACGCCGGACTGCGCCAGCTGACCGGTTCCGCCCCACTCGACGGCCCATCGCTGCGAGACGCCGCTCGCGTCGGGCGCGTCGATGTGCACGAACGAGTGCGGGTTGCGGTAGACGAACTGGACGATCGGCACCTTCGAGCGTGATCGACTTGGTGGTCTCGTAGGTGGCGCTGTACGAATGGTGCGCGACGGTCGTCGAGGCCGTGAACGCGACGGCAGCAACGATCAGAAACAGCTTGCGCATCTCAGTGCCTCTACTTGCATTGCATTTCGCTTTCGTCATCTGCATTACACCGTCTTGTACACCGCCTCGATGAACATGTTCGTCGTCCACGGAGCCAGTGGTCGAGCCGTAGCGCCCATCGAAATCCAGCGTCGGACGCGCCGCCTTGACCTGCTCGAGCGTCATGCCCTTGCTTCTTCAGATCGCGGATCCGATCGCGAATCATCACCAGCATGTTGCGATAGGAGGCGACGTCGGCGGTGTCCGACAGCCGTCCACGTCCCGGGACGATCCACGTGCCGCCCTGCGATCGATACTCGGCGACCGACAGATCGAGGATGTGGTTGAGGCCGTCGATCACGCCCTGGATCGTGCCGCCTTTGGTCGGTGTCGATGAGCGGATAGCTGATCGTCGAGAAGAGGTTGCCGGCGGCAATCACCTCTGAGTGGCGGAAGAACACGAAGCTGTCGCCGTCGGTGTTCGCCGCCTTGGCGTGATAGAGGATCACCGGCTCGCCGTTCACGTACTCCGACAGCTTGTGGAAGTCGTCGAAGAACGTGTCGGCCGGCCAGGCCCCTTCAGGAGCGGCCGGCGTCTTGCCGGCCGGCGTGCTCATCGCGCGTGAGCACGCCCTCGTGCGCGACGATCGTCGCCGTCTCGCCCAGTTCGCGCACCGCGCCGCCGAATCCGCCCGACGCCGCCGCGGCGAACCTCCCCGACGCGGCGAGCTTCTCGTTCCCACCGACGTGCTCCGGCGCCGCGCTGGTGTTGATGACGTAGCGCATCGGACCGCGCCGGCCGCGGTGACGCGACGACGGTGTTGAAGTACGGGCTCGACCAGCTCGGCATCCCCGGGCAATTCGCTCCGAAGCAGGTGTTCGTCGCTGGCGCGCTGACCGCTCGTCTTGGCCAGCTCGTTGAGCGCGGCCAGCACCTTGTCGGTCATCTGCGCCGAGCCGGTGTTGACGACGGCAATGCCGTCCCTGCCGACCGACGCGGTGATGTTCGTGCCGTCGGCGACGAGCATGTAGACGTTGCCCTGCACCGGCAGCACGTGCACCTGACCGTCGCGCGGGCTCTGATCGGCGATGCGCTTCGCGACATCGTTGGCCGACTTCGACACCGGCACGGTGAGGGCGTTGATCGCGGCGCTCTTGCCGAGCACACGCGCGGTACTCCGGATAAATCGTCTTCACGCCGCCGCGCACCGGCTCGAACGGAATCCATGCCTGCGTCTTGAGGAACTCGCCGATGCCGCTGTTCTGCCCCGGCAGGAAGTGCGGCACCCAGTGCCGATCGCGGCCGCCGTTCTCGGCAAACGATGAACCGGTGCAGTTCTCCGTCACCGGGCCGGCGTTGGGATCGTAGGTGTAGGTGATCGACAGCACGTACGGCTCGTCGAGATAGATCGGGTCGTCCACCACCTGCACGATCGACAGGATGTCGTCGTGCCGGGTGATGAACTCGGTCATCGTCAGCATGTCGCGACGTCTGCGGCCCACCGCGCTTCAGGAAGCCGTCCTTCAAGTGCGTGGTCGTGACCTTCAGCGTCTGACCGATCCACTCGCCGGTCGAGAATCCGCTCCAGCTGTGCGGCGCCCAGGCCGGCGGATGCGGACGGCCGTCCACGAAGATCGGCCGATCGAGCGAGCGCATGAACTGCAACGCGGTAGCCGATGATCTCGCGGGAAATCGGATCGAGGTCCTTGAGGATGCGCGCGCCGCCGACGCCGCGCCACTGGTGCGGCGCCGAGTGCGGCCGGCACTGATACTCCGGCGTGCCCCAGATCGACTCCGGTGTCGTGTCGGCGCGCAGCCGTCCGGCCTCGTTGAGCGCGAGACCGAGGTAGTCGGCCAGCGGCGGCTGGCCCGGATCTTCGGCGCTGTCGAGCCGCCATTCGCCGGCGATGTCCGGCGGGCGCGCACCACCCTGGGCGGCGACACGAAGATTGCCGGCAAATGTCGCGGCGAGTGCGACGACCACGATCGCAGAGCGCATAGGTGGCGATTATAATGCCTCGCCTTCGAGTCCGCTTCGACATGTTTTGGGAGCACCAATGACCAGATCACACCTGCGTGGCATCGTACGAGCACCGCTTTTCGCCGCCATTTGCCTTCTTCCAGCCCTTGCCGGCGCGCAGTCGATTGCCGGCACCGTTCGCGACACCTCCGGAGCCATCCTGCCGGGTGTCTCTGTCGAGGCCAGCGAGTCCGGTGCTCATCGAAAAGACGCGGTCGGTCGTGACCGACGCCAACGGTCAGTATCAGGTCATCGACCTTCGTCCAGGCACCTACACGGTGACGTTCACGCTGCAGGGATTCACGACCGTCGCCAGGCAGAATCTCGAGCTGAGCGGCAGTGGCGTGACGACCGTGAACGCGGAGATGCGCGTCGGCGGCATTCAGGAGACGCTCACCGTCACCGGCGATGCGCCGGTCGTTGACATCCAGACCAGCACCAGCCGCGAGCAGGTGCTGAGCAACGACTTCGTGCGCGCGCTGCCCGCTTCGCGCGGCTACGGCAACTATCTCGCCGGCGTGCCCGGCATTCAGGGCACCGGACTCGGCGCGAGCGCGACGCCGTCGAACAACTTCTTCACCGCGCGCGGCGGACGCAGCAGCGAAGGCAACATTCAGATCGACGGCATGAACGTCGGCTCCTCGGTCGGCGGCGGCGGCGTGTCGGGCTATCAGTACGACATGTCGAATGCGTCCGAGGTGCAGGTCACGATCGCCGGCGGACTTGCCGAAGTCGATCGCGGCGGCCCGGCGTTCAACATGATTCCGAAGACCGGCGGCAACACGTTCAGCGGGTTCTACTTTGCGAGCCTGGCCGGCAAGTGGTCGCAAGGCAGCAACATCGACGCCGAGCTGGAAAGCTATGGGTTCGTCGACCAGGCCGCGCTGATTCGCAACTGGGACACCAACTTCGCGTTCAGCGGCCCCATCCTGCGCGACAAGATCTGGTTCTTCGCCAACGCCCGGACGATCGGCACGTATCAGGACGTGCCGAACCAGTACGGCAACCTGAATGCGTCCAATCCCAACCTGTGGACCTACGCGCGCGACACCGGCGTGCACGTGCGGAACTCCAACTCCAAGAAGGTCATCGCCACACGCCTGACCTATCAGGCCACACCGCGCCACAAGTTCGGGTTCTACGTCGACTACACCAAGAACTGCTCCGGCGGGTCGTACGCGCCGGACAGCGGTCAGTGCCGCTCGCCCGGCGACGGCTGGACCGCGTCGGGTCCTGGCATCGGCCCTGGCGTGCCCACCTCGTCTCCGGAGTCGGGAACGATCTGGGACCATCCCGCGAAGATCATGCAGGCCACCTACTCGGCGCCGTGGTCGAGCCGCATCCTCGTCGAAGCCGGCTTCTCGTCGTTCTGGACCGAGTGGGGTGACATTCGTCCGGTTGGTGCTGCCGTCGATCAGATTGCGGTGACCGAGCAGCTATCGAACGACCTCACCCAGACGCCCAACTCGAACTTCATCTATCACGGCTGGCCGGCCACGTCAGGCACCAAACAGCAGAACGCGCAGTATCGCGCGTCGCTCTCGTACGTCACGGGCGCACACAGCTTCAAAGCTGGTTACCAGGGCGCGTTGATGATCGCCAAGACGCCGAGCTTCCTCGGTCAGCAGATTAGCTATCGTTTCAACAACGGTGTGCCCAATCAGTTGACGCAGCGAGTCGGTCCCACGCTGACGAGCAATCGGACCCTGCCCGACGCGTTCTTCGTCCAGGATCAGTGGACGCGGTCGCGACTGACGGTGCAGGGCGGCCTGCGCTACGAGCACGTCCGCAGCTACTTCCCCGAGGGCGAGAACGGCGTCGTCGAGGCGCATCGCTTCGGGCCCGCGTTCATCTTCCCGAAAACCACGGGCGTGCGCGGCTACAACGACATCACGCCTCGGATGGGGGCATCCTACGACCTCTTCGGCAACGGTAAGACGGCGCTGAAGGTCAGCATGAGCAAGTATCTGCAGGCTGCGTTCAATGGCGACGCCTACACGATCAACAACCCCGCCGTGACGCTGCAGCAGACGACGAGCCGTGGGTGGACCGACGCCAATCAGAACTTCGTCGCCGAATGCGACTTCATGAACCCCGCCGCCAACGGCGAGTGCCAGGCGTGGACCAATCTGAACTGGGGACAGCAGGGCCAGACGACGGCGGTCAATCCCGACGTGCAGGAAGGCTGGGGCAAACGCAATTCGGATTGGCAGTTCAGCGCCGGCATTCAGCACGAGCTGATTCCGCGCGTGTCGCTCGATGTCAGCTACAGCCGCCGGTGGTGGAGCAACTTCTTCGTCACTCACAATCGCGCGCTGAGGGCGAGCGACTATGACGAAGTCACCCTGACCGCGCCGCTCGATTCACGTCTGCCGGGTGGCGGCGGCTATCCGGTCACCTTCCTCACGCGCAACAACAACTCGCTACTGGGCGCGACCGATCCGTATTACACGTCGACGGCCGACTTCGGTGACCAGACGAACTACTGGCAAGGCCTCGATGTGTCCGTGAATGCCCGACTGAACAACAGCCTGACGTTCCAAGGCGGCACCAGCAGCGGACGCGGCTACAGCGACACGTGCGACGTACTCATCGGACGTTTTGGCAGGCCGATGACGCCGAGCACTGCAACCGTCGCTGCGTCCGGCGTGATCGACGGGCAGCCGGCGTGCAGCGCCGGCGAGCCATGGATCACCACTGTCCGCGGTCTCGCGTCGTACACGATTCCGAAGGTTGATGTGCTGGTCAGCGCGATCTTCCGTTCGCAGGCCAACGTGCAGCCGGGCGCCGACGTCGCGACCAACGGCGCCTCGCGGTCGGCGAACTTCGTGATGACTGCGGCGCAATTCCTGGCCGCGACCGGGCGCCCGTTGCGCACCGGAGTCACCAGCGAAACCGTCAACATCCTGATGCCGGGAGAGATCTACGGTGATCGGGTGAACAACCTCGACATGCGCGTCGCGAAGGTCCTGCGTTTCGCGGGCACGCGGGCGAACGTCGGCGTCGACTTCTACAACCTCACGAACGGGAACACCGGCACGACGTTCGAAGCGGCCTACGATCCGGCCACGATGGGCGGGCGGTGGCTGCGGCCAACTGCGGTGCTGCAGCCGCGGTTCGTGCGGTTCAACGTGCAGTTCGATTTCTAGGTAGTGTCCGGCTTTAGCCGGACCCGAAAGGCCACGAAGACACGACACTACAGAGAACATCGACCGTGTTCTCTGTAGTGTCCGCTTCAGCCGGACCAGGCAACTTACTTACGCTCGCGCGTCACACACTGACTGCGCGTGCTCACGACACACCGAGGCACCGAGGCACAGAGAGTCTGCCTTGGTGTTTTCGTACTTGAAAAGGGTTGGCCTCCGCGCCTCAGGCCTCCGCGTGTCGTGGGCACGCGCAGTCAGTGAGAGACATTCTCAGGAAGCGGTCTCCAGCCGGGAACGTTCGAACAGCGCTCCGGCCAGAACGAACATCACCATCACCGGCACCATCGCCGGGCCGCGCGCTGATGCCGATCCCGACGAGCGGGCACCAACGCCGCCATCACCGACCAGACGAGCAGCATCATGACGGCCAGACTCACCTCGTGACCGCGCCAGAAGCCGCGCGTTGCAGCGGCCGATGTGAAACGGTGCTATCGCAAACAACACGACGGCTTGAATCACGTACGTCGCCAGGTCGGGAATCGGCGGCCACTCGAAGCGGAGGTTCAGCGCGCTCGTCAGCAACTCGAGGCCGGTGTGGTTGTCGAGGACATACGCGATGCCCCACGCGAGCGTGACGACGATATAGGCGGCGAACGCCATCACCACACTCAGCCAGCATGTAGAGGAACCACGCCGCAGCGCAGCACACGGCCATCGCGAGCGGTGCCCGTCATCAGATCGCGTCCGAGCATGGCCAGCCACAGCCGCATCACCGATCGCCAGAACCACAGTCGCCCGCGATCGGCCTCCTCCATCAGATCGCCAACGAAGGAACGAGCGCGTTCGGCGGAGCCAACCAGCGAGAGCAGCGTTTCGGCGACAGTGTCCCTACGCACGCGCACCTCCCGGGAGCACGAGCCCCTTCAGCAGCCGCTGATACGCACGCTGCGCGCGGGCGACGGCGCGGACACCGCGGGCGGTCACCGTGAAGTAGCGCTTCGCGCGTCCGCCTCGTTCGGGCGTGGGATCGCCGTACTTCGACGACACCAGCCCCTTCTCTTCGAGCCGGTCGAGCGTCGTATACAGCGCGCCCGGCGCGGGTTCGCGCTCGGTGCACTCGGCGATCTCGCGACGGATCGTCACTCCGTAGGCATCGTCGCCAAGCCGGAGGATGGCGAGCAGCACCACCTGCTCGAATTCGCCAAGGGCCGGCGTCGTGGCCATTTGAACTACATTGTAGTTTCAACCGCCCGACGCGTGTCAACGCCGGATGGTGGGTCCGGCTAACGCCGGACACACCAAAGTCAGTCCGGCTAAAGCCGGACACTACAGCCGACTACTTGCGAAGCGCGACGACGTCACCGGTCATGGTGGTGTAGACCTTGGCGATCTCGACGTGATTCCGGGTCAGCACGATAGACGCCGTCCGGTAGCCGGACACCGCGCGCCAGTGCCGCAGCCAGTCGCGCAGCAAGCCCGACACCGATCGGCTGTCGTCGTGCAGCGCCGCGACGAGCGCCGGCGACGCTTCAATCTGAACCACCTCGTGATCGGCGGCGGCCATGCGAATACCCAGACGCGTCGGAACCCGCTGGCAGAACTCGGACAGGTTGTTGCGGTCGCGCAGGCTGTCGCCTTCCGCCCACCCGCATCCCAGCGCCGGCACCGACAGATTCGTCGGGGTATGGTGGGCACGAACCGTCACCTGCGCATGCGCCCATGCGATGCCGATCGCCGCACAGACCATCCAGTGCTTCTGATTGTTTGTGAAAACACCACAAGACATGACTACTCCTCCTGCACACAAGACTCGCCTGATGGCGGTGTCGCCCCAGGCGGAAATCGGGTCTGACTCGAGTCAGATGACAGGAGGCGGACCGCGGCTGGTGCCTACCGAACGAGGAGGACTGTGGGGACTCGCGTCAGAGGTGTCGGCGAGCGTCCCGGCGGCGACATCGGGTGACGGGACGAACGCGCGAGTCACCGCGACCTCTGGCGAAATGCCGCCTCGCGGCGGCGACGTCGAGTGAGTACTCAGGGCGACCGCCAGCCGATGGTCGCCGTGAGAAGGCTCGAGCGCCGCGTCACTCCGCGTAGCGCGCGCGCTCGCTGGCTGCGGTGCGTGGGCGTGGACGAGGGCGTCGGTCCTGCCCTCGATGCCAGCCCGATGGACGTGCTGGGGCGGCGCGAGCGACAGACAGACCACGGCCGCTACCAGGAGACGCGACACGATCGTTCCCGCAGAAGCCGGCATGGCTGTGATTCCGATCTTATGTCACTCGCAGTCCATCAGAAGGACAACGTCGCGTTGAACCGCGCGAGTCGCGGGTTCAGGATGGCCGTCGGCTGCAGATACGTCGCCCCGCTGTTCGAGTACAAGAACGTCTGGTCGTAGGTCGTCGTGGTGTTCGAGTTGAACAGGTTGTAGACGTCGACCCCGACGTCGAGCCGACGGCCACCGAACCGAAGGATCTTGGCGACCCGGATGTCCACTTCAGTGCGGCGTTCGAGCGGATAGACCTCGCTGGGCGACAGCAGGTTGACCGTCGTGTTCTGCGCGGTGGTGGCGCCCGCCGGAAGGCGACCGAGCAACGTCTGCACAACCGTATTCGGTATCTGGTAGTTCGCGTTCAGCGACGTGCCGTTGCTGGCATTCTCGCTCGCGGTCGTCCGCGTCGATCGGATCGTCGTGCTGGCGAGGACGTCGATCTTCGGGATGGTGTACGACGCCAGACCGCGGACCGCCGTGATCCACGGCTCGGTCACGTCGCACGCGTCGGCAGAGTTCGTGCCCTGCAACTGCGGACGTGCCCGCCACAACGCGCAGGTATCCCGCACGCCGCGTCCGGTAGACGTCCCCATCTGCAACGTCACTCTGTTGGCCAGACGGGCTGTCGCGTTGAAGTCCACGCCATGCCAGTACGCTGTGCGCGGCTCACCTGCGACGTTTTCTTCCGCCGTCTGGAAGTTGCGCGACCCGCGCGCCGAGGCCGCCGGCGTGATCGCCACGAACGATTCGGTGCCGCCGGCGTTGGGCAGCTCGGGATGGTTCGGCACGGGAACCGTCCAGACGTCGTAGTCGCTCGCACCTACGAGCTCGTTGTAGGTGACGTTGAAGTTGCCCCAATGACGACGGTTGTAGCCGGCGTCTACCGAGATGCCGGGCCGCACTTCGTGCTGAATCGACGCGCCGTAGCGCCAGTTGTACGGCCGCACGCCCCAGCCGCTCAAAAGCGCCGGGTCGACTCGGGTCGTATTCGGATCGGTGTTGCCGAAGTTCAGGTTTGCACCGGTAAGCGTCCCGCAGACATCGCCGCCAGTCGCACTGGTGTCCTGCGCGGCTGCACTCAGCAGGTTGCAATCGACGGCGAAATTGCCGTTCGAGTCGGTCCACGCACGGTTGGTGACCGTCCGGACGAAGTTTCCGGCCGGGCTCTGCGAGGAGTAGACACCGTCGGCAGTCGCCGCTGACAGGTAGCGGCCGACGCTGGCCTTCACAGCGGTCCTGCCGTTGCCGAAAAGATCGTACGCGAGACCAAGGCGCGGACTGAGGTCGTGGTAGCCAGTCACGCTATCGGTGCGCGGAAACCGGATGGGCGTCGATGTGAAGCGGCTCGTCTGATCCGTGCCGTTGCCCTCGGCCGGCGCCCAGCTGTACACGTAGTCCCATCGCAACGCACCTTGCAGCGTCATCCGGCCGCGCGTCCACTGATCCTGCAGGAATATCGAATGCACAACCGCTCGATTGGCGTTCTCGAAGTCCTCGGTGATCGTGTAGTTCACGCCGGTCGGGCACAGCCGCGTGCCACTTTGAACCACGCACGATGCGGTCGCCGGCGCGGTGGAGTTGAACGTGTAGCGCATCAGGCTGGGATTGGTGTAGTTCACCCAGTCGTACTTCATCTGCGTGCCGGTGTATCCCAGCTTCGCGCTGTGACCGCCGGTCACATAGGCCCACGACGCGCGCCAGTTCCACGACACGGTGTCGTACACGCCCCACCCGTACGGGGCGCGATACGAGCTGTTGGCACGGCCGTAAATGTTGGAGGTTTCCTGCACGCCGATGAATCCCATCGGCGAATCGGGAGGCATATGACCCGAGCCGATGATGCCGTACCAGAAGCGCGAGACGGCGGCATCCAGCAGGTGACTGCTGGATACCGGCGACGTCCACGTCGCCTGCGTCAGGCTGACCGGTCCGTCCTGGTAGCCCGGACCTGCCTCCGGGGCAATCGTCTCCGCACCGAACGGCGCCCCAATCCAGTCGTCGCCGCGCACGCGGCACCCGTCGGTGTTCGTCGTGAGCGTCGAGCCGAGGCAGCGATATTGCGGTTGATAGGAGAACGTGACGCGATTCTTCGGCGTCACCTGTCCGGTCAATCGCATAGACAGATCGAACTTCGATTCCGCGAAACGAGTCTCGACACCGGGTGTCGGGGCATACGCCCACCTCGTCGCATCACCGAGATTGAGATTCGGCGCCATCCCGGCCGCGACGACCTGCGCGATCCCGATCGTCCGTACGTTGCCGAAGAACCAGAACCGGTCGCGTAGAATCGGTCCGCCAAGGGCGCCGCTGCTGTCCCAGTTCTTGCGGACGGTGGGCGCCGTTGGAATGCCGCTCGCGCGCAGCTCGTCGCTGATGTTGTCGGACTGCAGGTTCGACTGTGTACCGCTGAAAAACGCCGAACCGCTGAACCTGTTGCCACCGGAGCGCGGGATGATGTTGGCCACCGGGCCGCCGGTTTCCGATTCGCCCAGGCCGCCGCCGACCATCACCTGCATTTCCTGCGCATTGCCAACGTCGAAGGCGAACTGCGTCACGCTGTTCTGGCCGAAGGGTCCATTGACGGAAACGCCGTCAACGAAGACGCGCCCCTCGGTGCTGATCCCGCCGTGCGCGGAGAACAGCGCCATGCTGGGCATCAGCGCATTGGCATTGACGCCTGGCTGCACGACGAGCCCTGGAGTGGCATAGAGGACGCCGCCGTAGTTGCGCGTGATGGGCAGCGCGTTGATGGTGTCGCTGTTGATCACGGTCTCGCGACGCGTGGTCTGCGTATCGACAATGGGCGACGCCCCCGAAACGGTGATCGTCTCTTGCAGCGACCCGAGGCGCAGCTCGGCGTTGATGGGGATGACGCCCGACCCCGACACGCTGACGTTGTCGCGCTTCACCGTCGTAAACCCGGTCAGTGCAAACGTCAGCGAGTAGTCCCCTGGCGGGAGCGTGACGATGCGGTACTGGCCGGTGCCGTCGGTCAACGCCGTGCGCACCTTCTCGGTGAGCGACGGACTCGTGGCCTCAACGGTGACGCCGGGCAGCACGGCTCCCGATGAGTCGCGAACGACGCCGGCAACAGTGGCCTGCGCAAACGCGGCTGCTGACGTCAGATGCAGACTCACGACCACTCCGAGAATCAACCTGATGCGGTGCGTCACTTATGCCTCCGTTGGATGCCGATGAGGTATATGCCTGCGGCCGAGCCAAGTCAAGCGGCGTGGCGATCGTCTTGCACTTTCTCGAGTAGCGGTCCGCTATGGACCGGGTTCGAGGAGGAGCCTGATGAACAAGTTGCTGATGGTTGGCATCGTCGCACCCGCACTGCTGCTCGGTGCGTGCAACCGAAACCCCGAGTCAGTGGTGCGTGATGAGGCGGCAAACACTGCGGACGAGGCGACGAAACGTCAGCAGGAACGTGCTGACGACATCTCGCAACTCGACAAGCGCGTGGCTGAGATTGAGCGTGAGTACGTCGAGGCGAATCAGGAAGTCGTCGCCGACAGGAAGACGCCCACTGCCGGGCTGCGGGAAGAGCTCAAGGAAGACGTCAACAATGTCAAGCAGGCGGTCAACGACTTGAAAACGACGACGCCCGAGAACTGGTGGGGCCGGCACGAAGAGTCGATGCGGCGAACCGCCGACGACATCGAAGCCGACGTCGCGCGATTGGCTGGCAAGGTCACGCCGGCAGCGACGCCGAGAACCGAGGACGTGAAGGGCGAGACAGTGAGCACTGCGCCGTTTACGTCGCAACGGGACGAGTTCGTCGCACAGATGCGCGCACGAATCGATGCCATGAAGCAGGCACTGGACAACGTCAAGGCGAGCGGTCCGAAGGAAACCGAAGTCGAAGACGTGCGCGCGCGTATCAACAAGCTCGGCGACGATATCGACCGGCTGAAGTCGGCGTCGGCCGATGACTGGTGGGATGTCACCAAGGCGCGTGTCACCGAGTACGTCGATCGCATCGACAGATCGGTGAATCGCCTGGACGACCGAGGATAAGGGGCGTTCAGAACTCGAAGACGAAACCACCGGACGGGACGATCGGCATCAACGACTCCGTCGTGTCGAAGACTCGTCCCGCCCGGTCGACGCCATACGATGCGTTGCGAAGGTTCGTCCGGTTCAGCACGTTGGCGACGTCGACAAACAGGACCAGCCTCCGGCCCGCCCAGTTGAACGCCCGGTCAGCGCGAACGTCCAGACGCGCGTACGCTGGCAGTCGCAGCGTGTTGCGCTCGCTCACGAGACCGGAGAACAGCGCTCGGCCATCAAAGACTGGATTCGTGCCGAGCGACGCCTGCGCGCGGACCGATATAGCCTCCAATCGGATAGTTCGATCCATATCTGAAGCGAGCGCTCACGCTGGCTCGGCTCGAGAGACGATAGTTGCCATACAGCGACAGCGGTGTGGCGCTGATCGGCATCGGCCCAGAATCGCTCGCCGGTCTGCGTGTTCGTGTAGCGCAGCCTGCCGAAGCCGTATCCCGCCCACCCCGAAAATCCATCCGCGGCGTCACGGCGGGCGACCACCTCAATCCCGCGTGCCTCTCCACTGAGCGCATTGACCCAGGGTGCGTCGAAGGCGCCAAGGACAATGGCGCCGCCTGGAGAACGCTGCGGCTCGGAGCCTGGCGTCCACAGCACGTCTCGCTCGCGTCGCGCATAGGCGGTGAAAAGCAGCCGCGTCTGGCGAGGCAGCGTGTGCTCGACGCCGGCGTCGACGTGGACGGCGCGTTCGGGCCGCAAGTCACGGCCGCCGCCGTGAAGGCCGTACACCTGATCGAGGTCGGCAAACTGCCGAAACACACCACTGCCGCCGCGGAGACGGGTGCGCTCGGACAGACGGACCTCCGCGTTGACCCAGGGGGACGTGTTGGTAGAGCGCGTGAGGTTCCAACGGTCCAGGCGTGCGCCGGGAGTGATCGTCAATCGCGACCCGATACCGAACCGGACCTGTCCGTAGGCCGACGCGGCGCTCGACCGCTGGTCGAACTGATTCAAGGTGATCTGACCGCTGGTCGCCGAGATCTGCCGGGCGATCGCGTTGTCGCCGGTCAACCGCTCCGCATCGCCGCCGAACTCCACGACCAGGCCTGCTGAAGGTGCGAACGAGCCATCCATGCGCCACCCGAGCTCGCTGAACCGGGCGGCATCGAGCGTGTCTCCGGCGGCATTGTCGTTGTTGAACCGCAGGCCGGTCGAAAACACCCGCTGTGTGATCGCCACACGCGGACTCGGGAGATATCGCCACGACACCGACGTCAGCCACGCGTGGCTGATGCCTTTGCGGATCTCGTTGTTGCCGATGTCGGGGTCACCTTCGTCGAACACTGCCCTGCCCGCGAGCGCCGCAATCGAGAGTTGATGCCGCGGGGTGAGGTCGTAGACGGCCTTGACCTGCGTGTCAACGAAGCCGAACGCGAATCCGGCGTCAGGATCGATGCGTTTGATCAGGTAGTCGAGGTAACTGCGTCGTACGGACGCGAGCCAGGTTCCCTTGCCGCCGGCAATCGGCCCTTCGCCGAGGATGAAGGCGCTCGTACCACTCAAACCGGCACGTCCGCGAAACTGATCGCGGCTGCCCTCACGCGTGGTCAGATCAATCTGCGCGCCGAGACGGCGTCCCGTCCGCTGCGGGTAACTGCCCGGGAGCAGCGCGACGCTGCCGAGCGTGTCGCTGTTGATCATCGCAATGGAGCCGCCGTCAGTGATGCCATTGACGGAGTGCATCAGGTATCGCGTCGGCACACCATCGACGACCATGCCGACATAGCGGAACGGGTTTCCACGAACCGCGAACTCGCTGTAGAAGTCGTCGGTGGCGGTTGCCGCGGGCAAGGATTGGAGCGCCCGCAGCGGATCATCGAGGACGGCGCCGCGCAGGTTCTCGAGCTCGCGCCCGTGCAGCGACGTGCTGCCAGGCACTGAATCGGACTCGGTCCGCAGCGAACCCGACACCGTGACCCGCTCGGTGTACGCCCCGGCGCCTTCGGAGAGTCGAATGGTGAGGTCGATCGGTGCGGCAGCGACGTCGATGTCAGTTTGGAGCACCGCGTAGCCAATCACCGAGGCAGTGATGGTGTGCTGGCCGCGAGGAACGCTCAGGCTGAAGCGGCCATCGTCATCGGTTTCGGCAAAGACAGACTGGTGTTCGACGTATACCAGCACACCCTTGATCGGCTTCTCCGTTCGATCGTCGATGACGGTGCCTGCGACAACGGTCTGTGCCGACGCGCCGGTGGCCACACAGAGCGTCACCAAAAGGAGACCAATGAGGCGGCTCGGTGTCACGCCGCGAGGCCGTAGCACGTCGGATGCCAGTCCCACGTTCCAACGCCCAACGCCCAAAAGGGCGGCGCAGGCCAGTCGCCCTCAACGCGCATTTCGATTCCCGGCGAGAGTTACGAAACGCGGGCGGCCAGGGACGTGCGCTATTTGGGTCGGGGGCAGGATGGCCACCGCGCGAAGCGGTGCACCGCTTCCTCCCCCGATCTTCATCGGCAGCGCGATCGACGTACGCGCCGGTGACGGGCAAACGCTCGAGCGCGGTGATGTTCTCGAAAGCGGGCACGTCGCGCTCGTAGAGGACACGATGCGACTCGAACAGCGAGGACTGGCCGTAGTCGATGCTGGCAGTGTCGATGCCGATCGCGCCGATTCGCCGGTTGGCGACGAGCCATCGCGCGGCATCGGGATGCAGCCCAGGGAAATGCGAGTTGCTTCGCGCCTTCCTCTCCGCGGGTGGCCGTTCCCAGATACCGCGCCGCATCCGGCCATCGTCGTGAGAAGCCGGTCCGAATGAGCACGATCGCATCGTCGGGGATCGCGCCGTGCTCGCGCTCGAAGCGCGCGACGTCCTCGGTCGTCACCTGATAGTCGGCGTTCGACTCGCTCTGTGCGGTGACGTCGATGACGACGGCGGTGCCAATCAGACGACTCGAGCGGAATCGCGTCAACCGTCTGATGTCCCTGCGCGAAATGAATCGGCGCGTCGATGTGTGTGCCGCCGTGCTCGGAGGTGAACAGGCTGTTCGCCGCGTAGTAGTAGCCCGCCGGCGTCACGCCTTCGGCGTCCTTGCGAAGGCGGAAGCCTTCGGCTGTCGGCCAGTAGATCGTCTGCGCGTCGTAGGTGTGCGACAGATCGACGATCTCACCCTGCGGGAACGCCGGCGGCTCGGGCCTGCCGCACGCCGAGGCCGCCAACACCATGGACACCGCGATGAAGCAGGCTCTCATCCGGAACCTCCGCGTTTCACCCTCACGCGAGCGATTCTAAGCGATGGGCTTCAGTCGCCGACGCTGCGGTCGCCGCCGCACGACATCCCGTGGTCCGCTGACGCGACGACCACACGAAACCGCATTCGCACGCACGTACTCGATGGCGTGACTCTTGCGCCTGCCCAGAGCCCGGACGAGTTCGCGACCTCAGAAGGGATGCGGCGATGACAAGAGATTCAGATCGGCGACGAAGCGGCTGGTGATTGTGATGGCGCTGGCATGGGCGGCGCCGGCCGTACTGGCCATCGACGTCAAGAGTCGATCACGACAAGTCGTTCGACTTCAAGGGCGCACAGACCTGGACATGGAGTGCACAGCCGGGTGACGTCAAGATGGCGCGCACGCAGGAGGACGACCCGGAGGCGATGCGGAAGATCGCCGAGCCGGTCATCATGTCAGCGGTCTCGAACGAGATGACGCGGCGCGGCCTGAAGCAGGCGCCCGGTGCCGCCGCTCGTCGTCACCTACTATCTCCTGCTCTCGATCGAGCACGTCGGCGCAGACGATCGGACAGTTCCTGCCAGCGGTCACGCAGTGGGGAGTGCCTCCGTACAACGCCGGCCACGCAATCGCTCGAGATGATGAACCACGGGTCGCTCGTCCTCGACATGACCGCCAAGGACGTCATCGTCTGGCGCGGCGTCGCGGACGCGAAGATCAAGCGAGAGACGGAGAACCGCAAGCGCGAGGAACTGATTCGCGAGGCGGTTCGCGATCTGCTCAAGAGCTTTCCACCGAAAGACTAGGCGGCTCGCTGCGAGCCGGGCTCCTTTTGCCAATGGCGGTGTCTAAGCGGTAGAACCACGACGGGCATCGTGTCCCTCGTGGCTGAGACCCGCATGGCACGTTCAGAAGGACGTGCCCTACGGCAACACCCGCATGGACTTCACTCACTTCGTCCAGCTGATCGCCATCGGCCTGCAGGCGCGCATCCCGATGCACATGACCGGCTTTCCCGGCGTCGGCAAGACCGAGTTCACCAAGAGCCTCGAGGCCGGATTCACGCGCGCCGGCGTCAAGTGCAAGGTCGTCATCCTGATCGGGTCGATTCGCGAGCCGCAGGACTTCGGCGGCTTCCCGGTCTCGACGCCCGACGGCGTGCGGCTGCTGCCGATGGCCTGGGCGCGCGACGCCAAGCGTCTCGCCGACGACGGCTATCTGGTCATCGTCTTTCTCGACGAGCTGACCACCGTGCCGCCGACGACGCAGGCGGCGATGCTGCGGCTGCTGACCGAGAACGTCTGCGGCGAGCTGCAGCTGCCGGACTACGAACCGGGCAAAGGCGGCGTCGTCTATCTGTGCGCGAGCAACGCCGTCGAGTGGGCGGCCGGCGGACAGGAGATCCAGCCGCCGATGGCGAACCGCCTGTGGCATGGCGAGTTCCCCATGGACCACGACACGTGGTGCGAGATGATGGTGAGCGACTTCCCCGCTCCCAGCGATCTGCCGGTGCTGCCCGCCGACTATCTGCGCACGCATCATCATCGTCAGCGAGCGCTGATCGCCGCGTACGTGAAGGCCGCGGGACGCGACGCGTGGCTGGCGCCGCCGGACGATCCGGCACGGCGCAGCGGCGCCTGGCCGTCGGGCCGCACGTGGTATCTGGCGTCGCGGCTGCTCGCCGCCATCGAGGCCGTGTCGCCGGGCAATCGCCTGCTGCAGAGCGCGGCGCTCGCCGGCCTCGTCGGCGATCAGGCGCTGCCCTTTCTCGAATACCGCGAAACGTTGAACCTGCCCGATCCCGAAGACATCCTGAAGGACCCGCGCAGTCTGGTGCTGCCCGATCGCACCGATCGCGCGTATGCCGTGTGCTCGTCGCTGGTCGGCGCGGTGCTGAACAACAAGACGCCGGAGCGATGGCAGGCGGCGATGATCGCGCTCGGCGTCGCGTGCCGGAAGAACGCCGACATTCCGACGGCGGCCGCGCGCACGCTGTGCGACAAGCGCAATCGTCCCGAGGGAGCGATCAAGCTGCCCGACGAGTGCCGGCCGTTCTACGAGCTGATGCAGCTGGCCAAGATCATCCCGAGGGACTAGCGTAGTGCGCACGGACTTAGCGTCGCTGCGGACCCGACATGCTGAGCCGCCTCGCCGAGCTGATTCGTGGCCTCGATCGCCGCGGCGACGGCTACTCGCGCGCGCTGCAGGCGGCACGCGTGCGCGCGTCGTATCAGCGCGCCTACTTCGCGCCGGCGCTCTTCAATCTGATTCCGGTCAAGACCGACATGATCGCCAGCATGGCGGTGGACTCGCGCTGGCGTCTCTACTACAACGACGCCTGGGTGGCGGCGCACACCGTCGAAGAGAACGCGGCCGTGCTGATCCACGAGGTCAGCCATCTGCTGCGCGAGCACGAGGCGCGCAAGCACGCCGCGGCCGTCACGGACACGCGCTGTGGAACACCGCCGCCGATTGCGAGATCAACGACGACCTCATCGCCGAAGGATTGCCGCTGCCCGACGATCCGCCGCAGCCCGACAAGTTCGGACTGCAGCACGGCGAGAACGCCGAGACCTACTACCGCCAGATGATGAAACCCGCGCAATCGGGCAACCGGCAGCACGACCACCAATCACCAACTACCAAGGACCAAGCACGACCAACCACCAACCAGCGCGACTGCGGCTCCGGCGCGCACGGCGAGCGGCGAGCCGTGGGAGCTGCCCGACGATGACGGGAGTCCGGGCGGAGTGCCGGGCGTCGATCCGGTGAAGGCGGAGCTCGTGCGGCGCGAGTGCGCGCAGAAGATCCTCGACCGATCGGGCGACGCCGGCGACGCGCCGCTCGGCTGGCGCCGATGGGCGCAGCACCGTGCTGACGCCGAAGGTGGACTACATGGCCACCATCCGCCACGCGGTGCGCAAGGCGCTGCGCGACAGCACGCTCGGCCGCTACGATCGCACGTATCGGCGCCCGCATCGCCGGCAGGCCGCGTACGGCGAGTTCATCATGTCGTCGTTTCACCAGCCGCGGCCCGAGGCCGGGCTTTCTGATCGACACCTCGAGCTCGATGCAGGACACGCAGCTGGCGAGAGCCGTCGCCGAGCTCGGCGGACTGACGCGTCAGCTCGGTTACAGCACCGAGGTCGTCGTCGCCTGCTGCGACGCGGCCGTGCACGACGTGAAGAAGGTGTTCACCGCCGCGCAGCTCGAGTTGTACGGCGGCGGCGGCACCGACATCGGCGCCGGGCTGCGCTGGTTCATCGATCGCAAGAGCGGCCCGATCGATCTGCTCGTCATCGTCACCGACTGCCAGACGCCGTGGCCGGAGGAGACGCCGCCGTTTCCGGTGATCACGATTCGCGTCGGCGACGGCGCGCCGCCGCCGTGGGGCGATCACGGGCGCGAACAAGGTGATTACAATCGAGGAGCCGAAGGCGTCGCAAGCCGATGTGGAATGAAAGGACAGCAGCGATGGCAGGCGTGACGCTGCCTGACATGCGGCCGTGGGGCCGGCGCCCGCTGATCATTCCGCCCAACTCGGCCAACGCCTGGTTCCAGCTCGCGATCTGGGAGCTGTGGATGGGCATGCTCGTGTGCGTCGTCCTCGGACTCGGCGCTCTATCTCATCGTCACGTCGCCCAGCCACATCGTCGCCGTGTCGGATCTCACGAACTGCTACGGGCCGCCACCGGTCCCGGTCCCGTGCGAGCGCATCGTGTATCGCGGCGGCATGCTGAACACGGCGTTCATCGCGCTCTTCGGGCTGATGCTGATCGGCGCCGCCGCGTGGTTGCTGTGGGAGCTGTGGAGCGCGGTCGAGCCGAAGCCGATCACCGACGACTTCCTGCGTCTGCTCAACGACTCGTTCGGGCACAACTGGCGCAACCCGCTCAAGTGGCCGTGGGCGCGAGTGCTCTGGGCGTATGGCTTCACCGTCGTCGGCGCGATGCTGACCGCCGGCATCGCCATGATGATCTGGACGTTCGTAGTCTCGGGGCCATCTACGGCGCCGACACCTCGAATCGACACATCACAAAGCTTCCGGCTGGCGCCTTGACAACTCCCAACGCCCGACTGCCAATTGCGGAGCTACTCGCGGCCAATTGGGATTTGGGAATTCGAAGTTGGGAATTGGAAGTTGGAAGTGGTTGGGAGTCGGGCGTTGGTCGTTGGGAGTTGAGGGCCGTCAGGCCCGCAGCACGTCGACGCTCACGTGCAGCGAGTGCTGACCGCCGCCGAGAATCACGCCGCGTATCGGGCTCACATCGGCGTAGTCCCGACCCCACGCCAGGGTCACGTGGGTCGTCGAGGGAAACATGTTGTTGGTCGGATCGACGTCGATCCAGCCGACTCCCGGACAGTAGATCGCCAGCCACGCATGCGAGGCATCGACGCCCGCCAGCCGCGGCGCACCCGGTGGCGGCACCGTCTCCAGATAGCCGCTGACGTAGCGAGCCGCGAGCCCCTGCGAGCGCAGACACGCGATCGCCAGTCGCGCGAAGTCCTGGCACACGCCACGGCGAAGCACCAGCACGTCGCGGAGCGGTGTCGTCACGGTCGTCGCCTGCGGATCGAACGTGAAGTCGGCGTGGATGCGGCCCATCAGATCTTCGACCGCGGCGAGCAGCGGCCGTCGCGGTGGAAATGACGGATGCGCGTACCCCGCGATCGCGTCGCTCACCGCGATCGACGCGGAGTCGAACAGACACTCGATCGCCTCGAGCGGCAGCGCGTCGAAGTCGCGGGCGTCCTCCCATGGCGGGGTTGCCGTCGCCACTGGCCGGCTCCGGCCGAGGACCTTGACCGTGCTCGTGGCCCGAACGCTCAGTTCCGTGTGCGCCCGCTCGACGATGAAGAACGTCGACCGGCGTTGCCGAAGTAGTCCTGATGCGATCGCACGACGGCCGGCGCCGGCTCGATCTGCAGCTCGTGACGCACACACTCCTGGCCGGGAAAGACCCGCGGCCTCACCCGCGCCAGGTGGTGCGACACCGACACCGCCTCGCTGTAGTCGTAGCGCGTCGTGTGGACCACCTGATAGGTGACCGCTTCAGTTGACACGCTGCTCGGCATGACTGAAGTAGTGGAACGTGATCGCGTCGGAGACGTCGCGCAGATCCTCGTCCAGCACATCGAGCAGCGCCGTCAGGCGATCGAACGCCTCATCGGCCCCCGGCTGGCTGAGCGCATCGAAGTCGGCGGCTGCGGAGCGCCTCGACTGCGTGAGCGACCGTCCGCTCTTCGCGCGTCGGCGATGGCGCCCGTGGATGGCGCGGCAGATGCGAGAGGAGCACGGACATGGTGTCGAGCTGAAACCGCAGCGCCCGCGGGTTCGTCCCGTCGGCGAGCAGCAGGTCGAGCACCGGCGGCAGTTGCGCCTCGGCGAAGTAGCGGCGGCGATAGGTCATCGAGCTGTCGGCCACTTCGAGCAGCGGCTCGAGGATGGCGACCTGCGACGGGCTGGCCTCGATCGCGCTGCGCACCAGCTGTGTCATGCCAATCGACCGCTCGAGGCGACGGCCGATGTCGAGGAACAGCCAGCCGTGCCCGCGCGTCATGCTCTCGCTTTCCATGCCGCTGAAGGCGGCCAGGTCGGTGATCATCCGGTTCAGATGCACGAGCACGTCGTCGAACTGCACGCGGCCCTGCCGCGGGCGTGAGTCCTGCTGCAGCTGATTGAGGATGCGCCACGTGTCGAGCGACAGCCGGTCGCGAACCGCCGTCGCAATCCGGCGCACTTCGCCAAGCGCGATGCGGAGGGCGCCGGGATGCGCATCGAGCCGGAACAACAGCGAGATCTCCTGCTCGAGCTGGGGCAGCGGCATCGGCTCGCGAAGTTCCTTGGGAATGAGCTCCAGGTCGACGAGCACATGCAGCAGCGCCACCAGCTCGGGAGCGTCCTCGGACATGTCCTCGCGCGTCACATAGGTGACCAGACTGCGCAGCAGCCGCACCGTCTGCTCGGCCCGTTCGATGTGGCGGCCCAGCCAGAACAGGTTGTCGGCCACGCGGCTCGGCAGCTCGGCGTCGAGACGCTCGCGCCGCACGCCGAGCCGCATCGGCGCGAGCAGTGACACGGCGGTCACCGGCCCGTCCGACACGACCCACGTGTCCTTGCTGCCGCCACCTCGTTGCATCGTCACGATCGGGATGTTGCTGGCAGCGCCGACACGGGTCAGCCCGCCAGGCATCACCGCTATCGATTCGCCGTTCGACGCCACGTAGACGCGCAGCACCAGCTGACGCGCCTCCGATCCGGTGCCGTTCCACACCGGCGCCGTCGACAGCGCCACTTCGCTCTGCGCGACGTAGTCCTCCGGCCGCGCGAGCAGCGAGCTTCGCAGCAGGCTCTTCTGCTCGGCGCTCAGCGTCCGGCCGAACACCGGCTGTCGCGTCGCCGGCGGGAACGACGGCTTGATCACCAGCTCGTCGAGATGAGCGAGGACGTATTGCAGATCGTCGGGATGTCCGCACCACCACGATCGCGCCGGAGACAGGAGCAGCTCTTCGCCGAGCAGCCGGCGGCACAAGTCGGGCAGGAACGCGGCGATTCCCGGCGCTTCGACCACACCCGAACCGAGCGCGTTGGCCACCGTGACGTGGCCCGCGCGAACCGCTTCCACCAGGCCGGCCACGCCCAGCGTGGAATCCGACCGCAGCTCCAGCGGATCGCAGAAGCTGTCGTCGAGCCGCCGCAGGATCACGTCCACCTGACGCAGCCCTTCGAGCGTCTTGATGAACACGCGGCTGTCGCGCACGGTCAGATCGGCGCCTTCGACGAGCGTGAAGCCGAGATAGCGCGCGAGATAGGCGTGCTCGAAATAGGTTTCGTTGAGCGGCCCGGGCGTCAGCAGCACCGCGCGCGGATGGTCGCGCCGATCGGGCGGCGCCAGCGCCATCAAGCCGTCGCGATGCGCGCGAAAGAACGCGCCGAGCCGCTGCACGTGACAGTCGCGAAAGGCCTCCGGCAGGCTGCGCGACATCACGATGCGATTCTCGAGCGCATAGCCGGCGCCCGACGGCGCCTGCGTGCGATCGGCCAGCACCCGCCACTGGCCGTCGGGCGAGCGGGCGAGGTCCACGGCGAGCAGGTGCACGTAGACGTCGTTCGGCACGCGCACGCCGTGACACGGCCGGAGGAACGCCGGGTTCGCCAGCACCAGCGACGGCGGCAGCACGCCGTCGCGCAGCAGACGCTGCGGGCCGTAGAGGTCGCGCGAGGATCGAGATTGAGCAGTCGCGATCGCTGCAGCAGCGCGGCCTCGATCCGGCTCCACTCCGCCGGCTCGATCGAGCAGCGGCATCATGTCCAGCGTCCACGGCCGATCCATGCCCTGCGGATCGCCGTAGACGTTGTAGGTCACGCCGTTGTCGCGGATCGCGCGCTTGGCGCCTTCCCAGCGCGACGACAGCTCGTGCGGCCCGAGCCCCTCGAGCGATCGGACCAGCGCCTCGCAGTGCGGCCGCGGCCTGGCCCGCGGCACTCGACATCTCGTCGTACACGCCGGACAGCGGTCGATAGTCGTCGAGCAGGCGCCACGGCACGACCGGGTCGCGGAACTCGGGCGCGATCGGCGTACTCATGCCATTCGCGGGGCGCCCTCCGCGGCCAGACTGTGCGACGGCGGACGACGCAGGTCGAGCGTCAGCGGAAAGTCAGGATTGCGTTCTTCGAGCGGGACCTGCACCGGACCCGGCGTGTGACCGATGCCGAAGAAGCGCGCCAGCCGGCGGCCTTCGGCTTCGTAGCTGTTCACCGGGAACGTCTCGAAGTTCCGCCCGCCGGGATGCGCGACGTGGTAGACGCAGCCGCCGAGCGAGCGGTCGTTCCAGGTGTCCACGACGTCGAACACCAGCGGCGCGTGCACGGGGATCGTCGGATGCAGACAGTTCGGCGGCTGCCACGCACGATAGCGGACGCCGGCAACGAACTCTCCCGGGCTGTCCGGTCGGATGCAGCGGCACGCGGCGGCCGTTGCACGACATGATATGCCGCGCTCCGGTCATTCCGTTCACCTTGACCTGCAGCCGCTCGACCGAGGAGTCCACGTATCGCACCGTCCCGCCGCCGCCCGACTCCTCGCCGGTCACGTGCCACGGCTCGAGTGCCTGCCGCAGCTCCACGTGCACGCCGCGCCGGGTGATCGCACCGAACGGCGGAAACCGGAACTCGAGGTGCGGCGCGAACCATTCGGGCTGCATCGGCCAGCCGGCCCGCTGCCAGATCGTCCAGCACGTCGTCGAAATCCTGCGCGACGAAGTGCGGCAGCATGAAGCGATCGTGCAGCTCGGTGCCCCAGCGCACCAGCGGCCGTCGTACGGCGTGGCCCAGAACGTCGCGATGAGCGCGCGCAGCAGCAGCTGCTGCGTCAGGCTCATCCGCGCGTGCGGCGGCATCTCGAACGCCCGCAGCTCGACGAGCCCTCGCCGGTCGGCTGCTCGTGTCCGGCGCGTACAGCTTGTCGATGCAGAACTCGGCGCGATGCGTGTTGCCGGTGACGTCGATCAGGATGTTCCGGAAGATCCGATCCACCAGCCACGGCGCAACACCGTGATCGGGAATACGGTGCGTTGGCGATCTCGAGCTCGTAGAGCGAGTCGTTGCGCGCTTCGTCGACGCGCGGATGCTGACTGGTCGGACCGATGAACAGGCCCGAGAACAGGTACGAGAGCGACGGGTGGTTGTGCCAGTAGCCGACCAGGCTGCGCAGCAGATCCGGCCGGCGCAGAAACGGACTGTCGGCCGGCGTCGGGCCGCCGACGACGATGTGATTGCCGCCGCCGGTGCCGGTGTGACGGCCGTCGAGCATGAACTTCTCGGTGCCGAGCCGCGACAGCCGCGCCTCTTCGTAGAGCATGGTGGTGTGATCGACCAGCTCCGTTCCAGTCTCTCGCCGGATGCAGGTTGACTTCGATCACACCCGGATCCGGCGTCACCGTGAAGTGGTTCAACCGCGGATCGTGCGGCGGGCGCGTGCCTTCGATGATCACCGGCGTCCCCAGCGACGCGGCGGTGTGCTCGATCGCGGCGATCAGATCGAGGTAGTCCTCGGTCGCAGTGCACCGGCGGCATGAAGACGTGCAGCCGTCCGTGACGCGGCTCGACGCAGAGCGCCGTGCGAACGATGCCCTTCGCGGAGTCGCCGGGCCGCGGTGCGCTCTGCTCCATGATTCGCGCCGCGTCTCCGGCCGGTCCGAAAGGACCGGCCCTAACCGGATCGGCCGCGTTCAGAAGGACCGGCCCTGCCGGTGCGACGGCAGCGGCGGCCGCTCGGCAAGGAGATCCGGCTCGTAGACGTACGGGTAGTCTTCCGGCGCCACCCACGGCAGCGAATCGAGCGGCAGGCGATATCCGATCGGCGAATCGCCGGGAATCAGGAACAGATGCTCGGCGCGCAGGAACCAGCGGCCGCTCACCCACTGCGCTGCCGCCACCAGGCTCGGTGTGTCGGCGCAGCGGCAGCACGTAGCCGACCGTGCTGCCGAGGCCCTGCTCGAAGATCCGCGCCAGCCGCGCCCGCTCTTCCTCGTCCTTCAGCTCCGACTTCAGCGGATCGACGTTGGTCGGCAGCCGCCGCTCTTTCCACAGGTAGTACCAGACGTCCTCATAGGCCGGCAGCGACGTGCTCGGCATCGACGCTGCAGAACGTCGGCGAGCGTGTCGATGAAGCGCCGCGCGTCGCGTCGCCGTGACCGTGATCGATCGTCTCGTCGGCGATCGAGCCGCTCGTCGTGCCAGATGGCTTCGCCGTCGCGGCGCCACCAGCAGCCGAGCGCCCATCGCGGCAGCGACTCGCCCGGGTACCACTTGCCCTGCCCGTAGTGCAGCAACCCGCCCGGCGCGAACCGCTGCTTCAGTCGCGCAGCAGCGTCCCCGCACGCTCACGCTTCGTCGCACCGAGCGCCGCGGTGTTCCACTCGTCGCCTTCCATGTCGTCGATCGACACGAACGTCGGCTCTCCGCCCATCGTCAGCCGGACGTCGCGCGGCGATCAGCGCATCATCGACCCGGCGGCCGAGCGCATCGATCGTCGCGCCACTGCTCGTCGGTGTACGGCTTGGTGACGCGCGGCGATTCGTGAATGCGCCGGACGTGCATCTCGTGTTCGAGCGTGGACTCGGCACTCGTCCACGCGCCGGTGATCGGCGCGGCGCTGAACGGATCGGGCGTGGCCGCCAGCGGCAGGTGCCCCTCGCCCGCCAGCAGCCCGGAGGTCGGATCGAGCCCGACCCATCCCGCACCGGGCAGATACACCTCGGCCCACGCATGCAGGTCGGTGAAGTCCGCCGCTGCTCCCGACGGACCGTCGAGCGACTTCACGTCGGGCACGAGCTGAATCAGATAGCCGGAGACGAAGCGCGCCGCCAGACCGAGATGACGCAGCACCTGCACCAGCAGCCAGCCGGTGTCGCGGCACGAGCCGCTGCGGAGCGCGAGCGTCTCCTCCGGCGTCTGCACGCCCGGCTCGAGCCGGATGAGGTAGCGGATGTCCTTCGAGAGCTGCCGGTTCAGATCGACGAGAAAATCGACGGTCCGCCGCGGCCGTCGATCGATGCGCTTCAGCAGCTCGCACAGTCCGCGGACCGCGGGAGCGGCGTCGAGAAACGGCGCCAGGTCCTTCGCCAGCGCACGGCTCGTAGGACGAACGGAAACGTCTCCGCCGACGGCTCGAGGAAGAAGTCGAACGGGTTGATGACCGACATCTCGGCGACCAGATCGACGTCGACCGTCAGCTCGCGCGCCTTCTCCGGAAAGACGACTCGCGCCAGGTAGTTGCCGTGCGGGATCCTGCTGCCAGTTGAGGAACTGCGTCCGCGGCTCGACCTTCAGCGAGTAGCTGAGGATCGGCGTGCGGCAGTGCGGCGCCGGCCGCAGCCGGACGACGTGCGGCGACAGCGAGACCGGCCGGTCGTAGCGATAGCGAGTGGAGTGCGACAACGCGACGTGGATGGCCATCGAGAACCTGCTACCGCGCATCGGAGCGATGCCGGCGCGGCGCGCCGGCCGCCGCTTCGGGCGCCGCGGCCCGTCCGGCGAAGAACGTGTCGTGGATGTGCGATGCCGACCTGATTCATCTTGGTCTGCAGCCCATCGAGGTACTCGTGCAGGCCGCCGGCGATGATCTCGTCCACCTGCGCGTAGGCCAGCTCCGAGCACAGCAGGCCCGAGCAGCTGCTCGACCGGGCTGCGGAACATCGCGGTCGGCGTCCCGGTGATCGCGTGCACGCGATTCGCGCGCCGCCTTCGACGCAGTGGTGGATCGCACGCGGGAACTCGCTCGTCGAGCAGCAGGAACTCGACGATGCGCGGTCGGCGAGATGCGGCCGTGGCGCTTGCGGTACATCTCGAACGCGCTGGCCGAGCGCAGCACCGCCGCCCACTGCACGTCGTCGACGGTCGTGCCGACGTCGTCCACCTTCGGCAGCAGCAGGAAGTACTTGACGTCGAGGATGCGCGACGTCTTGTCGGCGCGCTCCAGCTGCCGTCCCAGGCGGCAGAAGTGCCAGCCCTCGTTGTGGGTCATCGTCGTATCGGTGATGCCGGTGAAGGCCTGGCTGGCCATCTTCACCGACGAGAACAGCTCGTGCGGGTCGCTGATCTCGCGGCGACGTGCTGCCGCGGCCGTGAGCATCAGATACGACTGATTGAGCTGCTCCCACATCGCCGAGGAGATGATCTCGCGCACCGAACGCGCGTTCTCGCGCGCGGCGCGCACGCACGACAGGATCGAGTTGGGGTTCTTGGTGTCGAAGGTCAGGAAGCGGATGACGCGTGCCTTGCGAGGCCTCGCCGTAGCGCTCGGCGAAGTCCTCGGTGTCGCCGGTGATGTCCACCAGCGGCTGCCACTGCTGGTCGGAGCTGCCCGGGAAGTCGAGCATCAGGTTGAGATTGACGTCGACGAAGCGCGCGACGTTCTCCGCGCGCTCGATGTAGCGGCTCATCCAGTAGATCGACTCGGCGACGCGGCTCAGCATGACGTCTGCCCCTGAAGCATCGTGGCGCATCGACCGCATCGACATCCGGCCGGTCGGTGTCGACGCGTGGATCGCCGGCGAGCACCCAGGTGTCCTTGCTGCCGCCGCCCTGCGACGAGTTGACGACCAGCGATCCCTTCTTGAGCGCGACGCGCGTCAGGCCGCCGGGCAGCACGAAGATGTCCTTGCCGTAGAGGATGTACGGCCGCAGATCGACGTGGCGGCCCTCGAACGCGCCGTCGACGATCGTCGGCACGCGCGACAGCGACAGCGTCGGCTGGGCGATGTAGTTGCGCGGGTTCTCGGCGATCTTCGCCGCGAACGCCGCCTGCTCCTTCTTCGACGCATGCGGACCGACGAGCATGCCGTAGCCGCCCGATTCGTTGGCCGCTCTTGACGACCAGCGACGCGATGTTCTCCAGCACGTACCGGCGATCGGCGTCGTCCGCGCAGATGTAGGTCGGCACGTTCGGCAGGATGATGTCTTCGCCCAGGTAGTACTTCACGATCTT
Source organism: uncultured Acidobacteriota bacterium (assembly GCA_963728305.1). Taxonomy (GTDB): domain Bacteria; phylum Acidobacteriota; class Vicinamibacteria; order Vicinamibacterales; family UBA2999; genus Gp6-AA40. The sequence continues at coordinate 60,243 of CAVSKE010000006.1, forward strand.
CGGCACGTAGGCGTAGATCACCTTGTCGTCGGCGACGCCGGTGCCCGGCGCGTTCGCCAGCGCCACGCGACCGGCCGTGTAGACCTCCATCAACCCCGGCACGCCCAGCATCGAGTCGGCCCGGAACACCGTCGGATCGAGAAAGTCGTCGTCGATGCGGCGATAGATCACGTCCACGCGCTCGAAGCCCTTCGTGGTGCGCATCCAGACGAAGCCGTCGGAGACGACCAGGTCGCGGCCCTCGACGAGCTCGACGCCCATCTGCTGCGCGAGGAACGAGTGCTCGAAGTAGGCCGAGTTGTATGGCCCCGGTGTCAGCACCACGACGCGCGGCGACTCGATCCCATCGGGTGCGAGATATTCGAGCGTGGCGCGCAGGTGGCTGGGATAGTCGTCGACCGGGCGGATGCGCGACGCCGCGAACACCTGCGGAAACGTCCGCTTCATCACGTTGCGGTTCTGCAGCACGTAGGAGACACCCGACGGACAACGCAGGTTGTCTTCGAGCACGTAGATCTGGCCGTCGGAGTGCCGGACGAGATCGGTGCCGGTGACATGGCACCAGATGCCACGCGGCGGACGCAGTCCGGCGCACGGGGCTCGCAGCGACGCGGCCGTCTCCAGCACATGATCCGGGATCACGCCGATCCTTCAGAATCCGCCGCTCGTGATAGATGTCGTCGATGAAGAGGTTCAGCGCGTGAATGCGCTGCTTCAGACCCGCGCTCGATGGTGCGCCACTCGGCCGCCGAGACGATGCGCGGAATGAGGTCGAACGGGAAGATCCGTTCGGTGCCTTCGTCGTCGCCGTAGACGTTGAACGTGATGCCCATCGCGAGCAGTGCGCGTTCGGCCGAACGCTGGCGACGTTCAATCTCCCCGGCGGGCAACGCCTCGATCACCTGCGTCAAGGCATGCGCGCCCGCGCGCGGAGCGCCCGCGCCGACGAACATCTCGTCGAAGAAGCCTTCCGGGTTGTAGTCCGTGAAATTCATCGCAGGTGATCCTCATTCTGGATCCGATCCGCGATGTCAACACCCGCACAAAACTGAAGGACCACGCGAAATTGGCGACAACATCGTCGCAACTCCGCTTTTTCGCGCCTATCCGGCGGCTTTCTCGACGATCTCGTGAACGAAGCGCAGCTTGGTGATGGCCGTCTGGGACAGCACGAACGGATACAGGTCGGCGAGCCCCATGCTGCGATTCAGGCTGTTCAGCGCGTTGGTCAGCGGGAACCAGGCGGTAATCAGGTCATCGAAATCATCGAAGTCGAGACGCCGCGCCGTCATGTCCGGCAGCGGCGCGCCCGAGGCGGCCTGGGGGCGAAGCGCGAGCCCGTAGGCGCGAGCGGTCTCCAGCGTGTCCACGATGTGCAGATAGTGGGCAAAGGTTTCGGCCCAGTCCTCCCACGGATGCATCGAGGCGTACGCGCTCACGAAGCGCTCGGTCCAGTCCGCCGGCGGCCCCGTCTCGTAGTGCCGCTTCTGTTCGGCGGCGTAGTCCACCGTTTCGTCGCCGAACAGGCTGCGGAAGGGCTCCAGACAGCGCCGATCCTTGATCAGCCGGTCCCAGTAGTAGTGGCCGATCTCATGGCGGAAGTGACCGAGCAGCGTGCGATACGGCTCGCCCATCTCCTGCCGCGTCTTCTCGCGGAACGGATCGTCGGCTTCAGCGATGTTGATGGTGATCAGACCTTCGTTGTGACCGGTGAAGACCTGCTCCGTGGCCGAGCTGCTCTTGAAAGAGAACGCAAGGCCCCGTTCATCCTCCGGTGATCGCGGATCGATCGGCAGCCGCAACCCGAGCAGGCTGTAGAGCAGCCGCCGCTTGGCGGCCTCGAGACGAGCCCATGCCAGTTTCGCGTCGGCGAGCGTCGGCCTCGGGGACGTCTACGTTCAGCGCGCAGGAGCGGCACCACGGGCTTTCCTGCTCGATCGGGATCGCCCAGTTGCAGACGTCATGCTGCACGTAGTTGGCACAAAGACGGTAACGGCTGGGTTCGAATGGGCCGACGACGTTCTGTTCGGGAATGTACGCGAGCTGATGCCCGCAGTTCTCACAGCGAGTGTTTTCGAAGAAGAGCGTCTGACCGCAACTCGAACACCTGAACAGCTTCATACCAGGCCGGACTCAATGCATCCAGCGCGCCACACCGAGAAGACGCAATGCTCAATGCTCAATGCCAATGCCAATGCTCAATGCTCAAGCCCAAAGGCCCACCTTTACCATTGGGCATTAGGCATTGAGCCTTGAGCATTGAGCATTTGCGTCGTCACGGCTGCCGCGGCGGTGCGGGGGCCGGGACGGTGCCCGCCGGCAACGGCCAGTTGCCGTCGTACGGCGGCCAGTTCGGGCACGGCGAGCTCCGCCGGCGGATAGAACATCGCGGTGTAGATGGTGCGAATCTTCCCCTCGTCGATGAAGAACCACTCGCTGAAGACGTTGCGCGGCGTCGGCGATCCGGGACGACGGATGAAGACGGCGAAGGCGAGCGCGGCCTGCGCCTCTTCGTCCACGAGCGGAGTCCGTCGCGCGACGACCATCTGGCCGTTGAAGTTCTGCAGGCCCGAGACGCAGTCGTTGTTCCGCCACCGCCCGGCGGGCCCCGGCGCGTGCCGGCGCAGCCTGCCCCGATGGCGGCGTCGCCGGTGGATTCGGCGGCAGGAATCGTCCCGCCGGCGCCGGCGAGCCGTTCTCGACGCGCCCGCATCCGGGATGCGTCAGCGCGACCGATCCGTCGTGCGACGTGATCGCATCGAAGTAGCTGTTGACGATGCGAACGAGCGCCGCGCGATCGCGCGCGCTGATTGCGCGGGCACGACCCGTTCAGGCGGCGGATTCCTGCGCCAGGTATTCCGGGTTGTGCAGGTTGGCCGGCGGCCGTCCCGGCTGCCGCGGGCCGCTGAGGCCGGGATCGTCAGCCCGGGCGATGTACCACTCCGCTTCAGTGAGCTGCTTGTTCTCGACGCGCACGCGCACGGTGACGACGGCGGTGTTGCTGCCCTCCTCCACCGTGCCGTAGTACGCGGCCTGACCGGATGTCGCATCCAGATAACGGCGCTGCACTTTGCCGAGCCCTGTCACGCGTCTTCCACACGCCGTTGCCGGGCCGCACGTTGATCGCGTTCTCCGTCTGACGGAAGCCGACGACGAGCGGCGCAGCCGCGGGATCGTGCTTCACGACCGCTGCGAGATATTGATCGAGCATCGTCCGCAGGCACGCGCGATCGCACGTTGTCTGTGCCGAAGCCCTCCCCGCGAAAACGGCCATTACGATCACAGCCCCGGCAACGCACCGCTCGTATCGAAACATCTCGACCTTCCCTGTCAGGTCCGGCCGAAGCCGGACGACTTCAGTCCGGCTAAAGCCGGACACTACGCTTCGCTCAGTTCGCGAAGCAGTAGATCAGGCCAGCGCCGCCGGTCGCGACGAGGTTCTCCTGCGAGCAGCCCTTGGAGGCATGCGCCGAGTTCCACGGCGATCCCGGTTTGCCGAACGTCAGTCGATCGTGATGTCCGAGCATCCCGGTCTGATCGCCGGCACTGCTCGTCCAGTTCTGGCAGGTCATCGTCGTGGCACGACCATCAGGCGTCGAGCCGGTCATGATGTCGTGCCGGTTGGGCGCGCCCTGCGGATTGATCTGGCGGCCCATCTCGTCGAGCGCCGTGTCGTTGTTGATGTTGGCTTTGTCGCCGTGCAGTTCGTCCACGTTCGCGGCAATCACCACGCCTTTCGCGTTCTGCCAGGGTCCCTTGCCGATTCGATCGCGCGCGTTGACATCGGGCATGCTGGTGCTGAGATACGCGCGCCAGGTGCGGTTCCCGGCACCGGCCTTCGCGGCCAGCCCCTGGCACAGCTTGTCAGCGCCAGCCAACCCGCCGAGGTTGCCACCCATTCCCGAGCCAGTGCTGCTCACGAAGAACGTCATGTTGGCGTTCTGTGCCGACAGATTGGCGGTCAGCGCCGTGGCAACCGTGATGATGAAGAGCGTCAGAGTCGTGCGCATCGTTCCTCCTCGCATGAGAGCACCGCATCTTAATCCTGTTTCGCCCACGTCTGAGAACTGCGGGACTGTCGTCGCGTGATCGCCGGGATCAACGCGGCAGCGCATCCGGGAAGAACAGCGACTCGCCGTAGACGTCCCGCTTGAAAGCGCCAATGGCCTGCTGAATTGGCGGCGACACGAGGAAGTCGATGAACGCCCGCGCCTCCGCGCGGCGGGCTTTCGGGTGCTTCGCAGGATTCACCGCGTAGACATGGTAGACGTTGCGCAACGTGGAGTCGCCCTCGGCCACGATGGTGAGCCCGAGCCGCGTGCGCAGCGAGAGATAACGTGCCGCGATCGGTCAGCGTGTAGGCGCGTTTCTGATCGGCGATGTTCAGAGTGGCACCCATGCCCTGACCGGTTTCCTCACGCCGCGCGACGTACTTTCGGGTCGAGGCGCGCTGCGGTCCAGAGCGCAAGCTCTTGCGTGTGCGTGCCGGAGTTGTCGCCGCGGGACACGAACACGCCGCGTGCCGCGATCGCCCGCATGGCGTCGGCCGCGGTCTTGGCTGTCTTCACGTGGGCCGGATCGTCGGGCGGTCCGCACGATCACGAAGTCGTTGTGCATGACGAGCCGGCCATCTACCAGGTCGCCGGACTCGACATACTTGCGCTCCGCTTCAGGTGCGTGAACCAGCACCACGTCGGCATCACCGCTGCCCGCCATCCGCAGCGCAGCTCCAGTCCCGACAGCGATGACCTCGACTTCGATGCCCCGCTCCTTCTCGAAGCGCGGGACAAGCGCGTCGAGCAGGCCGCTATCCTGCGTGCTGGTGGTCGTGGCGAGAATGATCGACGGTTTCGTCTGAGCGTTGCCCAGCGCGGACAGCGCCAGCGCAATCGCCAGCGCAATGGACGCCCTACTGCCCGCCAAGCAGCTTCCGCATCTGCGCATCCGTCAGATCCAGATGATAGAAGTCCCTGAAGAACCCGCGAATGTCGGCGTCGAACTCCGCGTCGAAGGCGCGGGCGCGCACGACGTAGGCCAGCCACGCGATGCCGGGCAACCGGTTGACCGACGGCGGCCGCGGCGCCCAGTTGTACGGAAGCGCCGGATACGCAAGAACGCGCCCCGACTTCACCGCCTCGAGCGACTGCCACGCCGGATTGGCGCGCAGCCGTCCGGCCGCAGCGGCGCCGGCCGTGACCACGATCACCTGCGGTGACAAGGCTTTGATTTCATCGATCGTGAGTGGACGTCTTGGCGACGTGGCACGGCTGCCGGCGACATTGATCCCATCGAGCCACCGAAGCTGCTCGCCGGCACTGTCGTCTTCGAGGCACGGCACGAACCCGTCGGCCGAGCATGCGAGATACACGCGCGGAGACGATGACCCTGTCAACACGCCGCGGTACTTCGTCAGCAGTCGATCGGCTCCACTCGCGAGACGCTCACCGCGATCCGGCACACCGAGCGCGGTGCCCAGCCGCCGATACGCCTCAGGGACGCGGACGAGGGCGCCATCGAGAATCAGGCCCGGCACTCGCGTCCGTCGCTGCACGGCCTCGACTGCGGCGATGTAGTCGTCCTGCACCGTGCCGTAGTCCACGTAGACATCCGGCTTGATGGCCAGCAGCTCCGCATCCGCGGCGGGGTTGTCAACCTCTGGCAACTGCTTGATGAACACGGGACTGCGATACTGCGGCGGGAAAAACTCGATCGCGTCACCCTCGGGTACGCGATTGCGGCCGACGAGCATCTCCGGCACCAGCGTGTAGAGGAGCACTTCCGCCGGCGCCCCGGCGGCAAAGACGCGGCTGACACGCGACGGCAGCTGCACCTCGCGTTTCGCATCGTCCACGAACCGTGTCTGCATCACGGCCGTTGCGGACGCACCCAGCGCAATCAACGCAGCGCCGCTCAGCCACGCGCGAACTCGGCTCAACCTCATCCTCCACAGGCTACATCGGCGGCGCGTCCTTTGCACTACTCGAGGTCATGTTCAGAGCGGCTCTGGCTCTTGCCGTGAGTATCGCCGGCACAGTCGTCTTTGCGCAGGAGACGCGCACACCTGCGGCATCACACGACATGGTTCTTGCCGCCCAGGTGATGCTCGACTCCGCCGGCTTCTCACCCGGCGCGATCGACGGACGAGCCGGCGCCAATCTCAGACGGGCGCTCGTGGCTTACCAGCAGAGCCGTGGCCTCGAGACCTCCGGTCGAGCGGACGATGCGACGATGGCGCGACTGCAGCAGGATTTCCGAGGTCAGCCGCCCGTCGTCAGCTACACCATCACCGACGCCGACGTCGCCGGTCCGTTTCAGCGCGAGATTCCCAAGGACCTCGTCGCGCAGTCGAAGCTGGCGTCGCTCGACTACCGCAATCCGCTCGAACTGATCGCCGAGAAGTTCCACGCCAACCCCCGTCTGCTCGAGTCGCTGAATCCAGGTCAGACCTTCATGCAGGCGGGCGCGTCGATCACCGTCCCGAATGTCACGCCGAGCGATCCGCTTCCCGTGACCAACGGCAAACCCGCCGCTGCTGTCAGCGGCACGCCTTCTGGTGTGCAGATCGTCGTCACGAAGAAGACCAGCGCCTTGACGGTGGAAGACTCCGACGGGCGCGTGCTGTTCTTCGCGCCCGTGACGACCGGCAGCCAGCATGACCCGCTGCCCATCGGCACCTGGAAGGTGACGGGCGTGCAGCGGATGCCGGTGTTTCACTACAACCCGGACCTGTTCTGGGACGCCTCGCCCGAACACTCGAAGGCGAAGATTCCGGCGGGGCCGAACAACCCGGTCGGCGTGGTGTGGATCGATATCAGCAAACCGCACTACGGGATTCACGGCACGCCGGAGCCCTCGCAGATCGGGCACGTGCAGTCCCACGGGTGCGTACGCATGACGAACTGGGATGTGCGTCGCGTGATGGAATGGGCGAGGCCCGGCACGCCGGTGGTTTTCCAATGACACCGTCCGCCCACGATCACACTCCGCTCGGATTCACCGTCGCCATGAGTTTCTTGATGGGGATCGTGACGACGATCGCCGTTTACTCGCTGCGCAATGAGCCGGCGGGATCGGCGATGACCGCGGTTCACGCCTCGACGCCGGGCGCCCCGGCAGGCGCGGATGCGAGCACGGCCGGTCCACAGGACCGGCCCAACCGCGGCTCGGAAGACCGGGACAATGGTGCAGCCCCGGAGCCGGCAGCGATTGTCCCGCCGGCGCCAGTCTCGCCCACCGAGGCCGGCGAAATCGTTGCGCTGCGCGCCCGCGACTTGAAGATCCCCGTGGAAGGTGTCGATCGCAAGGAACTGCGCAACACCTTCTCCGAAGCGCGCGGCTCACGCACGCACGAAGCGCTCGACATCCTCGCGCCGCGTGGTACGAAGGTGCGGGCCGTCGAGGACGGACGCGTGCAGAAGCTGTTCACCAGTAACGCTGGCGGTCTGACGATCTACCAGTTCGATCCGACCGAGACGTTTGCGTATTACTACGCCCATCTCGATCGGTATGAAGACGGTCTTCGTGAAGGACAGATGATGAAACGCGGCGATGTGATCGGCTATGTCGGGAGCACCGGCAACGCGTCACCGGACGCCCCGCATCTCCACTTCGCGATCTTCCGGCTCGGACCTGAGAAGCAATGGTGGAAGGGCGAGCCGACCAACCCCTACCTCGTGTTCAGCGAGCAGTAGCGAACTCGATGTAACGGGTCGAGCGACCGGTCACGAGGAATCGCCCGCGGCTTCCCATCTGTCGATCAGTCCCGATGCCAGGCTCGAGTCCGGCAACCTGAGGGTACCAGCTGCCACCGTTCACGATCTTCCGTGGCGCGCTCCACGCGCGCGGATCGTCGAGTGCCGACGCGAACGAGATGTACAGACCTTCGTTGGTGAAGGCTTCGTCTTGCGTGCGATTCAGCAGCATGACGTAGCGCTGCAACGACGTATTCCAATGGAGTGACGGTCCCCAGAACGCATTCGCGGCCGTCACGCCGTCGTGCCACGGACTCGTCGTGCGAACGATCGGCGTTCCGGCCGGATAGTCCCACTCGAGGGGGACGTCATCGGTCCCGGTGCGCGGCCTGGGAACAGCGGCCTGCCACACGGCCATCCTGCCAGACCGTCACCCGCCCTCGCGGCGCGTCGCGGTCGGCCCACTTGAAGCGCGCCGCCAGCACGCCTTGCGCACGAGGATCGCGGCCATAGTTGCTGAAGTACAGATACACGTCTTTCCACTCGCGATCGACCATCACACTGACATCGCCGACGCCGCCGATCACATATCGATTCGGCGATGTGCAGACCTCAGTCCCTGGCGGCGCCTCGAGGATGATCCCCAGGCTCTGCCATGTGACTCCGCGGTCGACCGAGACGGCGGCACCGATGCGTGGAATCGATCGATCGGGACGGCCGCAGACGTCGGCCGGCAGCTCGTCGTGGTAGTAGGCGTACCACGTCGTGTCGGTCTCGTCGGCGATCACGCTTTCGAACCAGATACCGTTGGTGGGATGCGGCGTCATGATGACGTCGCCGGTGACCTGCAGGCCTTCGAGATTCGGGCCGGCCATGCGCACCGGAGCACCGCCCCATGAGGCAAAGGCGACCAGCGTCATCTGACCGTTGACGCGCGTCCAGGTCATCGGCACGCTGGAGTCCACGCGTCCAGGCACGGCGAACTCCGGCGCCGACTGTAGTTTCGTGATCGGGAGACCGGCGCTTTGAGCTGGTAAGGACTGGCCCAACGCTCCGCACAGACAGCAGAGCGCCAGGCACAGCCAGCCGGACCGCTTCAATGAGGTCTATCCACGCTATTTTTCGACGTCGCGCTCGCCTGTCGCCGATCCGCGGCGCTGGCGGCGGTGCGCCGGCCCGGCGCCACGACCACGGCCACCGCCACGTCCTGCCGGCAATGCCGCGCCCACGCCTGCGCCGTCGTCCTGCACGCTGCGCCGCGGCCGGTTGATGCCCTTCGCCAGATCCTCGGCGTGACGCTTGTCTTCGAGCACGCTCAGCAGACAGTGACATCGAGATCGCGGCGTTGCCCGGGTGGCAGTCGTACGGCAGCAGCACGCCGCCGTCGAGCGGCGTCAGCGGGAACGACACGGTGAACGGCTTCTCGTAGGTCACCGGATCGTCGTAGGTCGCCTGGTACTGAATGATGTTGTCGGCGACACGGCGGAAGCGCTCGGTGATCACCATCTGCGTGCTGTGCCGCACGCCGTTGCCGTTGACGCCGATCGCCGTCTTGTCGGTGAGGTTCGTCGTCTCGACGACCAGTTCCTCGCCTTCCCAGCGCGCGCGCGAATCACCGAGATACTGCGTGAATCGACGCGCCGATGTGCTTGCGCCCGTCGGTGTAGAAGATGCGCGTGTCGGGCAGCATCTCGGTCGAGAACGCGACCACGCCTGGCGCCTGGACGATCCGGTTGCCGTTGCCGTAGATGACGCGAAGGATCGAGCCCGCGATGCCGCGCGTGATGCAGCGCTCGTAGAGCGAGAAGTCTTCCCAGGAGTTCAGCGGGCCCGGGCCCGTAGGTGCCGCGTGGCATCTGGCGTTCCTGCGGGTTCACCTTGATGGCCGGTAGGCGACCGTCCGGCGGATCCACGATCAAACGCGTCTGAGGAAAGACGCGGCGCGCGTAGTCGAATCGGAAGCTGCTTTCGGCGCTGGTGTCGCGCTGTTTTGCCGCGTTATCGACCTGCGCCTTGCGCGCGGCCAGCGCCGCGTCGTCGAGATAGAGCGGCGGAGCCTGTCCCGGTGCCGCCTGCGGCGCGCCGCCGCGTCCCGGACCGCCGCGACCCTGGCCAGCGGCCATCGGGATGTTCTCCATGTCGTCGCTCGACCAGACGCCCTGCAAATCCGGATCGCCCCAGGGCGTGCGTGGCGTCTTGTACTCCACAGCCTTGCCGCCGAACGCGGTCACGACCATCGCCGGCGGCATGACCCGCGACTGCTGCCCCGACACCAACGCACCGCTGTAGACGGACACCCCGACCATTCCAAGACCCGCGCCCAACGCAGCGATTAATCGGCTGGTCATTCCACTCGCCCTTTCGAATCCGATAACGTCCGATATCTCAGGCAGAAGGTGCCGAACGCGGAGATTCTACTCCTCGAACCGGCCAAGGAGAGATACCTTAGAGTGTAGGGTTGGCGCCCATCCTTCGGGCGCCTCAGGAGTGATTCATGCACCGGATGATGCCGACGATGCGAGGCCTGCTGCTCGGCAGCCGCGGCGGCCACGATTTTCGTCACCACGACTTACGGCCAGATTAGCGACAGCATTCGCGGTGTTCCCAGCGAAGCCAATCACTTCATCGAGACGCCGAAAGGCTGGGTGCACCCGAAGACGCCGTGGGGTGAGCCCGACATCCAGGCCAACCTGAACATGATGCAGGCCGCCGGCATTCCGCTCGAACGGTGCGCCAACGCCGTCCGATTCGGCGGAGCGCCCTGCGACATGAACAAGGCGTGGTGGACGGAAGAGGAACACAAGCAGCGAATCGACGCCGCCGCCGGCCGCGGCGACCTCGGTCGTCAACTGATCGAAAAGGGCGAGTTCGGCCGCGCGCTGCTCTCTGGCGTCACCGACCCGGCCACCCCGCAGCGGCAGACGACGCTCATCGTCGATCCGCCGAGCGGCGCTGCTGCCCGCCCTGACCCCGGAAGGCAAGAAGCGCGCGCTCGAGATGCGCAGCGGCTGGTCGCTGCCCGGCGAGTCGCCCGCCTACGACTGGACCGACCGACTTCGACAGCTGGGACCGCTGCACCACGCGCGGCATGCCCTCGTCGATGATGCCGTATCGCTACAACGGCGGCTTCAAGATCTGGCAGGCGCCCGGCGTGGTCGTGTTCGACCTCGAGATGATTCACGACTCGCGCGTCATCCCCACCGACGGCCGCCCGCCGCCTCAATCGGGCGCACAAGCAGTACATGGGCGAGTCGCGCGGACGCTGGGAGGGCAACACGCTGGTCATCGAGACCACCAACTACAAGGGCGGCCATGCGCCGTTGATCAACCTGGCGGTCGTCGGGTCGCCGGCCGGGAACCGCTTCCCGCAGAGCGACTCGATGAAGACGACGGAGCGGATTACGCGACTGAACGACGACATGTGGCTCTACGAGATCAAGACCGAGGATCCGGTGATTCTGACCGGCCCGTTCACGGTGCGCTACCCGATGCGCAACGATCCGAACTACGAGTGGTGGGAGTACGCGTGTCACGAGGGCAACACGATCGTGCCGAACTACACCACGACGTCGCGACACGAGCGCGCGAATCCGGAACCTTCGCCGGAACGGCCGGCCGTGATGGTGGACGCCAAGAACCAGCCGACCAAGGAGCCCGTCCCTGCCGACATCGCGAAGGCGCTGGTTGGACGCTGGGTCGGACGGCCGGATCTCAAGACGATGGACTACGACATCATCATCGAGTTCACGGCCCGGCCGGACGGCGGTATCGTCGGGAAACTGGTCGAGACCACGCTGCCCGATCCGCGCGAAGTGCCGATCAACAAGTCGCTGCTCACCACGGGCACCGACGGCTCGGAGAGGGGCTTCACGATCAACGGCCGCCGGCTGAGTTTCACGTTCCCGAACACCCAGCCGTGGAATTTCGCGGGCGAGTTGTCGGCCGACGGCACCAGCATCGCGGGCGTGACCAACAGCGCCCAGGGCGGCATCCCACTGACCTTCCGAAAGCGGTAACACCCCACTCGGGACGGCGATGCCTGATTCCTCGAACCAGCGCATCGTCGTCCTTCTCGATAGCATCCGCAGTCTCTACAACACCGGTTCGATCCTTCGCACCGCCGACGCCTCGGGTGTCGAGCGCGTCGTGCTGTGTGGCATCACGCCGCGCCCCGACCAGGGCAGCCGGCAGCGCCGCGCCATCGCCAAGACCGCGCTTGGGGCCGAGGACAGCGTGGCCTGGGAACATCAGCCTGATGCGCACGCCGCACTGCACTCGCTCTCCGCTGCGGGTTATCAGACGGTCGCCGTGGAAACATCGCCCGACGCCGTGAACCTGTTCGAATGGAAGCCGCGATGGCCGGTGTGTCTCGTGTTCGGCCATGAAGTCGATGGCGTGTCCTCACACCTCGCCGCACACGTCGACGCGGTGATCCGGATTCCGATGCTTGGCAAGAAGCGATCGCTGAATGTCGCGACCGCGGCGGGCGTAGTGCTCTACGAGCTGCTTCGTTTACGGCTCTACGGAGAATGATGTCGCGACTACCAGGACGTGACGCGCTGCACGTCGATGGAACCGTCGCGCGGGATCACGACGATGTCGATGGGCAGGCCGACGGCTCCCTGCGGAATGCTGAAGCCAGGTCCGAGCGTGACCGTCAGTCGCACGGCCTGAACGAACATCGCCGGCGCCGATTGCGTTGACGTGTCACCGCACTCGCCTTTCAACAGCGCCGCGAGATTCGCCACATCGGTCTGTTGGAGCTCGGCCCGTGGGATGCGCACGCCGGTGTCGGTCCGAAGCGCCGAGATGACACTCTCCTGCCCGTGGAATCGCACGCCGCAGCCGGAGAAGGCCAGACGCGAGAGCGGTTGCACTTGCACTTCCCATCGATTGGTCTTGCGGTCGATCGCGAGACCGACACCGACGACGACGCTCTCCGGTCCACGTTCGCCGTAACCGGTCACCGCGACTCTTGCGACTATCGGACTCGAGGCGTAGGTGTTGATGACGTCAACCGCTGGCATCTGCTGGAGAAACGTGACGAGATCGGACCGTAGCGCGTGTGCGATGTGATCGGCCTGCTGTCGCAGCGTCATCGGTGAGAGTGCGTTGCCGACCTCCGCGCAGAGATCCCGGAAGCGGTTGTGCAGCTCGACCGTCGCCTTCGTGACCGTATCTTCCAGCCAGTACTGCCCCTGCATCGTCGCCACCGACCGCGGCCCGGTGATGCAGTACTTCTGCTGGCTGGCGACCTGTCCGCCGAGGTTGCTGAGCGCGGTGTCGGCGCCGATGACGATGCCGTCCGGTGTGATGAACACACCGATCAGCGTCGCCACCAGCAGCGCAATCATGCGTGGCTCTACTTGCCCGGTGGCGGCGAGGCCGGTGAAGGTCCAGGACCCGCGCCCGACGACGGAGCGGGTGGCGGAGCACCACCTCGCGGCGGACCGAAGTTCGTGGTGACCGGCTCGCCTTTCAGCTCCTGGAACGCGACGTTCAGGTTGATGAGCGCGCGCGACTTCGGCGTGCCGCCGTACTCGAGGTCCTTCAGCAGTTCGTCCTTCAGGAACACTGCGAACTTCGGGTTCTTCTCGAGCTCGGCCAGCGCCTGTTCCGGCGTCTGCTGCGCGACAACGCGGTCTTCGCGGCGTTCAGCAGCGCGCGATGAAATTCGGTGTAGGCGCGAAGGCCCTGCCAGGTGTTCACGTTGCCGTGACCCTCGATGACGAGGTCGACGTTCTTGATGCCTTTCAGCGCCTTCTCGAGCGTATCGGGCAGCGCGATGATGCTGCCACCGGTCGCCGGATCGATGAGCGGCCCCATGTTCCAGGCCATGAGATCGCCGACACACATCGCCCGCAGGGCCGGGAACACGACGAAGGCATCACCGTTGGTGTGACCGGGGCCGAAGTAATAGAGGTCGATGCGATCCTTGCCCTTGCCGAGCGTCATCTTGTCGGTGAAGGTGCTGTCGGGCATCCACGCAGGGTTGGCCTTCGGATTGGCCGCGACCCACTTCTTCGTGTTCTCGTGCGTCACGACCTGGATCATCGGTCGGGCGGCCTTGAAGTAGTCGTTGCTGCCGTTGTGGTCCGGGTGCACGTGCGTGTTGATGATCGTCGTCACCGGCTTGTCGGTGACCGTCTTCACCTGCGTCAGGATCGCTTCACCGTTGTTGGCCAGCTTGGTGTCGACGAGGACGACGCCCTCCGCCGTGACGAACACCGTCGTATTGCTGCCGGCGCCGGGAATCTTGTAGAGGTTGTCCTTGATCTTCTCGATCGCGCCGGTCGGCGGAATCCGCGGCCCCGCGCCCGCGGCCGCCTCCGCGCTGCTGCGCCGCGACGCCGGCAACGGTCAGGCCGGCCACGACGATCGCTGTCAGAAGTCCCGCACGTCTCATCAGATGCCTCCGCGGACAAGAATACCGGAACCTAGACGGAAATTCGGGCCTCTCGCGTGTCTTCACTCCGAGGGTTCGCGGATGACGGCGTGACGGCGGAACGCGCGATCGAAACGAGGTGCGGCGGCTCTATGAGGTCGCACGGCCGCGCGCTGCTGGCGTACGCCTGTGCGTTTCTCCACGACCCGTCGGAGGCCGAGGACGTGCTGCACCAGGTGTTTCTGCAGCTGCTCCGCGACGGCGTCACGGAGATTGCGTCGCCCGGTTACCTGTTCCGCGCCGTGCGTAATCGTGTGCTGAATCATGTGCGCGGCCGCGCACGTGAGGTGGCGTTGGATGACGAGGCACAGTGGCTGGAGAGCCAGTCAGGCTCCCCCGAGACCGCCCTTGCGCTCCAGTCCGCGCTGCGGACGCTTCCGGAAGAACAGCGCGAGGTGATCGTGCTGCGGGTGTGGGGGCAGATGACCTTCGAGGAAGTGGCAGACGTCGTCGGCGTGTCGCCAAACACCGCAGCGTCACGTTATCGCTCTGCCTGCTTGCCGTCGCCATCAACGCGCAGCCACAGCCAGAGACACTCAACGCGGCAGTGCGCTACTGGACGGCGTTTGCGGTGCTGCAGGATTCGCCAGCCAACGCCGCCACAACCAATCTCGCGCTGCGCGTCGCCGAAGGGGGCGCGCCGTGGGACGAAGACCAGCTGGGGCCGATCCTCGACGCCAATTCCCAGGCGCTTGAGATCATGGAACGCGCATCGACGCTGCGCTCATGCGATTGGGGCGTCGAGTACGACCTCGGCCCACACGCGCCGATTCCTCATCTCGCGCGAGCGCGAGTGCTGGGACGCCTCAGCGTGCTGTCGGGCATGCGGCTTGCCGCTCGTGGTCAGACATCAGAGGCCGTTGATCGCTGGCTGGCGGCGATACGCTTTTCCCAGCACGTGGCGCAGGGAGGAACGCTGATCAGCCTGCTGTCAGCGAATTCCGTCCTGCTCCCCAGCCTGCGTGGACTCGCGGGTGAGGCGTCACGGCTGACTCTCGACTCTCGCGCGCGCATTGAAGCCGGCCTGCGCGTCCTGCCTGAGACGGGGTTCGATTGGCCGGACGCGATGCAGCAGGAAGAGCGGACGTTGGCGGCCGGCATCCACATGAACGCCGTCCCGAATCTCAGAACGCAGGATCTGGCAACACTTCGGACGACGGTTTCGCGGATCGTGGGATGGGCTGCGCCTGCCACCCGATCAAGCGCGCACCGCGCTGGCCAGCGTAAATCTGGGTTCATTGCCATTCCCTTCTCCTATCAGAGTCAATGAGCAGCGGCAGGTCATCCGCGCGGCGCGTCAGAAGGTGCTCGACGCGGTCACCCGATAGCGTCAGCCTGTAAGCGGCACTCGCTGACGAGCTTGTGTACTCGCCGTCCCACGGCGCAACGTATAATCGCGGTTCCGCCTCATTTGAGTGACCTTACAGGAGATCGAGCGTCTTGGCGCTGTTGCACCACGATCGTGACGTCGTATCTTTGTCGGCAAACGTCCTCGATGGCGCCGAGGGTGGCAATAGGCCGCGCATTCTCGATGCCGCTCTCGACGCGGCCGAGATGGGCCCCTGCGCTATACGTTCGCTGACAACGTCTGCTACTTGAGCGCGCGCGCGCAGGCGCTCTACGGGATCGACGGTCCTTTCTTCATCCGTGACGAGACCGCCGTCCGCGCGCTGGTGCATCCGGACGATACTCAACCTCGTCACTGATGCGCAGCGCCTCGCCTGCACACCGGACGGCGACGGCCGTTACGCGCTGGAGGACCCGGTACGGCGCATCGAAGGCGGCTGGCGGTGGCTCAGCGTCTGGGGCATCGTCGAATTCGACGATGACGGAGAGGGGCGACGTCCGGTGGCCATGACCGGCGCCAGTCGAGACATCACCGCGAACAAGCAGGCGGAGATGTTTTCGCAGGCGCAGAAGGAGTCGCTCGAGCTCGTGGTGCGCGGAGCGCCGCTCGCCGATGTTCTTGCCTACCTCACGCGCGTGGTCGAACGCCAGTCCGACGATCAGGTGGTGGCGTCGATTTTGTTCCTCGACGACGAGGGTCGCCTGCGAAACGGCGCGGCTCCGAGCCTGCCGGCGGATTACCTGCAGGCGATCGACGGGCTGAAGGCCGACCCGCAGGTCGGAACCTGCGCCGCGGCGGCGGCCACGTGCCTGTACGGTCATTACCTACGACATCGCCACCGACCCGGGCTGGGTCGGTCTGTCGCATCTTCCGCTCGCCCTTGGCCTTCGCGCGGCGTGGAGTCAGCCGATCCGCGCCCGCGACGGACGCGTCCTCGGCACGTTCGGCACGTACTTCAGATCGTGCCGCGGTCCTACGGCAGCTGAGCTCGAGGCAATCGAGATTCTCTCCCGCACCGCAGCACTGGCCATCGAACGCGCGCGATCGGACGAGGCCCTCCGTCAGAGCGAGCAGTCGATGCGCGAAGACGATCTTCGCAAGAACGAGTTCCTCGCCGCGCTGTCGCACGAGCTGCGTAATCCGCTGGCGCCGCTCCGTACGGCGGTGCATTTGCTGCAGCGGGAGCTCCCGGAGCACTCCCGCCAACAGCTGATGCGGACAATGGAGCGGCAGGTCGATCAACTGGTGACGCTCGTGGACGATCTGCTCGATGTGTCGCGGATCACGCGCGGGGCCATGCAGATGCGGATGGAGTTGCTCGATGTCGCGACGGTGATCGCGCTGGCCGTCGAGACCAGCGAGCCGGTCATCGCATCCGGCACGCACCACCTCTCCGTCAACGTTCCCGAACAGATGATCCCGGTGTACGGCGACAAGGTGCGCCTCGCACAGATCCTGTGCAATCTCCTGAACAATGCCGCCAAGTACACCGACGCCGGCGGACGCATCGTCCTGAGCGTGCAGCAGCACGAAGCCCACGTGGACATTTCCGTCCGCGATACCGGCATCGGCTTCGAACCGGCGGCTGGCGCACAGTTGTTCGAGCTGTTTGCGCGGGGGCCGGATTCAGAGAGCCGGCATCAGGAAGGACTCGGCGTCGGTCTGGCGCTGGCACGGAAGCTGGCCGACATGCATGGCGGCTCCCTTCACGGTGTCAGCCGCGGTGTTGGATGCGGCAGCGAGTTCATCCTGCGCCTGCCGCTGCCGACGTCGCAGACGGTATGACCGAGGCGTCGACGCTGCCAGCAACCGACCCGGTCGCCCTCGCACTCAGCGACGCGATTCATTCCGGCAACATCCCCGCCTTGCAGGGTCACTTGGCGAACGATTCCGCCCTGGCCCGGCTGCGCATCGTCGGCACCGATGGCGTCGCCCGATCGCTTCTGCATGTCGCGACCGATTGGCCCGGCCACTTCCCCAACGTCGCTGCAACCATTGCCACGCTCGCCGCGGCTGGTGCGGATGTCAATGCGCGGATGCCGCCGCAGGCGAAGGATCCGAATTGCGTGGAGACGCCGCTGCACTGGGCGGCAAGCAGTAACGACGTTGCCGCCATCGACGCGCTGCTCGATGCCGGAGCGGATATTGAAGCGCACGGGCGCGGTGTTTACGGGAGGCGCGCCGCTCTCCGATGCCGTGATCTTTGCCAATTGGGAGGCGGCACAGCGGCTCGTCGAGCGCGGCGCTCAGCCCACCTGGTGGCAGGCGGCGGCGCTCGGGATGCTTGACGTCGTTCGCGCGCGGTGGAACGAACAACCACTGCCGACGCGGGACGAGATCACACGAGCGTTCTGGCACGCCTGCCGAGCCGCTCAGCAGAACACTGCGGCTTTTCTGCTGGAGCACGGCGCCGACGCCGACTGGGTCGGCTGGGATCACAAGACGCCGCGGCGCGTTGCCACCGAGAGCGGCAACGCCGGGTTCATCGCGTGGCTGCGCGCGGCGGCAGGCTGAGCGCGAACACGAAACGCTCGCCGTCGGGCGTGCCGACGCTGCTCAACTGCGCGGGACCGCCAACCCCAGGCGGCAGCGCGAACAGCACGCGCGGCGTGCCCGACTCCACACCTGACGCCGTGGTGGTCACCTCCGCGGCCATAACCAATGGCTTCGGCGGCTGCGACATGAACACCAGCTCGCGGCCATCGCCGCGCCAGAAGATTCCACCGATCGCGTTGTCGATCGAAACCTGTCGCGGCGCCGCCGTCAGCGAGGCCGCCAGGTTCGCGGGCGACGAGGCATCCAGCTGCACAACGTAGACGTGGAACCGCCCCGGCGCCTGGGCAAGACGGTTGAACGCGAGCAGACGTCCGTCGGGCGAGAAGCGGCCGCCACGCGCGTTGACCATCTCTACCGGTGTGCGATCGCCGGTGAGCGGCATCACATACATGTTGTCGTTGCTCCAGAACGTCAGCAGCTTGCCGTCGCCGGACCAGTCGGTCAGAAAGATGGTGGCGCCGCTGTTGTGCTGATACAGACGTTCCTCGGTGCCACTGCCGTCAACCGTGCGACGGTAGATGCCGTACGTGTTGTCGCGCACCGAGACAAAGGCGATCGAGCGGCCATCGGCTGACCAGACCGGCGTCATCTCACGGTCCTCGCCACTGGTCAGCGCGCGACCCGTGCCGTCGGCGACGTCGTAGATCCAGATGTCGTCATAGCCCGTCTCGTTGTCGACCTTCAGGACGGCCACGTGCTTCCCGTCGGGAGACATCGCGGCGTGCTGCAGGAAAGCCGGCTCGGCAACGCGCGAGACGACGCCCCGACCGCGATCGAGCACGGTGAGTTGCTGACGGCCGCCACGCTCACGGTTGGCCCGCGCCAGGAAACGGCCCAGCGTGCCGTTCTTGCCGGCGACCTGAATCGTCTCCTTCATCCGTTTGGCGAGCGCCTCCTGGAACGCCGGCGTGTCGGCCGCGTTCACGACTTCGAAGTCGCAGGCTGACCGCGCCCATTTCGTCGAACGACTGTTCGCCGAACACCGCCCGGCGCGGCGGGCTGATCGGATTGCGCGGATTCTCCGCCGTGTTGTCGTAGGTGATGGCCACGTCGATCCGCGTGCCCTTCGGCAGCGTGAACGGCTGCTTGTAGATGTAGCTGTCCTGCCAGTTGAAGTCCCAGTCCTTGATCGACAGCAGCGAACGCGTCGATCCGTCGGGCAGCGTCGCGACCGCCTTCATCTGCCGCGCGAGGTAATGCGCGTGCGCGCCGGTCTGATACACGTGCACGTCTCCCGGCAGCGTGAACGAGTCGCGGATCGCGTAGTCCTTCGTCCCGGCCGGGATGTCGATGCCGGCGGCCGAGGCCGAAGAGCGATGGCACTTCCACGGACATCAGATTCTTGTCGGGCGGCCGATCGGAGAAATAGATCCCGATGAGCGACTTCTCCGTCTCCGGTTTACCGCTCGGATGGAAATGCACCTGCAGCAGGAAATCCGATCCTTTCGGCAGTCGAGCCGCGATCCCGTCAGGCAGCATGCGCGGCGTCGCACCGACCGCCCATCCGCCAAGCCCCTGCGAATCGCTCTGTCCGTTGCCGTTGATCACGCCGACCGTACCCATCCCGCCGAACCCGGGACGGCCATCGGCGCCATCGAGCGCCGCCATGCTGCCGCCCGGCACGTGCGCGAAGATCGCGTGGTGCACGACCTTGCGCGCGCCGGGACGATACTCGATGCCGCGCACCCACTTGTCCTCGGTGAGGCGCGTCGGGATCACGAAGTTGCGGAAGACATCGGGACCGGTGGCACGCACGTCGAAGCCGGCGGGCATCTCGAGCACCAGGTCCGGCCTGCCCAGTTGCCAGCCGTCGGCGGCGAACTGCGGGCAGCTTCGGCATCCGGCGTTCGTCACCGCGCGGCATCCCCTGCTTCACCCACGCCGCAATCGTGGAAATCTGCTGCGTCGGTCAGCCGCCGCTCGCCGACGAACTCGCCGAAGTCGGTGTCGCCGTGCCACGGCGGCATGTAGCGGGAGGCGGTCACACGGGCGATCAGCGCGCCGCGCTTGGCCACATCCTCGTACGAGATCAGCGAGAACGGCGCGGCTTCACCCGGCCGATGACACGCGACGCAGTTGGCGTAGACGATCGGCGCGATGGCCTCGGTGAAGGTCACCGTGGATGACGCAGGCGGCGCGCTGATACGTCGCGCGGTCTGAGCAAGTACAGCGGCGGACCCAATCACCACCACCGCGAAGAGGCAGAGCAACAGATGTCGGCGCATGACTCGTGTTCCTTGTCCACGGCCGGTCCACAGGACCGGCCCTACTTCTTGTCCTGCGGATCGACCGCGGGATCTGCGATGTAGCAGCCGAGCGCCTCGGTTTCCGGTACCGGCACAGGGCGTCCGGCCAGCAGCGCGTCGAGCGACGCCCGCAGGTCGTGCGACGTCACGTGCTGGCGCAGCTTGCCGAGATCGGCATAGGCGTTGTCGATGCGGCCGCGATACCTGATCCCCCCGCGGGCATCGACGAGAACGACCGACGGTGTGATGGTGGCGCGCGCACGCCTGGCGACCGCACGCGAGCGATCCACGGTGGCCGTCATCGCCCCATAGCGATACTCACGCAGATGCGTGCGCACGCCGGCATCGAGCGCCGCTGACGCGGCGCCGAGGTCCACGTCCTCGTAGACCAGCGTGCAGTCCACGCCACGCGCCGCGTAGTCGCGGCACACCTGCTGAATCGTCGGCGCATACCAGTTGGAGATCGGACAATCGGTGGCGACGAAGAAGATGGCGCTCGCCGGCCCGCGCGGTGCGAACAACACGAACGCCCGGCCGTCGATGCTGCGCACCTGCAGGCCATCGCTCGCGACAGTCAGCGCACTGCGCCGCCAACGCCACACAGAGAACCATTGCCGGGAATCGCATGTGGGCAGTGTCGATGTTCTAGGTATATGATTGTCGATAGTCGAGGTATGCTTGTCAAGTCATGCCCAAGCCCTCCGATCTGCTCCAAGGCACGCTCGATCTCCTCATCCTGAAGACGCTCGCCCGCGAGCCGATGCACGGCTGGGCCATCGCCAAGCGCATTCAACTGTTGTCCGACGAAGTGCTGTCGGTGCAACAGGGCTCGTTGTATCCGGCGCTCCATCGCCTCGAGAACCAGGGATGGATCGCCGCCGAGTGGAAGAGCAGCGAACACGGCCGCGACGCGAAGGTCTACGAGCTGACGCAAAGAAGGCCGGCGCCAGCTCACGCGCGAGCTCGAGTCATGGAATCGGCTCTCGTCGGCAGTCGGCCTGCTGCTGGAGCGCGCGTAGATGATCGTCAGGCTCCTGCGCATCGCCCGTCAGCGATGGCGCGCGCTGTTTCGACGCGACGCCGTGGACGAGGAGCTCGCCCGCGAGCTGTCGTTCCACGTCGAGTTGCTGACGCAGGAGTACGTCGAACGCGGCATGTCCGAACGCGAGGCGCAACTCGCCGCGCGTCGCGCCATCGGCAACCTTCCATTGCTCGCGGAACAGTGCCGTGACACGCGCACGGTCACCTGGCTGCACGACCTGCGTCAGGACGTCGTCTATGGCGCCCGCATGCTGCGGCGCAATCCCGCGTTCACCGTCGTCGCACTCGCCTCTCTTGCGCTGGGCATCGGCGCCAACACCGCTATCCTCAGCGTGCTCGATTCGGTGCTGCGCGGTCGTCTGCCGATCCCGCGGGACGATCGCGTCGTCGTGGTCCGCACCTACCCGCTCGACAACCCGTCGCAGGAGACGCATGCGCGCATCGCCGACTACTTTGCCTGGCGCGACGAGAATCGATCCTTCGATCTGATCGGCTCCGCGATGGGACACAATGCCGACTTCGGCGCAGACGCCGGCGCGGCTGCGGCAGAACGCATCGGCGGTCAGTCGATCAGCACTGACGCGCTTGCCGCGCTCGGCGTGCAGCCGCTGCTCGGTCGCGTCTTCACCGAGGACGACGAGCGGTCGTCCATCAACGCACCGGCGCAGGTCATCGTCCTGAGCCACGGGCTGTGGCAGCAGCGCTTTGCAGGACGCGCCGATGTCATCGGCCAGCAGGTCCGCCTCGACCGCATCGGTCGGACCGTCATCGGCGTCATGCCCGAGGACTTCCGGTATCCCAACGAGCAGACCCACTATTGGATTCCGCTGCGGATGGACCGCTCGCAGGACCGCAATCCCGCAGCGATTCTTCGTTGTCACGGCACGCTTGAAAGACGGCGTCTCGATCGAGCAGGCGCAATCGGATCTCGATGCGATCGCCGCGCGGCGTGCGCGTGCCGATCCCGAGCGGCATGCCGGCTGGGGCGTCCGCGTCAAACCGGTTCGCCAGGCGATGTTCGGCTGGACCCGTGGACGTCTCTACACGCTCGAAGCGGCGGTCGTCCTGGTGCTGCTCGTCGCCTGCGCGAACGTGGCCGGCTTGCTGCTCGCGCGCGGGCTGGTTCGCGGCCCCGAGATCGCGCTGCGGACGGCGCTCGGCGCCGGCCGCGGCCGGATCGTGCGACAGCTGTTGACAGAAAGCGTGCTGCTCTCGGTGGGCGGAGGCGCGCTTGGACTCGTCGTGGCATGGGCTGGCATGCGCGCTCTGGTCGCCATGAATCCTCCGCCCGGCTCCGTCGCGATTGGCGAGATTGAGTTGAGTCTGCGAACCCTTGGTATGACGGGGTTCATCGCCATCCTGACCGGCCTCCTTTTTGGGCTGGCACCTGCACGCTTCCACGCACGCGCC
Source organism: uncultured Acidobacteriota bacterium (assembly GCA_963728305.1). GTDB lineage: Bacteria > Acidobacteriota > Vicinamibacteria > Vicinamibacterales > UBA2999 > Gp6-AA40. The sequence goes on from CAVSKE010000006.1 coordinate 82,980, forward strand.
TCGCTCAACGACACACTCAGGGAACCGGCCGGCTCCCATCGCGCGGTGTTGAGGAACGCACTCGTCGCGACGCAAATCGCCGTCACGATGGTGCTGCTCGTGGGCGCTGGACTACTGATGAAAAGCTTCGTTCGCGTGATGTCACGCGACTTGCGATTCGAGACAGAGCGTCTGCTCACGTTCGAGGTGACTGTGCCCCTCGGCGACTACTTGAAGCGCCGGGGGACCGTCGACGGCCTTCCGTTCTTCGAGATCAGTCCACCGCCATCGATCGCGCTCGACCGGATCTACCGTGGCCTCCGCGGGATTCCTGGCGCGCAGGCGGTGGCTGGCGCGTCAACTCCTCTTCTGAACAGTGTCGTTGTGCCATCGGTGACAATCACGCTCGATGCGCAACGCGCACACGCCGTCCCGCAGGCGACTCCGTCCGCGAGCTTCGCGATCGGTGTGGGCGGTGCTCCCTCGCACCTCGACGAGCGCGACACGTTGACCGCCGCGTACTTCCTCGTGACGCCAGACTTCTTCACATCGATCCGCTCGTCCTCCCTTGGTGGACGTGATTTCAACGACCACGACACCGCGGCGGCCGAATGGGTCGTGGTCATCAACGAAAGCGCGGCGCGCCGGTTCTGGCCGGAATCGGATCCGCTCGGCCGCACGCTGACGCTGCTGAATTCCCCCGACGAGCGGCCGCGAAAAGTGATCGGGGTCGTGCGCGATATTCCGCTGACCATCGAAGGCGAATCCCGGCCGGTGATCTACACGTCGTACCTCCAGCAGCCCGCCAGCCATCCCGGGTTGGGAATCAACATCTTCGGCCAGATGATGTTCATGGTGCGCAGCGCCGGCGATCCGATGAGTCTGCTGCCGGCGGCGCGCCGGGTCGTCGCCGAAGTCGACCCTGACCGTCCGCTCGCGAACATCGCCACGATGGAACAGCGCCTGCAGGCGGTGATCCCACGACGCGGCTACTTCGTGTTCGCGATCAGCGCGTTTGCGATGACGGCGACACTGCTGGCCGCGATCGGCATCTATGGCGTGATGGCGTACGCGGTGACACAGCGGACACGTGAGATTGGCATCCGCGTCGCACTCGGTGCCGAGGCGCACGAAGTGATCGCACTCGTCGGCCGGCGCGTCGTCATGATCGTCGCGTTCGGTCTGCTCGCTGGCCTGGGCAGCGCACTGGCCGCGACGCAGTTCATACAGGCGCAACTGTGGGACGTCACGCCAACCGACCCGGCCACGTTCGGGCTGGTCGCGGTGCTATTCGTCCTCGTCGCCTTGATCGCCGCGTTCGTCCCGATGCGGCGGGCACTCTCCGTCAATCCGACGATCGCCCTGCGCTGCGAGTAAACTATCCGCACTCTTCTTACCAGGGTCCCCCCTGTATGTAGATTACCGGGGTGTGCAGCGTCTGCAGCACCTCCTTGCCGACGTGGCGAAGGACGCGCGCGTGAAGACACTGGTCATCCACAACAGCGGCGTGTTGAACAACGGTCCAAGCGCCATCCCGGGTATGCGGTACGCGGCGCCGCCGATCCGCGCACCATGCAATGCGGCGGCTGTGAGGCAGACCCGGCGTCGTAGGTCGGTATCAGCGTCGCCACACCGTGAACGTCGCAGTTCCCAGCGCAGTGCAGGCCGCCGCCCCCCGGAGTCGTTTGTGCGGCGGCAACACGGTTCGAGCCGCTAGCGCCCATCGCACACACGACGGCCACGACACCGAGCGAAAGAGAAGAGAGGCCGCGGCGCATCGGCATCGCGCTAATGGTAGCGGAGACTTGAGGATACCTGGGGCGGGATCCGTCACGCGGTTGCCAGCGTGTGGAACTCCTCGATTGCGTCCCAGACACCGAGACCGATGCCGCACATCATCTGTTGCAGGTCCACCATGTTGTGTGTGAGGAAGATCAGCACCGAGCCGTCATTCGGATCCGCCTGCCACCAACTGCCGTAGGCGCCAGGCCATCCGATCGTGCCAACGCCGCCACGGCAGTAGCGCGGATCAGCCTTGTCGGGCTCGAGGACAACGGCGACGCCCATGCCGTAGCCGTGGCCCTCAGCGAAGATCGGCCGGCCCAGCATGCGGGCGGCGGCGCGTTGTGCCGGCGTGAGCTGATTCGACATCATCATCGCGAGCGTGTCTGGGCGCAGCAGCGGCGCATGCGCCGCATTGCCGATCAGCATGCGTGCAAACGCCAGGTAGTCGTCGAGCGTAGTCCACAGGCCCTGCCCGCCCGACTCGAAGGTCAT
>CAVSKE010000007.1:0-77436 GCA_963728305.1 uncultured Acidobacteriota bacterium
ACCGCCGACCAATTGCCCCGTCAGGAGCGTCGAGGTGTTCCCGCACTGGATGCCGGTATCACGAATGCGGAATCGCAGGACCAGATCGGTGTCGCCGTCTCCGTGTCGACGTCTCCGAGAAGTCGGGCGCGGACAGGCGTGGCTTCCGTGCCTGATCGGCACCGAACCGAACCGTGTCGACGAGCACCGTCTGTGCGTCAAAGCCATGATCGGACAGGAACAGCGACTGGCACTCGACCGCTGCTGGCGGGATCGATTCTGTTCGCGGACCCTGCCGGCCTGATGGGCAACCGCTACCGCACTGACCTGGTCGATGCTGAACGCGTTGCTGGTCCGCGAGGAGCGTGAAGCCATCCTGGGCGAACAGGCGTAACTGGTCCTGGCCGGGGGCCAGCGTGCTCGACACGACGAACTGACACGAGCCGCTGGCAAACTCGCTCGTCGGCGTCTGCTCACATCCCACATACTTCCAGTCCAGGTACGCTTCATGGCCCGTTCCCACCGCATAGAGGCCGAGCCAGTCAGTGAGCATCGGCGTCGTGACGCCGCTCCACGTGCCAGTGATCAAGCTCCCCGGTGTCGTGGTGGCCGGACTTGCCGAGAGTTCCGCCGATGACACAAAGTCGCCGCCATCGCTGCCGCCGCGGAGCTTCAACACCGTGAGCCCACTCGATGCGGAACCACCACCGGCGACCACATCTCCGTGGGGATCAACAAGCACCGCTAACGCACTCCCCGTCTGACTGTTTTCCCGCCACAGCTCGGTGCCGTCCGTCCCCGACCTCTTGACCACGGTGAATTGCGAGCCGACCTTACCGACGGCGACGACGTCCCCGTTTCCATCGAAAGCCAGCCCTTCGATGCGCTCACTATTGGTATCACTCGTCCCGCGCCACAACTCCGCACCGTCGGTCCCAGACAATTTGATCACAACCGGGAACGAGCCCGGCAGGACCGCCCAAGACGACATTCCCCTGCGCATCCGTGATGATGGTGGACTGTGCACCCAGGTCGAAGAACGTCACGGTGAGTGGGGGGTCCATCGGGACACGCCAGATCTCGCTGCCGTCAACGGGTGAGCGCTTCACCACGGCATACCGCACATCGCCTCCTCCCTCAAGGACGACCAAGTCGCCATTGGCATCGACGGTGCCGAGCCCGTGCAGACCAATGGGCACACGCCACAGCTCCGTGCCATCCGCTCCAGACAGCTTCAGAGCCACGTAGCCTCCTGTGGCAATGACATCTCCATTCGAGTCAACCGTTACGGTTCGTGCAGCCTCGAAGAAAAGATCAGGGCCGCGATTCTCGGCGCGCCATAACACGCTGCCGTCAACCCCCGACAGCTTCACTACGGCGAAATCGGCTGCCGGTGCCGGGGTGAGCCACGTTCCCGGCGACGACAACATCGCCGTTGGCATCTGTCGCAATCGCTCGGGCCGCCTTATCTGGCCATTCCGGGTCTCGTCGCGGTGCTGCCGCCAATATTCGTCCGCCACTGTTCTGTTCCGTCGGCGCCGGAGAGCTTCTTGATGAGTCGGATCCCCTTCAAAGCCCGGCCCCCTGGACCCGTCGGTGCCCCCGGCGATGACATCGCCATTGACATCCACCGCCACCGCCCGGGCAAAACTGGAACGGTTAAGGGGCACGGGGGGCCTGGTGGAACAACCCGAACGTTTCGCCACAACTCCGAACCATCGGTCGCGGAGATCTTCACGACGATGAAGTCCCCCCCAATTGAACCCGCAGCGATGATGTTGCCCGAGGCGTCGAAGGTGAGGGCTCGTGCTGCATGGCCGCCTGAGTCCTGCCAAGCCGAGACGGGAGAGAACGAAATGATTGAAGCGATACCGATGAAGAGCAGGAGGAGTTGTCGCACGTGGTTCTCTCCGTTAACGCTTGCTTGTTAACGCTTCACGGTGGGACGGCGCGAAGTCTAGCACGGCAGGAGAACGGCGTCCCGCACTCGCTCGAACCAGACACGCGGCGCAGGCGTCAATTCCGATCGTTGTCGTGGGGATTGCTGGGACCGCCCATCAGCTGCTCGCCCGGGTCGTGGGCGTCCTCGGCAACCGATGGTTCTCGAACCCAGCGCGTCACGGATGAGCGGAATAGGCCTCCACCCGGACGTCTGCGCTCGCCACGGTGATCATCCACACCGTGCGCCCCGCAAACTCCGACACGAGCGCCGGGTTCCGGGCTGGACCGAGATCGTGCGCGAAGATGACGTCCGCCGTCCGCAGATCGGGAGCATTCCATACCCATTCTTCGTCGATCGAGACCTCGCCTTCGTATCGCACGAAGACGAGATGCGGACCGGGCTGCTGTTCGAGCCGCCGCATGACATCGCCGCGAGTAGGCCGTGATTCGGCCGCGATGACCGGCCGCTCGAGATCGGTTGCAGCATTCAGGACGGCCAGGCCTGCGAGTATCACCGGTGCGAACCGGCGCGGCCCCGCCTGAGAGCGTTCAGTAACTAGATTCATCGTGACGGCAAGCGCGCACAGCACGAGCGGAACGACGGGCGCGACGTGATGTGGAAACCACCACCAGACGAACGCCTGTCCGAAGGCCACGAAGACGATCGTGAAGAGGAGGAACCAGACCCACCGGAACCGCCAGCTCATGACGACCGTCAGCAGGAACACTCCGGTCCATAGAAGGACCGGACGCGTGGGCTCTCGCCGGTAATCGACGACGCCCAAAGCGCCTTCGATCGAGGCGGGCAGCCGCTCGTACGCGTTTCTCGCGATTCGGGCGACGAGTTCCATTCCTTCTGGGGACGTGTACGAGTAAGTGCGGTAGAGATCGGCGACACGCGAAGCCGGCACGCGCTCCGGGTTGTAGGCCGGGCTGAAGACGAACAGCCCGTGGTGCCAATACTGCCGATGATGAACCTTGTAGGGCGTACGAAGCCAGTCTCCCGTGACCGCCCGGTTGTAGGCACCCATCCACAACGCGCCGAGGGCGAGCACCACGGCTACGGGCAGCAGCCACTGGGTCACCTTCGTACGCGTGTCCGGTGAGGGCCGTGCGAAAAACCACCACGCCATGATCGCCGCCACCGGGGTGCACACCAGGAGTCCCTCGTACATGCGCGTGTTCGCCAGGATGACGGCGCCGGCGGCCATGATCACGCTCGTGAGCACGCGCGGCGAGCGCCACGTGCGGCGAAGCGCGCCGAACACCAGCGCCGTACCGGCCGCGGCGAGCATGCCGCCCCAGTACGACTGCGCCCAGTAGTTGGCCACGCCAAGCGTTGCGACGGCAGCGATGGTGACGGCGTTCGCCCAGGGTCGCGACGTCCACGCCTGAAGCATCCAGCAGAGGGCCGCCGCGAACAACCCGCATCCGAGCCACACGCCCCAGATGTAGTGACCGCCAACGAGCCGGCCGAAGGCGAGCGCGAGCGCCTGCCCGGGAGGGTACTTCGACGCGTATGTGGGCTCGATGAGCACGTGCGGGGCTTCGAAGAACTCGGGAAGAGGGGGCGTGGGATTCGTGAGACGTCCGCTGAGGAACGTCTCGGCCGCAAGCAGGTAACTGTACTCATCGTGAGCCCGCGGCTCGCGTATACCCGTCGCTAGTCCATAGATGGCCGGCAAGAGAACACCGATGATGCCGCAGAACATGACAGCCGCTGCAGGCGGCCATCGTAGCGGAACGAGATGCCGTCGCCCAGAGCGCGTAGGGTGGTGCAACCGGATACGGGCAGTCGAGTGATGGAGCTGTAATTCCGTCACGAGCAACTCCGAACAAGCCCGAATGGAAAGCCAACAAGAGGGCGTGGAACGCTAGAACCGCTCCAAACGCGGTAAGGGGGGTGGGACAGGTATCTTATCTGATTGGTCGCGATGAGTGGCTGGCGCCCGGAACGCCGCCTGAGCCGCGTTCGTGTTTCGTCGCAACCTGAACAAGCCTGGCCAGCTGATGCACGAGGGTCTTCAGTGAGCACACGTGATTGGTGAACAGGCGGACCCCGCCCTAGTCTGCAGGTCCGGCTGCCGCTTTCGCGCTGGGCGCTTCCGTACATGAAAAGGGCCGGTCCGAAAGGACCGGCCCTACGTCACGGGTCCGGCTGAAGCCGGACACTACGTCTGTATCTACTCGACGTCGCCGGCTGGCGGACGGCCGAGCATCGGCTCGTCGGTGTCGAACGCGTACTCGATCTCGCGATCGAGATCGAGATCGTCCTCCGCCGGCTGCGGCGGCACCGGCGGCGGCGGCGGCTCGTCCGCCGGAATCCGCACGTGCCGATACCACTCGAAGCCCGTGCCGGCGGGAATCAGCCGTCCCATCGTCACGTTCTCCTTCAGGCCGCGCAGGTGGTCGATCTTCCCGGAGATCGACGCTTCCGTGAGGACGCGCGTCGTCTCCTGGAAGCGACGCCGCCGAGATGAACGAGTCGGTCGAGAGCGACGCCTTGGTGATCCCCAGCAGCATCGGCTGCGCCGTCGCCGGCCGGCCGCCCGCCTGAATCACCCGCTCGTTCTCCTCGAGGAACCGGAACTTGTCCGTCTGCTCGTCGATCAGGAATTCGGTGTCGCCGACATCCTCGATCCGCACCCACCGCATCATCTGCCGCGAGATGACCTCGATGTGCTTGTCGTTGATGTTGACGCCCTGCAGCCGGTAGACCTCCTGGATTTCGTTCACCAGGTACTTCTGCAGTTCCTTCTCGCCCAGCACCCGCAGAATGTCGTGCGGGTTGCTCGGACCGTCCATCAGCTGCTCGCCGGCGCGCACCCGCTCGCCTTCGTGCACGTTCACGTGCACGCCGCGCGGCAGCGCGTACTCACGCGCCTCGCTGCCATCGTCGGGGACGATGATCATCTTGCGCTGGCCCTTGACCACGCCACCGTCCTTGACGATGCCGTCGATCTCGGAGATGACCGCCGGATCCTTCGGCTTGCGCGCCTCGAACAGCTCGACGACGCGCGGCAGACCGCCGGTGATGTCCTTGGTCTTGGTCGTTTCGCGCGGGATCTTCGCCAGCACGTCGCCGGCTTCCACGTTCTCGCCGTCCTGCACCATGAGGTGCGCGTGCGACGGCATGTGGTACTTCCGCGCGACCTTGCCCGGTCTTGTCCTTGATCTCGATCGTCGGCTGCTTCTTCTCGTCGGGCGAGTCGACGATGATGAACCGCGACAGACCGGTGACCTCGTCCACCTCTTCGTGGACCGTCATGCCCTTCGATGATGTCCTTGAAGCGGACGGTGCCGGGCTCCTCGGTGAGGATCGAGAACGTATACGGATCCCACTCGACGAGCACCTGGCCCTGCTCGACCTTCTGGCCGTCCTTCACCTTCAGCCGCGCGCCGTAGACGATCGGGTAGCGCTCGCGGTCGCGGCCCTTCTCGTCCTTGATGACGAGCGAGCCGTTGCGGTTCATGACGATCAGCTGGCCGCCTTCCTTGTGCGTCTCGACGACGACCAGGCCCTCGTAGTGGACCGTGCCGTTGTGCCGCGCGTCGAGCGTGTTCTGCTCGGAGATGCGCGACGCCGTGCCGCCGATGTGGAACGTGCGCATCGTCAGCTGCGTGCCGGGCTCGCCGATCGACTGCGCGGCGATGACGCCGACCGCCTGGCCCAGCTCGACCAGTCTGCCGGTGGCGAGGTCGCGGCCGTAGCAGCGCTTGCAGACGCCGCGGCGGGTCGCGCACGTCAGCACCGAGCGGATGCGGACCTTCTCGATGCCCGCCTCCTGCACCGCCGACGCCTTGTCCTCGTCGATCTCGTCGTTGATGTCGACAATCGTCTCGCTGCTGAACGGATCGACGATCCTCTCGAGCGTCACGCGGCCGACGATGCGGTCGCGCAGCGGCTCGATGATCTCGCCCGATTCGACGATGGCGCGCGCCTCGATGCCGTCGAGCGTGCCGCAGTCGGACTCGGAGATGATGACGTCCTGCGCCACGTCCACCAGACGCCGGGTCAGGTAGCCTGAGTCCGCGGTCTTGAGCGCCGTGTCCGCGAGACCCTTGCGCGCGCCGTGCGTCGAGATGAAGTACTGCTGCACGGTGAGGCCTTCACGGAAGTTCGACGTGATCGGCGCCTCGATGATTTCGCCTGACGGCTTGGCCATCAGACCGCGCATGCCGGCCAGCTGACGAATCTGCTGCTTCGAGCCTCGAGCGCCCGAGTCGGCCATGATGTAGACCGGGTTGAAGAACTTCCCGCTCTTGTCCATGTCGCCCATCTCGCCGAACATCTCGTCGGCGATCTTCTCGGTGACTTCCGACCACACGGCGATGATCTTGTTGTAGCGCTCGCCGTTGGTGATCGCGCCTTCGAGATACTGCTGCTCGACCTTGATGACCTCGTTGCGCGCGTCCTGCACCAGCTGCTGCTTGTTGCCAGGGATGATCAGGTCGTCGATGCCGATCGACAGGCCCGACCGCGTCGCATACGTGAACCCGAGGTTCTTCAGCGAGTCGAGCATCTCGACGGTCCGCTCGAGACCGAAGTCGAGATACGTCTTCTGCACGAGCTGCTGGAGCCCCTTCTTCTTGAGCAGGCCGTTGACGTACGGCATACCCTTCGGCAGGGATTCGTTGAACAGCACACGGCCGACGGTGGTGTTGATGATCTTGCCCTTCACCTCGTGCGCGTCGGTGTGGAGCACGTCCTGGTCGTCGCGCGCGGTCGTCAGATCCTGCAGCATGCCGGTGAAGCGCAGGCGGATCGGCGTCAGCGTCTCGAGCTCGCCCGCTTCGAGCGCCAGCACCACGTCGTCGGTGTTGCCGAACGCGCGGCCTTCGCCCTTGGCGCCGCTCTTGGCCTTGGTCAGGTAGTAGCAGCCGAGCACGATGTCCTGCGACGGCACCGCGATCGGCGCGCCGTTGGCCGGCGACAGCACGTTGTTCGACGACATCATCAGCACCGAGGCCTCGATCTGCGCCTCGGGTGACAGCGGGATGTGCACCGCCATCTGGTCGCCGTCGAAGTCGGCGTTGAACGCCGTGCAGACGAGCGGGTGAATGCGGATGGCCTTGCCTTCGACCAGCACCGGCTCGAACGCCTGGATGCCCAGGCGATGCAGCGTCGGCGCGCGGTTCAGCAGCACCGGGTGCTCGCGGATCACCTCTTCGAGGATGTCCCACACCTCCGGCCGCTGCTGCTCGACCATCTCCTTCGCCTGCTTGATCGTGGCGACGAGCTGTCTCTCTTCGAGCTTGTTGTAGATGAACGGCTTGAACAGCTCGAGCGCCATCTTCTTCGGCAGACCGCACTGATGGAGCTTCAGCTCCGGCCCGACGACGATGACCGAGCGGCCCGAGTAGTCGACGCGCTTGCCGAGCAGGTTCTGACGGAACCGGCCCTGCTTGCCCTTGAGCGTGTCGGACAGCGACTTGAGCGGACGGTTGTTCGCGCCGCGCAGCACGCGGCCGCGGCGGCCGTTGTCGAAGAGCGCATCGACCGCTTCCTGCAGCATGCGCTTCTCGTTGCGGATGATGACGTCCGGCGCCTTGAGCTCCATCAGCTTCTTCAACCGGTTGTTGCGGTTGATGACGCGGCGATAGAGGTCGTTCAGGTCGGAGGTCGCGAACCGGCCGCCGTCGAGCGGCACCAGCGGACGCAGCTCCGGCGGAATCACCGGAATGACGTCGAGAATCATCCAGTTCGGCTGGTTGTTCGACTTGCGGAAGCTGTCGACCACCTTCAGCCGCTTGGCGTACTTCAGCTTCTTCTGGACCGAGTTCTCGGTGCGCATCTTCACGCGCAGCTCCTCGGCCAGCTTCTCGATGTTGACCCGGCGCAGCAGCTCCTTGATCGCCTCGGCGCCCATCTGCGCGCGGAACTTCGTCCCGTGGTCTTCGCGCGCCTTGCGGAACTGCTCCTCGTTGAGCAGCTGGTTCTGCTTCAGCTCGGTCTCACCCGGATCGATGACGACGTAGCCCTCGAAGTAGAGGATGCGCTCGAGATCGCGCAGCGAGATGTCGAGCAGGTGGCCGATGCGGCTCGGCAGCCCCTTGAAGAACCACACGTGGCTGACCGGCGTGGCCAGCGTGATGTGGCCGAGGCGCTCGCGGCGCACCTTGGCCTGCGTGACCTCGACGCCGCACTTGTCGCAGATCACGCCGCGGTGCTTCATGCGCTTGTACTTGCCGCACAGGCACTCCCAGTCGGTGATCGGGCCGAAGATCTTCGCGCAGAACAGGCCGTCGCGTTCGGGCTTGAACGTGCGGTAGTTGATCGTCTCCGGCTTGGTGACCTCGCCGAACGACCAGGACATGATCTTCTCCGGCGACGCCAGAGAGATCCTGATCGCATCAAAGTCGGCGCGGAGCGTCGTTTTCGTATCGTGGAAGCTTGGTCTCATTTACACGGGCTCCAATACGGGTTCACCTTCATCCGTGGGCAACACTTCGGCCGGCTTCCGCTTCGTGTTGATCAGCTCGACATCGAGACAGAGCGACTGCAGCTCGCGAATGAGCACGTTGAACGACTCGGGCAACCCCGGCGTGAACGACGCGTCGCCCTTGACGATCGCCTCGTAGATCTTGGCGCGTCCGGTGACGTCGTCCGATTTCGCCGTGAGCAGCTCCTGAAGGATGTGCGCCGAGCCGTAGGCCTCGAGCGCCCAGACCTCCATCTCTCCGAAGCGCTGGCCGCCGAACTGGGCCTTGCCGCCCAGCGGCTGCTGCGTGATGAGCGAGTAGGGTCCGATCGACCGCGCGTGGATCTTGTCGTCGACCAGGTGCGACAGCTTCAGCATGTAGATGTAGCCGACCGTCACTTCCTGCTCGAAGTTCTGACCCGTCATGCCGTCGAAGAGCGTCGTCTTGCCGCCCTTCGGCAGGCCCGCCTGCTCGAGCCAGTTCTTGATCTCCGTCTCGGTCGCGCCGTCGAAGACCGGCGTCGCGAAGTAGAGACCCAGCGCGTGCGCCGCCCACCCGAGGTGCGTCTCGAGAATCTGACCGACGTTCATACGAGACGGCACGCCGAGCGGGTTGAGGACGATCTCCACCGGCGTGCCATCCGGCAGATACGGCATGTCCTCTTCCGGCAGGATGCGCGCGATGACGCCCTTGTTGCCGTGGCGGCCGGCCATCTTGTCGCCGACCGACAGCTTGCGCTTCATCGCCACGTACACCTTCACGAGCTTGATGACGCCCGGAGGCAGCTCGTCGCCGCGGCGGATCTTCTCCTTCTTCTCCTCGAACAGCTGGCGGATGACTTCGACCTGCCGCTCCGTGCGCTCCTCCAGCAGCCGGAGGTCGCCCTCGAGCCGCGGATCGTCGCTCTGGATCTTCAGACGCACCATCTGCTGATAGGGCACCGTCGCCAGCACTTCCGGCGTCAGCTCGGTTCCCTTGCGGAGCAGCCGCTCGCGGCCGTACTCGTCGAACGCGTCGGCACGCAGCGTCTGGCCGATCAGCATCTGCACGACGCGCTTCTTCACCTCGTCGTGAAGAATGCGGATCTCGTCCTGCAGGTTCTTCTCCATCATGTCGAGCTCTTCCTGCTCGATCGCCTTCGCACGGTCATCCTTCTCGATGCCCTTGCGGGAGAAGATCTTCACGCCGACGATGATGCCCTCGATGCCCGGCGGGCAGATGAGCGAGGCGTCGCGAACGTCGCCCGCCTTCTCACCGAAGATCGCGCGGAGCAGCTTCTCTTCCGGCGTGAGCTGCGTCTCGCCCTTCGGCGTCACCTTGCCGACCAGGATGTCGCCCGGCTTCACATACGCGCCGATGCGGATGATGCCCGAGTCGTCCAGGTCGCGCAGGTAGGTCTCCGACACGTTCGGGATGTCCCGGGTGATTTCCTCGGGCCCGAGCTTGGTGTCGCGCGCCTCGATCTCGAACTCCTCGATGTGGATGGAGGTGTAGTAGTCCTCCTTCACCATCTTCTCGGAGACCAGGATCGCGTCCTCGAAGTTGTAGCCGCGCCACGGCATGAACGCGACGAGCACGTTGCGTCCGAGCGCCAGCTCACCGAGCTCCGTGCACGGACCGTCGGCGAGCACCTGCCCCTTCTTCACCTGCTGACCGACGCGCACGATCGGCTTCTGGTTGATACAGGTGTTCTGGTTCGACCGCTTGAACTTGGTCATCGGATAGATGTCAGCACCCATTTCCTTGCTGACCTCATCCTCGACGTCGCCCTGACCTTCCACGCGCACGACGATGCGCTGGCTGTCGACGTAGTCGACGGTGCCGGAGCGGCGCGTGACGACCACCGCGCCCGAGTCGCGGGCGGTGATGTACTCCATGCCGGTGCCGACGTACGGGCTGCGCGCCCGCAGCAGCGGCACGGCCTGGCGCTGCATGTTCGATCCCATCAGCGCGCGGTTCGCGTCGTCGTTCTCGAGGAACGGGACGAGCGAGGCGGCGACGGAGACGAGCTGCTTCGGCGAGACGTCGATGAACTGGATGTCGGCGCGCGGCGCCAGCACGAAGTCGCCGGCGCGGCGCGCGTCGACGCGGTCCTGCGTGAACTTGCCGTTGTCGTCCACCGGCGAGTTGGCCTGCGCGATGATGTAGTTGTCCTCTTCCCACGCCGAGAGATAGAAGGAGTAGGGCTCGAACTCGACGCCCTTCTTCTTCGACCGGCCCTCGACGCCGATCATCTCGTCGGCCTCGACGATGTCGTTGACCTTGTACTTCGGGTTGCCGCCGGTGTTGTGGATGATGACGTAGTCCACCACGCGGCCGTCCTTCACCTTGCGGTACGGCGACTCGATGAAGCCGAACTCGTTGATGCGCGCGTAGCACGACAACGACGAGATCAGACCGATGTTCGGACCTTCCGGCGTCTCAATCGGGCAGATGCGCCCGTAGTGCGTCGGATGGACGTCGCGGACCTCGAATCCGGCGCGCTCACGGGACAGACCGCCCGGCCCGAGCGCCGAGAGACGCCGCTTGTGCGTGATCTCGGAGAGCGGGTTGGTCTGGTCCATGAACTGCGAGAGCTGCGACGACCCGAAGAACTCGCGAATCGCGGCCATGACCGGCTTCGCGTTGATCAGGTCGTGCGGCATCGCGGTCGCCATTTCCTGGTAGACCGACATCTTTTCCTTGATCGCGCGCTCCATGCGGACCAGGCCGATGCGGAACTGGTTCTCGAGGAGCTCGCCGACCGAGCGGACGCGGCGGTTGCCCAGGTGATCGATGTCGTCGACGTTCTGCGGGTTCTTCCGCAGCTTCAGCTGGTACTTGATGACCTCGTAGAAGTCCTGCGGGTGCAGGATCTTCTCGTCGAGCGGCGTGTTCATCCCGAGCTTGGTGTTCAGCTTGAGACGGCCGACGCGCGAGAAGTCGTACTTCTGCGGGTTGAAGAACATGTTCTCGAACAGCGACCGCGAGCTGTCGAGCGTCGGCGGATCGCCGGGCCGCAGGCGGCGGTAGATCTCGATCAGCGCCTCTTCGTGCGTGCGGATCGGATCCTTCTTCAGCGTCTGGCTGATGATCGCGCCCACGTCGTCGCGCTCGGGGAAGAACACTTCGATCTTGTCGACGTTCTTCTCCTGCGCCATCGAGATGACGCGCGGCGTCAGCTCCTCGTTGGCTTCGAGGATGACCTCACCGGTCTCCGGATCGATGATGTCGGCGGCGGCGAAGGCGCCTTCGAGCGCTTCGTCGGCCACCGGCACCGACTCGATGTTGGCCTTGCGCAGCGCGGCAATCGCGTTGGCGGTGATCTTCTTGCCGTTCTGGACCGAGAAGTCGCCGGCCTTGATGTCGGCCGCGGCGCGCAGCCCGACCAGGCTGTCGCTGACCGCCCACTTGAGCGTCGGACCCTGGTTCAGGAAGATGCGATCGACCGAGTAGAAGGTGCGGATGATCTCATCGGCGCCGCGCAGACCCAGCGCGCGGAGGAACACCGTCGCCAGGAACTTGCGCTTGCGGTCGATGCGGACGTAGAGCAGGTTCTTCTGGTCGTACTCGAACTCCACCCACGAGCCGCGATACGGGATGATCTGCGCGACGTAGAGCGTCTTGTCTTCGGAGTGGAAGAAGGCGCCCGGCGAGCGGTGGAGCTGCGACGACGATGACGCGCTCGGTGCCGTTGATGATGAACGTGCCGTTGTCGGTCATCAGCGGGATGTCGCCGAAGTAGACCTCCTGCTCCTTGATGTCGCGGATGGTCTTCACGCCGGTCTCGGGGTCCTTGTTCCAGACGACGAGACGGATGGTGACCTTGAGCGGCACGGCGTAGGTCATGCCGCGCTCCTGGCACTCGTCCACGTCGTACTTCAGCTTCATCCCGACCGTGTGGCCGCAGATGTCGCAGACGTCGCCGCGGGCCTGGTTCTCCTTGCCGCAGCGCGGGCAGAGCACCTGGTGATCGCCGTACGGATCGGCAATCAGCGTCGCGCCGCAGTTGCTGCAGGGTTTCCGCAGGTGATGCAGGCCGGCCAGCTTGCCGCACTTGCACTCCCAGTTGCCGATCGAATACTCGATGAATTCGAGCGACGAGTTCTCGCGGAAGTCGCTGATCGGGAAGACCGACTTGAAGACCGACTGCAGCCCCGCATCCTCGCGCTCGGTCGGCAGACGGTTCATCTGCAGGAACCGCTCGTACGACTTGCGCTGAATCTCGATCAGATTCGGGATGGGAACGGTCGTCTTGATCTTCGAAAAGTCCTTGCGCTCGCGGTAGACGTTCTTAGGAAGGCTGTACATCGGTTACTGATCCTCGAGGCCCGGAGTAAATGGGCGCCCGGCCTTGCGGCCGGGCCTGTCCACAGTTTCGATCTCCGTTAGGAAATCGAAACCTTGGCGCCGACTTCGTCGAACTTCTTCTTGATCCCGTCGGCTTCTTCCTTGTTGACGCCCTCCTTGATTGGCTTGGGGGCGCTCTCGACGAGATCCTTCGCTTCCTTGAGGCCGAGGCTGGTGACCTCGCGGACGACCTTGATGACCTTGATCTTGTCCGCGCCGACCTCGGTCAGCGTGACGTTGAACTCGGTCTTCTCTTCGGCGGGCGCTGCGGCCGCCGCCGCCGGCTGCGGCCCCGCCCGGCATCGCCATCGGCACTGCCGCCGCGGCCGACACACCGAGCTCCTGCTCCAGCGCCTTCACGAGCTGCGACAGCTCGAGCACGCTGATGCCCTTGATGTAGTCCACAACCTGCTGCTGATTCAGTTCGGCCATTTCTCTTCTCTCTCTCGTTTTTGCGGGCGGGTCTGAAGACCCGCCCCTACGTTGACGTAAGGGGCGGCCCTATGCCGCGCCCGCTTCCTTCTTCTTCGCTGCCTCGTTGAGCACCGTCACCAGGTTGCGCGGCGTTGCGGACAACACCGTCACCAGCTGCTGCATCGGCGCCTGCAGGAGGAACAGCAGTTTCGAATACAACTCGGGCTTGCCCGGCAGCGTGGCCAGATCGGTGACCGCCGCCGGCTTGATCTCCACGCCCTGCACCACCGCCGCCTTGACCTTCAGCGTCGGCGCGGTCTTCATGAACGTGGTGAGCGCCTTGGCCAGCGCCACCGCGTCGTCGCCGGTGTAGGCGATCGCCGTCGTGCCCTCGAAGTGCGCTTCGAGCGCGGCCAGCTTCGTGCCCTTGCTGGCCCGCTTGGCGAGCGTGTTCTTGACGACCTTGTACTGGCCTTTGACGCCGCGGATCTGCCGGCGCAGCTCGGTCACCGCCGGCACGTTGAGACCTTTGTAGTCCACCAGGATCGCCGTGTCCGCCGAATTGAAGGCCGCGGCCAGATCCTGAAGCTCCTGCTCTTTGTCTGCTCTCGTGACAGCCATCAGTGTTTCACCCGTTCATCGATGTGGGCGGTGTCAATCACAACGCCCGGCCCCATCGTGGAGGACACGGTGACTGACTTGAGATACTTCCCCTTCGCGGCCGACGGCTTCGCTTTCACGACGCTGTCGACGAGCGCATGGGCGTTGTCGATGAGGCTCTGCGCGGCGAACGAGATCTTCCCGACCGGCGCGTGAATGATGCCGGTCTTGTCGACGCGGAACTCCACCTTGCCGGCCTTGATCTCCTTGATCGCCTGCGCGACGTTGGGAGTCACGGTGCCGGTCTTCGGATTCGGCATGAGACCGCGCGGACCGAGCACCTTGCCGAGGCGCCCCACACCGCGCATCATGTCCGGCGTCGCGACCACGGCGTCGAAGTCCATCCATCCACCGAGGATCTTCTCGACGACATCGTCACCGCCCACGAAGTCGGCGCCAGCGTCCTGCGCCTCCTTCTGCTTGTCCGCTCCGGCAATCGCCAGCACGCGCTTGCTCTTGCCGAGCCCGTGGGGCAGGACGACCGTGCCGCGCACCATCTGGTCCGCATGCTTCGGATCGACGCCGAGCCGCAGGGCCATTTCCACCGTCTCGTCGAACTTGGCGAACTTCACCTTCTGAATCAGGGGAATCGCCTCCTCGATGGTGTATTGCCGGTCCTGGACCTGCGCTGCGGCCGCCGTGAATTTCTTGCCGTGTTTTGCCATGTGCCTCCTTGTGGTGCTAACGGCACGCTTGCGCGTGCCTCCCACGCGTTACCGACGGGTCTACGAAGACCCGCCTCTACGAGTTCCCGATCGATGCTTCGTAGTCGGCGGGTCTTCAGACTCGTCGACGGCTCTAGCCGATCACGTCGATGCCCATTGACCTCGCGGTGCCGCGTACCGTCTTGACCGCAGCCGCAAGGTCGGTGCAATTGAGATCCGGCATCTTCTGCTTCGCGATGTCCTCGACCTGCTTGGCCGTCACCGTCCCGACCTTGTTGCGGTTCGGCTCGGCGGATCCCTTGGCCAGGTTCGCGATCTTCTTCAGCAGCACCGACGCCGGCGGCGTCTTGGTGATGAAGGTGTAGCTACGATCGGCGTAGATCGTGACCAGCACCGGGATGATCAGCCCGTCATCCTTCGCGGTCTTCGCGTTGAAGTTCTTGCAGAAGTCCATGATGTTGACGCCGTGCGGACCGAGCGCGGTGCCGACCGGCGGCGCAGGCGTGGCTTTGCCCGCCTGGATCTGCAACTTCACGACTGCTTGTACTTTTTTTGCCATACGTCTCACGGTGCGGCGGGTCCAAAAGCCAGACCCGCCCTTCGGACACTAAATCTTCTCGACCTGCAGAAAGTCCAATTCGACCGGCGTCGCGCGGCCGAAGATCGTGACCATCACCTTCAGCGTGTTCTTGTCGAGGTTCACTTCGTCGACCACACCGTTGAAGCTGGTGAACGGCCCTTCGTTGATCCGCACGTGGTCGCCCTTCTCGAACGTGTACTTCGGCTTCGGCTTCTCCGCCGCCGATTTGACCTGCTCGAGGATGTGGTCGACCTCTTCCTTGCTGAGCGGCGTCGGCTTGGTGCCCGGCGCCGACAAAGCCCGTCACCTTCGGCGTGTTCTTGACGACGTGCCACGCGTTGTCGGACATCGTCATCTCGACGAGGATGTAGCCCGGGAAGAAGCGGCGCGCGCTCTTCACCTCGCGGCCGCCGCGCTTCTCGACGATGTCCTCGGTCGGGATCAACACTTCGCCGATCTCGCTCTGCAGCCCGTAGGCCTGCACGCGCTGCTCGAGCGACTCCTTCACCTTGTTCTCGAAGCCCGAGTAGGTGTGGACGATGTACCAGTTCTTCGGTCGCCCAACGTCGCCGTTGGTCGCTACGTCTGTCATGCGACACCAAACCGACGGAAGATCCAGTTCACGCCCCAGTTGAGCGCCAGATCGAGCGACCAGAGATAGATGCCGAAGAACGCCGAGGTCAGGATGACGACGACCGTGGTGGCATAGACCTCCTTGCGGGAGGGCCACGTCACGCGCCGCATCTCGTTACGCACCTCAGTGAGGAACGTGCGGGTGTTCGTCCACCAGCTGGTGATCCCACCGCCCTCTCCGCCATTGCGAACCGGCGTCGGTTTGACTTGCTCGATCGCGCTCATCGCTGTTTCCTACTCAATCCGTCTTCCGCATTTCGACCAGTCCGCTCCGCGCCTTGCGGCGCTTCGGCGTGACAGCCTGTGCACCTGGCTTGCGCGTGAGCGAAGGCTGGCAGGTCAGGAGGGACTCGAACCCCCAGCCCTCGGTTTTGGAGACCGATGCTCTACCAATTGAGCTACTGACCTTCATCTCCATGAGTGATTGGTGATCTGTGGATTGCTGATTCGCTGTTGATTGTTGAATGTCGATCGTCGATTTCCTTCAACACCAATCGCGCAATCAACCGTCGACAACCAATCAACGCTCACAATCATTCATCACCAATGCTCTACTTCGTCTCTTTGTGCGCCGTGTGCTTGCGACAGAAGCGGCAGTACTTGCTGAACTCGAGCCGCTCCGTCGTCTTCTTCTTGTTCTTCGTCGTGCTGTAGTTCCGGCGCTTACAGTCGCCGCACGCCATATGAATGATGTCTCTCATGGTCCTACTCGATGATCTCGGTGATGGTGCCCGCGCCCACGGTGCGGCCGCCTTCGCGAATCGCGTAGCGCGCGCCCTTCTCGAGCGCCACCGGCACGTGCAGCTCCGCCGTGATCGTCGTGTTGTCCCCCGGCATCACCATCTCGACGCCCTCCGGCAGCTTCAACGACCCCGTCACGTCCGTCGTCCGGATGTAGAACTGCGGCCGATACCCGTTGAAGAACGGCGTGTGCCGCCCGCCCTCTTCCTTCGACAGGATGTAGACCTCGCCCTTGAACTTGGTGTGCGGCTTGATCGACCCCGGCTTGGCCAGCACCTGCCCGCGCTCCACGTCCGTCTTCTCCACCCCGCGCAGCAGCACGCCGACGTTGTCCCCCGCCACCCCCGAGTCCAGCAGCTTGCGGAACATCTCGACGCCGGTCACGATCTTCTTCTCCGTGGGCTTGAACCCGACAATCTCGATTTCCTCGCCCACCTTCACCTGGCCGCGCTCAATCCGCCCCGTCACCACCGTGCCGCGGCCCGAGATCGAGAACACGTCCTCGATCGGCATCATGAACGGCTTGTCGACCTCGCGCTGCGGCAGCGGAATGTAGCTGTCGAGCGCTTCCATCAGCTTGATCACGCTGTCCACGCCGCCGGCATCGCCCTGCAGCGCCTTCAGCGCGCTCACCCGCACCACCGGCACCGCGTCCCCGTCGAACTTGTAGCTCGAGAGCAGCTCCCGCACTTCCAGCTCCACCAGGTCCAGCAGCTCCGGGTCGTCCACCGCGTCGACCTTGTTCAAGCGCCACCACCAGATACGGCACGTTCACCTGCCGCGCCAGCAGCACATGCTCGCGCGTCTGCGGCATCGGGCCGTCCACCGCACTGCACCACCAGGATCGCGCCGTCCATCTGCGCCGCCCCCGTGATCATGTTCTTGATGTAGTCGGCGTGCCCCGGGCAGTCCACGTGCGCGTAGTGCCGATTCGCCGTCGCATACTCCACGTGCGACGACGCAATCGTCAGAATCTTCGTGTCGTCGCGCCGCCCCTGCGACTCCGACGCCTTCGCCACCTCGTCATACGGCACGAACTTCGCCCAGCCCTTGTCCGCCGCCACCTTGGTCAGCGCCGCCGTCAGCGTCGTCTTCCCGTGGTCGATGTGTCCAATCGTCCCCACGTTCACGTGCGGCTTCGAACGATCAAATTTCTCTTTGGCCATATGCGTGTGTGCTCGCTCTAAAGAATCTGTTCTACCGATCCGATTCTGACCTTACAGTGGTCCGCCTCCGCCCCTTTGGCGCTTCGGCGGGACAACGTCCGCTCCGCGGAAGTTGGAGCCGATGACCAGGATCGAACTGGTGACCTCGTCCTTACCAAGGACGCGCTCTGCCAACTGAGCTACATCGGCCTTCGCCCTTCGGGCTACGGCCGACAAGTCGGCCTGCCCACACTTGTCGCGCCTACATCGAGTCATTCGCAGCGGAGTCTGGCCTGCCATCCGTAGCTCGGCGCAGCCGCGAGCGAAGGATGGAGCGGGAGACGGGGATCGAACCCGCGACCAACAGCTTGGAAGGCTGTGACTCTACCACTGAGTTACTCCCGCCTTCGCGCTCGCTGGCTCGCCTGCCAGGCGCTCGCACCTCGCGCTTCACCTCGCGCTCTCGCGCACGGCGGCAAGCCCGCCGCATTCCCGATACCGCTTGCCGTCGCGCGCCACTTCCACGCGCTTCACGACACCGCGGCGCGCGCGAAGCGTCGCCTGCCGCCAAACAAACAGCGCCACCAACCTTCTTCGCGCCGTCGCGCGCTCAACCTTCATGCGCGCGAGCCGCGCAAGAAAGGTTGGTGGGGAGGGGAGGGTTCGAACCTCCGTAGCCCGAAGGCGGCAGGTTTACAGCCTGCTGCGATTGACCGCTCTGCCACCTCCCCGAAATACATCACTCGTGCTTCGTTCAGGGCACGACCGCTCTGGGTCTCAGCGTCTGTATCCTCTGAGACCGTGGGCCGTGGCCCTCAAGCCTGCATATGTCATGGAGTCCGCGTGTCCGATGAATCCCTGAAGGGCGGCGTGACCGTCCATGGAGCTGGCGGAGGGATTTGAACCCCCGACCGGCTGATTACAAATCAGCTGCTCTACCGGACTGAGCTACGCCAGCCAGACAAAGAGCAGATAATAGCACTTCCCGTGCCAGCGGAGCAACTGACGGCTTGTCAAGGCAAATTTGCTGAGCGCGGAACGCCTGGCAGTCGTTACCGTCGAGCAACCCCAATTGCCTCAATCATTTGACTCCGTTTTAGCACCGCAGGGTCCCGTTCCGGGGACCCGTATCAATCAGCGGGCCTTTTGGCCCGGCGTCGCTGGCGTACGGCTTCAAACAATACGACGCCCGCCGCAACCGACACGTTGATGCTGCCGACGTGCCCCTGCATCGGGATCGACACCATGCAGATCGCACTTCTCGCGGACCAGACGACGGAGCCCCGGACCCTCGGCGCCCAGCACGATCGCGGTCGGCGATGAAAAATCCACGGCGTCGTACGGCATCGGCGCCTCACCAGCGAGACCGACGGTCCACACGCCCAGATCCTTCAACTCCTCGAGTGCTCTCGCGATGTTGACGACCTCGGCGATCTTGACGTGCGCCATTGCGCCGGCTGATGCTTTCGCCGCAACACCCGACCGCGCGGCCGAGCGGCGCGCCTGCACGACCACGCCATCGACGCCCGTGGCATCGGCAGAGCGAAGAATCGCGCCGAGGTTGTGCGGATCCTCGATGCCATCGAGGACGAGAATCAACGGCTCGGCCCTCGCGCCGCGAACGAGGTCCTCGACGCTGTGGTCACTCGCCTCGTCGACGTCGGCGACGACACCCTGATGCACACCGCCGTTCGCCTGCCGGTGAGGATGTCGTTGGTGACGCGCTCGGGCGTGATCCCGTGCGTGGACGCGAACGCCAACAGCTCGCGCATGCGGTCGTCGTCCCGTCTGCCGATCCGCAGCGCCTTCACGCGGCCGGCACGCAGCGCCTCGAGCACGGGGTTGATGCCGTAGACAATCATCGTTGCATCGGCTGTGGCCTCAAGGCTTTGGGCTGCTGGCTCAACGCCGATGCAAACTGTGCGGCGCGATCGCGTGCGCTGGCGATGCGGCGAATCCCGGACGAGGCATCGAGCGCGGCACCACGCTCGATCGCCGGCACAGCGAGATCGAGCTCGAGACCCTCGGCCTCGCCGGTCAGCGCCAGCCGGATCGGATGAAACAGCGCCTTCCCCTTCTGCCCCGTCTTCTCTCGCACTCGCGTCGCGGCGGCGCGGAAGGCTTCGCGATCGAGCAGCGGTCCGCTCGCCGCGAGTTCGGCGGCGAGCGCATCGATCACCGCGCGCGCACCGCTCGCCTCGTCCCGGATCTGCGGGACATCGAGCGCGCGCTCCGCCGAGTAGTCGAACAGAAACGCCAGCCGCTTCGGCACCTGCTCCAGTCGATCGACCGACGCCGCGGCGGCGGGCACGATCTGCGTCAGGAATTCGCGATCGGCTGGCGTTGCCGCCGAGATCCATCCGGCCTGCTGCAGATACGGAAGCGAGAGCTCCGCGAGCCGGCGATGATCGGCGGTCTTCAGATAATGCCGATTCACCCACGCCAGCTTCTCCACGTCGAACACGCCGGCACTGTGCCCGACGTTCTCGAGCCGGAATCGCCTGGCCAGCTCGTCGATCGGCAGCAGCTCCTCGCCCTCACCCGGCGACCAGCCGATCAGCGCCAGATAGTTGGTCAGCGCCTCGGGAAGATATCCGCGGTCGCGGAACTCCTTCACCGACGTCGCACCGTGACGCTTCGAGAGCGGGGCGTGATCCGGCCCGAGCACGTAGCGGCACGTGCGCGAACATCGGCGGCTTCCAGCCGAACGCCTGATACAGCAGCACCTGCCGCGGCGTGTTGGAGATGTGATCCTCTCCACGGACGACATGCGTGATCCCCATCAGCGCATCGTCGACGACGACGGCAAAGTTGTAGGCCGGGACACCGTTCGATCGCAGCAGCACGAAGTCGCCGATCACGTCCATATCGAACGCCAGCGGCCCGCGGACGACGTCGTCGAACGTGACGCTGCCAGCATCCGGGACCCGAAAGCGAATGACAGCCGTCTCGCCCTTCTCGATTCGCTTCCGCGCATCGTCTCGCGAGACACCGCGCGGCAGCGACCCGCGTACTTCGGCGGCTTGCCCGCTCTTCAGCGCCTCCTGACGATCGGCTTCGAGCTGCTCGGCCGAACAGAAGCAGTGATAGGCGCGGCCCGACTGACAGCAGCTCGATCGCGTGCGCGCGATAGATGTGCAGCCGCTCCGTCTGACGATACGGCCCGTGCTCGCCGCCGACCTCGACGCCCTCGACTCCACTCGAGGCCGAGCCAGCGCAGATCGTCGAGGATCGCCTGCTCCGACTCGCGCGTCGAGCGCTCGACGTCGGTGTCCTCGATGCGGACGATGAACGTGCCGCCCTGACCGCGAGCCATCAGCCAGTTGAACAACGCCGTGCGCGCGTTGCCCACGTGCAGCTGGCCGGTCGGACTCGGCGCGAATCGCAGTCTCATGTCAGTGTAGGGCGGGTCTTGTCTTTAGACCCGCCGACACAGCAACGCGACCGCATGGACCGCAATCGACTCTCCCGCGCCCATCGAGTCCACGCCTTCGTTCGTCTTGCCTTTCACGCTGACCTGCGACGGGTCGCAGCCGAGCGCGCCGGCGAGGTGGCCGCGAATCGCGTCCGACATGCGGCGTGAGCTTCGGCTTCTGCGCGATGACGACGACGTCCACGTTGACGATCGGCGTAGCCGGCATCGCGCACGAGGGCCGAGGCGTGACGCAGCATCTCGATGCTGTCGGCGTTCTTCCACGCCGGATCGGTGTCCGGGAAGTGACGGCCGATGTCGCCCGCACCGGCCGCGCCCAGCACCGCGTCGGTCACCGCATGGCAGATGGCATCGCCGTCGGAATGCGCCTCGAGCCCCTTCTCGAACGGGATGGTCACGCCGCCGAGAATGAGCGGCCGACCCGGCACCAGCCGGTGCAGGTCGTATCCGTTTCCGATGCGCAGCGCTGGCACCTGCGACGAGAGCCCGGTGAAGTGCTCGGCCATCGTCAGATCATCCGGCGTCGTGATTTTGAGGTTTCGCGGATCGCCATCCACGACGCGAACCACGTGACCCGCCTGCTCGACGAGCATGGCTTCGTCTGTGGCATCTCCGCTCGACGCGCATCGCGTCGCGCAGCACCGGGACGCGAAACGCCTGCGGCGTCTGCGCCAGATAGATGCGTTCGCGCGGCAACGTCGCCGTGATCGCGCCGTCGCGTCGGTCTGCTTGACCGTGTCGTGCGCGCGCAGGGCCGCAATCGCGGCGCCGCGTCTCGGCGGCCGCCGCCACCGTTCGCCGAATCAGATCGTCGCTCACCAGCGGCCGTGCGGCGTCGTGAATGACGACGATCTCGGCCCGCTCCGACACGCGCGCGAACGCGTTGGCGACCGAGGCGCGCCGCTGCGTCGCCCCCGCTGACGACGGTCACCGGCTTGCCGCGCTGCTCGAGATACGACGGCGGCGCCGCGGCAAGGTCCGCAGGCAGGGCGACGACGATCTCCGAGATCACGTCGCACGACACGAACGCGTCGACGCTGCGCGCGAGGATCGGCACGCCCGCCGAGCGACAGCAGCTGCTTCGGAGACTGCGCCTCCAAAGCGAAGACCGCGGCCACCAGCGGCGATGATGGCAGACACGAACATATCGGGGTCAGATCTGATTCTTGCAGAGCTGCAAGAATCACGATCTGACCCCAGTCTATCCGCCCGGCGTCTCACGGCAGCCGGTGAATTCCGCTCATCCGGCGCGACGTGACGTCGAGCACCCGCGTCGAGTCGATCCGCGGCTCGACGTCTCGCGGGGCGAACACGACCAGCATCGCCTGCGTCGTCGCTGTCGTCACCATCGTGCGCGCCGAGTCCGACGTCGGGTTGCCGAAGGGTCCGACGCGATCCGCCAGCGCGATTCGCCCGTCCACGTGCACCTCGTCCTTGCGGATGCCGGGATACGACTCGCCCGTGCGGCCGATGCGAAGCTCGACGTCGCCATCGATGTGCGCGGCGTCGTACAGCCCGTACGGCAGCTGGAACTCGAGCGAGCACCAGTTGCAGACGTCCACCATCGAGTTGATACGCGGCAGCGAGTCGCCCTTGCGCACGCGACGCAGCAGCGCCTCAGACGAGGGACGCGTCTTCGTCGGATCGAGACCGACGCGCTTGTACATCGTGCGGACGGCGGTGACCTCTTCGCCGGCGGAGTGCGCGCGCACGGCGGACTCAGCTGCGGCCAGCGGGCCGTCGAGCGGACATCGCGCTCGACGACGGTCGCACCATCGAGCCAGAGCACGCCGGGACGGACGATGGACTGAGAGATCAGGCGCGAGCGTGAACCGCATCGACATCGGGCGGCTCGGATCCGAGATCGGACTCGGCGTCGGGCGCGATGATCCGCCGCACGCGCTCGCCGAATTCCTTGGCGTCTGAGCCGCCCATGCCGTGCGTGTCGATCGGCTCATGGACGATGAGCCGGACTTCACCGGGATAGCGTCGTGAGCCGCCCCTTCAACATCACGTGGCGGCTGCCGATCACCGACAGCGGCACGACGGGCAGGCCCGCTTCGAGCGCCACGTAGAAGCTGCCGCCCTTGAATCGCGCCACGCGGCCGTCACGGCTGCGCGTGCCCTCGGGAAACACGATGAGCGACAGCCCGTTCGACGTGAGCCGCTCGGCCCAGTCGAATGATGCGTGTCGGCTCGGGCCGCTTGCGGTCGACGAGCATGTGGCCGGTGCGGCGAAGATGCCAGCCCATGAACGGGATGTTGCCGAGCGACTCCTTCGCGATGATGCGCAGCTGATACGGCAGCGACCAGAAGAGGATCGGAATGTCGTAGATGCTCTGATGGTTCGCGACGAACACGTAGGTGCGTCCCGGCTCGAGACGGTCGAGCCCGCGTGCCGACCACGCGCACGCCGGACGTGGTCGAGGATCAGACGCGACCACATGCGCGCACACCAGTGCGCGAAGTAGCCGTTGCGGTCGAAGAGGCTCGAGACGAGCGACATCGATCCGAGCACGATCGTGTAAACCGCGATGCACGGGATCAGAAAGAAGACCGTGCGCCACCAGTGAAACGGAGGCATGGTCGCTACTTGCCTGCGGCTGCGGCCGGTGGCGTGATCGCCGGACGCGACGCGGTCGCCGGCGCCGGCACGGACTGCGCGCCGACCGTCGGCTCGATGAACCGGCCGAAGATCATCTTCCCGGCCGTCGTCTGCAGCACGCTGGTGACGACCACGTCGATGGTCTTGCCGATCATCTTGCGCGCGTTGTCCACGACGACCATCGTCCCGTCGTCGAGGTAGGCGACGCCCTGGTTGTATTCCTTGCCTTCCTTCAGGATGAACACCTTCATGATCTCGCCAGGCAGCACCACCGGCTTGAGCGAGTTGGCGAGCTCGTTGATGTTCAGCACCTCGACGCCGCGCAGCTGCGCGACCTTGTTCAGGTTGAAGTCGTTGGTGACGATCTTTCCCTGGAGCGCGCGCGCCAGCTCGATCAGCTTCAGATCGACTTCGCGCACTTCCGGGAAGTCCATGTCCGAGATCGTGACTTCCACGCCGGCCATCTTCTGAATCTTCTGCAGGATGTCGAGACCGCGCCGCCCGCGATTGCGCTTCATCGAGTCGGACGAGTCGGCGACCAGCTGCAGCTCCTTCAGGACGAACTGCGGGATGACGATCGTGCCGTCCATGAAACCGGTCTCGCAGATGTCGGCGATGCGGCCGTCGATGATGACGCTGGTGTCGAGGATCTTGTAGCGCTTGCGCGGGCCGGCCGAGCGGAACAGCGAGATGAGGTTCTGCGGTTCGAGCCACTCGCCGCGCCGGGCGCCGAGGACCAGGCCCAGATACGGCAGCGCGAGCAGGATGAAGCTGTGCAGGAACACCACCCGCTCGTTGCCGAGATTCGCCCAGTAGAGCGCGGCGCCGATCGTCTCGGCCGCCAGCAGGCCGATCGCGCCGCCGAGCAGCGCGCCAATCATGTGGGTGACCGACGTCGATCTTCAGCCGAGCTCGAGGACGACGATCAGCAGGCCGAGGACGGCTGCCGAACGCGATATTGAGGAGGGCGGAATCAGGGCCGAGCGGCTGCGAGCTGGTACGCCGAATAGCCAACCGCCGCTACGAACAGAACACGCGCCAGTGCGAACCACGCCATCGCGGACTCCCAGGGGCAGCTGATGAGCGAGACGTGTATGAATCAGTGAACCTTAGAACTGCCGAGCGGGAAAATCAAGCGAGCATCCGCCTTCGCCCAGGCTACGGCGGGACAGGCCGCGGTTCGCTAATCAGCTCGTCCAGCGCCTCCCCGACGGTCCGCACGCCGACGAGCTCTGATTTTGCCGTCTCCCGAGCCTTCGAGGTTGGCGGCCGGCAGCACGATCCGGGTGAATCCCATCTGCACCGCCTCGCGCACGCGCAGCGCGGCCTGCGGGATGCCCCGGATCTCGCCGCTCAGGCCGACTTCGCCGAAGAGCGCCGTCGACGGCGACAGGCCCTCGATTGCGGACGCTCGACGCGACCGCCGCGACGACGCTCAGGTCGGCGGCGGGCTCGTCGATGGTCATGCCCCCGGCGATGTTCACGTAGACATCGTCGCCGGCCAGGCTGAGACCGGCGCGCTTCTCGAGCACGGCGAGCAGCAGCGACAGCCGGTTCTGATCGATGCCGATCGCCATCCGCCGCGCGTTGCCGTACGTGCTGGTGCTGACGAGCGCCTGCACTTCGACCAGGATCGGCCGCGAGCCCTCGACGCAGCACAGCACCGCCGATCCCGGCGTTCCCGACGCGCGCTCGGAGAGAAACAGCTTCGATGGATTCGGCACAGGCGCGCAGCCCTGCGCCCGTCATCTCGAACACGCCCAGCTCGCTCACCGCACCGAACCGGTTCTTCACGGCGCGGACGACGCGATGCGCGTGATGCCGCTCGCCTTCGAAATAGAGCACGGTGTCGACGACGTGCTCGAGCACCTTCGGTCCGGCCAGGCTGCCGTCCTTCGTCACGTGGCCGACGAGCACCGTCGGCACGTTCTGTCCCTTCGACGCGAAGAGAAACTGCGTCGCCGCCTCGCGCACCTGTCCGATGCTGCCCGGCGCCGACTGAAACTTGCTCGACCAGACCGTCTGGACGGAATCGACGATGACGAGCGCCGGCTTGAGACGCGCGACTCTCTTCGAGGATGCGCTCGATGCAGGTCTCCGACAGCAGATACAGCGGCGCGGCGCCGACGCCGAGGCGATCGCCGCGGCTCTTGATCTGGTGCTCGGACTCCTCGCCCGAGGCGTAGAGCACCGGACCGATCTCGCGCGCGAAGTGCGCGGCCGCCTGCAGCAGCAGCGTGCTCTTGCCGATGCCGGGCTCGCCGCCAAGCAGCACGAGCGAGCCGGGGACGACACCGCCGCCGAGCACGCGATCGAACTCGTCGATGCCGGTCGAGAGCCGCACGCCCTGCGCCGTTTCAACTTCTGCGTACAGCTTGGCCGCCGATGTGGTCGAAAACTGCGCGTACCGGCTGCCGCCGGCGCGGCGGGCGCGGCATCGGCGACGCGCTCCTCGACGAGCGAGTTCCACGCGCCGCACTCGTTGCAGCGGCCCATCCACTTCGGGCGACTGCGCCCCGCACTCCTGGCAGACGAACACGGCCTTCGGTGCTTCATGACTCTGGACTCGGCTCTGGGCCTAGTCGTATTGTCTTTCAACCCGCGTGCCGAGACGACAGACGATCTCCCACGGGATCGTCCCGATCGCGGCCGCCACCTCGCGCGCGTCGATCTGCTGCCAGCTCTCGTTGCCCTGTCGTCCGAGGATCACGACCTCGTCGCCGGGCTGCACGTCGCCGAGGCTCGTGACGTCCACGGTGATCATGTCCATCGACACGGCGCCGACGATCGGCGCGCGCTGGCCGCGGATCAGCACGTGACCACGGCCGCACGAGCCGCGTGTCCAGACCATCAGCGTAGCCGGCGGGAATCGACGGCGACGGTCCGCGGCGAGTCCGCCTGATATCGCCAGCCGTAGCCGACGCCTTCGCCCGGCCGCAGTCCTTTGACCGCGACGACGCGGCTGGTCAGCGACATCACCGGCGTCGAGCGGAATCGTCGACGGCCAGCGGCGGCGGGACGATGCCGTAGAGGAGAAGGCCCGGGCGGACGGCGTCGTACCAGACGCGCGAGTCACGCAGGAGCGCGGCGCTGTTGCAGGCGTGGCGGAGAACTCGGGCTGCGGGCGCAGGGCTGCGGCTCTGGGCTGAATCGAGCTCTTGAACGACCGACCATGCCGATTCGAAACGCTCACGCTGATCGTTGAACACGGGACTCTCGGGCACGTCGGCCGATGCGAAGTGCGTGTACACCGCCTCGAGCCGCAGATTCGCGCTCGACAGCAGATCGGGCAGCGTCCGCCGCAGGTTGTCGTGGCGGAATCCGAGACGATTCATCCCGGTATCGATCTTGAGGTGATAGCCGATCGTCGTCTTGTGCCGCGCCGCCGCCGCTTGCACCGCGCTCGCGGCGCCCGGCGTCGAGATCGTCGGCGTCAGCGCGAACTCGAACAGCCCGTCGAGATCGCTGACGCTCAACGCGCCGAACACGAGGATCGGCACGCGCACGCCGGCCTGGCGAATGACGATCCCTTCTTCGATATCCGCGCACGCCAGCATCGTCGCGCCGGCCTGCTCGAGCGCGAGCGCGACACGCGCCGAGCCGTGCCCGTAGGCGTTGGCCTTGACGACGCGCGATGATGCCGGCAGCGTGCGGCTGACCGCACGGAATGATCCTGAATCGCGCGGAAGTTGGCCTGCAGCGCCGCGAGATCAACGTGCGCGACGGTGCTGCGAATCATTGGTGATCCAAGATCTTTGATTGATGAATGGTTGTTGATTGTCGATTGTGGATTGGTGATTGAAAGACCGGCGCGCGGCCTCAATCACGAGTCCGAATCGTCAATCAACAACGAATCTCCATTCAACAATCACCAATCGACAAATGCTCTACGAGCCTTGAGCGAGATTGGCGAATCGGGTCTGCTCGCGCAGGAACGCGAGACGCACGACGCCGGTCGGACCGTTGCGCTGCTTGGCGAGGATCAACTCCGCGGTGCCGGCGTCCGGGCTGTTCGGATCCTTGTTGTAGACATCGTCTCGATAGATCAACACGACGACGTCGGCGTCCTGCTCGAGGGCGCCCGACTCGCGCAGGTCCGACAGCTGCGGGCGATGGTCGGAGCGGGACTCCGGCGCGCGGCTCAACTGCGACAAGCACGACGATCGGGACGTTCAGTTCCTTGGCCAGCCCTTTGAGCGACCGCGAGATCGAGGCCAGCTCCAGCGTGCGGTTCTCGAAGCGGCCGCGTCCGCTCATCAACTGGATGTAGTCCACGATCAGCAGGCTCAGACCGTGTTCGGACTGCAGCCGCCGCGACTTCGCGCGCATCTCGAGGACGCCGACGTTGGCGGTGTCGTCGATGAACAGCTTCATCGAGCTCGAGCGTTTCGAGCGCGTGCGAGATGCGGCCGTAGTCCTTGCCGCCAATCGCACCGCTCAGCAGGCGATGGCCGTCCACTTGCGCTTCCGCCGTCAGCAGGCGCAGGAACAGCGACTCCTTCGACATTTCCAGGCTGAAGAAGCCGACCGAGTGCTCCGGCTGCGTCGCGACGTACTGGGCGATGTTGAGCACCAGGCTCGTCTTCCCCATCGACGGGCGGGCCGCAACGATCATCAGGTCGCCGCCCTGCAGGCCGCGCGTCATCTCGTCGAGATCGACGAAGCCGGTCGGGACACCGGTGATCAGCCGCTTCTGCTCGAACAGCTGCTCGATCTTCGGGAAGCTCTCCTTCACCAGATCGCGCATCGGCACGAAGCCGGCCTTCAGCCGATCGTCGGCGACCGCGAAGATCGCCGATTCGGCTTCGTCCAGGACCAGGTCGGATTCCTGGTCGCCTTCGTAGGCATTGGTGAGGATCTTGTTGGCGGCGTAGATCAGATTGCGGAGGGTGCTCTTCTCCTTGACGATCTTCGCGTAGTACTCGACGTTGGTCGCACGCGGAACGCCGTCGGCCAGCGACGCGATGTACGCCGGACCGCCAACGTCGTCGAGCTGACCCGACTTGCGCGAGCTCCTCCTTGAGCGTGACGAAGTCGATCGCATCGTGGCGCTCGTTGAGCGCCACCATCTTGTCGAAGATGCGCCGGTGCGCGTCGCGATAGAAGTCGGTGCTGTCGATGGACTGCGCCGCGAGGTTGAACGCGTCGTTGTGGACCAGGATGGCGCCGAGGACCGAACGTTCGGCTTCGAGATTGTGCGGAAGCGTCCGCTCCGCGGCGGCAACGGCGGTCTCGGGCATTGAGGGAGGAGCGTACCGTACTACGGTCGCTGGTCTTTGGGCCAGCGACCCAACGATCGACGGGCGAGCGGGGCGACGCATGCGTCGCCCCTACGAACGTCAGAGACTTGCGAGCGATTGTTTGATTGCGTCGTAGTTCGGCTCGTTGCGCGCGTCGTCGAGCACTTCGCGATGACGCACCACGCCGCCCTTGTCGATCACGAACACCGATCGCTTGGCGATGTTCTTGAGCCCGATCATGTCGGGATTCACGACGCCGTACTTCGCGATCACGTCCTTGTTGAAGTCGCTGAGCAGCGGGAAGTTCAACTTGTTCTCGTCGCCCCAGGCCTTCAACGCGAAGAACGTGTCGACGCTGACGCCGAGCACCTTGGCCTTGACGCTGTTCAAGGCGCTGGCCGAATCGCGGAAGCGTGCACATCTCCTTCTGACACGTGCCGCTGAACGCCGCCGGGAAGAACGCCAGGACGACCGGACCGGACTTGAGTTGCTCGCTCAGCGTCACCGGCTCGCGATCCTGATTGGGCAGCGTGAAATCGGGCGCCTTGGCGCCTACCTCTACGGACATCGACGCGTCTCCTTGATGGTCTGACTTTTCGAACCATGCTGATTGTAGTATGTGCTCCGCCATGAGCTCTTCCCCGATGACTGCGACCGCTGCCGCCGGTGCCATTCCGTGGTACCGCACGGTCACGCGCGAGCAGTGGCGCGTGCTGCTGGCCGCGAAGTTCGGCTGGATGCTCGACGCCATGGATTTCATGCTCTACACCATGGCCATCGGGCAGCTGCGCGCCTACTTCGGATTCGGCGACGACACGGCGGGCATGCTCGGCACCGTCACGCTGGTGATGTCGGGTGTCGGCGGCGCGATTTTCGGCTACGTCGCCGACCGGTTCGGCCGCACGCGCGCGCTGATGGGCACGATCCTGATCTTCTCGTTCGCCTCGCTCGGCGCCGCGACGTCGCAGACGGTCATGCAGCTGCTCATCTGGCGCGCGATCCTCGGCATCGGGATGGGCGGCGAGTGGGCGTCGGGCGCGGTCCTGGTGAGCGAGACGTGGCCGGCACACCTTCGCAACAAGGCGATCAGCATCATGCAGTCGGGCTGGGCGCTCGGCTACATGATGGCGTCCATCTCCGCGGCGACTGATCCTCGGCGCGCCCTCGCTCGGCGCCGACGCCTGGCGCTGGCTGTTCGTCGTCGGCGTCGTGCCGGCGTTCTTCACGCTCTGGATTCGCCGCTACGTGCACGAGCCCGAGGCGTGGACGAAGAAGGCGAAGTCCACCGACGGACGCAGTCCGTTCGCCGTGATCTTCGGTCCGTCGCTCATCAAACGCACGCTGCTCATCATCGCGCTCGGTTCCGCGGTGCAGTTCGCCAACTGGGGTCTGTTCTTCTGGCTGCCGGCGTTCCTCGCCCGACCTGTCGAACAAGGCGGCGCCGGCATGGGCGTCGTCGGCTCGCTGCCGTGGATCATCCCGGTGCAGCTCGGCGCGTACGCCGGCTACCTCACGTTCGGATTCATCGCCGATCGAATCGGACGACGACAGGCGTTCGTGCTGTATATGGTGGCAGCGGCGCTGCTGGTGCCGATCTACGGCCAGATGGCGCGCAGCCCGTTCGATGCTGCTGGCGCTCGGACCGCTCCTCGGCTACTTCGGCTACGGCTACTTCAGCATGTTTGGCGGATTTCGTCGCCGAGCTCTATCCGGCAGCGGTCCGTGCCACCGGTCAGGGCACGAGCTACAACATCGGACGGATGGCCGGAGCGATCGCGCCGTACACGATCGGCGTGATCGCGACGATGCCCGGCATCGGCATCGGCCTCGCGCTCAGCGTCACGTCGGCGTTCTTCCTGCTGGCCGCGGCGCTGGTGTTCACGCTTCCCAATCGCAGCGGACAGGCCCTCGACGACTAAACGGAGACAGGGATGACTCAAGCCACGGTTCGCACCACCACCGGCCCGACGAGCACCGCAACGACCTGGCAGATGTGGGTGCCGTGCATCGGCATGGCGCTCTGCTCCTGGCTGTCGTTCGTCGATCGCCAGGTGCTGAACATCCTGGCGCCGACGATCATCAAGGACACCGGCCTGACCAATGCGGACTTCACCAACGCGACGTCGTTCTTCTTTCTGACCTACACGCTCGGCAACCCGGTGTGGGGATCGGTGCTCGATCGCGTCGGCCTGCGCATCGGCATGCTGCTCGCCGTCGGCGTCTGGACCGCGGCGAGCATGTCGCACGCGATGATGGCAAGCTTCGCCGGGATTCGCGCTGGCCCGCGCCGTGCTCGGACTCGGAGAGGGCGGCACGTTCCCCGGCGGTCTGCGGACGGCAGTCGAAACGCTGCCAGCCAACCTGCGCGCGCGCGGCATCGCGCTCTCCTTCAGCGGCGGCACGATCGGCGCGGTCATGATGCCGCTGCTGCTGGGGCCGCTGGCGATTCAGTACGGCTGGAAGACGGCGTTCATGGCCACCGGCGCACTCGGCGCAATCTGGCTGGTGATCTGGGCCGTCATCGCGCGGCCGCCGTTCCTGCCCGAAGAGCTCGCACATGACCTCGAAGCTGGCGTGGCCGAATCTGCGCGAACGCCGCGTGTGGGCGCTGATCTTCAGCTACGCGCTGCCGGCGATCTCGCCAGGGCCGGTGCTGACCATCCTCTCGCTCTATCTGGCTCAGCGGCTGCAGCTCACGCAGACCGACGTGAACAACGTCGTGTGGATTCCGCCGCTGACGTGGGGCATCGGCTACTTCTTCTGGGGATGGGCCGCCGATCGCTATGCGGCCAACAATCCACGGCCGGTCGGCATGTTCCTGCTGCTCACGGCGGTCTCGCTGACGCTCGGACTGGTGACGATGACCTCGTCGGTGCCGCTGGCGATTGGGTTGATCTCGCTCTCCACGTTCATCGGCGGCGGGTTCCAGATGCTGGCGCTGAAGGTCGGTTCGTACGCCTTCCCGCGCGAGCAGTCGGCGATGATGTCGGGCATCGCGTCCGGGTCGTGGTCGCTGGTCAACTTCCTCCTGCTGCAGGCGATCGGCCCGCGCACGAGCCTGATGAACAACCAGCAGTGGGAAGCGATCTTCTGGATTATCGCGTCTGCTGCCCGCGGTCGGCATCGCGTCTGGCTGGTGCTGAGTCGCGATCAGACGCGGGGGGCCTCGGGCTCCTGACGTTGTCAGGTCGAAATCCCCCCTCGAAATCTCCGAGCGAGGTACTTGATCTCCAGGAACTCGTCGATCCCGTACTTCGATCCTTCGCGTCCGAGACCGGATTCCTTCACGCCGCCAAAGGGCGCGACCTCGGTCGAGATCAGGCCGGTGTTGATGCCGACCATGCCCGACTCGAGCGCCTCGGCGACGCGCCACACGCGTCCGATGTCGCGGCCGTAGAAGTACGCGGCGAGACCGAACTCGGTGTCGTTGGCCATGGCGATGGCTTCGTCCTCGGTCTTGAAGCGGAAGAGCGGCGCCACCGGACCGAAGGTCTCTTCGCGCGCGACCATCATCGACGGCGTCACATCGACCAGCACGGTCGGCTGGAAGAACCGGCCGCCTCGCTCGTGACGCTGACCACCGACGACGACCTTCGCGCCCTTGCTGGTCGCGTCCTCGATGTGCTCTTCGACCTTGAGCACGGCCTTGTCGTCGATGAGCGGACCCTGCGTCGCGCCCGGCTCGAGGCCGTTCATCGGCGACAGCTTGCCGACCGCGGCCGACAGCTTCTGCGCGAACGCGTCGTAGACGCTGTCCTGCACGTAGATGCGGTTGACGCACACGCAGGTCTGCCCGGTGTTGCGGTACTTCGACGCCATCGCGCCCTCGACCGCCGCATCGATGTCGGCATCGTCGAAGACGATGAACGGCGCGTTGCCGCCGAGCTCGAGCGAGATCTTCTTGACCGTGCGCGCGCACTGCTCCATCAGCAGCTTGCCGACTTCGGTCGACCCGGTGAACGACAGCTTCTTCACGATCGGATTCGACGTCATCTCGCCGCCGATCTCCGACGCCGAACCGGTGATCACGTTGAGCACGCCCTTCGGCACGCCGGCGCGCTCGGCGAGCTCGGCGAGCGCGAGCGCCGAGAACGGCGTCTGCGACGCTGGCTTCAACACCACCGTGCAGCCGGCGGCCAGCGCCGGACCGGCCTTGCGCGTGATCATCGCCAGCGGAAAGTTCCACGGCGTGATGCAGGCGACCACGCCGATCGGCTGCTTGATGACCACGATGCGCTTGTCAGCCTGGTGCCCGGGGATCGTGTCGCCGTAGACACGCTTGGCTTCCTCGGCGAACCACTCGAGGAACGACGCCGCATAGACCACCTCGCCCTTCGACTCGGTGAGCGGCTTGCCCTGCTCGATGGTCATCAGCCGCGCCAGGTCCTCCTGGTTCTCGAGCATCAGCTCGTACCAGCGGCGCACGACCGCGGCGCGCTCCTTCGCGGTCTTCTTGCGCCAGGCCGGCAGCGCCTTGTCTGCGGCCTCGATCGCCGTCCGCGTCTCGGCCGTGCCGCACTTCGGCACGGTGCCGACGACCTCACCGGTCGCCGGGTTGTCCACGTTGATCGTGCCGCCCGGACTTCGCGTTCAGCCACGCGCCGTCGATGTAGACGGCCTGGCGGAACAGCTTCGAATCTTTGAGGGAGACGCCGGTAGGAACTGCAGATGTTGTTGCCATGACTGGTGCTCACCAAGGCCTCAGGGCCCGGGCCTCAGGCCTCGGCAGGATTCAGGCCTTGCCCAGCCCTGGGCCCGGGCCTGGGCCCTGAGCCCTATTCACTTGGCCCACTTCTCTGGCTCGGCCAGCGCCAGCGACGACGTCGTTCAGGAACTGCGCCGCGCTCGCGCCGTCGACGACGCGGTGATCCGACGACAGCGTCAGGTTGAGCGTCGGACGCACACCAATCATCCCGTTGACCGCGACGACGCGATCGGCGATCGCGCCGACCGCGAGGATGCCGGCCTGCGGCGGCACGATGATCGCCGTGAACGCATCGACGCTGAACATGCCGAGATTGCTGATCGTGAACGTCGCACCGGTGATGTCGGCCGGCTGCAGACGGTTCGCGCGCGCACGCTCGGCGAGCTCCTTCCGCTGCTTCGCGATGTCGCCCAGGCCGATCTTGTCCGAGTTGCGGATGACCGCCGTGACGACCGCGTTCTCGACCGCCATCGCCAGCGCGACGTTGACGTCGGCGTTCAACGTGATCTTGTCGTTGGCCCAGCTGCCGTTCATGCGCGGATGCAGACGCAGCGCACGCGCGACGGCGGCGACGAGCAGGTCGGTGTGCGTGACCTTGACGCCGTGCGACTTCTCGATCACCGGGATCAGCCGCTCGCGCGTGACGTTGAGCGCGCTCGCATCCACTTCGCGCGTGACGAAGAAATGCGGCACGCTCGTCCAGCTCTGCGTCGTCCGCTCGGCCATGATGCGGCCGATCGAGCTGACGGCGCCGGAGTCAGCGCCTTCGTAGTGTCCGGCTTTAGCCGGACCAGAGGCAGGCGCGCCTGGAGCGTCGGTCCGGCTGCAGCCGGACGCTACGCCAGCTGCCGCCTTCATGATGTCTTCGGCGAGGATTTCACCGCCCGGGCCGGACCCGCGAAGCGTCGCGATGTCCACGCCGTGCTCGCGCGCGAGACGACGGGCCTTCGGCGAGATCTTCGCGCCCGCGGCGGACGCTGGCTCGGGGGCGGCGGGGGCGGCGACTGCCGCGGCTGCAGCGGGTGCCGAGTCCATCTTGCGGCCGGTCTGCGTCGCCGCGACGTTGGCCGGCGGCTGCTCGCCCGGCTTCAGCAGCCACGCGATCGTCTGGCCGACCGGAACGACATCGCCTTCCTTCGCGGTGACGCCGCCGAGGATGCCGTCGCCGAGCGCCTCGATCTCGACCACCGCCTTGTCGGTCTCGACCTCGAGCAGCATCTCGCCCTTCTTGACCTGATCTCCCGCCTTCTTCTTCCAGGAGACCAGCTTGCCCGTTTCCTGCGCCATCTCGAGCGCAGGCATCACGACGCTGATGGCCATCAGCGACCAGCTCCGACTTTTTCCTTCTCGCCCTTCGGGCACTTCCGCCTTCGCCGCCGCGGCAACCATCTTCGCGACTTCCGGATTCGGCGGCGCCTCGGTCTCGCGCACGGTCGGCAGCGTGCCGCCGACGGTGACAAACGGTGCGCCGGCGACGAGCAGCTGCTCGGCCGGGAAGCGCGTGATGACCTCGTGTCCCGTCGCCGTGACGACGATCTCTTCCTCGATGCGCGCCGCGCTCGTGCCGTCCTTCGTCGGCCAGAACGTCTCGAGCGCGAACACCATGCCCGGCTTGATCTCGTGCGGATGCTCGAGCGAGACGAGGCGGCTGATCATCGGCTTCTCCCAGATGGCCAGGCCGATGCCGTGTCCCATCTGCAGCGCGAACGCGGCCTCCTCGTCGGGGAAGCCGAACTCCGTGGCCTTCGGCCACACCGAGGCGACTTCCGCGGTCGAACGTCCCGGACGAATCAACTCGATCGACGCGTCAAGGTAGTCGCGGCATCGCTTGTAGGCATCCACCAGCTGGTGCGACGCCGAACTGATGGCGAAGCACCGGTAGTAGCAGGTGCGATAGCCCATGTAGGAGTGCAGGATGTCGTAGAACACCGGGATCGCCGGGGCGCATCATGCGATCCGAGAACACGTGCGGGTGCGGGCTGGCGCGCTCGGCCGAGATGGCGTTGACGCCCTCGACGTATTCCGAGCCCATCTCGTAGAGCACCTTGGCGACGAGCGCCACGGCGTCGTTCTCGCGCATGCCGGGCTTCATCGCCCGATAGAGCTCGTAGTAGGCGGCGTCCACCATCGCCGCCGAGTGCGTGAGCAGCGAGATCTCGTCCACCGTCTTGATCTCGCGAGCGTCCGACATCAGCTGCTGGCCGTCGACGATGTTCAGCCCTTCCTTCTGCAGCGCGAACAGGATCGGCGGCTCGACGACGTCGACGCCGACCGGCTCCTTGTGCAGGCCGCGCTTCTCGAGCTCGACCTTGATCTTGCGCGCGACCTCTTCGGCGCGGCCCATCTCGGGCGACATCGCGCCGCGCATCAGCGGGATGCCGGCGCGCGAGCGCTCGCCGAGCCAGTCGCAGTTCAGCTGGTGATGGCGCGCGGCGGATCCGAAGTCCCAGAGGATCGGCTCGTCGTTCTGCGGCAGCAGCGTGAAGCGGCTGATCTTGTCCTGCGCCCACGTGCCGATGTGCGTGGCGGTGATGTAGCGGACGTTGTTCATGTCGAAGCAGAGCACCGAGCCCAGCTCCGACTTGGCCAGCATGTCCTTGATGCGCGCGAGCCGCTCGCGGCGCAGGCGATCGAAATCGATGCGCCGCTCCCAGTCCACCGCCATCGTGCCGTAGGTCTTAATCGCCACAAGCGCTCCCTTCGGTCGCAGGAATCAGGAATCAGAACTCAGGAATCAGATACTGCTGATTCCGATCGACTCAGACTGACTCCTACTGATTCCTGATCCCTGACTCCCGATTCCTACACGTCTTACCGATTGCACATCTGCCGCGCCAGCTCGAACACCTGCGTGTCGCTCGGCACGGTCACGTCCTCGAGCGGCGGCGAGAACGGAATCGGCACGTGCATCGCGCCCAGCCGCCGCACCGGACCGTCGAGGTCGTAGAACGCCTGCTCCTGGATCGACCGACGCCAGCTCGCCGGTGACGCCGTAGCGGCCGTAGCCCTCGTCGATGACGATGCAGCGCGAGGTCTTCTTGACCGACTCGACCAGCGTCTTCTCGTCGAGCGGCCAGGTCGTCCGCGGATCGACGACCTCGGCGCTGACGCCGATCTCTTCGAGCATCGTCGCCGCGCGCGAGCGCCATCTGCACCATGCTGCTCAGCGCGACGAGCGTGATGTCGCGGCCCTCGCGCTTCACGTCGGCGACGCCGAGCGGAATGACGTAGTCCTCGTCCGGCACCGGACCCTTGACCTTCTTGTAGCTGATCTTGTGCTCGAAGATGACGACCGGGTTGTCGTCGCGGATGGCGGACTTGAACAATCCCTTGGCGTCGTACGGCGTCGACGGCACGACGACCTTCAGGCCGGGAATGTGGCTCGGCCAGGCGTGCAGCGACTGCGAGTGCTGCGCCGCCGACCGGCGCGTCGCGCCCATCGTCGCGCGGATGACCATGCGGCACCTTCCACTTGCCGCCGGACATGTAGTGGATCTTGGCGGCCTGGTTGGCCACCTGGTCCATGATGATGCATCAGGAAGTCGCCGAACATGATGTCGACGATCGGCCGCATGCCGGTCATCGCGGCGCCGACGCCAAGACCGGTGAAGCCGGCTTCCGAGATCGGCGTGTCGATGATGCGGTCCTTGCCGAACTCGTCGACCAGGCCGGTCAGCACCTTGAACGTCGTGCCCGCCTCGGCGACGTCCTCGCCCATCAGGACGACCATCGGGTCGCGCCGCATCTCCTCGGCGATCGCTTCCTTGATCGCGTCGCCGAACGTCAGCTCACGCACTGCGGTCGCTGTTTCAGGCATAGATGTCCTGGTCCACCTTGCTGGGATCCGGATACGACGCGTTCACGGCGAACTCCACCGCGCGCGTCCATCTCCGTGATCAGCTCTTCCTGAATCGCGTCGAGCGCGGCGCGATCGGCGACGCCGTTGGCCATCAGCCACTCGCCGTGCAGCGTGATCGGATCGCGCTGCGTCACCCACTCCTGCTCTTCCGTCTTCGGCCGGTAGTAGGCGCGGGCGATGTCGCCGACGTGGTGGCCGTGATAGCGATAGGTCTTGCACTGCAGGAACGCCGGCCCCTCGGCCTTGCGCGCCCGCTGCGATGTACTTCGAGGCCACTGCGTAGACCTCGCGGACGTTCTGGCCGTCGACCGTCTCGGTGGCGATGCCGAACGCCTCGGCGCGCGCGCTGACGTCGCCGGCCGTCGATTCGGAGAAGTGCGTGTATTCGTTGTAGCCGTTGTTCTCGCAGACGAAGATGACCGGCAGCTTCCAGAGCTGCGCGAGGTTCATCTCCTCGTAGAGCAGCCCCTGCCCGAGCGCGCCCTCACCGAAGAAACAGACCGCGACGCGGCCGTTCTTCAGATACTTCGACGCGAACGCCGCGCCGGTCGCGATGCCGGCGCTGCCGCCGACGATGGCGTTCGCGCCGAGGTTGCCGGTGGCCGGGTCGGCGATGTGCATCGAGCCGCCCTTGCCCTTGCAGTAGCCGATCTCCTTGCCGAGGAGCTCCGCGAACATCAGCTTCGGGTCGGCGCCCTTGGCCAGACAGTGCCCGTGACCGCGATGCGTGCTGGTGATGTAGTCGTCGTTGTTCAGCGCCTCGCAGACGCCGACGGCAATCGCTTCTTCACCGATGTAGAGATGCGCCGAGCCCCGGCATCAGCGCGCGCGTGTAGAGGTCGTTGACGCGCTCCTCGAACAGGCGGATCGCCACCATCTGTCGATACAGCGTGAGCAGCTTGTCCTTGCCGATTTCGAGCGCCGGTCCTAGGGACCGCGTCGCCGCTGGATTGGTTGCCGGTCATGCGGGTACTCCTGACATCTTGGCCAGCACCTGGAAGATCGCGGCGAAGTCTTTCTCGGTCAGGCCCATGCCGCGCGCGGCGGTGAGGAACTCGTTGGCGACGGCCGTGGTCGGCAGCGGCACCGCCAGGCGGCGGCCCATCTCGAGCGCCAGCGAGGTGTCCTTCTGCATCATCTTCATGTCGAACCACGCCTCGTCCGGCATGTTCAGCACCATCGGACCGCGGTACTGCACCATCGGCGAGGCGATGACGCTGTTGGTCAGCACTTCGACCGCCGTCTTGCGCGGGATGCCCGACTTCTCAGCCAGCAGCACCGCTTCCGAGAACGCCAGCATCTGCACGACGAGACTCAGGTTGGTGGCGATCTTCATCGACACCGCGAGGCCGTTGTCGCCGACGTGCGTCGCCTTCGGCCCGATGTCGAGCAGCAGCGGCTTGACCTTCTCGAAGGTCTCGAGCCGTGCCGCCGACCATCATCGTGAGCTTGCCCTGCTCGAGCGTGATCACGCTGCCCGAGACCGGCGAGTCGACCATGTCGGCGCCCTTGGCGCGCACCTTCTCGGCGAGCGCGCGGCTGGCCGCCGGGCTGACCGTGCTCATGTCGATGAGGATCTTGCCGGGCCCGAGTCCGGCGACCATGCCGTCCGGACCGTTGGCGATCGATTCGAGCGCCGCCGAATCGGTGACCATGCTGAAGACGACGTCGGCCGACTCGGCGACGCCGCGCGGCGTGTCGGCCCACTTCATGCCCTTGTCGAGCAGCCACTGCGCTTTGGACTTCGTGCGGTTGGTGCCGGTGACCGTGTGCCCCTTGGCCATCAGGCGATCGGCCATCCGGCCGCCCATGACACCGAGGCCCACGTATCCGAGGTTTGCCATAATGCGGTCGCGCGCTGACTGTTTGCGGGCCGGCTGTTGCGGCCCTCAAAGTGTTGTAGAGGCCGCCTTTAGGCGGCCTTTCTCGTAGACCAGAACAGCTTGTAAGTATCTCTCGGACGCAAAGGCCGACGCAAGATGCCGCAGACACAGGAAATGGCCGCCCGATCGACGCTTGCCGCACTTGGACTGCGACTGTCGGACTGGTTCGAGCGCTGGTTCCCCGACGCCTTCGCGCTCGCGCTGACTGCGGTCGCGATCGTCTTCGCCGCCAGCGTCGCCATGGGCAGTTCTGTCACGCAGACGGCGCAGTGGTTCGGCGCCGGCTTCTGGGATCTCGTCGCCTTCACGATGCAGATGTCGATGATCATCGTCACCGGCTACGCCGTGGCCACGGCGCCGCCGGTCTACGCGGTGGTCCGCAAGATCGCCGAGATCCCGACCAACGGCCGCAACGCCGCGGCGTTCGTCGGGCTGTTCTCGATGCTGGCGTCGCTCGTCTCGTGGAGCTTCAGCCTGATCTTCAGCGGGCTGCTGGCGCGCGAGGTGGCGCGACGCGTGCGCGGCTCCGACTACCGCGCCATCGGCGCCGCCGCGTATCTCGGCGTCGGCAGCGTCTGGGCGCTCGGCCTGTCCTCGTCAGCGGCGCTGATCATGGCGGCACCGGCATCGCTGCCCGATGCGATCGAAAAGATCAGCGGCGTGATCCCGCTCAGCCAGACGCTCGGACTGTGGCAAAGCATGGCTGATCGCCGGAGCGCTGATCGTCGTGTCGATGGCGCTCTGCTACTACTCGGCGCCGGCCGACGCCGATGCGCGCGGGATGGCGGAGATGGGCGTCACCTATCAGCCGGCCACGCAGAACGTCGGCAAAGCCGAGACGCCGGGCGAGTGGCTGGAGTACAGCCCGGTCCTGACGATCGTCATCTGCACGCTCGGCTTCCTGTATCTGATTCGCGAGGTCGCCACAGCGGCGCCTCGGTGATCCTCGAGCTGAATCACTACGTGTTCCTGTTCCTGATCGTCGGCATGCTGCTGCACTGGCGGCCGCGATCGTTCGTGCAGGCGATCGCCGCGGCGGTCGCGCCGGTCGGCGGCGTGCTGATTCAGTATCCGCTCTACGCCGGCATCGTGCGGATGATGACCGAGTCGGGCATCGCCACGGAGATGGCGCACTTCTTCGTCGCCGTCTCGACTCAGCACACCTACCCGATCATGATCGGGATCTACTCGGCCTTCCTCGGGCTGTTCATTCCGTCCGCGGGCGGCAAGTGGCTGATCGAAGCGCCCTACATGCTCGAGGCCGCGAAGACGCTGGAGGTCCATCTCGGCTGGGTGGTGCAGACCTACAACGCCACCGAGGCGCTCGCCAATCTCATTCACCCGTTCTGGATGCTGCCGCTCGTGGGCATCCTCGGACTCAAGGCACGGGACATCGTCGGCTACTCGATGCTGCAGTTCGTCGTCCATGTGCCGCTCGTGCTGTTCCTGGTGTGGGCATTCAACT
Organism: uncultured Acidobacteriota bacterium; assembly: GCA_963728305.1. Lineage (GTDB taxonomy): Bacteria > Acidobacteriota > Vicinamibacteria > Vicinamibacterales > UBA2999 > Gp6-AA40. Next base: position 40,701 of record CAVSKE010000007.1, read on the forward strand.
ACACACTGACGTACGTGCCTCCCGGTACTTCCCTGAGACGCGGAGGGTAAAGCCTCCGGTTTTCGTCGCTGAGCTCACCGCTGAGTGTGTTCTGGCCGCGTGGTTGCAGTAACAGACCACGGCAGACCTTTTGAGGAGGAGAGAACACATGAGGCGATTCATCACGTCGTTCGCATTCGCTCTTGGCTGCACGGCCGTTGCGCTCAATGCCCAGGAGACGAGGACGAAGACGGAGGTCAAGAGCTCAGGCGGCGATCCGCAGGTCGTCACGTATACCGGATGTGTGCAGGCCGGTACGCAGGCGAAGACGTACGTGCTCGACAAAGTGGTGCCCGTGACCAAGACCACGACGACCGAGACGCCGACGTCGAGCACGACCACGCGAGCACGAGCTACGTCCTGGTGCCGGGCGGACAGTCCGTGACAGGTGCAGGAGCACGTCGGCCACAAGGTCGAGGTGACCGGCATGCTGATCCCGGGCGGCAACACGCGCACCGAGACGACGACGCGAACCGATCGCGAGGACGCCCCCGACACCAAGACCCGCACGCGAACCGAGACCAGGAACGCGATGCCCGAGTTCCGCGTGACGTCGATCAAGAACATCGGCAGCTGCTAGAGCGCTGCGACGCGGCACAGCGATGCGGCTCTCGCATGAGAGGCTCAATCATCGGGCTGGCGCTGACCCTCGTCGTGGTCACCGCCAGTCCGGCTTCCGCGTACTCGGTCCTCTCCCACGAAGCGACCATCGACGTCACGTGGGACAGCCTCCTCGGCCGTTGCTCCAGCAGCGGTTCCCTCGCGCACTCGGCCGACGATCTCGCTTCGCGCGCGTTCGTTCGCGTACGGCGGATCGGTGATTCAGGACCTCGGCTACTACCCGTTCGGCAACAAGTTCTTCAGCAATCTGGTGCACTACGTCCGCTCGGGCGACTTCGTCGAAGCACTGCATCCGTGATGCGCGCGACGTCGACGAGTTCGCGTTCGCGCTCGGCGCGCTGGCGCACTACGCCAACGACACCAGCGGACATCCGGACGCGGTCAACCTCACGGTGCCGATCGTCTTTCCCAAGCTCCAGCAGAAATACGGCGATGTCGTGACCTACGCGCAGGCGCCGCGCCAGCACGTGATCGTCGAGTTCTCGTTCGACATCGTGCATGCGGTCGGCGGAGCGTTTCTGCCGGACACCTACAAGCGATTCATCGGCTTCCGCGTCGCCACGCCGCTGCTCGAACGTGCCGTCCGCGAGACCTACGGTCTGGAGATGCGCGATCTGTTCGCCGACCTGGACCGCTCGATCGCCACCTATCGCTACGCGGTCAGCCAGATCATTCCCGCGCTGACCGAAGCCGCGTGGCGCGACAAGCACGAGGAGATCGTCAAGCTCACGCCGGCAATCGATCGCAGCGCCTTTGTATTCTCGTATCCCCGCGCCGCCTTCGAGCAGGACTACGGACGCGACTATCAGCGGCCCGGACTGTTCGCGCGGTTCCTCGGCGTCCTCTATCGCATCCTGCCCAAGGTCGGACCGCTCAAACCGCTCGCCTTCAAGGCGCCGACACCGGAGGCCGCGGACGCTGTTCGCGCAGAGCTTTCGCGACTGCGACCGCGCGATTCCGCACTGAAGTCAACGACCTGAGGGACCGCAGGTTCGAAATCACGCAACACCAACTTCGACACCGGCAAGCCCAGCCGCTTCGGCGACTACTCCCTGGCCGACGAGACGTACGGCGCGTTGCTCGAGCACCTGTCGGATCAAAAGTTCCAGGGCACCCCGGTCGCGCTGACGCAGGACATCGTGGCGTTCTACGGCGATGGCCCGGCGGCATCCATCGAAGACCGGAAGGTGCACAAGCGTTGGACGAAGGCCGAGCGCGTTCTGCAGCACCTCAAGGCCGCTTCAGACCGAAGGGCCACGTCGAGCGTCGAATGACTGAGTGGACAGCAACCCCGCCATCTCACGCCCGCGTTTGCGGTCTCGGTCGTCGTCCATGCGTCGATAGTCACCGCGATTCTGTTTCTCTTCTCGCAGACGCGAGAACAGCAGCCGACCGACCATCACGAAACTGGAGCCAGTCACACTGGTCTGGATTCCCGATCCGCGGCCCGCCGGCCGCGGCGGTGGTGGAGCACCGCCGAAGCCGACACCACCTCCGCCCACACCGGTACCGGCAGTGAGCGTCCCGGAACCACCGAAGCCGGTCGTCATCGAGGAGCCCCAGGCGATCGCGCCGGAGCCGGAGCCCATGCCCGACCCGACGCCCGCCCCGGCAGCGGTCGCCACGTCCACTCCCGGCGCGGGAACCCAGCCGGCAGGGGCAGGCGACAAACCTGGATCAGGGATCGGCGATCGATCGGGACCCGGAAGCGGCGATGAGCCCTACGGCATCGGCAACGGTGTCAGCGCCCCGATTCCCCTTCGGCGTCCTCCGCCCGCGTACACCGCCGAGGCGATGCGCGCGCGTCTTCAGGGTGTTGTCGTTCTGAACTGCGTTGTGCGGCCGGACGGCAAGTGCTCGGACATTCGCATCACCAAGTCGCTCGACACGATGTTCGGACTCGATCACCAGGCGATCGCGTCCGCCCGCGAATGGCGTATTCCGGCCGGGCATGCGGATGGGACAGCCGGTGCCCGTTCTCGTCACGCTCGAGATCGGCTTCACGATCCGCTGACGCCCGTCCCTACTTCAAGATCCTGAGATTCCCGTCCCCGTCGAAGTCGATCGTCTTCGCGGCGAACGCGCGCTGCACGACCGACTCCCATTCCGGACGCGAAGAGCCCGCGCAGCCGCTCGGGAAGCGCGAGGATGCCAAGGTCGCGCGCCTGCGCGTATTTGGCGACGCGCCGCGCAAGCTCCTTCTTCGAGATCGGATCCCACGACGCGCCATCGCCTGCGACGCGCGCCAGCGCGATGCAGTTGTCGTGATGGTGGCCGATGTAGACCGGCTCGAAGCCGGCGGACTGGAGCGCTCGCGCCAGCGACGCGCCGTCGAACGTCTGCAGATGAAACGCGTTCAGCGTGTTGAAAATCGATTTGCCGCTCTCGAGGAAGTCCGCTCTCGTCCGGCTCGTTGTAGAGATAGAGATGACCGCCCGGCGCGAGACGCTGACGAATCGTCGTCAGCGTGTGCTGCGGATGCACCGCGTGCGTGAGCAGATGATTCGCGACGACGAGATCGAAGTAGCCGGAGTAGGGAATCGAGAACGCGTCGTAGTCGAGCAGGTGCTCGGCACACGTGCCGTACACTTCGCGGACGAGCAGCTGCTGCGCCTCGAAGAGCGGCAGCGCGAACGTCTCGCCGCCGTACAGCCGGCGAAGCGCGCCGCCGATCGCGCCGAAGCGCGGTCGGATCTCGAGCACCCGTGGCTGCTTGGAGCGTCAGCAGCGACCCGAGAATCTCGACGTGTGCGGCGACCGCGAGTCCGATCGCGCAGCAGCAGGGGAGGTGCTGACGATTCTTCGGATCGCGGGAACCTCGCTCACGAACATCGGCTGGGCGGCACGCGCGCGCAGCTGCTCGCGCTCGTCCTCACTGAGCCGGCGTGAGCCGAGTACCTTTGTCCCGCGCTGCTCGTCGACGGGCACGCGGCCAATCGTTTCCTCGAAGTGCTCGACCAGAAACCGGAAACGCTCACCCACCGGGCGGCGACGCGCGAAGACGACACCGCAGCGATGGCAGAGCGCGTAGTCGGCGCGGATCGCCTGCGCGTCGGGCGCGGTCTCGCTCAACAGAAAGCGATTGAACTCGCACACCGGCGTGAAGGCGTCGGTGCGCGCACACGCTGCACGTCAGCAGCTCGACGATGCGATCGCGTGGGAATTGCGTCACCGGTCTGCGGCGTAGATGGGGCCTCCAGCTCATGCGCATGCTGCGGGATTCGCGCGCCGAGCCGCCGCGAACGACCAGACGTCGTCTGTCCGTCGAGGCGCGATGGCCAGCAGCCGAGCTTCGGCCTGCCCCTTCGCCATCGCCGTATCCAGCCGCTTCTCGAGCCGCTCGATTTTTCCGGTAAGGCGCTGATGCTGCGAGTCCATCCGCTCTTCGAGCGACCTGAGTAGAACGCGCATCACCCGCTCGGTGACTCGTCGAAGCAAGCTTTTCATGCTGCTCGAAGCAGACGCGGCGCGTATGGACGAGTTCACACGGCAATCCTACCGCGAACACTGATTCGTGCAATCGGACAGCGATCTCTGTTGACACCGCCTCAGCGGCGATTTACGGTGTGCCACCGGCAAAACCTCACGCGCGCCGGGGGTTTTGTCCCGCCCCTCCCCCACACCCTCGCGCTGCGAAGACAGGAGACCCGACATGTCCCACCGTCTTCTCGCACCTGTGCTGTCCATTGCTCTGTTCGCGCTCGCCGTTCCGATTCTGGCAGAGCGGGCGCCGCTCCCGGAGGAGCGGGCCGACGCTGACGTCACCTTCCGTCGCTCGCCATCATTCAGTGGACTCGAGCCGGGCGCGTTCGTCGCTCACAAGCAGATCATTCCGGTCGATATCGTCCTGATTGGATTCGAGGCGAATCGAGATCAACCGCTCGGAACTCGCAGCACTCCTGCCGGCCACCTCGACCCCGGTGGTGCGCTATCCGCAGTTCTACGGGCTCAGCGGGCGCGACGTCGGGCTCGAATACCACTTCAAATACTCGCTGACGCGCAAGAGCCGGCAGTTCGAAGACCGCTTTTTCCGCTTCCTCGGCAGCGCCGCCCAACCTGGCAGTCCCATTGGTTTCCCGGGCAATCCGACCGCGTACATGACCGGCGTACAACAACCAGGCGAACAACCTGGTCGACGTCACCGGGCCGGTCCTCTATATCGATGGGCCGAGCGTCGAACGCTGGCTCGAGAACAACGCCAACCCTCGGAAGAACGGCTACACGCTCTACTTCATCAACTGGTACGGCCGTGAGGACTTCACGTTCCACGCCTATACCAGAATGGGCGACCCCGATCCCGACACCGGCGTGGACTTCGGCAATTTTCAGGGCAGCGTCATGAGTGCCTGGGGCGGCACACAGTCGCGCAGCTGGTTCTATGACTTCTCCGCCGGGCCCGAGTGGAACACGATGAACTGGGTCGTGGACTTCCAGGACCTCGATGGCGACGGCCTCGAGGAATACCGGATGCCGCCGATCTGGGAATACGCGAACGGCGGCTATCGCGACGCCCGGCGCGCTCGGCTATGACATGGGTCTGCTGACGCGCTACGTCGGCGTCGACCTGCTCTTCGCACCGTCGCCGCTCTACGATCCGCTGGTCACCGCCCCCGGAGCGCTCGGCCGCAAGATCGCCGACGTCACGATGTTCGAAGACGACCCGGCGAGCAGCGGTCTCGATTTCATCGACACCGGATTCGCACGCAGTTCGTGGGAGCGCTTCCAGCCCTATTACCGATGGCGCACTGCGCTGCGCGATGTCGATCCGATCGATGCGGGCGCCAAGCAGTCACTCGAGATCTTCGCCGGGAACAGCAATGACCCGGGCTGCTGGATGCCGTTCGACGACCTGTTCGCGCAGCTGTTCTGCTTCTTCAACGAGCACGTGTCCGACTACGTGCCGTCGTATCCGCGGCGTGATTACGTGGCGCCGGTCTTCGCGTTCAACACCACCGAGGCCGGACTCGGAGAGGAGTTCGGACTGCTCGGATTCGCCGACGACAACTGGGTGGACGGCACCCAGTCGTTCGTCTTCGCGTTCGATGCGGACGCCTACCGCGAAGTCGGCTACGGCTTCACCGGCACGATCATCCACGAAGTCGGGCACCACATCGGGATGTCGCATCCGCACGACGGCTTCGATCCGGAATCAGGAGTGGACTTCGGCGCCGACGGCGAGTTCTTCTTTGCGTGGGCGGGCGACGAGAGCGACACGGTGATGCACTACCTGACGCTGTCCAATCAATTCGGCGAGCACAACCGCGACAACATGTATCGCTGGGAGGCGGCCGGCTACTTGAACTGGGCCAATGCGCTGGCCGGCGACATCCTCGACAGCCCGAACGCGGCGAGCGTGTTCGTCAAGCTGGTGGCCGCCGACGCCCTGGCCGCGGTCGCCAAGGCCAAATTGGACGGGTGGGATTACCTGGACGCCGTCGAGCGCGCCCGCGCGGCGTATCTCACGCTCGTCTCAGCCGCCGATGACATCGGCGGCTCGTCGGCGCGACTGTCCGCGGCGCGGCGGCGGCTGCCGGCGGCGCAGATCCGCAAGTACGTCTGCCGGCCGCGTCAGCTGGTCGAACGAGTACCGCAGCAGAAGATCTGAGACGTCCAGGGGCGACGCATGCGTCGCCCCTACGGGAATTCCTGCATGTCGGGGTCCAGTCGATGCACGTCCTGGAAGACGGGTCCCGTGTCCGACAGCGAGACCCGGCCGCGAATCTCGTCGAGCGGATTCGTCTGCAAATGCGGACGGAACACGACTGGATCGGTCAACGCGAACACCTTCATCTGTAGGACCGACGCCAGTTCCTGAGCGAGCGCCAGCGGGTTGGTCGGACCGAAGGCGGGACCCGTCGAGCAGAGATACAGCCGAAGCTCGCGAAGCACGCCGTTTCCGCTCTCGTCAACGACTGCAGCCTTCGTCTCGTTATTGACCTTTCGGACTGCACGAAGGGCCTCGGCAAGCGGGTCGGTCGAACCCGCAGAGGTGAGCGCCGCCAACCGGCGGATCGACACGATGTCCAGAACGCTCAGATCGAATCCGTTCCGGACGTCACCACTTCGACCGGTTGATCCGCTCTGGACCTGGAGACTCATCGCGATACTTTCGCCGCTGTCGGGGACTTCCATGTACGAAAAGAAGTTGAACCGCATCGCCGGCTGCGTCAGCATCGTGAAGAATTGATCGAGCGACGACACTTCGGCGTCTGCGCGCAGCGGCGCGAACTGTCCGCTGCGCAGCGAGATCGCGCGGAAGTCGACGGACGCGGGAAGCCATTGGCCGTTCTGAATCGCTTCAATCTCTTGATTGAACGTGCGGAGGTTCCCGACTCTCTTGACGTTGCCGAAGAAGTAGATCTCCCCGATCCCGACGTTCGGCAGCTGTACGGGAGACGCCACGCCGGTCGGATTGGTGACACCACTCGCTCCGCCGCCTCCGGTCACTGCGGAAATCACGTCAGCGGCCGGCGCGCCGAGCCCACCGAACAACGCGCGCCTGAACGCCACATCACCCAGGCTGCCGTCACCTGAATCGCCGGCGAACGTCGCGTTGCTCGGGATGACGCCCCCTCCCCCGCTCGATCCGCTGGAACCACCAAATCCACCACCAGTGCCTCCGCCACTCTGCGGACTGCCTGACGAGGCGCCGGAGCCGGCGGCGCCCGACTTCTTTGCGGTGTCACGCGCGGTAGCCGCGTTGACCAGCGCGCCCATCTCCGACGAATTCTTCGGCGTGCCCTGCGTCGCGGCCGGGCTGCCCGCAGTGGCCGCGACGGCCTGCGCCGCAATGCGCGCCATCTCGACTTCCTTCTGTGCGGCCACGGCGAGATTCGCCGCCGCGAGCTTCTGTGATTCGCTCGCTGCGCTCGTCGCCTCACCTGCGACACCCTGCGCAAGCCCGATCGTCGCCGCCAGCCCCGACATGTCTCTGAACATGTTTCCGTTCTGAAGCGCACCGAGCATCGGACCAAGTCCGGTTGGATCGGGCAGACTGGTCGGATTCACGATGTTGAGAACGGGTGGACTGAGACGCCCTGGTGTCACGTCGATCGGCTGCGCGCGCGAACCCATGTTGATGGCCGCGATTTCCGGCGGCTGCAGCGGTATCGGCGAGTCCTGCCAGTTCCAGAAGCGCGTCATATCGAGCTTCTCTGCGGAGTTCGACCGGCCGAGCACCGCCTCAGCGAACACGCCACCCGTGGGAACCGGGACGAGCAGTTCCTGTCGCGCATTCGTTCCAAACGTGAGACCGCGGTCCTCCAGCCATTGATTCCACGAGCGCCTGACGGCCGCTTCCGGCGTGCTGCCATCGTCGCGCACCACCGGGAGCGAGGCGCGGGCCACGAAACCCGGCATACGGAAGACGAGATAGTTGCCGGCCACTTGAATGGGTCGGGGATCGATCAGATCGGCGACGGTGATGCCTTCGAACGCGAACTTGGACAGCAGCAACGCAACCGTGGACGAGTCCATCGAGCGCCAGATCGCCTGGTTGTAGTACAGCCGGTTGGCCTGAAGGTGTTCGACAAGATCCGGAACGGCTTCTGTTTCCCCGACGCGGGCGACGACGGTTGACGCATTCGCGACCGCACTGATCGGCATCGTGAGAGGAAAGAACGCGCCGCGATAGCTCACCTCGAGCGTCAGGCTCCCCGTGGCTCGTCCCTCACCGGCGCCGGTGCCGACGACGATCTCCAGCAACTCGTCGAGCGGGATGGTTCCGGGAACCCGCCAGCCGATCGACGTACGCGTCAGCTCTACCGCGGGCAGACCCGACTGCTGCCTCACGATCACGCTCGTGATCGTCGCTCCTCCGCCTTCCACTGCGACGTTGATGCCTTCGAGCTGCGCCTCACGTGGAAGCAGCACGGAGTCGCTGCCAGAGCGGATGAGCGGTGACGCCGTGATACGACTGGCGCGCCGAATCTCCTCCGCGATCCACGTCGCCTGGAGTGGAACGGCTGGAGCAGCAGGCGTCGGAGGCGTCGCTGGCGGTTCGACGGGCGGAGTCGTGGGCTCCGCGGGCGGGGCTGGGGTTTCACCAGCACGCCGGGCAATCATCGCCGCGCGCTCGCGGCCGGCGAGCACGGCGGTGGAGATGCCGAGCGTCGAGATGAGTGGCGAACGCATCGGAAGCGTCGCCGACAACCGGATCATCCCGAAGTCGGTGGACAGCAGTTCGAACGCACGCCGACTCAGCGCTGCCGCAGCGAGGGCGCCCTGGAACCGCGTGATGACACGCTCGTCGAAGTCGACGAGCTTCATCGGCACGAACAGACAGCGCTCCGCTTCATGAAGACCGGTCGCGACGCGATACACCTCGATCACTTCGAAGTACTGCACGGTCAAGGCGTGCATGTGGTTGTAGTTCGCGAGGATGCGCGTCGACACGGATTCGTGCTCGGTCTCGGAGATCTCCTTGACGATCGTCGCGCGTCGATTGCGCACCGATGAGGCGGCCTGGTGCGTCGCGTCCATCACCTGCTGGCTCATCGACGCAGACAGGTTTCGCGAGCCAGACGACGTCGAGAAACTGTCCGCCGATGTCGTGGTCGTTCCGATCCCGCCGCTCGCGCCGATGCTCACCGGACCCATGCTGAATCCGAAGCCACCGCCCGCGGACTTGGTCGTCGCCTTGCTCTCGGTATGCGAAAACCCGGATTGCACTTCGGTCGCGACCGCGTCCTGGATCTCGCTGACGGCGCGGTTGTGGCTGGTCGTCGCGGTCAGCGCCTCGCTTTCACCGATCGTCTCTGCGCCGGTGGCACTGGTCTGTCGCGACCAGTCCACAACTGCCACGCGCGTACTCTCACCCGGGGCGAGCGCCACCGAGTGCAGCAGGTTCCCCAATGTGACACCGTGCGCGAACCAGGACTGCTCGAAGGTCAGGCGCGCGCCGACGGCCGGTGCATCGAATCCGAAATTGGCGTTGAGCGTCGGCAGAATGTCGAGCGGACCCGCCGAGACGAGGTCCGTCGTCTGGTCGACCGCCACGCGATCCATGACGATCGTCGAATAGTAGTGCCGCTCGGTGGGGAACTCGCCCATGCGCGGCACCAGCTCAGACGCCGTGTCCGCCTCGGCGGCGACGACGCCTCCGGCAACGTCCAGAACGCTGCGGGCTGCGACGTACGCAGGCCAACGGCCGAGGTCGGCGACCTTCTCGATATCCAGTGCCGCTTTGAGCTGCGTCGCCTGCGCAGGCGTCAGGTTGCGCAGCGATGCGATATCGGCGTTTGCGAAATCAGCCAGGCTGACGGGACTGTCCGGTGCGGCCACGCCGCCCGGTACACGGTCGAACCGCGACAGCCCGCTCGAATCGCGACCCTGGGCCGCCGCAGCAATGTCGCTGGCGAGCCGGAAGAGCGGTGCCGTGGCAAGGTCGAAGACGGTTTCGAGTCCGAGACTGCTTAACGCGGCCTTCGCGCTTGCATCGACTCCAAGAAGGGCCTCCGCCGGGGCGCGCAGCGCGGCGAGCGGATCGAGGCTGCTGAACTCGTGACGCAGACCATCCTGATAAGGCATGGAACCCCCTGAATCGTTTGGTGACAGACGCCTCCCGATCGTTTCGCGGGAACCGCCGGTCAGGACTCGAAGGGGGGAAGAGAAGGGGTACCGAGGGGCGACGCATGCGCCGCCCCTCCGATCGTTACGCGGTGGGTTCGGCGCCTTCCTTGACGACGCGAACCTTCAGGGGAACCGTGACCTCCCGATGGAGCTTGAGCGGCACGGTGTGCTCGCCGATCGCCTTGATCGGCTCGGGAAGAATCAGCTTGCGCCGATCGATCTCGAAGCCCTGCGTCTTGAGGAAATCAGCGATGTCCACAGCGGTCACCGAGCCATAGAGCTGCTCGGTATCGCCGACGCGGCGCTGAATCGAGATGTCGATGCTGGTCAGTCGTGCGGCAATCGCCTCGGCCCCGCCCTTCTCGGCGGCCTCGCGCGCCTCGACGATCTTCCGCTCGCGTTCGACGTGCCGCTTGTTGCCCTCGGTCGCCTTCAGCGCCAGCTTGCGCGGCAGGAGATAGTTGCGGGCGTAGCCGTCGGCGACCTTGACGATCTCGCCGCGCTTGCCGACATTGTCGACGTGCGTTCTGAGAATCACTTCCATGGCTTACTCCGTCGTGTACGGGATCAGCGCCAGCTGGCGCGCCCGCATGATCGCCGTCCGCAGCTTGCGCTGGTGCAGCGCGCAGGTCCCCGAAATCCGCCGCGGCAGCACCTTGGCGCGCTCGGGCACGAACGGCATCAGCAGCTTCACGTCCTTGTAGTTGATGTCGTCGATCTTGTCCGAGCAGAACTTGCAGACCTTGCGGCGCCGGAACATCGGCCGGCGCTGCCCGTCCTTGCCCTGCTGCGCGGTGCCGCTGGACTTGCCGCGGCCTCCGCCGCCTCCGAAACTCTTCTTGCCGTTCATCGCATTTCCTCCCCGCCCATGTCGAAGCGATCATCGCGATCGTCATCCGGCTCGCCGCGCTGGCCTTCGCCCGGCTGCCGATCCGCGGGCAAGCCGCGCGCCACGCGGCGGCGGCGCGACGTCTCGGTGCGCGCGTCGCGCGTCCGCTCGACGACGGCCTGCTCCTCGTCAACCCGAACCACGAGATGACGGATAACCAGATCGGTCACCTTGAGACGACGGTCGATCTCTTTCATCAAATCGCCATCGCCATTGATGACTTCGAGGACGTAGGTGCCTTCCTTGTGGCGGCCGATTTCGTAGGCGAGTCTGCGGCGGCCCCAGTTGTCGGTCTTTTCCAGCTGGCCGTTCATGCGCTGCACGATCGAGTCGACCTGCGTGTGCACTTCAGCCACCTGTTCGTCCGTCGCGTCTGGCGACACGACGTACACGAGTTCGTACTTCCTGCTCATACGGTCTCCTTCTGGACTACGGCCACCTGTCTCCGGTCCGGCTGAAGCCGGACACTACGCAGGGGGCAAGGAGTCAGTCAACATCGGATGCCGGGGCATCCGGGTTGTACACGTTCATCACATTCGAGATGCCTTCCGCGGCAAACATCTCGGCGGCATCGGCCGCCCGCGTGATGAGCGTTTCGAGCTCGGCCTGTTCGCCGCGCTCGAACCTGGCGAGCACGTGATCGGCCAGATCGCGCCGGCCGTCTCCGCGCCCGACTCCCAGCCGAAGCCGGGAGAATTCCGTGGTCCCCAGCCGCTCGATGATCGACTTGAGACCGTTGTGCCCGCCCGCCGATCCGCGGGGACGTGCACGCAGCTTTCCAAACGGCAGCGCGGCTTCGTCCACGACCACCAGCAGATCCTCGTCGCTGACGTTGAAGTACCGCGTCAGATCGGCGACTGCCTCGCCGCTGTTGTTCATGTAGGTCAGCGGCTTGGCCACCATCAACGGCTCGCCTCCGAACCGCTTGCCGACCAGCGTTTCGGCGATCTGCGACGGGCCCGACGCCCAATCGATGCCGTGCCGCCGCGCGATTTCGTCCACCACCATGAACCCGACGTTGTGCCGCGTATCCCGGTACTCCCGACCGGGGTTGCCGAGACCGACGATCAGCTTCATGCAATTGACGATGGACGATGTGCGATTGACGAAGTGCTCCGTCAATCCAATCCGTCAATCGTACTTCGTCAATCGTCGATTCACTTCTTGTCCTTGCTGGCTTCCTCTTTCTCGTCGGGCTTGCCCTTCTTGATGACCTCGGGTTCGGCCGGAGCCGCTGCCGTCGCGCCCGCTTCTGGCGTCGCTGCCGCCGCCTCCTCCTCAACCTTTGGCATCACGATGTGCACCAGCATGGTGTCGCCTTCGCTGATCGCCTTCCACTTCGGATCCACCGGCAGGTCGCGCACGCGGATCGATTCGTGGAGCATCAGCTCGCTGACGTCGATGGTGATGTTCTCGGGAATGTCGGTCGGCAGGCACTCGACCTCGATGTCGCGCGTGACGAAGTCGAGGAGACCGCCTTGCTGTTTCACGCCCTTCGGCTCGCCCTTCACCACCACTGGCACCGTGACCACGATCGCCTTATCCATCGCCAGCTGGTAGAAGTCGGCGTGCAGGAGATGATGCGTGACCGGATCGAGCTGGTATTCGCGGACCATGACGCGCGCCTCGAGTCCGTCCAGCTTGAGATTGATCAGCGTGTTTGCCCCGGTGTCGGAGTGCAGGATGCGCAGCACCGCCTTGGGGTCCACGGTGACGGCGACGCCTTCCGGCGCCTTCCCGTCTTTGCCGGGACCATAGAACACCCCGGGAATCTTCCCGCCGGCGCGGAGCCGATTCGCCTCGTTCTTGCCCCGACCTTCTCTCTTTACCGCTTCAAGCGTCGCATCCATCGTCTTGTCCTTACACAAACAGCGAAGAGACCGACGTCTCTTCGTGAATATTCCGTATGGCCTGGCCCAGGAGCCGGGCCACCGAGAGCACCATGATCTTGCGGCACTGCTGCGCTTCGCCCTTGAGCGGAATCGTATTAGTCACGATCAGCTGCTCGATCGGCGAATCGTCGATCCGCTCGATCGCCGGTCCCGACAGCACACCGTGCACGGCGCACGCGAACACGCGTTCGGCGCCGGCCCGCTTCAATCCCAGCGCGGCCTTCTGAATCGTCCCCGCAGTATCAATGATGTCGTCCTGCAGGATGCAGGTGCGGCCCTCGACATCACCGATCACGTTCATCACCTCGGCGGTGCCTTCCTCGTTCCGCCGCTTGTCCACGATCGCCAACTCGGCACCGAGACGCTTGGCGTAGGCACGCGCCCGCTCCGCGCCACCGGCATCGGGCGACACGATGGTGAGGTTCGGGACGTTCAGCCGCGAGCAGTACTCGATGATCACCGGCGCCGCGAACAGGTGATCCACCGGAATATCAAAGAATCCCTGAATCTGCGCTTTGTGCAGATCCATCGTCAGCACACGGTTCGTGCCGGCGGCACTCAGCAGGTTGGCGACCAGCTTGGCCGAGATCGGCACCCGTGGCTTGTCCTTCCGGTCCTGCCGTGCGTAGCCGTAGTACGGCACCACGGCGGTGATGCGCGCCGCCGACGAGCGACGGAACGCGTCGATCATGACCAGCATCTCCATCAGATGCTGATCCACCGGGCTCGACGTCGGCTGGATGATGAAGACGTCGGCGCCGCGAATGTTCTCGTCGATCTGGAACGAGACCTCACTGTCGGGGAACCGCCGCAGGCTGCTCTTGCCCAGCGGGATCCCGAGACAGTCGGCAATCTCCTTTGCCAACTGCGGGTGCGCGCTGCCGGCAAAGACCTTCAGATCGCCGAGCCCGGTCGACAACAGTCCTTCACCGCTGACGGATCGCTTCATCGTCTGCCGCTATGAGCCCATTGAACTGGTTGGGGCGGGAGGATTCGAACCTCCGAATACGGGATCCAAAGTCCCGCGCCTTACCGCTTGGCCACGCCCCAATACGTAGGAGCCGCTCGCCTACGGTGGCGCAAACCCTTAGTGTAGTCGAGACTTGGCGTTTCCGGCAAGGCTGAGCGCGCAGTGCTTGCTTACCGGCCGCGGCTACGCCGCGTCCGGGGGCTTGCTTACCGGCCGCGGCTACGCCGCGTCCGGGGGCTTGCTTACCGGCCGCGGCTACGCCGCGTCCGGGGGCCTTAGCGGCCGCGGCTCGCCGCGTCCGGGGGCCTGCTTAGCGGCTGCGTTGCGCCCGGGGTGTGCTCCGCCTGGCGTATTCGCCCCGGCCGAGTGATTCGGTCATCAGTACTCGCCAGGCCGAGCCCGACAGCTTGTCCACGGCGGCCGTGGCCTCGGATCGCTGTTGGAACAGGCCGAATACCGTCGATCCGCTGCCCGACATTGCCGCGGCCAGCGCGCCGGCGCGCTTGAGGGCGGTCTTCATCTGATCGATCTCGGGGTGATGGCGGGCGATGGGGGCTTCGAGGTCGTTGATCATCTGCGCGGCCCGCGACGGCCAGGGCCCGGGGACGTACTGGGCCTCGCGGCTGCTCGAGCCACGGGCCTGGTTGCGTTCGGCGTCGTACCAGCCGTAGGCGTCGGGAGTCGAGACGCCGAAGCCAGGCACGAGCAGCACGATCCAGTGCCGGGGCAGATCCGCGAGCGGATAGATCTCGTCGCCGCGGCCGAGCCCGAGTGCCGTGCCGCCTGACAGGAAGAACGCGACATCGGCGCCGAGCGTCGAGGCGACGTCCACCAGCTGATTCGGCCGAACCGGCACGCGCCAGGCATGGGTCAGGCCGAGGAGCGTTGCGGCGGCGTCGGCGCTGCCGCCGCCGAGACCGCCCTGCAGCGGAATGCGCTTGTGAATCCGCACCACCACGTCGCGGACGGGACCGTCGCGCCTCAGCGAACGCCACAGCGCATCAGCGGCCCGCCAGACGAGATTCGATCGATCGAGCGGAACGCCGGCCGCATCGCACTCGATCGCGAACGGGCCCTCGCGCGGGATGCACTCGATCGTGTCGTGGAGCGCCAACGCCTGAAACACGGTGCGCAGCTCGTGAAAGCCGTCGGGCCTGGTGCCAAGCACACGCAGGTCGAGATTGATCTTGGCGTGGGCGCGCACGGTGGCCGGCCGGCCGGGCAATCCGTTGGATCTACTCATGTACGCTTGATGCGGATCTCGAACAGCCGCGACCAGTACTTTCCGGTGACGAACAGCCGATCGCGTGCCGCATCGTAGGCGATGCCATTGAGCACATCATCGGTGCCCGACCGCACCGGACCGCGAATGCCGGTGAGATCGAGCCAGGCGGTCACCCGTCCCGTGTCGGGCGCGATGATCGCGATGCGGTCCGTCAGCCAGACGTTGGCCAACACTTCACCCTTGACCCACTCCAGCTCGTTCAGATTCTCGATCGGCCTGGCGCCGTCCCTGACCGTCACGCGTCCCGTTTCGCGCAGCGTCTCCGGATCGAGAAAGCGAAGCGCCGAGGTACCGTCGCTCATGATCAGCCGGCGCTGGTCGTGCGTCAGGCCCCATCCCTGCCCGGTGTAGTCAAACGTGCGCTGCAGGGCGAACGACGCGATGTCGTAGACGAACCCGATCTTCGTCGTGTAGGTCAGCTGAATGAGCCGATTACCCCAGTCGGTCATCCCCTCAGCGAAATACCGCCCATCGACGTTGATTCGCTGAAGCACTTCACCAGTCTCCAGCCGAACCTTTCGAAGACTCGATTGCCCGTTCACTCCGGTGCTCTCGTAGAGCACGCCGTCGCGAAAGATCAGGCCCTGCGTGAAGGCCTGCGGATCGTGCGGGTATGAATTGACAACGGTGTAGCCGTAGACCGGCGTGCGAGCCGTCGCCTGCGCGCGCTGCTGCGCGTCCGCCTCTGCTAACGCGACGGCGAGACTCGCGTCTGGGGTGTGCGCCGATGTGTGCGACGCAAGCGCGGCGATCATCGCGAGCACGGCGGTGACGACTGTCCGGGTCATCGGGCTCTCAGCGGTCCCGACTCGCGCAGTTCGTCGAGGGTCAACGGGTTCGCATCGGGCGGCACCTCCACACGAAACGCCGCCGGGTCCAGGTCGACATTCGCCTCGAGGTCAGAGATTCCGGTGGTCAAATCCACGGGAACCTTTGGCGAGTCCGACGTGAGCCGCACCGTTGCAGGAAAGCGCGACTGACCGGTCGTGTATTCGAGCTGCCAGCCATCACGCTGTGCGGCGCGGACCTCCCATTGCGCGGTCGCGCGGCGCAGATAGAGTCTGGCGCCGCCCTGGAGATCGATCGACGCCCACCCGTTGGCGTGCAGCCTCCCGCCTGTCGGCATCGGGTTCGGCACGATGCAGCCGGTCAGAATGGCGAGCAGGTCCGCGGGAGCGAGATTCACACCGATCAGAGCCTCCAGAATCGCCTCCGCCTGCGGACCGCGCAGCACGCGTGAGTCGCGCGGCAGCAGCAGCACAGCGGTGCCGCTCTGCGCGGCGAGAATGAAGACCGGTTGGCCGAACGGCGGGACACCCTCGAGCCGCATCGAAGCTGGTCGCGCGAAGCCGGCGTGAACGTTGCCGCTGAGACGCTCTGCGCCGACGCGTCCGCGCAGACTCAGTACCGCCCTGAGCGTGCGGGCGTCGCTGCAGGCCGATGACACCTGTTTGTGAACGGCGGCGAAGTCAGGAAATGGAGAGCCGCTGTCAGTGGGAAGTGCGACGCGGCGAGGACCGCAGGCGATGACTGTAGTGCAAAATGCAAAACTCAAAATGCAAACACAGGCTCTGCATTTCATTTTGAATTTTGCATCTTGCCTTTTGCACTACTGATCTTCTTTTCGATCGCCTCGCGCTGAATATCGGTCCCGTCACCCTTGAGCGCACGGGTCCATGCCGCAATCGCCTCCGAGAAACGTCCCTTCCGCGCGAACAGATCGCCGAGATGATCCTGAACCTCTGAATTCTCGGGAAGCTTCGCTGCCGCCGCGGCAAGATACTTCTCCGCATCGTCCAGATCACCCCGACGGTAGTGGGCCCAGCCCAGACTGTCGAGATAGGCGCCGTTGTCGGGTTCGGCATCGAGCGCCCGGCGGACCAGACGAATCGCTTCGTCGAGCTGCTCGCCGCGAACGGCCAGCATGTATCCGAGATAGTTCAGCGCGTTGGCGTTGCCCGGCTCGGCGGCAAGCAACTGGCGCAGCATACGCTCGGCGTCGGTCCCGCGTCCGGCGTCAGCATAGATGTCGGCGAGCGCGAACATCGTGGCGGTGTCTTTCGGGAACGACTTCACCGCGGCCTCGAGCACCGCTATACCGCCACTGCGATCGCCGGAATCGAAGAGCGCGCGGCCCTGCAGGCGCGGGAATACCGGCTCGTTCGGATGCTGCTTGCGGGCGTCGCCGGCAAATCCTGCGGCCCGCGCGTACTCCCTGGCCTCGAGCAGCACCGCGATGCGGCGAATCTTCAGCTCGCGATTTCCCGGCTGCACCGCCAGCGCCAGCGTGTAGCTGGCCGCGGCGTCCATCAGCAGGCCGGCATCTTCCTGATACTGCCCCAGCGCGGACGCGACACGCGGCTCGTCTTCGATGATCTCCTGCAGCGTGTTGATCGCGCTCTTCAGATCCTTGGCTGCCGCGTAGGCCTGTGCCATCGCGAGCCGGCCCTGCACCGAGTTGGGATTCTGACTGAGCACACGTGCCAGCGACTGCACGGCCTTATCCGGCGTGCCGTCACGAATGTACAGTCGGCCCAGCGTGTAGTGGAGCGTCGCATCGGCGGTGACTGTCGTGCCTGCCGCCGCGCGCTCGAGATAGGTGATCGCGTCGCGCACGTTCGCAGCCGCCTGCGGGCTGGACCGTTCGGCAGACGCGTCAGCGGCCGCGGCGTACAGCAGTCCGAGGACGCGATTGCCTTCGACATTCTTATCGTCGATCGCCAGCGCAGCCTTGGCCGCCTTTTCGGCTTCCGCCCGCTCGTTGCGGCGGAGATGCAATGCGGCAATCTCAGCTCGAACCTCGGCCGACTTGGGATCGGCTGCCGCGGCACGGTCGAGCGCCGCGCGGGCGCCCTTGATGTCGCCGTCGGCTTCGAGCCGTCGAGCCAGCAGGAACTCGTAATACGTGTCTGCCGGCGCCTGAGCCAGGGCCGACAGCGGTGTCCCGATGGTCAGGACGGTCGACACCACCAATGCCAAGCGGCGCGTAAACAGCATCACGTAACGATCTTAGCGCAAGATGCTATATTCCTAGGCCGGAGCTGACGATGCCTGTGGACGCCGAGCTGCTCGAAATTCTGGCCTGTCCCGAACTGCAAGACACCGGTCACCCTGGTGAAGAATGGCACCGGTCTGAAGTGCGGCACCTGCCACCGCGTCTACCCGATCAAGGACGACATCCCGGTGATGCTGATCGACGAGGCCACGATCGAGCCGTAGGGTGGGTCCTGTTCTCCTGACCGCCATTGAGGATCCTCCTCGTCCGTTTGCGCCTGATCGGCGACGTCGTTTTCACCACTCCTGTTGATCCGCGCGCTGCGCCGCCGCTATCCCGACGCGCACCTCGCGTATCTCGTCGAACCGTCAGCCGCTGCCGGTCGTTGGCGGCAACCCGCATCTCAACGACGTGCTCGTCGCGCCCCGGCGCCGGGGCGTCGCACGCCTGCTCGACGATCTCGCACTCGCACGGCGACTGCGCCGCGAGCGATTCGACGTCGCCATCGACCTGCACGGCGGCCCGCGCGCGGCGTGGCTGGCACGGGCCAGCGGTGCGCCCATGCGTATCGGCTATGACATGCCGTGGCGCTCGTGGATCTACACGCATCGTGTCCCGCGATCGCCCGACCTCTTTCCCCGCCACTCGGTCCTCAACCAGTGGGATCTGCTCGCACCGCTCGGCATCGGCCCCTGCACGCCGGAGCACGATCCCGTGGAGATGCGTCGAAGACCCAGTCAGCGCCGCCCGGGTCGCGACGACGGCTTGGCGCGGCTCTGCCATCACTCCGACCATCGGCTCGTCGTCGTGCACGTCAGCGCCGGCAACGCGTTCCGGCGGTGGCCGGAAGAGTCGTTCGTGACGATGATCCTCGGCGCTGGTCCGACGCGATCCCCGCCGGCGCATTGTCATCACGTCAGGGCCATCAGACGCCGACGCCGCACAGCGCGTCAGCGAGGATGTCCGACGACAGCTTTCGACCCCGGAATCGCTGCTCCCCCTCATCGATTGGAACCTCGGCGAGCTTCGCGCGCTCATTGCCCGTGCGGCGGTGTACATTGGGGGCGACAGCGGCCCGCTGCACTGGCGTCCACGACCGGGACGCCGATCGTCGCGCTGCTCGGGCCAACGCTGCCCGAGCGGTCCCGCCCGTGGCGGGATCCGCGGCTCGGCGCCGAGATGGTGGATGCCGGCCCGCTGCCGTGCCGGCCGTGTGATCAGCGCCGTTGCATACCCGGGGACTTCCGGTGCCTGACGAGGATCACGCCGGATCAGGTGCTGGCCGCCGTGGAGCGCGTACTGAGATGAACGCCACGACCTTGAGCTTGTCCGACGCCCAGACGACGCCGTGGCTCGATCGGGTGACGACTGCCCTGCTGCTGGCCTTCGTCGCGACCGTGCAGGTCTCGATCGTCGCCGCGCAGGCGCTGCTCGTCCTGCTGCTCCTTGCCTGGGTTGCCACGCTGGTGCGCGACAAGACGCGCCCAACCGCACCGCGATTCTTCTGGCTGCTGCTCGCCTACGCGGCAGTGACGCTCGTCTCCTCGGCGTTCTCGGTCGATCCGATCGAGAGCTTCATCGACAGCCAGCAGCTCTACCTGTTCCTGATCGTACCGGTCGTCTACGACCTCGCGCGCGGCCGGCGCACCAAGACGGTGATGGACGTCGTCATCACGGTCGGCGCGCTTGCCGCCGCCTACGGAATCATCCAGTACGGCATGCTGCACTTCGACAGCCTGCGCCTGCGTCCGCGCGGGACCATGGGTCACTACATGACCTACTCAGGGACGCTGATGCTGGTGATCGGCGCTGCTGCGGCGCGCCTGGTGTTCGGCGTCGCGCGATCGACTGTGGCCGGCGCTCGTCATGCCGGCGCTCGTCGTCGCGCTCACGCTCACGTTCACGCGCAGCGCGTGGGTCGGCGTCTGCGTGGGCGTCAGCCTGCTGTTCATCCTCAAGGACTTCCGCCTGACCGGCGCTGATCCCGGTGATCATCGCGCTGCTGTTCGCGCTGGCGCCCGATCGGATCACCGACCGCATCATGTCGGTGTTCGATCTGCGCGACCCGAGCAGCCGCGATCGCGTGGCGATGCTGCAGACCGGCGCGGCGATGATCAAGGACCATCCGCTGACCGGCGTCGGCCCGAACATGGTCGAGCGTCTCTACACGCAGTATCGTGACCCGCTACGGCGTGCAGACAGGTGAACCCGCATCTGCACAACGTGCCGGTGCAGATCGCCGCCGAGCGCGGCCTGCCCGCGCTTGGCGGTCTGGCTCTGGTTCATCGGCGTGCTGGCGGCGGGCGTCTTCCGGATCTTCCGCCGCGGTCAGGATCGCGTGCTCGCCGCCGAGCGCGCTCGCCGCCATCGCCGCCATGCTCGCGGCCGGCCTGTTCGAATACAACTTCGGCGACTCCGAATTCCTGATGCTCTTCCTCGTGCTCGTCACGCTGCCGTTCGCCGCGGAACGACCCGACCGATGCTGCTGCCGCCGGTCACGCCTGAACGGGCGCGGCGGATCGCCGGCAGCTGCGGGCAGCGCCCGCATCCTCGTCATCGGCGACGCCATGCTCGACAAGTTCATCGTCGGCCGCGTGACGCGCATCTCGCCGGAAGCGCCGGTGCCGGTCGTCGCGTTCGATCACGAGATGTTTCGCATGGGCGGCGCCGCCAACGTCGCGCACAACATCACCGCGCTCGGCGGTCAGGCCACGCTCGTCGCGGTCACCGGGCATGGACGAGGGCGCGGCGACGCTGACTCACGCCTGCCGCGAAGCCGGCATCGCGCCGTCGCTCGTCGGCGACGCCAGCCGTCCGACCACGACCAAGGTCCGCATCGTCACCGACCGCAATCAGCAGGTCGCGCGGATCGATTACGAGGCCGATATCGAGATCGCCGACGACATCGAGCGTCGCATCATCGGCGAGATCGAGACGCACGCGCCGCGCGCCACGGCGATCGTCATCTCGGACTACCTGAAGGGGTGCATCACGCGGCAAGGTCGTGCAGACGGCGGTCGCCAGCGCCGGTCCGCGGCGTGCCGGTGCTGGTCGATCCGAAGATCCCGCACATCGACTACTACGCCGGCACGACGCTCGTCACGCCGAATCATCACGAAGCGGAGATCGCCGTCGAACATGCGCGTCCGCAGCGAGGACGAGGCACGCGCCGCCGCGCGCCAGTTCCGCGACCGCGCGCAGTGCGCGAACGTGCTGATGACCCGCGGGGATCAGGGGATGTGGCTGCTGAGCAGCGAGAGCGAGGGACATCTGCCCTCCGCCGCGCGCGAAGTGGCCGACGTCACCGGCGCGGGCGACACCGTGATCGCGACGATGGCGGTGATGCTGGCGCGCGGCGCGACGATGAGCGAGGCGGCGCGGCTGGCCAACGAGGCCGCCGGGATCTCGGTCGCCAAGTTCGGCCCGGCGACGTGTCGGCGCTGGAACTGCTGAAGGTCGTCGACGCCGCTGCCACGGCGATAGTCGGCCACGGTCGGCTGTGAGACTCGGCGCCGATCGCCGCTGCGCACGTCCAGCATCAGGACGTGCCCACGTGTCACGTTCCAGGCCTTTGAACCCGCGAGCATATCTGCAACCACGGTCGCAAGAGCGGCGCCCAGACGTTCGTGCTCAGACGCGTCGCAGGTGAATGCCGTCATGCGGACTCGTCGACACGACTCTGCCCGCATCGAAGAACTGGCAGTCCGTTTCCGCCGCGATCGCCGCGTAGGCCTCGGCCGCCCGCTCGGATCGAGCTGGCGCGCCTTCGAACTTCTCCCAGATCGGCTTGCCCACCGGCGTGGTGATCGGCGGCGGCGCGACGACGAGAATCGGCGGCACCGGCATGCCGGGCTCGATCGGCGCGCGGCGCATCGCGCGAATGACCGCTGCCAGTCCCTGCCCCGAATGCCAGGCGCTGTTCTGGTGCACGGACTGAAAGTCGTTCGCGCCGAGCATCAGGATCACCAGCGCGAGCGGCGAGTTGATCTCCATGCGCTGCTCGATGCCGTCGAGCGCATTGCGCCCTGGCTTGAATGGATCGTCCCATGCGGTTCGGCGGCCGTTGAGGCAGTCTTCAATCACCCGAACCTGGAGACCACCATCGACGAGCGCCCGCTCCATCACACCAGGCCAGCGCTCGGGGAACGACAGGCGACGCCGCGTGTTCGGGATGATTCCCCACGACAACGAGTCACCGTAGACGAGGATGTGCACGCATCGAACCATCGCTCAATGTCGGAAATGCCGTCGCCCGGTGAACACCATCGTGAGCCCGTGCTCGTCGGCGGCAGCGATGACCTCGGCGTCCTTCATCGAGCCACCCGGCTGGACCACCGCGGTGGCGCCGGCCGCCGCCACCGCATCGAGACCATCGCGGAACGGGAAGAACGCGTCCGACGCCACCACGGATCCTCTCATCGTGTCGCCGCTGCGCTTTCATGCGGGCGACGTTCACCGCATCGACACGGCTCATCTGGCCGGCGCCGATCGCGAGCGTACGATTGGCAGTCGTGAAGATCACGGTGTTCGACTTCACGTGCGCGCAGAGCCGCCACGCAAAGCGCAGCGCCGTCCACTCCTGCGTCGTCGGCTGCCGTTTGGTGACGACGCGCAGATCGTTCGACGGCCACGGCGCGGCCGCCTCGACGACGCGGTCGCCGTCCTGAACGAGCACGGCGCCAAGGACCGAGCGCACGTCGCGCGTCTTGAGGTTCTCGCAGCTGCTCGAGGTCGGCGATCACCACGCGCATCTGCGACTTCGTCGCCAGCACGGGCCGCGCCTCTTCGTCGACCGCCGGCGGCAATGACGCAGTCGATCTTGGTCGACACGATGGCCTTGGCGGTCTCGAGATCGATAGGACGATTCAGGCCGACGACGGCGCCGAATGCCGACAGCGGATCGGCTTCGCGGGCGCGCACGTACGCGTCGCTGGCGCGGGATCCGATCGCCGCGCCGCACGGATTGGTGTGCTTGATGAAGGCCGCCGCGGGCTCGTTGAACTCGAGGACGATGCGCAGCGCGGCGTCGAGATCGAGCAGGTTCGTGTACGAGAGCTCCTTGCCCTGCAGCAGCTCCGCGCCACCGAGTCCGATTTGCGATTCGTCCGCGTACCACGCCGCCTGCTGGTGCGGATTCTCGCCGTAGCGGAGATCACCGCGCTTGTGCAGTCCGAGCGTGATCGACGGCGGGATAGCCCTGCATCGCGCCGCGGACGAAAGTTGCCGCCTTCATGTCGCACCGTGTCGAGCTCGGAGGCGATCGCGGTGTCGTAGGCGCCGGTGTGCGCGAACGCCTTGCGAGCCAGCTCGAAGCGGAACTGCGCGTGACGGACCTTCCGGCCGATCGAGCTGTGCCAGCACCGTGTCGTAGTCGGCCGGCGACACCACGACGAGGACGCCATCGAAGTTCTTGGCCGCGGCGCGCACCATGCTCGGTCCGCCGATGTCGATCTCTTCGACGAGCGCGTCGAAGGGCGTCGCCGGGTTGGCCGCGGTCTTCACGAACGGATAGAGATTGACGGCGACGAGATCGATCAGCGTGATCCCGTGCGCGGCGGCGGCGTCGAGGTCCGGAGCGTGACCGCGCCTGGCGAGGATGCCGCCATGTACCTTCGGGTGCAGCGTCTTGACGCGACCGTCCATCATCTCGGGAAACCCGGTCACCTCCGAGATGCCAACGACGGTCAGACCCGCGGACTCGAGGGCGCGGGCAGTTCCACCGGTGGAGACGAGTTCGAAACCGCGTGCGGCGAGACCGCGCGCGAACGCGACGAGACCGGACTTATCGGAAACGCTCAGAAGCGCTCTAGGCATGAGGATTGGTGCGCATCCCTGGCCCTGACCCGCCAGGGCGTTGCGAAGGCGGAGCCTGCCTCGCCGAAGCGGTGGGCGAAGGCGGGCAATTTTGGCTATCGGCCCCAGCTAACGCTTGACAGCTATTTAGCACGCGCTTAGCATATGCCTGCGTTTGAGGGGCGTTCCCTAAACGTCGAAGTCGAGACCGCGTAAAGAGTCGCGGTCTTTTTTTGTGTCCCGAAGCTCATCTTTGGTTCGGATCGCAAGCGACCAAGCGGCGTCCTGAATGGAGTCGCACAGCAAGCAGGGAAGAAGAACGATGCGCATCACAGGCAAGGTCAAGTGGTTCAACAACGCCAAAGGTTACGGATTCATCGAACGCGAGGGAGGCAGTGACGTGTTCGTGCATTACTCCGCAATCAGTGGCAACGGCTTTCGGTCACTCGAAGAAGGGCAGGCGGTAGAGTTCGAAATCGTCGATGGCCCGAAGGGTCCGCAGGCTGGGAACGTCACCAAGCCCTAACCACTTCTGACCTACCCGGCGCCGAGCCAGCGGCGCCGGGTGCTTACCCTTCCACTCTTCCAGTTATCCACTTCTCTACTTCTCTACTTACTTCTTGTCTTTGTCGCCTTTCATGCTGCGCGCGGTGAAGGCGACCTTTCCGTCTTTCATCGCCACACGAAACGCCACTTCGCCGGTGCCTTTCTGTTTCATCTGATCGACTTGCGTTTTGACCAGATCGGCGAACTTGTGAAACGGAATCGCGTCCTGCCCTGCCTGACGACGCACCTCGGCAAGGTTGTCGTAGAGCTCGTGCAGCTTGTCCATCTCCTTCAGCGGATCCTTGAACGTCGCGACGTGCACGACGCGGTTCTCCTTTTCGGCGGGCTTCGCCGCCGGCTTCTCCTCCACCGGGCGCGGCGCAACGAAGGGCCCGGGACGGCCCTCCTCGCGCGAACGCAGGCCGCGATCCCACAGATCCACGAACGAGGTGAATCGCGCCTGCAGCGTGTTGAACTTGAACCGGTAGCCGTAGTTGCTGATGTACAGGCGGTCAACACGCTTGACCATGTTTTCGACGCGCTTGCGCGTTTCCCACGGCGGACGCGGCAGGCGGCCGGCGAAGTACATGTTGTACTCGCGCCTCGAGGCGCCTCAACTCCGCCTCGAGCACCTGCAACTCACGCTCGATATCTGGAGACTCGTCCGGCACGACAGAAATATTGTGTCATAGGCATCGGTTCCATGGGTTCAGCGAGTTCCATGGGTTCCGTCCAGTTGTTGTTCACGGGCGCCACGAGTTCACCGGCACTCCCGATGCCCGAAGAGAACCGGTGCGCGAACGTGATCGCGATGGATATCGCGGTCGCGATCAGGATCGGCAGGAGCATTCGGTTGCGCCAACTCCATACAGGGTGGCCCTTCCCCGCTTGCCGAGCGATCGAACCAACCCGGCATGTCGAAGCGAATAGGTCATCTTCTGGGCGAGGTCGACCCTGATGCCTAACGCGTCGGCAAGGTCTCTCGACGTGAATGGCTCTGAGAACACCGGAAGAAGTGCCAGCCAGCTCGCCGGCCCCTGGAACACCCTCCGGTCCAGGACGTCCAGCAACCGGCGTTCTTCGGTCACCCATCCTCTGGTGCGCCACCTGCGTCTGCCGTCGTACCGTCTCGCCTCTTCCTCCCTGGTCAGCAACACTTCCACCGAGAAATTGCTGTGCGACAACAGTCGAGGGATCCCGACCAGCTCGCGGAAGAGATCCTCCACTCGCCCCCGCTTCGGTGATTTGCGTCGAGTGACAAGCCCCCCTTCCGCCGGAGACTGCACGATCCACTTCTCTTGCGCGATCGGGTAGATCAGCCGGACCTGGTGTGCACACACCAGCGTGGCGAGCTTCGACTTGATGGCGCTGAAATGTCGTGTCTGGATTTCCAGCAGGACGTTGTCGCGGACGATGTCGATGACGAAGCCGTCAACCGGGACCTCGAATCGATCACCAGGCTGCGCGTACCACGTTTTCAGTGACGCGTGTAGCGGCTTCTCGTTCAGCACTCCAATGTGCGACTTGGAATCCGGCACGCGCGTAAACAATAGCACCGCGCAGGACGCACGGCTGTCAGGCTCACGTCGTTCGGCTCCGGGCTGTTGCCTGCCCAAAGCCAAAGCCCGAAGTCGAGAGCCTAGAAGATCGTCGCGATCGACTTGCCGGCGAAATCGAGCACCGACGTTGGCAGGATCCCGAGATAGAAGATGACGGCGATCGACAGCGCGAGCGCCACCATGCCGAATCCGCTGACGCGCGCTGGCTCGGGGGCGCCGTCGCGTTCGGCCATGTACATCATCACCACGACGCGCAGGTAGAAGAACACCGAGACGACGCTGGTCAGCACGCCGATGATCGCCAGCCAGTAATAGCCGGCGCTGACCGCAGCCTGGAAGATGTACCACTTGCCGATGAAGCCCGCGGTCGGCGGCAGGCCGCCGAGCGACAGCAGGCAGACCGTCATCAACGCGGCAAGCCCGGGGCTGCTGTGCCACAGCCCGGCGTAGTCGCGCAGGCTGTCGTTGGCGCGGTCGCGTGCGCCGAGCATCGCAATCACGCCGAAGGCGGCGAGGTTGGTGATCGAGTAGGCCAGCAGATAAAACAGGATGGCCGCCTTCCCCACCGAGTTGGCCGCGACGAGACCGACCAGCAGGTAGCCGCCGTGCGCGATGCTCGAATACGCGAGCATCCGCTTCAGATTGGTCTGCGCCACACCGACGACCGTCCCGAGGATCATGGTCGCTGCCGCGAGCACCGCAACGACCGGGGCCCAGCCTGGACCGGCTGCCGACATGTCGCGGAACGGCTCGAAGCTCGACAGGAACACGCGGACGAACGCGGCGAACGCCGCCGCCTTGACCCCGGTGGACATGAAGCCGGTGACGATAGCCGGTGCGCCTTCGTAGGCGTCAGGCGTCCACATGTGGAACGGTACCGCGGAGATCTTGAAGGCAAACCCGACCAGCAGCAGGCCAAGTGCAATCAGCACCATCGGCTCGCCGCTCATCGACTGCGCCGACAGATACTGCGAGATCGCCGACAGCCGCGTGCTGTGCGTGACGCCGTAGGTGAAGGCGATCCCGTAGAGGAAGAAGGCGCTGGAGATGGCGCCGAGCAGGAAATACTTGAACGCGGCCTCGGTGCCGGCGAGATTGTCGCGGCGGATGCCGGTGAGGACATACACCGCCAGCGACAGGATCTCGAGCGCGACGAAGATCACCAGGAGATCGGTGGCGGTCGCCATCATCATCATCCCGACGATCGAGAACAGCACCAGCGCGTAGTATTCGCCGGCCGGCAGGTTGTCGCGGTGAATCACCTGCGACGAGAACATGACCGTGAGGATGCCGACCACGGCGAGCACGAGTGTCACGAACAGACCGAAGTTGTCGGCGACGATCACGCCGAAGTCCTCGCGGAAGGCCTCCGGCGTCGGGTTCCAGAGAATCACCGCCGAGACGGCCGCTCCGGTCAGCCCGATGATGCCGAACCACCCCACCGGCATGCGCGGGCCTTTGCCCCTCAGCGCTTCTCCGCCCATCGCGGCCAGCGCGCCCAGCGTGACGCACAGCATCGGAACGACGGCGTCTAATTGAAGGTTGAACATGGCTTTGTGTAATTCAAAATGCGAAATTCAAAATGCAAACACTGCCACCGATCGCTCATGGGCGGTGATTGACGCCGCGAACAGCACCTCCGTCGGTCGAATGACTCGCTGTTTGCATTTTGCCTTTTGCATTTTGCATGTCGCTGATCCGCACGCTACGGGTTGCGCCGTCTGCACGCGCTCCACGACCTTCTTCACCGACAGCTCCATCGGCGCCAGAAACAACGACGGGAACACGCCCATCGCAATCGCCACCGCGCACAGCGGCAGGACGCTCGCCCACTCACGCGGCTGCAGGTCCGGCAGCTTGGCATTCTTGTCGTTGGTGATCGGGCCGAGATACACCCGCTGGAACATCCACAGCATGTAGACCGCCGACAGAATCACGCCGAGACCGGCGACGACCACGAAGCGCGGATCCCAGAGGAACGCGCCGAGCATCGTCAGGAACTCACCGACGAACCCGTTGAGCGCGGGCATCCCGATCGACGCGAGCGTGATGATCAGGAACGCGGCGGTCAGACGCGGCATGCTGTTCTTGAGCCCGCCAAACTCCGAGATGAGGCGGGTGTGGCGGCGATCCGAGAGCATGCCGACGATGAGGAAGAGCCCGCCGGTGCTGATGCCGTGCGCCAGCATCTGGTAGACGGCGCCCTGCATGCCCTGCACGTTCATCGCGCAGATGCCGAGGACGACGAAGCCAAGGTGGCTCACCGAGGAATAGGCCACCAGCTTCTTCATGTCCGGCTGCACCATCGCGACCAGCGCGCCGTAGACGATGCCGATCACGGCAAGGACAGCGATCCACGGCGCGAATTCAACGGCCGCCGCCGGGAACAGCGGGAAGGCAAAACGGACCAGACCGTAGGTCCCCATCTTCAGCAGCACGCCGGCCAGGATGATCGAGCCCGCGGTCGGCGCCTGCACGTGCGCGTCAGGCAGCCAGGTGTGGAACGGGAAAAGCGGCACCTTGATGGCGAACGCCACCGCAAACGCCAGGAACAGCCAGTTCTGCGTCGCCGCCGGGATCTCCAGCGCGTAGAGCTTGAGCAGGTCGAACGTGTAGCCACCGCCCGGCGATTCGCTGTGCATGTAGGCCAGCGTCAGGATCGCGACCAGCATCAGCACGCTGCCGGCCATCGTGTAGAGCATGAATTTGATGGCCGCGTAGATGCGCTGGTCGTAGCCCCAGATCCCGATCAGGAAATACATCGGGATGAGCATTGCGTCCCAGAACACATAGAAGAGGAACAGGTCGAGCGAGACGAACACGCCGATCATGGCCGCCTCGAGCGCCAGGATGAAGACCGAGAACTCCTTGACCTTCTTCTCGATGCCTTCCCACGACGAGAGCAGCGCGATGGGCGTGAGGAACCCGGTCAGCACGACCAGGAGCAGGCTGATGCCGT
This sequence comes from uncultured Acidobacteriota bacterium, assembly GCA_963728305.1. GTDB lineage: Bacteria > Acidobacteriota > Vicinamibacteria > Vicinamibacterales > UBA2999 > Gp6-AA40. The sequence continues at coordinate 69,819 of CAVSKE010000007.1, forward strand.
CGATGCCAATGTAGTAGTCGATGCCGAACGCGGGAATCCAGGGCACGCGCTCGACCATCTGGAAGTCGCCCGACGCGGAATCGAAGCGCAGCCAGATGCCGAGCGTCACCGCGAACGCAGCCAGCGACACGGCCAGTGCAAGCCAGCGGATCGCGCTGTTGCGGCTGCCGTCACGATTGGGGACGAGCAGCAGCAGAATCGCGCCGGCCAGGGGCAATGCCCACGACAGAGTCAGCATGAGATCAATGCCCAATGCGCAATGCGCAAGCGGCTCAACGCAGATGACCGGCCAATGCAAAGGCATCGAGCCTTGCGCATTCCGCATTGGGCATTGAGCTTTGTCATGTCTACAGCCAGAGGTAGTAAGCGAGGATGGCGACGACGCCGACGAACACCGAGCCGGCGTAGGTCTTCACCGATCCGGTCTGCAGCCGCCGCAGCACGGTGGCGCTGCTGTTGACGATCGCCGCGGCGCCGTTCACCGCGCCGTCGATGATCTTCACGTCGAAGCCGCGCCACAGGCCTTCCTGCGACGCGACGCGAATCGGCTGCACGATCGTGGCGTCGTAGATCTCGTCCACGTAGTACTTGTTCAACAGCAGCCGATGGATGGGCGCGAGCTCACGCGCGGCGTTCTCGGCAATACTGCGGCGCTTCACCCAGACGAAGTACGCGAACCAGATGCCGGCGACCGCGACCACGCTGGAGACGCCCATGAGCGCGAGCTCGAGGGCCTCATGTGATTCAGCAGCGGCTTCCCCTTCGGTGGCCGCCGCCGGCTCACCAGCCACTGCGGGCGCGGAACGCGGCGCTACGAAAGCCGGGTGGAGCCATTCGCCGAGCGTGTTGTGACCGCCGAGCGCGTGCGGAATCCCAATCCAGCCCGCGGCCACGGACCCGACCGCCAGCACAATCAGCGCAAGCGCCATAGCTGGCGGGGCGTCGTGCAGGTGTCCGTGGCGTGCCCATGCGCTGTCGCTGGCGTATGTCCGTGCGAGTCGTCTGCCGCATGTCCGTGCGCCGCCGGCGCATCATGACGGCGCTCGCCCCAGAACGTCAGGAAGACGAGGCGGAACATGTAGGTCGCGGTGAGCAGCGCGGTGAGCATGCCGACCACCCACAGGATCTGATGCCCCTCGACGAACGTCTCGAACAGGATTTCGTCTTTGCTGAAGAAGCCAGCGAGCGGCGGGATGCCGGCAATCGCCACCGCACCGATGACAAACGTCCAGAACGTGATCGGCAGCTCCTTCCGGAGCCCGCCCATGTTCCGGATGTCCTGCTCGCCGTGCAGCGCGTGAATCACTGCCCCTGATCCAAGGAACAGCAACGCCTTGAAGAACGCGTGGGTATACAGGTGGAAGATGCCGGCCCCGAACGCCCCGACGCCCATCGCCAGGAACATGTAACCCAGCTGCGAGACCGTCGAATACGCCAGCACGCGCTTGATGTCGTTCTGCACGAGACCGATCGTGCCGGCCATCAGCGCCGTCACGGCGCCGATCACCGCGACGATCAGCATCGTCTCCGGCGCGTGCTCGAAGAGCACGGCGTTGCGGCCGATCATGTAGACGCCCGCGGTCACCATCGTCGCAGCGTGGATCAGCGCGGACACCGGGGTCGGGCCCTCCATCGCGTCCGGCAGCCAGACGTAGAGCGGAATCTGCGCCGACTTGCCGGTGGCGCCGATGAACAGCAGCAGCGTGGTGACCGACAGGATGCCGAAGGTGGTCTCAGGCGGCAGCGCGCGCGACCGCAGACGCGACCTCCTGGAAGTCGAGCGTGCCGAACTTCGCAAACAGCGCCAGCATCCCGAGGATGAACGCGTAGTCGCCGATGCGGTTGACGACGAATGCCTTCTTGCCCGCGTCGTTGGCCGACTTCTTCTTGAACCAGAAGCCGATGAGGAGATACGAGCACAGACCGACGCCCTCCCAGCCGACGAACATCAGCGGGAAGTTGGCGCCAAGGACGAGCACCAGCATGAACGACGCGAACAGGTTGAGGTACGAGAAGTAGCGCGCGAACTCGCTATCGCTCTCGTCGTGCATGTACGCGGTCGAGTAGATGTGAATCAGCGAGCCGATGCCGGTGATGACCAGGATCATCACCGCCGACAACGTGTCGACGCGGAAGGTGACGTCGATCTTCAGATCGCCGGAGGCTATCCAGGTGTAGAGCACTTCCTGGATGGCTCGTTCCTCGACCGGCATGCCGGCGATCCGCAGCACGCTCATCACCGAGATGACAAACGAGGCCAGCATCACCAGCGACGCAAGGCCGCCGGACACACTCTTCGGCAGCCGTCGTCCCAACGTCGCGTTGACGAGGAACCCGGCGAACGGCAGGAGTGGGATTAAGGGCTAACACGTAGGAGTCACCACTTCAGTGACGTGAAGGCGTCGGGGTTCAGCGACTCGCGGTGGCGGAACAGTGCGATCACCAGCGCGAGGCCCACGGCTGCTTCCGCCGCGGCCACGGTCATGACGAAGAACGTGATGATCTGCCCGTCCAGGTCGCCCGCGAAGCGGCCGAAGGCGACAAACGTCAGGTTCACGGCGTTCAGCATGATCTCGACCGACAGCAGGATCGTGATCAGATTGCGCCGCAGGAAGACGCCGGCCGCCCCGATCGCGAACAGCGTGGCCGACAGAATCAGATAGTGGCTCAGCGGAATCACTGATCGTCCTCGCGGCGGGCCAGGACGACGGCGCCGACCATCGCCACCAGAATCAGAATCGAGGTGGCCTCGAACGCGAACGTGTGGCGAGTGAACAGCACCCGTCCCATGTCGGCGACCGAGTTCACGGTGGTCGGGTCGCTCTGCGCGCCGACTGGCGTGTCGTACTCGGGCACCGCCATCAGCGCGCTGGCCAGCTGGACGATGAGCAGCGCAGCGAGCAGCGTGCCCCAGCGCGCGACGCCAGGCTGTCGCAGCGGGTGCGCGCGATCCCAATCGGCGGCGTCCTCTTTCGGCGCGTTCAGCAGCATGACGACGAAGAGGAACAGCACCATGATGGCGCCGGCGTAGATGATGATCTGCGCGACGGCGACAAACGGCGCGTCGAGCAGGATGTAGAGCCCCGACAGCGCGCCGAACGACGCAATCAGCAGCAGCACGCTGTACATCGGGTTGCGTTGTCCGATGACCAGTGCCGACGCGATGACTGCGAGCGCCGCGAACAGGTAGAAGGTGATGGTCTCAGGCATTGAGATACAGCACCAGCGCCGCCGTCACGATCAGGTTCAACACCGACGCCGGGAAGAGGTACTTCCAGCCGAACTTCATCAGCTGGTCATAGCGGTACCGCGGAACCGTCCAGCGGACCCAGATGTAGACGAAGAGGAACACTCCCACCTTGGCCAGGAACGCGACCCAGCCGTACGCCGGGCGGCACTCCCGGGAAGTGCCATCCACCGAGATAGAGGTTGGTGGCCACGGCCGACATCGTGACCATGTTGATGTATTCGGCCTGCGGGAACAGCGCGAAGCGGACCGAGCTGTACTCGGTGTTGTAGCCGGCCACCAGCTCCTGTTCGGCCTCGGGGAAATCGAACGGCGCGCGGTTTGTTTCGGCGACGCCGGCAATCACGTAGATGACGAAGCCAATCGGCTGCAGGAACACGTACCACTGCGGCAGCACTCCGAACCAGGTGCCCTGCTGCGAGTCCACGACCTCACGCAGCGACAGCGACCCGGCGAGCAGGATGACCGCGGCCAGCGACGTCGCATACGCCAGCTCGTAGCTGATCATCTGCGCGGCGGCGCGCAGACCGCCGAAGAGCGAGTACTTGCTGTTCGAGGCCCATCCAGCGAGCACGATGCCGTAGACGCCCATCGAGGTCACGGCAAACACGACGAGCACGCCGACGTTGACGTCGGAGATGCCCAGCTTGATCGGCTCGTCGAGCAGACCGAACAGCGTCGTCTCGGCGCCGTAAGGCACCGTCGCAAACGCCACAAACGCCGTCACGACGGACAAGACCGGTGCCAGCGTGAAGAGCCACTTGTCGGCCCCTTTCGGGCGGAGCTCCTCCTTGAACAGCAGCTTCAGAATGTCGGCGATCGGCTGCAGCATGCCGTGCGGTCCGACCAGATACGGACCGTAACGCTGCTGCATGAAGCCCATGATCTTCCGCTCGGCGAGCACCAGGATCGCCGACGCGACGATCAACAGGTTGAAGACGATGAAGATCATCGCGCCGATGACGACAGGGCGGACGTAGGGTTCCATCAGTGCGCCGCCATCACCGCGTGCCGGGCCCGCCACGGCGCCGGCAGCGTGCATCGACCTTCACGGACGTGCGCCTCGAATTCGTCCCTGAACAGATTCAGCGTCGTCAGCACCGGCGTCGCCGCGGCGTCGCCAAACGCGCAGAGCGTCTTGCCAACGATGTTGTTGGAGACGCTGTAGAGGAGATCGAGGTCCTTCATCTGGCCCTCGCCCCGCTCGAGGCGCTGGAGCAGCTTGTAGAGCCAGTCGCCGCCTTCGCGGCACGGCGTGCACTTGCCGCACGACTCGTGACGGTAGAAGTGCAGCAGGTTCATGGCCAGCCACACCATGCAGACCGAGTCGTCCATGATGATCAGCCCCGCCGATCCGAGCAACGAGCCGGCCTTCTGAATGTGATCGAAGCTGGCGGGCGTGTCGAGATGCTTGTCGAGCAGAATCGGTACTGACGATCCGCCAGGGATGATGGCCTTGAACGTGCGGCCGTCCTTCATGCCCTGCGCATACTCGTCGCCGAAGATCAGTTCGCGCAGCGTGGTGTGCATCGACGTTTCGTACACACCGGGACGCTTCACATGGCCGCTGATGCAGAACAGCTTCGGGCCGCCATTCTTCTCGGGACCCAACCCCGAGAACCACTCCGGCCCGTTGAGGACGATGAGCGGCACGTTGCACAGGGTCTCGACGTTGTTCACCGCGGTCGGGCACTGATAGAGGCCGGCGACAGCGGGGAACGGCGGCTTGATGCGCGGCTGCGCGCGCTTGCCTTCGAGCGATTCGATCAGCGCGGTTTCTTCGCCCGCCTCATACGCGCCGGCGCCGCGGTGCACGTAGACGTCGCAGTCGAAGCCGCTGCCGAGAATGTTCTTGCCGAGCAATCCCGCCTTGTAGGCTTCCTCGATCGCCCGCTCGAGTATCTCCTGCACGTGGTAGAACTCGCCGCGGATGTAGATGTAGGCGACCTTTGCGCCGATGGCGTAGCAGCCGATCGCACATCCTTCGATGAGCTGGTGCGGGTTGCGCTCCATCAGCACGTGGTCCTTGAACGTGCCGGGCTCGCTTTCGTCAGCGTTGCAGGCGATGTACTTCGGCTTGGGCGTGTCCTTGAGGACGAACTGCCACTTGAGGCCGGTCGGGAAGCCGGCGCCGCCGCGGCCGCGCAGGCCCGACGCCTTGACCTGCTCGATGATGTCGTTCGGCTTGAGGGTCAGCGCCTTCTTCAGCCCTTCGTAGCCGCGCCCGTGCTTCACGTAGAAGTCGAGCGTGTAGGCCCCTGGCTCGCGGACGTCTTTGATGAGGACCGGCTCGTACGCCATGTTCCGTTATTTCTTCTCGACGTGAAGGTGGCAACCGGTGAACGCGGCCCTCCCCTTCGCGCGGATATCATCGACGAACTGCCCGGCCTCGTCCGGCGAGAGCCGCTCGTGCCAGTCGTCGTTCACCATCACCACCGGCGCGCGGTCGCACGCGCCCAGGCACTCGACCTCGATCAGCGTGAACATGCCGTCGGCTGTCGTCTGGCCGGGATTGATTCCAAGCTTTTCAGCGAGCTCCTCGGTGACGCGTTCGGCGCCGAGCAGCGCGCACGACAGCGTGCGGCAGACGTTCAGCACGTATTTGCCGACCGGTTTCGTGTAGAACATCGTGTAGTACGACACGACGTCCTCGACATCAGCGGCCGTGCAGCGAATCTGCTCGGCGACATGCCGCATCGCCGCGCCGGTGATGTAGCCCTGCTGCTGCTGCGCCAGGTAGAGCGCGTAGAGAATCGCCGACTTGCGCTGGTCGGCCGGATAGCGCGTCACTATCTCGTCGAACTTGGCTTGATTCTCGGGAGTGTAGGCAAACGGCTCGCCGGGTTCCGCCAGCTTCCGCGCCGAGCGGTGGAACTGCGCCGGCGCGTAATCCATCTGTGGGTGAAAGCTCACCGGTCGCAGTCTCCCATCACCACGTCATTGCTGCCGATGACCGCCACGACATCGGCGATGAGCCCGCCCTTGACGATCGACGGCAGCGCCTGAATCGCCATGAACGACGGCGCCCGCATCTTCACGCGCCACGGTCGGTTCGAGCCGTCGGACACGATGTAGCAGCCGTGCTCGCCGCGCGGACCTTCGACCGGCACATACGCGTCGCCAGCCGGCACGGTAAAGCCTTGCGAGTATATGAGGAAGTGCTGAATCAGCGCTTCCATCTCGGTGTACACCTTGTCCTTCGGCGGCGGCACGACGCGCGTGTCGTCGCAGGCCCATGCGCCGGTCGGGCTGATGCGCTGAATCGCCTGCCGGCAGATCTTGACGCTCTCGCGCATTTCAGCGACACGGATGCGATACCGCGCGTAGACATCGCCCTCGGTGGCCGTCGGCACTGCGAAGTCGTAGGACTCGTAGCCACAGTACGGGAAGTATCTGCGGACGTCGTAGTCCGAGCCGCACGCGCGGGCGATCGGGCCGACCAGTCCCCACTGAAACGCATCGTCGAGCGTGAGGGCACCGACGCCTTCGGTGCGGCGACGGAAGATGTCGTTCTTCGTCAGCAAACCCTCGAACTCGTCGATCTTCGCCGGGAACCGGTCGAGGAAGGCGTTGACGGCTTCGTGAAAGCCGCGCGGGAGATCTTCGCGCAGGCCGCCGACCCGGAAGTAGCTCGGGAAGAATCGGAACCCGGCAATCAGCTCGTTGATATTGAGCAGCAGCTCGCGCTCGCGGACCGCGTAGAACAGCATCGACACCGCGCCGATCTCCATCGCGTGCGTGCCGAGCCAGATCAGATGACTGGCCAGCCGCTGGAGCTCCGCGAGGAGCACGCGAATGTCGTCGACCCGCTTCGGCATCGTGAGACCGAGCAGCTTCTCGACGGCGAGCACGTAGGCCAGGCTGTTGGACTGCGCGGCCAGGTAGTCCATGCGCTCGACGAGCGGCACGACCTGCTGCCACTTCTTCTGCTCGGCGGTCTTCTCGATGCCGGTGTGCAGGTAGCCGATGGTCGGCATCACCGACTGAATGAACTCGCCATCGAGCTCGAGCACCAGACGAAGCACGCCGTGCGTGCTGGGGTGCTGCGGCCCCATGTTGACGGTCATCGTTTCGGTGCGAATCTCGCTCAATGCGTCCTCTTCAACCGATCGCGCTCGATGTTGGCCCTGAACTCCGCCTCGCTGACCTCGAGCGGCTCGTAGGTCTGCGTCGCCTTGCGAATCTGCACCGGGTAGTCCTTGCGAGCCGGGTGCCCGTCCCAATCCTCGGGCATCAGCAGACGCCGCAGGTCGCCGTGGTTGTCGAACACGATCCCGAACATGTCCCAGACTTCGCGCTCCGGCCAGCCCGCGCCGCGCCACACGCTCTGCACCGTCGGGACCGAGCCGTTGGCGCCGACCCGCACCTTCA
>CAVSKE010000008.1:0-282779 GCA_963728305.1 uncultured Acidobacteriota bacterium
CGGCGTACGTCCGGTGTGTCTTCGATACGTGGCAGCTTGTCCGGGTCGGCGCCCCCAAACTTGGTGAGGGAGCGCGCATGCGCGGCGCGCTGCTGATCGAGGTTGTACTGGAGTTTCTCGCGATCGAGCTCGACGAGCGGCTGTCCCGATTTCACGCGATCACCGAGATCGGCGAGCACACGACGAACGACGCCGTCGACTTCTGAGGACACCGTGACCTGGTCTTCGGCCGCCAGCGTGCCCACGACGTCGAGTGAGCGACGAACCGACTCCTGGCGAACGGCTTCGGCCTTGACCGGCTTGGCTGCCTGTTTCGGCCCAGCAGCCTGGTCTGCGCTCGAGTCTGCACATCCGGTGGCCACCGGAACCATGGTTGAGAGCACGACCAGTACAAGGGCAGCTTTCAGCATGAGATCCCTGATCTTAATCCGCCCCGGGTTTGCGTCCGCGTACGCTGATACGCTGAGATGTGTCCGAGATAACCTGTCCTTTGTGCCGGCGGACAGTCGAGTCAGGCCCCGAGCACTGCCCGCACTGCCATATACGCCTGCCAGGCGCTCCGCCGCGACCGAAGGCGCCGGCATCGCGTACCCGGCGCACAGCGAGCGATAGGCCAACACGGCGGGAGTCGGGCCCCAACCCGAAATGTGACGCCGGCCAATCTGCAGTGCCCCGCGTGCGCCCACCCGATTACGCGCGATGCCCGGTGGTGCTCGTGGTGTAAATGGCCGGTCAATCGCTAGTAGTCTTCGGACCGCTATACTGCCGTCATGATCAGGCGCGCGTTCGTCGTGTCGTTGTCTGTCGGGTTGCTCTGGGCTTCATCCTCTGCGCTCGCGGAATCGGCGGCAGGCATTCGCTGGACGGCGCCTCCAGGCTGGAAGGTCGAGGCGGCGCGGCCGATGCGCGCAGCTACCTACACGATCGCCGTCGTGCCTGGCGATCAAGGTCCGGCCGAGTGCGTCGTGAACTACTTCGGCCCCGGGCAGGGCGGTACAGTGGACGCCAACGTCGAGCGGTGGCGGGCACAGGTGCTGGGAGCAGACGGCAAGCCGGTGGCCGCCAAGGTGACGACGCGCACGGTTCGCGGCGTGAAGATCACGGTCGTGGATTCGTCGGGCACCTACACCGGCATGGGCGGACCGATGGCCGGCGGGGCGAAGCCGGTCAGCGGCTACCGGCTGTTGGGTGCGATCGCCGAAGGCCGGGGCGGGAACGTCTTCTTCAAGCTCACCGGTCCGTCAAAGACCATCGCCGCGCAGCAGGCGGCGTTCGATCAGATGCTGGCGTCGATTCAGCCCGAATAGCCGCGGAGCCGAAGCTCGAACTGCGGTGTCTACTCAGGAGGAGTGGTTGGCCTCTCGAGCATCGCGACGCTCGTCTTTGCAGCAGTTCCGCTCGTCGGGTCTGCGTGGCTGCTCTGGAGATGGCTTCGTTCGCAACCAACAGAGGAGCGATGGCTAGGCGTCGTCGGTAGTCTTCCGTTTCTTTCGGTGCCGGCGCACTGGTGGTTCTATCCTTCCGACAGCGTTGTCGCACACCTGTGGTTCGCCGCACTCCAGGTGTTGGGATTTGTCTTCGTGGTTCGTTTGTCCGACGTGTATCGCCGCACGACCGCAACCGTCTCCGCTCCAGAGAAATACGGTGGGCTCGTGGCGGCTGGCCTGGCGGGCCTCGCTGCAGAGATCTTCCGGTCGGGTATTTCGAGCACGCGGCGGCCTGGACGACGTCGCGGCGGGTTTCGTGTTCGACCCTCCCGTATGGTGGTGGAGGATCTCCGGGTTCTCGTTCGTGCTCTGGTTTCTCGTGACCGTCGGGTTGCTACCGTCGTCGATTGCGTTGCGCCGTGGCTGGAGACTTGGCCACGTTGGCGTTGCCCTCGTCGTCACGTTGTTCGCGTGGCTGAAGTGGCTTCAGTACGAGGATGGGCCCGAGTCGTATGGTCCTTACGCGCCTGGTATGGCGACTGTCGCAACTGTGACTGTTATCAGCGCAGCATGCTGGCTGATTGCCGCGCATCGGGTCGGGACAGGCGCTCTCGTGGCGTGGAAGTCGCGAGGATCACGACGCGGGTTCGATCCGCAGGAGCGCGCCGTCGTCCTCGTCGGTCAGCAGATACAGCAGTCCATCCGGACCTTGACGGACTTCGCGGATGCGCTGCCGCAGCTCGTTCAGCATCGATTCGCGACGGATCTCCTCGGTCCTGGCGTTGAACACGATCCGCTGCAGGTGGCCGGTGCCGGGGATTCCGCCGACGCGCATGCTGCCGACGAAGACGTTGCCCTTCCACGCGGGAAAGCGGTCGCCGGTGTAGATCGTCATGCCGGCTGCGGCAATCTGCGGAAGCCAGGCCACCAGCGGCGACTCCATCCCCTGTTGCGTCGGATGCTCGGAGATGCGCGGCCCGGGATAGTCGCGCCCGAAGCTGACGACCGGCCAACCGTAGTTGCGTCCCGGCAGGATGATGTTGATCTCGTCGCCACCGTTGGGACCGTTCTCGCTGTTCCACAGCGCTCCGGTCTGCGGATGCACGATCAGCGCGAGCGTGTTGCGGTGGCCGAGCGTGTAGATCTCCGGTCGATAGCCGGCGCGATTCACGAACGGGTTGTCAGGAGGCACCGAGCCATCGTCGCGGAGACGCAGGATCTTGCCGCGCAGGCTCGCGGGGTCCTGCGCGACCTTGCCGATGTTCCCGCCCGTCGAGAAGTACACCATGCCGTCGCGGCCGAAGGCGACGCGGCCGTTGAGTCCGCCGTTGCCTTCGTAGGCATCGGGCACGACGAGATCCTTCACATCGGTCAGCGCGTGGCCGTCGAGACGTCCGCGCGCCAGTGACGGCGTTCCCTTCCCGTTCTCGACGGGCTTGGTGTAGGTGAGATAGACCAGCCGATTCTCGGCGAACCGCGGATGGACCGCGACGTCCATCAGCCCGCCGTTGCCGTCGGTCCTCACACGCGGCACGCCGGCGATCGGCTTCGGATCGAGGACGCCGTTGCGCACGATGCGCAGCTGACCCGACCGCTCCGGAATCAACATCGCGCCATCAGGGAGAAACGCGATGCTCCACGGATGCGAGAGACCTCTCGCGACGACGCTCACGCGGATCTTGTGCTGCTCGGCTGTGTCGAACACGAACGGTCCGGCGCCGAGCGGAGGCACCGGCACGCCGATTTGCGGTTGCTGCGCGTGTCCGGCACGGTCGCGCCGACGACGATGACGACGATCAGACGAATGCACGGTGCTGGTCGTCATGCGAGTCTCCGATGGCGGATTCGCACCAGGCGAATCATCGTGGACGCGGAACAGGTGCGTGCGGCTTCTGAGGAAGATGTCGCCCCCGGCCACGGCGGGCGACGCCACGAACGACTGGTCGGTCAGGGTGTTGGTGGCGACGACGTCGAGCGTGGGCCCGATCCGCGCGACCACGACATCGCCCTCTTCGGTCGGGAAGTAGAGCATTCCGCCTGCGGCGACCGGTGACGCCTTGATGGCGGACGGCTTCGGCAAGACGAACCTGCTGATAGACCGGTCTTGCCGGTATCGGCATCGATCGCCGACACCATCCCGTTGTCGGTCAGGAAGTAGAGCGTGCCGTCGTAGCAGCACGGGCGACGTCGTGTACGCCAGTCCGCGATTCGCAGTCCACTTGATGGCGTCGGTCCCGGCCAGATCACCTTCGCGTCCCAGCCGGATCGCCATGAGCGCCGGGTTGATGAAGCCGCTCATCACGAGCACCGTGTCGCCGTGCTGCACGGCGCGCGGGATCGTGTTCAGTCCGAGGCCGGCCGTCTCCCAGATCTGCTTGCCGCTCTCGTAGTCGTATCCACGGACCTTGCGCGGGCTGTTGACGACGATCTGTTTGCGCCCGTTGTGGCGGACGACGAGCGGCGCCGCCCAGTTGGTGCCGTCGGTGCGCGGCGTGCGCCAGATCTCGCGCCCGGTGGCGGCATCGAGCATCGCGAGGAAGCCGTCGCCTTCGTGATCGAACAGCACGATCAGCCGGCCCTCGTCGAGGACCGGCCCCACGCCCTCGCCGAACTCCTGGAACATGCGCATCTGAATGTTGAAGTCGCGCTGCCAGAGCGGCTTGCCGTTCATGTCGTAGGCGAACAGACCGCGCGAGCCGAACGACGCGTAGATCCGCTGCCCGTCCGTCGTCGGCGAGTTCGACGCGAAGCTGCCGTAGGTCGCGTGATAACCCTCGTGCGGGACCGCGGTGACGGCCGTCTGCCGCCAGACGATCTTGCCGGTCGCGCGGTCGAGAGCCAGGACCTCGAACCGATGCTCTTCATGCGCGCCTGCGCCCCCGTCGCCGCGACGGCCGCCTCGCCGCACCGCGACGCGCTAGATGGCTCCGCCTTCCGCCCGGTCGGCACGGCAGTCGTGACGAAGATGCGATCGCCCCAGATCACCGGGCTCGAGTGCCCTCGGCCCGGAATCTCGACTTTCCAGACGATATTGCTGCTGTCGCTCCAGCGCACTGGCGCGGCCGCCGGCGCGCAACACCGGTCTGCGATGGTCCGCGCCAGTGGCCCCATGAATCGGTGGCGGGTGCACGGCCTTGCTGTGCACTGAGGGACGACACGAATAGCAGCACGGCCGCCGTCGAGGATATGGTTGGGATGCAGGCGTGACGCACGCCTCTGTTACGCCATGCGCTGTGGGGGCCTTTACTCACGCCCGTCCACGTCCGGGCAGTTACCGTAGAATCGCTTCGTGTCGCTGGCGCCCGGTAGCCGACTCGGTCCCTACGAAGTCTCGACGCTGATTGGGGTCGGAGGCATGGGCGAGGTCTACGCCGCGACCGACGTCAATCTCGCGCGCCCGGTCGCGATCAAAGTCCTTCTTGATGCGGTGGCTGCCGATGCTGAACGGCTCGCGCGTTTCGAGCGCGAAGCCCGGACGCTCGCCTCGCTGAACCATCCCAACATCGCGGCCATCTACGGCCTCGAACGGACCGGCGCCACCACCGCGCTGGTGATGGAACTGGTCGAAGGTCCGACGCTCGTCGGATCGGATCCTGGAAGGGCCGATTCCCATCGACGAGGCGCTCACGATCGCGAAGCAGATTGCCGAAGCGCTGGAAGCGGCGCACGAACACGGCGTGGTCCATCGCGATTTGAAACCGGCCAACGTGAAGGTTCGGTCCGACGGCCGGGTCAAGGTGCTCGACTTCGGGTTGGCCAAGGTCGTCGATTCCGCAGGCACGACGCCGGGCACCGTCTCTCGTTCTCCGACCATCACGACGCCGGCCATGACGCAAGCCGGCGTCATTCTCGGCACCGCCGCGTACATGAGTCCCGAACAGGCGCGCGGGAAGCCGGTGGACAAGCGGGCCGACATCTGGGCGTTCGGGTGCGTGCTGTTCGAGATGCTGACGGGCCGGCGTGTCTTTCACAACGATGAAGTCTCGGACACGCTGGCGATGGTGCTCACGAAGGATCCGGACTGGAGTGCGTTGCCCGTCGACACACCGGCGCCGATTCGACGTCTGCTGCGGCGATCGCTCGTGAAAGACCGAGGCGCGCGACTGCCCGACATCGGCAGCGCGCGTCTGGAGATCGACGACGCTCTTTCCGAGCCGCAGTCAGTGCAGCCGAACGGCGGATCGGGATCAACCGGTGTGCGCACGCTTGGATGGTTCGCGCTTGCCGCCGGCGCAATCGCCGTTGCGGCGATTGCGACGATCGCAACATGGGCCGCCACCAGACCCTCGTCTGTTGCGCGACCGGTCACTCGCGCGATGCTGGGCGTGGCGCCGGCCGATCGTCTGATGACCGGACGGTCGCTGGACGCCGCGACGAGTATGGGACGGCCGAGCAGAACGGCCATGGCCTTCACGCCGGATGGCCGGGCCATCGTGTTCAGCGCGGAGCGCGACGGACGTGTGCAGCTGTTCAGGCGCCGGCTCGACGAGCTCGAGGCCACGCCGATTGCTGGAACCGATGGTGCGACCAACCTGTTCCTCTCGCCCGGAGGCGAGTCGGTTGGCTTCTACGCCGACGGAGCACTCAAGAGGGTCTCTCTGAACGGCGGGGCGACTGTCACCATCGCCAGCGTCGATCTCGTTTTCGGGGCCAGCTGGGGCCGTGACGATCGGATCGTGTTCGCCACTCAGACTGGCGGACTGTGGCGCATACCAGCGTCGGGCGGGAAGCCGGAGTCGATCACCACGCTTCAGCCCGGCGAGCAGAGCCATCGCCTGCCGCATCTGCTGCCCGACGGGCAGACGGTGTTGTTCACCTCCACGCGGGCGACGTTTCCATCGTGGGACGACACGCGCATCATCGCCAAGTCACTCGTCTCCGGCGATCAGAAGGTCCTCGTCGAGAGTGGCGCAGACGCGCGCTACGTTTCGACAGGACATCTGATCTACATGCGACGAGGAACCTTGATGGCGGTGCCGTTCGACGCCGGCCGCGTCGAGGTGACCGGCGCGCCCGTGGGACTGCTCGCCAATGTGATGCAGGCGGCCGCGATCCAGCCGACGCAGATCGATTCGGGCGCCGGACAGTTCGCCGTGGCGGAGTCGGGCTCGCTCGCGTACATCACCGGCGGCATCTTTCCTCAGGATCGCTGGTCGATCGGATGGGTCGATCGTGCGGGGACAGTTCGAGCCGCTGAACCTGCCTCCCGGTTCGTATCTCGCACCCCGGTTGTCCCCTGACGGGAAACGAATCGCGTACAACACCACGAGCGACGACTGGGATGTGTGGATCTACGAGGTGTCGCGCGGACTGGCCGCGCGCCTGCCGATGGAAGACGAGCAGAGCGTGCCAGTCTGGACGCCCGATAGCAGCCGGGTGGTGTTCACGTCACGACTGTCCGGCGACGGCAAGCTGCTCGTGCGAAACGCAGATGGCAACGGAACTCCCGAGACACTGCCGATCTCGGTCAAGTCCCAGGCGGGTACCGTTCTGACAATCGCCAACACCTGGACCAGCGACGGGTCGTTGGTGTTCTGGAGCGGAGGCGGTCTCTGGCTGTTCCCGCGCGACGAGAAGGCGGAGCCGCGACCGCTCGTCGCCTCCGATGCTCTGGCGGCTGAGTTCTCTCCCGATGGTCGCTGGCTCGCGTACACGTCGGGACGCGGTCCACTCCAGAACCAGATCTACGCGCAGCCCTATCCGGCGCTGGACCGCCGGGAACAGGTGACCGGCGGGAACAGCCATCGCCCCTGTCTGGCGAGGGAACGAGCTGTTTTTCCTCGAGAGCGCGTCGCCGGATAGTCCCGGGACCGTTCGTGTCATGGTCGTGCCGATCACCACGACGCCCGCGTTCACCATCGGCACGCCGCGCCTGCTCTTCGAGGGGCCGTTCCGGATCGACGGGCCGTTTCGCGGATACGATGTCACCGCAGACGGCCAGCGCTTCCTCATGGTGCGGGCCGTCGAGCGGCCGCCGGAGCGCGTGAGTCAGATCGTGTTCGTGCAGAACTGGTTCGAGGAGCTCATAGCGCGAGTGCCTGCTCGGTGATCGCGCTCCCTTGCGCCCCGGGGCGAGGCGCAGTACAAGTGGCTGTCTCTGGAGGGCTCGCATGAAATCAGCGTCACGTCTCGCCGTGTGTCTCGCCCTGCTGTGGGCCCAGACCGCCGTGGCCCATCATTCGTTTGACGCAGAGTTCGACCGCGACAAGCCAGTCACCCTGACTGGGTCGGTAACCAGGGTGGACTGGGGCAATCCTCACATCTGGATATTCCTGGACGTGAAGGACCAAACCGGCAAGGTGTCGAACTGGGGCGTAGAAGGCGGCGCGCCCAACGCGCTGTTCCGCAACGGTTGGCGGAAGGACTCGTTGAAAGTGGGTGACATCGTGACGGTGGAAGGCTTCAGGGGACGCGACGGCTCGCAGCGTGCGAACGCCAATCGTGTCTTGTTGCCAGACGGCCGCCGGGTGTTCGCAGGCTCCTCGGTAGGTGGCAAATGAAAGGTGTCGCGATCGCGGGGGCGTTCGGGCTGATCTTCGCGCTGGCGTCGGTGCCTGTCACATCGCAGGGCCGAGGCTCGGCGCCGACGGCTCAAGCTGTTGCGGCGCGTCCGGCTCCCCGTCTACCCAACGGCAAGCCGAGCATGACCGGCGTGTGGGACAACACGCGCCGCGCCGACGTCACCAACAAAGCCATTCCAGGCTTTGTCGAGGAGTTGCCATACACCGCGTGGGGCAAGAGCAAGTGGGATGGCTACGACGCGTTCATGCAGACCAACGGCGACTACGTGGGCAACTGCCTGCCGTTCGGCATGTCTCGATCGATCTACGGCCCGCACCCGCTGCAGATCATTCACGACAACGATCACCTGGTGATGCTGTTCGAGCAGAACTCGATGTTCCACATCGTGCCGACCGACGGCCGCGCGTTCACGAAAGACCTGCCGGCGTCGTGGTTCGGTGAATCGGTGGGACGCTGGGACGGCGACACGCTCATCGTCGAGACCGTGAACACGAACGGCTATACGCGAGTGGACACGATCGGTCACCCGCTGAGCGCGCGTGCCCGAGTCACGCAGACATTCAAGCGCGTGAACTTCAACACCATCGAGCACACCTTCACGGTGAACGATCCAAAGGCCTACACCAGACCCTGGACTGTCAGGGACACGTGGGCGCTCGAGCCTGAAACGAAGCTGCTCGAGTACGCGTGTATGGAGAACAACCGGGCCCTCTTCGAGGGCCGGATCAAGCCGTTCATTCCGCCAGACGACGTCGACTGACCTCCATGGTAGGGCCGGTCCTTTCGGACCGGCCTTTTTCGTGTACGAGACAGCCGCCTTCGGCCGACGGCATAGAATCGGTCTGTTGCCACCATCAGAGATCAGCCATTACCGCATCATCCGGAAACTCGGCGCTGGCGGGATGGGAGAGGTCTTTCTCGCGGAAGACAGCACACTCGGGCGCAAAGTGGCCATCAAGATGCTGTCCGAGCGCTGGGCCGGCAGTCGATCAGGCCAGGCAACGGCTGATCAACGAGGCCAGGGCCGCCGCGGCGCTCGATCATCCCAATATCTGCTCCGATCCACGAGGTCGGCGAAGAAGACGGCCACGTCTTCATCGTCATGCAATACATCGACGGCCAGAGCCTGGCCGAGCGGATCGGAAGAACGCCCGTTACCTCCCGGCGACGTGCTGGAGATCGGCATACAGACGGCGCAAGCGCTGGCCGAAGCCCACGCCGCCGGCATCATCCACCGCGACATCAAACCTCAGAACATCATCGTCACGCCGCGCGGACAGGTGAAGGTGCTGGATTTCGGACTCGCGAAATCGCACAGCATGGTCCTGATGCTCCGGATGCGCAGACGAGGGAGCGTCTGACCGAGGCCGGGACATCGTTGGCACGCCGGGATTCATGTCTCCCGAGCAGTTGCGCGGAAAGGACGATCGACGCACGCTCCGACATTTTCTCGCTCGGAGTCACGCTCTACGAATGCGCGACCGGCAGATACGCGTTCGAGAGAGGGACGCCGCTCGAAGTCTCGCTGCGCGTCGTGACTGACACTCCGCCCCCACCGTCCGAGCTCAACCCGGCGGTTCCGCCTGGTCTCGACCGGATCATTGCGCGGGCGATGGCCAAAGATCCTGCGGCGCGGTATGAGTCGGCTCGAATCGCTCCACTCCGATCTGCTCGGACTCAAGCAGGAGCTCGAAGGATCGGCAAGCGGTGTCGCGCCCGGTCGTCGACGGCGTCGTCAACGCACGAACGCGAGCCGGCGGTCTGTCCGATTCAAGGCGCTGGTCGCCGCGGCCGTCGTGGCCACGCTGCTGGCGGTGTGGTTCGCTCCGGCTCTGTTTCGCCGCGGCCGCCACGAGCCGCCGCCCGAGGCCGTCGTCTGGTACAACCGCGGGACCAGCGCCATCCGCGAGGGGGCGTACTTTCAGGCGAGCAAGGCGTTGGAGCGCGCGCTCGAGATCGACAACTCGTTCGCCCTGGCGCGCGCTCGACAGTCCGAAGCCTACGCGGAGATCGAGCTCACCGACAGAGCCCGGGAGGAACTGCTGCAGGCCATGGCGCTGCTCCCCGATCGCTCGAGTGTGTCCGACGCCGAGTCGATGTATCTGGACGCCGTCGCGGCAACGCTGAACCGCAACTTCAAGACCGCGATCGACAAGTATTCGCAGATCGTGGATTCGGTTCGCGGACGAGGAAAAGTCCGCGGCGTATGTCGATCTCGGTCGCGCCTACGAGAAGGACGAGAATCTCGACAGAGCCATCGAATCGTACGCAAGGGCGACGCAACTGGATCCGCAGTCGGCGGCCGGATTCCTCCGTTCCGGCATTCTCTATGGCCGTCGCCGAGACTTCTCCAGGGCCAACGACGCATTCTCGAAGGCGCAGGACATCTATCAGGCCATGTCGAGCCAGGAAGGGCTGGCCGAGGTCTATTACCAGCGAGGATCGTTGCTGGCCCAGGATCAGGAGACTGCCTGAAGCCAAAGAGCAGCTGGAACGGTCTCTGGAGCTGTCACGAAGTTCGTCCAACGAGTACCAATCGATCAGGACCGCATTGCAACTCAGTAGCGTGTATTACGCGGAGGGCGACACCAATCGCGCCAAGACGATCGCCGCCGACGCGGTCAAGGCGGCGCAAACGGTCAACATCCGAACGCTGGCGACCAACGGCTTGATCGACCTCGGTTACACGCTGCTGGCGCGTGGCGAATTCGCCGACACGCGCTCGTACCTTCAGCAGGCTCTCGATTTTGCACGACAGGACAAGTCGATTCGATTGGACGCGCGGGCCCGGCTCGCCCTTGGCAGCCTGAGTACCCAGGAGGGCACGTTCGATGAGGCGATCTCTCATCTCGAGTCGGCGCTGAAGTTTTACCAGCCGGCCGGCTACGGCACAGAAACATCCAACGCCCTGATTCTGCTTGGACGAGCGTACCGCGACAAAGGCGAATACGCCGTCGCCATGAAAGCATTTTCCGAGCAGCTGGAATTGGCGAAGCAGTCCGGCGACCCGGCGCGATTGGCGGCGACGCATTCCAGCATCGGCGTCCTGCTCGGCGACAACCAGGAGATCTACCCCGAGGCCCTCCCGCATTTCGACGAGAGCTATCGGATCAACAAGTCGCTCGGCGCACGAGTCGGCATGGGATGGGACCAGGCGAATCGCGCGGCGGCGCTGTGGCCGTTGGGGAGATACGAGGAAGCCAGGGCGGCTCTCGACGAAGCCCATTCCATCGCTGCCGGACCAGAAGCGGGATTCAAGTCCCAACTCGCCTATGTGGAATTGATCGGCGCGCAGATGGCGTTCAGCCTGGGCAAACGTGCGGAAGCCACGACGCGAGCGACGGCGGCACTCAGATTGGCTGAACGCGACTACAAGGACACCGCGCTGCAAGCCAAGCAGACCCTTGCGCTCACCCAGGCGATGTCTGGCGCGTCGAAACAGGCGACGGCACTTGTCGAAGAAGCCGTGGGCGCGGCCAGGGAGTTGAAGCTTCCCCGGCTCCTGTCGACAGCGCTGCTCGCATCGGCCGAAGTTCGCCTCGCCGGCGGAGACGGACGAGGCGCGCTCGCCGACGCGCAGGCGGCACAGAAGATGTTCGCCTCGGCCGCACAGCTCGAATCGGAGTGGCGCGCGTGGCTGGTGTCGGCGAGGTCCATACTGCTTGAGGGCGACAGCTCGACCGCATACGATTACGCCACCCGCGCCGAGTCCAGTCGAGCGGCTCTTCAGGCTCGCTGGGGCGAAGACAACTACCGGGGATACGTGCGAAGGCCTGACATTCAAGTCCGCTTGAAGCAGCTCGGGCAACTGCTCGGAGCAAAGAACGATCGTTCCACGCACAGGAGGAGACTGAACATGGCTCGAGGTCAAGAAGGCGATCCGGGAGGCGGCCAGGGCGGAGGCGGAAAGAAAAAACCCGCCAAGAAGACCGCAAAGAAGGCGACGAAGAAGAAGTAACGCGATAGCCGGCATCAAGAACTCCTGTGCCGGCTATTTTTACGTCTGGCGCCGTGACCGTGTGCCCGCAACGGATGGACGACCATGGCTGAAGTCGAAGTCGGCAAGAGGCTGGAACTGCTGGAAATCGCCAATTCACCCAGAGCCCGCAGAACAGCCAGGGGTCTGGGCGCCTTCCTCAATTCGAGTGAGCGACAGGCGCAACTCTCCAGGCAGGAGCGTCTGCGCATCGTCGAACAGGCGCTGCTGCTGATGGAGATGAACTATGTGCATCTGCCGATGAAGCGCGCCATTCACGCCATCGATCCGATCCAGCAGCTCAAACTCCTCCGATTCCAGCTCGCCGAGTGGAATGACGGGCCTGGAGCCCACGATCGACTTCCATCGGCGCATGCTGTCGATATTTGGATCGACGCGCGATCTGCACACGCTCTACCTGCTGCCGGAACCGTACAAGGACTACACCGCCTATCTGCCATTTCTCATCGAACAGTGTTTCGAGAACGGCGCCGAACGATTCATCGTGACTCGGACGGCAACCGGCGGCGACGCAGCCGACAGCTGCGGCCGACGATGTGGTGGTGCCAGGTTCGAGCGTGGAGTCGAGGTGCTGGGTTGGAACGGTGTCCCGATTGCGAGGGCCATCGAAATCAACGGTGAGTCGCAGGCCGGCAGCAACCCCGATGCGCGGTTCGCGCGGGGGCTCGACAATCTGACCATCCGACCTCTCAACAGCTCGCTGCCCCCGGATGAACATTGGGTGGACATCCTGTATCGCGCGAAGAATGGCGTCGTCGCGAGCCACCGGGAGTACTGGCTGGTTCACAAGACCAGTGACGCCGATGAATCGTCCACGCCGCACAGCAAGAAGCGAACGGCGATGGATCTGAAGCGGACGCGCATCCTCGAGGTCAAAAAGAAGCTGTACCCGCGCGACGACACCGCCACGCTCGGGTCGATCAAGGACGTCTTGTACGCATTGAAGAAGACGGTAAACGGCCAGACCTTGGGCTATATCCGGCTCTTCAGCTTCGACGTGGACGATACGAGTAAATTCGTCAAGTCGTTCACCAACCTGATCACCAAGGACGGCTTTCCGCAGGACGGTCTCATCCTGGACGTGCGCGGCAATCCGGGTGGAAACATCCGCGCTGCGGAATCGCTGCTGCAATTGTTTACTCCGCAACCGAATCGAGCCGGAGTTGTTCGAGTTCATCAACACGCCGCTGAACTTTCAGATCTGCAAGTCTGCGCCGGATGACTGGGATCTGAAACCATGGCTGCCATCGATCGGCGACTCGGTGTTGACGGGCGCGACCTATTCAGCCGGATTTCCGATGACCAGCGACGAACGTGTGCAACGGCATCGGTCAGGTCTATTACGGTCCGGTCGTGCTCATCACCGACGCGCTGTCGTACAGCGCGACGGACATCTTCGCCGCAGGCTTTCAGGACAATCGGAGTCGGAGTGGTGCTCGGCACGAGCGGCAACACCGGAGCGGGGGGAGCCAACTTCTGGTCGCTGGACGATCTGCTGCGGGCGCAGAAAAAGGATCCCAAGTCTCCGTTCAAGAAACTTCCGAAGGGAGCCGAGATGATCGTCGCCATGCGCCGCAGCATTCGCGTCGGTCGCGCGCGCAGGCTCGCCCCTCGAGGAATTCGGCGTCGCGCCCGACGAGCTCCATCTCATGACCAGAACGCGACATCCTGGAGGACAACTGCGATCTGCTGGCCAGCGCCGCACGACTCATTCGGCAACAGCCGTCGTTCACGCTGTCGGTCACACCGGTGAGCCGCAAAGGCGCGCGCGGGATTGTGGTGAGCGCCGCGTCGAAGCTTCCCTCGTCGAAGGCGGGCCAGGGGATTTCCCGCGTCGATATCTACGTGAACAATCGACCCGTGCGTTCCATCGACGCTCAGGAAGGCGTGGTGCGATCGACTCAGGTCACGATCGGCAAGGAGCGCAAGCAAGCCGGCGACAGTGGAAGTCGAGGCCTGGAACCAGGCTGGAAGACTTGTCGCATTTCGCCGGACAGCCATCCGATGATTCACCACGTCACGATCCACCAGCGCCGGTCGTATGATGGGCCGCGAGGAGACGCTCATGTCCACGAGTTCGTCGTCTGTCGGTGCGTCGCGGCGTGAGTTCCTGACCGCGACGGCTGCGACTGCAGCCGCGACTGCCGCAGGTCTCGCTGCCGCGTCGTGTGCTCCCACCCAGACCGGCGCAGGCGCAGCGGCGTCATCGCCGCCGCAGGACCTTGTCGGCGACGCTCGCAAGCGCCGCATCCTGCTGCGCGGCGGGGTGGTGCTCACGCTCGATCCAAAAGTCGGCGACTTCGAAAACGCCGACGTCCTGATCGACGGTATGCGAATCGCGGATGTGCGGCCAGGCATTGCTGCTGGCGACGCCGAAGTCATCGACTGCGCGGGCACGATCGTGATGCCCGGTTTCATCACCACGCATCACCATCAATACGAGACCCTGCAGCGCAGCATCATCGCCGATGGCGTGCTGGCCGGCGCGTGGCCGCAGGAAACGTACTCCTCTGTGGTGCAGAGCATCTGGACGGCAGGCCGCATTGCGGATCCACGGAATCCAGGCCGCTTCATCTGGGACCTGGGCCGGGTTCCGTACGATCCCGAGGACTGCTACATCGCCGAGTTGATCGCCTGTCTCAGCGAGATCACGCAGGGGATTACGACCGGAACTGACACGTCGCAGTCTAATCACACACCCGAGTACACCGACGCGATGATCAAGGCGCTGATGGATTCCGGACGACGGATGGTCTTCGCCTACAGCGGCGGGACCAACCGCAGCGCCGAGGGGTTTCCCTTCGAGTTCCCCGGCGCCATGAACGACACGACGAAAGGGATCGGCCGGATCGCCAGGACCCACTTCGCGTCGCGGGATCAGTTAGTGACGCTGGGCTTCGCCGGCGGTTCAGGCCCGGCGTTCGCGGGTGCGTCGTACACAGGGTGGCAGCTCGGTCGCTCGTTCGGCGCGTCGCTCCACAATCACGTGGTGGGGAATCCCCAGGGGATCGTCAGCGCGGCCGCGGACGCACGCAACGGCACCGACTGGTCCGACGTGACGTTCATCCACGCCACCAGATGGCAGGAGAGTCCGCGCGCCCAGGTCGGCTCTGGCGACTCAGGGTATCCGGGCACGTCTCGATCGAGGGCGTGGGAGATTTGCCGCGACCGTGGCGCGCATGTCTCGATCGCCAACCTGATTGAGATGCAGATGCAGCACGGGATGCCTCCGTTCCAGGAGGCGCTGAATCACGGCATCCTGCCCAGCCTCAGTCCGGACGTCAACACCAACATGACCACCGATCCGTTCTCGTTGATGCGAGGAGCCTTCTGTCTGCAGCGCGCCCTGGCCAACGACCTCGCATTTCCGGAGAGCAACCCTGGCGGGCTGCCGGCGCCGCAACTGGTGACGTCGCGACAGGTGATCGAGATGGCCACCATCGCGGGTGCGGCGTCGAACCGCATCCTGGACAAGGTGGGTACGCTGACGCCGGGGAAGGAAGCCGACGTCATCGTGCTGGAAGCGCGGCACATCGACACGTGGCCGATGAACAACGTGCCGGGAACGATCGTGACCCTGATGAATCCCACCCACGTGCGCGATGTCTTGATCGCGGGACGGATGGTCTACTGGAAACGCCAGCTCATTGGCTGGGATATCGATCGTCTGCTTCGTCAGGCCGAACAAGCGCGTGATCGGGTACTGGCGCGGATCAACGGGAGCGCAAAGGTAGGTACGCTTCCCACCGGCGACAACAGCTTCAGCAATCCGTACCGGCCGAATCTGCTGGCCAGCTGCTGCTTCAAGGGGCAGAATCGCACCGCGCCTGAGTATGTGTTGAGGCCCTGACCGCATGGCTGCTCGAATGTGCTTCGCGGTACGCGCCGCGATTCTCGGGTGCCTCGTCGCTTGCCTGTGGGCGTCCGATGCGAAAGCCCAGGCCGGTGTACCGTTTGCGCGATTCCGCTCCTTCCAGACGCCCCATTTCATCGTCACTTTCGAGAACGGACTGGAAGACTACGCGCGGCGCGCCGCGGCGCGAGCCGAGGCGGCACATGCGCGGTTGGTACGCGCCTACGGCGCGACACCGGGCGGCAGGATTCGACTCGTTATCGTCGACCAGGGCGATGTCTTCAATGGTTTCGCGACGCCAGTTCCAACGAACAGGATTATCGCGTTCGCGCACACGCCGGTCGAAGGCGACCTGTTCTTCACCGACGACCCGATCGAGCTGCTGGTCACTCACGAGCTCGCGCACGTCTTCCATCTCGACCAGGCGCGTCGCGGGTGGAGCGTGCTGCGCGGCGCGTTCGGCCGCAACGAGCTGACCTTTCCGCATCTCTTCGACGGGAGCTATCTGACGGAGGGACTGGCGACGTTCTACGAATCCAGGCTCACCACGGGAGGGCGCCTGCGTGGCAGCGGGTTTCGTGAGACGCTCCGCGCGGCGGTGCTCGAGACGACGGGCCCCAAACTGGACGAAGCGGAATCCGATCCCGGCGCCTGGCCGCCCAACCGTCAGTACGTATTTGGCGGTCTCTTTCTCGATCACGTTGCCGACCGCTACGGATTGGACGCACTGCCTGCGTGGATGGCGCGACGTGCCGGCAGTTTCGGTTCGATCTTTTCACGCGGCGCAGGCACAGGCGAGCTGTTTGGCGGCAAGAGCCTTTCGCAGGCGTGGACCGACTGGATCACCGGTGCACGCGACGAGGCGCTGCAACTGCGCGATCGGCTTCAAGCCAGTGCCCCCGGTCTTGCCACGACGAGGCGTCTGTGCGGCGTGGCGCACTCCACATCGTTTCCGCGTGTCTCGCCAGACGGGACGACCGTGGCGTTCCTGTACAGCGACGAGGGCCGCCAGCCGCTGGGTCTCTACGTCGCGGATCTGAAGGCGTGCGCGCCGCGCCGGCTGGCCCGTGTCAACGGCGCTCACGCCTTCGCGTGGGCGCCCGATGGCCGCTCCATTGTCTTCTCGCAATCGATGCTCGTGGACAACGCGCGGGTGTTCGGCGACCTGTTCCGCGTCGAGATCGCGTCGGGCCTCGTCTCGCGACTCACCCGATCGGCTCGTCTCACGTCACCCGACATGCACCCATCCGGGCGTACGGTAGTTGCGGTGCAGGACGAGAGCGATCGAAGCCGGTTGGTGACGGTCGATCTCGTCTCCGCGACCATCTCGCCGCTGACACAGTTCTCGGCTGAAACAGCGTGGGGTCCTGCCCGTTGGTCTCCAGACGGCACGCGCCTCGCGGCGATGCGCTTCACTCGAGGCGCCTCGTACGATCTGGTGCTGCTCTCGGCAGACGGCCGGCTGCTTCAGGCGCTGACCGACGATCGTGCCCTCGAAGGTATTCCGGAGTGGGACATCGGCGCTCCGGCAGGAGTCCGTCGCTTGTTCTTTACCTCGGATCGCTCCGGAGTACGAGAGCTGTACGGTGTGGAACTCGACGGTGATACGTCTCCGCGTGCGTATCTGGCGGCTCGCGTCACGACCGGACTCCACGAGGTCACGCTCGTCCCCGACGCGGTGTCACCACGGACGGTGATCATTGCCACTGTCGTGCATGCCGACGGACGGCATCTCGAACGTCTCGAGGTCGACCGTGCGTCGTGGATTGCGGCACCTGTTCCCGCGGCCGATTACGCTGCTCGGCCTGGTGATCCCGACGCAGCACCGGTATTGCTCGACGCGACCGTGCCACGGCCGTACTCGCCGTTTCGCGACCTGCTACCGACTGGCTGGTCGCCGGTGATCGCGACAATCGGGGGAGTGGGGTCATTCGCGGGGGCTGCGACAGGTGGAGTGGATGTGATCGGCCGCCACCAATGGCAGGGAAGTGCGGCGCTTGGGCCAGACAGTCGATGGTTCGGATCCGCAGGCTACGTGTATCGACGGTTTCCGCGGGCGCAGCTGTTCGGTCAGGTCTCCTCGAGGTGGCGGCTCGAGCAGCGCATCGAATCCGGCGACGCCGAGTTGCTGCGCCTGGAGCGCAGGCGCGCCGTAGCCGTCGGGGCTGTCTTTCCATGGCGGACGTTGCGGCGACTGACGCTCCTCAGCGCAAGCCTCCAGATCGAAGACCGTCATCGCGAAGACAGCGGCGACGCTGGGTCGGTCGCCGAGCCGATCGAGCAGAGGCCGACCCTCGTCGGCGGAGGCCTCGGAGTGAGCTTCGGCAATACGCAGGCCGGACCGCGATCGATCTCAGTCCAGGACGGTGTGCTCATGACCGCGGCAGCCAACTACATGAAAGCCACTGCCGACGACCGGTGGCGCTCGGGATGGGAGGTGTCCGCATCCGCGTATCGATCGTTGCCGTCATGGACCACGTCGGGACGGCCGGTTCTGGCTGCGACCGTGCGTGTGGCCGAAGAACGAGGGCCGGCGGCCAGTCGTCTGACGGCCGGAGGTCTTGGAACGACCGCCATCCTTGATGGGAGCGGCACCAACTTCGAGGTGCGCGGCTATCCGGAGGGATTCGTGACCGCCAGTGCGCTGTGGAGCGCGCGGACCGAACTGCGTCTGCCGATCGCGCGTGTCAGCCGGGGGCTCGGAGCAGCGCCGGTGTATTTACGTCGCCTGTCCGGATCGTGGTTCGTTGACAGCGTTGGCGGCGCGACCAGTGTCGATCGGCTGGGGGCGCCGCAACTGCTCTCGACCGGCGCCGAGCTGTCGAGCGACATCGCGTTGTTCTCGTTTCTCGCGATTCGCATTCGCACTGGTGTCGGAGTGCCGCTGAAGAGTCTTGGCCCGGTCAGCCGCGGCGACGCGCGATTCTACGTGACCGCCGGCACGTCATTCTGAGGCAGGCTGCCTCTGAAACTCGCCCTTCCCGGATAGCTCCACGCTCGATTTATCGGACCCGTCTCACACGGCAGTCGAGCCCTCGTCGCCACACGGGGCCCGCCGCGCGACTATCGGACTCGTTGTGTCGAGCCGAACACTGAACGACAAGCGCAAGGAGCTGAATGAGATGCATCTTCGATTAGGCGTGCAGCTGAGTGCAATCCTGCTGGTCATGGTTGTCTGTGCCGGCGTGAGAGACGCTGGCGCGCAGACAGCGATCGGCTCGACCTTCGATCATCGAGTGCTGGCCACGAGCAAGACCTCCACGATGGAAAAGGAGTTGAACGAGGCCGCCGAGGCTGGCTTTCGCTTTCAGGCGGTGATGGGTGGTGAATCCTCCTTCGGGGGGAAGGAAGTCGTCGTGCTCATGTCTCGCGCCGATCAGAAGACCGGTCGATTCGCCTACAAGCTGCTCGCCACCAGCAAGACGTCGACGATGCAGAAGGAGATGCAGGAAGCGTCGGACGCCGGATTTCAGTACAAGGGACAAACGGTGTTCAGCAGCACGTTCGGTGGCGATGAAGTCGTGGTCATTCTCGAGCGTGACAAGGATGCCCTCAACGGCCCCACCGAGTACAAGCTGCTCGCGACGTCGAAGACGTCAACCTTGCAGAAGGAACTGCAGGAGGCTGGAGACGTCGGCTACGAGCTGGTCGGCATGACGCTGTCCAAGACTGCCGTTGGCGGCAAGGAGCTGGTGGCCATCTTGAGACGGTCGCGAGGCAAGTAACGGTGCTCGGACGCCTGTCGACCGCCGTTCTCCTTGGACTTGTCTCCATCGTCGCGATTCACGCGCAGCCAGCCGGCGACGGGGCATTCCTCCGGTGGACGAAGCAACAGGCGGAGTCCGTCGGCCGCTCCATGCGCCAGGATGGCCGGGTGGGCGGGGCGTTGGATTTCCGCGTCGTCCACACCGAGCATTCGTACAACTACAAGCTTCGCGCGACCTGGCTCACACCTGACGTCATCCGTGCCACGGCGCGACTCGCGCAGCTGGCAGGTGGACTCACTGACACCGAGACGCTGGCGCTGGTGCGCGAGGCCGAGTTGCCCGATGCCATGGTCGTCCTCGTGGAGATCGACCCGCGAGAGGGCTCCGGTGTGATCCCACTCGATTGGGTCGCGCTGATGCGCCCGAAACGTTCAGACGCTGGTTCGAATGGAGTGAGAGGTATCAGCAATCCAGAGCTGCGCAAGATGCGTGCGCTCGCGGGCGTGTTTCGACGTGACTATGCCTATGAGCAGTTCTGGATGGTCTTCCCGACGAACGGCCGTCCCTCGCCGGAGTATCTTGCGGGCAGCGCTCCGGAAGCCGAGTTGGTGGTGCGAATTGGCAGCAAGGAAGGCACCGTGTCATGGCGAGTGCCCGAGTCAATGAATCGCCTGGCGGCTCGCCGCTAAGCGTGCCGTGACACCCACCGCCCAGACCGCGGCCGCTCGGCACGCGGCCTCCCGCGCGCAGTGCTATCGTTGACGCCCGTGCCGCAGTGAGCGGCATCGAGTTGACAGGACTCACGACATGCGACTGCATTCCGCCGCCTTTCTCGCGTTTCTCGTCTCGCTTGCCCTGAGCGGAGTCGAAGGGCCCACGCTCGTCACCGCGCAAGGCAATCTCGGTACCTACGAGGACCGCATCGCGGTCGAGGACGTGATGGCCCGCTATGTGTGGGCGGTCGATTCACTCGATGCGGACGGCTATGTGGCTGTGTTCACCGAAGATGCCGTCATCGATTCGAACGGCAGCATCAGCCGGGGACACGGGGAGATTCGCAAGATCGTCACCAGCCTCATTCAGCGGCGTGACGACAACAAGGCGAAGGGGCTGCCGGCGGCGAATCTGTACCACGTGATCAGCAGCCCTCGCATCACGTTCCCGAAATCCGGCGAGGCCTTGCACCAGTCGTATTGGCAGACCGTGCGCCGCGACAAGGACGGCAGGATGACCACGGCGGCGATGGGCCGCTCCGAAGATCGTCTCGTCAAGCGCAGCGGCAAGTGGTTGATTCAAGAGCGCACGCTGACCGTCTTTACCGACTGATCGCGCAATCCGGCCCGGATGATGTTCGCCCGGAAGAATCGAGGAGGTTGCATGAGGAACCGGACGCTGGCGCTCGTGTTCATGCTGGCCGCGACGGTGGCGCACGCGCAGGTGCCGGCCGCGGCGCCCGCCGGTCCGCCGCCGACGGGTCTCGTCGTGGGCTCGGGCAATTTCTTCAGCCCCATCGTCGGCGACCTGGACAAGGCGGTCACGTTCTATCGCGACGGCCTGGGCCTGGAGGTCCAGGGTGCGCCGGCCAACGCCGACACGAATCCGGCGCTCCGCAGCATGTTCGGATTGCCGGACGCCCGACTGCGCTGGCAGATCGGCCGGCCGCCGGCGATGCGCACCGGCGTCGAGATCGTCGAGATCACGAATGCCGCGAGCAAGCCGCTCGAGCGCCGGATACAGGATAGCGGCGCGTTCATGTTGATCGTGTTCGTGCGCGACGTCGACGCGACGTTCGCGCGGGTGAAGGCCCTCGGCGCGCCTGTCGTGACGAAAGGCGGTGCGCCGATCGGCCTGCCCGCAGGCAAGCCGCGGTTCCGGGTTGTCGTCGTGAAGGATCCGGACGGGCATTTCGTGGAGATCGTCCAGGCCGACGAGCCACCCGAGACGCAGGCGCCGCCGACCGCCAACGTCATTGCCGTGCGCGTGCGGCTGACGGTGGACGATGTCGACAAGGCACTGGCGCTGTATCGCGACGCACTCGGCATGAAGGTGCGCAGCGTCGACGAGTTCAAGAGGGATCCCGCCGTCAATGAGATGCTCGGGCTGACGGACGGGCAGTACCGCGCCGGCATCCTCGAAGTGCCGACAACGGGACTGGTCTTCGAAGTCATCGACTTCAAGGGCGTCGATCGAAGAACGGTTCGCGGCAATATCCAGGACCCCGGTTCGACCCGCATTCAGCTACAGGTTCGAGACGTGGATGCCGCGATCGAGACGCTCAAGCGGCACGGCGGCGCGGTCGTCTCGACCGGAGGGACGACCGTCAATCTGCCGGGGCGCGGCGGTGCGACGACAAAGGTGGCGATCGTGCGCGACCCGGACAACCTGTTCCTGGTGCTGCTGCAGGCGGCGCCACAATGAGTCTTCAGCCCTGAGCCGTCACGAAGATCTCGACTCTCCGGTTGCGCGCAAGGTCGGCGGCCGTCGGCGCCGGAGATACGGCTGGCTGGCTGGTGCCGACGCCGCGAACACGCGTGCGACTTCGCAACTGGCCAAGCATTAGACTCGGCGCGTGGAAGCGGGATTCCACGCGCTACGAGGTCGGCACGTACGGCCGCGAAGAATACCTGGGCGGCCTGATTCGCACGCTGTTGCGAGAGGGTCTTGTTCGGTGCGCCGGCGCCGGAGGTCGAGGCGTGGCCGACGATCTCGATGGCGAATGTGTCGTCGGTGAACGCTTGCGCAGCCAGCCGTAAGGCCATTCGCCGGATGGCGCTCACGTGCTCCGCTCGCGGAGCGGCGCTATCGACCAGGTAGTTGTTCAGCTCCAGCGATTCGTTGCCTTCGATGACGCCACCCGGATTTGTGCGGGCGAACCGCCGCTCAGGCGACTCTCGTAGCGCCCCGTATTCCAGCTCTCCGATCGCGATAGGCGAGTCCCCTCATCGACCCCTCCGGAGTAGGAACGCTAGCAATTCTTTCCGATGCGGCACCAGTCACACATGTGCGTGTCGCACAATCGAGCGACCGCGAGTCCTGGCCCATATAGTTCCCTCGATTCCGCCGATATTCAGGTCAATGGACACCGAGCCCGGCCCGGTTGTTGCCCGGACGTTCACGAGCGTTCACGAAGCGCACCTGGCGAAGTCTGTTCTGGAAGCGGCCGGGATCGAGGTGGCTCTGGCCGACGAGCACGTCGTGTCCATGAACTGGACGTACTCCAATGCCGTTGGCGGCGTGAAGGCCCTCGTGCCCGCGCATCGGTTGGACGAAGCGCAATCACTGCTGGACACGGGTGCGGTCATTGAAGACCCACAAGACGGCCCGGCCGACAGTGTCGCGGACGGCTGTTCGCAGTGCGGGCACAGCGAGTGTGAATCGATCGGTCCGGCTTCGCCCCTCATGATCCTGAGCTGGTTATTGATTGGTGTCCCGCTCGGTTGGCCGCTTCGGCGACGGGTCTGCCGGCGGTGCGGCGAGCCCGCTCCGCGTCCTCGCAGTCGCCCATAGTCTGCATCGCCACAGCAGGCGACCTCGCCGTGTGACAACTGCAGCAAAATATCCACACCACCAGCGTTTCCGATCTTCCAAATGCCCAAGCGAATGATGTAAACGCTCTGGCACGTAGCTTGAGTTAGCGCCCACCACCTCGCTACTTGGGGTCAGAACGGCTGAGGTGTGTGTTGCGGCCTGTCACGCGCATCATTTGGTATGGGTGGCTGATCGTCCTGCTGCTGCCGGTCGCACCGACTGCGGCGTTCGGGCAGTCGCTCGTCTGCCACTCGATTCGGCGTGGCGAGTCAGCGACGCAGGCCGCGCGTCGCGTCACCGGCGACAGCCGCAACGCATATCAGGCGTCTTTCCAAATCAGGAACGGCTCGTCGAGGTTCATTCCCAAGTCGCAATACAACCGCATTCTCGCCGGCTGGCATGCGTGTGTGCGCAAGCCCGCCGTCCAACGCGCGCCCGTGCGGGCCAGCGACGAGGTCGCCGAGGCACTGACCTCCCGTGAGGTGTCCGCGGCGTCGGTAACTTCTGAAGCGCTCCCTGCCGTAGCCGTAGTGCCCGGCGTCCTCGTGACGGCCGAACCCGTCGATGACACCAGTGAAAGACTGCCGCTCGAACTCACGATGCTGTGGCTCGGCGCGGTGATGGTTGTGCCGTGGGTCGGGTGGCGCATCCTCGACGATCATCTCGTTCGTACAAAGACGACGACCATCGTGATGCGGCACTTCGCGAGTCGATTCGTCCATGAGTTCGAACGGCCGCTGCTGTGGTCTGACGGCGCCGAGCGGGCCCTCCAATCGCGGGTCCGCTACAGCGCGCGTCGGCGGAAGCTCGACATCCTCCTCGCGCCGGGCGGTGGCCGACGGTATCCCAACCTGTCGGATCACAAGAAGAACGTCGAATACGACGTTGCGCGAGTCTTGCACGTCCTCGACGACGGCTCCTTCGTCAGTGGTCCGCTCTACACGCAGGCCGGATGGGTTGTCGTGCCCTTTCAGTTCAAAGCCGGTCCCAGGCAATCAGGTGTCACATGCATATCCTCCTTTTGAGTGTCGGCGGCGGTGGTGGAAACATCCTGCGATCGGTGAAGGCGGCGTTCCGGCGCGACCTGGCCGTGACCCAGAAGAGCGACCCGCGATACGCCGAGCGACTGAGGCGCGCGGTGACGACCCGATTCCTGGACACCAACGAGTTCGCGCTCTCCGATCTGCCGAGAGAGGAGCGAGTGCTCATCGGCGCGCGCACGACGGGACGGCTCGGAGCCCGCCACGATCCGGCGGTCGCGCTCGAGGCGCTGAACGAATCACGCAGCGACGTCGAGGCGCTGTTCAGCCGCTATTCGATCATCATCCTCATCGGCACCGGTGGGAAGGGCACCGGGTCCGGGACAATGTTCCCGCTGGCGCAGATCGCGCGTCAGCAGAGGAAGCTGGTCATCCCGATTTTTGTCCGGCCCTCCTTCGAGCGGCACGAGGTCGACAAGCGACACTATGACTACGCGGTCAAGGCCATCGAGCAGTTCGACGGAGCCGGCATCCGGCTGATCGAGATTCTCAACGACCGCGGGTACGCCGAACACGATCCCCAGCCGCAACCGATCGTCTGGGAGCGAATGAACCTGCCGATCGCGCGCGGTCTGCGCGGCCTGATCTACGTCCTGTGGGATCTGTCGCAGGTCGATCCCTCCGATCTCTCGATATTGTTTGCCGGCCGCGGCCGTCTGCGAGTCGGCTTTGCCGAGATCGACCCTCCGGAAGGCAGCGAGCCAGGCGATAAGCTGGTGGAGCAGGCAGCTGATCGTTGTTGTGAGAATCCCTACTACGCCTTCCAGAAGCCGGCGGGGACATCGCTCATCTGCATCCAGGGCGACTGGTCGAATCTTGTGGACGCGAAGATCAAGGGACGGCTGGCCGCAGCGATGGGCGCCGAGGCGACGAGTCCATACAGTCCCCTGTATGTCCGGGCGGTGGGCATGCCCAGACCGTGGGGTGTGACGGCGCTGTTTGCCGAGTACACCGGAACGCACCAGCCACTCGACGTGGATTGGAGCCTCGAGAGAGGCGTCCGGACCATCGTCTCTCACCGGACTGCGTCCGAGCCGGTTGCAGTTGAAGAGGCAGCCCTCGTCGCTACAGGGGCGGAATCACGCGAACTGGCGGAGCCAAACACCGGTCGTTCAAATCAGCCCGCTGACCTCGGCTCGTTCGTTGCCGAGCCGCCGCGTCCGCATGCCTTCTCCACCTTCTGGGAATTTGCCATTGCCCTGAACCGCTCCGAGCCGGCAGCGGTGGCGCTCGCCGGTGACGGCGCCGCATCGGACATTCCGATCGACGGCATCGAGTTGCGCAAACTGATGGGCATGATGTGGTTTCGCACCGTGCTCGGCCGGCTGTCGGGGCAGTGGCGTCAGCGCGTTCTCGATGTGCTGATCGACAGCGCGACGGTGCCCGACCATGCCGTGAAGGTTGGCCGCCAGATGACGCCTCTGCGCGAGCTGAGCTTCGAGCAGCTGCAGGAGCTGGGGGCAAAGACCATGGTGCCAGACTGGATTCGGCCGGACCTGGATCTGCTCATCACGGTCGGCCGGTTCTGGGGACCCGATGCCGTGAAGCGGTTGCGTTTCGTCGATCCGCCCGAACGGCGCGAACCGTCGATGGTGGCCAGCCTGCTGGACAGACTCCGAGGCTGATACAGCGCCACGGGTCAGTATCACGTCTTCGATGCGATGATCGATGCCAGCCCGTGGTGAGCAATGGTTTATCCTCGTGACGTGACTACACCATTTATTCCTCAGGTCCACTCACTGGCATCTGTCGTCCTGTCGTGTCTTGTGCTCGCCGGAATCGCCGGTTGCACCAGCTCAGAGCCGTCAGGCGAAGCGAAAGCGCCTGCAACAAACGCCAGCGCACCAGCAACTGCGAAGAGCTCCGGCGGGTTGCACGCGACCATTGAGACCGACAAGGGTCCGATCGAGCTCGAGTTCCTGCCGATGGATGCGCCGAAGGCAGTCGAGAACTTCCGCCTCCTCGCCGAGCGCGGCTATTACGACAATCTGACGTTTCACCGGATCGTGAAGGGCTTCATGATTCAGGGCGGCGATCCCTCCGGCGACGGGACCGGCGGCGAGAGTGCCTGGGGCGGCACCTTCGAGGACGAGATCAAGCCGGATTCACCGACCTACAGCGCCGGCTATCGCCGCGGCGTTGTCGCCATGGCCAACGCCGGGCCCAACACCAATGGCAGCCAGTTTTTCATCATGCACCAGGACTATCCGCTGCCGCCGGCCTACGTGATCTTCGCGCGCGTGACCAACGGCATGGAGATCGTCGATGCGCTCGCCGACACGCCGACGACCAGGGGACCAGATGGAGGCATGAGCCAGCCGCTCACGCCGCCGCGGATCAAGAAGGTCGCGATACGCCCATGATGAAGATGAACCCGTATCTGAGTTTCAAGGGAGACTGCGAGGCGGCGTTTAAGTATTACGAGCAGCATCTCGGCGGCGAGCTGGGCGCGATCTTTCGTTATACCGGGACACCGCTTTCGGGCAATGTGCCTGCCGACTGGTCGGACAAGATCATGCACGGGAGCATCATCATCGGCGGCCAGACGCTGCAGGCGGCCGACGTCGCAGCGGATCAATACGAGGCGCCGCAGGGGTTCTCGCTGACGCTCCAGATCAAGAGCGTGGCGGATGCCGAGCGCATGTTCGAGGCGCTGGCAAACGGCGGACAGGTGCGGATGCCGCTGGAGAAAACTTTCTGGGCCGAGCGTTTTGGCGTGCTGATCGATCGCTTCGGCGTGCCCTGGATCGTCAACTGCGAAGGATAGCGCCATGAACGCCATTCCGCGCACGCTCCTCCTGCTGCTGATCGTACGGTCGTGAGTCAGGCGGTCCGAATCTCCCAATTCGTCGCGCTACTGGTCGTGTGCCTGCTGCTGCAGGCGCAGGCACCGCCTGTCACGTCAAAGCCGGTCGGCGACGGCGGACTCGTCGTGATGACGTCTGGCACCTTCACGGCCGCGCACCTCGAACTCGCTCCCGAGTTCGAGCGCTCGACGATGACGAAGGTCACGACGGGTGCGACGTCGATGGGTGTGGGCGCGGATTCGATTCCGAGTCGATTGAAGCGCGGTGATGCGGCGGATGTCGTGATCGTCGCCGCGGATGCGCTCGACGATTTGATCAAGGACGGCCTCGTCATCGCCGGGAGCCGCGTCGATCTGGCGCGGTCGCGTATCGGCATGGCGGTGCGGTCGGGGATGCCCAAGCCTGATATCAGCTCCATCGACGCGCTCAGGCGCGCGCTGCTGAATGCGAAATCGGTCGCGCTCTCGTCCAGCGTGAGCGGTGACTACTTCACCAAGGAGCTGTTCCCGCGTCTCGGGATTGCCGAGCAGATGGCCCCCAAGACCCGGCGCAGCGGCAACGAGCGCGTCGGCGCCCTGCTGGCGAGAGGCGACGCCGAGGTCGGCTTTCAGCAGATGAGTGAGCTCTTGCCGGTAAAGGGCATCGACGTCGTCGGTCCACTGCCGGCAGACGTGCAGCGCGTCACAATCTTCGCCGCCGGCGTGGCGGCGAGCTCGAAGCACCCGGAAGCGGCAGGCGCATATATTCGTTATCTCGCATCCGCGGCAGCGGCGGCTGCCGTCGCCAGAACCGGTCTGGAACCGCCAACCCCCTGACGGCCACTGCTATGACGACCACTCGTTCTGGCCCTCCGATGCCACCGGTTCTTCACCGGTCCCTGCTCACGGGGCAACTGATACTGACGGGCGTGATGGTTGTGCTCCGATCCGGCGACACGGGAGCGCAGTCATCGGCCGACAATCAGATGCTTGGCTACGGGTTTTCCGCACTGTCGTTGGTGTTGGTTGCAGTGGCGCTGCTACTGCTGAAACCGCGTGTTCCTCCTCGTGAGGCGAGGCAGCCGATCGAGGAATACTGGTCCTCCGTCACGAGCACGATCCTGCCGATGTGGTTCGTCATGGAGGGCGCTGGGCTGATCGCCATCGTTGGTTACTTCCTGACCGGACAGACCGTGGCTGCGGCGGCGATCGCGATCTCGATCGCTGCGTTCATCTGGTACGGACCGAAGGCGTTCGAACACGCCTAGGCCTGCCGGAGTTGCGAAACAGGACCAATTCCTTCTGATGCGGGTCGCTATCATCGGGAACTCCGGTTCCGGCAAGTCGACGTTTGCGGGACAGGTCGCGGCCGCAGCAGATCGCGGCGGCGCATTCGATCGCGTCGCTCGATCTCGACACGGTTGCGTGGGAGCCGGGGAAGGTCGCCGTCGCGAGGACGCCGGAAGCCGCTGCGGCCGATGTGGCGGCATTCTGCTCGGGACACGATCGCTGGGTCGTTGAGGGCTGTTATGCGGGGCTCGTCGCCCAGGCACTCACGCACTCACCAATCCTGTTGTTCCTCGATCCTGGTGTGGACGCCTGTCTCGCGAACTGTCGCAGCAGACCGTGGGAGCCGCACAAGTACGCATCGAAGGTCGAACAGGACGCGAAGCTGGAGTTCCTGCTGTCCTGGGTGCGCAGTTACTACTCCCGCGACGATGAGCTGTCGCTGAGTGCGCATCAGTCGCTGTTCGAGAGCTATCGTGGGTTGAAGCTGCGCCTGGCGCACCGTGACGCGACAGCGCTCGACGACCTCGGCGCGCGCTTCGAGGCGTGTGCGATCCCGGCGAAGGAGTGGACCCACGCCGCGCATCTTGTCGTCGGCCTCTGGCATGTGCATCGATACGGAGGTGAGGATGCGCTCCTTCGACTGCGGAGCGGCATCCGCCGCTTGAACGAGAGCCACGGCGGCGTGAACTCCGAGACCAACGGCTATCACGAGACGATCACCGCCGTGTACGTGCAGTTGCTCGCGCAGTATCTCGAATCGAGCCCGGCAGAGCCGTCACTGGACATGCGAGCGATCGAGCTGCTGGCCGGCCCGCTCGCGGCTCGTGACCTGCTGCTGACGTTCTACTCACGCGAACGTCTGATGTCCACGACCGCGAGGCTCGGCTGGGTCGATCCCGACCTGGCGCCAGTGAACGCTCACCGACGCGCTGGTTCGACGCTGCGCGCTGTGAGGGCAAATCCCGATTGTCTCGATCCTTGCGGAGGCGTAGTCTCGGGGGTATGACCAGAACTCTGCTGACTGTCGTGGCGCTCGTCGCGATCTCGGCGGCGGTTCCCGCCCAGGCGCCCGAGCCTCCGATCGCGGACGCGCGCCTGACTGTTCACACGCTGCTGCGTGAGGACATCTTCGCCGGCTTCCTGCAGGGCGATGTCGCCAGGATGGCGCGCGCCGAGAAGAACGCCGATCTGCTGTTGGCCAGCCGTCCCGCGGATCGTGCGTCCATCCTCGCGTGGCAGGGAAGTCTCGCGCAGACGCGGGCGGTCATGGCGAGTGAAGCCAAGCAGCCGGATCAATTCCGGCAGCACTATCGCCGCGCGCAGGAACTGTTTGCCGAAGCGATGAAGCTCGGTCCCGAGGTCGTCGGCGTGTTCGCCATCACCGGCGGCACCCAGGCGACCATCGCCGATCGATTGCCGGCGGACGAGCGCAAGGCGGGTTGGGAGCTGGGCTACACCGCCTACCAGCAGCTGTGGAAGCTGCAGGGGCAGATCATCGAGAAGCTTCCGCTGCACCACAAAGGCGAAGTGCTCTCGGGTCTCGCGCAGACGGCCGATCGTACCGGACGCAGCGAGGAGGCCGCGGCCCACGTCGAGCGGATTCTGACCCTGCTGCCCGACACGCCCTACGCGACCCGGGCCCGGCAGTGGAAGGACGATCCCTCTCAGCGGGCGGCCAGCAAGCTGGCGTGCCAGACCTGCCACGCGCCTGGAATGCTGGTGGCGCGGCTCGCGGAAGTGTCGAAACAATAGGGCTGTTCGGTCGAGACGCCGCATTCGTTATGAGCCCCGAGGCATCGTCTGCGCGAACACTATGACTCGCGAACCCGTGATCTTCATGCAGTTCGAGGCGATGCCGACCCAGGCCGTCGCCGAGCGCGACAACGTGGCGGGCGCGCACGTGAACTGCTGGATCCAGACGCGCGACCCCGAGCAGGCCGAGGCGCGCGGCCGGCACTGGATTGCCCGAGGAAGGCTGGGTCGTCGTCGGCGTCAAGCAGTGTCGCCCGGTGGACGTGGACGCCGAGACAGCCGGGCCCGGACGCCGAGTACATCCTCGAGGCACTGCGCGCGGACGGCTCGATCGTCTTTCACCGGTGGTCGCCGCGAACGAAGTCCGCGCTGGACTGAAGATCGCCGGGCATGGAATCGGCGCGATCTCCGCGACCACGTCGCCCTCGTCACCGGCGGCAATCATGGCATCGGCGCGGCAGCGGCCCGAGGCCCTGGCGGCGCGCGGCGCACGTGTACTCATCTCCTACCTGCGGCTGACTGACGCTGTCGATCCGGGCATTCCCGACGATGTACCGTCGCAATCGCGCCGGCGATGCGGAGCAGGTGCTTGCGGCGATTCGCGAGCAGGGCGGCCACGCGGTTGCGGTCGAGGCGGATCTCGCCGACGGCACAACGCCGGCGCGTCTGTTCGACGTCGCCGAGTCCGAGCTCGGCCCGATCGACATCCTGATCAACAACGCGAGCGGCTGGCTCGCTGACACGTTCGTGCCCGCTGACACCCGACCGGCTCGGTCGCCACTCGACGCGCGTAACCACCGACACGTTCGATCGTCAGTTCGCAGTCGATGCACGCGGTTCAGCCGCGCTGATCGCCGAGTTCGCCCGCCGCCACGCGGCGCGACACGCGACGTGGGGCCGCATCATCGGGCTCACCTCAGGCGGGCCGGACGGGTTCCCGGGTGAAGTCTCATACGGAGCGGCGAAGGCGGCGCTCGAAAACTACACGATGTCGGCGGCATTCGAGCTGGCCAGCCTCGGGATCACGGCGAACATCGTCCACCCGCCGGTCACCGACACCGGCTGGATCACCGACGACGTCCGGCGCCACGTCGCTGACCGGCCGGACCTGATTCACATCGCTCGAACCCGGCGAGGTCGCTGCTATCATCGCGTTCCTCGCCTCGGACGAGGCGCGGTTGATCACCGGAAACGTCATTCGACTGCGTTGACATGGCGCGAATCGATCGGATGCGCGACGCGCGGCGCGTCATCAGGCGCTGCCTTCAGGCGGCCTTCTGCGTGCATCCCTGGCGGTCGCCGATGCCGCGGTCGCTGAGGTCGTCCGCATCGACGTGCAGCGCCGCGACGACTGGGGCACGCACGAGCGGATCATCGGGCGCGTGTACTTTGCCATCGATCCGATGGCTGCCGGC
Source organism: uncultured Acidobacteriota bacterium (assembly GCA_963728305.1). Classification (GTDB taxonomy): domain Bacteria; phylum Acidobacteriota; class Vicinamibacteria; order Vicinamibacterales; family UBA2999; genus Gp6-AA40. The sequence continues at coordinate 31,317 of CAVSKE010000008.1, forward strand.
CAATCGCGCCATTGCCGATATCGATCACGCGCCGCGGAATGCCAGCGGCAAGGTCGAGTTCTCGTCCGACCTGCTGTTCTTCAGACCCAAGGACGCCCGCCGCGCACGCGGCACGGTGTTCCTCGAGGTCGTCAATCGCGGCCGCGATCAGTCGCTGGCGATTCTGAGCGGCGCGCAGCAGCGCAATCTCTCGCCGGAGTCGTGGAACCTGGGCGACGGCTTCCTGCTCGAGCAGGGATTCGCGGTCGCGTTCCTCGGCTGGCAATTCGACGTGCGTCCGGTGCAGGGCCTGACGTTCACCGCGCCGATCGCGCCGGTCGAGGGTCTGCGTGCGCGATGCGCACATCGAGCTCGCGCATCCGGGCGGCGTCGAGGTGCCGCTCACGTATTGCGTCGCCGAGACCGGGCGAACGACGCGCGACGCTCACGTTTCGCGCGCGCATGGACGAGACGCCGCAGCCGATTCCGCGCGACGGCTGGCAGCTCGCGTCGATGGCTGCTCGATGCGCGTCACGTCAGGCGTAGGCACCGGCATCTACGAGGCCGTCTACCGCGCGAGCGGTTCACCGGTCGCCGGTCTCGGCCTCGCCGCCATCCGCGACTTCGCGTCGTATCTGAAGTACGGCCGGCGATGGCGCCACGCTGCGCGAGACGCCGGCCGCGCTGCGGCGGGTGATCGGCTACGGCTACTCGCAGAGCGGCCGCTTCCTGCGCGAGTTCGTTCGCGACGGCTTCAACGCCGACGAGCGCGGACGTGCCGCGTTCGACGGTCTGATGATCTCCTCGGCTGGTGCGGGCGGCGGCAGCTTCAATCATCGCTTCGCGATGCCGGGTCAGGCCGGCAACTCCGTGCTGTCGGTGCTGCGCCCGGTCGATCTGCCGCCGTTCACAGACGATGGACTGCTGGCGAAGGCGCGAGCAGCGCGCGTGTCACGCCGAAGATCTTCTATACGTTCTCGTCCACGGAATACTGGGCGCGCGCCGGATCGCTCACGCATACGAGCGACGACGGGCGCGCCGATGCGCCGCTGGCCGCGACATCGCGCCTCTACTTCCTGGCCGGCACTCCGCATTCGATGGGCGGGCTTCCGCTCTCGAAGGGCCGCGATCAATATCGGCAGCTTCGTCAACTTCGCCGAGCAGCGCTGGGTGACTCGCGCGCTGCTCGTCGAGCTCGACGCGTGGACGCGCAGCGACACGCGAGCCGCCGTCGTCGCAGTATCCGGCGATCGTCGAAAGGGCGAGCTGGTGCCGCTCGAGGACGTGCGCTTCCCCAAGGTGCCGTCGTTTCCGTTCGCGACCTACATGCCGCGCGTCTGGCGGATGGACTACGGGCCGGAGTACACCGACGACGCGAGTGATCACGATCGAGCCGCCGCAGACAGGCGAGCCGTTTCGCGTGCTCGTGCCGCAGGTCAACGCCGACGGCAACGACGTCGTCCGGCATTCGGCTTGCCGGAGGTGGCGGTGCCGCTCGGCACCTACACCGGATGGAATGTCACGGTCCCGCAGTTGAGCGAGCTCGCGATATCTGAGCGGACTCGTCGGCGGATTCGAGCCGTTCGCCAGGACGAAAGAGCAGCGCATCGCGAACGGCGACAGCCGGCTGTCGATCGCCGAACGCTACAGCGGACGGCAGGACTATCTCGACAAGGTCAGGCGTGCCGCCGACGATCTCGTGCGCCAGCGGTTCCTGCGTGTCGAAGACGTGCCGGCCGTGCTGCAATCAGCCGAGCGGATGTGGAACGCCGTCGTTCCCGGTCGATCCGCTACCGTGACGCGCCGCGCCGAGCGACGCAGGCGGCTCTGGCTTCCCACAGATAGATCGGATTGCCGTCCTCGTCTTCGAACTCCACTCGCGCGCCCGAATCGGGCGGTGCGCTCTCGCCGGTCATGCGGACGCCGCGTTCGGTGAGACGCGACACGACGCGCGTCCATCGGTTCGTCCACCTGCAGGCCAAGCGTCACCGACCCCTTCGTGCCAGGATCAGGCGTGTTGCGGCGTCTTCGGATGAATGGCGAGCACCAGATCTGCCGGCCTCGACGGTCGCGAAGTGATCGCCGTAGCGGTTGGTCAGCGGGAGCCCGAGCTTCTCGCTGTAGAACCGCACGCCGGCGTCCATGTTCGATACGTAGACGATGGCGTGTCCGCCGAACGCGAGCCGTCGGCGACGGCGCTTGCACCGCGTGCTCTCGTCCGACCCAGGTCCGTCAGCGGCAGCATGTCTGGCGGGAACTCGTTGACGTAGGTTGCGAGGCCGTCGAGATCGACGCATCATGAAGCAGTTGCCGCCTTCGTAGCGGATGATCTCGCTGGTGATCCTGACGCCGCGCTCCTGCAGCGCGCGACGCACCTGTTCAGCGGCTGTAGGTTTCGAGGCCGAAGCCGACTGCCGCCGGCGGTGCCGGGCGCCGGATGCTTCGGCGACACGGGATGCAGGCCGATCGTCAGGCCGGCGCCCTCCTCGCTCCAGTAGCAGGGGCCGTCTCGAGCGTCGCCCAGTGATTGCCCGAAGCGGTTGGTCAGGGTGAGCCCGAGCGTCTCGGTGTAGAACTGGACGGCGGCATCCATGTTCGAGACGTAGACGGTGGCGTTTCCACCTGAAATCATGGCTGCAATGCTCCTCGAGCGAGATACTCTCCCATCGTTGACGTTTGAAAAGAGCCACTCGAAGGTGCCACTCGTGAACCGACCAGCGCGACCTCTTCCTGCCGTCGATCGCGCTCGACCGCGCTCGTCCACGCCGCTGCACCAGCAGGTCGGCCGTCAGATCGCCGCGCGCCATCCGCACCGGCGCGCCGGCCGGCTCGCGCCTGCCCTCGTCGCGCGTGCTGGCCCGGCTGCTCGGCGTCTCGCGCAACACGGTGATGACGGCCTACGACGACCTCGTCGCCGACTGGATTGATCCGCGGCCGACGGGGCGCTGGAATGCTCGTCGCCGCCGGGCCGTGCCGCGCCGGAGGCGTGCCGCGGATGCGTTCGATCCGCGCCAGCTGTGTTGAGACAGGCGCAGTATCCAGCGCGCACGCTTCGCGTCGTCGATCCCGACGGCACGATCTTGTACTTCGTCCTTTCGCTGAAGGAGAATGTGGCGATCCCCGCTATGAACTCATCGAACGATTCCCGCGCCGAGTTCCGCCGTCTGCACGAGAGCGGCTGCTTCGTGATGCCCAATCCGTGGGACGTCGGCAGCGCCCGCGTGCTCGAACAGCTTGGCTTTCCCGCGCTCGCGACGACGAGCTCGGGCTTCGCGTGGTCGCTCGGCCGGCGCGACAACAGCGTGTCGAGGAACGAGACGATCGCCCACCTGCGCGCGATGGCCGAGGCCGTCGACGTGCCGGTCAACGCCGACTTCGAGGACGGCTTCGCGACGATGCCGTCGGACGTCGCGCGCAACGTCAAGATCGCGACGACGACCGGCATCGCCGGCCTGTCGATCGAGGACTCGACGCGGCGACGAATCGGATCCGCTGTTCGACTTCGCGCTCGCCGTCGAGCGCATCAGTGCGGCGCGCCGCGCCATCGACGAGAGCGGCACCGGCATTCTGCTCACCGCGCGCTCGGAAGGCTTCATCGCCGGACGACCGGATCTCGCCGAGACGATCCAGCGTCTCACCGCCTATGCCGAGGCCGGGGCCGACTGCCTGTATGCGCCAGGCCTCTCGACGACGCAGGATGTGTCCGCGGTGGTCAAGGCGCGTCGCGCCCAAGCCGGTGAACGTGCTGGTCGGCAGCGACTTCACGACCGTCGCGGAGCTCGCCGAGCTCGGGGTCCGGCGGATCAGCGTCGGCGGTGCGCTGGCGCGTGCGGCGTGGGGCAGCTTTCTCTACGCGGCCAGCGAGATCGCCGAGCACGGGACGTTCGCGCGGCTCGCGGCGGGCATTCCGTTTCCCGTGCTCAACCGCCGCTTCACTCTCGCGGTGAAGCTGTAACTGATCGCAACTACCAACTACCAACCGACCAACCGCCGACACCGTTTCTCCGTCCAAGCGCCGCATGGATTTCCTCGCCGACCTGCGGTACGCCCTGCGCCTGCTGAGAAAGACGCCGGTCTTCACCATCGCCGCCATTGGGACGCTGGCGCTCGGGATCGGCGCCAACACGACGATCTTCTCGCTGGTGCAGACCGTCCTTCTGCATCCGCTGCCGTATCAGGACCCGGATCAGGTGGTGATGGTCTGGGAAGACGCACGCGGGCGGGCTTTCCGCGCAACACGCCTGCGCCGGGCAACTTCAACGACTGGCGACGCCAGCAACCGTTCGTTCACCGACATGGCCGCGACGCGGTTCGCCGGCGCCAGCCTCACGATGGACGGCCCGCCCGAGCTGGTGCTCGGCCGGCGCGTGACGCCGAACTTCTTCGACGTCCTCGGCGTACGGCCGCAGCTCGGACGCTCGTTCACGCCTGACGACGATCGCGATCGGCGTCAACGTCGTCGGTCATCAGCCACGCGCTCTGGCAGCGGCGCTACGCGGCGATCCCGACATCGTCGGCCGGACGATTCTGATGAACGACGTGCAACACGAGGTGTTGGCGTCGCGCCGCAGTCGTTCGTCTTCATCGATCGCGAGGTCGACTACTGGGTTCCGATGCAGCTTCCGCCCAATCAGGTCGACACCCGCCGCAGTCCCACTTCCTCAACGTCGTCGCTCGACTCAAGCCCGGCGTGTCGGTCCAGGCGGCCGATGCCGAGATGCGCGACATGGCGAAGCGGATCACCGAGCAGTATCCAGACACCAACCGCGACGTCGGGGCCGTCGTCGTGCTCGATGCGCGAGCAGGTGCTCGGCGACACGCGGGTCGAAGTGATCGCGCTGGCGATCGCGGCGATGGCCATCGTGCTCATTGCGTGCGCCAACCTGGCGAGCCTGCTGCTGGCGCGCGCGTCGGTGCGGCGCGGTGAATACGCCGTGCGTCTCTCGCTCGGTGCGACACGCATGCGGCTGGCCAGACAGGTGCTGGTCGAAGCGCTGTGTCTCTCGGTGGCGGGCGGTGTGCTGGGTCTGGCGATTCCGGTCGCTCACCAGCACGCTTGATCGAGCGCATCGTTCCCGCGGGTCTGCAGGGGCTGAACGTCTCGGTGCTCGACTGGCGCCTGCTGTCATTTGCCGGCGTGCTGTCGATCGTGACCGGCGTGCTCTTCAGTCTCGGACCGGCCGTGCAGTCGGCGCACGCCTCGACGGCGGAGGTGCTTGCAGCAGCACGCCCGCGGCGACGTCGGCGGATCGGCCCGCCGATTCCGCGACGCGCTCGTCGTGCTGCAGGTCGCCGCGACACTGGTGCTGCTCGTCGGCGCGGGCCTGATGCTGCGGACGCTCGCCAATCTCAACGCGATCGAGCTGGGGTTCGATGCCGGACAATCTGCTGACGATGCAGGTGGCGCTTGCCGCAGACGAGATATGCGGAACCGGCCAGCGCATCGGCGTTCTTCGATCGCGTCGTCGGCGAGGTGCGAGCGCTGCCCGGCGTGCAGGCGCGGCGTTCGCGTCGACGCTGCCGTTTCAGGCCACCGGCAACACGCGGTTCTTCGCCGTCGAGGGACGGCAGATCGTTCCCGGCGATGTGCCCGATGCGCTCTATCGCGTCGGGACCGGCGACTATCTGCGAACGCTCGGCGTGGTCGCCGATTGAGGGCCGTCTGATCGACGAACGCGATCGCGCCGATGCGCCGCTCGCCGTCGTGTCAACGAGACGCTCGTGCGTCGCTTCCTGCCCGGACGGGTCCGGCGCTCGGGCATCGCATCACGATTCGGTCTCCAGGAGCCGTGGTACACGGTCGTCGGCGTGGTGAAGGACGTGCTCGAGCGCGGGTACGAGCAGGACGCCAAGCCGGGTGTCTATCTGGCCGCGGCGCAAGCGGGCGCGCAGGCCTCGAACCTCGTCGTCCGCGTGCAGCGGCGATCCCGTTGAGCTACGCGCCCGCGGTCGCAGCGGATCATCCGGCAGGTCGATCCCGATCAGCCGACGCGGCTCGTTCGCTCGATGACCGAGATCATCAGTCTCTCGGTTGGCGATCGCCGCCAGCACACCGCGCTGCTCGTCGTGTTCGGCGGGCTGGCGATGCTCATCGCGGCCCTCGGCCTGTACGGGCTGCTCGCACAGACGGTGTCGGCGCGCGGCCGCGAGATCGGGATCCGCATGGCGCTCGGTGCGACGTGGAAGAGCGTGATCGCGATGGTCATGTCGCGCGGCATGGCGCTGACGGCGATCGGTCTCGCCGCCGGTGCGGTAATCGCATGGTCCGTGACGCGCGCGATGTCGGCGCTGCTCTACGGCGTCGACGCGGGCGATCCGCTGACCTTTGCGACGGTGCTCGGTTTGCTCGGCCGTTGTCGCGATCGTCGCGTGCGCCATTCCTGCCATTCGCGCCTCGCGCGTCGATCCGATGCTCGTGCTGCGCGACCAGTAGGGCCGGTCCTTTTGGATCGGCCGGAACCGGCCGTTCGCGCGTTCGCGTGATGCGTGGTTTACGATACGGCCATGGATCTACAACTCAAGGGCAAGAACGCCGTCGTTACCGCGGCGAGCAAGGGCATTGGCCGGGCGATCGCGCTGCGGCTGGCGGGCGAAGGCGTCAACGTCGCGATCTGCGCGCGCGGCGAGTCGTCGCTCCGCGCCACGGAAGGGCGAGCTTCGTCAGACCGGCGTCAACGTCCTCGCGCGCGTGTGTGACGTCGGAGACGCCGCGGCGCTCGAAGGCTTTCTCGGCGAGGCGCGACAGACGCTCGGCTGCGTCGACATCCTCGTGAACAACGCCAGCGCGTTCGGGTTGGCCGACGATGAGGCCGCGTGGGCGGCCAGCATAGACATCGATCTGCTCGCGTCCGTGCGCGCGACGCGCATCGTCACGCCGTGGATGGCTGCGTCGGGTGGCGGTTCGATCCTGCACATCTCGTCGATCGCGGCTCTTGAGGCGTGGGGGTCGCCGTCGGCGTACTCGCCGGTGAAGGCGGCGTTGATCAGCCACTCGAAAATGATGGCGGTGACGCTCGCCCCGCAAAAGATTCGCGTCAACGTCGTCGCTCCGGGTCGATCGAATTTCCCGGCGGGGTCTGGGCCGGCGCCAAACAGGGCAACCGGCCGTTCTACGATTCCATTCTCGGCACGATTCCGTGGGGACGGATGGGTACTCCCGAAGAAGTGGCCGATGCGGTGGTCTTCCTGTCGTCACCGCGGGCCAGCTGGATCACTGGCGTGTGCCTGGCCGTTGATGGCGGTCAGCACAAGGAATTTGTAAGGCCGACCACTACCGCGCCGCCCATCTCACGATAACGATAGCGAGGATATGGAGATGGCGAGACGTCTGGTGCGCTTGACGGCGTGTGCATCCTGGCAACCGGCAGCGCGGCCGCACAAACGCTCGGCAGGCGGCTGCCGCGGCCCGCAAAGCTCCGCCGGTCGACCCCGCCGTTCGAGCGGACATCGAGAGGTTGATGGCCATCACCGGCCAGGCACAAACAAGTGCGCAGCTGGCGACGATGTTTTCGAATGCGTTCCTGAACGGGTTCAAGCAGACACAGAAGGTCGTGCCACCGAGGGTGATCGAAATCGTCACGGGAAGTCGTCAACACCGAACTGGTCAGGGCCGTTGACGAATCCGACATGAAGGACAAGCAGATTGCGCTCTACGCCAGATACTTCACCCACGCTGAGGTGAAAAGTGCTCATCGCCTTCTACGAGAGCGACCTCGGAAGAAAGACGATCGCCAACATGCCGCACCTGATTCGCGAGGGCGCGGCGATCGGCGAGGAGTGGGCGAAAAGCGCCATGCCTGGCGTGATGAAGGTGCTCGAGACACGCCTGAAGGCCGAGGGATTCGAGCCCTAGGCGCGCGATGCGCGAGTGAGCAGCGACCCGTTGCGCCGAGCGTCAGACGCATTGCGCCGAAGCCGCGCCAGACGGGAATGGCGCTCTCCCGCAGCGCCGGGTAGTACCATCTCTTCCCATGTCAGTCCTTGATATCAGCGACCAGAGTCCGTTCGCCGCCATTGCCGCCGCGCTCGTCCAGACCGTCGAGGCCGCCGTGCCGACGCTGCTGGCGATGAGCGAGTCGCGCGCCGAGCAGCCGCGCGCGCCGGGGAAGTGGTCGCCGAAGCAGGTGATCGGACATCTGATCGATTCCGCGTCGAACAACCATCAGCGCTTCGTCCGCGCGCAGGAAGGCGAATCCGTATCACTGGCCCTGGCTACACCCAGGACCACTGGGTCGCGGTGCAGGGCTATCAGGAGTCGTCGTGGGACGACCTCATCGCGTTGTGGCGTGCGTACAACCGTCATCTGGCGCGCGTCATCGAGCGGATTCCCGAGGCGCGGCGCGGCACGATCTGCACGATCGGCTCGTATGCACCGATGACGCTCGGGTTCGTCGCCGTCCGACTACGTCCGTCACCTGCGTCATCACCTGGCCCAGGCCGACGCGTTGCCCGATTGAGCTGGCGTCGAAATAGACTCTACAGCAGGAGGATCGTGAATGACCCGGTGGTTGAGTGCGGTGTGTGTAATTGCAGTGTGCGTGGCGCTTGCGCCGTCGCTTGGCGCGCAGTGGCCGTCGTATCCGACACCCGGAGTGCCGCGAACGGCAGACGGCAAGCCGATTCTGGACGCGCCGGCGCCACGAACGCCTGAGGGCAAGCCGGATTTCTCCGGCATCTGGCAGCTCGGCTGGGTTTGGCGGAGGCGGCGGTCGCGGCCGCGGTGCGGGCGCCGGCCGCCGCACCCAGCCTTCCCGATCCGAACGCCATTCCCGGTGTCGCAGTTCTTCGAGGTCGCCGGCCGTGGCAATCGCGCTGCCGCTTCAGCCGTGGGCCGCGGAGCTGAAGAAGAAGCGGATGGCCGACAACAGCAAGGACAACCCCGACGTGTGGTGCCTGCCGATCGGCCTGATGCAGTACCACAATCATCCGCAGCCGCGGCAGATCGTGCAGACGAAGAACCTGACGCTGATCACCTACGAGTCGAACTACGGTCTGCGCTACATCTACACGGATGGACGGCCGGCGCCGAACAACGATCCGACGCCGTGGTGGTTCGGCTACTCACGCGGCTGGTGGGAAGGCGACACGCTGGTCGTCGAGACCACCAACTTCCTCGGCGAGGAGCGAGCCGGCTGGCTCGACGTCAACGGCAGCCCGTACACCGATGCGCTGAAGATGACCGAGCGCTTCCGCCGCCCGAACTTCGGCACGCTCGAGATTGACGTCACCATCGACGACGCCAAGGCCTACACGAAGCCGTTCACCGTGCGCGTGAATCACCGCATCATGGTGGACTCGGAGATGATCGAGTTCATCTGCAACGAGAACGAGCGATCGACGCATCACATCGAACCGCCGGAGTGGACGAAGAAGCCGGTCAGACAGATCGGAATAGTCCTGGATCGTTCGGATCGTTCGGATCGTTCGGATCGTTCGTCACGTTCGTATCGTTCTGGAGGAGACGATGCGCAAGATCCTGTGCGGCGTGCTCGTGGTGGCGTCTCTGTGGCATCGTGAGCGCGCAGAGCGGCGCTCCTCCGAAGCTGGCTCGGATCAATCGCGCGATTGAGAAGCTCGAGCAGGGCCAGCCGATCTACTACACACAGACCAACGGCGGCGGCTACGACGAGGGCAAGAAGCTCGCGCAGACGCCGTACGACTACATCACCTACGACATGGAGCACGGCGCCTTCGACATGGCGGCGCTGCGCGCCTTCATGCGCGGTCTGGTGGACGGCGGTCCCACGCCGACCGGTCACCGCACCCCGGCGGTCATCGTCACGCTTCCGGTGCTCGGCCTCGACGAGGCCAGCATGCGTGCGAACTACTGGGTGATCCATCAGGTGCTTGCCGCCGGCGTGCACGGCATCCTGCTGTGCCACGTGCGCGTGCCCGACGCCGCACGTCTGTTCGTCGAGGCAACGCGGTATCCGTTTGCGCCGAAAGTCGCCGGCCTCGAGCAGGGCCTGCGAGGCAGCGGCAGCCAGGGCTTCGCGGCGCAGATCTGGGGGCTCTCGCAGAACGACTACCTTCGCAGGGCCGACCCGTGGCCGCTCAACAAGGACGGAGAGCTGTTGCTCGGCGTGAAGATCGAAGACAGCTACGCGCTGGCCAACGCCGAGAAGACGACGAAGGTACCGGGCATTGCGTTCGCGGAATGGGGGCCGGGCGACATGGGCTTCTGGCTGCTGGGCCTGCCCCGGCCGGATCAGACCGATGCGCCGCCGATGCGCGCGGCGCGTGCGCGTGTGCTCAAGGCGACGAAGGACGCGAAGATCTTCTTCCTCAACAGCTGCAACGACAAGAACGTCGTCGAGATGATCAAGGAAGGCGTGATGATCTGTACGGGCGGCTACGAGGTCGGGCGGAAGTTCACGAACGTCGATCGGAAGAGTCTTCGGGCTCAGGTCTCAGGCGTCTAAGGTTGCGTCAACGATCCAAAGCCCAGATCCGAGACCAGATCCCCGAACGTCAGGGAACAATCAACGTGCTGCGATCGACCTTGCCGTGCTGGCCGACCATCAGCTCGGGCGCGTAGTTCGACTGCTGGCACTGGTACTCGAAGAGCTCGGTGCCATCCTCCCAGCGCAGCGTCGTGCCGCCGGACCACGGCTTCGTGTAGGCGCCGGGATCGTCCACGGTCAGCTCGTACTTCAACGCCGCGGCATCGGTGCGCGTGAAGCGCTCGATGGTGTGCAGCTTCTCGGTGTGCGGCAGGCCGTCGCGATCCATCCAGAAGCCTTCGTTGAAGCCGACCGTGTCGACGACCAGCGTGTCGCCCTGCCACCAGCCGATCGAGTGGCCGTAGTAGGTCGGCCTCACGTTCGCCGGATGCGTCCGGCCGTCCATGTAGATCGTGCGCCAGGTGTGCGGACCGCCGATGTCGAAGATGTAGATGCGCTGCAGCTCCTGGAGCTCGACGAACTCGACGCCGTACGGCGTGAGGAACTGGCGCGCCACGCCCGACGGCTTGCAGCGCGTGTGCGGCTCGAGCTCGTTGCTCTGACGATCTTCGAGCAGCGCCTTGGCCCACGGCTGGAACGGCGTGTCCTTCAGCGCGAGCGGATTCGGGATGACGGCGCCCGGCAGCCACACGCCTTTCTCCGTCGGCGTCGCGCCACTGAGGAGGACCCTGCCGTCGGCGCCGCGCGGTGCAGGCTTCGCCGGACCCGCCTGACGGCCGCGTCCGGCGCCGCCTTGTCTCGCCCCACCTCCGCCAGCGCGTCCTTCGGGCACGCCGACCTGCACGCCCGGCTGCTGCGGCTGCTGGCCGAGGATCGATTCACTGAGCAGCGGCGAGAGGAACAATGCGGCCGCGGCTACGGTGGCGAGCGTGTATCGCATGGAGACCCTCAGGGAATGATGGGGCTGCGACGATCGACCGAGTCATTCGAGCCGACCATCAATTCGTGCGCGTAGTTCATCTGCTGGCAGACGTACTCGAACAGATCGACGTTGCCGTCGCGACGCAGCGCGAAACCGCTTTTCCAGGGCTTGGTGTAGGCGCCCGGATCGTCGATCAGCACTTCGTACTGCATGTTCGCTTCGTCCTTGCGCGTATGCGGCTCGAGCTCGTTGAGCACGCGATCGGCGAGCACCGCGCGAGCCCATGGCTGGAACGGAACCTCTTTGATGTTTGCGTCCGTCACTGGGCCACCACCCGACGGGAGCCACACGCCGTTGCGTTCTTTCGGCGTCGCGCCGCCGAGCAGCACGCGTCCTTCCGGCGATCGCGGCGCTGGAGCCGCCGGACCAGCCTGGCGTCCGCGGCCGGCGCCGCCCTGACGCGCGCCACCTCCGGCGCGGCCTTCAGGAACACCGACTTGAACACCGGGACGAGGCGGCTGCGGTACCGTCTCCTGCTCGCTGCTGGCCCGGCCAACGGCGCCGAACATCGGCGCAACAAGACACAGCGCCGCACCTGCGATGAGCGGGAGCTTACGCATCAGGAATGCTCAATGCCCAATGCGGAATGCCCAATGCTCAAGGTTGAGCATTGAGCATTGAGCCTTGAGCATTGGGCCTTGTATTAGTTCTGGTTGTCGCCGCCCTGGCTCGACGCCGCATCGAGCGTCTCACCGGGTCGTCCACCGGTCTTGGTCATCGTGACCTGCCGGGCGTTCATGCGGTTGCTGCCGTTCTTGGCGCGCGAGCCGACGACGGTGACCTCTTCGCCGATCTTCAACGTCTCACGACGCCAGCCGCGGCGCTGCAGACCGTGGGGTGGACCCATCTCGGCGCCCCAGTTCGTCACCTCGCCGGTTTTCTCATCCTTCACGTTGACGTAGAACCACACGTGCGGATTCGTCCACTCGACTTTCGTGACGATGCCCTTGAGCGTGACCGGCTTGTTGGCGTCGAACTCCGCCGCAAACGAGTGGTGGGCGGCTATCCTGCCCGCGCCCAGCAGGACACCGACGACTACCAAACCGCCCAGAATGTACGCTCTCATCTCGTTCCTCCCACTAGCTACGTGCTACCCAGTCTACCAGAACCCGCACTCCCGGCTACGCCGACCTACGGCCTGTTCTCCTGGCAGAGATGCCGCGGCAATTCCTCGCCAGCAATCCACCGAAGCGTCCAACCGCTTGACCACGGCCGCGTGTAGGCGCCGGTGTCCTCGATCGTCACTTCGTACTTCAGCGTGTCGAAGTCCGGCCGCGAGAACTTCTCGACCAGCCGCAACTGATCGCTGTGCGGCAGACCGCCGTTGGTGAACCAGAAGTCCTCGTTGAACCCCCTGGTGTCGACCTCCAGCACATCGCCCACCCATTTTCCCACCGAACGGCCGTAATAGAGCGGGTTATCGTCATCGCCCCCGACCTGTCCGGCGTGGCTGCGGCCATCGAGGTAAATGATGCGGAAATTGGCATTTCCGCCGCCAATCAGCACGAAAATGCGCTGACGTTCACGGTCTTCGACGAACTGAACGCCGTACGGCAGCTGAAATTGCCGCGGTCCGCCGGGCGGTTTGCAGTTCAAATACGTCGGATCGTCCTGCAGGAACCGGCTCTGACGATTGCGATAGAGCGCCAGTGCCCAGGGCTGCATCGGGGCGACCTTGCCCGCGTCAGCGATGTTGGCCAGCAGTCCCCACTGGTCCATCTTCACGTTGGCGCCCGCTTCCTGAAGAACGGTCGCCGTCGGATAGCCCCAGTAGCCCTGCACGCCGCCAGGAGTGGGTCCGAGACGCGGCTGCTTGTCCGCCCAGCGCGGTGTCGGCCGCTTCTCGAGCGGTTCGGTCGGCAGCTTCGGCGTGAACTTCAGCACCTGCCGGCCGGTGGCCGACAGCACGATCGAGTTGCCCCACACTTGACGGCTGTCGTTTCTGGCGACGATGCCGCGCACGGTGATCGCAGTCACCGGGCTGCAGCGTGTCCTTGTTCCAGCCGTTCGATTCCAGATCGATCGGGCTCTCGATCTCGACCGCCCAATTCAGCACGCCCTTGGCGTCCTTCACGTTCATGAACACGTGCACGTGCGGATTGCGCCAATCCACCAGCGTGACGACGCCGGTGAGCGTGGTGGGTTTCTTGTCGTCGAACTTCGCGGAGATCGCATGATGCGCGACGCCGGTGGTCGAGGCCAGCAGGAGCGCGGCTCCCACACAGGCGAGCAGGCCTTGGGTGCCGTAGCGAAGGCGGCTCATGGTCCGAAGGTATTTCATCGCTACTGCCTGCTGATCTTGAATGCGCCGCTCTCGCCGCGGCCCTTCCAGGTGCCGGTGATCGAACGGTTGTGGAAGGCGAGTCCCTCGATCTTGCCGTCGATGCACGTAGGTGATCGGGCCGGACTTGTCCTTCGTCTCCGCCTCGAGATGCACCAGCCAGCCCTCGGGGTTGAGCGTGGCGTTCTTGATCGGGATGTTGTCGGTGCCGGGATTGATCATGCCGCTGATCGTCTTCCCGTCCCAATTCATGATGATCAGAATGTCGTTACTGTGCAGCTTGCTCGGCCCCCAGGTGCCGAGCCATGACCCCTTCAAGGGGTGGCCTTCCTGCGCGACCGCAGGCGCGCCAAGGCAGACAACGGACAGCGTTACAAGGACGATCAGGGATCGCATCAATGGGCTCCTTCAGCGAGGGCCGCCCGCCCTGGAGGGACCATCCGCAGGTCGCAAGCGTAAGCCATACACGAAAGCGTGTTCAAGCGGGAAACGGACGAGCGGCTGGCAACCTGTTTTCAGTGTGAATTACGCCGTGGCCCCCCGGCGCGTTGCTTGCACTTCCCCGGGTATGTACGACGTGATGCGAGGGTGCGAGGGTGCGAAGGTGCGAGGCCGTGCCCCGTTCTTCTGGGTGCTCGTTCTGGCGTCGGCCTGCGCCACGCCGGCCAGCCCGACCGAGATGCCCGAGGCGCCCGTCGCCGGCGGAGGGACGTCCGGCGATCGCCGGCACCATCGTCCAACTGACGAACGCCGAGCGGTCGAATGCCGGGCTGCCTGTCGCTGCCGGAGCAACAGCCGGTTGATGGAGGCCGCGCAGCTCCACGCCGATCAGATGGTCCGTCTGGGCCGTCTCGAACACGTCCTGTCCGGCGCGCAGTATCCCGCGGCCCGAGGATCGGCTCGCCGCTGCCGGGTATCAGTGGTCGGCGTACGCCGAGAACATCGCGATGGGGCAGAGCACACCTGCCGCAGCGATGGACTCGTGGATGCGATCCTCCGGTCACCGCGCGAACATCCTGAGCACCAGCGTCACGGAAATCGGGATCGGCTTTGCGCGCGACTCCGCCGGCCGGCCCTATTACGTCCAGGTCTTCGGAAGGCCCCGGTAGTCAGGCGGGTCTAACGACCCGCCTGCTACGACGCCAACGCCCAAGCCGAGCCCAAAGCCCAAGCCGACCGTCGTATCATTCGCGCCAAGGAGCGAATGATGATCATTACCCGTGTGAATCCCGTGTCTGCTGCCAAGGTTGCCGGGTTGCTCTACGTGGTCATTGGGTTGATCGCCGGCGCGTTGGTTTCGCTGGTCGCTATGGGAGGCGCGGCGCTGGGCGCGGCTGCCGGCGAAGACGGCGCCGATGTTCGGCGCGCTCTTCGGTGTCGGCGCGATCATCCTGCTCCCGATCTTCTACGGCGTCCTCGGCTTCATCGGCACGCTCATCATGGCCTGGCTGTTCAACATCGCCGCCGGCATGGTCGGCGGCGTCGAGATCGAAGCCAGATGAACCGCGGTGCACGCCGTCGTCGGCGGCCGTGGATGTCGCGCTCGTCATCGTGGCGAGCGCGAGTGCGGCTCGGCGCAGCGGTCCGCCTGAAGGCGGACACTACGCTCGACGCGTCCGGTCCATACCTACTCGATCGTCGCGCGCGATCCGGCGACGGGGCAGCTCGGCGTCGCGGTGCAGTCGCACTGGTTCAGCGTCGGCTCGATCGTGCCGTGGGCCGAGGCGGGCGTCGGCGCGGTCGCGACGCAGTCGTTCGTCGATCCGAGCTACGGCAAGAACGGTCTCGACCTGATGCGCGCCGGCACCAGCGCGCCCGACGCGCTGAAGATGCTGCTCGCCAAGGACGCCGGCCGCGACGTGCGTCAGGTCGCGATGATCGACGCGCGCGGCCGCGTCGCCGCGCACACCGGCGTCGAAGGACATCCCCGCCGCCGGCCACATCGTCGGCACCAACTTCTCGGTGCAGGCGAACCTGATGCTGAACGAGACGGTCTGGCCGGCGATGGCGAAGGCCTTCGGATCCGCGAAGGGCGATCTCGCCGATCGCATGATGGCCGCGCTCGACGCGGCGCAGGCCGCCGGCGGCGACATCCGCGGCCGCCAGTCCGCGGCGCTGATCGTCGTCACTGGCAAGCCGACGGGGCAAGCCGTGGTCGGATCGCGTCTTCGATCTGCGCGTCGACGACAATCCCGAGCCGCTCAAGGAACTGCGTCGTCTCCTCGTGCTGCAGCGCGCCTACAACCACATGAACGCCGGCGATCTCGCCGTCGAGCACAAGGACAACGAGGCTGCGCTGCGCGAGTACAGCGCCGCCGCGACGCTCGTGCCCGACAACCTCGAGATGGTCTACTGGCACGCGGTCGCGCTCGTCAACATGGGACGCGTCGATCAGTCGCTGCCGCTCTTCAGGCGCGTGTTCCGCGCCGACAAGAACTGGCTCACACTGACGCCGCGGCTCGCGAAGGTCGGACTGCTACCGAGCGATCAAGCCGTGCTCGGACGGATTCTGAAGGCAGCGGAGTAGGTCTGCCGCGCCGGAACCCTCGGCACGCGGTCGCGACGCGACGACCGTCGCGCCGCCCGGATTGACGACGAGCGTGTTCACGAGGAAACGCTTCGCGTCCTCGGTGACGTCGAAGGCGTGATACGCGCCGTAGGGATGGCGGATCTCGAAGAGCGGATCGTAGCCGTTCACCGTGAACTCATTGCCGCTGATCGCTGACCGACGCGGCGATCACTTCTCGATCCGGAGCGAGATAGAAGATCTCGCTGCCGTCGCGCCGCCAGCGCGCCTGGCTTCCGCCATCCGCTGACACGCGCCAGCGCTTCCCGTTCGACGGGAACGGCGAGACGTAGACTTCGATCTGTCCCGGTATCGGTCGAGCTGTACGCCACCCACTTGCCGTCGGGTGAGAAGGCGGCCCAGTTCTCGGATGCGTCGGTCCGCAGATACGGATACGGCTTGCGATCGCCGGTGAGCGGCAGCACCCAGATGTCGTTGCTCGTCGTGCGGCTGTTGGTGACGTAGAGCACGAACCGGCCGTCGCGCGACCAGCTGACCGGCCACTTGGCGACGCTGTCCTGCATCAGCACCGTGTGCGGCTCGAGGCTCTTGGCCGCGGCCTCGAACAGATCGAGATGCTCGCGTGCCGAACGAGTTGAGGACGACGCGCTGGCTGTCGCCGGACCAGATCAACCAGTTCTCGTCGGCGGGGTCGGAGGTGAATCGCGTGCGCTCGCCCGACTTCGCGTCGTAGATCCAGATGTCGCGTGTCTCGTGCGCGTGATCGGTGACAGCGACGGCGACGCGCGTGCCGTCGGGCGAGAGCTCGAGGTTGCCGTGATCGGCGACAGGGCCGATGCCCCCGAGGCGAGTGCCGGCGCGATCGAACCAGGTGAGACGCGAGAGGATCTGCGGCCGCTGCTCCGGCAGCGGCCGTGGCTGTTGCTGCGCGAGCAACGGCATCGCGACGATTGCGGCAAGACAGGGCGCGAGGAGCCGCCTCACGCCGCCAGCATAGACCCAAACGGGGACGAAGGGCTCCGGGCTCCAGGCGACGAGCTCGAGTTTTCGCAGAGCGCATGACTTGTGCGAATTCCTGAAATAAACTGAGAGGCTGGTTGGCGCCAGGAATGGCGCGCCGTCCAAATACAGATCAACCGGGCCGCCTAAAGGCGGCCCCTACGAATACTGAGAAGCGACCGACGCGGTGATCGTCCACATCAATCACATCTCGCAGAGCAAGAAGCCGAAGGGAAACCAACGGTCGCCTCAGAGCGAACTCGCCAGCCTCGTGACCGGGTCGTTGATGGCCCTCGTGGAGGACGGCGTCCTGGACGCGCGACTGGCCCCTTCACTGCGCATCCACCTCGACTGGATCCAGTACAAGACCAATTTCCGGGATCCGGTCATCGTCCGGCGGACGACCAATCCCGCAGGGGCAGATCCTGCCGCTGGCCGAGATTGCGATCGATCTGCGCCAGGCCGATGCGTCGCGTCTGCCGGACGAACTCGCGCAGGCGGTCAAGAACATCGGCGCCGGCCCGGAGGCGAACGGCTACAACCACCTCTACCTGGATGACTTCAAGCCGTATCGCGACTGCCTGATTTGGGCTTTCAACCGGTCTGTTCTGGCGGCACCTCGGTGACTGGGAGGCGCTGTCGGGTAAAGGCTTCGAAGCGGCCTTGCCCGGCGGCACGTCCGACGCCAATCATCCGCAGGCCGTCCACGATGCGGTCGCCGACTTCTGGACGCTGCTGCGCGATCTCGAGAATCGCAATCAGCTGCCGCAGGAAATCGTCGGCCTCGAGATCGGCGTCGGTTCGGGCGCACGCGCGGCGGCCTGGCTCGATCGGTTCAAGGCGCTCGACGCGCAGTGCGGCACGAACTTCTATTCGCGCCTGCACTTCATCCTCGGCGACTACTCGCCGACGAGCCTCGAGCGGGCGCTGCAGGCGGTCGCGCATCACGGCGAGCACGTGAGCGGCATTCCGCTGGACGCGCTGAATCCCGAGAAGTCGCTCACGAAGTACCGCTTCAAGTTGATGTACGTGCACCTGACCAACGTGTACGACAACCTGCCGTTCGACGATCTGGTGCGTCGCGATGGCAAGCTGTATCTGGTCGAGGTGCGTGCGTATCTGAACGGACCCGCCGTGGACCGTCTGACCGCCGACTTCGGTCTGACCAGAGAGGAGCTTCCCGGCATCGTGAAGAAGCTCCTGGACGAGGGACCCTTCGCGATTTTCCCCGGCGAGAAGGGCGTCGAGTTCTGGCGCCGGCTGTGGGACACCTTCAAGCTCGAAGAGCGGCTGCGCGTGCTCGACGATCGCGAAGAGGATCACGTCCCGCCGGGACTGAACCGCACGCACCTCGAGGACCTGCTCGCCGAGGCCCCCGACGATGTACGGTTTCATATTTCGCGAGGGGCGGGGGAGAGCTTCGCCAACACGCTGCCGCTGCTGCATCCGCGCGGGTATCTGCAGGTGCAGGACATCTTCGTCAGCGACATGGACGACTATCGCAAGGGTTTCCGCGGACCCGGGAAGCTGGATGGCTCGCTGGTGACCTGGGTGAACGGTGCGCTGCTGCGAGCCGTGGGCGCCAGAGCCGGGTACGACGTGCACTTCGCGCCGTTCCCGTACAGACCCGGCACGAAGACCAGCATCTTGTATACGACGCAACGAGATTGAGGGTCCGGCTGAAGCCGGACCCGACCTACGAGAGACAACTATGTCGTCGCCATTGCCCATTCTTCCAACGACCGTCATCGGCAGCTACTCGATGCCCGAGTGGCTCGAGCGCGCGAAGAACGAATACCTCTCGCGCCGTCTGAGCCGCCGCGACCTCGACGAGATGCACGACGCCGTCCGCAAGGCGGCGATCAAGGACCAGGAGACAGCTGGTATCGACATCGTCTCCGACGGTGAGGCCCAGCGCGACAACATGATCGACTACTTCACCGAGCGGATGCCCGGCGTGCAGGTCGATCAGGGATCGAAGCGCTTCTACTACGACTTCTACGAGAGCGTCGTGCGGTCGAAGCTGGCGACCGGGACGCTGGGACTGTCCGAGGAGGCGAAGTTCCTGACCCGCTTCACCGACCACTCGTCGAAGATCTCGATCTCGGGACCGCACACGCTGGTCAAGCGCATCCAGAACAAGCACTACCCGACGGAGGAGGCGTTCGCGCTCGATCTCGGACGCATGCTCAACCTCGAGCTCAAGGAGCTGGTGCGCGCCGGCGCCACGCGGCTGCAGATCGACGAGCCGTACTTCTCGGGCTTCCCGGAGGATCTGCCGTGGGCGCTCAAGGCGATCAACGCCATGGTCGACGGCGTGAGCGCGCATGTGACGCTGCACATCTGCTACGGCAACCGCTACGGCAAGCCGTCGTTCGAGGGCAGCTACCAGTTCCTGTTCCCGGCGATCCTCGAAGCCAAGGTGCAGGCGGTGTCGATGGAATTCGCGCGGCGCGGCGAGGACGATCTGAAGCTGTTCAAGGACGTCCCGTTTCAGGTGGCGATCGGCGTCATCGACGTCAAGACCAACGAGGTCGAGTCGCCGGGTTTCGTCGCCGACCGGATTCGCCGCGCGCTCGAAGTGATTCGACGCCGAGCGGCTGATCATCACTCCGGATTGCGGTCTGGTGCGCCTGCCCCGTGACGTCGCGTTCAGCAAGCTGAACGCGATGGTGGAGGGCACCCGGGCGGTGCGAAAGGAGCTGGGTAAGTAAGTGCGCTCGCTCGCCGAACGCGTGACGTCCGGCCAGTTCGTCTACATGACGGAGCTGGTGGCATCGGGCCTCAAGCGCGAGGCGCAGGTGCTCGAGATCGCCTCGAAGCTGGCGATGATTCCGGAGATCGCCGGCGGCAGCATCACCAGTTATGCCGGCGGTGCGCTCGGGCAGGACTCGATCCGCGTCGGCACCGCCGTGCGCGCGCGTGGTCTCGTGCCGAACGTGCATCAGACGTGCGTCGGCCAGGATCGCAAGACGATCGACAAGATCCTCGTGCAGCTCGAGGCCCTCGAGATGCACAACATCTTCGCGATCAGCGGCGACTGGCCGAAGGCGGCGATGCGGACGGCGGTCTTCGACATCGACTCGGTGCAGCTGGCCGCGCACATCGCCGAGCGGCGCGCGCGCACCGGCGCGCCGTTCTTCATCTCGTGCGCGGTGTCGCCGTTCAAGTACCAGCGCGAAGACCTGCTCTATCAGTATCTCAAGCTCGAAAAGAAGATCGCCGCCGGCGCCAACATGGCGATCACGCAGGTCGGCTGGGACGCGACGAAGTTCGTCGAGCTGAAGAAGTATCTCGACGAACGCGGCATCAAGACGCCGGTGCTCGGCAACGTCTTCGTGTTGAGCCGCCGCGCCGCCGAGCGCATGAACACCGGCAACCCGCCGGGATGCTGGGCCTCTGACGAGCTCGTCGCGGTGCTCAAGAAGGAATCGGAAGCGCCCGACGGCGGACTGCAGGCACGTCTCGAGCGCGGCGCGCGATCGGTCGCCGTCCTCAAGGGCATCGGCTACGCCGGCGCCTACATCGGCGGCACACACGACGCCAACCATATCCGGTGGATGATCCGCCGCGCCGAGGAGCTCGCGCCGAAGTGGGAGGAGCTCTACGAGGAGCTGCAGTTCGGCAAGAAGGACGGCTTCTATCTCTACAAGCGCGACCCGCAGCCGAAGCCGACGCGCACGCTGCTGCCGACGGTGATGGACGCGGCTGCCAAGGCGCTGCCGTTCGTGCCGTGGTCGAAGAGCACCGGCGACTCCGCGGTGAAGCGCGCGATTGCCGGCGCGTTCCGCTGGCTCGACAAGCATCCGACAGCTCAGTCACTGGTTCGAGCGGTTCGAGTACTACGGGAAGAAGGAAGTCTTCGGCTGCCAGAACTGCGGCAACTGCGTCCTCGGGTCGATGGAGTACGTCTGTCCGCAGACGTGTCCGAAGCAGATGCGCAACGGGCCGTGCGGCGGCACCTTCCACGGCGAGTGCGAAGTGATCGGGCAGGAGTGCATCTGGGTCGAGGTGATGGCGCGCGCCGAAGCCTCGAACACGATCGAGCAGCTGAAGGTCTACATTCCGCCGCCCGATCGCACGCTGACCGGCACGGCGTCGTGGGTGAACTTCTACCTCGGTCGCGACAGCCGGCCCGGCCGTCCGAAGGACCTCTGGCAGTCCGGCGGTCCAGGCCGCACCGTGCCGATCGACGAAGACGAGCGGCTCAAGACCGCCGGGCCGTCGGCGGCCGACAAGGCGCTGGCCGCGCGCACGCCGCCCAAGCCACCGGCAAAACCGGCGGCAAGTGGAACAAGTGGAAAAAAGCAGTGGAAAAGTGGAAAAGTCAGCGTAGAGCGCAGGCTTCAGCCTGCGCGTTGCAGGACACCGTCACACGATGAAAACAGCCCTCGAGATCGCTCACGACGCCAAGCTGCGTCCCATCTCCGAGATCGCCAAGGAAGCCGGCATCCTGCCCGAGGAGCTCGAACAGTCCGGTGAGTACCGCGGCAAGGTCCGCCTGTCGATCCTCGATCGTCTGGCCTCGCGTCCCGAACGCGAAGCTGGTGATCGTCACCGCCATCACGCCCACCAAGGCGGGCGAGGGCAAGACGACGACCAGCGTCGCCCTGACGATGGGGCTGGGGAAGATCGGGAAGAAGGTGATGCTCTGTCTGCGCGAGCCGTCCATGGGGCCGGTGTTCGGCGTGAAGGGCGGCGGCACCGGCGGCGGCTACTCGCAGATCGGGCCGATGGAGGACATCAACCTCCACTTCAACGGCGACTTCCACGCGGTCACCGCGGCGCACAACCTGCTGGCTGCTGCGCTCGACGCCTCGATCTTCAACGGCAATCCGCTGCGCATCGATCCCTCGTCCGTGATCTGGCCGCGCACGCTCGACATGAACGACCGCGAGCTGCGCTACACGGTGGTCGGTCTCGGCGGCAAGACGCACGGCGTGCCACGCGAGAGTCAGTTCATCATCACCGCGGCGTCGGAAGTGATGGCGGTGTTCGCGCTCTCGAGCAACCTCGCCGATCTCCGCCGTCGTCTCGGGCGCATCGTCGTGGCGAGCACCTACGACGGCGAGCCGGTGACGGCGGAGATGCTGAAGGTGGCCGGCGCGATGACGGTCGTCATGAAGGACGCGATCAAGCCCAACATCGTGCAGACGCTCGAGGGGCAGCCGGCGCTCGTGCACGCCGGTCCGTTCGGCAACATCGCGCACGCCGCGAACTCGATCGTCGCCGATCGCATCGCGCTCAAGTCGGCCGACTACGTCGTCACCGAGGCCGGCTTTGCCAGCGACCTCGGCTTCCAGAAGTTCTGCGACATCGTGTGCCGCGTCGGCGGGTTCGCGCCGAGCGCCGCGGTGCTGGTGACCACCGTGCGCGCGACCAAGTCGCACGGCGGCAAGCCGTTCAACGTCCTCAGCAACGAGGACCTCGATGCGCTCGCGCAAGGGCGCCGACAATCTCGCCGCGCATGTGCAGATCGTCCGGCAGTACGGCCTGCCGTGCGTCGTCGCGATCAACAGCTTCCCGACCGACACGACGCGCGAGCTCGAGCTGGTGCGCGAGCTGGCGCTCAAGGCCGGTGCCGAGACCGTCGTCACGCACTCAGGCTTCTCGGAGGGCGGCGCCGGCGCGACCGACCTGGCGAAGGCGGTCGTCACGGCGTGCGACAAGCCGAACACGTTCAACTTCCTCACGCCGCCGGGCACGGGTCTCGTGCAGCAGATCGAGGCGATCGCGACCAAGCTCTATGGCGCGTCCGGGATCGATCTCGAATCGCAGGCGCGCAAGGATCTCGAGAAGATCGAGAAGCTCGGTCTCGGCCACGCGCCGGTGTGCATGGCGAAGACGCATCTGTCGCTGTCGCACGATCCGCCGCTGCGCAATCGCCCGACCGGCTTCATCCTGCCGGTGCGCGGACTCGTGCCGAGCGCCGGCGCCGAGTTCGTCGTCGCGCTGTGCGGCGAGATGCAGCGCATGCCGGGGCTGGGCAAGACGCCGGCGTTCATGAACATCGACATCGACGGCGAAGGCCGCACCGTCGGTCTGTTCTAGCGACTTTTTCATCGCGCACGCAGGGCCGGTCCTTCCGCCTTCGCCAAGGCTACGGCGGACCAGCCGTAGCTCGCAGAGCGAAGGGCTGGTCGGACCGGCCTGTTCTTTGTACGCACCTCCTTCGACACTTTCGCGAAGTCCGGCTCGGTGCGATCTGCATGCTAGGATTCGGCGGCTGAAGAACTTGCATGGCCGTATCCAGGAGAGGAGAGCGAACGATGGAGTCCACGTCAGAGACGCCGAATCCCGTGCAGCAGATCATGCAGGTTGCGACGGGATATATCGCATCGTCGGCGCTGCATGTTGCTGTTGCCCTGAACGTGGCCGACCATCTGGCTGGGGGAGCGAAGACGGCTGACGATCTCGCAAAAGCGACTGGCACGCAGGCCGACGGGCTGTTCCGTGTGTTGCGCCTGCTGGCAAGTTTGGGAGTCTTCCAAGAGGTCAGTCCTCGGCGGTTCGGGTTGACGCCCGCAGCAGAAATGCTGCGCACGGATGTGGCGGGTTCTATCCGCGGCATGGCGTTGTTTCTGCCGGATCCCGTGCACTTCCGTGTTTACGCGAACCTCATCGACTCAGTCAGGACTGGCAGACCCGCTGCCGAAACGACATTGGGAATGCCGGTGTTCGAATACCTGGCGCAGCATCCCGATTACTCTGAAGTGTTCAACGATGCGATGACGGCGCTCAGTGCGCCCGTCGCAGGCGCGGCGATCGACGCGTACGACTTCAGCCAATACCGTCTGATCGTGGACGTAGCAGGTGGTCACGGAGAGGTGTTGACGTCGATTCTCGAGGCATGTCCAGACGCGCGTGGAGTGTTGGCCGAGGTTGGCCACGTCGTTGAGGGAGCGAGGCGACGGATTGCCAGCGCCGGCCTTTCAGATCGTTGCCAGGCCGTGGAATGCGACTTCTTCAAGGCTGTGCCGTCTGGCGGCGATGCCTACGTCATGAAGCATGTCATTCACGATTGGGATGACGCGCGGGCATCGGCGATCCTGCAGAACATTGGCACGGCGATGGGCGCCAAGCGCGGAGCCGTGATCCTGCTCGAATCGGTCATTTCGAGTGGCCCCGAACCCGATCTGGGTAAATTCGTCGACATCGAGATGCTCCTGTGGCCAGGGGGCCGAGAGCGCACGGCCGAGGAGTTCAGGACGCTGTTTGACCGTTCTGGATTCGAGCTGACGAAGATCGTCCCGACGAAGTCTCCGCTCGCGGTGATTGAAGCGATACGGAAGTAATTAATGGATGCGGATGTGAACGTCAGCGCTCATCACTGGTACGCACGGCCCGTGCTCTTCGTGTCCGACGTTGAAGGCGCCCTCAGGTTTTACGTCGACAAACTGGGTTTCAAGAAGAAATGGGATGCAGGCGAGGGAACAGTCTGCCAAGTCGACCGTGGAGGATGCGAAATCATTCTGTGCGAGGATCGGGCGCGCCAGGATAAGAGTCGTCTGTTCGTAGAGCTGACCCGGGATGGGCTCGATGAGCTTCGCCGCGAGATTTTGGAACGCTCGGTGCCAACCGAGAAGACGTGGTGGGGCTACGACGCGATCCGCATCGTTGATCCCGATGGCAACGAACTACTGTTTCCTCTAGACGAGACGAATGATCGCGAGCGCCAGACGATCGTCCAACATCCGGATGGAGGCGCCGCGCGGAACTGACGGACGCGCAACGTTTAGACGGACACCATTCGTCGACAGACCTAGGATGACAATTGATGCGGGCGAGGGCACGTCGAAGGACAATGAGCGCCGCTCGTGGCGCTGACCGTTAGGCGGTGCGGGCGGGATGAGCCCGAAGATGGGACAAGATGCACGACAGAGGGATGCGGCGGCCGTCCGCGTCTTCCCGCCCGCCGTACCGCTGCTCACGATCCTTGTTGGCGTTGGCTTGAACCGAGTGTGGCCGCTCGATTTGGGTTTTTCGCTCGCGGCACCTGAACGCTACTGGCTCGGCGGAGTGATCGTGGTGGGCGCCATTCTCGGACTCGGGTTCTGGTCGGTTGTGCTCTTTCGGCGGAGTGGCCAAAGCGAGAACCCGTGGAAGCCAACGTTTAGCGTCGTGGACCGCGGTCCCTTCCGTTTCACTCGGAATCCGATGTACCTCCAGATGGTCCTTGTGAGTGTCGGTGTTGCAATCATGCTCATGAACTGGTGGGTTCTTGTACTCACTCCAGTTGGTGCAGGGGTGCTTCAGCGGCTCGCGATACTGCCCGAAGAGGCTTACCTCGAACGCAAGTTCGGCGAGACCTACCTGGCCTACAAGCGCCGAGTCCGACGGTGGCTCTAGCTTGGAATCGGCCGGTCTGCCGGTGCTACAGAAACTCGGAGTCCTGAGCCACGGCCTGCGCAGGTCTTCGGGAATTGATCGCGCTTGGGAATCAAGCAGCGTGTGGTGCGAGTGCTTCAAGTACTGACCGGATGATGGTCGCTGAAACGACGATCTATCTGATTCGTCACGCACACGCTCCGTGGCGTCCAGACGAAGGTCGTCGGCTGTCGGAAACTGGCATCACAGCGGCCGCCTTGGTGGCCGATCGCCTGGCGTCCAGACCGATCGTCGCGGTCTACACCAGTCCCGCCAGGCGGTCGGTCGAGACGATGGAACCGTTGGCGATGCGCCTCGGCCTTCGTCTTGAGCCAATATCCGATCTGCGAGAGCGCGAGCTTCCGGTGGTACCGCCAAACGAGTTCGGGGCGTTGGTTCGGCAGGCGTGGAGTTCCCCCGACGAGGGGCCCGGTGGGGGAGAGTCGAACCTCGAGGCTCAGGCCCGCGGACTCGCCGTCGTGCGCACCGTTGTGGCGCGTCATGTGGGGTCTCAGGTGGTGCTCGGGACGCACGGGAATCTCCTCGCGCTGGTGCTGAACGCGTTGGACTCACGGTTCGGGTACGAGTTCTGGCAGGGGCTCTCGTTCCCCGACATCTACAAAGTGACGTTCGACGGCTCGGAGTTCCGCGGGGTCGAGCGGTTGTGGGACGCTGCCTGACATCGGCTTGCAGCCGAACGGCGGCTGGCGCGATCATGGGCCGCCGTGAATGAAGTCGCGTTTGCAGCGAATAGCCGATCGATGTGGAGCCCAAGGGCATGAACGCAACCAGGACGATGCGAACGGCCCGAACCGAGAAGGCGCGAGTCGAAATCTCACGTCGATCAGTCCGTTCTTCATCGTCAAGGACCTGCAGGCGTCGATCGACTACTATCGCGAGCGCCTCGGCTTCCAGCTCGATTTCCAGGGCCCAGGCGACGGCCCGTACTATGCCGGAGTGACCGCGACGGGATCGGCATCATGCTCAAGGCCATCCTTCCCGATGTGCTTCCGTGTCCAAACCACACCCGGCACGAATGGGCCCGATGGGATGCGTACATCTACACCCGGACCCCGACGCGCTCTTCGATGAGTTCAGCCAGCGTGGCGTGTCCTTCGTGAAGAAGTTGTCATTCATCGACGAAGGGCTGTGGGGCTTCGAGATCACAGACGCTGACGGGTACGTTCTTGCCTTCTTTCAGGTCCGCAACCAGTAGAGCTACAGCGGAGTGGTTGATTAAATGACGCACGCTCATCGTCTTCACCGACCGATCGCCCGTCGAGTCAGCGTCTGTGTCGCGCTGGCCTCGGTGCTGCTCGGGGTCGCGACCTCCGGACAGCAACGCAGAGGGGCGACATGCTGGCGCGTATCAGAGCGGAGGGGCTAGCAGCGCTCCCGCGCGCTGACGTTGTATCGCACGCTCACCGACGACATTGGCGCGCGACTGACAGGATCGCCGGCGCACATGCAGGCCGCGCGCTGGGCGCGCGACCGCTTCTCGGAATGGGGCCTGACGAACCCGCGTCTCGAGCCGTTCGAATTCGGGCGCGGGTGGCAGCTCGAACAGCGTATCAGCGGCGATGACCGAGCCGCGCTACGTGCCGCTGATCGCCTACGCCGACGCCTGGTCACCATCAACCGCAGGTGTGGTGAGCGGACGGGCGGTGTATGTCGGCGACAAGACCGCCGCGCAGATCCAGGCGATGGCCGGACAGCTTCGCGGCGCCATCGTATTGACCCACCTTCCAGTGACGGAGTTCGTCGTTCGCGACCGGCCGCAGCCCGGTCTCAACGACAATTCGGTGGCGACAGGTAACCCGCCGCTGCCGCAGGCGCGGAGCACCACGCCGGCCGGCGAACTGGCGACACTCTCGCGACAGGCGGGCGCGGCTGTCGCGTTGCGCCCGAGCGCGTACCGCGACGGCACGGTGGGTGTGACGGGGAATCGCGCGACTCCAACCGACGCTGTGCCGTCGATCGTGATCGCCGGTGAACAGTACAACGTGCTGGCCCGTCTGGCTGCCCAGGGTCGTCCCGTGGCGCTGCGCGTCGAACTGCGGACGCGCTACTTCGAGGAGGACCGCAACAGCTACAACGTCATCGCTGAGATCCCGGGGCAGGATCCGAAGCTGCGCGACGAGATCGTGCTCATCGGCGCGCACCTCGACTCCTGGCACACGGCGAGTGGCGCGACCGACAACGCCGATGGCGCAGTCGCGGCGATGGAAGCCATGCGCATCATCCGTGCGCTCGGCGCCGGGCCGCGGCGGACCATCCGCGTGGCGTTGTGGAGTGGCGAAGAGCAGGGACTGCTCGGCGCGCGAGCCTATGTCGCGCAACACTTCGCGACGCCGGCGGCGCGAAATCAGCTGGCCGTCTATCTGAACGACGATCCCGGCAGCGGCAGGACGCTCGGCTTCTACATGGAAGGGAATACTCAAGCCAAGGCGCTCTTCGATCGCTGGCTCGCGCCGCTCCAGGATCTCGGTGCGACGCGCAACGTCACCGAAGGCATCGGCTCGACCGACCACGTGCCTTTCAACGAAGCGGGATTGCCCGGCTTCAACGTCATCAAGGACTTCGGTGCCTACGACGAGCGCACCCGCCACACCAACGCCGACTATCCCGAGCGCATGAGCGACGATGCGTTGAAGCAGTCGGCGATCGTCATGGCCACGTTCGCGTGGCAGGCGGCGACGATGGAGGGGACGATCCCACGGGGGGCGGGCAAGTAGTCGGCCATCTAATGACAGGACTTGCCGAGCAACTCACGCGCGAGCTCACCGACGTGCTGCACTCCGGTCAGCTCGTGGCAGTGGGCTGAGGCTCTCGACTCGCCGATGCGATCCTGGTCGTAAGATGCAGGTAGAGAACACTGGAGGAATGGATGGCAAAGAAGGCGGCACGGACGTCGAAGCGTAAGCCAGCCGTGAAACGAGCGGCCTCCACCAAGAAGCACCGGCCAGCCAGCAGGAAAGCGGCAACGCAAACCTACACGTCGCCGTGCGGGGCGAAAGGCTCCCACATCGTACAAGCCGACGAACTACACGACGGTTTCTCCCGTACCTCATCGTCGCCGGCGCGAGCGCCACAATCGATTTCCTCACCCACGTGCTCGGCGCGACTGAGTTGCGCCGCTTTGCGGCTCCGGACGGCAAGGTGATGCACGCCGAGGTGCGTATTGGCGACACTGTGGTGATGCTTGGCGACAGCGGCGAAGGGTGGCCGCCGCAGTCTGCGCACGTACACGTCTATGTCAGTGACGTCGATGCGATTTACAAGCGTGCGATCGCAGCCGGCGCCACGTCGGTGCAGGAACCGGTCAAGAAGGGCGACGAAGACAAGCGCGGGGGTGTGAAGGACGCCGCCGGCACGACGTGGTGGATCGCCACCAGAGTTGGATGAGGCCCACACGGGGCACGATTGAAAGCGTCGAGCGTGACTCGAGGAGAACGCGATGCCTCTGATTCAGCCGGTGAACCTTCGCGAAAAGCTCTCGCTGTTCGATGCTCACTGGGATCCGAAGATCGTCGGCGAGCTGAACGGCCAACACGTCAAGCTGGTGAAGTTCCAGGGCGAGTTCGTGTGGCATCACCACGAGCACGAAGACGAGCTCTTTCTCGTCGTGAAGGGACGCTTCACGATGGAGTTCCGCGATGGGGCGGTGCCGCTCGAGGACGGCGAGTTCCTCATCGTGCCTCGCGGCGTTGAACATCGCCCTGTCGCCGACGACGAAGTGCACGTGCTGCTCTTCGAGCCCGCAACGACGTTGAATACCGGGAATGTGGTGTCGGAGCGCACGGTTGCCGAGCCGGCGAGGATTTAGCGGTCTCCTCGCCTCGCTGGGAACTGCCGCGACACTGGCCGCGCAGCAGATGCCCGATCGCAGCTTCCGGCCGATGATCGAGGACCGGGCCTACGCGACCGGCTCAGGTCCGGTGGTCTGCGTCGACGAATCGCTCAACAACAGTCAGACCCTCAGCGACGGCTTCTGGCCCTTCAGTGATCTGATCCGACGCGACGGCTACGTCGTGCGCGTGTTGACCACCGCATTTGGTCCCACGTCACACGACGACTGTCGGATGCTGGTGATCGTTGCTCCCCGTTCGCGCGTGAACACGGACGGGATGAACCGATGGGTTGCCGGTGGCCGTAGTCTGCTCGTCATTGCCGATCGCGAAGCACTGTCGCGGCAGTCTCCGATTTCGCGACGGCGTTTGACGTGCACTTCACTGATGCGCTGGCGAGGACCGGTAGATTCCGGACGGCAGACCAGACGCTGCGCTCCCACGCCATCGTGCGGGGACGGCACGCGAAAGAGTCTGCGACGAGCGTCACGGCATTTGCCGGTCTGGCGATGCGAGTGCCGGGCACTGCGGAGCCGCTGCTCGTCGCCGCTGATGGTGCGGTGCTGGGAGCCGTGATGCGTGTCGAGATGGGCCGAGCGGCGTTCTTCGGCGATCCGGCGCTCTTCACGGCTCAGATCGCCGGGCCCGAGCGTCGCCTGGTCGGTATGAACGCGCGCGGCGCCGAGCAGAATTTTCAGTTCGTGCTGAACGTCATGCACTGGCTCTCCGGTGTGCTTTAACGAGACACGCCGACTGTAGATCGAGCGTCGTTTCGGATTTGGCATGCGGTGGGCAATACCCGCGTATCTGGTCGGTGCGTTGGGGTGCGGCTATCTGGTCTCGCTGCTGTCCTCGAACATGCACGATCGCGCGATGGAAGCCGCGATGACGGGCGCCTTCGGACTGGCCGCTCAGTGCTCTCGCGGGTTTTGTTGTTGGCGCGATCCGTGCACCACCTGCCGGTATCAATGGCGAATAAGTCGCGGACCGTCATCGGGGTCATCTCCGATACGCACGGGCTGTTACGTCCCGAGGCCCTCGCCACGCTCAAGGGGTCGGATCTGATCGTCCATGCCGGCGACGTCGGCGACCCACGGATCCTCGAAGAGCTGCGCACGATCGCGCCGACACACGCAGTCCGCGGCAACGTCGATACGAGCCCGTGGGCACAGGCGCTGCCGACGACGGAAGTCATCGAAGTCGCCGACCTGCGTATTTACGTTCTACATAACCTGTCGGAACTCGACCTCGATCCGGCGGCGGCTGGATTCGCCGCCGTCATTTTCGGACACACCCATCGTCCGCAAGCTGAAGTGCGAAGGAATGTGCTGTACTTGAATCCGGGGAGCGCCGGGCCTCGTCGCTTCACCCTGCCGATTGCCGTCGCGCGGCTCGAGGTCGTCGGCGCGCACATCGCGCACGAGATGATCGAGCTTCGAACGCTCAGCGTCTGAGCCCGGCCACACAGGCCATGAATTTCGATCTCGATTCGTCGATCGAGGGTACTCGCTGGTACGCCAGCCGCATTGCAGTCGCTGCTTGCCGGCCTCACCGACCCGTGGATCCGCGGCACCGAAGGCCCCGACACGTTCAGCCCGTTCGATGTCGTCGGACACCTGATCGATGGTGAGGAGACCGACTGGATCCCTCGCGCGCGCATCATCCTTGCGCGCGGAGCGCGTGTTCGA
This sequence comes from uncultured Acidobacteriota bacterium, assembly GCA_963728305.1. Lineage (GTDB taxonomy): Bacteria > Acidobacteriota > Vicinamibacteria > Vicinamibacterales > UBA2999 > Gp6-AA40. The sequence goes on from CAVSKE010000008.1 coordinate 62,391, forward strand.
TTCGAACCCTACGACCGATTCAGGCACCGGAGCCGCAACGTCGGCCGGTCGCTCCAGTCTCTGCTCGACGAGTTCGGCGAGCTGAGGGCCGACAATCTGGATCTGCTGCGGTCGTGGCGGCTGACTCCCGTCGACCTGGACTTGCCTGGCGAGCATCCGTTTCTGGGTCCGGTGACGCTGCGGCAGCTGCTCGCCGCGTGGGTCGTGCACGATCTCGGACACATCGCGCAGGCGGTCCGGGTGATGGCCAAGCAGTATTACGGCGAAGTCGGTCCTTGGGTACCCTATCTGCCGGTACTCACCGACCATCCAGTCCCGCGGTCCTAGACAACTGGATCGCCGGCGCCGACGCGGACGTGAGCGTCACACATGGCCAGCAAGACTTTCAAAGCCACGATCGTGAGGAGCGCGGGGATGTGCTACATCCCGCTCACCTTCGACCCGAAGGCGGTGTTCGGCAAGACTCGCGCGCCGGTCACGGTCCCGCTCAACGGCTATACGTTTCGCAGCACGATTGCCGCGATGGGCGGCCTGGTGGTCGATCGCGCGTATCGCAGACACGGCATCGGCCGCCATCTGCTCGAGCGCGCCGAGGGGTGGGCTTCGCCAAGCCGATTGGCGCGGCCAGTGCTGATACCCTGCGCGCGTTCGTTCCCGACGTAACATGAGAAAGTGCCTCCCGATTTTCTGCTTCGTCTGAAGTGGGGCTCCGGACCGTGGAATCACTGGCGTTCAGAGAACCCTGACCTCGCGATCTCCCTCGACGGCGCGGCGTTGGACGGGATGATTCTCACCGGCGTGAATTTCTCGGGCGTGAGTCTGCGTCGCGCATCGCTCCACGCCACCAATCTGATGAACGCCGACCTGCGCGGGGCCGACTTCACCAATGCGAATCTGGTCGAAGCCGATCTGATCGGCGCCAGACTGCACGGCACGATCTTCACCGGCGCGAATCTTCGCGAGGCGGACCTGCTCGGCGCCGATCCCGCCAACGCGCGCTGCACTCTCGAGGATCTGAAAGGCGCGCTGCACGTCAGTTACCCGTTCGAGATTCGGGGTGCGGGTCCCGACGATGCGGATGCCATTGCGGCGGCGCACATCGATTCGATCGAGTCCCTCGGTCCGCGCTCTTACCCGGCCGACGTCGTCCGCGACTGGCGTGCGGCGATCGACCCCCGTATCTATCTGCACGCGATGGCCGCGAGCGAGGAGTTCTTTATTGCCGTGGCGACCCAGGAGGGCCGCCGTGAGGTCCTCGGGTTTTCCTCACATCACGTTGGCGACGGTCAGCATGGCGTGGCGGTCTATGTGAGGGGCATCGCGGCTCGCCGCGGCATTGGATCGGCGCTGTTGCGCACGGCGGAAGCGTCGGCCGTTGCGGCGGGAGCCGCGAGTTTGCGGATCGACTCCTCGCTGGTCGCGGTGGATTTTTACAAAGCGAACGGCTTCGTGGAAATGGGACGGGGCGAGCACACGCTCCGGGTGGGCCGCGCGATGGCCTGCGTCTTCATGCAGAAGAATCTGAGCGGAGTCGGGGTACAGTAGTGGTTGACGCATGCCTGAGCCAAAAACGAAGTTGACGGCCGCATCGGTCGACGACTTTCTCGAGGCGATTGAAAACGATCAGGTGCGCGACGATTGCCGCACGATTGCCGGGATGATGGAGAAGGCGGCCAAGGCGCCGCCGCGCATGTGGGGCACGAGCATCGTCGGCTTCGGCACGTGCAGAGTACCGCTATGCCAACGGCAAGGAAGCCGAGTTCATGCTGACGGCGTTCTCTCCCCGCAAGCAGAACATCACGTTGTATCTCGGCCACCTGGAGGAGCAGCGCGAGCTGCTCGACAAGCTCGGCACCCATTCGTGCGGCAAGGGGTGCCTCTATATCAAGCGGCTCTCGGATGTGCACCTGCCGACGCTCATTAAGCTCGTGAAATCGTCGGTGGCCCGGGCCCGGAAGTCGCCGCCGTCATGAGTAGTCATCGGCCGATCCAGGGACCGAATATTCCCAGGCCCGCCGGACCGTACTCACCGGGCATGGAGTTCGAGCGGCTGGTGTTCGTCGCGGGGCAGGGCGGGAGTGATCCGGTGACGGGCGACATGCCGTCGGACATCGAAGCGCAGACCGAGCAGTGCCTGCGCAATGTGGAAGCGATCCTGAAAGCGGCGGGCTCGAGCCTGCAGCACGTGCTGCGCTGCGGCGTGTTCCTGGTGGACATGGGAGAGTTCGATCGGATGAATGGCGTCTACGCGCGCATGTTCGGCGATCATCGGCCGGCGCGGACCACGATTCAGGCGGCCGCGCTTCCGAAAGCCGGCCTGCGTGTCGAGATCGACTGCATCGCGTACGTACCGTAGGGCCGGTCCTGTGGACTGGCCAGAAGTCCGAACGTAGGGCCCGTCCTGTGGACGGGCCGGGAGACATCGATGAAGCACGCGTTCGGCGTGATGCTGCTCTGCCTGAGCGCGGGCTGTGCACGGCAGCAGTGGCCGGAACCACCGGCGATTGAGCCGGCTCAGTATCTGAAGCACTACGAAAGCTGGCTCTTCGATCAGCAGGACACCGCTCGCCAGTCGTCCATCATCGTTGGCATCTGGCCGATCGAGGAGGGTGAGACGCCATTCGGATCGGACACGTCGCTGCCGATCGTGCTGCCCGCGAACGTGCCGAGCCGCGCGGGGGTGATTCGCCGGAGCGGAGAGAAGGTAACGGTCACACCGGCCAGAGGCGTGGCGTTGCAGGGGAACGACGGCAAGCCGGTGACCGCATCGACGGACGTGCTCTACGCGCCCATGACGCTTGGATCGTTGCAGATGCTGGTGATGCAAATGGAAGACGGCCGCGTCTTCGTGAGCGCGTCGGACGAGGCGCATCCCGTTACTCAAGGACTTTCCGAAGGTGCAGACGTATCCGGTCGACCAGCGCTGGCGCGTGGCCGCGCGCTTCGACGCGTTCGAGCAGCCGAAGGTGATGCAGATCGCTGACGTTCGCGGCGGGTCGATGGAGTATCCGGCAGTCGGGCGTCTGACGTTCCGGATCGGCGAGCAGGAACAGCAGCTCACCGCCTTCCAGTTTCCTGACAGCAAGGAGTTCTTCGTGTTGTTCAAGGACGCGACGAATGCCACCACGACGTACGGATTCCGCATGATCGGTGCGCCGGTGGTCGGCAGCGGCGAGTGGACGGTGATCGATTTCAATGTGGCCCGGAATCCACCGTGTGCCTACTCACCGTTCACGACCTGTCCGCTGCCTCCAGCCGAGAACCGCCTGGCCGTGGCGATTGAAGCCGGCGAAAAACGATTTCCGACTGGACGGGGGTTTGTACAGCAGTGAACCTCCAGTCACCATCGTCCTCGCCTGCACCGCAGGCCGTCAGCCGTGAAGCGCTGATCTCGGCGATCACGACGTTTCTCTCCGGCTGGGATACGCTCGACGAGATTCAGGAGTGCCTGAGCCGCGAGCTCGATGCCGCTGGTCCGCGCGCGCTGATTCGCCTCAGCCGCGCACTGTCCACCGCTGGAAGCGAGTGGAGCTACTACCCGCGCGATCCGCTCGCCCGCCGCATTCACCAGGTGCTGGCCGATCGCATCCTGCTGCCTGACTCGTCACTGCAGGGCGCGGAGCATCTCGCGGCGCTGGGCAGCGGGCCGGTCGTCATCGCTGCCAATCATCTGTCGTACGCCGACGCGAACCTCGTCGAGGTCATGTTCGATCGCGCCGGCGCCGGGCAGGTGTGCGATCGGCTGACGGTCATCGCCGGTCCCAAGGTCTACTCCAGTCTGAAGCGGCGTTTCTCCAGCCTGTGCTTCGGCACGATCAAGGTGCCGCAGAGCAGCGGCGTGTCGTCAGAGGACGCGGTGATGGATTCGCGCGAGGTGGCACGCGCCGCCAGGCAGTCGATCGACACTGCCCACGAGCGGCTTCGCCTTGGCGATGCGCTGCTGGTGTTCGGCGAAGGCACGCGCAGCCGTACGCGCGGCATGCAGCAGATGCTGGCCGGCGTGACGCGGTATCTCGAAGTTCCCGACACGATGGTGCTGCCGGTGGGTATCGTCGGCACCGAGTCGCTGTTCCCGATCGATGACGACGCGCTGCATCCGGTGCGCGTCGAGGTGCGTGTGGGGCGTCCGATCGCGGCGCAGGAGATTCGCGATCGCCGCGCCGGCGATCGTCAGGAGATGATGGACGAGATCGGCCGGGAAGTCGCCGCATTGCTGCCTCCCGAGTACCGTGGCGTGTACGAGAAGGTGGAGTGATGACGCGCCGAAGAGCGGTGGCTGCCGTCGCCGCGATCGCGGTTCTCGTCGTGTCCGGCTTGAGCCGGACCAGTGTAGTGTCCGGCTTGAGCCGGACCAATGTCGCGTCTGGCTTCAGCCAGACCAGGGGCGCGCCGACACCCGCGTCGATCAAGCTGTATGTCTTCGATGGCGGAGTGCTCGAGTCCGATCCCGCTCGCTATCGGTTGACCGCAGAAGACGTCGGCGACGACACAGTTGTCGGTTGCGGCGTACTTGATCGTCCATCCGAAGGGCGTGTTGTTGTGGGACACGGGCGCCGTGCCCGATGACAGTTGGCGACCGACGGGCAGCGCCGTGCAGCAGCGGCTCGTGCTGCCCGATGGGCAGGAACGGCGTGTCACGATTCGCGCGCCGCTCAATGCGCAGCTGACGGCGAGCGGATATTCTCCGGCACAGGTGACCCATCTCGCGCTCTCGCACTATCACTGGGATCACACCGCGAATGCCAACGCCTTCGCGCGTGCGACCTGGCTGGTGCGTCAGAGCGAGCGCGACGCGATGTTTGCCGACAAGCCGCTGGGTACGGTGACGCCGATGACCTACGGCACGCTCAAGACGAGCAAGACGATCATCGAGACCGCCGACGAGCACGACGTGTTCGGCGACGGCGCCGTGATCCTCAAGAACGCGCCCGGTCACACGCCTGGCCATCAGGTGCTCTACGTCAAGCTGGCGAAGACCGGTGGCGTGGTGTTGTCCGGGGACCTGTATCACTATCCGCAGGAACGGACGATGGACCGCCTGCCGACGTTCGAGTTCAATGAAGGGCAGACGCGTGCGGCGCGGAAGGCGGTCGAGGAGTTCCTGACGCGCACGAAGTCGCAGTTGTGGATCCAGCACGACTTCAATGCGCATGCGAAGCTGAAGAAGGCGCCGGAGTATTACGACTAGGTCCGGCTGAAGCCGGACGCTACTGTGGCTGAAGCCGGACACTACTTGAAGAGGGCACGTCCTTTCGGACGTGCCGAACGCTATGTCGATCGAATCCGCCGACGACTGGAAGGGGCTGCGACGCGCCGGCCGCATTGCGCAACTGACGCTCGACGCACTCGAAGCGAATGTGGGTCCCGGTGTCAGCACCGCGGATCTCGACGCCGTGGCGGCGCGCGTGTTCGCCGCGCATGGCGCGCGCTCAGCGCCGGCGATGGTCTATGGATTTCCGGGGACCGTGCTGATCAGCGTGAACGACGAAGTGGTCCACGGCATCCCCGGACCGCGGCGGCTCGCTGCCGGCGATCTGGTCAAGCTCGACGTGACGGTGGAGAAGGACGGCTACATCGCCGATGCGGCCCGTTCGGTGATCGTCGAGTCGGGCTCGGACGTCGCGACGCGTCTGGCCGCCTGCGCTCGCGATGCATTTGCCGCGGCCCTCGCTGTGGCGAGAGCGGGCACCAGGGTCAACGCGATCAGCCGTGTCGTCGAATCCACCGTGCGGGGGCGTGGCTTTACCGTCGTCAGCGGCCTGACCGGACACGGTGTCGGCCGCACGATTCACGAGCCGCCATCGGTGCCCAATGAGTACGATCCGTGGCAGCGTGACGTGCTCACCGACGGGCTGGTGCTGACCATCGAGCCGATCATCAGCGCGGGGTCGGCGCGCATTCGTCAGGATCGCGACGGCTGGACCACGCGGACGAGCGACGGCAGCTGGGCGGCGCATCACGAGCACACGATCGTGATCACGCGCGATCGTCCGATCGTGTTGACCGCGGATTGAGGTCCGGCTGGCGGACACGCTCGGCCTGAAGGCGGACACTACGTACGAGGATGAAGGCGAACGATTTCCGGCGGATCGCGCTCGGGCTCAGCGGGGCGACTGAAAAGGCGCACATGGGGCATCCGGATTTCCGCGCCAACGGACGCATCTTTGCCACGCTCCATGCCGACATGAAGACCGGCATGGTCAAGCTGACACCCGACGAGCAGACGACGTTCATGCGTGCGCATCCCGGCGCGTTCTCACCCGAAGCCGGGGCCTGGGGACGGGCCGGCTGCACGCGCGTCCGCCTCGACGCCGTCGATGAGGAGACGCTGGGCGAAATGATGACGCTGGCGTGGAAACACACCGGCGCAAAGAAGAAGCCGGCCGGCGCGGCGAAGAAGAAGTGAGCGCCCGTCCACGCGATCGCGCGACAGCCTTTTGCGCTCGGTACGGACTGGCCTGTCCGATCCTGCTCGCGCCGATGGCGGGCGCGTGCCCGGTCCGCCTGTCCGTGGCCGTTGCCAATGCCGGTGGCATGGGCGCGCTGGGCGCACTGGTGACTCCGCCGTCCGGCATCGCCGAGTGGGTCGGCGCCTTCAACGCGCAGTCGAAGGGGCCGCTGCAGATCAACAACTGGATTCCCGATCCGCCACCGCATCGCGACGCGGACGGCGAAGCGCGCCTGCGTGCGTTTCTCGCTTCGTGGGGCCCGGCGGTCCCGCCTGATGCCGGCGACGTGGTGCTCCCCGATTTCAACGCGCAGTGCGACGCCGTTCTCGATGCAGCGCCGCGCGTGGTCTCGTCGATCATGGGACTCTACCCGCCGGCGTTCATCGCACGGGTGAAGGAGCGAGGCATCGCCTGGTTCGCCACCGCGAACACGCTGGCCGATGCGCGCCGTGCGCAGGACGCCGGTGCCGACGCCATCGTCGCGCAGGGCTTCGAAGCGGGCGGCCACCGCGGCGCGTTCGACCACCGGGACGCCGAGCGGCAACTGGTCGGCCTCATCGCGCTGGTGCCGCGGCTCGTCGATCATCTCGATGTTCCCGGTGATCGCTGCCGGCGGCATCGGCGATGGCCGCGGGGTCGCCGCGGCGTTGGCCCTCGGTGCGAGTGCGGTCTCGATCGGCACGGCGTTCCTGCGCTGTCCCGAAGCGCAGACGCATCCAGCATGGGCGAACGCGCTTGCCGATCTCGAGCCCGAGAATACGATGACGACACGCGCGCTGACCGGACGGCTGGCGCGTGCGATCGCGACGGATTACGTGAAGGCTGCAGCGTCGCCGGGTGCGCCGGCGCCGGCGCCGTATCCGGTGCAGCGCGGGCTGACGCAGCCGATGAAGGATGCCGGCGCGAGGGCCAATGACCATCACCGGATGCAGGTCTGGGCGGGGCAGTCGGCGGCCATGGCCAAGACGATGTCCGCCGGCCAGATGGTGAAAGAGATCTGGGACGAGGCACAGGCGCTGCTCTAGGCTCCTGAGTGCTCCTCGTCCTCCGGCTCGTTCTCGTTCCTCTGCTCATTGCCGCTGTCACCCTCGTCGCCCGGCGATGGGGCCATCGCGTCGGCGCGTTCGTCACGGCGCTGCCTGCAGTCGCCGGTCCGACGCTGTTGTTCTACGCCGTATCCAGCAGGGGGCCTTGTTCGCCGCCGACGCCGCGCGCGGATCGCTGCTCGGACTGGTTGGTGTCGCGGCGTTCTGTCTCGCCTACGCGCGAGCGTCGACGCGCCTGCACTGGTCGCTGTGCCTGCTGATCGGATGGTCCTCGTTTGCGGTGGTCACGGTGCTGATGTACCGCGTGCAGGTCGGACCGATCCCGGCGCTCGTCCTTGCGGTCGCCGCGCTCTTTGGTGCGCGCGCGGGGCTGCCTGGCTCGCGCAGCGAGCGAGGCGCGGCGCAGCTTGTGGCGAAGGTTGACGGCGCCGCTATTCCACAATGGGATTTGCCGATGCGCATGGCGTCGGCGGCGGCGCTGGTGTTCACGCTGACGTCGGTAGCCGATCGACTGGGATCGAGCGTGAGCGGAATCCTGACGCCGTTCCCGGTTGCGACGGCGATTCTTGCCGGCTTCACTCACGCGCAGCACGGATCGGCGGCGTGCGTGGAGTTTCTCCGTGACCTACACGCCGGGGTTGTGCGGGTTCGCGGTCTTCTGCGTGATGCTCGCGCTGACGCTGCCGCATCTGCCGATCGCGGCATCGTTCATCGTCGCGCTCGCGACCCAGCTGGTGCTGCAGACGGCGCTTGTTCAGACGGATCTAGGCAGGGTCCAGCGGACCGGCTGTCTACGGAGCTGAAGCTCCGCTCTACGGCCGCGAAAGCATCTCGTTCGCGCCGCTCAGACGCTTCAGGATGACGATCGTCTGCGCGTCTTCGCCTTGCTGGATTGCGTGTGGCTGGCAAGTTGCACGGTGAGCTCGTCCCCCGAGATCACCGCCGACCGTCTCAAGATCGAGCCAGAGATCGGACTCACGCCGGCCAGGATGTTATGGAACACCTGTCCGGGATAGACGGTCAGCGCGCCGTAATACCCGATATAGCCGCGCATCGCGGCGAGGGCTTCTTCAGGCGTTGGCGTATCGGCGGCAAACGGCTTGCGATTGAGCGGCGGAAAATGCACGCCGACGAACCCAGCGGGCGTATACACGATCACGCTGGGCGACCGCTTCGTCTCGGAGCCGATGGCGCCTGTCGTCGGGTTCACACGCTTTTCGACGATGTGCCTCCAGAAGCCGACGACGTTTCGATAGAGCGGCGACAGATTGTCGATCGCCGGCACGCGATCCCAGACCCATCGCGTGCCGCTCGGGGTGTAGGGCTCAGCGGCGGACGTGACGGTCAGACGGTTCTCGTCGAGCACGAACGATCGCGTGAACTCCTTGCCGCCGATCTGCGGATGCACGCCGCTTTCCGGACGATAGGTAATTGTCTTCTGCGCCATATCCACGCGGTATTGACCCCAGAAGCCGCCGTACGCCGCGAAGGCGGCCGACGCCTCGGCCACCGGCACCTGACCGCCGGCTACGCGCTGCGTCGCCGAGCTGGTGACGAACTCGAATGCGTGCCCGGCTCCGTCGAGCACGAGCAGGCCGCGCGGGTTGGCGACGCGCGCGGCCGGTCCACCGCCGACGGCTCTGCTCGAGCGTCGTCAGCGTCCACGTGCCGACGAGCGACGAGGCCGCGAGCGGTGGGTTGGTCTGTCGTACGGAGGCTGGCTGCGCCGTCCAGAGGAGGACAAGCGAAAGGGAGACGAGGACGCCGAGTGACTCGTGTCATGTGCGCTCCGCGCGCTTGAGCCACGCCGGCGATCGAGCATTTCACGCACTCTGGCCGCCAGCGCGTTGGGTGAGAACGGTTCTGGATGAAGTCTACAGGAACCGGCAGCGTCCAACGCGTCCTCGCCGAGCGCGTCGTTCAGCCAGCCTTTACCGGGTCCTCCGGTCGCGGGTGCGGCGATGTTCCGATTCGATCGTGGCGACGCCGCCGTTCACGCGCACGTCGAGGACGATCAGCTGGTTCACACCGACGTTGGTCAGAAGGATACCGGCGCTGACGCCGTTGTCGGTGAAGACCAGCGTCACGGTACCCGGAGGCACGCCGGTAAGCGTGAAGTTGCCGTCACGGCCGACCACCGTTGAAATACCTGGTGGGGCAATGCCGACGCGTGGTGCTGTCACCCCTCCGCTCTGGTTGATCTGACCGAGATCGCTGCCGCTGACGCGACCAGTGATGACGGCTCCAGTGGAGAGGTTGCCGACGGAGGGTGGTCCGGAGAGACGGTTGGTGAAGGTAGGTCCCGTAGGACTGGAAGACGCGAAGTGTGTCGTTGTCGTCGCAGGCGGCCGAGGCGATGAAACACATGACCATTGCCAGCAGCCTGAGGAGCGGTTGAGCTGTTGCCACTGGTTCCTCCCGAACGCAGAAACCAGTGGCAATTGTCGTTCCCGGATCCTAGAACTTGAACACGACGCCGCCGCTCAATCGGCCAAAGTCGAGCTTGCTCGCCGTCGAAGATGGGCAGGTTGAGGATTTCCAGATCCTGGAACGCATGGAAGTACCGGAGGTCGCCGCGCACGCCGAAGTGATCGCCGAAGTAGCCGATGATGCCGCCGCCGATGTCCCAGCCGAAATGGTTGTTGTTCGAGTCGAGCAGGCCGCCCACGGTGGTCTCGGCGTGTGTCTTGATCAGGCCAACGCCGATCACGCCGTACGGCTGCACGACGCCGAACTTCGGCGCCAGCATGAAATTGCCCATCAACGTGAGCACGCTCGACGAGATGCCCGGTGTCTCGCCGAAGAAGTTGTCGATGTACGAGAACTCCAATTCGCTGCCGACAGACGCTGCCGATCGAGCCGAAGGACACACCCGAGGTTGCGCGTCTTGTCCTCGCAGTTCGTAGACCTCGGGACAGCCCGAATCCCCGCCGAAGTTGTAGCCGATGAACGGGCTGATATACGCCTGCGCCGACGCCTGGTTCGCCGCACTCAGGAAGAAGAGCGCGGCGAGCGCGCCTGTCGCGATTACGGTTTTGACCATCGATCCATTCATCGTGTTGTCACCTCGCGCGCGCTGAGATGCAAGAATCAGCCCGATGACAGATCGCGTGATCTACAATTCATTCCCACTGTGTGTCCAGTTGAGCTGGAGTATCGGTCTGTGTCTATTTCGGATCGCGGTCAGGCGTTCCGGCCACACATGAGGGCGTCGTGATCGCGATCGAGTCGCTTCATCACATTGGCATCTGCGTGACCGATCTTGCCCGCGCCAAGGCGTTTTACGGCGGCGTCCTCGGTCTGCGCGAGATGCCGCGTCCGCCGTTCGACTTCGGCGGCGCCTGGTATCAGGTCGGCGATCGCCAGCTGCATCTGATCGTGCATCCGCCGACCCGGACGCTGCGCGGCACGCGCGACATCGATGCGCGCGACGGCCACCTCGCCATCCGTGTACGGAGCTACGACGACACCGTGCAACATCTGCGCAGTCACGGCATCGAGTGCCTCGAGTCGCCGCGCAATCTGACGCCGTGGGCGCAAATTTACGTGACGGATCCAGACGGTAACGTGGTGGAATTCAATACCGACACTCCACACTCTTAGGAGGCTTTATGCGAAGGATCGGTGCCCTCGTCCTGATCGCCGCGGCGGTGCTGGCGTGGCCGGTCACCGCGGCGACGCCCACGGCGAAGCCTGAAGAAGTCGGCTTCTCGTCGGAGCGTCTGCACCGCATCAGCGATCTGGTGCAGCGCCACCTCACGGCCGGCAGCTTCTCGGGGGCGGTGACGCTGGTGGCGCGCAACGGCCGCATCGCGCATCTCGAGGCGCAGGGCCTGATGGACATCGAGTCGCGGAAGCCGATGCAGAAGGACGCGATCTTCCGCATCATGTCGATGACCAAGCCCGTGGTCGGCGTCTCGATCATGATGATGATCGAGGAAGGCAAGGTCCGGCTCACCGATCCCGCGTCGAAGTTCATCCCGGAGTTGAAGGATCTCAAGGTGGCGATGCCGATGGCGGGCGACGAACACGCCGGCGCAGCGAACGCGGCCGGGCAGCCGGTGCGCCAGCAGGCGGACGCGGCAACGCCGCCGCCGAGCCGCGCTACTACACGGTTCCCGCCGAGCGCGAGATCACGATTCGCGATCTGCTGACGCACACCTCGGGTCTCGTCAGCGGCGGTTTGAGCGGCACCGAGGCGAGGAAGGTGGCGCTCAAAGGCAAAGAGTCGCTCGCCGACTACATCCCGCGTCTGGGCGGCGTGCCGCTCGACTTCCAGCCAGGCACGCGCTGGGCGTACAGCGCGCAGGCCGGCTTCGACGTGCTCGCCCGCATCGTCGAAGTCACGTCCGGGATGCCGTTCGATCAGTTCACGAAGACGCGCATCTTCGATCCGCTCGGCATGAAGGACACCTTCTTCTATCCCGCCGAAGGCAATCCGCGGCTGGTGACGCGCTACGCGCGCGGACAGAGCGGTCAGCTCGAGAAGCAGGGGCTGGCGAATTTCATGAACGGCGCGTACTTCTCGGGCGGCGGCGGCTTGATGAGCACGGCCGAGGACTACCTGCAGTTCGCGCAGATGCTGCTCAATGGCGGCCGTGGAAACGGCAAGGTGCTCCTCAGCCCGCGCACGGTGGAGATGATGGGCTCGGTGCACGCGCCCGACACGCTGCCGGGCCGTCCGCGCGGCGAAGGCTACGGGCTGAGCATGCGCGTCGTGAACGATCCGGTCGGCGCGCAACACATTCCTGTCGCAGGGCAGCTTCGGCTGGAGCGGCGCCTACGGCACGCACTTCTGGGTCGATCCGAAGGAGAAGATCGTCGCGGTGCTGATGACGCAGACGCCCAACCAGGAGATTCGCGGCGATTTCGAGAACGCGGTCATGTACGCGCTGGTCGGCGGGACCGTCGCCGGCACCGGCACGAACTGACGCGGGGCGACGGCCTGCGTCGACCCCTACGAACAGGCTCGGCTGGTGGGCCAGGCAACGCCGTGAAACGCCGTAAAGTGCTGAGCCGTATTCCAGTTGTTCGACAGGCGATGTAGGATCCTCGCCGAGAAGGAGATCGTCCCCATGAGGAGCCGGGCTCTTGGCCTTGTAGCCATCACCCTCACGTCCGCTTTGGGTTTCTCGGGCATCGTCGGCACTGCTCAGACGCAGACGCAGCCGCCTGCCCGCTCGACTGACCACAGCCAAACCCAAAGTGTCGCGCACACCATGGGGTGATCCCGATCTGCAGGGCACGTGGGACTACCGGACGATCACGCCGCTCGAGCGGGCACGCGAGCTCGGCACACGCGAGTTCTACACCGAAGAAGAGAAGAAGACGCTCGAGGGCCGCGCCGGTCGCCGTATGGACGGGCCGCCCGAAGAGATTCGCCCGGGACTCAACGCACGCGCAGTACGCGACTGATCCGGGGCGCTTCATTGCCGACGGCAACCGCACCTCGCTCATCGTCGACCCGCCTGACGGTCGTATCCCGTCGCTGACGGCCGAGGGCAAGGCCCGGCAGGCCCGCGCGCCCAATCGCAACAATGCGGTCAACGCGTCATGGCTCGATCGCGGTAATCAGGAGCGCTGCATTACCTACGGGCTGCCGAGCGCCAGCTTGCCGACGCTCTATAACAACAACATCCAGATCGTGCAGGCGCCAGGCACTGCGGTGATCATTCACGAGATGATTCACGAGGCGCGCATTGTGCCCGCTCGACGGCCGTCCGCGGCTGAACGACAACGTCCGGGCCTGGATCGGCGACTCGCGCGGCTGGTGGGAAGGCGACACGCTCGTGGTCGAGACCACGAACTTCAACGGCAAGAACAGCTACCGCGGGTCGACGACCGGTCTGCGCCTGACCGAACGCTACACGCGCGTCGATGAGGGCCGGCTCGAGCTTCGGCTCACGGTCAGCGACCCCGACGACCTGGGAGAAGCCGTGGACGGTGCTGCTGCCCATGCGTCCAACCGAAGGCGAGTTGCTCGAGTACGCGTGTCACGAGGCGAACCTGAGCATGGTCAACATTCTCGAGGTCGCTCGCGACGCAGAGAAGGCCGCCGCCGAGGGCAAGGCTCCCAGCAGCCAGGGGCCGGTGGACGACAGGCAAGAGCGCTGACCGACGCGTTGACGAATAGGAACCAACGAGCCATGGATAGAGCACGAGTCGTTCTGGTCGCCGTCATTGTGGCCCTCGGTGTGTCCTCGTCTCTGCGAGCGCATCACTCGTTCGCCGCCGAGTTCGACGCCAATCAGCCGGTGACGCTCAAGGGCACCGTCGTCAAGATGGACTGGGTCAATCCGCACACGTGGATTCACCTCGACGTCAAGAACCCCGACGGCACCGTCACGCGGTGGATGATCGAAGGTGGCACGCCGAATACATTGGTGAGGCGTGGCTTCAACAAAAGATCTCTGGAAGCGGGCACGGAGGTCACCATCGAGGGATACAGGGCGAAGAACGGCGCCAACCGCGCCAACGGCGCGGACATGATTCTGCCCGACGGTAAGCGGCTGTTCATGGGATCGTCGGGAACTGGAGCGCCGAAAGAAGGACCAGACAAGTAGTGTCCGGCTTTAGCCGGACCTGAGTTAACGTAGGGGCCGCTTCTGGGCGGCCCTTCATGCGTACGATGACCAACCGAGACCGACGACGTTTCCTCCAACTGCTTGCGGCAAGCCCGCTCGTGTCCCTGCTCGATCTCCCGTCGCTCATCGCGCAGCAGTCGGGATCGACCTCGTCGGCACCGGATCTCATTGCCAGCGTCGGCGACGCGCTGAACGTCTTCGACTTCGAGGCGGTCGCGCGGACGAAGCTGCCGGCATGGCACTGGGCGTGGATGTCGAACGGCGCGGAGGACGGCGCCACCATTCGCGCTAATCGCGACGGCTTCGAGCACTACCAGATCCGCGCGCGCCGGCTAGTGGACGTCAGCAAGGCGGACACCTCCGTCACGTTGTTCGGCAAGACGTGGGAGACGCCGATCTTCCTGTGTCCGGTGAGCGGTCATCGCATGTACAACCCGCAGGGCGAGCTGGCCACGGCGCGGGCGGCGCAATCGAAGAAGCATCTGCAGATGCTCTCCACGATGACGACCACGCCCGTTGAAGAGGTGAACGCCGCACGAGGCGAGCCGGTGTGGTTCCAGCTCTATACGCGGCCTGAGTGGTCGCAGACGCGAGCGCTGGTGAAGCGGGTCGAAGCCGCCGGTTGTCCGGCGCTCGTCTTTACCGTCGATCTGCTCGGCGGGCGGAACACGGAGCTCTTCTCGCGCGTGCAGCAGCGCAATCAGCAGCAGTGTGCCGCGTGTCACAAGGGCAATCCGCTGACCGATGTGACCAACCGGCCGATGGTGAATGCGCTGGCCAGTAGCCCTGGCAGCAAGCCCGAGATCGCCACGCCGACGTGGGAGTACATCAAGCGGCTGAAGGACACGACCAGCATGAAAATTCTGGTCAAGGGCATCGTCACGCGCGAGGACGCCGAGCTGGCGATGCAGCACGGCGTCGATGGCGTGTTCGTCTCCAACCACGGCGGCCGTGCCGACAACACGCCAGCGCTCGACAATCGATTGCGTGCCGGACGTCGTCGCCGGAGTGAAGGGGCGTGCGCCGGTATTCGTGGACAGCGGCTTCCGCCGCGGTGGGGACATCTTCAAGGCGCTCGCGCTCGGCGCGACGGCGGTCGGCGTCGGACGGCCTTATATCTGGGGACTCACGTCGTACGGACAGGAAGGCGTCGAGACCGTGCTCGACATCCTCCGCCGCGAGTTGCAGCTGGTGATGCGTCAGTCCGGCGTCACCTCGATCAAAGGCATTACGCGAAATCACATCGCCGTACTGCCCGGCTGGCGATAGCGGGGGGACCGGGTCGATTTCGGGCCGTCAACTCGCGTTGACAGAAGTCGTTGGGGTCTGACCCGGGGTCAGACCCCGGGTCAGACCCCAAATGCACGGTTGCAGGAATTGCTCGCAGGGAGTTCATAACGTGAAACGTGTCCTCGTGACATTCGCGCTCGCGACGGTCGCCGCCGGGGTAGCCGTCATCCACGCCCAGCAGAAGCCCCAGCCCTTCGTGCCGGTCTCCGAGGAGATGCTCCTGAAGCCGAGCCCCAACGACTGGCTGATGTACAGCCGCACCTACGACGCGCAGCGCTTCAGTCCGCTGAATCAGATCAACACGCGGAACGTCGGCCAGCTGAAAGAGGTGTTCAAGCAGGAGCTGCCGAATGGCGTTGTCGAGAGCATTCCCATCGTCTACCGCGGCGTCATGTACTTCCTCCTGCCGGGCAACGCCGTCCGCGCCGTCGACGCGACGACAGGCGCGCTGATCTGGGAGCACAAGCGGGCAGGGGGCGGCGCCACGCGGGCCAAGACGATCTCGATCTACGACGACATGATCTTCAACAGCACGCCGGACGGTTTCATCGAAGCGATCGATGCGCGAACCGGCGAGCTGCGCTGGGAGACGAAGTCGTCGGGACGGCTGACCGCTGGCACGATGGTCATCGAAGGCAAGGTGATCACCGGCCGCGCCTGCGCGCCGCGCCGCGAGGACTGCTACATCGCCGCGCACGATGCGAAGACCGGCAAAGAGGTGTGGCGCTTCTTCACCGCCGCGGCCTCGAACGAGCCGGGCGGCGAGACGTGGGCCGGCGCGCCTGACGAGACCCGCGCCGCGTCGACGTGGGCGTTGCCCGGCGGCTACGATCCAGGGCGTCGCCTGATCTACTGGGGCGTCGCCAACCCGACGCCCAACACGCGCGCCAATCGCCACGGTGGCAACTCCAACGCCATCCCGACCGAGTCGCCGGCCGACCTGTACAGCAACTCGACGATCGCGCTCGATCCCGACACCGGCAAGCTGAAGTGGTACTACCAGCATCTCCCCGGTGATGACTGGGACGAGGACTATCCGAACGAGCGTACGTTACTGCGCACCGCGCTCAGGCCGGATCCGAAGTTCGTCAAGTGGATCAACCCAACGATCAAGCCCGGTGAACAGCGCGACGTCATGGTGATGGTCGGCGAGGGCGGCGGACTGTTCGTCAACGATCGCGCCACCGGTCAGTTCCTCTGGGGACATCCGTTTCCGTTCGATACGCCCGACTTCCTGATCGCCAACATCGACGGCAGGACCGGCAAGGTGTTCCTGAACAAGAACAAGCTCTTTACCGGTCCGTCCGATCGCCGCGTGATCTGCTACTGGAACACGCGCAGTTACTGGCCGACGGCCTATCACCCCGGTGTCAACGCGCTGTTCGTGCCATACGTCGAGAACTGTCTCGACATGACGAGCGCAGGGCCCAACGGCCAGCCGCGCGAGCAGCGCGGCGGCATCCCGCGCCCCGGGTCTGACCCCAACACATGGGCGGGCCTGATGAAGGTCAACATGACGACCGGCGAGATGAAGCCGATCCACGTCGGCCGCGCGCCGAGCAACGGCGCGGTGCTCACGACCGCCGGCAACCTGGTCTTCTTTGGCGACCTCGATCAGAAGCTGCGCGCCTTTGATGCCGAGAGTGGCAAGATGCTCTGGGAGCAGACGCTCGGCGGGCCGATCCAGAACAGCACGATCACCTACTCGGTGAACGGCAAGCAGTACATCGCCGTGATCTCGGGTAGTGGTGCGCTGTCGGGCGGGTTGATGGATCAGGCAGGGATCAAGCCCAATCGAAACTACAACGCGCTGTATGTGTACGCGTTGCCATAGCCGGCGGGTCTAAAGAGTCGGCGGGTCTACACAGCAAGACCCGCCCTACGGCTGTCAATGAATACGATCGAACGACGGACGTTTCTCACGGCGCTCGCATCCACGTTTCGCTCGAGCGAATCTTGCGCGCGCAGCAGCCGGCGGTGCCGGACGAGGTGATCGCCGATCTCGTCGCGGCCAATCGCATCCTGGCGATGGAGAACGTTCTCGACGCGATGGGCCACGTCAGCGTGCGCCATCCGTCTCGTCCCGATCGCTTTCTACTCGCGCGCTCGATGCCCCCGGAGCTGGTGACGGCGGCCGACATCCTCGAGCTTGATCTCGACGCCAACCCCGTGAACGGCGGTGGCCGCGCCTCCTATCTCGAGCGCTTCATCCACAGCGAGATCTACAGAGTCCGCCGTGACGTCAACGCCATCGTCCACTGCCATACGCCGTCGCTGATTCCGTTCGCCGACACCGATGTGCCGCTGCGCGCGATGTATCACATGGCGGCCTTCATCGCCGACGGCGTGCCGGTGTTCGACATCAGGCAGGTTGCGGGAATGACCGATCTGCTGGTGCGCGACGCCAAGCTCGGTCGAGCCCTGGCGTCATCGCTTGGCAACAAGTCTGTTGCGTTGATGCGTCATCACGGTGCAGTCGTCGTTGCCACCTCGATCCCGAACGTCGTCGGCCGCAGTGTCTACCTCGATCTCAACGCCCGGGTGCAGATTCAGACCATCGCGCTTGGCGGCAAAGCGACGTACGTCGATCCGGCGGAAGCCAAACTGCGCATGGCCGACCCGAACGAATACGCGCGCGCCTGGGATCTGTGGAAGCGGAAGGTCACTCGGTAGGGCCCGTCCTTGTGGACGGGCCGGTAGTGTCCGGCTGAAGCCGGACACTACCCATCAATTCGCTTTCGTGCGGCGGTCGAGGATGCCTTTGATCAGCGGCACGCTGTCGGCCGCCGGCGCGGCCTGCGGGATCGATCGGATGTACGCGTAGACGTCGCGCAGCTCCTGCTCGGGAACCGCGGCAAACGACGGCATGCCCGGCGTCGCCGGCTTGCGCACGTAGGCGAGGAAGATGTCCTCCGCGCGCGCCATCGGCACGAGTCGCGGCGAGCCGGTCTGGCCATCGTAACCATGACAGGCAAAGCAGCGCAGCGTTGTCTCGTAGACGACCTTGCCGCGCTGCGCGTTGCCGGTCGGTGCCGCGAGCGGTGCCGCTGGTGTCTGTGCCGCCGCGAGCGAAGTCAACGCGGCAAGAGCACGCAGTGAAACCAGCGCGCGTGGGGCCAGATTGAGGAACAGCCCCTCTGTGCCTTTGTGCCTCTGTGTGTCGTAGTCGAGTGTGCATCGCCACTACCTGGGCTGCGAGACGACGTCGATCAGCGCCGGCTCGCCAGCTCTGACCTTCGCGAGCGCACGCTGATACGCCCCCGCCAGATCCTTCGGGTTGTCGATCGGTCCCTCGCTGTACATGCCGTACGCCTTGGCCAGCTGCGCGTAGTTCGGATTCGGGATCGGAGATCACGTTGCCGATGTGCGCGTTCTCGTTGCCGCGCCCGCGCACGCCGCACATCCGCTGGATGATCATCACTTCGGCGTGATACGCGCGGTTGTTGTGGACGACGAACAGCAGCGGGAATCTTGTGATGCGCGGCCGTCCAGAGCACGCCCGGGCTGAAGTTGAGATCGCCGTCGCCGACGATGGCGACCGACAGACGTCCGGCCTTCCTGTGGGCGAGCGCGCCGCCGACCGAGGCCGGCGTGTCGTAGCCGATGCCGAAGCCGCCGCAGTCGCCGTTGTAGCGATACGGCTTGTCGTGATTGAGCAGCCGCCGCTGCCAGTCGCCGGTGAACTGATGGCCGGAGACGATCGCCCAGTCGTCGTTGGCGATCTGATCGCCGAGCTCGGCGATCAGCCGCGGCACGCTCACCGGGCTCGCGTCCCACCCGTGCCTCGCGTCGCGAATGCCGTTGAGCTGCTGCTCCTTGTGCGCGGCGGCGACGCGCTGCGCCGCGCGCCTCGATCGCGCTCTTGCGCTCCGGTGTCGATCTGGCGTGCGAACTTCCTCGATCAGCGACGGCAGCGTCGCCTCGGCATCGGCCGCGATCGCCAGATCGACGTCGGCATAGCGCCCGAAGTCGTGGATGTTGCTGCCCTGGAACAGATGCTCGGCGGAGATGCTGATCGTCTTGCGATTGTTCGCCCGCGCGGCTCGCGCCTGCGCCGACATGTCGGTGACCTCGAGACCGAGCGTGACGTCCGGCGTGTAGCCGCGGCCGCCGGTTCCGTAGAGCGGATGCCACGACGGGAACTTCTGCCACGACGAGTAGCCCATCACGTCGACCGGCGCCTGCAGCGTGTCGGCCAGCTCGATGAGCAGGTCCCAGGCCTTCGGCGTGCGTCCGAGCTTGGCGATCTGAATCAGCGGGTTCTCGGCGGCGACGAGCATGCGCGCCGCTTCGCGCACGGCCGCGGCTCGCCCTGCGGCGGCGCCGGCATCGACGAGCTCGGGAATCCGCGGCTCGTTGGTGACGATCGACTCCTGCAGTTCCGCGGCGACGGTCAGCACGACCGGTCCCATCGGCGGCGTCATCGCGATCTCGTAGGCGCGCATCGCCGAGTCCGCGAACCGCTCGAGCGTCGTCGCCTCGTCGTCGAACTTGACGAAGCTGCGCACGAGCAGGCCCATGTCCTGCGCGCTGTGCGGACGGTTGATCACGCCGGACGGATTGCGATGGTGCCCGACGATCAGGACGACCGGCACGCGATCGGCCCAGGCCTGAAACAGCGCCATCGACGAGTGGAGCAGTCCGACGGTGCCGTGCACGGCGACCAGCATCGGCTTGCCGGCGGCCTTGGCGTAGCCGTGCGCCATCGCGACGGCGGCTTCCTCGTGCAGGCAGGTGAGCAATCTCGGGCGCGGTGTTCTTGCCGTAGTTGATCAGCGATTCGTGCAGTCCCTGGAACGTCGAACCCGGGTTGATGGCGGCGTACTCGAAGCCGATCTTCTTGAGCACGTCCACCATGAAGTCGGATGCCGGCCGGCCCTGCGTGGTGACGGCGCGCGGCGGAGCGGTGACGGTGCTCTGCGCCTGCGCGTAGGCGAGATCGTGCGCGTCGGCGCTGGTCGGCAGCGCGACCGGTGGCGGCGCAGGCACGACCGCGGCGTCGGCCGTCGTCTCTGTGGCGACGACCAGGCCGGCTGCGCCGAGCGCAGCGCCTTTGAAGAAGTCACGGCGGTCGATCGAATCAGCCACTGAGCCCTCCTCGTTGAGGGCTACATCATACTGCCGGCCGGTCCAGGAGCGGCCCGACGGGGCGGCATCGAAACTCCGGCCCGCCGTGGGTGGCTACGCTAGTTCCGGAACCGAGGGTGAATTCGGTGCCGGTCATCACCAGCTGATCTTCCGACGCGGTCAACCGTGCGCACGTTATGCAGCGCCGAGGTGTAGAGGGTGTCGAGTCCGGGCATCGGACAGGCGATCGCGTGCAGGCGAGCGGGCCGATTGACAGCGACGAGTCGTCGAGGGTGTAGCCGCCAGTGCACGTATTGCAGTCGGCGCGTACTGCCGCACGGTCGTTGGTTTCGAAGCGCACCGTGAACTGGTCGGGGTTGGGCACGTTGACGAGCGTGCTGCCGACACGCGCGACGGATTCGAGTTTCCACGTGATATCGACAATCTCGCTCGGGCTCACGGGGTTCTCGTCGCAGCCGACGGCACCGACAGCGAGGATCAGGAGCACCAGAGGCAATCCCTTCATAAGGCACCTCGTCTGAATGACACGACCGAGGAAAGCAAGCGGCGCGCCAGCCGGCCGTTGTCCTGAGCGCAGTCGAAGGGAACCGTGCTACCATCCGGCGACTTTGCAGGCTTCGGCATCCATATGGGGGCTCGCATGACTCGCTTGACCTCTCCTCGACTCATTCTCGCGCTCGGTCTCTTGATGGTCTTCAGCATCGCCATCGTCGCGCAGCAGCGCTCGACGGCGCAATCGATGACGACCGCCGCGACCAGCTTCCTGGCGTCGCTGAATCCCGAGCAGCGGCAGCAGGCGACCTTCGCGTTCGATTCCGCCGAGCGTCTGCGCTGGCACTTCGTGCCGCAGTTCGAGCGCAACGGTCTGCAGATCAAGGCGATGACCGAGCCGCAGCGCAAGCTCGCGCACGAGCTGCTCAAGACCGGTTTGAGCGACGCGCGGCTACGACACGTACACGAAGATCATGCAGCTCGAGAACATCCTGCGGGAGATCGAGAAGGGCAAGTGGCCCGACGCGCGATCCCGAGGGCTATCGCTTCTCGGTGTTCGGCACGCCGACGGCCAAGGGTGCATGGGGCTGGCGCGTCGAGTTCCATCACATCTCGCTGCACTTCTCGGTCGTCAACGGCACGGCGATCTCGAGCACGCCGTCGTTTGCCGGTGCGAACCCGGCCGAAGTGAAAGACGGCCCGCAGAAAGGACAGCGCACGCTGGGGACGCTCGAGGACACCGGCCGTGCGCTGGTCGCGTCGCTCGACGCAGGTCAGCGCAAGACGGCGATCTTCAACGAGGTGGCGCTCAACGACATCGTCACGGGCAACGCCCTCGACATCAAGCCGCTGTCGCCTGAAGGTCTCAAGGTGTCGGCGATGAACGCGGCGCAGCGCGATCAGGTGATGAAGGTCCTCGACGCGTACACCGGGTTGATGACGACCGGACTCGCCGCCGACCGGATGGCCAAGGTCAAGACGGCCGGCGTCGAGAACATCGCCTTTGCGTGGGCCGGCTCGATCGAGCGCGGGCAGAAGCACTACTACCGCCTGCAGGGCCCGACGTTCCTGATCGAATTCGACAACAGCCAGAACGACGGCAATCACGTGCATTCGATCTGGCGGGACTTCACCGGCGACTTCGGACGCGACATCCTGAGGGAGCATCTGAAGACGGCAACGCACTAGTGCCGACGTCCAAGGTCCGACGCACGACGGTCGCGAGGTGCGAGATGTGCGCGGTCTTCGTCGCGACGTTGCGATCTGGACCTCCTCTTGCGCGTCTGCGCTGCCGGTGCCCTCAGCGGTGACGACAGCGGACGGTTGCTGACGATCGATCACTTCGTGCGCGTGAAGTCGACGGTGCCGGCGATCGCCGGACAGCAGGCGCAGCTGTACGTCCGCGAACGGGTGCTGGCCGGCACGGTCGCACGCGGCACGCACGCCGTCGGATCGCGTCGTGCTGTTCGTGCACGGCGCCGGCACGCCGGCCGAAGTCGCCTTCGACGTGCCGAGCGGCGATTACAGCTGGATGGCGTATCTCGCGCGCGCCGGCTTCGACGTCTTCTCCGTGGACATGACCGGCTACGGCCGATCGACGCGCCCTGCGCCGATGAACGACCCGTGCAACCTCGCCGAGAACCAGCGGCTCGCAGTTCCTCGGCGCGCCGTGCACGCCGTCCTATCCGTACGCGCTGACCAACATCGGTTCGGACTGGAACGACGTGGGCGCGGCCGTTGACTACATTCGCCTGCTGCGGCGCGTGGATCGCGTCAGCCTCGTCGCGTGGTCGCTTGGCGGGCCGCGCGCGGGCGGCTACGCCGCACAGAATCCGTCGAAGGTGAACCGCCTCGTCATCCTGGCGCCCGGCTACAACCCGAAGAGCGCACCCGAGGCGCCGAAGCTTCCCGCCGAAGGCACGACCTTCAACACGCAGTCGCGCGCGGAGTTCGATGCCAACTGGGATCGTCAGGTCGGCTGTCCCGATCAGTACGATCGCGCGGTCAGCGACGCGGTGTGGTCGGCGATGATCGACTCCGACACCGTTGGCGCGACGTGGGGACCTGGCGTCCGCCGCGCGCCGCAGACGACGACCTGGGGCTGGAATCAGGCGACCGTCGCCAAGACGATGACGCCGACGCTGATGGTGGCAGGCATCCACGACAAGCAGGTGACGCCCGACCGCGTTCGTCAGCTGTACACCGACCTCGGCGCGCCGCAGAAGATGCTCATCGATCTCGGCTGCTCGTCGCACAACGCGATGTGGGAGAAGAATCGTCTCGTGCTGTTCCGCGCCTCGCGCGAGTGGCTCGAGAGCGGGACGGTGAACGGCACCAAGGACGGCGTGCTGCGACTCGGTTATTGACACGGTGATCGTCAAAGGCAGAACGGTCCGCAGGGCGGACCACCCGATCGACGACCTTTTCGTCGACCGCTGGTCGCCGCGCGCGATGTCGGGCGAGCCGATCGACGATGCGGAACTGTTCGTGCTGTTCGAGGCGGCGCGGTGGGCGCCTTCGGCCGGCAACACACATCCCTGGCGCATCCTCTACGCGCATCGCGACACCGAACAGTGGCCGCTGTTCTTCGATCTGCTGGTGGAGCGGAACAAGGTCTGGTGCGTGCGGGCGTCGACGCTGCTGCTGTTCATCTCGCGGACGACCAACGAGCAGACCGGCAAGCCGCTGGTCACGCACAGCTACGACACGGGTGCGGCGTGGGAGAACCTGGCGCTGCAAGGCACGCAGCGCGGTCTGGTCGTGCACGGCATGGCGGGATTCGACTACGTGCGAGCGCGGACGGTGCTGGACATCCCCGAGGACTTCACGGTCGAGGCGATGGCGGCCGTCGGCAGGCCGGGGCGCAAGGAAGATCTGCCCGAGGATTTTCAGGCGCGTGAGTCGCCAAACACGCGGAAGCCGCTGGCCGAGCTGGTGTGTGAAGGACGGTATCGGTCCGGCTGACGCCGGACACTACACGGGAGCGTTTCCATGCGTCGTCTGCTCATCGGTGCAGCAGTGACCCTCACGCTCACGGCCGTCGCGGCTGGTGAGCAGGCCCACCACGTCGTGCTGCGATCGCCGGACGTCACCGGGCCGGTCACCAACACGACGCCGCTCCGCCACCTCGATCACGGCTACCCGTACAACGCCGCACCGTTCGATCTCGCCAGGCTCGGGTATGTCGAGGAAGAGTTCTTCATCGCCGGCATCGGCCAACCGCTACAACACGCCGGCCGGCGAGCGTGGCACCGTGATCGACGTCGATCACCCGTACTCCACGCGCATCGTGGTTCGCCGGCCGCGTCAGGCGGCGCGCTTCAACGGCACGGCGATCGTCGAGTGGTACAACGTGTCGCAGGGGCACGACGGCGAGTACGAGTGGTTCCAGTCCTACGCGCACCTGATTCGTTCCGGGTACGTGTGGGTTGGCGTGTCGGCGCAGGCCGCAGGCGTGAACGCGCTCAAGGAGTGGAGCCCGGTGCGCTACGGCAGCCTCGACGTCGCGCGCGGCGGCACGATCATCGGCGATGCATTGTCCTACGACATCTTCAGCGCCGCGGCGCTGGCGATTCGCGGCAAGGGCACTCGAGATGTGATGGGCGGGTTGCGCGTGCAGCGTCTCATCGCGACCGGTCACTCGCAGTCGGCCGGACGCCTCTACAACTATTTCCATTCCGTGCATCCGCTGACGTCGAAGCTGTTTGACGCCGTGCTGCTGCACGGCGGCGGCGGACGGGTCAGCCCCGATCTCAACGTCAAGGTCTTCAAGTATCTCGACGAGAGCGACGTGATCGGGCAGGCCAATGCGCGCATCCCCGATTCGAGCCGCTATCGCCAATGGGAAGTGGCGGGAACGTCGCATCTCGATGCGCAGTTCTCGCGATCGATGGCCGCGCTCGGCCTGCGCGTCTCGGGCATGCGGCCGGTGGAGAGTTCGGCCCCCATCGGCGGGCCGTCGATCAGCGGCGGTGAGAAAGGCAACGGCGCGTCAGGCAATGGCGCGGGCGTCGAGAACGAGGGCATGACCGGCGGCTGCGCGCAGGTGCCCTTCAGCCGCGTGCCGTCGTACCACGTGTTGAACGCCGCGTTCGACGCGACCCATCGCTGGCTCGTTGACGGCGTGGCACCGCCCGCTGCGCCACCGATCGAGCTCAAACAGTTGTCGGCATCTCCACTTCCAGTTGACGCCGGGCGAGGGCGCGGCGCGGCCGGGCCGCGATGGGAGATCGTGCGCGACGAGATGGGGATGGCTCGCGGCGGGATCCGCCTCGCCGCGGTGACGGTACCGATTGCGAAGAATACCGGCGACAACGTCGGCAGCGTCGGAGCCGCCGCCGCTGGTGGCGCCACCGGCGGTGGCGGCGAGCGGAACTGCCGTCTGATGGGATCGTGGGAGCCGTTCGATGGCGTCCGGCTGATCGCGATGTATCCGACGCAAGGACGGCTACGTCGCACGCGTGAGAGAGGCGACGGAGAAGAACCTCAAGGCGGGCTACATCACGAAGTGGGACGCCGACGCGACGATTCGCGAAGCGGAGAACGCCGCTCCGAAGATCTGGCGCTAATGGGTCAACGCGTAGAGCAGGGCGTTGACGCCGAAGGCGTAGCCCGGCACTGACATCTGATAGAAGTACTGCGGGTCGTCGGCTTCGCGCTCGAATGAATCGCCGAGGTCGGTGTTGTGCGTCATCAACACCATGATGTTGCCGTGCTTGTCGAGCACCGCACGCGCGTGCGCTTCAGCGCTGTCGGCGCCGCGTTCTGAGGTGCCGCCGCCGGTCGAGGCCCAGTGATTGATCGAGGCAATCTGCGGCACTTTCTTGATCACGAACTGCGACGAGAACAGCGGATGGCTGCTCGGCAGATCGATGATCGGATGCTCCGCCGGATCGAGCACCTTCGAGAACTGACCCACCCACCACTCCCAGGCGTAGCTGCCCCAGAAGTCGTCGACCCACAGGAAGCCGCCCTTGAGCAGATACTCGCGGAGCCGCGCAGCTTCCTTGTCGTCGAAGTACGCCGAGCCCACTTCCGTCATCATGACGAACGGACACCGGAACAGCACGTCGTCGGTGAGACGGATGAGCAGCGGGTTGGGCTCACCGTTGGTCATGCTGACTTC
The DNA here is from genome assembly GCA_963728305.1 of uncultured Acidobacteriota bacterium. GTDB lineage: Bacteria > Acidobacteriota > Vicinamibacteria > Vicinamibacterales > UBA2999 > Gp6-AA40. The sequence goes on from CAVSKE010000008.1 coordinate 88,465, forward strand.
GGTGCGCGTCAACTCACTCAAGCGGACTGACAGGTTGATGTCGGCGCGCGGGTAGTCGACGGACCAGTTGCCGCCGTCGCCGCGGAAGTCGCTGCGGAAATAGGCGCGGCAGAAATGGAAGGCGCCGTCGAAGTCCTTGTCGGTGGCGATGTCGCCCGAGCCGAGGTTTCCGAAGCCTCGGAAGCCGCGCTGACGGAACTGCGCTTCGACACCAACTGCCAGTGCCAGGACTGCCAGCCCCGCCAGGAGCACGATAATGGGCCGCCGCCGTCTCACGAGGTCAGTCTACTCTCGAAGTGGAAAAGTGGAAAAGTTGAAAGTGGAAAAGTGGCCAAGGGTGGAAAGAGCACGCCTGTGCTAGATTGAGTAGGCGTACCTAGCGGGGCTCGCCGGCACTTGCCCTACGTGGGGCTGGTCCTTCCGGACCGGCCGGAAAAGCGAGCCCCTACCTGCGCGTCCGAACCTCGCCGGGCCCGTGGATGTAGGCATCATGCGAGCACACACAGGACGTGTGCGATGCCTCATCACCTGAAGAAACTCACTCCCAATCTCATCGTCTCGGACGTCGGCCGCAGCATCGCGTTCTATCGCGACGTGCTGGGCTTCACGCTCGAACAGACCGTTCCGGACGCCGAGCCGTTCGTCTTCGCGATCGTGAAGTCGGGGAGCGTCGAGATCTTCCTGAACGCGCCAGGCCCGGCGCATGAAGAGTATCCGGCGTTCAAGGGTCGTCCGATTGGCGGCACGCTGACGCTCTTCGTGGAAGTCGAGAACATCCGTGACTCGTACGACGAGCTGAAGGACCGCGTGCAGGTCGTCATGCCGCTCGAAACGAAGTGGTACGGCGTGACCGAGTTCGCCTTCCTCGATCCCGACGGCTACATCATCACCTTCGCGCAACCGGGGACGTAGTGTCCGGCTTTAGCCGGACCAATCTGTCCGGTGTGAGCCGGACAGGCGCATAATGGCCGCGTGTCCCGCGCTCTGGCGGCCATGATTCTGGTGTTGGCGGTGGCGCAAGCCGCCGCCGCACAAAGTTACAAGGCGCCCCGCACGCCGTGGGGCGATCCCGATCTGCAGGGTACGTATTCCAACTCCAACGAGTACGCGACACCGCTCGAGCGGCCGGCGCGGTTCGAGGGCCGCCGTCTCGAGGACATCACACCGGCGGAGCTGGCGCAGATCCGTCGAGGCCGCCGAGCAGCAGGCCATCGATGGTCTGGCGCCCGGCCCGCGCGGCCCCGACTACTGGTGGCTCGAGAACCTGAAGCTGTCGAAGCGCGCACAACCGTGGTCGGTGGTTGACCCGCCAGATGGCCGAATCCCGCCGCTGACACCCGAGGCGCGCAAACGCGGCGCGGGCCCGGCGCGTACGCAGCTTCATGGGCGGCCCGTTCAACGGCCCCGGGGACCTCGGCTTTCTCGAGCGCTGCATCACGCGCAGCATCCCGGGCTCGATGATCCCGGTGATGTACGGCAACAACTATCAGATCGTGCAGACCCCGGGCTTCATCGTGATCACCTACGAGATCATCCACGAGGCCCGCGTCATCCCGCTCGACGGACGTCCGCACGTTGGCCCAGGACTGCGCATGCACATGGGCGACGCCCGCGGACACTGGGAGGGCGACACGCTGGTGGTCGAAACCACGAACTTCACCAGGGCCGCCGCCTATCGCGGCGCCGACCCCGCCAGCTTCCGCGTCGTCGAACGCTTCACGCGCGTCGCACCGGACACGATTCAATGGACTGCGACGATGGAGGATCCCGCAACGTGGACGCGGCCGTGGACGATTGCCATGCCGCTCGTTCTCGACACGCAGTCGCCGATCCTGCCGTTCGAGTGCCACGAGCACAACTACGGCATGGTCAACATTCTCAAAGCTGCGCGTGCGGCGGAGAGGTGACTTCGTCAACTCCCAATTCCCAACTACCAACTTCCAGCCACGGCCAATTCCCAAATCCCAAACGGCACTCTTTTCGAAGGGGTGGAGCTTGGGCGTTGGGCGTGACTTGGGAATTGGTCGTTGGAAATGGGAGTTAGCGTGAGAAGCACGCCGAAGGCATGAATCCGCTCGCGTCCGGTTGCTTCTTGAAATTTGTGCTGGTAACGAACGGCTGCGTGAGATTGGTCGGGTCCTCGACTATCGTCGTCACGACGAACCACGTATCGCCGTTGCGCTCATTCGACAGATCGAAGTACTCGCGCAGGACGGTGTTCTCGCTGTAGGGGACGCCGTTCTTCCGTAGGTATCCGGCGCGCAGGTTGGTCGTGACCACCTCGAGCGAGCGGCCGCGCGTGCCTTCGCGCGGGTTCAGTGCGATCGGCAGGAAGTCGGGCGGCCCCGAGCCGCGCTGCGGGCCTTCCCAGTTCGCGCTCGAGTAGCCCTGCCACGACGGCTTGATACCAGGTGCGGGCTTACCGCCGAAGTGCAGGAGCCGAGTTTGCGTTCCCTGATCGGTCTCGATCTTGAGCGTCGTGTCGTCCTGCCAGGTGATATGAAACCGGCCCGGCATGCGCATGATGCCCGCGGCACCATAGGCCTTGCACTGATTGCCTTCGGCTTCGTCCTTCGCCGGATCCCACGCCTGACCGATCTTGCGAGCAGCAGCGTTGAGCGGGACGCCCGCGAAGTCGCCCTTCGCTGGCGTCACCATTCGCCAGCGCCAATCTTCGGTGACGACGGAAACCCAGTAGCCGGTGAAGTCGACGGGAGCAGCGGCGCGCGGAGTACGCGGCGGTTGTGGGGCGCCTCGACCGCCAGGCGGTCCTTGAGCCGCAACGCTAGTCGATGCCGCCAGCACGAGCGCGATGATCACCCTACTTCGCATTGATCGTCCTGTAGACGGCTTCGACGAACATCTCCGTCGTCCAGAAGCCGGTCGTTGCGCCATAGTCGCTGTCGTAATCGCGGGACGGCTTCGCGGCTTTGACCTGCTCGAGCGTCAGTCCCTTCTTCGCAAGGTCGGCGACGCGATCGCGAATGATCGTCACCATGTCGCGATACTCGACGACCTCTGCTTCGTCGCAAACCCGGCCGTGGCCGGGAACGACGTAGGTGCCCCCCTCCTGATACCTGGCGGGCACGGTGATCTCGAGCACACGGTTGAGCGCCGCGATCGTGCCGTTGACGGTGCCACCATTGGCGATGTCGATCACCGGATACACGTCGGGACTGAAGACGTCACCGGTGGCGACGACGTCCGAGCCGCGGAAGTGGACCAGCGTATCGCCATCGGTGTGCGCCGCCGGGGCGTGATGAAGCACGATCGCCTCACCATTCAGGAAGAAGTCACGCGACGGTGTAAAGAAGGCGTTCATCGGCAGCGCTGCTGCCGGTGTGTTGGCATTGGCTTCGACAGCCGCAGTCATCATCCGGTTGTAGGTGTTTTCATGGCCCATGACGCGCGGCGCCTGCGGTCCGCCGGAGCCGAGCTTCACGAGCGCCTGATTGCCGCCGGTGTGATCGGCGTGCAGATGCGTGTTGATGATGGTGTGAATGGGCTTGTTCGACAGCGTACGGATCGCCGTGAACAGTTTCTGCGCCATCGGCGCGCTGCCGGTATCCACCACCAATACCCCGTCGTCGCCGATCTGGACGGCGACGTTGCCGGCGCGGCTGGCCAGCATGTAGACGTTTTTCTGCACTCGCACCACGCTAATCTCAGTGGCTGCCGGATCGGGTGCGGGGCGAACCGGCGACGGGCCCGGGCGAGCTGCCGGAGCCTGCGCGAACACCAGTGCGAATCCGCACACCGCGATCGAGAGGGCGAGGAGCGCTGCCTGCCCGCCGTAGCCCGAAGGGCGTAGGGGGGTTTTCATCGGCCGCCGGTGGGGGACAGGCAGTCGCCGAATCCCGTGCAGTTGCAGAAGCGTTCGCACTTGTCCTTGGGTTTGTAGGCGCCGATCTTGGCGCGATAGTCGGGATACATCGTCTCGGCGCCGCCGCGTGTCGCCTCGAACGGAAGCGCGTACCACTCGGCAAATTCCTTGAGCCACGGATTCGCGCCGGGCAGATTGTGCGGGACGGTGCCCGCTTCAGCCGGCACTTCCGGCAGGTACTCGCACGGGAAGAGACCCGCGCGTTGACCGGGGTCGAGGAACCAGCTCTGGCTGCGGACCAGCGGCTCGGTCAGGATCACCGGGTCGTACACGACGTGGGTGATCGTCAGGTAATTGCCGTGCATGACCCAGTGCTCGGTGAACGTCGCCTTCGAGCTGCGCGGCACGCCGTTGCGACGAAGGTAGTTCTCCTTCAGATGCGTGGTCGACACCGTCAGCATGTTGCCTTCCCACACGGCGGTCGAGAATCCCTGGAACGTGTGCGGCGCATACTCGTTCGGATGCGGCCGGCCATCGAGGTAGATCGTGCGCTTGTTCTCGTAGGCGCCGATGTGCGTATGGAAGGCGACGATGCGCTGGGTGGCGGGGTCGTAGTCGGCCCAGATGCGTAGCGGCGCGAGACCGCGGAGCGAGTAGTCCGACGAATGCGGACGGCACTGATACTCCTGCACGACCGAGATGCGATCCGCGTCCCAGGAATCGGCGCGCATCCGGCCCGCTTCGCTGAGCGGAAGACCGGTGTAGTCGCCCAGCTCGGGACCGGGAATCCGCTCGATGGTGTCTTCGTGATAGAGCGGTGCCCACTGGCCGGTGAAGTCCACCTGGGCGCTCGCCGGCGCCCCTGTACATAGAATCGCGACGGTGATGCCGATAGCTTGTCGCACGCGCATCGGGTTCTCCCGCGTCATTCTAGGACGAACAGGCCACTCGCGTAGAATCGAAGCGTGAGCGGACGCATTCTTGCCATCGCGGCGGTCCTGGCGATCGTCATCGGCGGAGCCATTTCGACATACGTGCTGTTCCGGGATCGCGTCCCCGCGAGTTCCGAGTCGGCCAGTTCGCTGCCTGCGACAAGACCAGAGACGCCGCGTTCGAATGCAGAGGCGACAGCGCCCGGCAGCGAGACGGCGGCTGCGGCGCCGCGCACGCCGCGGCAGACCGTCGGCGGCACCGGCGCGGACGCGCCCGCGCCTGTCGAGAGCGCGCCGGAACTCGGCACGCTGCGCATCGAGGCCGACGTCCCGAATGCGCAGGTGTTCATCGATCGTCAATTCATCGGCACTGCGCCGGTGACGGCCGAGAACATCAAGCCGGGGACCCACACCTTGAACGTGTCCGCCGAGGGATTCGACGGCATTGCCCAGACGATCGACGTCGAGCCCGGCCCGAGAGCTGTCGCGGTTCGCCTCCGGGAAGTGCGGCTCAACATGACACTGGCGGTGATCCACAAGCACCGCATGGGGTCGTGCATGGGGCAGCTGGTGGCGACGCCGCAGGGTATTCGCTACGACACCGACGACAAGGAGGATCGCTTCACCGCCGCGCTCGCCGATCTCGAGCAGTTCGTCGTGGACTATCAGGATAAGAACCTGAAGATCAAAGTTCGCAAGGGCAAGCAGTACAACTTCACCGATCCCGATGGCAACGCCGACCGTCTGTTCGTGTTTCAGCGGGATGTGGACAAGGTGCGGCAGCGTCTCGCGAAGGGTGACGCAGGGGCAAGCCCGTAGGGCCCGTCCTTTTGGACGGGCCTGGCCGGTCCAGAAGGACCGGCCCTACGTATCCGCGAGCGCCTCGGCAACGGTCTCTACATGTCCATCGACCTTCACGTTGTCCCATCGCTGAACGACCTTGCCGTCCGGGCCAATGAGATACGTGGTGCGGGCGATGCCCATGTACTTGCGGCCGTAGCGTGATTTCTCCTGCCACACGCCGTACTTCTCGGCGACGGCGTGGTCGGCGTCGGCGAGCAGCGGGAATGTAATGCCGTGCTTGTTCGCAAACTTCGCCTTGCTCTTCTCGTCGAGAATGCTGACGCCGAGCACGGCGGCCTTGGTCGGCTTGAGCTTGGGAAGCCTCGTCTGGAACTCGCAGGTCTCCTGCGTGCAGCCCGGAGTGTCGTCCTTCGGGTAGAAGTAGAGGATGACCGGACGGCCTTCGTAGTCGGAGAGCCGGTGCGTCTCGCCCTTCTGGTCCTTGAGCGCAAACGCCGGCGCTTTCTTCCCTGGATCGATCAATGCCATATAAGACGCAATAATACGTCGTCCACATGAGTGAATCCCGCACCGCCGTCATTGCCGCCGACGGCACGTTCACCTACGACCAACTCGACGAGGTGTCGCGGCGTGTTGCCGGCTCGCTGCTCGGCGGACAACGCCGACCTGAACCAGACGCGGGTCGCGTTCTTCGTGCCGCCAAGCTTCGCGTATGCAGCGGTGCAGCGCGGTATCTGGCGAGCCGGCGGCGTGGCCGTGCCGCTGGCCATTTCCCATCCTCCCGCGGAACTCGACTACGTGATTCGCGATTCGGGCGCATCGGTCGTGGTCGGCGACCCGGCGTCGGCGTCGATGCTGATGCCGATTGCAAAAGCCGCACGCGTACGGTTTCGTGACGACCAGTGCCGCAATGGTCTCGTCCATGGCCGACGATCTGCCACACCTCGGCTCGAATCGCCGCGCGATGATCATCTACACGAGCGGCACCACTGGACGGCCGAAGGGCGCGGTCTCCACGCATCAGAACGTCGGTGCGCAGATCGCGTCGCTCGTTGAGGCGTGGCGGTGGACGCCGGCGGATCGGCTGCTGCTCACGCTGCCGCTCCACCACATCCACGGCATCATCAACGGCCTCGGGTCGGCGCTGGCGGTGCGTGCCACGTGCGAGATCCTGCCGGCGTTCGACGCCGATGTCGTGTGGAATCGACTGTCGTCTGGAGAGATCACCGTCTTCACCGCCGTGCCGACCATCTACAACCGGCTCATCGCGTCGTGGAATGCGGCGCCACCCGACGTGCAGCGCGCGCGATCGGAGGGCGCGCGTCGTCTCCGTCTGATGATGTCCGGCTCGGCGGCGCTGCCGGTGCAGACCCTGGAACGCTGGCGCGAGATCACCGGCCATACGTTGCTCGAGCGCTACGGCATGACCGAGCTCGGGATGGCTCTGTCGAATCCGCTCGCCGGCGAACGGCGGCCGGGCTTTGTCGGTCAGGCGTTGCCGGGTGTGGACGTGCGCCTTGTCGATGAAGACGGCCGCGAGGTCGCCGAAGGGACGCCGGGGGAGCTCGAGGTGCGCGGGCCCGCAGTGTGTCTCGAGTACTGGCAGCGGCCGGATGACACGCGCGACGCGTTTCGCGACGGCTGGTTCCGGACCGGCGACGTCGCGGTGTGGGAGAACGGCGTCGTACCGGCTGCTCGGACGCTCGAACGTGGACATCATCAAGACCGGCGGCTACAAGGTATCGGCGCTCGAGATCGAAGAGATCCTGCGCACACATCCGGCGATCGCCGAGTGTGCGGTCGTCGGCGTGCACGACGAGGACTGGGGCGAACGCGTGTCCGCGGCGGTGGAGCTCCGGACGGGGGCGTCGCTCTCGCTCGACGAGCTTCAGCAGTGGGCGAAGGTTCAGCTCGCGCCGTACAAAGTGCCCCGCGCGCTGCAGGCGGTTCCGGCGCTCCCGCGAAATGCGATGGGAAAGGTGGTCAAGCCGGAGGTTGCCGGGCTCTTCAAATAGCGTTAACCTCCCGAGCATGGGCCGGCGCCGACTGCTTGTTGCCGTTGCGCTCGCTGCCACGCTGGTGGCGGCGGTCGGTGTGGCTCACGCCCAGCGCTTCTTCCGCGAAGGCAGCTACGCCACGCGTCTCGCGCCGCCGCAGATGCCCGACGCGTCCTTCGTCGTGTGCCGGCTGGCGTATCGCAGTGTCCGCGCCGAGCCGTCCGGAATCGGCTGGCAGACCGACTATCCCTACGCTGAAATCAATCTGACCACGCGGCTCTCGGAGCTGACCAAGACGCGGGTGAGTCGCGACGAGAATCAGCGCCCGAACTTCTACGTCGTGCGGCCGCTCGACCCCTCGCTCTTCAACTGTCCGTTCCTGGTCGCCTCCGACGCCGGCACGGTCGGCTTCCGCGACGATGAGGCCGAGCATCTGCGGAACTATCTGCTCAAGGGCGGGTTCTTCTGGGCGGACGATTTCTGGGGCAGCGAGGCGTGGAGCCACTGGGCCACGCAGATCGCCAAGGTGCTCCCGCCGGATCAATATCCCATCGAAGATGTGTCGCTGAACGACCCGATGCTGCACAGCCTCTTCGAGATCAAGTCGATTCCGCAGATCACCAACATCCAGTTCTGGCGGCGGTTCGGTGGGACGGAAACGTCAGAGCGCGGCGCCGACAGCGCCGACGTCCATTTCCGCGTGATTCGCGACACCCATCGCCGCGTCATGGTGGTGATGACGCACAACACCGATGTGGCCGATTCGTGGGAGCGCGAGGGTGAGGATCCGCAGTTCTTCTATCAGTTCTCTCCCGCCGGTTACGCGCTCGGCATCGATGTCCTGCTCCACGCGATGACGCATTGAGACCGACCAAGCCGCGCTCGGCCTTCTCGCGCTTCGCCAAGTGGACCGCGCGCGCGACCGGCCGTCCGTCCACATTCGTGCTCGCGGCGCTGGTGATCGTGGTGTGGGCGGTGAGCGGTCCGCTGTTCGGATTCAGCGACACCTGGCAACTGGTCATCAACACCGGCACGACCATCGTCACGTTCCTGATGGTGTTCCTGATTCAGTCCACACAGAACCGCGACTCGGAAGCGGTGCAGGTCAAGCTCGACGAGATCATCCGCGCTATCGGCAACGCGAAGAACGAGGTGCTCGATCTCGAGGAGTTGGAAGAAGAAGACCTGGACGAGATCCGCCAGACCTACACGGATATGGCGCAAGAAGGCGCGTGAAGGACGTTCCGACACGAAGCCCGCGCGGCGCGGCAATCGGCGACGTTCGTAGGGGCGACGCATGCTCGCCCAGAACCGGCGCAACGCCAGGCGACGCATGCGTCACCCGTACGAACGTCTCGTCCAGAACAAATACGCCGGCACGCCGGCGAGAATGATGATCAGCCCCGGCCAGGTCGTGGCCGTCTGATAGGTGAAGAGCACGACCAGTACCGCGGCCGCTCCGAGGATGTAGAGCGCGGGCACGATCGGATAGCCGAAGGCCCGATAGGGCCGCTCGACGTCGGGCATCGTCTGTCCGCAGACGGAACAAGCCGGCGATGGTCAGGATGTAGAAGATCAGCGCCGCCGAGATCACGTAGGTCAGCAGATCGCCGTAGAGATTGCCGTAGCTGCTCGTCGTCGTGTTGTAGGTGCGCGGCAGGATGAGCACGGCGGCCCAGATGCCCTGCAGCAGCAGACCCCACGCCGGCACCTTGTGCTCGTTCAGCGTCCCCGCCTTCTTGAAGAAGACCCCATCCCGTCCCATCGCGTAGTAGGCGCGTGCGCCAGCGAGGATCAGCCCGTTGTTGCAGCCGAAGGTCGAGATCATGATGCCGATCGCCATGATCATCGCGCCGAGGCCGGGGAAGATGGCTTCGAGCGTGGCGGTCGCGACGCGGTCGGCCGGTGCCTGCTGGATGACGTTGAACGGGAGCGTGACGAGATAGGCGACGTTGGCCAGCAGATACAGCGTGATGACGATGACCGTGCCGAGGGCGAGCGCGAGCGGGATGTTGCGCCTCGGCTCCTTGACCTCACCGGCCGTGAAGGTGATGTTGTTCCAGGCGTCGGCTGAAAACAGCGAGCCGACCTGCGCCACGCACAGCGCGATCAGCATGCCAAAGGTCGTCGTGGCGTCGAGTCCCGGAGCCAGCGGCACAGCGCCGCGCGGCGTCCACATGTCGCCGAAGTTGCCGGTGACCGCCTCTGTATTCCATCCGGCGAGCAAACCGACGGCAATCAGCGCGATCAGCGCGCCGGTCTTCGTCGTCGTGAAGACGTTCTGAATCAGCTTGCCCCAGTCGAGGCCGCGGGTGTTCGTCCACGTCAGCAGCGCGACGAGCAGGATGCCGAGCAGCTGCACCGTGGAGAGGGAGATCGCGTAGCCAGCCGAGAGGTGAATCGGTGCGACGAGGTAGCGATCCTCGGCAAACCAGGGAATGAGATAGCCGGTGTAGCGGGCAAACCCGACCGCGACTGCCGCGATCGTGCCGGTCTGAATCACCATGAACAGCGTCCAGCCGTAGAGGAATCCCCACAGCGGCGAGAACGCTTCGCGCAAGTAGACGTACTGCCCGCCGGCGCGCGGCATCATCGCCGCCAGCTCTCCGTACGAGAGCGCCGCGGCGAGCGTCAGCACACCGGTGAGGATCCAGGCGGTGAGCAGGAGCCCCGGGCTCCCGGTCTGCCGTCCCATCTCGGCGGAGACGAGGAAGATGCCGGACCCGATCATCGAGCCGACGACGACCATCGTCGACGCGTAGAGCCCGAGGCCGCGTTTGAATTCGGTGTCCAGTTGGACGGCGGTCGACGTGGATGCAGCAGTGGACATGGATGCTTCTTGGCGACGGTCGGTCGCTCGTCGATACTACACTGGCCCCATGTCCGTGGTTCGGATTCTCCGGGTGGTCGCCGTCAACGTGGCTGTCTTCTGCGTGCTGGCGGAAGGCCTCGGCCTGCTGCTCTATTACAACGAGACCGGCCGCCTGTTCTACACCTTCCGGAAGACGTACGAGCCGATTGAGGCACGGCGTGAAGGCCGACTGACTGGTGAGGGGCTGCACCCTTATTTCGGTCCCACGCACCGCGCCGGGTCTCCGATTCGATATCCCGGAGAACATGCGTGAGTCGCCACCGCCTGCGCGTCTGACGACGAACAACTTCGGGTTCGTGGCGCTGCAGGACTACCCGTTCATCAAGACCAATCCGCGGCAGTACGTGATCGGTATCTTCGGCGGGTCCGTGGGAGTGTGGTTCTGCCAGATCGGCGCGAGCCATTTGCTCGACGGCTTGCGGCGCAACCCGTTCTTCAAGGACCGCGATCTGATTCCGTTGTGCTTCAGCCACGAAGGCTACAAGCAGCCGCAGCAGCTGCTGGTGCTCGCGTACTTTCTGTCGATTGGCCAGCAGTTCGATCTGGTGGTCAACATCGATGGGTTCAACGAAGTCGCGCTGTCGAGCCTCAACGACCAGCGTGGCCTCGACATCTCGATGCCGAGCGTGATGCACCTCGATCCGCTCGTCAACCTGATGAATCAAGGCACGCTGACACCCGAGAAGCTGCAGTCGCTGGCGGCGATCGGCCAGTATCAGGAACGCGTCAACGACCTGATCACGCGCATGGAGCGCACGCGCAGCGCCGCGGTCAATTTCGTGCAGCGGCGGTTGTACAACTCCGCGATCAACAGCTATCGCCTCGAGGTGGTCCGGTTCCAGAGTTTGCCATCGAACTCAGCCTCTGACTCGCTGCTGCTGGCCACGCCCAGCGTCACGCGACGCAGTGAGACCGCGCTCTTCGACGACATCGCGCGCACCTGGGCGGAATCGTCTCGGCTCATGAACACGGCGCTGGCCGCGCGGGGAACGCCCTACGTCCACGTGCTCCAGCCAAACCAGTACTTCACCTCCCGAGCCTTCACTGCAGACGAGGCGAGCGTCGCGCGATCCGACGCGTCGCCATTCAAGCCTGGGGCGGAGAAGGGGTACCCCGTCCTCCTCCGCACGATCGCCGCGGGGGCACTGAAGCCGGTCAGCTTCTTCAACGCCGTCAACGCCTTCGACGACGAGCGAGCGCCGGTCTACATGGATGACTGCTGCCACTACACGCTGCGTGGCAATCAGCTGCTGGCGGCGGTCATCGCCCGCCAGATCCTGGGCTCAAACGGTCCCTGGAACCAGGCCTCGATGCCATCCGCCGCCCGATGAATCTGATCCTGCTCGGCATCGGCCTGCGCGCGTGGCAGGGGCCGCCGCTTCGTGCCGTTTCGTCGATACTGGCCGCGGTTGCCATTCTCACTCTCGAGATGCAGGCGGTGACCTGGCTCGGGATTGGAAGTCTTCGTCAGCTCGTCGTCCTCAATGCAGGTGTCGCGACCGCCGCACTCCTGTGGTGGCGTCCGCGCTGGGGACTGCAGGATGCGCCACCGTCAGCGGGGGTTCCGTGGGTAGCAGTCGCGGCGCTCGGCGTGCTCGCGCTCACCCTCAGTCTCACGAGACCGATCGAGGGCGCGGACCCCTATCACTTGCAGCGTGTCGCGCAAATCGAACGGCTGGGCACGCTTGCGTACCGACTCGCAGGCTGAGATCAAGGTCAACGTTCTCGCCACGGTCTACGAGCTCGCGCTGGCAGACCTGCACCAGGTTCCCTGGCTCGGTCCGATGCTGCTTCGACTGCACGGGGTGCTTGGCCTCCTGCTGTATGCGCTCTGCGTCGCGGCGATTCGCCAGTGGCTCCGGGGCGGACCGCCCTGGGGCTGGGCCGCGCTCTTCGCGTTGCCGGTGCTCTTTCACCAGTTGGTGCTCGTGAAGAACGATCTGTTCGGCGCCATCCCCGGGATTCTCGTCATCGGCTGGCTCGTTGTCCGTGCCGCCGATGCGCCCCGACCCGAAGTGGTGTGGGCGTCATCGCTCGCCGGCTTCGCGACGGCGATCAAGATGGCCAGCTTTCCGCTGGCGATCGTCACCATGGGGGTCGTGTTGATCAGGCGCGATCGCTGGGCAATCGCGCCGTGGATGATTGCCGGTGGCCTCGCCGGCGGCGTGGCAGGAGCACTCCCATTCAACCTCGTGGAGACAGCACAGACGTACGGGCATCCGTGGGCGCCGCTGGCCGACCTCGGCAATCGCAACGAGACGGTTACTGCGGCCGCGACAAGCGTCGCGCGGTTTGGAATCAGCCTGTTCGACATGGGTGTGCTGACGCGGCGCTGGTGGCCCAATCGCGGCGGCTGGGGCTCGACGTTCGGGGCGCCGTTGGTCTGGGCGCTGGTGGTGTTATGCGTGCGCGCGAAGGACGAAGCCGCCGCACGACGGGGGCTCGTCATCGGCGCTGCGTATTTCGCACTGTTCGCGGCCGTGTATCCCGATGCAGACCTCGCGCACCGGATGGCACTTGCGCCAGCGGTCGTCCTTCTCGCTATGGCGGTGCATCTCGCAGGCGGAGACGATGCTCAATCCGTCTGGCTGCGCCGGGGGCTCGCGATCGTCCTGGCCATCTCCCTCGCGCAGATCACGCGGAGCTTTGCGATCTATTTGATGCAGTCGTCCACGCCGAGCTGAGGGCGACGCTTCAGTCCGGGAGGTACGGAATGGTTTGCGGGCCCTGGGGCAGCACGCACAGCGTCGCGCCTGGTCCGCCGCGACGCAGGACGTCGCGCACGGTAGTGGCGACATCGGCGATCGGTGTGAAGTGGGCCGCCTGGATCTCCTCCGGGCGAAGGCCGTCGGTCTTGACCAGCACGTTCGCCTTGGTCTGAATCTGTGCCTGCACCTGCACCTGCCACTGGTCCGGGACCGAATAGCCTGGCGACGCAATCATCTCAAGGAGCGCGGCAGGAGACGGCGCCGACGCGAGCACGGCACCATACGAACCGTGCGCGGGAAGGCCGTCGCGACATTCGGCAGCGCAGATGATGGTGCCGCCGCTCTTGACGATCTTCGCCGCGGCCGACATGCCTTTGACCGCCTGATACAGGTTCTGATCGAGCGGATATCCGGAGTTCGTGGTCAGCACCAGATCGAAGGGCGCTGGCACCTGGCGCATCGCCGTCGCTTTTGCGTGAGCACAGGCCGCGCGATGCTCGGTCAGGATCTCGCCGGCGAAGGCGGCCGTGATCTGCTGTTCACGGTTGAGCGTCACGTCCACGGAAAAATGGACCGGCACCATCCGCGCGATCTCACGCACATCGTCGTGGACCGGATTGCCGTCGATGACGCCCCACGTCGCCAGCGGATGGCCGATGTGATGGACGTCGTGCAGCGTCATCACCGTCTTCAGGCCGGCCAGGCCCGGTGCCACCATCTTGGGTCCGCCGCTGAACCCTGCAAAGAAATGCGGTTCAACGAAACCCGTCGTGATGCGCACGTCGGCATCCAGCCATGCGGTGTTGAGGAATACCTCGACTCCCGTTGAGGTCACGCCCACGCGTCCCAGCGACGACGGATCGCGCGAGTCGTGGTTGACGACGCGGTACCTGTTCAGGATGTCGCGGCCGAGCATCCGCTCGAGCTCGGGCGGTGTGTTGATGCGATGCGTGCCGGTCGCGATGAGGATCGTGACGTCCTCGGGTCGGACCTGCGGCATCTCTTCGAACAGGGCGCGCAGCATGTCTCCGCGCGGCTGTGCCCGGGTGATGTCGCATACGGAGATCGCGACCCGCTGGCCGGTACGCACGAGCTCGCGGAGAGGCGGGCGATCGAGCGGCGCCCGGATCGCGCTGAGTAGCGTCGCATGCGGGTCCGCGACCGCGGCTCTCGGGATCGGCTCGATGACGGTGACGCGTTCGTCGGGAAGATCGACTTCGAGGCCGTCGGTTCCGTAGTCCAGTCGTACTCTCATGCGGGTGGTCGTTGGTAGTTGGTGGTTGGTAGTTGATGGGTGAGTGTACCATTGGCCCCATCCATGGATGAACGTCTGGTCGAGGAGTTCTGCCGCATCGCCGGGCCGGAGAACGTTCTGCGGGAACCGATCAAGCTGTTGACGTACGAGTGCGATGCGCTGCCGCACCTGCGCGCAGACGCCCGCGCTCGTCGTGCTGCCCGGGTCAGCGGCAGAGGTCCAGGCAGTCGTGCGCTTGTGCGCCAGGGAAGGCGTGCCGTTCGTGGCGCGCGGGCACGGCACCGGTCTCTCCGGCGGAGCGCTGCCGGTTCCGGGTGGCGTGGTCATCGCGCTCAGCCGGCTCAACCGCGTCCTCGACATCGACATTCCGAACCGTCGCGTGACGGTCGAGCCCGGCGTCACGAACCTCGAGATCACGAGACACGTCGCGCCGTACGGCTACTACTACGCGCCGGATCCCTCGAGTCAGCAGGTGTGCTCGATCGGCGGCAACGTCGCCGAGAACTCGGGCGGCGCGCATTGCCTGAAGTACGGGTTCACGACCCACCACGTGCTCGCGGTCGACTTCGTCCTGCCGGACGGCGAGCTGGTGCACGGTCGGCAGCGCGATGGTCGACACGCCCGGGCCCGACCTGATCGGACTGATTGTCGGCTCCGAAGGCACGCTGGCGGTGGTCGACCAAGGCGGTCGTCCGCATCCTGCGGCGCCGGAAAGCGTGCAGACGTTGCTCGCGGCCTTCGACAGCATCAGCGACGGCGGGCGCGGCGGTGTCGGACGATCATCGGCGCCGGCATCATTCCCGCCGCCGTCGAGATGATGGACGCGCTCGCGATTCAGAGCCGCCGAGGCCGCGGTGCATCCGAATTTCCCGCCGGCCGACACGATCCTGATCGTCGAGCTCGATGGACCGGCGCGGAAGTCCGCGAGCTGTTCACGGTGGTCGAGGAGATCTGCCGCCGCGCTCGGCGCGAACGCGATCGAGGTCGCGCCAGACGAGGCGCAGCGCGCGCGGATCTGGAAGGGGCCGCAAGGCGGCGTTTGCCGCGATGGGCCGCGTGTCGCCGAACTACTACGTGCAGGACGGCGTGGTGCCGCGGACGAAGCTGCCCGAAGTGCTCGGACGCATTCGCGACCTCAGCAACCGGTCGGGTCTGCGCATCGGCAACGTGTTCCATGCCGGCGACGGCAATCTGCACCCGTTGATCTGCTACGACGAGCGGATGCCCGGGCAGGCGACGCTGGCCGACGACGTGGCGGGCGAGATCCTCTCGTACTGCGTCGAGGCCGGCGGCTCGATCACCGGCGAGCACGGCGTCGGCGCGGACAAGCGGGACTACATGCCGCGGATGTTCTCCGACGACGACCTCGACGTGATGCAGACGTGCGCGACGCGTTCGACCCGCGCCGCCTGTGTAATCCCGGCAAGGTGCTTCCGACGCCACGGCTGTGCGGCGAAGTGCCTGGCCCGTACCGTCAGCATCCGGTCGAAGCGGCCGGCCTCGCCGAGCGGTTCTGATGGTGACAGCGGCACATGAAACCCGGGAGCGCGGGCTGACGCTATCGATGGCGTTGTGCCCCGCCAGATCGTCGAGCCGACGGACGCCAGCGAGCTCGCCGCGACGCTGCAGTCCGCGTCGCGCGACAAACACATCGACGGTGCTCCGCGGCGGTGGCACGAAGCTCGGATGGGGCCGGACACCTTCGTCGATCGACCTGGTCGTCAGCACCGCGCAGCTGAATACGCCTGCTGGTCCATCGCCACGGCGACCTGACGGCTACCGCGCACGCCGGGTCTCACGCTCGCGCATCTCAATCGCGAGCTGGCGCGGCACGGCCAGTGGCTGCCGATCGACAGCGCCTTCGACGCCGCGACGATCGGCGGCATCGTCGCGACCAACGACACCGGTCCGGTGCGCCATCGCTACGGCACGCCGCGCGATCTGCTGATCGGCGTCACGCTTGCCCTGACCGACGGCCGAATCGTCAAAGCCGGCGGTCACGTCGTGAAGAACGTCGCCGGCTACGACCTCGGCAAGCTGGTCAGCGGATCGTTCGGCACGCTCGGCGCGATTGTCGATGCGACGTTCAAGCTGCTGCCGATCCCGCAGGCGTCGACCACGCTCGACGTGTCGTATGACGATGGGGAAGTGCTGGCGCGGGATGTGATGCAGGTGTCCACGTCGCAGCTCGAGCCGATGGCGTTCGACGTCATGCTCGATGGCGGGCGTATCGCCTGCGCTTGCTGTTTGCCTCGAGTCCCGCCGCCGTGAGCGCGCAGGTCGAGTCCGCGCAGCGGCTGCTCTCGAAGCCGTCCACCGTGGTGACCGGCGATGCGGAGATGGATATCTGGACCGATCAGGTGCGATCGCCCTGGGCGGGTACGGGCGCCGTGATCCGATTCGGCTGGCTGCCGGCGAAGCTCGCCGAGGTCACCACGCTGATGCACGACGTGCAGGAGATCGCCGGCTCCGTCGTCATGGCCGGCCGCGTCGGCATGGGGGCCGGCCTCCTGCGCGTCGATGGCGACGCGCGCTCGCAGGCGGCCGTCGTCGAGCGGCTGCGATCCAGCGTGTGGGTGGGTAACGTGGCGGTGCTGCGCGCGCACGCTCGAGCTGAAGGAGCACGTCGACGTCTGGGGACCGCCGGCGAGCGCAGCAGACGCGGCGCGCGCGCTGAAGCACATGTTCGATCCGGCAGGAATCCTGAACGCGGGTAGAGGACCAATCTAAACGTCCCAACGCCCAACGACCAGCACCCAAACTGATGACTGGTTCTGATAGTCCATCGTCTGCGCTGATCGACAAGTGCGTGCACTGCGGGTTCTGTCTGCCGACGTGCCCGACGTATTTGCTCTGGGGCGAGGAGATGGACTCGCCGCGCGGGCGCATCTACCTGATGAAGGCCGGCATCGAAGGCCGCGTCGAGATGAACGCGTCGTTCGTCGAGCACTTCGATCGGTGTCTCGGCTGCCTGGCGTGCGTGACAGCGTGTCCCTCCGGCGTGCAGTACGCGCCGCTCATCGAGAAGTCACGGGCGCAGATCGAGCAGCGCTACACGCGTGACGGCGAGTGACCGGCTCTTCCGAACGCTGCTCATGGCGATCGTGCCGTATCCCGGCGGATGCGCGCGCGTCATGCTGCCGCTGCTGGTGCTCGGTCCGCTGCTCCGCAGGATGACGCGCGGTGGGCCGGCGACGACGAGTACGCGCCCGGCAGCGACTGAAGGAAGTCTCTGGCGTCGTATCACGGCGGCGATGACGCTGGCCCCGCCGGTCACCTGGCGTGGGCTCGTCGATCGAGTTGGCCGAGCACACGCCCGCCGTTGGGTCGGAACGGCTGAAGGTCGCGCTGCTCGCCGGGTGTGTGCAGCGGCTGTCGTTCGCACAAGTGAATCAGGCGACCGTCCGCGTGCTCGCCGCCGAGGGGTGCAGCGTGCATGCGCCGGGAAGCCAGGGCTGCTGCGGCGCGCTGCCGCTGCACGCCGGACGCATCGAGCAGGCGCGTGCGCTCGCGCGGCACAACATCGACGTCTTCGAAACGGCCGGCGTCGATCGGATTGCCGTCAACGCCGCGGGCTGCGGGTCGGCGATGAAGGAATACGGCGAGCTGTTCGCCGACGATCCGGCGTGGGCGGCGCGCGCCAGGGCGGTCGCCGCGAAAGTGCGCGACGTCACCGAGCTGCTCGTCGAGCTCGGTGAACAGCGCGCGGTCCGTCGCCCGCTGCCGGCGCGCGTCGTCTACCACGACGCCTGCCACCTCGCCCACGGACAGGGCGTTCGCACGCAGCCGCGTGCCCTGCTGCAGGGAATTCCCGGCATCGAGCTCCTGACGCCGGCCGAATCAGAAATCTGCTGTGGCAGCGCCGGTATCTACAACCTGGTGCAGCCCGATCCGGCCGCGCAGCTCGGGGCGCGCAAAGTCCGTCACATCGCGGCGCTCTCGCCGGATATGATTGCCACGGCCAACCCAGGGTGCACGCTGCAGATTGCCGCAGCGGCCCGAGGTGCTCGGGCACGACTGGCCGATTTTCCACCCCATCGAACTGATCGACGCGTCGATCCACGGCGTCGATCCGCGAAACGGTTAGTGGTTGGTGGTTCGTGGCTAGTGGTCGTGGTCAGGTCGTGGTAGCGTCGTTCAGCCGAACGACCGGTAACCACCAACGACCAAGTACCACCAACCAGCAAAGAGGAGCTATGTGGCAGCACAACTATGAACCGATCGCCGGGAGTCTGGGTGTGTCGGCGCTGGTGGCGGCCATTCCGATCGTCGTGCTGTTCGTCATGCTCGGTGTGCTGCGAAAGCCGGCGTGGATGTCGGCGCTGTCGGCGCTCGATCTCAGCGCTCCTCGTCGTCGCTCGTTGGCTACGGCATGCCGGCGCAGCTGGCGCTCATCTCCGCGATCTACGGTGCGGCCTTCGGCATCTTCCCGATCGCGTGGATCGTGTTCACGTCGATCATGCTGTACCGCCTCGCCGTGGACACCGGCAAGTTCGAGATCATCAAGGACTCGATTGGCGGGCTGACCAACGACCGCCGGCTGCAGGCGATGTTCATCGCCTTCTCGTTCGGCGCGTTCATCGAAGGCGCCGCCGGATTCGGCGCGCCGGTCGCGGTGTCGGGCGCGATGCTCGCCGGACTCGGCTTCAATCCGTTCTACGCGGCCGGCATCTGCCTGCTCGCCAACACGGCTCCTGTCGCGTTCGGATCGATCGGCATTCCGGTGATCGACGCTGGCCAACGTCACGGGGCTGCCGGTGCTGCCGCTGAGCGCGACGGTCGGCATGCTCTGCGCGATGATCTCGATCATCATTCCCGGCTACCTGATCGTCGTGATGGCGGGAGTCAAGCGCGCGTTCGAAGTGCTGGCCCGCCATCCTCGCGTGCGGTGTGTCGTTTGCCGGTGTGCAGTTCTACGTTTCGAGAAACATGGGACCCGAGCTTACCGATATCCTGAGCTCGCTCACGTGCATCGTCGTGATGGTGGCGGTGCTGAAGCTCTGGACACCCGCCAACATCATGCGCCTCGAAGGCGACAAGCCGATATCGACCGCGGTGTCCAAGCACTCGGGAGGCGAGATCTTCATGGCCTGGGTGCCATACCTGTTGCTGGTGGTGTTCGTGCTCGTCTGGGGTGAGGCTCGATCAAGCCGAGCATCAATCGGCTGGGTGACAGCCTGCTGCCCGCCGCCTTGCCGACCGTCCCTGGCACCGGCCCACTCGCCGAGCGCCTGATGGTGCCGGGTCTTCACAATCTGATTACGCGCATCCCGCCCGTGGTGCCCGCGCCTGCGCCGTATGCGGCGTTGTACGAATTGAACTGGCTGAGCGCGTCGGGTACGGCGTGCCTGTTCGCGATCCTCGCCACGGCGATCGTGCTGCGCGTGCGGCCCGGCAGGGTCGTGAAGGTCTACATCGATACGTTCAAGCAGCTGAAGTTGGCGCTCTTCACGATCGCCTGCATGCTCGGACTCGCGTACCTCATGAACTACTCGGGCATGACGTCAACGCTCGGTCTCGCGCTGGCGGCCAGCGGCGTCGCCTTCCCGTTCTTCAGCGCCGTCGTCGGCTGGCTTGGCGTGTTCCTCACCGGCAGCGATACGTCGGCCAATGCGCTCTTCGGCAACCTGCAGGTCGTCACCGCCAACGCGCTGGGGCTCAACCCGATCCTGACCGCGTCGGTGAACTCGGCGGCAGGTGTCATGGGCAAGATGATCTCGATTCAGAGCATCGCGGTGGCCGTCGCCGCCACAGGCTTGACGACGGCGGATGAAAGCCGGTTGTTCCGGTTCACGATCAAGCACAGCGTCCTGCTGATGATAGTGATGGGCATCATTTCGATGCTGTTCGCTTACGTCTTCCCGGGCGCCATTCCTGTCGTGCCGCCCAAGTAGATCCCCGCGAAATACGCGGCCGGATCCCGGCGACGAACTTGCTTAGCCTCTGCGCGTGGGCGTGCCTGCGCGCGGATCGGCCGCATCAGGCGCGGCGCAGAGTAAACGACGGCCGTAACGGCTATACGTATCCTGAAAAACGGACCCTGGGGTTCGACACATGGACACCACCGCGATCCGCAACGCCGGCAGTTCTTTGCGCGCGTCGTCAAGACTATTCAGGCCGCGATCGGCGGCACGCTCGGCGTGGTGCTCGGCGGCTCGATCGTGTCGCCGAGCTTGGCGCGGCGCGAAGAGCGCTGGTTGCCGGGCGCGAGCCTGAGCGGCCTCGCCGAGAATGCGCCGACGCCGATCGCGCTGCGTGTCGTGCGTGAGGACGGCTACAGCCAGATCATCGAACGGCGGGTCGTGTTTCTCGTGAAGACCGGCGAGGGGTCGGTCACCGCGCTCGACCCGACCTGCACGCACCTCGGATGCCGCGTGAGCTGGGATGCGGAGTCACGCGAACTGCGCTGCCCGTGTCATGGCGGCGTCTACGATCACCTCGGTCAGGTCAAGTCCGGTCCGCCGCCGGCGCCGCTGCCGACGCTGTCGACGAGGATCGACGGCGACAAGGTCTTTATTCAGGTCTGATGAAACCGCTGAACGATCTGTTCGACTGGCTCGATTCGCGTACGGGCTGGCGCACCGGGCGTGCGCATCTGCTCGAAGAGCCGATTCAAGCGGGCGTCGGCTGGTGGTTCGTGACCGGCAGCATTCTCCTGATGCTGCTGGCGGTTCAGCTCATTACCGGCGTCGTGCTGGCGATGTACTACGTGCCGTCGCCCGAGCACGCCTACGACAGCATCCGCTACATCATGGAGCGCGTCACGTTCGGACGCGTGCTGCGCGGCCTGCACTTCTTCGGCGCCAGCTTCATCGTCGTCGCGGCGGTGATTCACATGCTGCGTGTCGTGGCGCTCGGCTCCTACAAGAAGCCGCGCGAGGTCACGTGGATCACCGGCGTCGTGCTGCTGCTCGTGATCCTCGGCTTCGCGTTGACCGGGTATCTCCTGCCGTGGGATCAGAAGGCGTACTGGGCGACGACGGTCACGATCAACATCGCGCGCAGCGGGCCGATGGGGGAGATCATCGCCGGGCTGATGCGCGGCGGCGACGCGTTGGGTTCATTGACGCTGCTGCGCTGGTACGCGGTGCACGTGTTCCTGTTGCCGGCCTCGCTGATCGTGTTCGTCGTCGCGCATCTGTTCCTGATGCGCCGTCATGGCATCTCCGGCGCGCTGAAGCCGGTGGCGGGCGAGCCCAAGCCGTTCTATCCGTATCACGCGCTCAAAGACACCATCGCCGGCGCATTCGTGTTCGCGCTGCTCCTGACGTTGGCGATCCTGTTCGACGACGCCGCTCGATCAGATCGCCGACCCGTCGGACGCGAACTACGTGCCGCGGCCCGAGTGGTACTTCCTGAGCCTGTTCCAGCTGCTCAAGTACTTCCCAGGTCCACTCGAACCGCTGGCGACGATGGTGATTCCGGGACTCGTCGTCGGCGTGCTGCTCTTGCTGCCGTTCATCGATCGACGCCCCGATCGGCATTTCCTCAAGCGGCCCCTGGTGTTCGCCGGCTTCGCGATCATCGGCAGCGCGATCATCGTGCTGACATATCTCGGATACAAGGACACGCCGGCGCACGCGGATCCGGCGGTGTGGGGCCCGCTCCCGCTGGCCGGCCACGAGTTCGTGAAGGACCAGCGTTGCCTGACCTGTCATGTTGACGGTGGTGCCGCCGGTCCGTTCGAGGAGCTGCGTCTGCGCCGCGATCCGGAATGGCTGATCGCGCACGCGCGCGATCCGCAGATGATCGCGCCCGGTCTGCGAGAGCCGCCGCGGGGTGGCATGAGCGATGGGCAGGCGCGGTCGATCGCGAGCTACATGAAGAAAGTGCGGGCGGGTGTGGCCGTTCCGGCCGTCAACGAGGAAACGCGGGTCGCCTCGCTGGTCATCGGCCGCTACTGTGCGAACTGCCACATGATCGATGGCGAAGGCAGTTCGATTGGCCCGGACCTGACGCGCGTGGGCATGCAGCGCGACGCGAATTGGCTGCTTGACTGGATTACGCAGCCCGATGCCGTTGACCCCGTGGCCAACATGCCGGCTTTCGGTGAAGTGCTCACCGCGGAAGAGATGGCGGTGATCGTCAAGTATCTCGCGGCCCGCAAGTAAACAGCTGACTGCGCAGGACTTATCAGTTGAAGCTCCACAGATCAGGACCCGGCCGACAACTGCGGATGCTCGACAGCGCAGGGCGGGTCTTGCTCTTCAAGACGGCGACGCCGGCGCGCAAGCAAGCGGCAAGACAAGCACTGTGCTGTCAGTCGGTTGCGCGTCATGATCGTGCGTGCTATATTCGTCAGGTTCTCTTGAAGCTGGGACACCCTATCTAGCTTCAACCGCCGCGGAAGAAGCTGCTCAATCGCACCTCTTCTCGAGCATTCAACAAGTAGGGTCATTAGTTTCAGGTGCCAGACGCGGTGCAAATGCATCGCTTCTTCAGGCCTGGAACGACCGTTCGGAGCCGTCGGCTGCGGTTCCGCACGTGCGTTTTGTCGAGGACACATGCCGACTATCAGTCAGCTCGTCCGCCAGGGACGCAAGAAGATCGTGACCAAGACCAAGAGCCCTGCGCTCCAGGTCAGCCCGCAGAAGCGCGGTGTGTGCGTGCGCGTGTTCACGCAGACGCCGAAGAAGCCCAACTCCGCGCTGCGCAAGGTCGCGCGCGTGCGCTTGACCAACGGCATCGAGGTCACTACCTACATCCCCGGCGTCGGGCACAACCTGCAGGAGCACTCACTGGTGCTCATTCGCGGCGGCCGCGTGAAGGATCTGCCGGGCGTGCGCTATCACGTCGTGCGCGGGACGCTCGACGCCGTCGGCGTCCAGGGCAGGAAGCAAGGTCGTTCGAAATACGGCGCGAAGCGCCCCAAGCAGTAGAGAGCCGATATGCCGCGTAGACGAGAGATTCCAAAGCGCGACCTGGCCGCCGACCCGCTGTACAACAGCGTGCTGGTCAGCAAGTTCATCAACACCGTGATGCGCGACGGCAAGCGCAGCACCGCGGAGCGCATCCTCTATAAGAGCTTCGACATCATCAAGGAGCGCACCGGCGACGATCCGCTGAAGGTGTTCAAGAAGGCGCTCGACAACGTCAAGCCAAGCCTGGAAGTGAAGTCACGCCGCGTCGGCGGATCGAACTATCAGGTGCCGGTCGAAGTGAATCCCAATCGTCGCCTCTCCCTCAGCATCCGCTGGCTGGTCAGCTACGCCCGTTCACGCGGCGACGGCAAGACGATGCAGGAGAAGTTCGCCAACGAGTTGCTTGACGCGTCGAATTTGCGGGGTGGCGCCGTCAAGAAGCGTGAAGACACACACCGCATGGCGGAGGCGAACAAGGCCTTTGCTCACTACCGGTGGTAACAGAAACTCAGTCCGTAGATCGCAGACCGTCGAATAAGAGCGCAATGGGGCGTCAAACACCGCTGAATCGTACCCGGAACATCGGCATCATGGCCCACATCGATGCCGGGAAGACGACCACCACCGAACGGATCCTCTTCTATACCGGGATTACGTACAAGATCGGTGAGGTTCATGAAGGCACTGCCGTCATGGACTGGATGGAGCAGGAGCAGGAGCGCGGCATCACGATCACCTCCGCCGCGACGACGTGCTTCTGGCGCGACATCCGTATCAACATCATCGACACGCCGGGTCACGTCGACTTCACCGCTGAAGTCGAGCGCTCGCTGCGTGTGCTCGACGGCGCCTGCGCGGTGTTCGACGCGGTGTCCGGCGTCGAGCCGCAGTCGGAAACGGTGTGGCGGCAGGCCGACAAGTACCGCGTTCCGCGCATCTGCTTCGTCAACAAGATGGACCGCATCGGCGCGGACTTCAAGATGACGCTGTCGCAGATCGAGTCGAAGCTGGGCGCGAATCCGGTCGCGATTCAGCTTCCCATCGGCGCGGAGGACAAGTTCAAGGGCGTGATCGACCTGGTGCGGATGAAAGCGATCACCTACAAAGACGAGACGATGGGCGCCGACTACGACGTCGCGGAAATCCCGGCCGAACTGATGGCCGAGGCCCAGCAGTATCGCGAGAAGTTGATCGAGAAGGTCAGTGAGCACGACGACGCGCTGCTCGAGAAGTATCTCCACGGCCAGGAAATCACCGAAGAGGAGATCAAGAAGGCGCTTCGCGACCGCGTGATCAAGTCGGTTCGCAACGAAGAGACCGCCTTCGTGCCCGTCATCTGTGGCACCGCGTTCAAGAACAAGGGCGTTCAGCCCCTGCTCGACGCGGTTGTGGACTACCTGCCCTCCCCGCTGGAGGTGCCGGCGATTACGGGGCTCGATCCGAACGCCAAGGAAGAAACGCTGATCGAGCGGCCCGCGGCCGACGATGCGCCGTTCTCGGCGCTCGCGTTCAAGCTGATGACCGACCCGTTTGTCGGTCAGCTCACGTTCATCCGCGTGTATTCAGGCGTGCTGACGTCAGGATCCTCGGTCTTCAACGCCACCAAGGGTAAGACTGAGCGCGTCGGCCGTCTGTTGAAGATGCACGCCAACAAGCGTGAGGAGATCAAAGAGGTCTACGCCGGCGACATTGCGGCCGCTGTCGGCCTCAAGCAGGTCAGCACGGGCGACACGCTGTGCGATGACAAAAAGCCGGTCGTCCTGGAGTCGATGGACTTCCCCGAGCCGGTCATCTCGCTCGCGATCGAGCCGAAGACGAAAGGCGATCAGGAGAAGCTCGGCAACGGCCTGCAGAAGTTGATGGCCGAGGACCCGACGTTCCGCGTCAAGACCGACGAGCAGACCGGACAGGTGGTCATCGCCGGCATGGGCGAGCTGCACCTCGAGATCATCGTCGACCGTCTGAAGCGCGAGTTTGGCGTCGAGGCGAGCGTCGGCAAGCCGCAGGTCGCCTACAAGGAGACGCTGACCCGTGCCGCGGACGGCGAGATGCGCTACGCGAAGCAGACCGGCGGCCGTGGTCAGTTTGCCGAGGTCAAGATCCGACTGTTCCCCGGTGAGCCTGGAACGGGCTACATCTTCGAGAACGAGATCAAGGGCGGCACGATTCCCAAGGAATACATCAAGCCCGTGGACGAGGGCATCAAGGAAGCGCTCACGCGCGGCGTCCTCGCTGGCTATCCGATCGACGACGTCCGGATCGAGCTGTACGACGGCAAGCACCACGAAGTGGACTCGTCGGAAATGGCGTTCAAGATCGCCGGCTCGATGGCGTTCCAGGACGCCGCGAAGAAGGCCAAGCCCGTGCTGCTCGAGCCGGTGATGCGGGTCGAGGTGGTGGTGCCCAAGGATTATCTCGGCGACGTGATGGGCGATCTGGCCAGCCGTCGAGGCCGCATTCAGTCGCAGGAAGATCGCGGCGGTACGCAGATCATCAATGCGCGCGTGCCGCTGTCAGAGATGTTCGGTTATGCCACCGACCTTCGCTCGCGCACGCAGGGCCGTGCGACCTACTCGATGCACTTCGATCGCTATGAGCAGGCGCCGCCGGATGTCAGTGAATGAAGTAATTGCCCGGATCCAGGGCAAATAACGGAGACGTATCGCGATGGCCAAAGAGAAATTTGATCGTTCGAAGCCGCACGTGAACGTGGGGACGATTGGACACATCGACCACGGGAAGACGACGCTGACGGCGGCGCTGACCAAGGTGGCGGCGGACAAGGGCTGGGCGAAGTTCGTGCCGTATGACGAGGTGGCGAAGGCGTCGGAGTCGCAGGGGCGGCGGGACGACACGAAGATTCTGACGATTGCGTCGTCGCACGTGGAGTATGCGACGGCGAATCGGCACTACGCGCACGTGGACTGCCCGGGGCACGCCGACTACATCAAGAACATGATCACGGGCGCGGCGCAGATGGACGGCGCGATCCTGGTGGTGAGTGCGGTGGACGGGCCGATGCCGCAGACCCGCGAACATGTCCTGCTGGCGCGGCAGGTGAACGTGCCGTATCTGGTGGTGGCCTTGAACAAGGTGGATGCGGTGGATGACCCGGAGCTGCTCGACCTGGTGGAGCTGGAAGTCCGGGAGCTGCTCTCGAGCTACAAGTTCGACGGGGACGCGGTGCCGGTGGTGCGGGTGTCGGCGCTGAAGGCGCTGCAGGGCGATGCCAGCGGCGTGGACAGCGTGATCAAGCTGATGGAAGCACTCGACAGCTACATCCCGCTGCCGGAGCGCGAGGTCGACAAGCCGTTCATGATGCCGATCGAAGACGTGTTCTCGATCTCGGGCCGTGGCACGGTGGTGACGGGCCGGATTGAGCGCGGCCAGGTGAAGGTGGGCGAAGAAATCGAGATTGTCGGATTCAAGCCCACGGAAAAGAAGATCGTGACGGGCGTCGAGATGTTCCGCAAGCTGCTGGACTCGGGGGTGGCGGGGGACAACGTCGGCGTGCTGCTGCGCGGGGTGGAGAAGACGGACGTGGAGCGCGGGCAGGTGTTGGCCAAGCCGGGGTCGATCAAGCCGCACACCAAGTTCACGGGCGAGGTCTACATCCTGTCGAAGGAAGAGGGCGGGCGGCACACGCCGTTCTTCAACGGGTATCGGCCGCAGTTCTACATCCGGACGACGGACGTGACGGGGTCGCTGAAGCTGCCCGAGGGCGTCGAGATGGTGATGCCGGGGGACAACACGACGATCACGGCGGAACTGCACACGCCGGTGGCGCTCGAGAAGGGCGCGCGCTACGCGATTCGCGAAGGCGGCCGCACCGTCGGCGCGGGCACGATTACGGAAATCCTCGAGTAGGGCCGGTCTTCTTAGACCGGCCGGATGGCGGGTCCACACGGACCTGCCCGACGAATAGGAACGCAAATGGCTATGTTCTCCGACAAGATCCGCATCCGCCTGAAGGCGTACGACTCGCGGATTCTGGACCAGTCCACCGGCGAGATCGTGGACACCGCGAAGCGCACGGGCGCACAGCTGGCGGGACCGATTCCGCTGCCGACCTCGCGCAACCGCTGGACGGTGCTGCGTTCGCCGCACGTCGACAAGAAGTCGCGCGAGCAGTTCGAGATCCGCACGCACAAGCGCCTGATCGACATCTTCGAGCCGACGCCGCAGACGGTCGACGCGCTGATGAAGCTCGATCTGCCTGCGGGTGTTGACGTGGAGATCAAAGCCTTCGGTAAGGAACACGGGAAATAGACAGTCGTAGGGCGGGTCTTGCTCTGTAGACCCGCCGGGGACGAGAGATGGTCACAGGAATCATCGGCAAGAAAGTCGGCATGACCCAGCTCTTCGAGCCGGACGGCACGGTGTATCCGGCGACAGTGCTGAAGGCGGGTCCGTGCGTGGTGGCGCAGGTCAAGACAGTCGAGAGCGACGGCTATCAGTCGGTCCAGCTCGGGCTCGTCGAGGCGAAGCCGAGCAAGGAGAACAAGCCGACGCAGGGCCACTTCAAGAAGTCCGGCGTACCGCCGACACGCGTGCGGCGCGAGCTGAAGGTGAAGGACGGCGGCGACCCGGTGAAGCCGGGCGACCAGGTGAACGTCTCGATCTTCGCCAACGGCGATCGCGTGGACGTCGTCGGCACCAGTCGCGGTAAGGGCTTCCAGGGCGTCGTCAAGCGGCATCACTTCAAGGGCGGCCGTGCGACGCACGGCTCGATGTTCCACCGCGCGCCGGGATCGATTGGCGCCTCGTCCTATCCGTCGCGCGTCGTCAAGGGGATGCGGATGGGCGGTCATATGGGCAGCGATCGCGTGACCGTGCGCAACCTGAAAGTGCTGCGCGTGGACACGGAGAACAACCTGCTGATGATCGAGGGCGCGGTGCCGGGCGGGCCGAACAGTGTGGTGGTGATTCGCAAGGCGATTGCGGCCAAGGTGATCAAGGTGGCGCAGGCCGAGCCGGCGAAGAAGAAGACCGGGAAGAAGTAACCCTGCGGGCACGGTCAAAGGACACGAGTCAAAAGGCAAAGGCCATGACGGTTGATGTAGTCAACGCACAAAACGAAAAGGTCGGGTCGCTCGATCTGAATGACGCGGTCTTTGGCGGGCGCGTGAAGACGGATCTGATTCACGCATCGGTGATTCGCGCCAATGCGGCCGATCGCCGTGGCACGCACGCGACCAAGACCCGCGCGATGGTCAGCGGCTCTGGCAAGAAGCCGTGGCGCCAGAAGGGCACCGGCCGCGCCCGGGTCGGCGAGATCAGAAACCCGCTGTGGCGCAAGGGCGGCACGGTGTTCGGACCGCAGCCGCGCAGCTACGCATACGATCTGCCGAAGAAGGTCGAAAAAGGCGCGCTGCGCGCCGCGCTGTCGCAGAAGCTGCGCGACGGTGCCGTGATCGTCGTCGATGCGTTGAGCGTCGCCGAGGTCAAGACCAAAGCCGCGGCCGAGATGCTCAAGCGCCTCGGCCTTGAAGGCAAGACGCTGCTCGTCGACGTGAAGCCCGAGGAGCGCATGGCGTTGTCGGTGCGCAACATCGACGGCGTACGGATGCTGCCGAGCAATCGGGTGAGCGCACGCGATGTCATGAATACGCGCCGGGTGGTGCTGACGAGGGCCGCATTGGAGAAGCTGCAAGAGGTCCTTGGCTGAGAGACACGTTATGAAACTGACAGACGTCATCAGGCGGCCGCTCATCACCG
Source organism: uncultured Acidobacteriota bacterium (assembly GCA_963728305.1). Taxonomy (GTDB): domain Bacteria; phylum Acidobacteriota; class Vicinamibacteria; order Vicinamibacterales; family UBA2999; genus Gp6-AA40. The sequence goes on from CAVSKE010000008.1 coordinate 117,435, forward strand.
AGAAGACTACCGTCATCCGTGAAGACGGGCAGACGCTGGTGTTCCAGGTGGCGATGGACGCCAACAAGATCGACATCAAGCGCGCGGTCGAGGCGCTGCTCGGTTCCAAAGTGCAGAGTGTCCGCACCTCGCTCGCGCACGGGAAGATGAAGCGGCAAGGCAAGTACGTTGGCCGGCGCTCGGACTGGAAGAAGGCGTACGTGAAGCTGCGGGATGGCGAGAAGCTGCCCGAATTCCTGCAGGGAGCGTAGGACATCATGCCGATTCGTAAATACAACCCGACATCGCCAGGTTTGAGGGGCAAGACGTCCCTGACCTTCGACGAGATCACGACGAGCGAGCCGCATCGTCCGCTGACGGAGAAACTGCATCGATCCGGTGGCCGCAACAACCGGGGCGAGCTGACCTCGTGGTGGCGCGGCGGTGGTCACAAGCGCCTCTACCGCATCATCGACTTCAAGCGGGACAAGAAGGACATTGTCGGCACGGTCGAGACCATCGAGTACGACCCGAACCGTTCGGCGCGCATCGCGCTCGTCAGCTACGCCGATGGTGAGAAACGCTACGTCCTGCAGGTCGTGGGGATGAAGGTGGGCGACACGATCATCGCCGGCGACAGCGTCGACATTCTGCCGGGCAACTGCATGCCACTCAAGGCCATCCCGCTCGGCACGCAGATCCACAACGTGGAGCTGAAGCCCGGCAAGGGCGGCCAGATCGCGCGCAGCGCCGGATCGTCAGTGCAGCTCGTGGCGCGTGAGGGTGAGTACGCGTCGGTCAAGCTGCCCTCGGGCGAGATCCGGAAGATCAACGTCGAGTGCGTGGCGACCATCGGACAGGTCGGCAACATCGATCACGAGAACGTGTCGATCGGCAAAGCCGGCCGCAACCGCTGGCTGGGTAAGAAGCCGCACGTGCGCGGTGTGGCGATGAACCCGGTCGATCACCCGCTCGGCGGCGGTGAAGGCAAGACGTCAGGCGGCCGTCACCCGGTGACGCCGTGGGGCCAGCCGACGAAGGGCTACAAGACACGCCGGCGCAAGGACACCAATCGATTCATCGTCCAGAGGAGACCGAAGTAATGAGCCGGTCACTGAAGAAAGGTCCGTTCGTCGAGACGTCGCTCCTCGAGAAGATCGAGGGGATGAACCGGGCGAACGAAAAGAAGGTCGTCAAGACGTGGTCGCGCCGATCGACGGTCGTGCCGGAGATGGTCGGCCACACGCTGGCCGTGCACAACGGCAAGAAGTTCATCCCGGTCTACGTGACGGAGAACATGGTCGGCCACAAGCTCGGCGAGTTCGCACCGACGCGAGCGTTCAAGGGCCACACCACGAAGACCGAGAAGGCGGCCGCGACCGCCGCTGCGGCACCGGCCGGCGCGCCGGCGGCTGGCGGAAAGAGCTAGGGGTAGGACGTCATGGTTGAAGCACAGGCAACGGCGCGCGGCATTCGAACGTCGGCGCAGAAGGCGGGCCTGGTGTGCGATCTGATTCGCGGCAAGAACGTGAACCAGGCGCTTGCCACGCTGCAGTTCACGCGCAAGATCATCGCGCGCGAGCTGGCCAAGGTTCTGCGGTCGGCGGTGGCGAATCTGCAGCAGAAGGACGGGTTCAGCGGCGACATCGATCGGCTCTACGTGGCGGAAGTGTTCGCCAACCAGGGCATGTCGATGAAGCGCGTGCGTCCGGCCCCGATGGGCCGCGCCTACCGCGTCGTCAAGCGGACCGCGCATCTGACGGTGCGCGTCGTCGAGCGGCCGCTGAAGATCGGGAAGGTCGGGGCTGACGGTCCCGCCGGCGCGGCATCGGCGCAGAAGCCCGCGAAGACGCGTGCGAAGAAGGCAGCGGCAACGGCTTAGTGAGACAAGGAGCATTACGTGGGCCAGAAGGTTCACCCGTACGGATTCCGGCTCGGCTTCAACAAGACCTGGCGCTCGCGCTGGTACGCGGACAAGGACTACGCGAAGCTGCTGCACGAGGATCTCGCGCTGCGACAGGACCTGAAGAAGCGGTTCTCGCACGCCGGCGTCTCGCGCATCGAGACCGAGCGCGCCGCCAACAACTTGAAGATCGACATCTACACCTCGCGTCCGGGGATCATCATCGGCCGCAAGGGCACCGAAGTGGACAAGTTGAAGCAGGAGATCCAGAAGCGGACCAACCGCGAGGTCTTCATCAACATCCAGGAGATCCAGAAGCCGGAGCTCGAAGCCCAGCTGATCTCCGAGTCGGTGGCGGTGCAGCTCGAGAAGCGCGTGGCGTTCCGCCGGGCGATGCGCAAGGCGGTCGAGTCGGCGCTGCGCTTCGGCGCGCGCGGCATCAAGGTGCGCGTGTCGGGCCGGTTGAACGGCGCCGAAATCGCGCGCTCGGAGTGGTATCTGCACGGCCAGCTGCCGCTGCAGACGCTGCGCGCGGACATCGACTACGGCTTCGCCGAAGCGAACACGACCTACGGTCAGATCGGCGTGAAGGTGTGGCTCTACAAGGGCGAGCGCCTCGTGCCGCGCGTCGGCCGTGACGAAGAGTATCGGGATCGGCGCCCCGCGGCGGGCGCGCGGCCGGTGACAGAAGGTAACGAATCATGTTGATGCCGAAGAAGGTCAAGTACCGCAAGCAGCAGCGCGGTCGCATGGCCGGCAAAGCGTGGCGCGGGTCGGACGTGTCGTTCGGCGACTACGGCCTGAAGGCGATGGAGCCGTGCTGGATGACGGCGCGCCAGATCGAGGCGGCCCGCGTGGCGATGACGCGCTTCATCAAGCGCGGCGGCAAGATCTGGGTGCGGGTGTTCCCGGACAAGCCGATCACGAAGAAGCCGCAGGAAACGCGCATGGGCAAGGGCAAGGGCGCGCCCGAGGAATGGGTGTGCGTCGTCCGTCCGGGCCGGATCCTCTTCGAGATGGAGGGCGTGACCGAGGTCGAAGCGCGGCGCGCGATGCAGCTGGCCGCGGCCAAGCTGCCGATCAAGACCAAGTTCGCGACGCGGTTCGCGCAGGAGAAAGCGTCATGAAGCCCGGCGAAGTGCGCGAGCTGAGCGTCGACGAGCTGCGGCAGCGCGAGAAGGATCTCGACGACGAGCTGTTCCGGCTGCGGATCCAGAAGTCGATGGGACAGCTCGAGGCGCCGGCCAAGGTGCGCGACGTGCGGCGTGACCTGGCCCGGATCAAGACGATCCTCCGGGAGAAGACGGTAGGAGCGAAATGAGCGTCAAAGCACAGGTCACGGGCACGGTGGTCAGCGACAAGATGGACAAGACCGTCGTCGTCGCCGTCGAGCGCAAGGTGCGTCACGAGGTCTACGGCAAGACGCAGCGCAAGACGTCGAAGTTCGTCGCGCACGACGAGAAGAACGAGGCCAAGGTCGGCGACACCGTGTCGATCGCCGAGTCGCGGCCGCTCGTCGCGCCGCAAGCGGTGGATTCGTGACGCGCGTCGTGGCCAAGGCCGGCAGCATAGGAGACCAGCCATGATCCAGATGCGCTCGATTCTCGACGTGGCCGACAACTCCGGCGCACGCAAGATCTCGGTGATCAACCCGATCGGCGGGTCGACCGGCCGCTACGCGCGCCTCGGCGACATCGTCACCGCCTCGGTGAAGGAAGCGACGCCGGACGGCACGGTCAAGAAGGGTCAGGTCGTCAAGGCGGTGATCGTGCGGACGCGCAAGGAGCAGCGCCGTCGCGACGGCAGCTACATCCGCTTCGATCGCAATGCGGCCGTGCTGGTCAACGACCAGAACGAGCCGATCGGCACGCGCGTGTTCGGGCCGGTCGCGCGCGAACTGCGCGAGCGCCGGTTCATGAAGATTATTTCGCTCGCGCCGGAGGTTCTGTAGGCAGGTCTGAGGATCGGCCTCTACGGGAACAAGAAGATGTCGAAACTGCAAACGCCAATTCGCCGCAACGACACCGTCGTCGTGACGACGGGCAAGGACAGCGGCAAGCGCGGGCGCGTGCTGAAGGTGCTCCCGCTGAAGAACCGCGTGATCGTCGAAGGCGTGAACATCATCAAGCGCCACACGCGTCCGAACCCGCAGCGCAACATCAAGGGCGGGATCGTCGAGCGCGAAGGCGCGCTGCACGCCAGCAACGTGCAGCTGGTGTGCCCCGAGTGCGGAAAGATGACGCGCATCGGCCATCAGGTGCGCGGCGATCGCAAGGTCCGGGTGTGCCGCAAGTGCGAGGGAGTGGTCGACAAATGAGCCGCCTGAAAGAACGGTATCAGAAGGAAGTGGCGCCGGCGCTCAAGAAGGAGTTCGGCTACAAGAACGTGATGGCGATCCCCAAGATCGAGAAGGTCGTCATCAACATGGGACTCGGCGAGGCGACGTCGAACGCCAAGCTCGCCGACGTCGGCGCCGACGAGCTGGGCCGCATCACCGGCCAGAAGGCGATGGTCCGCCGCGCCACCAAGTCGATCGCGCAGTTCAAGCTGCGCCAGGGCATGCCGGTGGGCGCGATGGTCACGCTGCGCGGCGAGCGGATGTACGAGTTCCTCGACCGGCTGATCGCGATCGCGCTGCCGCGCGTGCGCGACTTCCGCGGCGTGTCGCCGAAGGGATTCGACGGCCGCGGCAATTTCACGATGGGCCTGCGCGATCAGCTGCTGTTCCCCGAGATCGACTACATGAAGGTGGACAAGGCGCGCGGCATGAACGTGTCGGTGGTGACGACGGCGCGCACCGACGAGGAAGCGCGCAAGCTGCTGCAGTTGATGGGCATGCCGTTCAGGACGAACTAGAGGATTCCGATGGCCACGACAGCAAAGGTCGCCAAAGAAGAGAAGACGCTGAAATACAAGATTCGGCATCGCAACCGCTGCAAGCTGTGCGGACGGCCGCGGGCGTTACATGCGCAAGTTCGACATGTGCCGCCTGTGCTTCCGCAAGCTGGCGCTCGAGGGCGATGTCACCGGTGTCACAAAGAGCTCCTGGTAGGGCTTGAGCGAGAGAACAGAGATATGACAGACCCGATTTCGGACATGCTCACGCGCCTCCGCAATGCCGTGTCGGCGAAGCACACCCGCGTCGACATGCCGGCCAGCAAGCTGAAGGCGGAGATTGCGCGGATCCTCCAGGACGAGGGCTACATCCAGGGGTTCCGGATCGTCGAGGAGCCGGCGGAGAAGACCGGCCGCCAGCCTCGCCAGGTGATCCGCGTGTTCCTGAAGTACGGACCGCACGGCGAGAAGGTGATGACCGGGCTCGAGCGGATCAGCCGGCCCGGCCGCCGCGTCTATCTGGGAGTGGAAGACGTGCCGACCGTGCTCGGTGGTCTCGGCACCAGCATCCTGACGACGTCGCGCGGCGTGATGACCGGCCGCGCCGCCCGCAAGGCGGGCGTCGGTGGCGAAGTGCTCTGCAACGTGTGGTAGAGTACAGCGTTGGCGATGTCGTCATGTCACGAATTGGTAAGAAACCAATCCCGATCCCGAAGGGCGTGACGGTGAAGATCGCCGCCGGACGCCGTCGAGGTGCAGGGCCCGAAGGGCAAGATGCGGCAGATCGTGCCGCCCGGCATCCTCTTCGCGCAGGAAGACGGCAACGCTGGTCGCGAAGCTGTCGCGCGAAGATCCGGAGCTGGGCAAGTTCCACGGTCTCGCGCGCAGCCTGGTCGCCAATGCGGTCGCCGGTGTCACCGACGGCTTCAAGAAGGAGCTCGACATCGTCGGCGTCGGCTATCGCGCGGAGCACAAAGGCAAGCAGGTGGTGTTCGCGCTCGGCTACTCGCACCCGGTGGTCTTCGACATCCCGACCGGGATCGACATCACCGTGGACAAGCAGACGCACATCACCGTCACCGGCGTCGATCGTCAGCTCGTCGGCCAGGTCGCGGCCAACATCCGCCGCATGCGGAAGCCGGATCCCTACAAGCAGAAGGGCGTGCGCTACACCGGCGAGCAGCTGAAGAAGAAGGTCGGAAAGACGGGAGCGAAGTAGATGCGCATCAAGACGCAAGGACGATCGCCGTCAGCGCATCAAGTACCGCATCCGGCGCCGCGTGAGCGGCACCGTCGAGCGGCCGCGCTTGACGATTTTCCGCAGCGTGTCGCACATGTACGTGCAGGTCGTGGACGATGCGACGGGCAAGACGATCGCCTCGGCCTCGACGGTGGAGCCGACGGTGAAAGGCGCGCTTCCGAAGAAGGCGACCGGCGGCAACGTCGCGGGCGCCAAGGCGATCGGCAAGACGATCGCCGAGCGGTTGATCGAGAAGGGCGTCAAGCACGTCGTCTTCGATCGCAACGGATTTCTCTATCACGGCCGAGTAAAGGCAGTGGCTGACGCGGCGCGCGAAGCCGGTCTGGAGTTCTGACGTGGCATTGATGAATCGGACTGCGTGAGAAGGTCGATCCTTCGCAGCTCGAGATCAAGGACACCGTCGTCTCGATCAATCGCGTGACGAAGGTCGTCAAGGGCGGCAAGAACCTGAGCTTCAGCGCGCTGGTCGTCGTCGGCGACGGCCACGGCGTGGTGGGCTTCGGTGTCGGCAAGGCGAAGGAAGTGCCCTCGGCGATCAAGAAGGGCATCGAGGCGGCGAAGAAGAACCTGATCAAGGTGCCGCTCAGGGGAACGACGATTCCGCATCAGGTCGTCGGCCGCTTCGGCTCGGGCAGCGTGCTGTTGAAGCCGGCACCGGAAGGCACCGGCCTCATCGCCGGCGGCGCGGTGCGTGCGGTCGTGGAGAGCTGCGGCATTCAGAACGTGCTGACCAAGTCGCTGGGCTCGGCGAACCCGCACAACGTCGTGCGCGCCACGTTCGCCGGCCTGATGGATCTGAAGGATCCGGCGCAGGTCGCCCGGTATCGCGGCAAGGAAGAAGCCGAGCTGATCGGGGCGCTAGGCGCAGATGGCAAAGAAAGGCGATGCAAGGCTGCGAAGAGCGCCGCGGCCAAGCGCCTGACGATCACGCTCGTGAAGAGCACGATCGGGTTCAACCGGACGCAGGACGAGACCGTGACCGGTCTGGGACTGCGGCGAATCAATCATTCGGTGGAGCTGCCGGACACGCCTGAGACGCGCGGCATGATTCACAAAGTCCGTCACCTCGTGACGGTGCAGGAATAACGCCATGGACTTGAGTGATCTGAAGCCCTCCGAGCGCTCGAAGAAGAACAAGAAGCGCGTCGGCCGTGGTCACGGAACCGGGCAGGGCACGCAGGCCGGCCGCGGACACAAGGGTGCGCAGTCGCGGTCGGGCTTCAAGTTCAAGCGCGGCTTCGAAGGCGGCCAGATGCCGCTGCACCGCCGCGTGCCGAAGCGCGGGTTCCACAACCCGTTCCGCACCGAGTACGCGGTCGTGAACCTGGACGTGCTCGCCGAGCGGTTCGATGCGGGCACGGTGATCACGCCGGAACTGCTGCGTGAGCGCGGACTGATCCACGGCACGCGTCAGCCCATCAAGGTGCTGGCTCGTGGCGATGTCTCGAAGAAGCTGACTGTGCGGGCACACAAGTTCAGTGGCAAGGCCGCGGAGAAGATCGCCGCAGCCGGCGGAACCGTCGAGGTACTCGGGGCGTAGTCGTAAGGCCGGGCCATCGAGGCCCGGGTGGGAAGACGTATGGAGAACGCGCTCAAAAACCTGTTCGCCGTCAGCGACCTGCGGAACCGCATTCTGTTCACGCTGGCGCTGCTCGGTGTGTACCGGATCGGGAACCACATCCCGACGCCCGGCGTGAACCAGGAAGCGCTGCGCCTGTTCGCCGAACAGGCGGCCAGCTCGATGTTCGGTCTCTACAACATGTTCACCGGCGGCAGCCTGGCGCGCGTCACCATCTTCGCGCTCGGCGTCATGCCGTACATCAGCTCGTCGATCATCATCCAGCTGCTGACGGTGGTGTGGCCGTATCTTGAGCGCATCTCGAAGGAAGGCGAGCTGGGCCGGCGCAAGATCACGCAGTACACCCGCTACCTCACGGTGGTGCTCGCCATCGTCCAGGCGTTCGGCTACGCGATCTGGCTCGAGCGCTCGACCGAGGCGCCGGGCGGTCTGCCGCTCGTCTTCGATCCGGGCTGGGGCTTCCGGCTCATGTGCGTGCTCACGCTCACCACCGGCACGATGTTCGTCATGTGGCTCGGCGAGCAGATCACCGAGCGCGGCATCGGCAACGGCATGTCGCTGCTGATCTTCGCCGGCATCGTCGTTGGGCTGCCCGACGCGATTCTCGCCACCTTCGATCAGCTGCAGACCGGGCAGATTGGACCGCTGCGCATTCTGTTCCTGCTGGCCATGGCGGTGGTCGTGATCGCCGCGATTGTGTTCGTCGAGCGAGGGCACCGGCGCATCGTGGTCCAGTACGCCAAACGTGTGGTCGGGCGGCGACAGTACGGCGGCTCGAGCACGCACATCCCGCTGAAGGTCAACACCGGCGGCGTCATCCCGGTGATCTTCGCCTCGTCGATCCTGTCGTTCTTCTCGATGGCGGCGCCGCTGTTCGAGGTCGGGACGTGGGCGCGCAGCGCGCTCGATCAGGTCGCCTACGGGATGCCGCTCTACAACCTGCTGTATGTGGTCGGCATCATCTTCTTCTGCTACTTCTACACGTCGATCATCTTCAACCCGGACGACGTGGCGGAGAACATGCGGAAGTACGGCGGCTTCATCCCCGGCATCCGGCCCGGCAAGCGGACCGCCGAGTACATCGACACGATTCTGGCGAGGATCACGCTCGTCGGCGCGTTGTATCTGGCGATGGTGGCGCTGCTGCCAGAGCTGCTGATCAGCGGCTTCAGGGTGGCGCCGATTCCGTTCGTCGGCGAGCGCCTCGACGCCGCGCTGCCGTCGTGGTTCACCCAGGGTCTTGGTGTGACGTTCTACTTCGGCGGCACGTCGCTGCTGATCGTCGTTGGCGTGGCGATGGACACCGTCCAGCAGGTGGAGTCGCAGCTGATCATGCGGCACTACGACGGGTTCATGAAGAAGACGCGGATCCGCGGACGACGCGGGCTAGGTCGCGGCTGAGGCGAGCAGCGTGGGGTTGAACGTCATCATGATGGGACCGCCCGGTGCCGGCAAAGGCACACAGGCGGGGCGGTTTGCGCGCGAGCGAGGTCTGCTGAAGATCTCGACTGGCGACATCCTGCGCGAGGCCATCAAGGAGAAGAACCCGACCGCGCTGGCGGCACAGGCGAGGATGGATCGCGGCGAGCTGGTCGATGACGCGATGATCATCGCCATCGTCGCCGAACGGCTGGGACGCGCGGATGCCAAGCCGGGGTTCGTGCTCGACGGGTTTCCGCGCACCGTGGCGCAGGCCAGGGCGCTCGACGAGCTCATGGCGCGCAGCGACAACGGTCCGCTGATCGTGATCGACGTCGCGGTGCCGGAGCAGGAACTGGTGCGACGGCTGGGCAGCCGTCGGATCTGTCGCGGCGTGCGGGACCAACGCCGAAGCAGTGGCGTCGACGTCGTGCGCGAAGTGCGGTGGCGAACTGATTCAGCGCGCCGACGACGACCAGGGCGTGGTGCGGGAGCGGTTGAAGATTTATCAGACGTCCACGACGCCGGTGCTGGAGTACTACCGCGAGCGTCCGACGTTCCGCGTCGTGAACGGTGCGCAGCCGCCGGAACGTGTGGCGCACGAGCTCGACACGATGATCGACGATGCCGCCTCGGCGATGAGCGCGGAGCGTGCGCGGTGATTGTCTGCCGGTCGCAGAGCGAGATTGCCAAGCTGCGACGGGTGAATCAGCTGGTGGCGCGGATTCTCGCCGAGCTGCGGCGGAGTGTCGCGCCAGGCGTGACGACGCGCGATCTGGACACGCTGGCGGAGCGGCTGGTGCGTGAGGCCGGTGCGGAGCCGGCGTTCAAGGGGTACCACGGGTATCCGGCGACGGTGTGCGCGTCGGTCAACGAGCAGGTCGTCCACGGGATTCCCTCGACGCGTGCGCTCGTCGACGGTGACATCGTCTCGATCGACATGGGCGCCAAGCTCGACGGGTTCTTCGGCGATTGCGCGGTGACGGTGCCGGTTGGAGCGATCTCGCCGGAAGCGGAGCGAGCTGCTTCGGGTGACCGAAGAGGCGCTGTTTCAGGGGATCGATGCGGTGAAACCGGGCGCGCGGGTCTCGGACATCGGCGCCGCGGTGCAGCACCACGTCGAGGCGCAAGGGTTTTCGGTGGTTCGGGAGTTCGTCGGGCACGGCATCGGGACGTCGCTGCACGAGGAGCCGCAGGTGGCGAATTACGGCCCGGGCGGCTCGGGACCGCGGCTCTCGGAGGGCATGGTCCTCGCGATCGAGCCGATGGTGAACGCCGGGCAGGCCGTCGGTGAAGGTGCAGTCGGACGGCTGGACGGCGGTGACGACGGATGGCAGCCTGTCGGCGCACTTCGAGCACACCGTCGTGGTGACGCGCGAGGGCTACGGAGATCCTGACGCTGCTCGCCGAGGACGCCGAACGCGCACGGCAGATGCTTCCGGCTCGAACCTGAGGGTGCGGCGACGGGCGCAGTCACGGTGCGCGCGCGGCGGCGGCGGGTGGAAGGCCGTGTGACGGCGCAGTTGCCCAGCGGGTTGTATCAGGTTGACGTCGAGGGCACGCGGGTGACGGCGCACCTCGGCAGCGGACTCGATCGGAACTTCGTGCGGGTGCTGATCGGGGACCAGGTCGAAGTGGAGCTCACGCCGCGGGATTTGACGCGCGGCCGCATCGTCAGGAAGACGCGGTAGACCACGCAGCGCTCGCGCTGTAGGGCCGGTCCTTTCGGACTGGCCGGACGGAGCAAGGGAAGGCAGAGACATGAAGGTCAGGGCGTCAGTCAAGCGAATCTGCGACAAGTGCAAGGTGGTCCGCCGCCGTGGGGTGGTGCGGGTGATCTGCACGAACGCAAAGCACAAGCAGAGGCAGGGATAAGCGATGGCGCGTATTGCAGGCGTTGATCTCCCGCGCACCAAGCGCATCGAGATCGGGCTCACCTATATCTACGGCATCGGCCGCAAGCGGTCGGGCGACATCCTCGGGGCGGCCGGCGTCAGCCCGGACATCCGCGTCAAGGACCTCTCCGAAGACGATGTTCGCAAGATCAGCCGCGTGATCGAAGAGGTCGGCGGCGTCGAGGGCGATCTCCGCAAGGAGATCTCGATGAACATCAAGCGGCTGATGGAGATCGGCTGCTATCGAGGACTCCGTCATCGCCGCAACCTGCCGGTCCGCGGTCAGCGCACGCGCACCAACGCGCGTACCCGGAAGGGCCCGCGCAAGGGCGCTGTGGCCAAGAAGAAGACAGTGTAGGGGCGACGGCATGCGTCGCCCTGCAGGAGCGACGCACGACGTCGCCGGTGAGTAGGACAACATGGCAAAGACTGAAGCAGCAGCCGCGTCAGGCGGCGCCCCGGAGAAGAAGGGCGAAGGCGGAAAGAAAGCCCCGCGCAAGACCTTCAAGAAGCGTGGCGAGAAGCGCGTCGTGCACCACGGCCTGGTGCACATTCACGCGTCGTTCAACAACACGCAGATCACGATCACCGATACCGAGGGCAACGTGATCGCCTGGTCGAGCGCCGGCGGCATCGGGTTCAAGGGATCGCGCAAGGGCACGCCGTTCGCGGCGACGCAGGCGGCGATGAGCGCCGGCAACACTGCCAAGACCTACGGTCTGCGGTCGGTGGATGTGCGCGTGAAGGGCCCGGGGTCCGGCCGTGAGTCGGCCATTCGCGCGCTGCAGACGGTTGGCATCGAGGTGAAGTCGATCCGCGACGTCACGCCGATCCCGCACAACGGCTGCCGTCCCACGAAGCGGCGTCGCGTTTGAGAAAGGTAGGGCACGTCGTTTCGGACGTGCCGAAGGAGAGGATTACTAATGGCTCGTTACATCGGACCTGTGTGCCGCCTGTGCCGCCGCGAAGGGATGAAGCTGTTCCTCAAGGGCGAGCGCTGCTACACCGAGAAATGCGCGATCGAGAAGCGCAACTTCGCGCCGGGTCAGCACGGAAAGACGCGCAAGTCGAAGCTCGCCGGTTACGGCGTGCAGCTGCGCGAGAAGCAGAAGGTGAAGCGCATCTACGGCGTGCTCGAGGATCAGTTCCGCCTCTACTTCGAACAGGCGGAGCGGACGCGCGGCATCACCGGTGAGACGCTGCTGCAGCTGCTCGAGCGCCGGCTCGACAACGTGGCGTATCGCCTCGGGCTTCGCGACGTCGCGGCCGCAGGCGCGGCAGCTCGTGCGCCATGGTCATCTCACGGTCAACGGCCGCAAGGTGAACATCCCGTCGTTCTCGGTGAAGCCGGGCGACGTGATTGCCGTGCGCGAGACCAGCAAGAAGGCGGCGGCCATCCTGCACGCGCTCGAAGAAGTGAAGGGGCGCGGGGTGCCGGAGTGGCTGCAGTTCGATGCGGCCGGATTGTCCGCGAAGATCGGCTCGGTGCCGACGCGCGAGCAGATCAACCTGCCGGTGCAGGAACAGCTGATCGTCGAGTTGTACAGCAAGTAGTGTACGGAGGGCCGGCATTCGAGCCCGTCGCCCGTACTCGCATCCGCCGGCCCGCAGCTTTACAGACCTGCAGCGGGAGGCCGGCGGACATTACTCGCAGGTCTGGAGGCCGGGGCTGCCGGCCCAGAAGCGGGGTCCCCCGCGCGCACGCAGCGCGATGGGGTGCCGAAAGGAAGACGCAATGCTCTGGAAAGGTTTTCAACGTCCCAAGCGGCTGGAATTCGAGCGTGAGACGCTCACCGATCGATTCGGCCGGTTCTACGCCCAGCCGTTCGAACGCGGCTTCGGTACGACGATCGGCAACGCGCTGCGCCGTGTGCTGCTCTCCTCGATCGAGGGCGCGGCGATCACCGCGGTGAAGATCGACGGCGTGCTGCACGAGTTCTCGCCGATCCCAGGCGTGGTCGAGGACGCGACCGATATCATCCTCAACCTGAAGCAGATTCCGCTGAAGCTGCACGTCGACTACACGAAGACGTTGTATCTGCGCGTCGACAAGCCGGGCATCGTCCGGGCCAAGGACATCGAGGTCGATCAGGACGTCGAGATTCTCGAGCCCGAGGCGCACATCGCCACCATGTCTGAGGGCGGCAAGCTGCACATGGAGCTGCGCATGAAGCGCGGCCGCGGCTACGTGTCGGCGGACAAGAACTTCGACGAGGATCTCGGCATCGGCTGGATCCCGGTGGACTCGGTCCACTCGCCGGTCAAGAAGGTGAACTATCTGGTCGAGGCTGCGCGCCTGGGCCAGACCACCGACTACGACAAGCTGACCATCGACGTCTGGACCAACGGCTCGGTGACGGCGCAGGAGTCGGTGTCGCTTGCCGCCAAGCTGATTCGCGATCACCTGAACATCTTCATCAATCTCGAAGACGCGAGCGAGTCGCCGGACACGCAGGCGGAGCAGCAGCGCGCCGGGGCGCTCAACGAGAACCTCGACAAGAGCGTCGAGGAGCTGGAGCTCTCGGTTCGTTCCTACAACTGCCTGAAGAACGCGAACATCCGGACGATTCGCGAGCTCGTGCAGAAGACCGAGGCCGAGATGCTGAAGACCAAGAACTTCGGCCGCAAGTCGCTCAACGAGATCAAGGAGATCCTGCACAGCATGGGCCTGAGCCTCGGCATGCGCCTCGATCAGCCGGCCCAGGCGCATCAGGACTGAGGACGGCGTGAGGCTTTTGGCTTTGGGCTCTAGCCCAGAGCCGAGAGCCGAGAGCCAGAGACAAGACCATGAGACACAACGTAGGTCATCGCAAACTGGGCCGCGTCACCGAGCATCGCCTCGCGCTGCTGCGGAACCAGGCCATCGCGCTGCTGCGTCACGAGAAGATCGAGACGACGATGCCGAAGGCGAAGGAGCTGCGGCCCTTCGTCGAGCGGCTGATCACGATCGCCCGGCGCGGCGTCGCGGCCGGCGAGGCGGCCGGGAAGACGCTGCACGCGCGGCGTATGGTGCTCGCCGAACTGCCCGACACGGACGTCGTCGGCAAGCTGTTCGAGACGCTGGCGCCGCGGTTCGCGGATCGGCCGGGCGGCTACACGCGGATTCTGCGCGTCGGCTACCGGCGCGGTGATTCCGCCGAGGTCGCGCACGTCGAGCTGGTCGGCAGCGAGTACAACCCGGCCGCCAAGGTCGAGAAGGAAGACGGCGAGGGCGAGGACGCGCCGAAGAAGACCAAGGGCGTCGGCGAGCGCATCAAGCGCGCGGCGCAGCGCATTCGCGGCGGCAAGGGCGAAGGCTCGAAGGCGCAGGCCGGCGGTCAGACGCGCGGCAAGGCGCAGAAAAGCACGACGCCGCGCAAGGCCGGCGGTTCCTAGGTAGGAAGAAAAGTAGAAAAGTAGAAAAGTAGAAAGTGAGTAAAGTAAGCGGAAAGTGGGCCGGCTCGCGCCGGCCCTTTTCACGTACGGACTGCGCAGCGGCGACGCATGCGTCGCCCCTACACTTCTTCCGCCACCGCCTGACCCCGTTCCGCCTTGTAGGCGGCGATGATCTTGGCCTGCTGCACGTGGGGCACTTCCTCGTAGTGCGAGTACTCCATGTGATAGGAGCCGCGCCCGCCGGTCGCTGAGGTGAGGTGCTGTTCGTAGGTCAGCATCTCCGACATCGGCACCTGCGCGCGGATGACGGTCATCGCGCCGCGCGTGTCCATGCCGGCGATGCGGCCGCGGCGGCCGTTGAGATCGCCCATCAGATCGCCGGCGAAGTCGCTCGGCGTGTAGACCTCGACCTTCATGACCGGCTCGAGAATCGTCGGTCGGGCGCGCGATCATCGCGTCCTTGAAGGCCAGCGAGCCGGCCATCTTGAACGACAGCTCGTTGGAGTCGACGGCGTGGTACGAGCCGTCGAACACGGTGGCCTTGAAGTCGACCATCGGATAGCCGGCGAGATACCCGCGCATCCGCGACTCCTGGATGCCCTTTTCGACCGCCGGGCACGTACTGCCGCGGGATCGAGCCGCCGAAGATGTCGTCCTCGAACTGGAAGTCGCTGCCGCGCGGCAGCGGCTCGACCCTGATCTTGCAGTCGCCGAACTGGCCGTGGCCGCCGGTCTGTTTCTTGTGCCGCCCGTGCGCCTCGGTCGAGGCGGTGATCGTCTCCCGGTACGGGATGCGCGGCGGCTTGAGGTTGACCTCGACGCCGAACCGCCGCTTCAGCTTGGCGACGGTGACCTCGATGTGGAGCTGTCCCTGCCCGGCGAGCAGCAGCTCGTGGGTCTGCGGATCGCGGGCGTACTTGATGCTCGGATCCTCTTCCTCGAGGCGGTGCATCGCGGTGCTGATCTTGTCTTCGTCGCCGCGGCTCTTCGGCTCGATCGCGTACGAGAGCACCGGCTCGGGGAAGGTGATCGGCGCGACGCGGATCGCCGCTGCCTTGTCGGCAAGGACGTCGTTGGTGTGCGTGTCCTTCAGCTTGGCGACCGCGCCGAGGTCGCCGGCCTTGAGCTCTGGCACGTGCGTCTGCGTCTTGCCCTGGAGCGCGAGCAGGTGACCGAGACGCTCGGGGGCCTCGCGCGTCGCGTTGTTGACGGTGGTGTCGGACTTCACCGTGCCGGAGACGACGCGCAGCATCGTGATGCGGCCGGCGAAGGGATCGGCGATCGTCTTCCAGACGAACGCCGCGTACGGCGCCGTGTCGGAGGCTTTGGTCGTCGTCTCGGCGCCGTCCTTGCCGAGCGTGCGGAAATCGCGTTCGGCGGGTGACGGCGCGTAGCTGACGATCGCATCGAGCAGCGGCTGCATGCCGGTGGCGTGGAGCGCCGACGTGCACAGCAGCGGGTAGAGCTTGCCGGCCATCGTCGCCGTTCGCAGGCCGCGCGACCAGCTGCTCCTGCGTGAGCGTGCCCTTCGGCGAAGAAGGTTTCCATCAGCTGCTCGTCGGCCTCGGCGACCATCTCGATCAGCTGCTCGCGCGCGTGCTGCGCGGTATCGGCGAGCGCCGCCGGGATGTCCGCCTCGGTCATCTTGCCGTCGGCGGCGAAGGTCTGCGCCTTCATCCTCACCAGATCGACGACGCCGATGAAGGCCTTCTCCTCGCCGAGCGGCAGCTGCATCGGGATGATCTCGCGCGCGCAGTCGCGGCGCAGCGACTCGAGGGCGCGGTCGAGGCTGGCGCGGTCGCGATCCAGACGGTTGAGGACGACGATGCGGGGCAGGCCGAGCGCGGCCGCCTCGGCCCACAGCTTTTCGGTCTGCACCTCGACGCCGGCGACGGCGTCGACGACGACGACCGCGGCTTCGACGACGCGCAGCGCGGAGCGGGCGTCGTCGAGGAAGTTGGCGAAGCCAGGCGTGTCGATGAAGTTGATCTTGGCTCTTCTGCCATTCGGCGTAGGCGAGGCTGGAGGAGAGGGTGTGCTTGCGGGCGATTTCTTCGTCGTCGAAGTCGGTGACCGTGCGTGCCGTCGTCGACCCGGCCGATGCGATTGACGGCGCCGGCGGCGAAGAGCAGGGTCGACACCAGCTGGGTCTTGCCGCATCCGCCGTGTCCGACGATAGCCACGTTGCGGATGCTGGCCGCGTCGTAGACCTTCATAGGGGTATCCCTCCTGCCCCGCGTTCTCGGGGCGGCGTGAGCCGACGGGCGGTAGCCGGGGCTCCGCCAGCGACCCGCCCGCGACGGGCGGAAGACGGATCATAGTCACGGGCGACCGGGGGTCGCAAGGCGCGAGGCGACGGCCGGTCGGCCGTGCGGCGCCGACATGCCATGATGCTACAAATATGTCCTATGAATAATCACGTACAGACAATCATGTCGGCATTCTGTGATCGGCCGGTCGGCCTCGCGTCGCGACCGCCGCTCTCTGGCCGGTCGGGCCAGCCGCGATCGTGTGCGACATCTTTGTCAACGTTTTGCACGATACATACAAGTATGTCCGTATTCAGGATGATCCGCTCAGGCCGGCTCGATCCGCGGTTTTTCGAAGCAAAACCTCTCGACTTCGCCGCCCGCCTGCTCCGACGAATGTGGCGCTCATCTTGCTCAGACCGACACAACCGTGGGTGACTCCCAAGCGAGCGCCGACCCCATTTCCCAGTGAGGTGACGCATGAATCAGGCTGATACCGCGTGGATGCTGATTTCGACAGCGCTGGTGCTGTTGATGACGCCGGCGCTCGCGTTCTTCTACGGCGGGCTGGCGCGATCGAAGAACGCGCTCAACACGATGATGATGAGTTTCATCTCGCTCGGCTTCGTGGCCGTGGCGTGGGCGCTCATCGGCTACACGCTGGCGTTCTCGGGCACGAACTCCTGGATTGGCGATCTGTCGAACGTCTTCCTCAACGGTGTCGGTCTCGAGGCGAAGGGCACCATCCCGCACATGCTCTTCATGGCGTTCCAGGGGACGTTCTGCATCATCACGGCGGCGCTGATCTCGGGCGCGATCATCGAGCGGATGCGCTTCTCGGCCTACGTCGCGTTCATCACCATCTGGGCGATCGCGATCTACGCGCCGATCGCGCACTGGGTGTGGGGCGGCGGCTGGCTGGCGCAGCTCGGCGCCTGGGACTTCGCCGGCGGCACCGTCGTGCACGTGAATGCGGCCGCCGCGGCGTTCGTCGCCGCGCTGGTCATTGGCAAGCGCACCGACTACGGGTCCTCGTCGATCCTTCCGCACAACGTGCCGTTCGTGCTGCTCGGCGCCGGTCTGCTGTGGTTTGGCTGGTTCGGATTCAACGCCGGCAGCGCGCTGGCGGCCAGCCCGCAGGCCGGTCTCGCGTTCGTCACGACGATGCTGGCGCCGGCGGCGACGCTGGTCGTGTGGACGATCCTCGACATGGTGCGCACGGGCAAGCCGACCAGCGTCGGCTGCGCCACCGCGATCGTCGTCGGTCTGGTGGCGGTCACGCCCGCCGCCGGCTACATCAGCCCGATGAGCGCGCTCGCGCTCGGCGCCATCGCCGCGGTCCCGAGCTACTTCGGCATCCTGCTGCGCTCGAAGACGTCGCTCGACGACTCGCTCGACGTGGTTGCGGCGCACGGCCTTGGCGGCACGGTGGGCGCGCTGCTGACCGGCGTGTTCGCGGAGAAGGCGCTGAACGGCGCGTTCGACGGCGCGCTGTTCGGCAATCCCGGCCAGGTCGCTGCTGCAGGGCGCGGCCGTTCTCGGCGCGATGCTCTACAGCGGCGTGGGCACGTTCGTCGTGCTCAAGCTCATTGGCCTGGTGATGCCGCTGCGGGCGACGGCGAGGAAGAAGCCGAGGGCTCGACATCACCGCGCACGGCGAAGAGGCCTACGCGGCGGTCGGCGGATCGTCGCCGGCGATCGAAGAGGCAGCAAAGGGCGCGGCGCATCCGGTCTTCAAGCCGGCTCGGGCCGCGTGTAGTACGCACAGTTTCTGGCGGTGGCGCCCGGAGGCGCGCCACCACGTTTCCTCAACACCTGAACGGTTCCTGGGCTCAACGGAGGCAATCGATGTTCGTGACGTATGGAGTACGACGCAGCGCTCTCGCAGTCGTCGCAGTGGTCGGTGTGGTGGTGATGACGAGCGCACCCGCGTTCGCGCAGGAAGCCGAAGGATCCCAATCCGGGCGCGATCACGCTGACCGGTTCGATCGACTTCCTGAATCAGTACATGTTCCGCGGCATCCGTCAGAACGGCAGCGGAATCGCCACATGGCCTGCAGTGGATCTCGGCATCGCCGCCTATTCCGGCGACGGCGGGCTCAAGAGCGTCGGCATCAACTTCGGGACGTGGAACAGCCTGCACACCGGCGATACCGGATCCGACAGCGAGGACTCGGGCCTCGGCTGCGCGTGCGGCAAGCTGTGGTACGAGTCGGACTTCTATGCCTCGCTCGGATTCGGGCTTCGGCGGCGGCACGTCGTTCACCACCACCTACACCGCGTACACGAGCCCGAACAACGGCTTCACCACGGTGAAGGAGATCATGTTCAAGCTGGCGCGTTGACGACAGCGGCAAGCTGGGCAAGGCGGCGATCAAGCCCTACATCGCCATCGCGCAGGAGTTCGGCACCGACATCGCGGACGCGGCCAGGCCGATGGCGGCGAGAACGCGGGCACGTATCTGGAGATCGGCTTTGCGCCCGGCTACGCCGCGTCGAAGGCCAGCATCGCGTTTCCGATCAAGGTCGGGTTGAGCCTGAGCGACTACTACGAGCTGGCCGGTGAGGACAACAAGTTCGGCTACTTCAGCATCGCCGGCATCGTCACGGTGCCGCTCGGCGGGACCACGAGCTTCGGCTGCCTGGAACATTCACGGCGGCGTAGAATACCAGAAGCTCGGCACCACCACGGAGTTCTTCAACGATGGTGAGGGCAATCAAGTCATCGGCTCGTTCGGTATCGGGTTCTCGTACTAGCACCGGCACCGGGCGGGCTCAGGCGTCGACGGGCTCACGGATGGCCGCTGATGTGCAGAAGATGGATGCCGCCGACGATCAGGCGCTGCGTGGGTCGTGCGTGCGCTGGTGGTGCCGTATGGTGGCCTGAGCGCGTCGCCCACGTGGGCCCAGGGTTCGGCTGCGATCCGAATCCTGGGCAACCTCACGCTCACCGGCGGCATCGATTTCCTGAACGCGTATCTGTTCCGCGGGATTCCACAGGACGACACCGGCGTCGTCATGTGGCCGTACGGAGACCTGGGGATCGCGCTGCATTCCGGTGACGGCGTGTTCAAGAGCATCGGCGTCAACGTCGGTCTCTGGAACAGCCTGCACACCGGCGACTGCCGGGCTCGACGGTCCCAGCGGGAAGCTCTGGTACGAATCCGATTTCTACGCGACGTTCGGGCTCGGCTTCGGCAAGGGCACGAGCTTCGGGGTGACCTACACGGCGTACACGAGTCCGAACGCGAGTTCAACACCGTGCGGGAACTGTCGTTCAAGTTCGCGCTCGACGACAGCGGCGCGCTCGGGCGGGCGGCGACGCAGACCGTACGTGCTGGTGGCGCGTGAGCTGGACGGGCAGGCCGACGGTGGCGTCGAGGAAGGCACGTATCTCGAGCTCGGCGCGGCGCCGGGATTTCCGGTGGCGCGGGTGCGACGGTGAACGTGCCGCTGCGGGCCGGGTTCAGTCTCGGCGACTACTACGAAGGGGTGGCTGGAGACGAGCGGTTCGGATTCTTCAGCGTCGCCGGAATCGTCACGGTCCCTCTGTCGAGCATGCCGACGCGAGTGGGCAGCTGGAACATTCACGGCGGCGTCGAGTACGTCCACCTGGGCGACAGGAACGCCGAGATTCTCGGCGATACCTCGAAGGTGATCGGCTCCATCGGGATAGGTCTCAGCTACTAGCCTCCCGCGTGCACGGCGGCCGAACGCGCGAGGCGCTCGTACCGGTGTCTCGCGGCGGCTTGCACGTATGCTTGAGGCGGTTATCGGAGACGATCACGGCATGTCACTCACCCAGCCGGGCCCCGGCGCGTCCACACTCGTGACGGCATTCGATGCCGCCCGATCCGAGCTCGAGGCGGACGCGCTGCGCGGTGCGGGCGGTCGTGCTGCGCTCGAGCGCTATTCCGATCGCGTCGACGCGATGCTGCGGCAGCTGTTCGCCGACGTCGCGCCGCGCCGGACGCGCAGGTCGCCGTGCTGGCGCTCGGCGGCTACGGCCGGCGGCATCTCTGTCTGCAGTCCGACATCGACCTGCTCGTGCTGTTCGGCGGCCGCATCGGCGCGGACGAGGAGCAGTTCCTCCGCGGGTTCCTGCACCCGCTCTGGGATCTCGGCGTCGTCGTCGGCCATCAGGTGCGCGAGCTCGACGACTTCAACCGTCTCGAGACCGACAACCCGGAGTTCCTGCTGGCGCTGCTCGATGCGCGGCCGGTTGCCGGCGCGCGCTCGCTGTTCGATCGCTTCGGCGCGCTGTTTCACACCGCAGCCGACGCACGCCTACATCCTGAAGTCGCTGCTCGAGCTGATCGATCAGCGCCACGCCGCCTTCAACGACACGCTGTATCAGCTCGAGCCCGACGTGAAGGAAGCGCCGGGCGCGCTGCGCGATCTCACGGCGACGCGCACGATCGCGATGCTGACCGATCCGCTGCTGCTGCGGCGCGGTCCCGCCGATCCGGCGCGTTTCGATCAGGCCGAGGACTTCCTGCTGCGCGTGCGATCGACGCTGCATCTCGACGCCGGACGCAATCAGAACGTGCTCAGCCACGACATGCAGGAGCGGACCGCGGATCTGCTCGGCTACCCGGGCGCCGAGCCGCGCCAGCGCGTCGAGCGGCTGATGAGCGACTACTTCCGCCACGCCCGCATCGTCAGCCGCTCGCTGGAGTGGGCGAGGAAGACCGCTCCGGTGCCCGGTCGGCCCGAACCTCGGACTGTCGCGCGACGGCATCCGCTTCCTCGATCCGATTCAGGCGGCGCGCAACCCGGCGTCGTGGATCGGCGCGTTTCAGGCGGCGATCGACGCCGGCACCGAGGTCGCCGAGGAGACGCTCTCGTGCATCCAGCAGCACGTCGATCGCTATCGCGCCGACGACTTCTTTCCGGAGGCGCGCGATCGCGCGGCGCTGCTGGCGCTGCTCAAGCCGCGGCAGGGGCTCTACGCGCGGCTGTCGGAGATGCACGACTGCGGGCTGCTCGGCCGCGTGTTTCCGGAGTTCCAGGCGATCTCGTGGCGCGTGGTCCGCGACTTCTACCACAAGTACACGGTCGACGAGCACACGCTGCTGACGATCCGCAACCTCGAGCGGATTGCGCACACCGACGAACCGGATCGCCAGCGCTTCCGCAACGTGATCGCACTCGATCAGCCAGCCCGAGCTGCTCGTGCTCGCGCTGCTGCTGCACGACGTCGGCAAGTGGCGCGACGACGACCACGCGACTCGAGAGCGAGCGGATGGCGCAGGGACGTGCGTCGATCGCCTGCAGCTGGCCGGCGAGGCGCGCGAGACGGTGCTGTTCCTGATCAAGCATCACCTGCGCATGTCGCTCGTCGCGTTCCGCCGCGACACCGAGGATCCGGAGATCGTCAAGGACTTCGCGGCGTTCATCGGCACCGAAGAGCGCCTGAAGATGCTGTGCCTGATGACGCTCGCCGACGTCGAGGCGGTCAGCCCGGAAACGCTGACGCCGTGGAAAGAGGAGCTGCTGTGGCGGCTCTACGTCGACACCTACAACCACCTGACGCAGCGCTACGGCGACGAGCTGATCGAGCGCAATCAGGCCGGCCTCGACGAGCTGCTGCGCAGCGCCCGGACGATCTCTCAGCGGCCGGAGATCACCAGGTTCCTCGAGGGCCTGCCGCAGCGCTATCTGCAGCTGTTCCTGCCCGACGCGATCTACCGCCACGTCCGGCTGGCGCGGAACATCCATCCCGACGAAGTGCACCTGTCGCTCGAGCGGAACGATGCGGTCTGGACGCTGGCCGTCGCCACGCTCGACAAGCCGTTCCTGTTCTCGAACATCTGCGGCGTGCTGTCGTCGTTCGGCATGAACATCATCCGCGGCCACGCGCTGACCAACCCGAACGGGCTGGTCCTCGACGTGTTCCAGTTCACCGACGACGAGCGCTTCCTGGAGCTCAATCCCGACGCGCACGACCAGGTGCTGCACGTGCTCGAGGACGTCGTCTCCGGCCGCTGCCGACGTGACCACGCTGCTGCGCGGCCGCGAGCAGGGCGTGCTGCAGTCGCGCGGCGCGTCGCGCTTCGCTCCGGTGGTGCGCGCCGACAACGAGGCCTCCGGCCGCTACACGATTCTCGACATCGTCGCCAGCAACGCGCTGGGTCTGCTGTATCGCATCAGCCGCGTCATCTCGCGGCACGGCTGCGACGTCGATCTCGTGCTCATCGCCACCGAGGGCGAGAAGGCCATCGACGTCTTTCACATCACCAAAGGTGGTTCGAAGCTCACCGAGGCGGAGCAGCAGGTGCTGACCTCCGACCTCCTTCGCACATTGGAGGGTCTGCAATGAAGTTGATCAAGTGCATCATCCGTCCGAACAAGGTCGACGAAGTCAAAGACGCACTGGCCAAGCTGAACATCGCGGGCATGACGGTGACCGAGGTTCGCGGTCACGGCAAGCAGAAGGGGCACACCGCGATCTATCGCGGCAAGGAATACAACGTCAGCCTGCTGCCCAAGATGGAAGTCGAGGTCGTCGTGGCCGACAACATGGCCGACGACGTCGTCAAGGCGGTGGTGCAGGCGGCCCGCACGGGCGAGATCGGTGACGGCCGCGTGTTCGTGCTGCCGGTGCTGGAGAGCTATCGGATCAGAACGGGCGAGAAGGAATCGTAAGGCGCGTGGAGCGACCGAGGGGCGCGGAGGCCGACGCCTCCGCTCTGCTCGTGAACGTCGGCGCTACTCGTAGCGAAGGGCTTCGATCGGATCGAGACGCGAGGCCCGGACGGCCGGCACCATGCCGAAGAAGATGCCGACGGTGGCCGAGAAGCCGAGGCCGATCGCAAACGACCACCACGGCAGCGAGATGGGGAAGCCGGTGGCCAGGCTGATGGCGAACCCGATGCCGGCCCCGCACAGAATGCCCAGGATCGCCGCCCACCGACGTCAGCACCGCGGCCTCGGCCAGGAACTGAAACAGGATTTCCTGACGGCGCGCGCCGAGCGCCTTGCGCACGCCGATCTCACGCGTCCGCTCGGTGACCGAAATCATCATGATCGCCATCACGCCGATGCCGCCGACCATCAGCGCGACCGACGAGATCACGACCAGCGCCAGGAACACCGCGCGGCTGATCTGATCCCACAGCCGCAGGATGGCGTCCTGCCCGCCGATCTCGAAGTCGTTCGGCTCGTCGAGCTTGAGACCGTGGCGGATGCGCATGATCTCTTCGACCTCGGCGACCGCCTGATCGCGCGTCGCTCCTTCGACCGGGCACGATGGTGATCTGCGCGCTGCTGCCGCCGCCGAAGCCCCGTCGCGCGTTGGTGGCGAACACGACCTGGTGCGTGGTCTGCGGAATGACGACGAAGTTGTCCGCCTGCGGAAACGGCGACGGACGCTTGCCGAGGACGCCGACGACCGTGTACTCGATCGCGCCGACGCGGACCTTCTTGCCGATCGGATCGATGCCCGACGGCGCGAACAGCGCCTGATACGGGTTGTTGCCCAGGACGACGACCCGCCGTCGGCGCAGCACTTCCGACTCGGTGAAGAAGCGTCCGAACGACAGCTTGACGAAGTTGACCGTGGCGAACTGCTCGGTCGCGCCGAGGACCGCCCCGCGTCGGCGTGCGTTCGCCGCCGTAGAACACGCGTTCGGCCGTCTGGCCGCCCAGACCCTGGCCCATCCAGATGTCCACGACGCCGACCGACGGCGCCAGCCGCTCGATGGCCCGGGCGTCGTCCACGGTGAGATTGGGCCGGCGCATCAGCTCAGAGAAGTCCGCGCCGGAGGCGAGGCTCAACGCGTCCGCCTTGCTCAGGATGATGGTGTTCGGACCGAGCTCGCGGATCATGTTGCGCAGCGACTCGTCGAAGCCGCGAATCAGCGACGTCATGCCGACGATCGAGGTGATGCCGATGACGACGCCGAGGATCGGTCAACGCCGAGCGCATCTTGTTGGTGCGCAGCGTGTCGAACGCCATCACGGCGACTTCGCGCCACAGCCCGCGATTCAGTCCCTTACTCACGTCTCAGCGCCTCGATCGGATCGAGCGACGCGGCGCGCGACGCCGGATAGGCGCCGAAGAACAGCCCGACGGCGGCGGTGATCCCGACGCCGAGCACGACCGACCACATCTCGAGGCGGGCCGGCAGCGGCGTGAGCGCGGCGATCAGCGTCGCCGCAAGCGAGCCGAGCAGAATGCCGATCACGCCGCCCAACGTCGACAGCGTGATCGACTCGGTCAGCACCTGCGACATGATGTCCTTGCGCTTGGCGCCGAGCGCCTTGCGCAGGCCGATCTCGCGCGTCCGCTCGCTCACCACCATCAGCATGATGTTCATGATGACGATGCCGCCGACGACGAGCGAGAGCGCGACGATGCCGACGAGCACGGCGAAGATGCCGCTGGTGACCTGCCGATAGAGGTCGAGGATGAAGTCCGACGTCAGAATGCCGAAGTTGTTCGGCGCCGACGGCTTCAGCCGCCGCGCGACGCGCAGCGCGACCGTCGCATCGTCCATGGCCTCGGTCATGCGATCAGTGGAGACCGGCTTGACCATCAGCTGCAGCGACTGGCGCGCCCCGAACAGCCGTTGATAGGCGCCGAGCGGAATCACCGCGAAGTTGTCCTGCGAGTCGCCGAAGAACGACCCCTTCTTCTCGCTGACGCCGACGACGCGGAAACCGATGCCGGCGATCTTGATCGTCTTCTCGAGCGGCTCGATCTCGCCGAACAGGCGGTCGGCCAGGCTGTAGCCGAGAATCGTGACCTGCTGTCCGCGTTCCACTTCGACGGTGCTCATCATCCGGCCGCGCTCGGCATTGAACGTCGAGAAGTCCGCGTAGCTGGCGGTGACGCCCTGAATGCTGGCGTTGTCGATCTCCTCGGTCCGGTACGACACCGTGGCGTTCCGCCCGGCCTGCGCGGCGACCGACACGATGAGCGGGCTGAACCTGCGGATGGCCTCGGCCTCGTCAACCGTGATGAGCGGATTGTTGCGATTCCGCTCGGCCTCGTCCTCGTTGAAGATCGGCGGCATGCGCTGCACGGTGAAGTTGTCGGCGCCGATGTCGCTGACGATGGCGTCGGCCACCATCCCGTTCATGCCCTGGATGAGGGTCACCACCGTGACGATCGAGGTGACCGCCACGATGTTGCCCAGCACCGTCATGAACGATCGCAGCTTGTTGGCCCAGATGGCCTGCAGCGCGATCAGGATGGAGTCGAGGACCTGGTT
This sequence comes from uncultured Acidobacteriota bacterium, assembly GCA_963728305.1. Classification (GTDB taxonomy): domain Bacteria; phylum Acidobacteriota; class Vicinamibacteria; order Vicinamibacterales; family UBA2999; genus Gp6-AA40. The sequence continues at coordinate 143,148 of CAVSKE010000008.1, forward strand.
CATTTACTGGTCGTCGGCCGGTTGCGATTGCGGTGTGTTCTGCTGCACCTTGACCTCGCCGCCGTCCGAGAGCTCGCGCACCGAGGCGAACGGTCCGGTGATCACTCTTCGCCCGCCTTCAGGCCGCTGAGCACTTCGAAGTACTGCTCGCCGGCGACGCCGACCTTGACCGGCGTGAAGACGCCGCGGTCCGCCCGTGACGACGAACACGCCTTCCGTCTCCTTGCGGGTGTGACCGGGAGGCGGCTCATTCGAGGCCGAGACCGGCGTCTCGACCGCATTGCCGCGCCGCCGCCGCTGTGGCTTTTCGCGCACCAGCTCGTTCTTGTCGTTGTAGAGCATCTCGCGCACGGTGAGCGCCTGGATCGGCACCGACGACGACGTTCTTGCGCGTCGCGGTCGTGATCTCGGCGGTGCAGGTGAACCCCGGTCGCACGTCGGGCACTTCCTCGTCGAGGGTGATCACCACCTTGAAGGTGGTCGCCTGACGCTGTCCGCCGGTGTTCTGCGTCGACGTCTGAATCGGGCTGTTGCCGACCTCGGTGACGTGGCCGTTGAACGTGCGGTCGGGCATGGCGTCGATCGTGACCTTGGCGATCTGTCCGAGCGATCACCGACGGAATCTCCGTCTCGTCCACTTCGACTTCGGCTTCGAGCATCGACATGTCGGCGATGGTCAGCAGCACCGAGCCGGCGTTGTTCATCGTGCCGAGCACCGCGGTCTCGCCCTCTTCGATGCTGCGGCGGGTGACCAGGCCGTCCATCGGCGCGGAGATGATGACCTGATTGAGGTTGTACTTCGTCGTCGCCAGTCCGGCTTCCTCGACCTTGATCCGCTGCTCGTTGGTCTGGATCTCCTGCTCGCGCGTCTTCAGCTCGGCTTCGCGCACCTGCGACGTCGTTCTCGGCCCGTTCGAGCGCTTCGCGCGTCGTCAGCCCCTCTTTCCACAGCTCCTGCGTCCGCTTGAGGTTCTGGCGCGCGAGATCGAGCAGCGCGCGTGTCTGCTGCACCGCGGCGCGTGACTGCTGCAGCGACGACTGCGCGGCGGCGACGCTCGCCTCGCCGCGCTGCAACTGCGCGTCGAGCGAGCGCGGGTCGATCTCGAGGAGGAACTGGCCGGTCTTGACCCGCTGTCCTTCTTCCACGGCGACGCGCGTCACGCGGCCGGTGGTGTTCGCCGACACGTTGACCTGCCGCTTCGGCTGAATCCTGCCCGACGCCGAGACGATGGCCTCGAGGTCGCGCGCCGCGGAGCGCTTCGGCGTTGACGCTCAGGCCGGTCTCGCGCGGAAGTACAGGTTCGCGCCCGACCACGGCGGCGACGACGACTACGATAGCCAACGATGATGAGAACCTTTTTGCGGGTCATCGAATCTCCTCAGGAGCCCGACCGGAAGAACGCGATCACCAGCGCGATAACGACGTACAGTCCAAGCATCGTGGTGGCGATTGGACCGGTGCGGCGCTCGTACAGCACGCCGAGTCCGATCGCCAGATTGATCGTCGCCCAGACGAGAAACAGATCGATGGAGCCGAGAAAGAGCGTGACGATGTTCGTTCTCCTCGAGCATCGGGACGAAGATGCCGAGATTGGCGCTGGCGGCCTTGCCGCTCGACGTAGCTGAGCGCCATGCTGAAGACCTGCTGCAGTGCGACGATCACCGCCGAGTGCGCTGACCACGGCGAACACGTGCTTGAACGTCGCCGCTCCGCCCATCAGGAGCGAGAAGATCACGACCAGGATGCCGGCCTCGATGGCGATGACGATCGGCAAGAAGATCGCCTGGAAGATCGGACCGGTGATCGCGGCCCGCTTGATCCCCTGTTCCATCTGGTCGTACATCTGGTCGCTGATGTTGATGCCGAACGCCTCCATCGCTCGAATCTGTTGATCGAGCGCCGTCTGCTGTCCGACCTCCGACGACAGGAAGAGGCCCTGCGCCACGCCTGAGACGAGCAAGACGATCAGGAGCACGCCGAGCGACCGCGGCTTCGCGGCGACCGCGGCATAGGTGCTCGCGAGGCGAGATCAGGACGCCGATGATGCGCGCGAAGAGCCCCTGGTCGGCGACGGGTGTGTCTTGTGCGACGGTCATTGCGCGGTTCCTCCCAGCGCGGTCATGGTCACCGCCAGCAGCAGCGCCAGACCGGCATAGACCCCCAGGAATGCAGCGGCCAACGATCGTGCCTGCCGTCCGTACAGGATCCCCGACGCCAAGCGCCAGCAGCACGACCCACCAGAGGACGAAGACGTCGAGCGCCCCGACGAACCGTCCGGCAACGGCGACGTCGGTCGAGTGCGGTGAACCACACGCCAAGCGAGGTCGCGCTCGCCGGTCGTCTCGCGCGCGTAAGCTCACCGGTGCCGACACGATCTGCCGAATCGCCAGGATGACGCTGGCATGTGCGACCACAGCAAGCACCTGCGAGAACGACACCGCTCGGTCGCCCTGCGACCGGAACACCAACGCAATGACCGCCGCGAGCACCAGCGTCAGCACCGGTCCGCCGGCCAGCGCCGTGACCACCCCGTACAGCGGTCCGTTGCCGCTAAGTGCCTGTAACTCGGCGTATCTCGCATCATCGACCGGTCCTGCCCGAAGGCCAGGGCAGTCCGCTCCCACTGATCGACCAGCGCCACCTGCCCGACCTCCGTCCGGAACAGGAGCGCCTGGCTCACCGCGGTGACGACCGCAAGAGCCGCTACGAGTCCAACCCACCGAGGCGACGAAGCCACGGCCCGAAATGTTGTGCGGGGACATCGGATGACGCCGATAAGTCGTGGGAGGAACCCGAGTGTGGATGGCGAAACCACCGCCTCCGGTACTGAGCTCAATCAGTCTCCTAATACGGCAAACGTCCCGTTCTGTTCCTTGCGGGCGGCTGCCCAATCATGGGACAGCTGGGCGCGACGTCTGGAGGCTCGTCGACAGCTCAGGGCAGGCCCTTCCCCTTATTCCATCACAACTTCGCCGCGCCTTCGTGACGATGCCGGCGAGCCGGCCTTACCGCTTGCGGATCACAGACATACGTCGTCTCCGCCCTATCGGGCAGGACCGTGCAGGCCGAGAACTAGGACGAGCCGGATGCCCGAAGTGCGCGTCGCTGAGGCGTCGCTGCGGCGCGACAACGTTCGCGATTCAGGTGAGACAAGGCCACAGCAGTGCGTGACGATACAGGATGAGACGGTGAAGGTCATCTCTGTACGTCGCCATGTCGGCCAGTGATCGGTAATGGCGGTTCGAATCGGAGAACTGCTTCTCAAAGAGAAGCGCATCTCGCCGGAGCAACTCCAGGAGGCGCTGAACTATCAGCGCCAGCACGGGGGGAAGCTCGGCTTCAATCTGATCAAGCTCGGATACGTCAAAGACGACGAGATCACCGCTCTCCTCAGCAAGCAGTACGGCGTTCCCTCGATCGCGCTCGGCCAGTTCGACGTCGATCCCGCCGTCGTCAAGCTCGTCCCGGCGGAGACCGCCCAGAAGTATCAGATCGTTCCGCTCTCACGGTCAGGCGCGACGCTGACGATCGCGATGACCGACCCGACGAACGTGTTCGCCATGGACGACATCAAGTTCATGACGGGCTACAACGTCGAGCCGGTCGTGGCGTCCGAGACGGCCGTCATCGACGCGATCGCGAAGTATTACGGCAAGGCGGGCGCATCCGGCGGCAGACGGCACATCCGCGGCAACGGCAGCAGCAACAGCAACAGTCTCATCCGGCCCCAGCGCGCTCGAGGTCGCCAGCAAGGCGCTCGAGGACATGCCGTCGCTCGCCGACGCCGGCGACGTCGAGGTCCTCGAGGAGTTCGAAGAGATCAGCGCCGAGGCGCTCGCCAAGCAGGGCGAGGAAGCGCCGGTCATCAAGCTGGTCAACGTCATCCTGATGTCGGCGATTCAGAAGGGCGCGAGCGACATCCACATCGAGCCCTACGAGAAGGAGCTGCGCGTCCGCTACCGCATCGACGGCATTCTCTACAACATCATGCAGCCGCCGATGAAGTTCCGCGACGCGATCACCTCGCGCATCAAGATCATGTCCAAGCTGGACATCGCCGAGAAGCGTCTGCCGCAGGACGGCCGCATCAAGATCCGCTTCCAGGACGGCGGCGAGATGCGCGACATCGACTTCCGCGTCTCGTGTCTGCCGACGCTCTTCGGCGAGAAGATCGTGCTGCGTCTCCTCGACAAGACGAAGCTGATGCTCGACATGACCAAGCTCGGGTTCGAGCAGGAGTCGCTGACGAAGTTCGAGGTCGCCATCGACAAGCCGTGGGGCATGGTGCTGGTCACCGGCCCGACCGGATCCGGCAAGACCAACACGCTCTATTCCTCGATCGCGCGGATCAACACGCCGCAGACGAACATCATGACCGCCGAGGACCCGGTCGAGTTCAACCTGATGGGCGTCAATCAGGTGCAGGTGCGCGAGAACATCGGTCTCAACTTCGCCGCCGCGCTGCGCAGCTTCCTGCGTCAGGACCCGAACATCATCCTGGTCGGCGAAATCCGCGACTTCGAAACCGCGGAGATCGCGGTCAAGGCGGCGCTCACCGGACACCTCGTGCTCTCGACGCTGCACACCAACGACGCGCCGAGCACGGTCAACCGCTTGATGAACATGGGCATCGAGCCGTTCCTGGTCGCCAGCTCGCTGAATCTGATCTGCGCACAGCGACTGGTTCGCAGAATCTGCAAGAACTGCACGGAACCGGACCCCACGGCCGCCGCCCGCGCTGATGCAGGCCGGCTTCACTGCCGAAGATGCAAACACAGTGGTGCCCAACAAGGGCAGTGGCTGCGAGAAGTGCAACAACACGGGATACAAGGGCCGCGTCGGCCTCTACGAGGTCCTCGAAGTGACCGAGGAGGTCCGCGAGCTCATTCTGGTCGGCGCGTCCTCGCTCGAACTCCGCCGCAAGGCCGTGGACGGGGGAATGATCACGCTGCGAAGCAGCGGACTGCGCAAGGTCAAAGAGGGTGTGACGACGATCGAAGAGATCGTAAGGGAGACTGTGAAGTGATGACGCTGCCTGAACTGCTGCACACGCTGGTGCAGATGGAGGGCTCGGACCTCCATATCACGACCGCCACACCGCCGCAGGTGCGTGTCCACGGACACCTCGTGCGGCTGTCCGGCGCTGATCTGAACCCGTCGGAGACCAAGCAGCTCGCCTACAGCGTGCTCACCGACGCGCAGAAGAAGCGCTTCGAGGAGACGCTGGAGCTCGACTTCTCGTTCGGCATCAAAGGGCTGGCGCGCTTCCGCGTCAACATGTTCAACCAGCGCGGCGCCGTCGGCGCCGTCTACCGGTTGATCCCGGAGAAGATCCGCAGCTTCCAGGAGCTGAACCTGCCGCAGGTGCTGACCACGCTCGCCGAGCGGCCGCGCGGTCTGGTGCTGGTGACCGGTCCGACCGGATCCGGCAAGTCCACGACGCTGGCGGCGATGATCGACAAGATCAACAAGGAGCGCCACGACCACATCCTCACCATCGAGGATCCGATCGAGTTCGTGCACCAGCATCAGGGCTGTCTGGTCAACCAGCGCGAGGTGCACAGCGACACGCAGAGCTTCACCAACGCGCTGCGCGCCGCCCTCCGCGAGGATCCGGACATCGTGCTGATCGGCGAGATGCGCGACCTCGAGACCGTCGAAGCGGCGCTGCGCATCGCCGAAACCGGCCACTTGACGTTCGGCACGCTGCACACCAACTCGGCGTCGCAGACGATCAACCGCATCATCGATATCTTCCCCGCGCACCAGCAGAGCCAGATTCGCACGCAGCTCTCGCTCGTGCTCGAAGGCATCGTCTGTCAGGCGCTGCTGCCCGAAGATCGGCGGCGGCCGCGTCGTCGCGCTCGAGATCATGGTGCCGACAGCCGGCATCCGCAATCTGATTCGCGAGGACAAGGTCCATCAGATCTACTCGGCGATGCAGACCGGCCAGGAAAAGATGGGCATGCAGACGATGAACCAGTCGCTGGCGACGCTCTATCAGAAGAAGCTGATCACGCTGGAGACGGCGATCATGGCCTCGTCCAACCGGGACGAGCTGCAGGATCTGATCAGCCGCGGCGTCGGCGTCGTGGCCGGCGCGGGTCTCGGCCGCGTCGGTGCGCCGCCGAAGCCGGTGGCTCGGTAGCGGTTGGTGGTCGCTGGTAGTGTAGTCGGTCGGTAGTAGGGCTGGTCCGTGCGGTTCGCCCGGTTAGTGGAGTAGCGACGTAATGGCGACTTTTGCATACAGCGGACGGACGCGAGCCGGTCAGACCGTGACCGGGGAGCGCATCGCGGAGACGATCGACGCCGCGGTGGCGGCGCTGCGCCGCGAGCAGATCCTGGTCACGCAGATCAACCCGGTCAAGGAAGCCGCGGCCGCAAGGCCGCCGGGCCGCGCAAGGTCGAAGTCGCGACGGGTCAACGCGAAGAACCTGGCGGTCTTCACGCGCCAGTTCTCGGTGATGATCGACGCCGGCCTGCCGCTCGTGCAGTGTCTCGAGATTCTCGGCACGCAGGAAGACGGACAAGAACTTCTCGGCCGTCATTCTCGCGACGCGCTCCGACGTCGAAAGCGGCATGTCGCTGGCGGATGCGATGAAGAGGCATCCGAAGACGTTCGACCCGCTGTTCACCAACATGATCGCGGCCGGTGAGGCCGGCGGTATTCTCGACACGATTCTCAAGCGCCTGGCGACCTACATCGAGAAAGCGGTCAAGCTGAAGAGCCAGGTGCAGTCCGCGATGATCTACCCGATCGCGGTCGTCGTCATCGCCGGCCTGGTCGTCGGCGTCATTCTGTGGAAGGTCATCCCGACGTTCGCCAGCCTGTTCGCCGGCCTCGGCGCCACGCTGCCGATGCCGACGCGCATCGTCATCGCCGCCAGCAACGGCCTCGTCCAGTTCATGCCCTTCATCATCGTCGGCATGATCGCGTTCGTCTTCGGCTTCCGCGCCTTCTACGGGTCGCACGGCGGCCGAAGGATCGTCGACGCCACGGTGCTGAAGATGCCGGTGCTCGGCAACCTGATGCGCAAGATTGCCGTCGCGCGCTTCTGCCGCACGCTTGTCCACGCTGCTGGCGTCCGGCGTCTCGATTCTCGAAGCGCTCGACATCACGGCCCGGACGGCCGGCAACGCGATCGTCGAGGAAGCCATCATGATGACGCGCAAGAGCATCGAGGGCGGCGAAACGATTGCCGCGCCGCTCAAGGAGACCAAGGTGTTTCCGCCGATGGTCGTGCAGATGATCGGCGTCGGCGAGGCCACGGGCGCGCTGGACACGATGCTGCAGAAGATCGCCGACTTCTACGAGGAAGAAGTGGACGTGGCGGTCGCCGGCCTGCTGACACTGCTCGAGCCGATCATGATCGCCTTCCTCGGCGGCGTGGTCGGCGGCATCGTCATCGCGATGTATCTGCCGATCTTCGACCTGATCAGCAAGCTGACGGGCTGAGCGCCAAGTGCGAAGTGTAAAGTGCAAGGTGCAAGGTAACTCTCGAAGTCGACTCTGCACTCACTTTGCACTTTGCACTATCGCACTTTGCACTTCGAAGTATGAATCTCAGATCGCGCCTCTCGACGCTGATTGCCGCCCGTGTCGTGATCGGCACGCTGCTGCTCGGCTCGGCGATCCTGATTCAGATCAGCCGGCCGGGCGCCTTCCCGGTCGATCCCTTCTTTGCCCTGATCGGGCTGACCTACGCGCTGAGCGTCGCTGTATCTGGCGACGCTCAGGTTCGCCGAGCGTCATCCCTGGCTCGTCGATCTGCAGTTTGGCGCTCGACGCCGTGCTGGTGTCCGCGTTCATCCACGTGACGGGCGGGATCGCCAGCAATTTCTCCTCGCTCTACCTGCTGCCGGTCATCGCGGCGAGCATGATTCGCTCGCGCCGCGTGGCGCTGCAGGTCGCCGGCCTCAGCGCGATGCTGTATCTGGCGCTGGTGCTGGTGCAGTACGTGGACGTCGGGCTGCCGCCGCTGGTGCGAGCGATTCACGCCGGTCGTCGAGCTGCCGACGCTCGGCGTCGCGCGGTACACGGTGGCCATCAATCTGAGCGGCTTCTTCGCGGTCGCGCTGCTGGCCGGATCGCTCGCCGAGAGCCTTCGCTCGGCGGGCGCGCGCCTCGAGTACGCCTCGCACGAGATCCGCGATCTGCGCAAGTTCAACGAGAACGTCATCAACAGCCTGCTGAGCGGTCTGGTGACGACGGACGCGGACGGCCGCATCCTGACGTTCAATCGCGCGGCGTCGGTGATTCTCGGGATCTCCGAGCGCGCACGCGATCAGGCACGACGCGATCGACGTGCTGCAGCTGCCGGCCGACGCGCGCGCGCGCCTGGCGAGCCTCGGTGACGCCCGCACGCTCAAGATCGACACGCAGCATCGCACCGGCGACGGACGCTCGATCGATCTCGGTCTCACGGTCAAGCCCGCTGACGTTTCCGGACGGACGGGCCGGGTTTCTGTTCACGTTCCAGGACGTCACCGACGTACGGCGGCTCGAGCGCGAATGCGCGCCTGCAGCAGCGGCTGGCCGCGGTCGGCGAAATGGCTGCCGGCATCGCCCACGAGATCCGCAATCCGCTGGCGTCGATGTCGGGCTCGATTCAGGTGCTCCGGCAGGAGCTGACGCTCAGCGACGAGCAGGCGCAGCTGATGGACATCGTGCTGCGCGAGTCGGAGCGCCTCAACGACACGATCAAGTCGTTTCTGGCCTACGCGCGGCCGCAGCGGTTCGCGCTGGCGAGGCTGGACATCCGCAAGATCGTGCAGGACGCCGCGCTGCTCCTGCGCAACAGCGCGGAAGTGCGCGAGCACCACACGATCGCCGTCGATGTCCCCGCCGATCCGGTCTGGTGTGAAGCCGACGAGAATCAGATCCGACAGGTCATCTGGAACCTGGCGACGAACGGTCTTCGCGCGATGGCGCAGGGAGGCCGGCTGCTGCTGGCGGCGGCGACCGACGAAGGACGGCTCGGGCGCGACGCTGCTCACCGTCGCAGGATCGAGGGACGCGGGATTCCTCCCGAGGAGCTCGACCTCATCTTCCAGCCGTTCCACAGCTCGTTCGAGAAAGGGCACCGGGCTGGGACTGGCGATCGTCCATCGCATCGTCACCGACTACAACGGCACCATCAACGTCTCGTCCACGGTCGGTGCCGGCACGGTCGTGACGGTGCGGCTGCCGATCCGCGGAGCGAGCACCGGTGATCGACGGCCGCGGCGCGTCGAACCGCGACGGCAGCCGCAGATCAGGCGGTCGTATGAGTCAGGCCGACCTGCAGACGAGCAGATCGAGACGTCGAGCAGTCCGCTGCCCGGCCAGCGATGCCGACCGAGAGCGGATCCAAGCCGCGCATCCTCATCGTGGACGATGAGCCGTCGATGCGCGACATGCTGCGCATCGTGCTGCGCCGCGACGGCTTCGACGTGCTGCTCGCCGCCAACGGCGCCGAGGCGATCGCGATCCTCGAAAAGGAACGCGTCGATCTGCTGCTCTCTGACATCCGGATGCCGGACGTCGGCGGCGTCGACGTGCTGCGCGCCGCCAAGAGCGCTCAATCGCGACATCATCGCGTTCATGATGACGGCGTTCGCCTCGACCGACAGCGCCGTCGAAGCGATGCGGCTCGGGGCGGTGGACTACTTCACCAAGCCGTTCAACATGGACGAACTGCGGCTGAAGGTCCGTCAGCACTCGAAGCGCACCGGCTCAAGCAGGAGAACGTGCTGCTCAAGCGCGCGCTCAACACGAGCCACGAGTTCTGCAACATCATCGGCCGCAGCGACGCCGATGCTCGCGGTCTTCAAGATGATCGAGACGATCGCGAAGACGAACAGCACCGTGCTCATCACCGGCGAGTCCGGCACCGGCAAGGATCTCGTGGCGCGCGCGGTGCACTACAACTCGCTGCGGCGCGAGCATCCGTTCGTGGCGCTCAACTGCGGCGCGCTGCCCGAGACGCTGCTCGAGTCAGAGCTCTTCGGCCACATGCGCGGGGCGTTCACCGGCGCCGACGCCAACAAGAAGGGCCTGGTCGAGGTGGCCGAACGCGGCACCATCTTCCTCGACGAGATTGGCGAGATGTCGGCGACGATGCAGGTCAAGCTGCTGCGCGTGCTGCAGGATCGCCGGTTCCGCCGTCTTGGCGGGACGGAGGAGGTCCAGGCCGACATCCGCGTGATCGCGGCCACCAACCAGGACCTGCAGAAGATGGTGGCCGAGAGCCGGTTCCGCGAGGACCTCTACTACCGGATCAACGTGATCCACCTGCGACCTGCCGCCGCTGCGCGAGCGCCGCGAGGACGTGCCGCTGCTGGCCGAGCACTTCCTGGCGAAGTACTCGGAAGGCGTCGAGAAGCCGGTGCGCAGCATTTCACACGAGGCGCTCGACGTGCTGTCCGCCCATGACTGGCCCGGCAACGTCCGCGAGCTCGAGAATGCCATCGAGCGGGCGGTCGCGCTGGAGCAGACACAGGTCGTGCTGCCTGAAAGCCTCCCGGCCCAAGTGAGGTCGCGGTCGTCAAAACGTGTCGTGGGGCTCGGACGCGGCTGTCGGGCCACAGTCCGTGGGTATGCCTGAGCTCAAGGAAGGGTTCGACCTCGAGGCCTTGGGGAGGAGTTCTACCGGCACTACATCGCCCTCGCGCTCGAACGGACCGGCGGAGTGCAGACGAAAGCTGCGGAAATGCTGGGAATGTCGTTCCGGTCGTTCCGGTACTACGCCAAGAAGTTCAATCTGCGGTGACCGCCAATTCTTGACAACGGCCGTTGACAGTTCTTGTCAAAGCGCCGAAGAATGACAGGTATCCCGACACTCGCTCGTTCCGCCGAGGCTGAGCCGTAACCGTAAAGGAACTTAAGTGGTTACGCCGACAACGTGATCGACGGCCTGGTCTGGCATCCGCGTTGCCTCTCAACTGAACCGTTCACGAGGCGCCGTGTCGGAACGGCGGAGATGGTTACCTTCGGGCCTTCCGGCCCGAGCGCTCTCAAGGAGATGGTTGTGAAGAAGCTGCAGAAGAACGAAGGGTTTACGCTTATCGAGCTGCTGATCGTCGTGGCGATCATCGGCATCATCGCGGCGATTGCGGTTCCTGGATTGCTCCGCGCCCGTATGTCGGGTAACGAGACGTCGGGGATCGGTGGTCTGCGCGCGGTCAACACCGCCGAGGTGAGCTACTCGTCGGCGTGCGGCAACGGCGCCTACGCGGTTCTGTATACGACGCTTGGCGTTCCGCCTCCCGGAGGCAACCAGGCGTTCCTGTCGGAGGACCTGAGCAACAACGGCGCGACGCCCGCAGAAGAGCGGCTACACCTACACGCTCGGCCCAGGGCATGGGCGGCGCGGCGGGCCCGAACGACTGCAACGGCACGGCGACCGACGTGACCTTCTACGCGACGGCGGTGCCGACGAGCCCGGCGTCCACTGGTAACCGTGCGTTCGCGACCAGCCAGGCCGGCGCGATTTGGCAGGACGTTGGCGCAACGCGGGTGCCGCGGCTCCGACGCAGCCGTTCATGGCGGGCGGCACGATCTCGGTCATCCAGTAACAGCTCCACGACTCGCCCGAAGGGCGGGTCTCGAACACCAGGAAAGGGCCGGCTGCATCGCAGCCGGCCCTTTCTTGCGTTTCCGGCCTTGTCCTAGCGCGTCACCCATTGTCAGTCGCGCTGACGATTCCTGTCAGTCAGGCGCTCGTGCATACACGACGATCCCCGGCGATCAGCTCGCCGAGATGTGCATCACCTGTAAGTCGTAGACCCTGCAGATACTTCGCGTCTCGGCCGATAGCTCATCAGATGAACAGACCATGGCACCCGAGTTGCTCAGGTGGATGGCGTATGTCGCGGAAATCGTCTGCTGGATTCACGCTGCTCGAGCTGATCTTCGTCACGGCCGTGATTGGGCTGCTGTCGGCGATCGCCGTTCCGACCGTCTTTCGCTCACGGATGGCCGCCAACGAGACCTCGGCGTTCTCGACACATTCGAAGCGTGCACACGGCACAGCTGACGTATGCGCTGACGTGCGGGTACGGCAACTACGCGTCGCAGTTTCCGGACCTTGGAAACCCGGCCGGCGACGGGTATCTGCCCATGGACCTGACGATGGGCGCGACACCGCTGAAGAGTGGCTACAACTACATTCTTCAGCCCGGCCCAGTCGGCGTCGAGCGGCTTCACCGACTGCAACGGCAAGGCGACCTCATTGGACTACTACATCAGCGCGGAGCCACGGCCATTGGCGGCACCGGCTGGCGCGCGTTCGCCAGCAATCAGGCGCACGTGATCTGGCAGGACACCACTGGGCGTCGCCCCGGTCGAGCCGTTCACCGCCGGCGGAACGGTCGCGCCGATGGAGAACTAACTCCGGCGAACTCACAGCCCGACACGCATTCCCGCCGTCTATAATGCAGAGACCCGCGGCCAGCCCTTCGACTCCGGTCGGGCAGGGACGCCGCGCTTTTCTGACAGGTAGGCGCAATGAGCAGTCGCGTTCGCACGGCTCTGCTGATATTCACAGCCCTCGGACTCCTCGCTTCCACGTACGGCGTTGTACGTTCACTACCGTCTGCAGTCTGATCCGACGTACGTCAGCGCGTGCGAGGTCAACGCAGTCGGTCAGCTGCCAACAGGTGTTGACGAGCGAGTACGGCAGCGTGCTTGGAGTGCCCGTCGCTGCCGGCGGAGCGATCTGGTCGCTGCTGGCGTTCATGCTCGCCGCCTTCGGGCTGAAGGATCCGAAATCCGAGACAGCGTCGCGCGTCGTCCGGGTACTTCTTCGTGCTCGCGACGCTTGGTCTCGCCAGCGTCTTCTACTTCGCGTACATCTCGTTCTTCGTCTTGAAGACGGCGTGTCTGATCTGCATGACGATGTACGTGAGCGTGATCGGGACGTTCTTGATCTCGGCGACGTCGGCAGGACCGATCGGCGCGTTGCCGTCGCGGCTTGGTCGTGATTTCGCCGCTCATGATCAAGAACCCCGTCGCCGCGACGCTCGCGGTCGTGTGGCTCGCGGTGTCAGCCGGCCTTGTCTTCGGGTTCCCGAAACCGCCGCAGGCGACGCCAACCTCGTCGGCAGCTGGTGCGGTCAGCGAACCTGCGGTGCCCGTCGGAGACGCTGACCGCGGAGCAGCGCAGTGAATGGGAAGCGTGGCTCGATGCGCAGCCGCGCAAGCCCGAGGCGCATGCCGACCGGCGCGACGAAAGTGCTGGTGCTCAAGTTCAACGACTATCAGTGCCCGTCGTGCCGTCTGGCGTGGGTGCTCTACAAGGACATCATCGCGAAGTACGAGAAGGCGCATCCCGGCGTCTTCGTGTTCGAGAACCGCGACTTACCCGCTCGAGACCGAGTGCGGCGCGTTCGGCAACGCCGGGCACGCCGCGGCATGCGAGGCCGCAGCGGCGGTCCGTATGGCGCGCGAGAAGAATCGCGACAGGGAGCTCGAGGCGGCGTTGTTCGAGAGACAGTCGCCGTCGATGACGCGCGACGAGGTCGTGACGGCGCTGCAGCAGGTCGCGCAGATCAGCAGCGCGGACTTCGACGCGAAGTATGCCAAGACGCTGGAGTCGATCCGCGCCGACGTCCAGCTCGGACAGAAGCTTGGCGTGCAGGGAACGCCGACCTTCTTACCTGAATGGCATCCAGCTGCCGAGCCTCCGGCCGGCCTACTTCGATGCCGCGCTCGACTGGGCGATTCGCCGGTTTGGCACGGCTTCCTGAGGGGGCTGTGGACCGGCGAAAGAACCATCCGAGAAGACATGATGGGATGGATGCCATCAAGACCGAAGGTCTCACGAAGCACTACCAGGTAGGCTTCTGGAGGCCGCGACCATACGTCGCTCTCGATAATCTGAGCCTGTCAGTCGCGACAGGGGACGTGTTCGGCTTTCTCGGCCCGAACGGGGCCGGCAAGACGACCACCCTCAAGCTGCTGATGCAGCTCATTTACCCGACGTCCGGCCATGCCGAGATCCTGGGCAGCCCGGTCGGTGATGTGGCCGTCAGGCAGCGCATCGGCTACCTGCCCGGAGAACCCGTACTTCTACGACAACCTGACCGCCGAGGAGCTGCTGGTCTACTTCGCGCGGATGTTCGGCTGCTCCGGCCAAAGAGGGGCGGGAGCGCGCCTCGCGTCTGCTGGACGAAGTCGGCATCGGCGCCGAGCGCCGCTTCCAGCTTCGCAAGTTCTCGAAGGGCATGGTGCAGCGCGTCGGGATCGCGCAGGCCCTCATCAACGAGCCCGAGCTCGTGTTCCTCGATGAACCGATGTCCGGGCTCGATCCGCTGGGACGCCGCGAGGTGCGCGAGCTGATTCTTCGCCTGCGCGATCGCGGATGCACCGTGTTCTTCAGCTCACACGTGCTGAGCGATGCCGAGGCGTTGTGCAGCCGCGTCGCGATTCTCGCGAAAGGACGGCTTGCGGCGATCGGATCGCTCGACGAGCTCACCTCGGTCGGATCGCGCGGCTGGGAGCTGGTCGTCGTCGGGACTGAGCGCCGAGGTCCTCACGCGCCTGAAGCCGCGCATCACGCGGGCGACGCCACTCGGCGACGGCCGGTTCTCGCTGGAGCTGCCGCCCTCCACGGTCCCCGAGCAGCTCATTCCCGAGCTCGTCGCGGCGCGCGCGTCGTCTCGCTCAATCCGCTGCGCGGCACGCTCGAAGACGTCTTCGTCGAGCAGGTGCGGCGCGGCGGCTGGCGAGTCGCTTCGCCGGCAAGGTGGCGTCATGAGATCGATCGTCATCATCGCCGGCGGCGTCTTCAGAGACTCGATCCGCGATCGGCATCGGCTACGGCCTGGTGTTCTTCTCGATCATCCTGATGGCCTCGTCGTTCCTGCTGGCGCAGCTCACCGCCGGTCAGGACGTCAAGATCATCAAGGACCTCGGTCTGGCGGCGGCCTCGGCGATCGGCCTCTTCATCGCCACGTTCTTCGGCATCGGTCTGGTGACGAAGGAAGTCGAGCGGCGAAGCATCTACAGCCTGCTCTCGAAGCCGGTCACACGGCCCCAGTTCGTCGTCGGCAAGTACCTCGGCCTCGTGCTCACGCTGCTGATCAACTTGTCGGTGATGGCGGTGGCCTTCTACGCCGTGCTGTGGTACCTCGACTTCACGACATTGCCGGGGGCGAAGGCGGCGTGGGAAACGCCGGCGATGGATCCGCGCATGCTCAAGGCGTTCGCGCTGATCGGCGTCGAGCTGATGCTCATCACCGCGACGGCGATCTTCTTCTCGACGTTCTCGAGTCCGTTTCTTTCAGTCGCGATGACCTTCGCGGTGTACGTCGTCGGGCACTTCGGCGAGGACCTGAAGAACATCAATACGATCGTCAAGTCGATGGTGCTGCCGTACATCACCACGGCGGTCTACTACGTGATGCCGAACCTCAGCGCCCTCGACGTCAAGTCGGCGGTGGTTCACGGCCTGCCGGTGAGCGGTACGAGCATGATGCTGGCGACGGCATCGTGCTTGCTGTACATCGCGACGCTGCTGGTCGGAGCGATTCTGATCTTCTCGCGGCGCGATCTCGAAGTAAATGGGCACCACGTCGGGCAAACATTCGCCGCTGCTGTGGGTCGCGCTCGTCGTGCTGCTGGTCAGCGCGACCAGCATGCAGGTTGCGCTCGAGGGCAGGCTCGAGCGCCCGGTGATGCAGCAGAGCGTGCACTGGATTCAATCGCCTGGCCTGATGCGGCGCCTGGCAGTGGGCTTCAACGCGATCTGGGCGGACATCTACTGGATTCGCGCCGTGCAGTATTACGGCGACACCAAGTTGTCAGAAGGCCAGACGAAGAATTACGACCAGCTCTATCCGTTGCTGGACATCACGACCTCTCTCGACCCGCACTTCAACATCGCGTATCGCTTCGGGTCGATTCTGCTGTCTGAGGGGTATCCGAACGGACCTGGCAATACCGAGCAGGCGATCGCGCTGCTGCAGAAGGGCATCCGCGAGATGCCGGACAAGTGGCAGTACTACCACGACGCCGGGTTCGTCTATTACTGGTGGCGAACGCGATCCGCAGACGGCCGCCGACTGGTTTCATGAAGGCGTCGAAGCTGCCGGACGCACCGAACTGGCTGCAGCCGCTCGCCGCGAGCGTGCTCGCCGAGCAGGGGGAGCGCGACGTCGTCGCGTGCGCTGTGGACTCAGCTGGCGCAAAACGCCGAGCACGAGTGGATCCGTCAGGCGGCGAAACGCGGGCTCCTGCAACTCGACGCCGAAGACACACATCGAGCTGCTCGAGCCGTACGTCCACAAGTTCTTCGACATGAACGGGCGGTTTCCGAAAGGCTGGCAGGAGATGACCGGCGGCCCGGTCCAGTGGCGGTGGCTGCGGAACCTGCCGCGGGATCCGGCCGGCCATATCTACGATCTCGATCCGGTTTCCGGCTCGATTGACGTCGCCCGCGACTCACCACTGTATCCCTTGCGACGCCGAGCCCGCGGGTGATGCCCGCCTGGCTCGAGCTGCTCACAATCACGCTGTTCGGTCTGTGCATCGGCAGCTTCCTCAACGTCTGCGCATATCGGCTGCCGCTCGGCCAGTCCATCGTGCATCCGGGCTCGCGCTGTACGTCGTGCGGCCGGATGCTCAGCTGGTTCGACAACCTTCCTGTCCTTAGCTGGGTCGCGCTCGGCGGACGTTGCCGTACGTGCAAGGCGCCGGTGTCGTGGATGTATCCCACGGTGGAGATCATTACCTCGCTGGTCTTCGTGATCACCTACCTGACGTACGGACTGACGCTCTTGAGCGTCGTGCGCGTCGTCTTTGCCTGCGCGCTCATCGTGCTGTTCGTCACCGACCTGCAGCACAAGATTCTGCCCAACGTCATCACGCTGCCAGGGATTGTCGTGGGATTCGTCTGCAGCTTCTTCCTGCCGCCCGGGTGGATGAGCTCGCTGATCGGCCTGCTGGTCGGCGGCGGAATTCTGCTGGCCATTGCCGAGGCCTATTACCGGTTTCGCGGACAGGAAGGGCTGGGCATGGGCGACGTCAAGCTCCTGGCGATGATTGGCGCGTTCCTCGGCTGGAAGCTGGTGCTGCTGACGCTGGTGTTTGCCTCCTTCACCGGCTCGCTGGCCGGCGGCGTCCTGATTGCGTCGGGCCGCGGCAGCATGAAGTACGCGCTGCCATTCGGCACCTTCCTCGCCGTCGGCGCGTTGTTCGCCGCGACGTGGGGCGATCCGATCGCTGACTGGTACTTCGGCTTCTACCAGTGAATCCTCAGGCATACACGCTGCTCGGGTTCACAGCGCTCGTCGCCGTGCTGGTCGCGGTCGTGACCTGGGCGCTGCTCCGATTCGTCTCGGCGGCGCGAGACACCCGTCATCGTCTGCGTGATTCGGGGGAGTCTCCGCTCCTCACCGTTGCCCTGCAGGACGCGGTTCAGAAGCTGCGCGCGCAGGAACGGGCGATGACCGAGCGGGCCGAAGCCTCGGAGGCGCTCAGCACGCAGATCGTCAACAGCCTCACCGCCGGCCTGCTCGTCGTCGATCGAGCAGGGCTCGTGCAGATCATCAATCCGGCCGGGCGGAAGATGCTTGAGCATCACCGCGGCCGTCGAGGGTTCACCCATCACGCGCTTTCACCGGCGGCGGTCGCCGCTTGCCGCCGTGGTCAACCAATGCCTGACGACTGGCGAACCGATCGTGCGGCGCACGGTCGAAGTGCCGCAGGCGAACGAGGTGACCCACCTGGGCGTCACGGCCACCAGACTCGGCGAGAGTGAAGGGAAGGCGGCCGGCGGCGTGATCTGTCTCTTCTCGGATCTGACGGCGGTGATCGCGCTCGAAGAGCAGCTACGGCTCAAGGAAACGCTGGCCCGGCTCGGTGAGCTGACCGCCGGAATCGCGCACGAGTTTCGGAATGGGCTGGCGACGATCCACGGCTACGGCAAGCTGATCGATCCGGCGGCCCTGCCCGCGCAGTACAAGCCGTACGTCGAAGGCATCAGACAGGAGACCGAGGCGCTCGGTCAGGTGGTCACGAACTTCCTGAACTTCGCCCGGCCCACGCAGCTGTCGCTCGCGACATACGACCTCGCCGGCTCTGGTCCAGCGTGCGGCGGACGATCTCAAGAACGAGGTGCAGCAGCTTGGCGGCGAGATCGTCGTCACCGGCCAGTTCGGTCAGGTCGATGCCGATGACGTGCTGCTGCGGCAGGCGTTCAGCAATCTGTTCAGAAATGCGATCGAAGCCTGTCAGCCCACCGGTGTGGCGCCGCACGTGCGTGTCGAGGGCACACTCGATGCCGCGCAGAACCAGGCGCGGGTCAGCGTCCACGACAATGGGCCCGGAGTCGATCCGAACGCGCGCGATCGCATCTTCCGGCCGTTCTTCACGACCAAGAAGACCGGCACCGGTCTCGGGCTCGCGCTCGTCCAGAAGATCATCGTCACGCACAATGGCCGCGTGACTGCCGGGCAGCTCACCGTCGGGCGGCGCGTGCTTTCAGGTGACGTTGCCGCTCGCGTAGCGTCTCATCGGCGAGCGACGTTACTGCTCGCGCAATCTTTCAACGCTCCCCACTTCGCAGGAATTGCCATCTGCCGTTCGCGCGCGACATGTCCGCGACCGACCCGATTCACTCCAAGTCACTGCCATCGTTGGCAGTTGTTCCGACGCAGCGCCGGCGGCCGGCTTCTGGCAACTCGCTTGCGCTTCTGGAGCGCATGACGAATTCGCACTGGCACGTCCAGAAGGACGTGCCCGACGTCCAGAAGGACGTGCCCTACGACCAATGGCACGGAGCGAAGGACGTGCCCTGCGACCAAGGGGATCGTAGGGCCGGTCCTCTCGGACCGGCCGGTACAACGTTCATCGAAGTGCTCGTGGCGACGCTGGTGCTGGTCAGTGGAGTGCTGGCGATCGCGCAGCTGTTTCTGATCGCCGCAGCGACCAACGCCGCGGCACGCGACACCACCGTTGCCGCAACCCTGGCCGCGCAGAAGGTGGAAGAGCTGCTCTCGACCGAATCTCGCGGATGCAGCCGGCTCCGTTGATCACGTCGATAGGTGGGGACGCGTCGTTGGAACCAGCGAATCTCCACCTCCAGGCGCCATCTACACGAGGCGATGGTCGATCGAGCCGCTCACGGTCGACGCCGCGGCCATCCGGGTGCGTGTCGGCCGCAGCGATCGAACTGGCCGCGCCGGTCGCATGGCGGGGGAGACGAGTGTTCTCGCTGTCAAGACGAGGCCACGTTCGTGAGGGGCTTCACGCTCGTCGAGCTGCTCATCGCGATGGCGATCACGTTGATGGTCACCGCGGCGACGCTGTCGTTGGTCAGGCCGGCACACGACGCGTTCCAGGTACAACCTGAGGCTGCGGATCTGCAGCAGCGCGCTCGCGTCGGGATCGATGCACTACAGCGCGACCTGCTGATGGCTGGCGCTGGTCTCTACGCCGCTGGCGACGCAGGCCCGCTGCATCAGGCGTTCGCTCCGGTGATGCCGTATCGGGCGTTTGGATCGGGCTCCGACGCCGCGAGGGGCACCTACTTCAGAACGGATGCGATCAGTCTGCTGTTCGTACCGTCGACCGCGTCACAGAGCACGCTGTCGGCACCGATGCCAGCGGGATCGCTCGACATCGGTATGGAAAATCCTGCGACGTGCCCCGCCGCGACCGCCACCCAGGTGTGCGGCTTCGCGGTTGGCGATCAATTGCTCCTCTTCGATCGCGGAGGCGAGTGGGACGTGTTTACCGTCGATCGAGTCGAGTGTGGGCTCCGCGTTGACGCTCAAGGGCGACGCTCCCGCTCGCGAATTCGCCGCGGGCTCGAATGTCACCGAGGCGAGAGCGGTCACCTACGCGCTGAAGGCCGATGCCGCCTCGGGCGCGTTTCAGCTGGTTCGTGCTGATGGATTCGATCCGGCGCAGCCTCTGCTGGATCACGTCGTGAAGCTGGCGTTTCGGTACTTTGTCGATGCCCAGCCGCCGCGTGTCGTCGACGACACCGCGACCCCGCCGCGGGCCAGCTACGGTCCCGCGCCCCCGCCTCTCGACGAATCCCTCGTCGGTTGGCCAGCAGGAGAGAACTGCACCTTCGCTGTTGTTGATGGCCGTCATCAGACTCGTCTGACCGTACTCGGTTCCCCGGACACGGTCGTCGAGATTTCACCGTCGCTCCTGACCGACGGTCCGTGGTGTCCCGATGCCGGCGCACGCAATCGATTCGACGCCGACCTGCTGCGCATCCGCCGGGTGCGCTTCACGCTGCGCGTGCAGACGGCACTCTCGTCGCTGCGCGGTCCGGCCGGCCTTCTCTTCACCAACGGCGGGCTGTCGACAGCGGGTGGACGCAGCGTGCCCGACGTCGAAATTCAGTTCGATGTCACGCCGCGCAACCTGAAGCTGGAACTTGGAATCCGGAACGAGGAACTTGGACCATGAGTGACCGCGGCGTCGCACTGATTCTCGTGCTGCTCGTCATGATGACGCTCAGCGCGTTGGCCATGTCGCTGGCGGTGATGGTCTCGACCGAGAGCCGGGTCACCGCCAACTACCGCGACGGCATCGAGACGTTGTACGGAGCACAGGCCGCCGTCGAGCGTGTGCTGCCCGATCTGGCAGGAGAGTCTGATTTCAATCGCGTGCTCACAGGCGAGGCGGTCTCGTCCTTCATCGATGGGCCTGTCGGACTGCGACGGCTGCCGGACGCCACGTTCGCGGATCTGCACGCGCTCACGGCGACGCTGAATTGCGGTCGCGCGGTGTGCAGAGATGTAGACCTCGACGAGGCGCGCGACGAGAGGCCATGGGGGCGGAACAATCCACGGTGGCAGTTGTACGGCTATGGTCCATCGACCGCGCTCGGCGCAAGCCCGCCGGGCGACTCGCGTATCTACGCCGTGGTCTGGGTGGCTGACGATCCGTCTGAGACCGACATGGACCCGTTGACCGACGGTGGCGGTATAGAGAATCCGGGCCGAGGCCGACTGAGTATCACCGCCCACGCATACGGGCCGGCAGGCACACGGCGCATCGTCGAAGCGACCGTGGCCCGGGCCGAAGGTGACGTGCGCGTTCTGTCCTGGCGAGAACTTCGATAGCACTGCGCAGTCCTTCGCTTCGCTGCCTCTAAAGTTTTTCCAGTCACCTGCCGAAAGGCAGTCATCCGCAAAACGTCCCATCCACCTTCGCGCTCACGCGTCGGTGGGCGGCTGTTACGAGACCGTAAGTTCGTGTGCGGTCCTCTGAACACGTCCAAAAAGCAGACACACCTGTGATCGTCTGCAAAGCTCTCTAGCCAAACCTGGTTATCGCCGAACGCACTGTGGGCCGTTCTTGGCCCAGCCCTTGCGGTTCAGACCCACATGAACTGCTTGACCCAGCGCCTGCGCGACGAGCGAGGCATCTCGCTCGTGGAAATCCTGGTCGCCATCGCGATCATCGGCGTCATGACGTCGATGACCGTGATTCAGATTGGCGTCCTCCGTCCTGGCCTCGAGGCCGATGGTGCGATGCGCATCGGTGATGGCGCAGCTCAACTTTGCGCGTGAGACTGCCATCTCGCAGCGGCGCCGCGTCGAGGTCTCGTTTACGAACGCTCCAGTCTCGCAGACCGAGCTGGGTGGTTGGGTGCGCGTGACGCGGCACAACCTGCCGAACGGCACAACCGTGCTGCCACGACGTGCCGTTCGAAGGCGGTGTGCGGTTACGCGTTGTGGCCGCAGGTGCAGGACACGCCCGATGGATTTGGCAATACGACAGCGATCTACTTTGGCGCAACGCTATTTCGGTGAGCTTCAACACTGAGGGCATGTTGGTGGATAACGCCGGCCTTCCGGTCAATGGCTCGCTGTTCCTCCTCATCCCCAATCAGCCCAGCTCGTACCGTGCGGTGACCATGCTCGGCTCCACAGGACGCGTGCGCGGTTTCCGGTGGAATGGCGGACAGTGGACGCGGGTGTAATCATGCAGACACACACAATCCACGAATCCGGGCTTTTCACTCGTCGAGACGATCATCTCGAGCGGTGTGCTGACCGTCGGCGCGCTCGGCATGGCCGCGGTGTTTGCGCAGGGTCTGCAGAGCCACGGCGACGTCGCCGAACGAGCTTCTCGCCACGCAGAAGGCGGCCGAGGCGATCGAGAGCGTGTTCAGCGCGCGCGACTCGCAGACGTTGACGTGGGCGCAGGTGCGCAACGTCGCGGATGGCGGCATCTTTCTCGGTCGCCGCAACGGACATGAATCTTGCCGGGGTCGACGGCATTCTCAACACCGGCGATAGCGGGGAGACGCACGAGTCCGACAACGCTCGATCGGTTCACCCGTCAGATCCGCATTTCGGATATTTCGGCCGATCTGCGGTCGATCACCGTCACGATTCAATACCCGGCGGGGTCATCGATGCGGACCTATCGAGTTGACCGCCTACATTTCGGCGTTCGCGTAGGCGGAGGCTGCTGACATGCGCACACAACACTCGGAACAGCGGCTTCACGATCGTCGAGCTCTCGTCGCGTCGATGATCACGCTCGCCGTCATCGGCATCGCGCTGACGACCTTCTCGAACGCGATGTCACTGAACGAGGCAACGACACAGGTCGCGGACTCGAACCAGAACCTGCGCGCCGGCACGAACCTGCTGGTGCGCGATCTGCTTGCAGGCGGGCCGCAATATTCCGACCGGGGGCATGCTCGATTCCGTCCGGTGCCGGGTGCAGCTGCCATGCACCGGCCGAGCCCGCCGGCGACCAGTCGTACACCTTCGACAACACCACGCTAGACCGCGCTGTCGGCGATCACGACCGGGCAAGGGCCTGGGACCAACCATCGAGGGCAAGGCGACCGACATGGTCACCATCCTGATGGACGACTCGGTGCTCGGGCGAGTTGACGGTGTGTCCGTTCGACACGGCAGAACCAAACAATCCCGCCAAGCTCGCGGCGGACGGCGGATCGGTGAACGTCGGCGGAAACGCTCAGTTGGCTCGACCGGCGATCCGGCTGACGGCATTCCTGACGATCAAGGCGGGCGATCTGATCTTCTTCTCGAGACGCCAGACGGCACGACGCTCCAGACCGTCACCAAGGTTCAGTCGCCAACGATCTACGTTCGAGGTCAACGATCCGTTCAGATTCAATCAGCCAGCGGCAGCGGCCGGGTCGATCACGCAGATTCTCGGCAATCGACGATGTCGGTCCGCCGCGTGCTCATGTTCACCTATTACGTCCACAACGACTCATCGCAGACGCCGCGTCTGATGCGCGCGGTGAACATGTGGCCGCCGCAGGCGCTGGCCGGCGTGATCGAGGATCTGACGCTCAGCTACGACCTGGTTGACGGCGTGTACAACCCGACCAACGTCAAAGACGCTGCCGTTCACGTCCGCAAACAGGACGTGACCTACAGCGCGAACCAGATTCGCAAGGTCAATCTGCACGTCGGCGTCCGGTGCCGAGGACAAGTCAGCACGTCAGGAGGACTACGTCCGCAGCCATCTCTCGACCATCGTCGATCTGCGCAATCTCGCCTTCGTTGACCGTTACAAGTAGGAGCTTGAGGTAAGCCTATGCGCGCCCAGGGATTCACGTCACCCGGCTCGATAGCGAGCGCGGCATCGCTCTGATCACCACGCTGCTGGTCATGATGCTCATGTCAGCGCTGCTGGTCGGCTTCACGACCGTCGTGATGAGCGATCAACGCTACCGTCTGATCGACCGTGACCGCGTGCGGTCGTTCTATGCCGCGCACTCCGGGCGTCGAGAAGCTGAACGTCGATCTGAGGCAATCTGTTCCTGTCAACGTCGCGCCGACGGCGGCGCAGATCGGCGCGCTGAAGGACAGACCCGCCGTCGATCCCGGACGTCACGTTCGTCGAACGCCGGCGACGCCGCCTATGGCGTCACGCTCGAGCCGCCACCGCTTGGCTGCGCGAATCCGTGTAGCACGACGATCTCGACCGGACCGTACGCCGGGCTGATCGCGTTGAAGAAGATCTATCGTCTCGACGCGACGGCCCGCACGGCGGACGGTGGCGAAACCCACCTGATGCGCAAGGTCGAGACGGTCTCGATTCCGGTGTTCCAGTTCGGCATGTTCTCGGACATCGATCTCAGCTTCCACGCCGGTCCGAACTTCAACTTCGGCGGCCGCGTGCACTCGAACGGCAATCTCTTCCTCGCGCAGGGCGACGGCGCGACCTTGACGCTGCCGCGAGCGCGTGACCGCGGTACGAGAAGTCATTCGCCAGCGCCTGGCCAACGGCGTGCAGATCACCGTGAGTCCGCACTTGGGAACCGTGAGCGTCGCCACGGCTCCCGGCGCCTTCAGGAACCTGCTGGCCACAGAGGGAAGCGTCGTTGACGGTCAGGGCAGCGCAGAAAACAACAACTGGCCAACAATCTCGCTGAGCACCTACAACGGCTACCTGCGTGATGGGACGACGGGAGCGATGCCGTTGAATCTCCCGATGCTCGCGACCAACGGGGCGAACGTGGACCTGATCAAGCGCTCCGTGCCGAACGAGAACACGACGAATCCAGGGTTGCTTGCCGAACGCTACTACTCGAAGCGTGAGTCTGCGAATTCTGCTCTCCGACACCGCGGCCGACCTTACGAGCCTGCCGGGCGTCACGCGGAACCGCGCCCGTACAACTCGACGGCAATTGGAGGACGACGCCGCCCAACAACGGCGTTGCCTACGGCCCTGTCAGCGCTACGCGCCCGCCGATCGGGCGCTCGCCGGGTCGCCTCGGCCTCGTTGGCGGAGCTGAACCCACGGTTCTGACGGCTGTCGCCGCCGGTCGGCACCACGATCAATGTCACCAATCCGGGCGCCCCGGCCGGCGCGCGGGATTTCATCCCGGCAGCGTTGAAGGTCCGTCGCTCGCGCCTGGCGCGACCGAGTACTTCTCGCTCATGGTGAACAAGAACGGTGCGTTGTACACCGTCACGTGCAGGGCCAAGACGGTGGCCGTGCCCTGGCAATTCACAGGATGCGTGACCACCGCTTCCTCCGGGTGCGACGGTAAGCACGGCTGCGCCAACAAGCGACTCTGTGGGCGGCGCTCCCGAACGACACGCTCGTCACGACCCAACATCACCGCTAACTGGGCGGCACCGTGGACCACGATTACCGTCGCGCAGCGCGGCGGCAGCTGGCGATGTTCACGCCGAACACGTTCACCGTCGTGGTGACGAAAGCCGGCCAGCCGGGCAGCCCTTGGACCGTACACTGCGGCCTCAAGACGCAGACGACGTTTGCGAACTGCATTCCCGAAGTCAGTGCCTCGCGCGAACGTCACCGCCCCGGCGGTGGTGTCCGCCAACGTGCCGACCACCGATGGGACGTTCGCGGCGGCACAGAACCTGACCGCCACCTGGCAGTCGAACGCGAATGCCTGGCTCACCTGGGCCACGATTACGGTGAACAGCACGCTGGCGTTTTCGCCCAACACGTTCTGGGTGATGAACCCGGATAACACCAACGTGCTGGTCACGTGCACGGGATTCCAGTGACACGAACCAGCTGACCGGTTGCGGCAATGGCGGCGTGGACGCGGCGATCCAGGCGGGCGCCGTCATCACCACAGCGGCTCGCGCGAATGCGGGCACCGGCCTCATCGGTGGCTGGATCAAGATCGAGCGCCAGGATGGCAACAGAGTCTGGACCGACGTGACGATGGAGATCCTGAACTACGGGATCGCTGAGCGGAACCTGAGCGCAAGCGGCCGTGCATGCGGCGACCCGACGCCCAACGCCATCATCCGTCTGCAGCGCCTCCGCGACAACGACGA
This sequence comes from uncultured Acidobacteriota bacterium, assembly GCA_963728305.1. Classification (GTDB taxonomy): domain Bacteria; phylum Acidobacteriota; class Vicinamibacteria; order Vicinamibacterales; family UBA2999; genus Gp6-AA40. Next base: position 168,910 of record CAVSKE010000008.1, read on the forward strand.
GCCCGGAGCCGGAGCGTGCAGCTATCTGGGCAGCCTGGTGTCGTCGGACTATTGGCCGAACGTCCTGTTCGACACGCGCGAGGCCCTCTATCGTGACGTGGGTGTTGCCAACAACGACCTGTTGCTCGGCGGCGTCATGCACTACGTGACGATCGACGCGGCGAACCTGGCCCGGTGGTTCATGGGGCAGGGCGCGTTTGCGGCCGGTACCGGCACACAGACGCTGCGTGACAACGGGTTCTCGGTGTACTTCTCCGATCGACGCAACAATCGAAACGCCGGGAACCAGGAAACGGCGGAGTACGGCTTCGAGGACATCATCAATCCTCTCAACGGACCGGGGACGCCGAATGGCGTCCTGGACACGCCGAGCGCGGCCGGTGCCACCGACGCCGGCGAAGACGTTAACGAAAATAGCACCCTGGAGACGTACGGCGAAATTCCAAACTACGATGGGCATAGCGAACACCGCACCTCCGGGCGGCTCTTGCGCCGCTCACGAACGCGGCAAGGACCACAACGGCCGTTCGCAGCCCCTATGCGCTCGTCAATCGCGCCCTGCTGTTCCGTCGGGCAGTGAAGTTGATCAATGGCGGCAATCTGGCGGCCATCCTCGATCCGGCGCAGCCGGTGGGTTTGGCTTGTCGCTCACGACAGAGAACCCTGTGTACGTGCACGGGAACTGGAACGCGTCTGCCGTGATGGCCAACCTCCCGAATGGCCCGACTCAGGATCCACACGTTGGGACGTCCATCGCCGCGGATGCCGTGACGCTGCTGTCGGGGAACTGGAACGATCTCAACTCAATCAATTTCCCATACGCGCCCGGCAACCGGCCGCGCAGCGCAACTCGTACTACCGGTTTGCCGTGATCGCGGGCAAGAACCGCCCGTTCCCGCGACCGACCGCGGCCGTCCCGTCGCCGACCGACTTCGGCACCGATGGCGGTGCGCACAACTTCCTGCGCATGCTGGAGTCCGGAGGCACCGTGGACTACCGGGGCTCGATTGCCACCTTCTTCTACAGCCGCCAGGCCGTCGGCGTCTACAAGTGCTGCGCGATGGTGTACGGCGCTCCGACTCGTAATTTCAACTTCGACACCGACTTCCTGAATCCGCGACTGCTGCCGCCGCTGACGCCGATGTTCCGCGACACGAACTCGCTCGGCTTTGCGCAGGAGGTCAGACCGGGCAAGTAAGCCGGCGCCTGGCCCGCGCAAGGTCAAGGGCACTCATGATCTGCCGGCCTCGGACCGAAAAGAGGGTGGGGAGGAAGACCTTGACCACCCGCGTCCGGGGCCGGAGAATCCATCGTATGAAGTCGTTGGCCGTCGGTGCCGCCATCCTGCTCGTGCGTGCTGGCCAGCAGCACGGTGCTGTCGGCCCAGCTTGGCACCGTCGCCCGCAAGGAAGCGGAGCGCCGCAAGACGGCTAAGTCCGGGAAGACCTACACCAACGACACGCTGCCGGCCGCGCCGCAGCCCTCGTCGGCGCCCGCCTCGTCCGGCGAGCCCTCGTCCGATGCTGCAGCACCGCCATCCACGGCCCCGGCACCTGCGCCCTCGTCCGATGCCTCGGCACCGCCGCGTGTCAGCGCCGACCCGGCTGAGCGCAAGAAGGAAGAAGCGGCGTGGCGCGAGCGCATCAAGACCGAGCGCGACGCGCTCGATCGGGCCAAGACCTTCGCCGACGCGCTGCAGACCAAGATCAACGCGCTCAACACCGACTTCGTCAACCGTGACGATCCGGCGCAGCGTGCGACCATTGCCGCCGATCGCGACAAGTCGCTCGCCGAGATGGAACGGCTGAAGAAGGAAGTCGCGCAGCACACCAAAGCGATCGCTGGCATTCAAGAAGAAGCTCGCCGCGCTGGCGTGCCCGCCGGCTGGGTCCGGTGAAGCATTGTTGATTGTTGATTTTCGATTGAAGATTGCATTGATGATTGGAGATTGCTGATTGGTGATTGAGCGCCCGCCAATCACCACTCGTCAATCACCAATCGCCAATCACCGATCAACAACCAATCAAAAATCTCCAATCGCTCAATCAACAATGTCTTCCCTTCCGGTCCTCATCGTCGAAGACAAGGATTCTCTGCGGGCGATGCTGCGGCATGCGCTCGAAGGGCACGGCCATACCGTGCTCGAAGCGCGTGATGAACCGGAGGCCGTGCAGCAGCTGCGGCAGGCGCGTCCGGTGGTCGTGCTGACCGATCTGAAGCTCCCGGTCGGCGACGGCTTTGGCGTGCTTCGCGCGGCCAAGGAGCTCGACCCCGAGCTGCAGGTCGTCGTGATGACCGCCTACGGCAGCATCCAGGACGCCGTCACCGCCATGAAAGAAGGCGCGATGGACTTCCTGGCCAAGCCCATCGATCCCGATCACCTGCTGCTGATGGTCGAGCGGGCGATGGCGCAGCGACGGATCCTGACCGAGTACATCCTGCTGAAGGAAGAGCTCGCCGAGCGGCGAGGCGCGCCGCGGATCATCGGCGAGGATCCGAAGCTGCGTCAGGTCTCACAGCAGCTCCACCGCGCCGCGGAGACCGACGCGACGGTGCTGCTCGAGGGCGAAAGCGGCACCGGCAAGGAACTGTTCGCCCGCGCGCTGCACGCGCTGAGCCCGCGAAACGATGGCCCGTTTGTGGCGATCAACTGCGCGGCGATTCCCGACACGCTGCTCGAGACGGAGCTGTTCGGCTACGAGAAGGGCGCCTTCACTGGCGCGGCCGCACGGAAGCCCGGCCGCTTCGAGCTCGCGCATCGGGGCACGCTGTTTCTCGACGAGATCGGCGACCTGCCGCTCGCGCTGCAGGCCAAGATTCTTCGTGCGCTCGAAGAGAAGCAGTTCGAACGGGTCGGCGGCACACAGTCCCTGCGGGTGGATGTCCGCGTCGTCGCTGCGACCAATCGCCATCTGAAGCAGCGCGTCGCCGAGCGTCAGTTCCGCGAGGATCTGTACTTCCGACTGTCGGTCTTTCCGATCCAGATCCCGCCGCTGCGCGAGCGGGTTGACGACGTGCTGATTCTGGCGCGGCACTTCGTCGAAAAGTTCTGCCGCGATCTGAACAAGAACGAGCTCTCGCTGGCCCCGGCGCGCGATCGACGAGCTGCGCGCGTATCCGTGGCCGGGCAACGTCCGGGAGCTGCAGAACTGCATCGAGCGGGCGGTGATCCTGACCGAAGGCGACACGATTCACGCGCGCCACTTGAGCCTGTCGTTCCGTCAGGCCGCGGCGGCGCCTGTCGTGAGCCCCTGGGAGCAGATCGATCTTTCAGGGACGATGGGGGATGCGCTGCGGCGCGTGACCGAGGAAGTCGAGCGGCGGAAGATCGCGCAGGCGCTGCAGGACGCCAATGGCAACAAGGCCCACGTGGCCGACATGCTGCACATCACCTACAAGGTGCTGCTGCAGAAGATGAAGACCTACGGGATTGCAGAGTAGAGGCGCGTCTGCGCCACGCGGGTCTGAAGACCCGGCCTCTACGACGACTTCAATCCGATTCGCGTCAGCACTCCCCGCAATTCATCCTCAGTCACATCGTCGATCGTCATCGTTGCGCCGATGTCGATGGCGATGACGAAGTGCAGGCGTCCGTTCACCACTTTCTTGTCGCGGCGAACCGCTTCGAGCACGTCGGCGATGGAGATGTCAGCGACTGATGGCAACGGGCCAAGTGCGGTGATCAGATCGGCCAGCGCCTGACGCGCACGTTCGGCGAGCGCCCCGCGCGCTGCCGCGAGATCCGCGGCAGCCAGCATGCCGAACGCGATCGCTTCGCCGTGCCGGAACCGTCGGTATTTGGTGACCGCCTCGAGCGCGTGGCCGACGGTGTGGCCGTAATTGAGAATGCGGCGCAGGCCGCTTTCGCGCTCGTCCTTCGACACCACATCGGCTTTGATCCGGCAGGACTCTTCGATGGCCGGCACCAGTACGTCGGGATCGTGCGCGAAGACGGCGGTGATATGCGCGACCAGGCGATCGAACAGCGGACGGCTGGCGATCATTCCGTACTTCACCACTTCGTACAGGCCGGATCGGAACTCGCGCCGCGGCAGTGTCTTCAGCAGCTGTGGATCGACGACGACCACTGCCGGCTGATGGAACGCACCGATCAGATTCTTGCCGAGCGCGTGGTTGACGCCGACCTTGCCGCCAATCGAGCTGTCCACCTGCGCGAGCAGCGTCGTCGGCACGTGGGCGAGCGTGATGCCGCGCAGGAATGATGCCGCGGCAAAGCCGGCGGTGTCGCCGATCACGCCGCCGCCGACGGCGACGATCGCGCTGCCTCGATCGGCGCCGGCTGTGATGAGCGCTTCGTAGACGCGCGAGACCGACTGCAGGTTCTTGAAGCGCTCGCCGTCGGGGAGGAGGATCGGCTCGACACGGCCGAGCGATTCCTGCAGCCGCGCCCCGTGCAGCCGCCAGATCACCGGGCTCGAGACGACGAACCGCCGCGCGCCGACGCCGTGGGCATCGAGCAGTTCCGGGAGACGCTCGCTGATGCCGTTGCCAATCCAGATTGTCGATGGGCGAGAGCCTGCGGTGACCTCTATGCGGACTCCGGAGCTAGTCATTGAGGCGTTGGCCATTCAGAGTGGGCATTCCGCATTGGGCATTGAGCATTGTGCATTGGGCATTGATAGGATAGCAAAGTGAGCATCGTCGCCGATTTTCTCGTGATCGGCAGCGGGATTGCCGGTCTGCGTGCGGCGATCTCGCTGGCCGACGTCCGGTCGCGTGGTCCTCCTGACCAAGGCCGATCCGCGCGAGAGCAATACCGGCTACGCGCAGGGCGGCATTGCCGCGGCCATCGGTTCCGACGACTCGCCGGATCTGCACACGCAGGATACGCTCGCCGCGGGCGATGGTCTGTGTGTGCCCGAGGCCGTGGACGTGCTCGTCCGCGAAGGCCCGCGCTACGTGCGCGAGCTGATCGAGTGGGGCACGACCTTCGACGCGGATCAATCGGGTCAGTCCGGCGCTGGGCCGTGAAGCCGCGCACACCGTGCGGCGTGTGCTGCACGTGCGTGACGCCACCGGACGATCGATTGGTCAGGTCCTGTGGCAGATGGTCTCGACGCATCCGCGTGTGCAGGTGTTCGGCGATGCGCTGGCACTGTCGCTCTCGATGCGCGACGGGACGGTGCGTGGGTGCGACATTTCTCGATCGCGAGGGACGCGTGGAGGACGTCGTCGGCGAGCCGCACACTGCTCGCGACCGGTGGCGCGGGACAGGTCTATCGCGAGACGACGAATCCTCCGATCGCGACCGGCGACGGCATCGCCATGGCGTTCGAGGCCGGCGCGCGGGTGACCGACCTCGAATTCATTCAGTTCCATCCGACCGCGCTCAACGTGGCCGGTGCGCCGCGGTTTCTGCTTGTCGGAGGCGCTGCGCGGCGAAGGCGCCTGGCTCGTGAACCAGCAGGGCGAGCGTTTCGTGCAGCGCTACGAGCCGGCCGGGGATCTCGCCTCTCGCGATCTCGTCGCGCAGGGCCATCGTCCGTGAGGTGAATCGGACCGGCGCGCCGGTGTTCCTGACGATGGCGCATCTCGACGCCGACTACGTGCGCAACCGGTTCCCGACGATCACGCAGGCCTGCCGCCGTGCGGGATTCGATCTGGCGACGGATCGGATTCCGGTGAGCCCGGCGGCGCACTACGTCATGGGTGGTGTCGAGACCGACCTGTGCGGGCGAACGTCGATCGACAACCTGTTCGCAGCCGGCGAAGCGGCGTGCACCGGTGTCCATGGCGCGAATCGTCTGGCCAGCAACTCGCTGCTCGAGGGGCTCGTGTTCGGCGCGCGCGCGGCGGACGCGATGAGGGGACCGACGCTGCAGGCGTCGCTCGCCGCCGAGGCCGGCGAGCCGTTCAGGCACGCCGATGCTGGCTCGACGGTCCGCCGCTCGCCGGCTTCGGCGGGACAGGTTCCCTCGGCCTCTGACGTGCGCGATGTGATGTGGCGTGACGCCGGACTCGTCCGGTCGAGGATTGGCCTCGCGCCGCTCGTCGAACGGCTGTCGTCGTGGCGTGCGGCAGTGTCGACGGCGCGCATCGGCCGCCCAGGGCGATCGCGAACTGCGGCGTGTCGCCAGCCTCGTAACGGTCGGTCTGCTGATCGCCCGCGCCGCGACTCCGTCGCGAGGAAAGCCGCGGCGGGCACTTCCGGGAGGATTTCCCGCAGCGCGACGATATACACTGGCAGAGACGGATAGCAGATCGGCTCTAGGCTTTGCTTTCGGCTCCTGGCTGAGGCCGAGGCAGCCCAGAGCCCAAAGCCCAGAGAGTTCATGTCCACTAACGACATCCCCGATCTCCCCACCGAGATCACGCCTCAGTCGCAGGACTTCGGCCGCTGGTATCTCGACGTCGTCCGCAAAGCGGAGCTCGCCGACTACTCGCCGGTGAAGGGCTGCATGGTCATCCGCCCGTACGGCTACGCCATCTGGGAGCTGATACAGCAGGCGCTCGACCGCCGCTTCAAGGACACCGGTCACGTCAACGCCTACTTCCCGCTGTTCATCCCGGAAAGCTTGCTCATGAAGGAGAGCCAGCACGTCGAGGGCTTCGCGCCGCAGGTCGCCTGGGTCACTCGTGGCGGCAACGAGGAGCTCGAGGAGCGGCTCGTCGTTCGTCCGACGTCCGAGACGATCATCGGGACGATGTACGCCAAGTGGGTCCAGTCGTGGCGCGATCTGCCGATCCTGATCAACCAGTGGGCGAACGTCGTGCGGTGGGAGAAGGTGACCCGGCTGTTTCTGCGCACCACCGAGTTCCTCTGGCAGGAAGGCCACACCGCGCACGAGACGGCGGAAGAGGCCGAAGAAGAGACCCGCCGGATGCTCGCCGTCTACAAGGACTTCGCCGAAACGGAACTGGCGATGCCCGTCATGGACGGCCAGAAGACCGAGAGCGAAAAGTTCGCCGGTGCCGACCGCACCTACTCGATCGAGGCACTGGTCCGCGACGGCCGCGCCATTCAGGCCGGCACCTCGCACAACCTCGGGCAGAACTTCGCGAAGGTGTTCGACATCAAGTTCCAGGCCCGTGACAAGTCCGTGCAGTTCGTCTACGGGACGTCATGGGGCGTCTCGACGCGGTTGATTGGCAGCGTGATCATGACGCACGGCGACGACGGCGGGTTGATTCTGCCGCCGCGGATTGCGCCGTATCAGGTGGTCATCGTGCCGATCCCTCGCGGCAACTGGAAGGAAACCGTGTTGCCGAAGGCGCAGGCGATCCGCGACGAGCTCGTCGCGCGCGGCATGCGCGTGAAGATCGACGACCGCGATTCGCAGACGCCTGGCTGGAAGTTCAACGAGTGGGAGATGCGCGGTGTGCCGCTGCGCCTCGCGATCGGTCCGAAGGACATCGAGAAGTCGCAGGTCGAGCTCGCCCGCCGCGACACGCGCGAGAAGTCGTTCGCGCCGATGGACGGACTGGCCGCTCACATCGAGCAGATGCTGAAGACGATCCAGCAGGCGCCTGTACGACCGCGCCGTGGCGTTTCGCACCGAGCACACGACCGAAACCGACTCGTACGACGAGTTCAAGCAGATCATGGAGGGACGACCGGGCTTCGTCGTCTCGCCGTGGTGTGGCTCCGCACAGTGCGAGGCCGACATCAAGAACGAGACGCAGGCGACGATCCGCAACATCCCGTTCTCGTCGGCGCCGCCGGTTGGCAAGAAGTGTCTGAAGTGCGGCGGAGACGCGGTGGCCTCAGCATGGTTCGCGAAAAGCTACTAGATCGCAGCGCTGTCGCGCTCGCGCTGCTGCTCGTCGTCGGCTGTCGGTCCGAGCGATCCGCTGAAGGTGAAGACGATTCAGACCGGGCGATCGCTCAACTCGGACAACAGCGTTGGCTGCTTACGCCAGCGGTTCCGGCCGGACCAGACGATGTACGTCGCTGTCCTGACCGACGGTCCTGGCAAGGGCACGCTGACCGCGAAGTGGACCTACGCCGGTCGCTCGGTCAGCGAGGACACGCAAGCGCGTGTCCTATCGCGACAGCGCGGCCACCGAGTTCCACATCACGAACTCGAGCGGATTTCCGCCGGGTGACTACGCCGTCGAGATTCTGCTCGATGGCAAGTCGGTCGAGACACGCAACCTGAGGGTCGAGAAAGAGAAGTAGGGCCGGTCCTTTCGGACCGGCCTGGCGGGGCACGTCCAACGGACGCCCTACACGAACCCTGGAAAATTGGCCCGCAGCTTCTTGACGGCTGCGCTCCGCCCGGTGAGCTTCTCGCGCCGCATGATCGTGGCGGCCGTCGTCGAGAGCTGATGCTTCCAGTCCAGATCCTTGCCGCGCTGCCGCCCAGGCTCGGGCCAGTGGTTCGAGGCAGCTCGCATCGCCGATGGCCGCGGCCGCCGAGAGGAACGACTGCGGCAGCGCGCCCGTGGCCGCCTCGAACGTCTCGCGCAGGTCGTAGAGCGCGACGAGGCTGTCGACGCTTGGCCAGCGCCTGATGCGCGCGGCCGCGCGCCTGCAGCCACTCGGACCGCAGCCGCGACGACGACTCGGCATGCTCGCGCTCGCGCGTGCGTGTGACCAGCTCGTGCAGCGTGGAGAGCGTGGCGCCTGCGCCGTACGCCTGGATCCACTCGCGGACGGCGACGGGATCGTCGAGCGATGGGCCGGCGCTTTCCGGCGGCGGCGCCTGGTCGCGAATCGGCCGGACGAGATGCTCGGGAAGCTCTGACAGCGCGGCGAGCGCGGCGACGCGAACGCGCGCATCGCGCGAGCGATCGACGGTGATGGCCGTGATCGCGTCGAGCAGGCGCGTGCCGGTTTCTTCAGCCACCCAGCGCCGGAGCACACCGAGCGCGGCAATCACCACCTCGATGTCGCCGTCGCGCAGCGCGTCGAAGGCGACGTCGATCACGCGGACGTCGTCGATGCCCTTCGAGCGCGTCGAGCGCCCGCGCGCGGACGCTGGCTGATTCGTGCGGCGGCGACGAGATCGATGAGGCGGGGGAGGGCGCGGAGGCCGAGAATACGCAGCCGCGCCACGGCCGCATCTCTGCGGATGGAATCGGAAGACTGAAGATCGGCAATGAGCCGATCGATGTCGCCGGAGGGGCGACGCATCCGTCGCCCTTACGCCTCCTCGGCGATCGGTTCCTTCTTCTTGCCGAAGCGCCCAGGCCAGGCCGATGCTGATCAGATAGAGGAGGAACATCGGGCCGGCCATCAGCACCTGACCGACCGGGTCGGTGCCAGGTGAGAGCACCGCTCCGACGATGAACATGATCAGGATGGCGTACTTCATGTTGCGAATCAGGAAGCGCGCCGTGATGATGCCCATTCGCGCGAGGAACAGGACGAGCGTCGGCATCTGGAAGATGAGACCGAAGGTCAGCATCAGCTTCACGTAGAGCCCGAACGCCGGCTCAATCCGCGGCATGAACGACAGCTGGTCCGACGCGAAGCTCTGGAAGAACGACCAGCGTCAGCGGAAACACGACGTAGTGCGAGAACACCGCGCCCGCGATGAAGAAGAACGACGACATCGCGACGAACGGGATGGCCAGCTTCTTCTCGTTCGCGTAGAGGCCAGGCGCGACGAAGAGCCACACCTGCGTCATCACGCCCGGCGACGCGATCAGGACGCCGACGAGCAGCGCCATCTTCAGATAGAGCATCAGCGCTTCGGTCGGCTCGGTGTAGATCAGCGTCTGGCCCTTTCGGCAGCGCCGCCTGCATCGGCTTCATGATGAAGTCGAAGATCCGGCTGCAGGAAGAAGCACGCAATCAGCGAAGCCGCCGACGATGGAGACGAGCGCCCAGACGATGCGTTTCCGGAGCTCGTCGAGATGCTCCAGAAACGACATCTTGCCGGCGCGGATCGGAGCCGTCGTCGTCCCAGTCGGGATCGCGCTCCTCGCCCGGCGCCGGCGTGCGGGCCTTGTTGGGAAACGGCACCAGGGCCATCGTGGCGGTTACGCGTGGCTTGCGGCTGTTGGTCCGGCTGACGGTCGGGTCGTCGGACTGCGGGGCGTCGAAGGTCAGCGGGAGCTGTTTTCGCCGCGTCGATGGCCGATTCCTGCTCCGCCTCCATCTTCGCCCGCTGTTCCTTCTGCTCTTCGACCCGGACCTCTTCTTCGAGCGTCGAGCGCAGCTCGTTCGAGGCCTTCTTGAACTCACCCAGGCTCCTGCCCAGCGAGCGGCCAAGTTCGGGGAGCTTGCGGGGCCCGAAGATAATCAGAGCGATCACCAGAATGATGACCAGCTCCGGCATGCCGATGGAACCAAACATAGGAATTGCTCCAGCCGGCGTCAACCGGCACTAGGTCCAGAAACCGTGGGGGCGGCAGATGCGTCGTCCCTACGTAAGTACCTCATGCGATTATAGAAATCCGGTCTGGACGGGGTCAAGGCGAGGGTGTACATTCGAAGCATATGCGAAGTGTGCGCTCGCTGTCGGCGGCCGTCACCATTATCGCGGTTTGTGCCCTGGTTGGCGGCCTTTTCGGCCGGGCGGCCCTGGTCCGCTCAGGACCAGGTGCCGGACCAGTACAAGGTCTTTACCGCCGCTTTGAAGGCCGTCGAAGAGAATTATGTGGGCGAGTTCGAGTCCGACCGCCTGGTCTACAGCGCCATCACCGGCATGCTGCAGACGCTCGACCCGCATTCGAGCTTCATGGATCCGCGCAGTTTTGCCCAGATGCGCGAGCGTCAGGAAGGCCGCTACTACGGCCTCGGCATCACCATCAACGTCGTCGATGGCGACGTCACCGTCTTCAACGTCTTCGAAGGGTCGCCCGCCTACCAGAGAGGGCCTCCGCCGCGGCGACGTCATCGTCCTGATTGAGGGCGAGACGACCAAGGGCTGGAACACCGAGCAGGCGGTGCGCAAGCTGCGCGGGCCCGAAGGGCACGTCGGTGAACATCGCGATTCGCCGCGCCACCTACGACGAGCCGATCAAGCTGGCGGTCATGCGCGACGAGGTCCACATTCCGACGATTCCCGCCGCGATCATGCTGGACGCGACGACCGGCTACATCAAGCTGCAGGATTTCGGCGAGAACACCGATCCGGAGCTTGGCCGCGCGCTGCGTGAACTGACGCAGAAGGGTATGAAGCGTCTGGTGTTCGATCTGCGCGGCAATCCCGGCGGCGCGCTCGATCAGGCCATCAAGGTCTCGAATCGCTTCCTGCCGAAGGGCAATCTCATCGTCTATACGCGCGGCCGCGTCGCGAATTCGGATCAGGATTACCGCGCGACCGAGATCGAGCGACTATCTGAATCTGCCGATGGTGACGCTGGTGAGCCGCACCAGCGCGAGCGCGTCCGAGATCGTCGCCGGTGCTCTGCAGGATCACGATCGCTCGCTCATCGTCGGCGAGACGACGTTCGGCAAGGCGCTCGTGCAGTCGGTCTATCGTCTGTCGCAGGGCGCGGGCGCGGCGATCACGACGGCGCGCTACTACACGCCGAGCGGACGGCTGATTCAGCGTCCGTGGGACGGCACCTTCGACGAGTACCTGACCTACATCTATCGCGATCAGGACGCGAACAAGGCACACAAGGAGTCCGATCTGAAATACACGGACTCGGGACGGAAGGTGTACAGCGGTGGCGGCATCGAGCCCGATCGCCGATTCGACGGGCCGTCGGATGGTTTCAATCCGACGCGCTTCGGCCGCTCGATCGCCGCGCGCAATCTCTTCGACAGCTACGCGCAGCAGTTCTCACGGCGCGGCGACACGCGTCTGGCGCGTCCGGGCGGAAAGACTCGCGAGCTCGATCCGAACTACGAAGTGACTGACGAGATGCTCGCCGAGTTCAAGGCGCTGGTGCAGAAGAGTCCGATCGTCTTCGACGAGGCGTCGTGGCAGAAGGACCTCGACTTCATCAAGGCGATGATTCGGCGCGAGATCGACATGGATCTGTTCGGGGTGGCCGTGGCCCATGCGAATCTGGCCAAGCGCGACCCGCAGCTGCAGTACGCCCTGGGACTCTTCCCCGAGGCCCAGCAGCTCCTCGAGTCCGGCCGCCAGGCGCAGAGCCGAAGGGCCGCGAAGTAGGGCAGCGTTGGGCCTGGCCCAACTGAGCGATGGCTCAGTTGGGCCCGTGGCCCAAAATGTTGTGGTAGGAGTTATCGCTTGCCACAATGGCTAGGCCTTGTTAGACTGACCGCCGTTCTGCACAACTGAACGCTCAGTCTCTCCGGACGTACCACACATGCGCCTCGAACGCCTCGAAATATCTGGATTCAAGTCGTTTTCCGACCGGTCGGAGCTTGCCTTCGACCAGGGTGTGACCGCGATCGTCGGTCCCAATGGCTGCGGCAAGAGCAACGTCGCCGACGCCATCACCTGGGTGCTCGGCGAGCAGAGCGCCAAGAGCCTTCGCGGCGACAAGATGGAAGACGTGATCTTCAACGGCAGCGACGCGCGAAAGCCCGGCGCGACCGCCGAAGTCCGCCTCCGTCTTGCTGGCCTGCCCCTGCCGCCGCCCCGTCGCGTCACGCCGGTGGAAGCGATCGAGAGTCTGAAGGAGTTCCATCCGCCGGCCGACGCCGGCCACGCCAACGGGAATGGACATGCGCTCGAGGCTCACGCCAATGGTAACGGCAACGGTCACGCCGCGGTCGACTCTCGAGGAGCTGACGGCGGCGTTCACCCGTGACGTCGAGGTGACGCGACGGCTGTACCGCTCGGGTGAGAGCGAGTACCTGATCGACGGCGAAGTGTGCCGCCTGCGTGACGTGCACGAACTGCTGATGGACACCGGCCTCGGCGCGAAGGCCTACGCGATCATCGAGCAGGGCAAGATCGGCATGATTCTCAGCTCGCGGCCGGCCGACCGCCGTCAGCTGATCGAAGAAGCCGCCGGCATCACCAAGTACCGGTCGCGGCGCCGCTCCGCGGAGCTGAAGCTCGAGGCCGCGCAGCAGAACCTGGTTCGCATCGACGACATCGTCTTCGAGGTCGAAAAGCAGCGCGGCACGCTCAAGCGGCAGGCGGCGAAGGCGCGCCGCTACAAGCGGCTGCGCGACGAGTACCGGCGCTGGGAGAAGGTGCTCTTTGCGCGCAAGTATCGCGAGCTGGCGGCGAGCATCGAAGGCGCGCGCACGACGCTCGGTCTGGCGCGCGAGCGCGAGGCGGCCGCTGCGGCGCGTCTTGCCGAAGTCGAAACAGAGCTGGGGCGCCTGCGCCTGTCGCAGACCGAGGCCGACAACCGCGCATCGGCGATACGCGAAGACGCGCACGCGCGCGAGCTCGACATCAATCGCCGGCAGCAGCAGCTCGAATTCAATCGCCATCAGGCTGAAACGCTCGCCGTTCGCGGCACCGAGATCGAGGCCGAGATTGGCGATCTCGATGCCCGTCGCGAGCCGGCGCGCCTGGCGATGGAGTCGCGCCGGCAGTGCGCAGTCGGAGGCCGAGCGCTCGCGCGACGAGGCGGCGGGCGTCATGACCTCTGCGAATGCCGCGTATGCCGGGGCGCAGCAGCAGATCGAGGGCCTCGACGCGCACGTCGAGGCCGCGCGCCAGAGCGTGTACATGTCGCTCAACTCGGTCATGGCCGTGCGGCATGTGCTCGAGCACACAGCCACGCAGCACGAGCGCGTGGGCGAGACGCTCGCCAAGCTCGATGTCGAGGACGACGATCTCCGCCGCGAGCAGGAGCGCGTGACCTACGAGCGCACGGCCGCGCATCGAATCTCTGAGCCGGGCCCAGGACGCACTCGAGTCGATCAGACTGCAGCACGCCGCGCAGGAAATCGGAGCTGGCCAGCGCCCGCGACGGAGCACGAAGGACGCGCGCGCGAAGTCCGCACGCGTGAGCAGGAGCTTGCGGCCGTCGAGGCGCGACTCGCCTCGCTGCAGGAGCTCGCGACGAGTCGTGCCGATTTCGGCGACGCCGCACGCATGGTCCTCGTGCAGGCCAACGGTCACGTCGGCCAGCAGGGCGCGGTGGCGGACTACGTTGATGTCGACCGCCGCTACGAGCGCGCCGTCGAAGCCTGCCTCGGCGAACTGCTCGAGCACGTCATCGTCGAACGCCACGATCAGGCGGCCGCGGGCCTCTCGCTCGTCCGTCAGCACGACGCCGGCCGCTGCGGCTTCGTGGTCGTCGATCCGGGGTCGAACGGCTATCACCCGCGCGAGGTGCTGCGCGTCCCCGGCATCGTGCCGGTGGCGGATGTGCTCCGCGTACAGGGACCGCACGCCATCACGATCCAGAAGGTGCTGCCGGAGGCGTACGTCGCCGACACGTTCGAGCAGGCGGTATCGTTCTCGCGCCAGACATCGGCGCCGATTGCGACGCTCGAGGGCGACGTCCTCCGCGGACCACACCTGGTGACCGGCGGGGCGAAGGTCGAGTCGCGCGGGCATCCTGGCGACCCGACGCGAGATCAAGGAGCTCGTCGAGCGTGTGGCCATCGACCGCGAGCAGCTCACTCGTCTGGCCGCCGATGTCGCGCAGCTCGAGCTGACGATCGCCGCAGGCCACCGGAGCGATCACCGGCCTGCAGGCTGAAGAGCATGCGCAGGAAAAGGCGATCGTCGCCTACGAGGCGCAGCGCGATCGCGCCGATGAGGAGCAGCGCTCGTCTCGCGCGCAAGGCCGAAGTGATCGCCGTCGAGCGTCGCACCGCCGAAGAAGAGCGCGCCGCGCTCGAGGCGAGACGCACCGAGGCCGACGCGTCGATCGTTCGCCTCGACGAGCGAGCAGCGCACCGCGGAAGAGCGGCTTGGCGACGCGCAGCGCACTCTTGCCGGACGCCCGCGATACCGCTGGTGCGCTCGGTGCGCAGGCTGCCGAAGCGCGCGCCAGTCATGCCGCGCTCGTCGAGCGCTCGGCGGCACTGGCTGCCGAAGTCGCCCGCCTCGAGGAAGGCGCCCGCGAGCTCGAGCTGCGCATCGGCGCGCACCATGCCGAGCTGCAGCAGACGCACACGCGCCGCGAGTCGCTGCTGCAGTCGATCGTCGACGGGCAGCGCACGCTCGACGAGGACATCCAGACGCTGGTCGGCAAGCGCGACGAGCTGCGCGCCGCCGACGAGGACGCCGCGGCGCTGCGTGCCGTCGGTGGACGCCCAGGACGTCGTCATTCGCGAGGCCCGGGGCGCCGTCGAAGCGATTCGCAGCGAGGCGATCGATCTCGAGGTCGCAGTGCGCCACCGCGCAGAGCGATCTGACCCATCTCGCGCAGACGTGCGTGGATGCGGTGCAGGTCTCGCTCGACGAGGTCCTGGCCGAAGTGGAGCAGATGGAGCAGGCCGGTCAGGCAACGCCGGATGCCGCAGCCATCGCCGCCGAGGAGCCCGATCCCGAAGCCGGAGGAGGACGCCGACCGTCGCCGAGCTGGCCAGCGGTGCGGACTGCGCCGCAGTGGCTCGTCGGCCGAACCGGAGCCGCCACCGGCATCGATGACCGCCGAGGAAGCGATCACGCGTCTGAAGGCGAAGATCGATCGCCTCGGTCCGGTGAACATGATGGCGATCGAGCAGTTCGACGAGCTCGAGCAGCGTCATGTGTTCCTGACCACGCAGCGCCGCGATCTCGTCGAGTCGATCGCCCAGACCTCGCAGGCGATCGCGCGCATCGACGAGACCACGAAGGCGCGTTTCACGGAAGCGTTCACCGCCATCCAGGCCAACTTCCAGGTCACCTTCAGCACGCTGTTCGGCGGCGGCCGCGCCGGTCTGACGCTGCTCGACGAGAACGATCCGCTCGAAAGCGGCATCGACATCGTCGCCTCACCTCCGGGCAAGCGGCTGCAGAGCGTGCAGCTGCTCTCGGGCGGCGAGAAGGCGCTGACGGCGATCGCGCTGATGTTCGCGATCTTCAGATACAAGCCGAGCCCGTTCTGCCTGCTCGACGAGATCGACGCGCCGCTCGACGATGCCAACGTGCACCGGTTCATCGAGATGCTGCGCGGCATGCTCGATCGCACGCAGTTCATCCTGATCACCCACAATCGCCAGACCATGGAGATTGCCAACCGGCTGTACGGCGTGACCATGGAAGAGCCGGGCGTGTCGAAGCTGATCTCGGTCAGCGAACTGAACGTGAGACCCGAATCCGACGTCCGAACGTATAGTCAGGCATGCTGCCTGAGAACGCTGCTCGTCGTCTGTCTGCCTGGCCGCCGGGAATCGCCTGCGACATCAAGGTCGGCAAGGACGGCGACGTCTCGGTGGACGTCGCCAGCGGAAAAGCCAGCGACGAGTGGACGCGCACCTACTCCCTGCCCAAGGGCGGTCGTCTCGAGATCATCAACGTCAACGGCGTGATCGAGGTCTTTCCGGCGACCGGTTCACAGGTCGAGGTCGTCGCCCGACGGGAGGTGCAGGACGCGCACCGACGAGGAAGCGCAAGGCGCGTCTGGCCAGGGCCGAGATGGTCGAGGATGTCGGGCCCGGACCACGTGAAGATCGAGACCAAGCCAACGACCAGGGCGGCAACAGCTTCGGGCCGCACGGGAGGGTCAGCATCCAGTACCGGGTCACCGTCCCCGCCGGGCTCGCCACCTCATTCCGCACCGAGAACGGCGCCGTGCGTCTCGAGAACATCGACGGTCGCATCACCGTCGCGTCCACCAATGGTCCGATCGTCGGCCGCGGGCTGTCGGGATCGGTTGATGCGTCCACGGTCAACGGTGGGATCGAGATCGGTCTCACGGCGGTGAACGCGCGACTCGAAGATCGACGACGGTCAACGGTCCGGCCACGCTGATCCTCGTCGCCGGAGATCGACGCCGAGCTCGAGGCCGTGGCGGTCAACGGTGGCGTGACGACGCAGGACGGACTTGCGCTGACGGAGAGCGATCGCACGAACTCGTCGCGTCACCGGCCGTCTCAATGACGGTGGCCCGAGAATCAGCGTGCAGACCACCAACGGTGGCGTGCGCGTCGGCGTTACCGACGACTTCGCGCGCGGCCGCGGCGGCCGCGCGCCGCCGGCGCGCGGAGGCGGGCGGATAGCGAGTGGCGAACGAAGACAAGGCCACCAGGTACCATCGTCTTCAGCGACGCGCGTCGATCCTTGCCACCGTCCTCACCACCGCCGTCCTCGCACTCCTGCTCGTCTCCGGCGCGTCGGCCGCCATTCGCGATGCTCGTCACCGGCTGGTTCGGCCCGTCGTTCATCCTGACCGTCCTCGGCTATGTGGTGGTGCTCGGCATCGTGCTCGAGCTGGTCGGGCTTCCGCTGGCCTTCTATCGCGGCGTGACGCTCGAGCGGCGCTACGGGCTGTCCACGCAGACGACTGCCCGGTGGTGGATCGATCACGTCAAGGCCGGCGCCATCTCGCTGGTCTTCGCGGCGATCGCCGCGCTGATTGTGCTGTCGCTGATTCGCTGGGATCCGGAGCGCTGGTGGATCTCCGCCGCCATCGTCTTCACGGTGATCCTCGTGCTGCTGGCGCAGCTGGCGCCGGTCGTCCTGATGCCGCTGTTCTACGACGATCACGCCGCTGACGCGCGACGCACTCCGCGATCGCTTGGTGGCGCTCGCCGACAAAGCCGGGACGCAGATTGCCGGCGTCTTCGAGTGGCGTCTCAGCGATCGCACGAAGAAGGCGAACGCGGCACTGGCCGGCATCGGGCGTACGCGGCGGATCCTGCTGTCCGACACGCTGCTCGCCGAGCACTCGGACGATGAGATCGAGGTGATTCTCGCCCACGAGCTCGCGCATCACGTCTATCGCGACATCTGGTCGGCGATTCTGGTCGAGACCGTGCTGATCGCGCTCGGCTGTTTCGTCGCCGATCGCGTCCTCGGCCTCTTGGCGACGAGCGCGGGGCTGGAAGGCAAGGGCGACGTGGCCAGTCTGCCGCTGCTCGCCCTGACCGTCGGGCGCCGTCTCACTCGCGCTGATGCCGATCACCAACGCGCTGTCGCGCGCGCACGAACGCCGCGCCGATCGCTACGCGTTGACGATGACCGGAACGCGCCGGCGTTCATCACGGCGATGAAGCGGCTGGCCGCGCAGAATCTGGCCGAAGAGGAACCCTCCCGGCTCGTGGAGGTGCTCTTCCACACGCACCCGACGATCAACGCGCGGATCGCGGCGGCGCAGCGATATCAGGCTCGTAGTGAATCCGGCCTCAGCCGGACCGGTCAGGCCTGAAGGCCTGGACACTACGGACGCATCTATCGCGGCCGGACGACCAGCTGACCGCGCATCTGCGAGTGGCGCGAGTCGTTGCTCAGGTTGGAATAGAACGCGAACGTGCCGGCCCGATCGGCGCGGAACTCGATGACGGTCGAGCCCCCGGCCGGCACGCGCTTCGAGACGCGGTAGTCGTCGATCGTGAAGCCGTAGGCGACGTCCGCGCTCTGGACGGTCAGCTTGATGAGGTCGTCCTGCTTGAGCCTCGACGCGATTCGGGGAGAAGCTGTAGTCACGCGCGGTGACGTGAACTCCCGGCGGGTGGGCGCCTGATCCTGGCCCGCAGGAGCGGCCAGCACGCGCCGGACGAGCGGCCCGGCTGCGAGGTAGATGCCGGCGCCGACGAGCAGCAAAGCGATACTCCGCCGCATCGTTGTCATCCATCTACCTATTTTAGACGACCGGGCCTACGGCCCGGTTTCGCCTGCACGGATCTGCTGAACCGGCTCGGCCGTAGCCCGTAGGCGAGGCTGGCCGGCCGGGCTATTCCTTGGCTGCGGGCGCGGGCGCCCCCGCCTTCTGCGCCTCGTCCTGCAGCAGCGCTTTACGGCTCAGCCGGATCTTCCCGGTCGGGTCGATGTTGATGACCTTCACGAGAATCTGCTGGCCTTCCTTGAGCTCGTCGCGCACGTCCTTGACGCGATGATTCGCGATCTCCGAGACGTGCAGCAGGCCGTCGGTGCCGGCCATGATCTCGACGAACGCGCCGAAATCGGTGATGCGCTGCACCTTGCCCATGTAGGTCTTGTTGAGCTCGGGCGTCGCGGTCAGCTCCTGGATGATGCCGATCGCCTTGGCCGCCGACTCGCCGTCGGCCGACGCCACGTTGACCTGACCGTTGTCCTCGACGTCGATCTTCACGCCGGTCCGCTCGATGATGCTGCGGATCATCTTGCCGCCCGGGCCGATGACGTCGCGGATCTTGTCCACCGGGAATCTTGATGGTGATGATGCGCGGCGCGAACGTGGACATGTCGGTCCGCGAGTTGCCCGAGCGTCTTGGCCATCTCGCCGAGGATGTGCATCCGGCCGGCGCGCGCCTGCTCGAGCGCCTTGGCCATGATCTCCGACGTGATGCCGGTGACCTTGATGTCCATCTGCAGCGCGGTGATGCCCTTCGACGTGCCGGCGACCTTGAAGTCCATGTCGCCGTAGTGGTCCTCGGCGCCGGCGATGTCCGAGAGGACGGCGTACTTGCCGGTCTTCTCGTCCATGATCAGGCCCATCGCGATGCCGGCGACCGGCGGACGTTGATCGGCACGCCGGCGTCCATCATCGCCATCGAGCCGCCGCAGACCGACGCCATCGACGAGGATCCGTTCGACTCGAGGATGTCGGAGACGATGCGGATGGTGTAGGCGAACTTCTCCTCACCCGGAATCACCGGCGCGAGCGCGCGCTCGGCGAGCGCGCCGTGACCGATCTCGCGGCGGCCCGGTCCGCGCTGCGGCCGGTCTCGCCGACCGAGAACGGCGGGAAGTTGTAGTGCAGCATGAAGCGCTTGTAGTGCTCGCCGGTGACGTGCTCGATCTTCTGCTGGTCGTCGGCGGTGCCGAGCGTGCAGCTGACGAGCGCCTGCGTCTCGCCGCGCGTGAAGACGACCGAGCCGTGGACGCGCGGGCAGTACGCCGGTCTCGGTCCAGATCGGGCGGATCTCGTCGAACTTGCGGCCGTCGAGGCGCACGCCGTGCTCGAGCACCTCGTCGCGCATCGCCTTTTCCTGGAGCTCGTGGAAGATGTGCTCCGCGTCCGTCCGCTGCTGCTTCGTCATCCTCGGGCATCGACGCCAGCAGGTTCGTCGAGCACGGCATCGACCTGCCCGTAGCTCTCGAGCTTCTGCTTGATGCGCATCGCCTCGGTCAGCGGCCGAGCGTCTTGCTTCTCGACCTCGCTGGTAGAACTCGGGCGCGATCGCCTTCGCGCGCGACCGCCAGCTTCTTCTTGCCGACGGCGGCCTTC
The DNA here is from genome assembly GCA_963728305.1 of uncultured Acidobacteriota bacterium. Classification (GTDB taxonomy): domain Bacteria; phylum Acidobacteriota; class Vicinamibacteria; order Vicinamibacterales; family UBA2999; genus Gp6-AA40. The sequence continues at coordinate 189,010 of CAVSKE010000008.1, forward strand.
AGCTCGTCGATGGCGGCGACGAGCTGCTTGATCGCGGCGTGCGCCGCCTCGAGCGCGCCGACGACCTGCGCCTCGGTGACTTCCTTGGCGCCGGCCTCGACCATCACGATGCCGTCGCGCGTGCCGGCGACGATGAGGTCGAGCGTGCTCTGCTTGCGCTCGGCGTAGGTCGGGTTGATGACGTACTCGTTGTTGACCATGCCGACGCGCACGCCGGCGATGGTCTTCTCGAACGGAATCTCCGAGATGGCCAGCGCCGCCGAGGCGCCGGTGATCGCCAGGACGTCGGCGTCGTTCTCGGTGTCGGCCGACATCAGGAGCGCGATGATCTGCGTCTCGTAGCGCCAGCCGGAGGGGAAGAGCGGCCGGATCGGCCGATCGATCAGGCGGCTGGTGAGGACTTCCTTTTCCGCGGCCTTGCCCTCGCGCTTGAAGAAGCCGCCGGGAATGCGTCCCGCCGCGTAGGCGTATTCGCGGTAGTCCACCGTCAGCGGCAGGAAGTCGACGTCGCGCGGGCTGGCCGCGCGGGAGGCGGCGACGAGCACCATGGTGTCGCCCGAACGGACGATCACCGAGCCGTGCGCCTGCTTGGCCAGCTTGCCGGTTTCGAATGAGATCTTGCGAGATCCGATCTGGACCTCGCGCCTCTGCAGATTGACGTTATGCATGGGCCTGCTTTACTTGCGGATGCCGAGACGCCGAATCAGATCGGCGTAGCGATCGGAGTCCTTGCTCTTGAGATAGTCGAGCAGTCGCCGGCGCTGGCCGACGAGCTTCAACAGACCGCGGCGGGAATGATGATCCTTCGCGTGGACCTTGAAGTGTTCGGTGAGGTAGTTGATGCGCTCGCTGAGGAGCGCGACTTGAACTTCCGGCGATCCGGTGTCGCCGTCGTGTGTCTTGTAGGTTCCGATGATCCCGGTCTTGCGATCCCTGGTCAACGCCACGTGAGGGCTCCTTCACGAATGGCCCAGGAATACCGAAGTACACCAGGCCACCGTACGGTGCGGATCTTGTCGATCTCTGTAAACAGTATATTTTAGAACAGGACGACCGCCGGGTGCAAAGCACGCGGCGCCGCGTCCGCCGGTGCGTGCCGAGCGCGAGCAGCCGGCCGCCGCCGTCCAGCAGTCGAACCCATTCGCGGCGCGGCCGGTTCCAGGCATGCCGCGTCTTCTGGCCAGAGATGCGCGCCATCCACGTCCTGGCCGTGCGACACCCGGCTGCGCCCCTCGTCGGTCAGCCTCGCGCCGGGAAAGTCCAGCAGCAGCCGGTCCAGCGGAACGGCACGGCCGGCCGCAGCGGCTGGATCCCGCTGCAGGTCCTCGAGCGATGACCGCGTCCGGCGAGGTCGAACGGTCCGCTGCGCGTGCGGCGCAGCGACTCCAGGCACGCACCCGTGCCGACCAGTTCGCCGAGCTCGTGCGCAAAGGCGCGAACGTAGAAGCCCGCCGAGCACGACAGGGCCACGCGTGCGGTCGCCGCCGGTGAACTCCGAGCAGGTCCGCCCTCGTCAGCGCGCACCGGCGACCGGCTCGAGCGTCGACCGGCTCCGCGCGCCGCGCCAGCGCGTAGGCGCGCTGCCCGGCGACCTTCTTCGCCGAGTACGCCGGCGGCATCTGCAGGTGCTCGCCGCGCAGCGACTCGAGCGCGCGCCTCGACGGCCTCGCGCGTCGGCACCCTGCCCGATCGGCTGACCTCCGCTCCGGTGACGTCGTACGAGTCGGTCGTCAGGCCGAACCGGATCACCGCGTCGTAGTCCTTGTCCGACGCGGAGAGGAATCGCACGAGCCGCGTCGCGCGGCCGCAGGCCAGCGGCAGCACGCCGGTGGCCAGCGGATCGAGCGTGCCGGTGTGACCGATGCGCGATTCCTTCAGGCAGCGCCGCGCCACGGCGACGACGTCGTGCGAGGTCGAGACCCTGCGGCTTGTCGACGACGAGGACGCCGTCCATGCACCTCAGGCCTGGCTCGAGGCCTGGCCTGCTGATCGCGTCGAGTCGACCTTCTGCTCGAAGAGCGCCTGCAGCGTCGTCGAGGTCGCCGCGCGCGCTGCAGCCCGAGGCGTTCTTGTGGCCGCCGCCGCCGAACTCCTTGGCGATGGCGTTGATGTCGATGTCGCCCTTCGACCGCATGCTGACCCGCCATTCGCCGGGGCCGGTCTCCTTGAAGAAGACGACCGCGAGGATCTCCTTCACCGTCAGCGGCAGGTTGATCAGGCCTTCGGTGTCTTCGTAGGTCCCGCCGCAGTCGCTGCGCGAGCTGCTGGTCCACGAAGACGCGTGGCGATTCGTCCGGTCGGGTCGAGCTCCATCCGGCTCAGCACCGCGCCGAACAGCTTCAGCCGGCCGAGGTTGTTGCTGTCGAAGATGCTGCGCGCCACCGCCGGCGGATTGACGCCCGCCTCCATGCACTGGCGGCAGATGTCGAAGGTCCGCGGCGTGATGTTCGAGTAGTGGAACGATCCGGTGTCGGTGAGGATCGCGATGTAGACGTGCGTCGCGATCTCGAGCGTGAGCGGCACGCCGAGCTCCCGCACCAGGTCGAACACCATCTCGCCGCAGGCCGCCGCCGACAGGTCGAACCAGTTCAGCGCGCCGTACAGCGCGTTGCCGGGATGGTGATCGATGTTGATCACGAAGCCGCGCTCGAGCCCGTCGATGCCCGGACGCTTGAGGTCGCCGCACTCCATGACGATCACGGCGTCGCCCGGATCGTCGGTCGCGCTGACGATCTCGATGTCCGGAACGCCGGGGAACACCAGCAGCGGCGGCGGCGGCTGCGTCGCGGCTCAGCACGCGCACGTCCTTGCCGAGGTGCCGCAGCGCGTACGCCATCGCCAGCGACGAGCCGATCGCGTCGCCGTCGGGCCGCGCGTGCGACGTGACGACGAATCGCTGCCGCTGCCGGATCGCGTCGGCCACCTCCGCCCGCGTCGCCTCAGCGCTGGCATCGTCATCGTCATGTGCCGGGTCCTGCTCGTGGACCCGGCATCCGCTGCGCTTCTTCCTCGTGCAGATCGCGCAGGATCTGCTCGATGCGGTCCTGGTGGGCCGACCGATTCGTCGAATCGGAACTCGAGCTCCGGCACGCGCCGCAGCTGCAGCCGTCCGCCGACCTGGCGGCGGAGGAACGGCGTCGCGCGCTGCAGCGCCTTGGCGGTGTCCTTGCGCGCCTTCTCGTCGCCCATCGTCGTGTAGTAGACGCGCGCCAGCTGCAGATCGGCCGAGACCTGCACGCGCGTCAGGGTGATGAAGCCGATGCCGGGATCGTGGACCGCGCCGCGGCTGAGCAGCTCGCTCAGCTCCTGGCGAATCTGGTCGCCGACTCGATCCGGACGGTGTCCTTGCGCCATTACCTGAGAAACTCGATTTCCGTCCGCGTCACCAGTCCCGGCTCGACGCGGTCGATCTCATCGGCGGCCGCTGCCAGCGACTGTTCGACGTGATCGTCGGTCGTCGAGATGGCGACGATGCCAAGCGTGGCGCGCTGCCAGAGATCCTGATGCTCGATCTCGGCCACGGCGACGTTGAACTTCTGCAGGCGATCCTTCACGCGCCGCAGCACCATGCGCTTGTCCTTCAGCGACTGCGAGTACGGGCAGGTGCATCTCGACGTGAAGAACCGCGATTCTCATGATCGTTCGGCGTTCGAGCGTTCGGGCGTCGAGTCGTTCTCGAACGTTCGAACGGACCGAACGCCGAACGATCGAACGGTCACGCTGACGCGCGACGCGCTCCATCGAGAAGACTTCGATCACGTCGCCGACCTTCACGTCGTTGTAGTTCTGCAGGCCGATGCCGCACTCGAAGCCGGACTTCACCTCGCTGACGTCGTCCTTGAAGCGGCGCAGCGAGGCGATCTTGCCTTCGAAGACCACGACGTTGTCGCGCAGCAGCCGCGCCTGCGTCTCGCCGGCGCGCGTGATGCGGCCGTCGGTGACCATGCAGCCGGCGATCGCGCCGATCTTCGGCACCTTGAACACTTCGCGCACTTCGGCCGTGCCGATGCGGACTTCCTTGAACGTCGGATCGAGCAGCCCGGCCATGCCCTTCTTGATCTCCTCGGTGACGTTGTAGATGACCGAGTGCAGGCGGATGTCGACCTCCTCGCGCTCGGCCATGTCCTGCGCGTTGCGATCCGGCCGCACGTTGAAGCCGATGATGATCGCGTTCGACGCCGACGCGAGCAGCACGTCCGACTCGTTGATCGCGCCGACGCCGGAGCGGATGATGCGAATCTTGACCTTCTCGTCCGACAGCTTGGTCAGCGTGTCGGCCAGCACTTCGGCCGAGCCCTGCACGTCGGCCTTGACGATGAGCGGCAGCTCCTTCACGCCGCCTTCGGCGATCTGCTCCTTGAGCGATTCGAGCGTGAGGCGTCCGCCCTTGGCGCCGAGCGCGCGCTCCTTGGCCTGCGCCTGCCGGAACGTCGCGATCTGCCGCGCCTTGGCGGCGTCGGCCACCGTCTGGAACGGATCGCCGGGCTGCGGCAGGCTGGTCAGACCGAGCACTTCGACCGGCGTCGCCGGTCCCGCCGACTTCGTCGGCCGGCCGCGATCGTCGATGAGCGCGCGGACCCTGCCGACCACCGGGCCGGCAATGAAGTTGTCGCCGACGCTGAGCGTGCCGTCCTGCACGAGCACCGTCGCGACCGGACCGCGGCCGCGATCGAGCTTGGCTTCGAGCACCGTGCCCGACGCGCTGCGCTTCGGATTCGCGCGCAGCTCGAGGATGTCGGTGGACAGCAGAATCATCTCGAGCAGCTGATCGAGGTTCTGCCGCTTCTTCGCCGAGACCGGCACCATGACCGTCTGGCCGCCCCAGTCTTCGGGCACCAGGCTCAGCTCGGCCAGCTGGCGCTTGACGTTGTCCGGGTTCACGCCCGGCTTGTCGATCTTGTTGATCGCCACGACGATCGGCACGTTCGCCGCCTTGGCGTGATCGATCGCCTCACGCGTCTGCGGCATGACGCCGTCGTCGGCGGCGACGACGAGGACGACGACGTCGGTCACCTTCGCGCCGCGGGCGCGCATCAGCGTGAACGCTTCGTGACCGGGCGTGTCGAGGAAGACGACGCTGCGGCTGTCGCCGACGTCGACGTGATAGGCGCCGATGTGCTGCGTGATGCCGCCGGCTTCGCGCTCGGCGACCTTGGTTTCGCGGATCGCGTCGAGCAGCGACGTCTTGCCGTGATCGACGTGGCCCATCACGGTGACGACCGGCGCGCGCGGCTTCATGTCCTCGGGACGCGACTCGTCGCCTTCGGCCGAGACGAGCTCCTGCTCGAAGCTCCGCATCTCGATCTCGGCGCCGAACTCGCGCGCGATGTCCTTGGCCGTCTCGATGTCGATCGTGCTGTTGATGGTCATCATCATGCGCTTCATCAACAGCTTGGCGAGCACGTCCTTCACGCGCACGTCGAGCTTGTCGGCGAGATCCTTCACCGTCATGCCTTCGGCGAGCGTGATCGTGCGGGTGATCGGCGGCGGCGCCGCAGGCGCCGACGGGCATCTCGGCGCCGACGGACGCTCGCGCCGGGTCTGCGTGGGCCGCGACTGACCCGGGTCGCTGCTGTCCGAACGGCGGACGCTGCTGTCCGAACGGCGGACGCTGACCGGGCGCCGCCGGCATGCCTGGACGCGCCTGCTGCGGCTGCTGCGTGCGCACGGGCTGCGACGGCAGCGGACGCGGACCGCCGAGCATGCCCGGCGTGGTCGGACGCGGCGGCTGCGGTACGGCGGCCGCGACTGTCCGGGTGCACCGGGCCGCGCGGCACCGCTCCGGCCTCGCGCCGGCCAGTCCCGGCTTCGCCGTCGCGCCGGGTGGCTGGGCCGCCGGCGGCTGCACGATGCGCGGCTGCGAGACCTGCGGACGCTTCGCCGGCGTGAGCGGACGCGCCGGCTGTCGGCGTCCGGCCGGGCTCTTCGATGCGCAGACGAATCGTCGGCGGCACGAATCGGCCCGACGGCTGACTCGCTGCGGCGCCTGCGCCGCGAGCGACGGGCAGTGTCGGCGGCCGGTTCCTCGACTGGCGCGGGTTCCTCGGGCTCGGCCGCGACCGGCGGCGGCTCCTCGATCACTTCAGGCGCGGCGGCGATCGGTTGAACGGGCTCGGGTTCGGGCGGCCGGCGGGTGCACGACGGCAGCCGGCGGCTCGATGACCTGCGGCTCTGGACTGACGGCGGCGGAGGCGGCGGAGGCGGTGCGACGGCTCCGCCTCGGCGGCGTCGTGCGCGGCCGGCTTGACCGTCTTGACCAGACGCGGCGGACCGAGGACCGGTGCGGTCGGCTTCGGCGGCTCGGCCTTCTTCGGGGCCGGCGCCTTCTTCGCGCCGCCCTTGGCCGGCGCCGGGTGCTCGGCGAACATGTCGCCGCCCGGCAGCGAGATGCTGCGCTGACGGGCGACACGCTCGACGAACGAGCGCGCGACGACTTCCTCGATGGTGCTCGACGCGCTTTTCAGCTCGATGCCGTGGTCGCGCTTCAGCAGCGCGAGCACTTCCTGGCTCGTCGTGTCGAGCAGTTCCGCGACTTTGTAAATCCGAACCGTTGACAAATTGAGTCCTTCGTCTGTCCGCGGAGGCTGACGCCTCCGCTCTACACTCTCGCGCTCCGCGCTTCGACGGCGTCCGCCGACTCGCTGACTCGGTCGGCTCGGTCTCGGCGGCTCCGCTCGGCGCTCGACTCGCCGGTCTCGCGCTCCGCCATCGCTGTCGGCTTCGGCAGCGGCTCGCACCCTCGCCCTCGCCGACCTCGAGCGCGCCGAACTGCGCCTCGACCTCGCGCCGCTTCTCCTCCTCGCTCTTGATGTCGATGCGCCAGCCGGTCAGCTTCGCCGCCAGACGCACGTTCTGGCCCTTCTTGCCGATCGCCAGCGACAACTGCTTGTCCTCGACGACCACTTCCATCACCCGTTCCTTGTCGTCGACGATCGAGACGCGCTGGACCTTCGCCGGGCTGAGCCCGTTGGTCACGAACACCACCGCGATCCTCGGACCACTCGACGATGTCGATCTTCTCGCCGCGCAGCTCGCGGATGATCGCCTGCACGCGCGTGCCCTTCATGCCGACGCAGGCGCCCACCGGATCGACGTCGCGCTCGCGCGAGTAGACCGCCACCTTGGCGCGATCGCCGGCCTCGCGCACCGCGCCGCGAATCATCACGGTGCCGTCGTAGATCTCCGGCACTTCCTGCTCGAACAGCTTGATGAGCAGCGCCGGATCGGTGCGCGACATGAGGATCTGCGGTCCCTTGGCGCTGCGGTTGACGCCCTTGATCACCGCGCGGATGCGCTCGCCCGGCGTGTAGCTTTCGGCGCGCGACTGTTCCTTGCGCGGCAGCACGGCTTCGACGCGTCCGATCTCGACGATCAGGTCGCCGTTCTCGAATCGCTTGACGGTGCTGTTGATCACCTCGCCGACGCGGTCGTTGTACTCGGCGAAGACGTTGTCGCGCTCGGCCTCGCGCACCTTCTGGAAGATCACCTGCTTGGCCGTCTGCGCGGCGATCCGCCCGAGCACGTCGGTGCGCTTCGGGAACTCGATCTCCATGTCGACTTCCGCTTCCTCGCCGTAGAGCTCCTGGGCTTCCTTCAGCGAGATCTCGGTCGCGTCGTTGGTGACTTCCGACACGATGTGCTTGATCGCGAACAGATCGACCTGGCCGGTCTCCTGGTTGAAACGCGTCTTCAGGTTCTCGTTCGTCTTGTAGTACTTGCGCGACGCCGTCAGCACGGCGTCCTCGATCGCGGTGATGATCGTCTCGGCCTCGATGCCCTTTTCCTTGGCGAGCGCCTCGATCGTCTGCATCAACGGGTTTTGCATGGTCGTGTCCTAGAACTCAACTTCCAGCCGGCCGCGCGTAATCAACCGCAGCGGCAGCCGGTGCGTGCGCCCATTCGGCGCCTCGAGCAGCACATCGTCCTGTTCGACGCCGCAGCAGACGGCCTTCGAACGCCTTCTGGTTGTCCACCGGCTCGCTGCACGACGATCTTGGCCAGTCGTCCGGCGAACCGCCGGTAGTCGCTCGGCGTCTCTCAGCGGTCGATCCAGTCCCGGTGACGACACCTCCAAGGTGTAGGTGAAGGGCAGCGGGTCCTCGACGTCGAGAATCGTGCCGATCTCCCGGTTGACCTGCTCGCAGTCCTCGATGCTGACGCTGTCCTCAGGCGTTGCTGCCGGTCCCGGCCGATCGATGAATACGCGGACCACGTGCCCGCTCGTTTCCCGACGGCTCTGGATGTCCCAGATCTCCAGTCCGCGTGACCGCGCGACCCGCTCAGCTATCGCCCGAATCTGCTCCAGCGGCTGCATCGTCCGCTCTAAACAAAAAAAGTGGGCACGAGCCCACTGGAGTCTTCCTCCGAATAGGTAACACACAAGCGTATCACGTCGCCTTCGGCACGGCCCGCGACAACTGGGCGTGGGCCGACGACAGGTCGTAGCCTCGGCTGGCGACGATTTCGGCCTGAACGAACTGCCCTGGTGACAACGCCGACGGGTCGCAATCGGTGAGGTAGACCAGCGGGTCGATGTCCGGCGCCTGGCCTTCCAGCCGGCCCCGAAGGACGAGGTCATGCTCGGCCGCTGGCCCGTCCACGAGGACCCGTGACCTGCTGGCCGATGCCGCGCGCGATGGGCGCGCCGCGACGACCTGCTTCTGTAGACGCATCAGGCCGGCCTGACGTTTCCGCTTGAGGCCCGCCGGCACGTCGTCGGCGAGGGCGTGGGCGGACGTGCCCTCCTCGTGGGAGTAGGTGAACACGCCGACGTGGTCGAACTCGATCGCCTTCACGAACGACTCGAGCTCGGCGTAGTCCTCTGCGGTTTCGCCCGGGAAGCCGACGATGAAGGTCGTGCGCAGCGTGACGCCGGGCACCCGCGTGCGGATGCGGTCGAGCAGCCTCTCGTAGGATGCGCGCGTGCCCGGCCGCTTCATGCGCTTCAGCACACGATCCGAGGCGTGCTGCAGCGGCAGGTCGATGTAGCGGCACACCTTCTCGCTCTCCGCCATCGCGTCCAGCACGTCGTCGCCGATCGTGGTGGGGTAGAGGTAGAGCATGCGGATCCACTCGAGCCCGTCGACGCGGTTGAGCGCGCGCAGCAGACGTGCCAGCGAGCCGCGCTCGCCCTGGTCGATGCCGTAGAAGCTGGTGTCCTGCGAGATGAGCAGCAGCTCCTTCACGCCCGAGGCAGCGAGCCGCTCGGCTTCCTGCACCACCGACTCGATCGATCGGCTGCGATACTTGCCGCGCAGCGTCGGGATGATGCAGAAGGCGCACTTGTAGTCGCAGCCTTCGGCGATCTTGACGTAGGCGTAGTGTCGCGGCGTGGCGAGCAGGCGCGGCGTGTTCGCGTCGTAGAGATAGTCGGGAAGGGTTGCGCGGCTCGCCGTAGGGCCCGTCCTTTGGGACGGGTCAATAGGCTCGCCGTTGAGCGCAGCAATGGACAGCTGAACGAAGCCCCGATCCCTGACTCTCCGACCCGATGGCGTCGACGATCGCCGGCACTTCCCCGGTTCCGAGAATCGCGTCGATCTCCGGAATCTGCGCTTTCAGCTCGTCGCGATAGCGCTCGGCCATGCACCCGGTGACGATCAGCCGCTGGCAGGCGCCGGTCTTCTTGTGCTCGGCCATCTCGAGAATCGTGTCGATCGATTCCTGCTTGGCCTTGTCGATGAACGCGCACGTGTTGACGACGAGCACGTCGGCTTCGGCGGCGTCGCGGGTCAGACGATGGCCGTCTTTCTGGGCGAGCCCCAGCATCACCTCGGAGTCGACGAGGTTCTTGGGGCAGCCGAGCGACACCATTCCAATCTTCATTTGAGGGTTGAAGGCACAATGCACAATGCCGAATGCCCAATGCACAACGGCAGTAACCATTGAGCGTTGGGCATTGAGCCTTGAGCATTGTGCATTGGATCTAGGATACACATACCGCCATGTCGACCGTCGATCACCCCGATATCGCCAGCGCTTCTGAAAGGCCAGACGCCAGTAGGCAGCCCAGTCACCGTTCGCGGCTGGGTCCGCACCCGCCGCGACTCCAAGGCCGGATTGTCGTTCATCCACGTCCACGACGGCTCGTGCTTCGACCCCATCCAGGTCGTCGCCCCGGCCCAGTTGCCGAACTACGAGAGCGAGGTCAAGAAACTGACGTCGGGATGCGCGGTGATCGCCAGCGGTGTCCTGGTGCAGAGCCAGGGACAGGGGCAGAGCGTGGAGGTGCAGGCGGATGCCGTCGATAGTCGTCGGCTGGGTCGACGACCCCGACACGTATCCGATTCAGCCGAAGAAGGCGTCGTTCGAATATCTCCGCGAGGTCGCGCACCTGCGGCCGCGCACCAACACGCTCGGCGCGATCGCCCGCGTGCGCCATTGCCTCAGCATGGCGATCCATCGCTACTTCCACGAGCACGGCTTCTTCTGGGTGCACACGCCGATCGTGACCGCCAGCGACGCCGAGGGCGCCGGCGAGATGTTCCGCGTCAGCACGCTCGATCTCGCCAACCTCTCAGCCGATCCCGCGAACGCCCGACGGACGCACCGACTTCAGCCAGGACTTCTTCGGCCGCGAGGCGTTCCTCACCGTCAGCGGTCAGCTCAACGTCGAGACGTATTGCCTGGCGCTGTCCAAGGTCTACACGTTCGGCCCGACGTTCCGCGCCGAGAACAGCAACACCAGCCGCCACCTCGCCGAGTTCTGGATGATCGAGCCCGAGATCGCGTTCGCCGATCTGCAGGCCGACGCCGACCTCGCCGAGTCGTTTCTCAAGTACATCCTCACCGCGCTGCTGAACGAGCGCGGCGACGACCTGAAGTTCTTCGCCGATCGCATCGACAAGACCTGCCTCGCCCGCGTCGAAGCGTTCGTGCAATCACCGTTCGAGCGCATGTCGTACACGCGACGCGATCGCCGCGCTCGAGAAGAGCGGCAAGAGCTTCGAGTTCCCCGTGCGCTGGGGCATGGACCTGCAGTCGGAGCACGAGCGCTGGCTCACCGAGGAGCACGTCAAGGCGCCCGTCGTCGTGATGAACTACCCGAAGGAGATCAAGGCGTTCTACATGCGCATGAACGACGACGGGAAGACCGTCGCGGCGATGGACGTCCTGGCGCCGGGCATCGGCGAGATCATCGGCGGCTCACAGCGCGAGGAACGGCTCGACTATCTCGACCGGCGGCTCGCCGAGCTGGATCTCGACCCGAAGGCCTACTGGTGGTATCGCGATCTGCGGCGCTACGGCACCGTGCCGCACGCCGGATTCGGTCTCGGTCTCGAGCGGACGATCATTTACGCGACCGGGATGGCCAACATCCGCGACGTGATCCCGTTCCCGCGCACACCCGGCCACGCGGCCTTTTGATCGTTCGGGCGTCGTGCGTCATCGTCGCGTTCTAAAGCTCGGGCTCGAAGGTCACGAACGTCATCTCGAGCCGCGCGCGTGCCTTGACGCAGCGCTCGAGCACGTTCACCGGATCGCCGGTGTCGGCGACCTCGAACATCAGCGTGCCGTCGTAGCCGATCTTCTGCGTTTCCATCATCGCGGCGTCCCAGTCGATGCTGCCGGCGTAGGGCACGAGATGATCGTCGCGCTTCCCGCCGTTGTCGTGGACGTGCGTCGTCCACAGATGACCCGAGACGGTTTCGATGGCTTCGCCGAGGTCGCCCATCAGGTGCGCGTGGCCGTAGTCGAGGCAGATGCCGACGTCGACGCCGTCGAGCTCTTCCTCGATGAGATGCACGAGCGCTGGCGGCGCTCGACAACGGGTTGGGAATCACTTCGAGCGCGACGCGAACGTTCTCGCGGCTCGCCTTCTCGACGATCTCCTCGACGCTCCGTCTGGCGAGCTCCGGCTGGTTGTCGTTGGCCGCGACGCGCTCGGTGGTCGGCGTGCCGAGGTGCACGACCAGATGGCGATAGGGAAGATGTCGGGCGAGCGCGATCGCCGCCTCGGTTTCCTGCAGCGCGGTCTTGCGACTGGCCTCGTCGCCGTGAGGCGTTCGAGAACGGGTCGATCCACTTGCCGCCCTTGAGCGCCTGGACGATCGGTGCGTGCACCGAGTGGAGCTTCGAGGCGGGTGTCGGCGAGCCATTCGGCAAGCTCGGCGATCGCCCGTTCGTCGTGATAGTCGAAGTGCGATCGGGTGGCGAAGAGCTCGATGGCGTCGAAGCCGTGCGCGGCGATGTGGACCAGGTGCTCGCGGCACAACCGGTGCTCGTGAAACAGATGTGTGGAGATGCCGAAGCGGTTCATACCGAGAACCAATGCCCATGCCGAATGCGCAACGGCCCAATGCCCAACGTGCGAGCATTCTGCAGTGGGCATTGGGCATTGTGCCTTCTATCGTAGTTCTTCCAGATGCTCGCGCCAGCAGCTCGCGCAGGCGCGCGAACCGGCTGTCGCGCTCCATGTTGCTCCGCACGTAGTTCAAGGTCCGTGGGATGTATTGGATGTAAACCGGATTGCCGCGCGAGATCGTCTGGAAGCCGAACGTCCCGAGCGCCTTCAGGTTGCGCTGCAGCGCCATCAGGTCGAAGCGGCGGCGGAATTCGCGGGCCTCGCCCAGCGACGGGCCGCCGGCATGGGTGCCGCGCAGGGCCAGGAAGAACGCGATGAGGTCGCTCGACCAGCTGCTCGGTGAAGTCCATGTACGAGTCGCGCAGCAGCGACACCAGATCGTAGGTGTCGGGGCCCATGCGCGTGTCCTGGAAGTCGATGATGTAGAGCCGTCCCTCGTGCAGCATCAGGTTGCGGCTGTGATAGTCGCGATGGCAGAGCACGCGCGGCTCGGCGGCCAGCTCCTCGACGATGTGCCGCGTATTCCGCCGCGAGCGCCTCGCGCGCCGCCGCCGTCAGCACGGCACCGCGATACCCTTCGAGAAAGTGCTTGGTGAAGAACTGCAGCTCCCACGTCAGCTTCTCGACGTCGAAGGCAATGCCGTACGGCACGTAATCGGGCGAGGCGAGCTCGGCGCCGCGCCGCTGCAGCGTCTCGATGAGCGTCACCGCCTCGCGATACAGCGCCTTGTGCTCGACGAAGGAGGCCGCGCCGAGATGCGCCTGCAGCGTGACGTCACCGAGATCCTCCAGCGCGATGATGCCCAGCGCGATCGGAGTGTCCGAGGATTCGCGGTACCGGCACGGGCATCGCGCTGTAGAGCCGCGCGACGTTGGCGAACGGCAGCCGCTCGAAGTCGATCGCCTGCGGATGGACCGCCAGCACCTGCGTTGGCGCGTCGCGCAGGAGCACGCGGAAGTACTTGCGGTCCGATGCGTCGCCGGTCAGCGGCACGACCGTGGTGACCCGAGCGGCCAGGCCGATTTCTGTCAGGAACTGATCGATGCGTCCGCGTGTGTCGTCTGCCATAGCGATCGATCTCGAACGGTCCGAACGATGCGAACGGTCCGAACGATTCGAACGATCTACAGAGAGGCAATCGCGAGGTCGTCGATCCGCCGCTCGCCGGGCGCGAGCTCGCCACCGGCGACGCGGATCGTGACCCCATGCCACGATGTGTCCGCCGGGACGCGGACGCCGTCGGTCACGACGCACTCCCGCAGCATCGTTCCTGCCTCTACCACCACATCGTCCCACAAGATGGACCGTTCGACGCGTGCGGTGGCATCGACCTGCGCGCGAGCGGGGACGGCGGCGTGCCGTTCACGATCGGCCAGGCGCAGCGAGGTGTCGAGGTAGTCGGCGGGCGTGCCGATGTCGAAGAACTCTGCCGCGGTCGTGAACAGGCGAATCGATCCGGGCCGGCCGGCGATCAGCGACGTGTAGAGCGTGCTGGTCTCGAAGGGGCCGTTGTCGGGTACGGACGCGAAGGCCTCGGCCTCGACGACCTGAACACCGATGAAGTGAAAGGCGTTCTCCGGTGAACCCCGCTTGGCGAAGCCGGTCAGGGCGCCGCTCCCGTCGGCGCTCAGCCCGCTGTACTTCTCGCGTTGCGTGTTGGGAACGACGGCCATCGTGACCAGCGCGCCCGATTGACGATGGTCGGCGACCAGCGCGCGGACGTCGAGGTCGGTGAGCGTGTCGCCGTTGACGATGAGAAAGGTGGAGCCGAGCAGGGGAGCCGCACGCCGCGGCCCGCCGGCTGAACCGAGCACCGGGAACTTCCCAGGAGTAGCGCACGCGCATGCCGAGCGCACTGCCGTCGCCGACCAGTCTGGTCAGCGTGTGCGGCAGATGGTGCAGGTTCAGGACGGCATCGGTGACGCCGCGGCAGCGAGCGAACGCAGGATGCGGTGCACCAGCGGCACGCCGGCGACCGGAAGCGCCGCCTTGGCGCGCACGAGCGAGAGCGGGCGGAGCCGCGTGGCCAGACCGGCGGTCAGGACGAGCGCTGGGACCATTCGTCCGCGAACATCATGTTGGCGCCGTCCAGTCCGAACTGCTCACGCCGCGTCAGGAACAGGCTGCGATACGAGTCGAGGATGAAGTCGTCCGGCGTCCGCCCGAGCGCGCACGCCAGCGCCACGATCGCGCGCTCACCGCCTTCGATCTCGATGAAGGTGCCGATCGGCGTTTCGTCGAGTGCGATCGTCGCGTCCTCGGCGGCGAACTCCTCGCGAAACTTCTGATAGCGGAACCAGACGTGCAGGCCGAGCGATTCGAGCACGTGGGTGAGGACGTCGCCGTCGCTGATGACGGTCTCGTGCTCTTCGCGTATCTTCATCGGCCCCGATTGGACGGGACCTTTGAAGGTCAGCAGACTGCGGCCGGAGTCGCTGCGGATGCGCAGTGCGCAGCCGCGTCGTCGCAGTGTCTCGTCGTCGGTGTCGAAGAGGGCGTCTTCCTGGAGCCGGCGGCATTTGAGAGGGGCGGCGCCTGCCGCGATGATGGCCGCTCGTGCTTCAGGGACGTTCTGGACCAGCAGCTTGATCTCGCGCTCAATCATGAGGGGCCAAAGATTACCCCAAAAAACAAGGCCTCAGGGGAATTCCCCTGAGGCCTTGTTGGCGAGAGAGTCTCGTGTCGGGCGGGTTATTCCTTCGTCACCGATACGAAGGTCTCCTGACCGTCGCGCAACACGCGCAGGAACGCGGTGCCGCGCGAGGGGACCTTGCCGAGCTCGCGCTGCGCGTCGGTGGCCGAGGCGATCGGCTCACGTCCGACGCGAACGATCACGTCACCCGGGCGGAGACCGGCACGGCCGGCAGGGCTGCCCTGTTCGACGTCGGTGATGAGCGCGCCGCGGTTGGTATCGAGCTTCAGCTCGCGGGCCTCCGCGGGCGAGATGTTCTGCAGCCGCAGGCCGAAACCGGTGCTGGTCGCCTGGCCGGTGTCGTCGCGCTCGCGATTGCGAGAGGCGACGTTGCTTTCGGATTCCAGGTCGAGCTCGTCGACGGTGACGTTCACCGTCTTCTCAGCGCCGTCGCGAACGATGCGCACCGGGACGGAGGTGCCAGGCTTGGTCGCCACGACCATCTGCACCAGTTCGTCACGGCTGGAAACCGGCTTGCCGTTGTACGACGTGATCACATCGCCCGGTTCGAGCCCGGCCTTGGCGGCCGCGCCGCCAGGGGCCACCGTCTTGATGACCGCGCCCTTGCGATCCTTCAGACCGAATTCGTCAACCGCCTCGCGCGAGATCGGCTCGACGCCGACGCCGATGCGGCCGCGGGTGATCTTGCCGGTGCGCAGCTGCGGCAGCAGATCGCGAACGGTGTTGATCGGGATCGCGAAGCCGATGCCGATGTTGCCCGACTGACGGCCGTCGGCGATGATCGCCGTGTTGATGCCGATCACCTCGCCGCGCACGTTGAGCAGCGGACCACCGGAGTTGCCGGGGTTGATCGCGGCGTCGGTCTGCAGGACCTGCGCCGAACGGCCCTCGGCCACGGTGAACGGACGCTCCTTGGCACTGATGACGCCAACGCTGACGGTGTGGGCCAGGTTGAACGGATTGCCGATTGCCATCACCCAGTCACCCGGCTGCATCTGTGACGAGTCGCCGAACTCGATCGCCGGCAGCGTGTGATCCGGCTTCTCGGTGAGCTCGATGAGCGCGCTGTCGGTCAGCGGATCGCGGCCGACGATCTTCGCATCGTATTCCTGGTCGTCGTCCTCGCCGTAGAGCGAGACCTTGATCTTCGATGCGCCCTCGACGACGTGGTTGTTGGTCAGGATCAGTCCCGACTTGTCGATGATGAAGCCGGTGCCGGCTGCCTGAACCAGCTGATCGCGCTGGCGGTTCTCCGGCCGGCGGCCGCCACCCGCGCCACCACCCGCACCACCACCGGAGGGACCGAAGAAGCGATCGAAGAGATCGCTGCCGCCAAAGAATTCGCTCAGGTCCTGCGTGCGCTGGCGCGACTCGGTGCGGATATTGACGACCGCCGGGCTCGCCCGTTTCGCAATCTCCCGGAACGTCGTCGCGGTGACCGGACCAGTCAGCGGCGTGCTGTTCATGGCCGGCGCCGCTACCGTCTGCGCGGATGACTCCGGTGACAGTCCCAGCCGCGACGCAATCACCAGAGCCGCCGCCGCCGACGTCATCGCAATCAGCAATGCATAGAACCACGTAAATCTGCGGTTGGACATCAGTGCCTCCAAAACCCTTTCACCTTCCATCCTTTCGGACGGGCCGCCCGTCATTTTGGACGGGCCTACCACTATTGTCGAACAAAACTCCCGTTTCCGTAGGGCCGGTCTTGCTTTGTCGACCTGCGCTCCCGCCGGGTGCAAATCCAGGCCCCGGCCTACAAGAGCGTCACTACATCCCGTTGCCGCGGGCCGGTTACCGTGGCCTCGTGCTCCCCGCGGAAGACGTTGACCTCGGTGCGCACGCCGAACGTGTCGAAATACAAACCCGGCTCGACCGTGAAGCCCGTGCCTGGAATGCAGACGCCGATCGTCGTGGGTTTCGTAGTCGTCCATGTGCACGCCATTGCCGTGGACGTTCTCGCCGAGACTATGCCCGGTCCGGTGCAGGATCCGTTCGCCGTAGCCGCGCTGCTCGAGCACCTGCCGCGCTGCGCGATCGACCTCCCACCCGCGGAGGTCGCGGCCCTCCCGTGCCGCTTCTTCGACGAGCTGCACGGCGGCGTCTCGCGCCTCAGCGATGGCGCCGAATGCTCGTGCAGTTTCGTCAGGCACACGTGCCGCGGTCACACCCACCCAGGTGATGTCAGCAAACACCGCGCCGGGTTCCTTGCGTCTTGCCCCAGAGGTCGAGCAGCAATACCTGATCGGCCGAGATGGGTCGCGACCGTTCGGCCGAGGGCAGATAGTGCGGATCCCCGGCGTTGGCATCAACGGCGACCACCGGCGCCGAGTCGCTGATCAATCCTTCCTCGTCGAACCACTCGACCATCTGCTGCTGCAACTCGTACTCGCTCAGCGCACGTCCGGCGCGCACCGCGGCCGCGGCCGACGCAAAGGCGCGATCCTTGATGCGGTAGAGCGCGGCCGAGGCGACCTGGTGCGAGGCCAGCTGGGCGGGTGTCCACGAGGCCTCGAATTGTTGGACGAGATCTCCGGAGGAAAAGATTTCAACGCCCTTCGCCCGCACCGCCTCGGCCGTGCCCGCATCGACACGCGAGAGATACGGAATCGCGCACATCGGCGAGTATTCCATCGCCACGCGGCGCATGCCCTGCAGCAGACTGTGTCAACCCGCTGTCCAACTGCTGCCGTCCCGCGTACACCGTTTTTTCACCGGGTAGTTGATCGAGGTTGTGGCGTTCGATCGCGTGAACGAGACCGCGTGGACTGACCCTGCGCCGGAATCAGGTAGTACCAGCGGCGGGTGGTCATGTGGCCGCCCGCCGGTCAGTCCGGCAAGACGCGCCGCGATCGGATTGGAGCCGTGAAAGTCGTAGAGCAGCCATCCATCGAGGTTTGCCGTGCGTAATGCCTCCTGAACGGCAGCCACATCGAGTCCCATAGCGTGCAGTATACGGCTCCGGCTCCTGCTTGTTACGACGCTGCACAGCGGACGGCGGTCTGCGCGCGCGCAAACGCCTATAATCGACCTGCCAATCCGCCTTCGCAGACACGCCTGGTTGGACTTATGACACAGCGACTTACGGTTGCCCTTCTCGTCGCCGCCCTGGGTGCCGCGCTTGCTGCACAGCAGCAGCCCGCGCCCCAACCGCCCGCCGATCAGCCACCGGTCACCTTCCGCGTCGAAGTGAACTACGTCGAGGTGGATGCCTTCGTCACCGATGCGCAGGGCAACCCGGTCACCGATCTCACGGCCAGCGACTTCGATGTGTTCGAGGACGGCAAGCCGCAGAAGGTCTCGGCCTTCTCGCTGGTCAACATTCCGATCGAGCGCGCCGAGCGGCCGCTGTTCGCCGGCAAGGCGATCGAGCCCGACGTGCAGACCAACGAGCATCTCGAGGGCCGCATCTACCTGCTCGTCCTCGACGACATCCACACCGACTTCACGCGATCGCCACGCGTGAAAGCCGCGGCGCGGCGGTTCATCGAGCAGAACTTCGGCATCAACGATCTCGCCGCGGTGGTCTACACCGGCCGGTCGGATGCCTCGCAGGACTTCACCAACAATCCGCGGCTGCTGATTCAGGCGATCGAGAAGTTCAACGGCCGCAAGCTGCGGTCGGCGACGATCAACCGGATCGAGGGCGCGCGCAGCAATCCCGAGACCGGCATTCTCGCACCGGGCGACGACATCGAGCAGATGGATCGCGCGTTCCGCGCTCGCTCGGTGATGAACAACGTCCGCAAGCTGGCCGAGTTCATGGCCGGCGTTCGCGGCCGCCGCAAGGCGATGCTGCTGATCGGCGAAGGCGTCGACTACAACATCTTCGAGGCGACCGGTGTGCTGGGTTCGACCGCCTCGGCGGTGCTGCTCGACACGCAGGACGCCATCGCATCGGCGACGCGCGGCAACGTCAGCATCTACGCGATCGATCCGCGCGGTCTCACGGTCGGCGACGAGGATCTGATCACGCAGAGCAGCACCGTCGGCGACGCTGACGGTCGGGCGCTGCAGAGCGAGCTGCGTCTCTCGCAGGACAGCCTGCGCGTGCTGGCGTCGAGCACCGGCGGCTTCGCGGCCGTGAATCGCAACGACCTCAACGGCGCGTTCGATCGCATCGTCGCCGAGAACAGCAGCTACTACGTGTTCGGCTACTACTCGACCAACGACCGCCGCGACGGCCGCTTCCGCAAGATCGAGGTGCGGGTGAAGCGTCCCGGCCTGCGCGTCCGCAGCCGCAACGGCTACTTCGAGGCGCGCGGCCGTCGTCCGAATCAGACGCCGTCAACGAAGGTGAGCCCGGCGCTCGCCGAAGCGATCGGCAGCCCGCTGCCGGTGAACGGCGTGCCGATCAAGGTGTTCGCTGCGCCCTACAAGGGCGCGGCGCCGAATGCCGCCGTCGCCTTCGTGGCCGAAGTGGACGTCAACAACTTCGAGTTCGTCGAGAAGGACGGCACGTTCAGCGAGACGCTCGAGGTCGTCATCGAGCGCGACCGACGCGAAGGGCAAGCTCTTCCCCGGCGAGCGTCAGCTGGTGAACCTCAATCTGAAGCCGGACACGCTCGCGCGCGCGAAGAGCCGCGGCTTCCGTCTCGTGAATCAGATCGAGCCTGCCGCCGGGCCGCTACCAGATGCGCGTCGCCGCGGCGACGCGCGGCGGACGCACCGGCAGCGTGCTGTACGACCTCGAGATTCCGGACTTCTCGAAAGAGAAGTTCGTGATGAGCGGCGTGGCGATCACCTCTCGTGCCGCCGCCGAGGCGCCGACCGTCAGGCCGAAGGATCCTCTGGCCGACTATCTGCCGGGTCCGCCGACGACGATGCGCGAGTTCGCGCGCGACGACACGATGGCGCTCTTCGCCGAGTTCTACGAGAACAATCCCGGTGCGCCGGCGCACATGCTCGAATTCAAGGCGGAGCTGCGCGCCGAAGGCGGACGCGTCGTGCAGAGCGTGAGCGACGAGCGATCGTCCACCGATCTGCAGGGCGGCTCGGGCGGCTACGGCTTCTCGGCGCGGCTGCCGCTCGACGAGGTCGAGCCCGGCCTCTACGTGCTGCACGTCGAAGGGCAGACGCGCATCGGCGATCTCCCGGCAGTGAGCCGCGACATCCAGATCCGGGTGAGATAGACGCAATGCACGAATGCCCAATGCCGAATGCCCAATGCTCAACGGGGCCGGAAGCGTGCGTTGGGCCTTGATCATTCAGCATTGAGCATTGGGCCTTGTTGAAGCTCGATTTCGTCCAGACCGTCGCCTTCGCCGGTCTGATCCTGTTCCTCGGCTACGGCCTCAAGCGGCTGATACCGGCGCTCGCGCGCTACAACATTCCCGCGCCCGTGGCCGGCGGTCTGCCGGTCGCGGCGCTGTTCGCGATCGGCTACGCGTTCGACTGGCGGCCGCTCGCGTTCGACACCACGCTGCAGACGCCGCTGCAGAACACGTTCTTCGCGTCGGTCGGCTTCGGCGCCAGCGTCCTGCTGCTCAAGCGCGGCGGACCGCTGGTCCTCATCATGATGATCGTCGCGTCGATTGCCGCCGCGTTGCAGAACGTGCTCGGCGCCGGCGGTGGCCTATCTGCTCGGCGAGCATCCGCTGATGGGCGTGCTGGCCGGGTCGGTGACGTTGACCGGCGGTCCGGCGACCGGGCTCGCGTTCGCGCCGCTCTTCGAGCAGGCCGGTGTGCCCGGCGCGTCGACGCTGGCCGTCTCCGCGGCGATGGTCGGGATCGTGGCCGGCGGACTTACTTGGCGGTCCGATCGGAACGTATCTGCTCGAGCGGCATCCGCAGTCGCATACCGCGCGGCGCCGAACCGAGGCACGCTGGAGAACCTCGCCGAGCAGCAGTTCCCGGAGCCACGCGGCGTCGGCGCCGGCCGGTGAGGACGTCGAAGCGTACGCGCTGCTCAAGCATCTCGTCGTGATCATCACCGCGGTCGGCGCCGGCGTGTGGGTCAGCGCCGGACTGCAGTCGCTGGGATGGACGCTGCCGGCCTACATCGGCGCGATGATCGTCGCCGCGGTCATCCGCAATCTCGACGACGTCGACCGGTCTCATCGGCATGTCACAGCGGACGATCGACGACCTCGGCACCGTGGCACTCGCGCTGTTTCTGGTGATGGCCTTGATGACGCTGCGGCTCTGGGAGCTGGCCGGTGTGGTCATCCCGCTGCTGGTGATTCTGTTCTGCCAGGTCGCTGTTCGTGGCGGCGATCTGTCTGCTGGCGATTCCGCGGCTGATGGGGAAGGACTACGACGCGGTGGTGATGTCGACCGGCTTCTGCGGGTTCATGCTCGGGACCACGGCAAACGCGGTGGCGAACATGGGTGCGCTCGTCGAGCGGTACGGGCCGGCGCCCAAGGCCTACCTCGTCGTACCGCTCGTCGGTGCGTTCGGAATCGATTTCGTCAACGGCCTGCTGATCACCGCCTTCCTGAACATCTGGCGGTGACCACCGCGTCTTCCTGATCGACGCATCTGGCGATCGGCATCTTTAGAGCTTCGGCAGCGCGGTCGTCTTGATCGTGCCGTTGGCGTGCTCGAACTTGTACTGATTCCGATTCATCCTCGGATCACGCGGCACTTTCAGCACGACCTCGATGACCTCGCCCGGTTGCAGCGGCTTCCGGTAGCGGAACGGCTGCGCACCGGTTACAGGATTCCCGTCCTTGTCGTACCAGAACTCGTCGACCTTCAGGCCGGCGATCGCGCCTTTCGACAGGTTCTTGATCTTGATCTTGGTGGTGATGAGCTTGCCGTCGCTATTGGTGACGGGCTTGGTGAATCCGATTTCGGCCTGACCGCGAACCGGCGCGACCAGTTTCTGCGGCGTGGTTGCCGCACCTTCATCGTTTGGCCGCTGTGCGGTTGGCGCCGGCTGCTGCCGGCTTGGCCTGTTCGGCCGCCGCCGCCGCGAGCAGGAGCACGACACCGGCGATCGTCAGGAACGTGCGTCTCTGGCCGTTCATGATGTAACCCTCCCACTGGTCCGACTGCCGCCGTCGCGCCCCTCGCTTCGGCGACCAAGGAAGCCGGACTCTACAAACTAGGCTCAAGCCGGACACTACAACCAGGCTGAAGCTGGAACGAAGAGAGCGGCGCAATTATGTCACGCCAGCCCTACATTTCGCCGTTCCAATCCTCCGGCTCCGGGTTGACGGACCTGAATATCTCCAGATGCCACTTGCCGCCGCCCCAGGGCTCGATGACCTCGGTCGCGACGACATCGACCAGGACCTCGGCGAAGCTACGGCCTTCGGGGTCGCCTTCGAGGTGATAGGCCGGCTCGTCCCACCCGAAATTCGGGTAGAGGATCATCGACAGAAACAGGTCGTAGCCGTCGTCGACGACGATGATCTGTCCGCAGGGACGCTTGATGGTCGAGTGGTAGACCAGATACTTCTCGGCGCTGTGCGCACGGATGTAGCGCTTGAGCGCAAACTCGCGCGCGACGATCTCTTCGACCGCGATCTTCTTCTCCCAGCAGTCGCGGCAGTAGCGCTCCTCGCCGCGCGGTTCTGAGACGTCCTTCGAGCCGCACAGCACGCACTTCGTCTTGACGAGATTCGACTTCCGGGGAGCCATCCGCCTCATTATATTCGCCGGCCGGCGCGCATAGCCGGCCGGCCAATTCCCAAGTCCCAACCTCCAACGCCCAACCACTCCAACGCCCAATTCCCAATCCCGTTGGGAGTTATTGGGGAGTCGGGAATTGGGAGTGGTTGGCCGTTGGGGGTTGGTCGTCGGGAATTGACGGCGCGCTATCGCGTAAGCGTCTCGCGCCGGACGGCCGGCAGATACATGTCGCGCACGTAGTCCTTCACCATCCGCCGCGCGGAGAAGACCGGGAGCACCGTGCGGATCGACTGCTTCACGATCTGCAGCCAGCGTCGCGGGATGCCGTGCTCGTCGCGCGCGTAGAAGGTCGGCACCAGCTGCTCTTCGATCAGCGAGTAGATCGACTGCGCATCGGCCCAGTCCTGCGCGCCGTGATCGTTCGGATCGGCGTGCCCCTCGATCAGCCAGCCGTTGTCGCCGCTGAAGCCTTCAGCCCACCAGCCGTCGCCGATCGACATGTGCGGCGTGCCATTGATCGCCGCCTTCATGCCGCTCGTGCCGCTGGCTTCGAGCGGCTTGCGTGGGTTGTTCAGCCACACGTCGCAGCCCTGCACCAGGTAGTGCGCCACGTGCAGGTCGTAGTCGTCGACGAAGCCGATGCGTCCGCCGAACATCGGATCGAGCGCTCGCCGGTAGATCCGCTGCAGATGGTGCTTGCCGACGTCGTCGGCCGGGTGCGCCTTGCCGGCGAAGATGATCTGCACCGCGCGACCGGTCGCCGTGAGGATCCTCGCCAGTCGTTCCGGATCGAGGAAGATGAGCTCGGGCCGCTTGTATCCCGTGAAGCGGCGGGCGAAGCCGATGGTCAGCGTGTTGTGATCGAACATCGTCGCCGCGGCGACGACGCGCGCCGCGCTGACGTGTTCCTGCGTCCAGCGAGTGCGCGCGCGCTCGCGGATGAAGTTGAAGAGAAACGCCCGCAGCGACTGGCGCGCCGCCCACAATTCATCGTCGGGGATGTTCATCACGCGGTCGGCAAAGGCCGGGTCGTCGTGCGACTCGAGCCAGTCGGGACCGAGATGCCGCACCAGCACCGCTTCGATTTCCGCAGAGATCCAGGTCGGCACGTGCACGCCGTTGGTAATCGACTTCACTGGCAGCGAGTCGTACGCCACGCCCGGGCCAGATCGACTGCCACATCTGCTTGGTGACTTCGCCGTGCAGACGGCTGACGCCGTTGACCGCGCCGCTGGTGCGGAGCGCCAGCGCGGTCATGTTGAACAGTCGGACCGCTGCCGTTGTCGTGGTGACCGAGCGCGAGGAACCGCTCGCGATACGCACCAAGGTCGCCCCATGCGCCGGCGAGGTGCTGCTCGACGAGGTGAAACGGAAACGCGTCGTGCCCGGCGGCGCACCGGTGTATGCGTCGTGAACACCGTGCTGCGCCGCACTTCCTCGAGCGCGTCGTCGAAGCCGGCGCCGGCTTCGCACAAGTCGCGAATCCGCTGCAGCACAACGAAGGCGGCGTGCCCTTCGTTGAGGTGATAGACCGCCGGCGTGATACCCATCGCCTTCAAGCGTGCGCACACCGCCGATACCGAGGATGATCTCCTGCTGGACGCGGGTCTCACGATCGCCGCCATAGAGACGTGCCGACAGCTCGCGGTCCCACGGCGCGTTCTCTTCGAGATCGGTGTCGAGCAGAAACAGCGACACCCGGCCGACGCGCACGCGCCACACGGCAACCAGCACGGTGCGATTGCCGAGCGGCACCGCGGTGATGCACGGCTTGCCGTCGGCGGTCATCGCCGGCTCGATGGCGGCCTGCGTCCAGTTCAGCTTCTCGTAGATCTCCTGCTGCCAGCCGTCGGACGTGAGGCTCTGATGGAAGTAGCCCTGCGGATACATGAAGCCGACGCCGACCAGCGGCACGCCAAGGTCACTGGCTTCCTTGCAGTGATCGCCGGCGAGCACGCCGAGGCCGCCGGCGTAGATCGGCAGCGACTGATGCAGCGCGAACTCGGCGGAGAAGTAGGCGATCGACTTGCCCTGCAGCTCGGGGCAGTTGGCCTCGCACCACGTCTGGCGCGCCGCGCCGCGACGAATCCTGCCGCGCGATCACACGGTCGTATGCCGCCAGCCAGCTCGGATCGGCCATCGCCCGTTCGAACACGTCCGGCGCCAGCAGTTGCAGCATGCGCACCGGGTTGTGCGCCGTCTGCCGCCACACGTTGTAGTCCATGCGCCGGAACACGCTGCGCGCCTCCGGCGTCCAGCTCCACCAGAGATCGCGGGCGAGCGAGTCGAGTCGATTGATGCGGTCAGGAAGTGGGGTCAAAACAGATCCTTGTATTCAAAATGCACAATTCAAAATGCCAACAACACAGCAGGAACTTGGCATTTGCATCTGGCATTCTGCTTCATGTGACACGCTCCGGGCACGCCCCGGTCAGCGTCGCAAACGTCGTGAGATCGATATTGCCGCCAGACACGATCGCCACGACCGTGCCGCGTATCCGTCCGGTCAACGCCGCGGCGACGGCGCATCCGGCGGCACCCTCCATGACGACGTGACAGCGATCGGCGACGAGCCGCATCGCGGCCGCCGCCTCTGACAGCGGCACGACGATGGACGAGTCGACGAGGCGGGAGAGCAGCGGCCACATTGTCGGCAGCACCGATTTGCCGCCGGCGCCATCGACGAATGATGCGCGCCAGTCGTCGAAGCGGCTCGCCGAGCCGTTGCGCAGCGATGTCGCGAACGGGGCCGCGGTTTCCGGTTCGGCGGCAATGATGCGCGTATCAGGCTTGATCGCCTTGACCGCTGAACCGACGCCGCTGAGGAGCCCGCCGCCGCCGACCGCGCCGACGATCGCGTCCACGTGGGGCAGGTCCTCGAGAATCTCGAGACCCAGCGTCGCGTTGCCGGCGATGAAGCGATCGTCGTCGAAGGGATGGACGAACCGGCCGCGCATGCGTGGCGAGGCATGCGCTTCGACGGTGCGCCAGCACTCGTCGTAGCTGGCCGCGACCAGCGTGGCCCCGAGCCGGCGCATGGCCTCGACCTTGGCGCGCGGCGCAGTGTCCATCACCATCACGGAGCAGGGAATGCCGGCGTGCCGCGCAGCGAGCGCGACGCCCTGCCCGGCGTTGCCGGCGCTGACCGTCCAGACGCCGTCGCGCCGCTCATCGTCGCTGAGTTGCCGGACGGCGTTGTAGCGCGCCGCGGATCTTGAATGAGCCGATCGGCTGCAGTGTCTCGAGCTTGAGGAAGATCTCGTGTCGAGGCGTGATGACCGGGCGCGCCGGGCAATTCCAGGCGGATCAACGGCGTGCGAACGACCAGATCGTAGATGGCGCGCGCGGCGGCCTGAATCTCGTGGAGCGGAATCTCACGCACACGGAAACGAGCATGCTAACCCGTAGCCGATGAATGCTCAATGCGTTGGGGAATGCTGTGCCGATGGTGTATGCTGAGGGTTCCGCATGGCCAGAAACGCACGACCCACCGCCGCGAAGCGCGAGCGCGAAAAAGCGCTGATCGAACGTCGTCAGCAGAAGGCGGCGCGGCGTCAGGACACAAGGTCAGGAAGCAAACCGACGTATCAGCCGGAGACGACGGCGATCCGGATATCGCCCACATCAAGCCCGGCCCGCAGCCGCTCGCCGACTGGCAGATCGAAGAATAGATCTTCGGACCGTTCGAATCGTTCGGTTTGTTCGAACCGTTCGAATCGTTCTGTCCCCGAACGACCCGAACGATCCGAACGCCCGAACGTTCCGAACGACTAATTCGCCGCGAAACAGTAGAGCAGACCCGCGCCGCCGGTCGCCACGAGGTTGGGCTGGCTGCAGCCGCGCGATCCGTGCGTCGAATTCCACGAGCTGTTGCCGCCGCCGGTGCGATCGTGATGACCGAGCAGCACGCTGCCCTGGCCGTCGGCATTGCTCGTGTAGCCCTTGCACGTGGTGTCCGCTTCACCGGCAACCGCACGGCCGTGCGAGTCGGAACCGGTCAGGATGTCGTGCTGGTTCGGCATGTCGCCGACGCCGTTGACCGTCGCGCCTCTTTTCGTTGAGCGCGAAGTTCTTGTTGATGCTGTTGCGATCGCGCTGCACGTCGCCGTGGAGATCGGCCACGTTGTTGGCGATCAGCTGACCGCGTGCGTTGAACCACGGGCCCGCGCCGATGCGGTCGCGTGCGTTCACAGCCGGCTGGCCGCCCTGGGCCGGCATGCTGAGATACGCGCGCCACGTGCGTCCGGGCGGCGTGGCCAGACCGCCGCCCTGTCGCCATCTGCGCGCAGTAGGCGTCGGCACCCGCGAGGCCGCCGTAGTTGGCGCCGTCACCTTTGCCGACGCTGGTGATGAAGAAGGACGCCGGCCCCGCCGGACCGCCTCGCCCGGGCGCTGCACCGCCAGGACGACCCTGTGCCGGCGCACCGGGGGCCGGCTGCTGAGGCGCCTGGGCGTACGTCGACGAACGTCCCGAGCGCGGCAACCGCCATCACCGCCAGAACGTATTGCATCCTGCGCATCTCGTATCCCTCCCACTCGTAGAGCGCGGCCCCGTGCCGTAGGGCGCGGCCCGCGCAGACGTGAAGAGCTCTGCCTGACTTCGGCTTCTGTCTACCGTCTATGGCTGGTATTCGTTTACGCCGTAGACTGTAGGACCTGATTTCGACCAAAGCGGGCGTAAGGCGCCGCTAAGGTAGCACAGGACGGAGATGTCGAGGGTTCTGCTCGATTGCCGCTCGTCGATTGCCACGCGTCCTGCCGGCCGGGCGGCAGCGCGATCGGACAGTCGATTGCCGCAGACCAGACCGTCACCCGCCTGAGCGACTACGTCGAGCAGTACTACTCGCGCGCGCAGAGCATCGTCACCGATGAAGTCGGTCAGCGTGCAGCGTATCAATCGCGACTGTCGTTCGACGGGTTTGCCCGGCGGCTCGTCTACGAGCTGCGCGTCGAATGGAATCCGTCACGTCGACGGCGACGAGTCGCCGGCCACGGTCACGCGGCAGCTGCTGACCGTGAACGGCAAGCCGCCGAAGAAGGGCGACAAGCCCGAGTGCATGGATCCGCAAGAGCGTGTCGCCGGAGCCGCTGGCGTTTCTGCTGCCCGATCGGCGGCACAAGTATGCGTTCACGAGCGCCGGCATCGGACGCGTGGATGGCCGCGACGCGGTGATGGTGGACTACCGCTCGCTCGAGGCGGGAAAGCCGATAGTCGAGTGGACCGACGACTGCGTGAGCGTCGATGTGCCCGGACGCTGGCGCGGGCGTCTGTGGGCCGATCCGCGAGACGGCGACCATCGTCCGCATCGACGAGCAGTTGATGGGCATGGTCGATCTGCCGATTCCTCGCAAGCATCAGCGGGTCAACGGCGCGCTGTATCATGACGCTCGAGCGCGCCGACATGTCCATTCGCTATCGTCCGGTGACGGTTCAGCGATCCGGATGAGACGCTCATGCTTCCGGCGGAGATCATCTCCTCGTCGATGTGGCGGAACGGCGGCTCAGCGGGCAGCCGCATCACGCAGTCGTTCAGCAACTATCGACGCTTCGTCACGGCGGCGGATCGCGGTGATCGTAACCCCAAGCCGATCCAACTCCAACCACTCGCAATCCCAATGCGACTGCTCGTCGGGAGCAGCTGGGTTGGAATTGGAGTCGGGCGTTGGGATCGAGCAGCGCTGATCGAGCGCGCGGCCAGCGATCCGCCCGATTCTCGAGCGCAACGCCGAGAAGACCGATTCGCTCCGTCGTCTCGCCGACGAGAACGTGCAGGCGCTGAAGGATGCCGGGCTGTGCCGGCTGATGGTGCCGGCGCGGTTCGGCGGCCATCAGACGAGCGTGCGCACCTACATCGACGTGATGGCCGAAGCTCGGGCGCGGCTGCGGCTCGACGTCGTGGGTCGCCAGTCTGATCAACGTCTGCGCCTGGCTGGCGTCGCTGTTTCCCGAGCGCGCACAGGCCGACGTCTGGGGATCGAATCCCGATGCGTGGATCGCCGGGTCACTCGCGCCCAACGGCGAGACGGTGCCGGTGGACGGCGGGTGGCGGGTGACGCGGCCGATGGCCGTGGGCCTCCGGCTCGATGCACGCGCAGTGGGCCGCGTGTGGCATTCACATGAAGAACGAGCGCGGCGAGATGATCAATCTCGGACTGTCGCTGATGCCGATCGAGCGAGCTGACCATCGAGGACACGTGGTTCATGGCCGGCATGAAGGGCACCGGCAGCAACACGATCGTGGCGAAGGACGTGTTCGTGCCGGAGCATCGCTTCCTGCCGTATCCACAGGCGTTCGGTGGGATCGTATCGCACGGAGCACACCGACGAAGTGGTGTATCGCGCCGCGTTCGTGCCGATCACCGTTCTGATTCTCGCGCCGTCACAGCTCGGCGTGGCGCAGTCGGCGCTCGAGCACGCGATCGCGCGATCGAAGACGCGCGGCATCACGCACACGACCTTCGCCACGCAGGCCGACTCCGCCGGGATTCCAGATGCAGATTGCCGAGGCGGCGATGAAGATCGACACCGCGCTTCTGCACGCACGGCGTGCTGCCGACGATCTCGATCGGTACGCGCAGGAGAGCCGGCTGATGGATGTGACCGCTCGCGCGCGCGTGCGCATGGACACTGCGCTGGCGGCGAAGTACTGCCGCGATGCCGTCGAGCTTCTCGTCGCTGCGCACGGCACGTCGAGCCTCGCCGACAGCAACCGCATGCAGCGTCTCTGGCGCGACGTCCACACGGCGAGCCATCACGCGATCACCGAGTGGCAGGTCAATCTCGAGGTCTATGGCAAGGCGCTGCTTAGGCGTGGAGCCGAACATCACGCATTTGATTTGAGTCAAGGGCGACGCATGCGTCGCCCTACAAGCGACTCTTGCGTCGTCCACTACGGGACCTTCCGAAACACGAACGTCTCGCCCTTCTGTCCTCCGTCACTGACTCGTGCCTCGAGCGATCCGTCAGCGCGCCTGCTGTAGCGGATCATCTTGGGGAAGTCGTGCATCGGGTTTTCGAAGGTCGCGCTGTCGGCGGTGATCGCCGTCAGCGTGAACTCGGTCGGCGGCCGGCCGTTCGGCTGGGCGATGTAGACGAGCCCGCCGTCGCGTTCGACGATGCGCAGGAACTCGAACGCGACCATGCGATCGCCTTTCAGCGTGCGCGAGACGGCGAGCATCGCGCCGCCGGCCGCGGGCGTCCATCGCTCTTCGAAGGTCACCGGACCGTCGCCGCCGCTCCAGGTGCCCGCCAGCCACGCGAGTTGCGTCAGCGTGCCGCGCGCCGCGGGCTTGCCGCCCTGCGCATTGGCATGGTCGAGTGGTCCAAGGATGACGGCCAATGCGATGATCGTCGTCACACAGCTGCTCATTGATGGGACTGTAACGCGATCCGTCGCCCGTCCGCTTGAACGAATCCGACACGAATGGTACGGTCACGGCGGGTCCCCGCCTTCGCCATCCGGCTTCGGCGGGCAAGCGAAGAGCAGGACCCGCCATACGCTGCGATGATCTACCGCGAATACACGGCCACACCGCTATTGGCGCCAGTTGTCGAATGCGTGTGGACACTCGACGGCCACGCGCGCGAGATGGCCGGCGCACAGCCGGTGCTGCCCGACGGGCGCCCAGAGATCATTCTGCATCTCGGTGATCCGTTCGATCGCGTGCACGCCGATGGTCGACGAGAGCGCCAGGCACCGGTGATCTACGCCGGTCAGCTGCTGCGACCGCTCGATCTGCGGGCGACAGGCCATGTCGCCGTCGTCGGCATTCGGCTGAGCCCGGATGGCGCCGCATCGATGTTTGGCGAGCCACAGGATCGTTTGGTTGGGGAAACCACTGGGCTCGAGCTGCTCGCTTCGTTGCTGGCGAAAGATCTCGACGGTGCGCGAGATCGCGGGGCTGACACCGCAGGCGCGGTGCGAATTGTCCAGAACGTCCTGACCCGACGCGTGAACGTCAGCCGCATCGACCGGCAGGTGCGCGCGTCGATCGAACGGATCCGCCGCGCGCGCGGTCTCGTCACCGTGGACGCGCTCGCCGCGCTTGCCGGCGTGACGCCACGGCATCTCGAACGGCGATTCAAGCAGGTCGTCGGGATCTCACCCAAGCGTCTGGCCCGGGTCACGCGGTTCCAGAGCGCGCTGCGTCTGTTCGAGCAGCTCGAGTCGCCGCAGCGCGGCACGCATACCGCAGCCGCGTGCGGCTACGCCGACCAGGCGCACTTCATCCGTGAATTCTGCGAGTTTGCCGGCTGTCCGCCCGGCGCGCACCTGCTGCGACGCGCCGAGTTGAACGGCTTCTTCTCGTCGCGGGCCTAGTCACGAATCAGGGATTCGTGATCTGATTCGCAGGCGCGTCTTGAATCGACTGTACCAGTACGCACACCGGGACGTTGGCGGGTGGCGTGGATCACCGACGAGGCGATGCCACGGGGTACGGCACTCGTCGTGCCCAGAAGACCGCGAGCGTCAGCAGTCCGGCTCCGAGGCCGACCTGCCACCACACTGGACTCTCCATCCACGTGGTGCCCTGGAACCACCCGCGGCTGTATCTCAGGTCCCATCCGATGAGACCTGAAACGAGAAAGAGCAGCCCCGCGAAGCCGACCGAAAATACGCGGTGATACTGCCAGTGCGGACGCCCCGGCCATGAACGGCGGTGATGTCTGGTGGTCGCGATCAGGACGACGATCAGCAGCGCGATCAGCGCGAGGAGCTGATAGTCCATTGTGTGAACTATAGAGTGAGTCGGCCTGCGGAGCCATCGGTGAGAGACGTGGCGGCTCGCCATGAGCGAGCCTGTCGGCTCGCCGAAGGCGAGCTGATAGGAGAGTCGAATGGTGCGGAAGAAAGGACTCGAACCTTCATGGCCTTGCGGCCACTAGCTCCTGAGGCTAGCGCGTCTGCCAATTCCGCCACTTCCGCAAGTGGAGTAGTCTCCCTCGACCGGGCGAGACTTGTCCGCCGTCGCTTGCGAAGCCGGCGACAGCGCAACATCAAAGTATAACATGCCCCTACCGATGGATTTCTGGATGGTTCTCCGCTGGCTCGCCATCATTGCGCTCGTCGTCTTCGTCGCGCGCCGCCGTTCCCTGACCGCCTGGATTCTCGTCTCGATGGTCATCGGCGCCGAGGTCGGCCACGACTTCAAGGGCGTGGCCGTCGAGCTGCGCGTCCTCAGCCAGATCTTTCTGCGTCTCATCACCACCATCGTTGCGCCCGCTGCTGTTTGCGACGCTGGTCGTCGGCATCGCCGGCCACTCGAACCTGCGTCAGGTCGGGCGCATGGGCGTGCGGGCGCTCATCTACTTCGAGGTGGTGACCACGTTCGCGCTGCTGATCGGATGGGCGGCGATCTCAATCAGCCGCGCCGGCGAGGGCATCGTGCTGCCGCCACCGGCTGAGGGCATGCAGGTGCCGCAGACGGCGCCGCATACCTGGCAGGACACGTGCTGCAGATCTTCCCGCAGAACATTCGCGCGCGCGGTGGTCGAAGGCGCAGATGCTGCAGATCGTCGTCTTCAGCGTGCTCTTCGCGCATCGCGCTCGCGCTCATCGACGAGGAGAAGCGTCGTCCGATGCTGTCGTTCGCGGAGAGCCTCGCCGAGACGATGTTCCGCTTCACGCGGATCGTGATGCTGTTTGCGCCGATCGGTGTCGGCGCGGCGATCGCCTACACCGTCGGCAGTCTCGGCGTCGGCATGCTCGTCAACCTGGCGAAGCTGCTCGCGACGTTCTATGTCGCGGTGGCCGTCTTCGTCGTCGGCGTGCTGCTGCCGGTGGCGCTGCTGGCGCAAGGTGCCGCTGCAGCGCTTCATGCGCGGCGGTGGCCGAGCCGGTGTCGATTGCGTTTGCGACCACCAGCTCCGAGGCCGCGCTGCCGCGCGCGATGCAGGCGATGGAGCGCATCGGCGTGCCGCGTCAGATCGTCGCGTTCGTCATGCCGACCGGCTACACGCTTCAATCTCGATGGCAGCACGCTGTATCTGTCGCTCACGTCGATCTTCGTCGCCCAGGCCGCAGGCATCGATCTCACGATCGGACAGCAGCTCGTGATGCTCCTGACGCTGATGCTCTCGAGCAAGGGTGTGGCCGGCGTGCCGCGCGGCGCGGTGGTCGTGCTGCTCGGCACCGTCGCGACGTTCAAGCTGCCGGTCGAGCCCGTGCTCGTCATCCTGGGAATCGACGCCGTGCTCGACATGCTGCGGACGTCGGTCAACGTCCTCGGCAACTGCCTCGCGACCGTGGTCATAGCTCGTTGGGAAGGTGAATACCGGGAGCCGCCGGCCCTCGAGCCTCTGGCCATAGAGTGAGCGCGCGCGGCATCACGCGCCGCGTCGATGCGGAGCGCCGGCACCAGCACGTTGAAGGTCCGCTGATTGAGGCGCGTCCACCCGAATCGGTATTCCCGCCTGATGTGTCGGAGGCAGCATGCCCAGCGTGACGATGCGATTGGTCCACGTGGCCGGGCCGGCGATCCACGCCGTCGCAGCTGGCGGCGAGAGCACGGCGCGCGCCAGCGCACGCGCCTGCTCGGTGACCTCGAGTGTTCCCGAGCCATACATCCGATCGAGATAGGCCCGTGCCTCCGCCCATGTGCGCGGCACCTCGTCGCTGCGAGCCATCAAGGCGACGGCAATCGGTGCTGCTTCCGCGCAATAGGTGTCGCGCTCGGCGATCGTCAGCGGTCCCACGAACCGCTCGTATGCCATCGGCACCGACTCGAGCAGCGTCGCATGCACCCACAACACGAGGTCCGGATCTTCCGCTGAATACGGTGTGCCTGCAGCGAGGCGCCGGGTTGCGGTCGTCAGCTGCCCGTGCACGCGTCGATGAATCTGACGGATCCCATCGAGTGCGCGCTCACGCTCCGCGTCGGAGCCGAACGTCAGCGCGAGCATCGCGTGAACGGTGTGATAGAGACGGGTGACGGCGGCCCACGTCGTAGATCCGGAAGCCGCTGTGATCGTGCACGCCGGCGGCGACGAGTGGATGCGCGAGCTGCAGAAGGATGGCGCGGCCCCAGCCGAGCAGGACGATGCGCTCGGCGTTGATGCGGCGCGAGAGGACGGAATCGGGTCGGGGTCACGATGGCTGCGGTTCCGGCGTCACGATCCCGTGCCGCGGTTGCCGCCGGACGCTGGACCGCTGCCTCTCGACTTGGTATCAGGGCGGGTGTTGCGCTGCCACATCCAGCCGGCCACACCAAAGATCGCCAGCCCCAGCGCGCCCTTGCGAATCAGGCTCCAGCCGCTCGGCTGGTCGGGGCGACAGCATTTCGCGGTAGGTCTCGACCGCTTCGCGATTGGCCAGCTCGGCCGGCCGCGGCCGCTGACGACGCTCGGGCACGGGAACCCAACGGGTGAGAAACGCAAACGTCTCCGACGCGCACGTCGGACATTGCTGCGCGTCGTGCACCTCTTCGCAATCGAGGCACACGCGCGCGGTACGCAACTGCATGAGATCAGTGTACCAAAGGCTTCGGGTCAAGGCTGGGCCAGGCCCCTGCTGTCTGGCGACTATTTGCCAGGCGACTAACGACAGGAAGCGCATGCTGATATCCTGTGCGACCCCGACGGGGGTCGATGTATCAGGCTTCTAATCGGCGCGGAAAGGGGAAGGTTGAATGGCAGAATGGGCCCGAGACTCGGGCGCGACGCCCGTCTCTCCGGGGCGCGACGACCTCGTCACGCTGAACCGGTCGGCCACGGTGGCGCGGCTCGTCGCCGGCGTGTTTCACGAGTTGAACAACTCGCTGCAGGTGATCGGCGGGCTCGCGGAGCTGCTGCAGGACACGCCGGGGATTCCGCCCTCAGTCGCTGACGGACTGCGGCGCATTCACGGCGCAGAACGCCAAGGCGGGCGTGCGCCATCGCCGAAGTGATGGCCTTCGCGCGTCAGAAAACCGACGTCGCGCGGTCGTGTGAACATGCGCGATCTGACGACCCGCGCGGTCGGCCTGCGCACGTTTGCCATCGGCCGCGCGCGGCTGGCGATCGTCTACGAGCCGCCGACAGAGCGGCGTCGTCGATGTGGAGGGCTCTGCGAACCTGCTCCTGCAGGCGGTCTTGAATCTGATCGTCAACGCCGAACAGGCACTGGCCGGTCAGCAGGGCGGCACGATTCGCGTGGAGCTGGAGCTGCCGGCGGGGTGGGTCGTGCGTGCGCGTGTCGGACAACGGACCAGGCATCGATCCGGCCGTGGCCGATCAGCTGTTCGAGCCGTTCACGACGACCAGAGCCGCGCGACGAGTCGTCAGGCCTGGGCCTGGCGGTCGCACGGCAGATCGCGGAGCAGCATGGCGGAACGCTCACGCTCGAGAGCGCGAGCGCAGGCGCGTGCTTCGCGCTGCGCCTGCCTGCGCGCCTTAGTCAGGCCCTGAAGCTCCTGACTCTGCGACTTCAGGCTCAAATCCGAACTGCCTCGTTGGAGTTAGCAGCACCGCGCTCGAGATTCAGGCGGTGCAGCTTGTCGATGAAGGTCGTGCGGCTCAAGTTGAGCAGCCGGGCGGCCTGGCGCTTGTTGCCGCCGGTCTTCTCGAGACAGCGCAGGATCAGCTCGCGCTCGAGCTGTGAGACGAGCGAGGTGAAGTTGAGTCCCTCGTCCGGAATCGCGACCGTCGGCACCAGCATCGAGCCGGCGCGCTCGCGCACGTCGTCCGGCAGCGCCTCGGGGCCGATCTCCGATTTCGCTGCCGCCATCGCCACGGCGTGCTCGATCGCGTTCTCGAACTGACGGATGTTGCCCGGCCAGTCGTAGGCCATCAGCGCGCGCAGCGTTTCCTGCGCGACGGTCTTGACCGGGATGCCGTTGTCGGTGCACGACTTCCGCACGAAGTGCTGCGCCAGCAGCGGAATGTCCTCGCGCCGCTGACGCAGCGCCGGCAGCGTCACCGGAATGACGTTCAAGCGGTAGAAGAGGTCCTCGCGGAACGTCCCTTCCTTGACCATCTTGCGCAGGTCCAGGTTGCTCGCGGCGATGACGCGGATGTCGAGACGCATCGGACGCGATTCGCCGACGCGCTCGATCTCGCGCTCCTGCAGCGCGCGCAGCAGCTTGGCCTGCAGCGGCAGCGACATCGACGACACTTCGTCGATGAACAGCGTGCCGCGGTGGGCGAGCTCGAAGCGGCCGGCGCGCGACGCGATCGCGCCGGTGAACGCGCCCTTGACGTGACCGAACAGCTCCGCCTCGGCCAGGGTCTCGGGAATCGCCGCGGCGTTGAACGCGACGAAGCGCTCGCTGGCGCGCGGGCTGTTGTGGTGAATCGTGCGCGCGATGAGCTCCTTGCCAGTGCCGGTCTCGCCGTTGATCAGCACCGTGCTGTTCATCGGCGACACCAGTTCCAGCGTCGTGAACAGCGCCTGCATCGTGCTGTGGCGCCCGATGATGTTCTCGAACCGGAACTTGCCTTTGAGCTGCGCCTTGAGCTCCGCGTTCTCTTCTCGCAGCCGCTGCTGCTCGAGCCCGGTCGTGCAGCACGCGGGCGAGCTGCGACAGCTGGAACGGCTTGATCAGGAAATCGACCGCGCCGCGCTTGATCGCGGCGACCGCTTCGGCGACACCGCCGAAGCCGGTCATCACCACCGCGCGAATCTGCGGGTAGCGCTCGAGGGCTTCGTCGAGTACTGTCATGCCGTCGGCGTCGGGCAGCCGCAGGTCGACGACGAGTCCATCGTAGGCGAACGACCGCAGACGTTCGATGGCGTCGGCGGCGTCGCTGGCCTGTGCCGCGGCGAAGCCGTTGGCCTCGAGGCTGGCGACAATGGTTTGACGGAGATCAAGGTCGTCTTCGACGACAAGAATGGACGGCAGGGCGCGCTGGCTCATAGTTCGTTAGCGTCGACAAGTCGTCGCGGGATCCGGTTAGTCCGACATCGCGCGACGGGCGCACAGGTGGGAAGTCCTGTGCGCTGGTTAACTGTTTAGTGCAGGTTTCGTCGCCGTGCCGATTCCACGACCGGCGAGCCGTGCCCGACTGGACCGTGAAGTAACCCAGATGCCATCACTGCACTCGCCCAAAATCGAGGTGCTCATTGTAGATGACGAGGTCCAGACCAGGGAACTGCTTTCGGAGTTCTGCCGGGCTCAGGGCTACGGCGGTGGCCACGGCCGATGACGGCCTGTCGGCCATTGCCGCGATAACCCGTTCGCCGCAGCGGTTTGGCATCGTCATTACCGACCTTCAGCTGCCCGGCGCGGACGGGTTCGACGTGCTTACTTCTGCACGCCAGGCGAATCCGTCGGGCTACGTCGTCATGATTACCGGCGACGCGAGCATCGACTCAGCGGTGGGCGCCGTGCGTGAGGGCGCGTACGACTATCTCGCGAAGCCGTTCGCACTGGGCAGCTCGACGTGGTGCTGCGACGCATCAAGGACCGCATGTCGGCTCGAAGAGGAGAATCGTGATCTCGCACGCCGCGTCAGCGGTCACGAGGGGCATGGTGCGAGCGGCGATCTCACGTAGCGACTCCAGGCGATTGAAGAACCCAGTATCAGCCAACCACCGACCGCCAACCGAGAGTGATAGCCTGTACAGATGATCGTTCGTGACTGGCGTGACGCCGATGCGGCGGACACGCAGCTGCTCTACGCGCGTGAGCAGGACTTCTGGGTGCGCGAGCTGACCTGGGATGCGTCGAGTTCCTGGCGGGAGATCGAGCAGGCCCGCACGACCTGGGGGCTGCCTGGCCGCATCGCCATCGACCACAAGCGCACCGTTCGCGGCTGGAGCTACTACATGCCCGACGGTGAGACGCTGCACATCGGCGGCATCGCCGCGGATACGAAGGACGCGACCGCTGCACTGCTCGATGCGTGTCTCGAGATGGCGGCCGTGCCGCCGCGTCCGGTGCGCGTGTCGTGCTTCGTGCCCGGATCGCGCCGAGGGATTCGAGGCGGCGCTCGTCGAGCGGGGATTCTCCTGCGAGCACTATCACTATCTGTCGCGCACGCTGACGCCGTCGGCAGACCCGGTGAGCGCGACCGAGGCGGAGGGCTGGCGTGAGGCTGACCTGCAAGACGCGGCCGAGCTGCTGCGCACCGCCTACGGGGAGCACGGCCGGCACTTCGCGCCGCGCGGCACGCTGACCGAGTGGGAGCACTACGCGCGCGGCCTCGTCGAGCGGCCCGGCTGCGGCGACCTCGAGCCCGACACTGACGCGCGTGGTCCGCGACGCCGGCAACATGATTGCGCTCGTGCTCACGACACGCGTGGCGCCGGGCACGATCCATCTCGCACAGGTCGCCGTGCATCCCGGCCAGACGCCGCGAAGGCTTCGCGCGGCAGCCTCGTCGACGAGGCCTGCCGTCTGGCGCAGCCGCGCGCGGCGCGTCAGGCGACGCTGCTGGTGGGAGAGAAGAACACCGCCGCGCGGAAGCTCTACGCGTCGATGGGCTTCGAACCGCGCGCCACGTTCATCGCCGCCACGAAGCAGATTTCGTAGGGCCGGTCCTTTGGACCGGCCAGACTCGGCCCTTCCGGACCAGCTCAACCGTGTATACTCCGTCGCACTTAAGGGTCACACAGTTGACTCGCGTGCGATTCGTTTCTCAGCGCGTTCTTCCTCATCTCCCTATTACTACAGGTTCGTACGACGATCGGGCCACGGTTCCGGGTCGATTCCTTCCGGCACTCATAGCGTTACGGCACCCATCGGTCTTGCGGGGCAATACCACCCACTGTGAGGAGAAACGCGATGTCTACAGTCGTCCGGAGATCAGCGGTCAGCCCTGTTCGTGGTCTTGCTCCTCCCTGCGGCTGCGTACGCGCAAGCCGCCATTACCGGCGTCGTCAAGGACGCGTCCGGCGCGGTGCTGCCGGGCGTGACGGTCGAAGCCGCAAGCTCGGTCCTCATCGAAAAGGTCCGCTCCGTCGTCACCGACGACACGGGCCAGTATCGAATCGTCGATCTTCGTCCCGGCACCTACGTCGTGACGTTCACGCTGCCCGGGTTCAGCACCGTCAAGCGCGAGGGCATCGAGCTCAGCGGCGACTTCGTCGCCACGGTCAACGGCGACCTGCGCGTCGGCAACCTCGAAGAGACGATCACCGTGACCGGCGAGTCGCCGATCGTGGACGTCCAGAGCGCGCGCGTGCAGACCATCGTCGACCGCGACGTGCTGACGGCGATCCCCTCCTCTCGCAACGCCACCGGCATTCAGTCGCTGGTTCCCGGGCATGAGCAGCAACGGCGACGCCGGCGGCATCACCGGCGGCAGCGGCGGGATGGCCGGCTTCATCCACGGCGCCCGCGCCTCCGATTCCCGGACGCTGCACGACGGCATCAACACCGGATGGGCCGGCGCGAACTCGAACGCCGCCGTCTCGAACGTCGCCGGCGCGCAGGAAGTCGTGATGACCACGTCCGGAGGGTTGGGCGAGGCCGAGACCGCCGGCGTGATGCTCAACATCATCCCGCGCGACGGCGGCAACCAGTTCAGCGGCACCTTCGCGTATTCCGGGCGCCAACGGCAGCATGCAGGGGAGCAACTACACCGACGCGCTCAGGGCTGCCGGTCTCCGGTCGCCGCAGGAATTGCTCAAGGTGTGGGAGATCAACCCGATGGGCGGCGGCCCGATCAAGCGCGACAAGCTCTGGTTCTACGCGACCTACCGCGAGGTGTACGCCGAGAACACGATCCCCGGCATGTTCTTCAACAAGAACGCCGGCGATCCGACGAAGTGGCTCGTCGACTTCGATACGTCGCGTCCGGCGTTCGTGGACAGTCGTCACGAGGAACGCCATCGGCCGGCTCACGTGGCAGGTGTCGCCGCGCAACAAGATCGCGCTGAGCCACTCCGAGCAGTACGACCGGCAGAACAAGACCGGAGGCGGCGCCGGCACGCGGACGCCTGAAGCGCAGGGGATGCGCTACTACACGCCCGGCCACATCATGACCGCCACGTGGACGTCGCCGTTCACGAACCGTCTGCTCCTCGAGGGCGCGTGGGGCAACTACCTCTCGCGCTACGCCAACTTCGCGCCGCGCGTGGACGGCTCGCACAACGACAACCTGATCTCCGTCGTCGAGCAGTGCTCGCCGAGCTGCCCGAACAACAACGGCTACCCGGGCAACCCGAGATTCCCGGCATCGCCGGCCTGATCTATCGCTTCAACCAGCCGCTCGCAGGCCGGGTTCGAGCGCCATCAGATCGGCACGCTGGCGCAGATGCGGGCGTCGGCGTCGTACATTCCGGGCGCAGCACAACCTGAAGATCGGCTATCAGGGCAACATCAGCCACCCGAGCCAGGGGTATCACAACTTCACGCCGTTCATTCAGTACCGCTTCAACAACGGCGTTCCCAATCAGCTCAATCAGACCGCGGTGTTCCCCGGCACGGTGAAGTTCCAGAGCAACCTGAACCTGATGTCGTTCTACGCGCAGGACACCTACACTCGTGCGCGTCTGACGCTGCAGGGCGGCGTGCGCTACGACGGCATCGGGACGAGCTATCCCGATACCGGCGCCGGCGGTCCCGACTATCAGTTGATGCCGACGCGCGTGTTCTTCCCGGCGGGATCGACCGACGAGATCAACTGGAAGGACATCACGCCGCGCATGGCTGCCGCCTACGACCTGTTCGGCAACGGCAAGACGGCGATCAAGGTCAACGTCGGCAAGTACCTGACCGCGCGTGACCGCGAGCAACAGCGACACCGATCTGCAACCCGGGCGCCGCATCGCGCTCAACACGACGCGGACGTGGAATGACACCACGACGTTCCCGGCCGGCGATCCGCGAAACGGGAACTACATTCCGGACTGCGACCTGCGGGCGACGACCGCCAATGGCGAGTGTGGCGCCATGGACAACCAGAACTTCGGCAAGGACGTGTTCACGAAGTCCTTCGACCCCGATCTGATTCACGGCTGGGGCAAGCGGACCTACAACTGGGAGATGGGCATCTCCGTGCAGCAGGAACTGATGCCGCGCGTTGGCCTCACGGTCGGATACTTCCGCCGCTCGTTCGGCAACTTCTACACCGCGAACAACCGTCTGACGACGACCGCCGACTACACGCAGTTCAGCATTCCGATTCCGGCCGATCCGCGACTGCCAGGCGGCGGTGGCGGCACGGTGCAAGGGTTGTACAACCTCGTGCCGACGATGGTCGGCCGGGAGGATCTGTACTCGCAGCTGTCGTCGAACTTCGGAGAGATGACCGAGAACTGGCACGGCGTGGACGTGAGCGTCAACGCGCGGCTGCGCAATGGCCTGACCGTGCAAGGCGGCACGAGCTCGGGGCGGCGTCTGCAGGACAACTGCGCCGTGAGGGCGGCGTTGCCCGAGACCTACAGCTGGGCGAGCACAACGGGCGTGCAGGTCGCGACGGGTCCTGACGTCAACAGGCGGATTGGCCAACCCGTACTGCCGCGTCGTCGAGCCGTTCTTCACGCTGACCTCGTTCCGCGGCCTCGCCACCTACGTCGTGCCGAAGATCGATCTCCAGGTCAGCGGCACGTGGCGCAGCGACCCCGGCCCCGAGCTCGCGCGCCAACTACGTCGTGACCAACGCGATCGCGCTGCCGTCGCTCGGCCGCAACCTGTCGTCGGGCAACGTCACCGTCAACCTGGTCGAGCCCGGCACGCTCTACGGCGCGCGGATCAACAACATCGACATGCGGATCGCGAAGATCTTCCGCTTCCGCGGCACGCGCGCGCAGGTCGGCGTGGACATCTACAACGTGCTGAATACCGACGTGGTGACGCTGTACAACAACGGCTACAGCCCGACCGGCGCGTGGCTCACGCCGACGGCGATCCTGCCGGCGCGCTACGCCCGCTTCAACATGCAGCTCGATTTCTGATCGCTGTAGTGTCCGGCTTCAGACCGGACTCCGACGTAGCGCTGCGGATTCAGCCGGACCAGTAGGCAGGCCGGGTCTTGTTCTTCAGACCCGGCTTGCTATATTCGTCGGATGCTCGGCATGCTTCGCGATCTCGTTCAGCACAAGGCCTGGGCGAGCGCGGCCCTGTTCGCCGCCATTCGACAGAACGACACCGCCTCACGCGACGATGCCCTCCGCGCGCTCCTGCATCACATCATCCTGGCCAATCGCTTCTGGCTGTTCACCAGCCTGTCGCGGCCGTTTGCTCTCGAACAGGAGTCGCGGGTTCCCGGCTCTCTCGAGGCCGTCACCGATCTGTTTCGCGTGACGCACGCTGTCGAAGCCGATTGGATATCCCGCGTTGGCGATGCCGAGCTGGCTCGCCGGCTCGACGGGCCGCTGATTCCCGGAGGGAGCTGTTCGATCGCGCAGGCCTACATCCAGGTCTGCATGCACAGCCAGGGTCACCGCTCACAGTGCGCGACGCGCCTTCGGCTGCTTGGCGGCCAGCCGCCCGCGACCGACTTCATTCTGTGGCTGAAGGATCGTCCGTCACCGCAGTGGTCGTAATAGCCCATGTCATCTCACATCGGTATCGTCGGTTGCTCGGCGGAAGGCGCCGCGCTCTGCTATCGGACGATCTGTCTCGAAGGCGCGGAGACGTTGGGCGCGTACCGACACCCGGAAGTCTCGATGCATACGCACGCACTTGCCGAGTACATGCCGCACATCGCACGTCGGGACTGGCCGGCGGTAGGGGAGCTGATGCTCTCGTCGGCACGCAAGCTGGCGGGCGCCGGCGCCGGGCTTCCTGATCTGCCCCGACAACACCATTCATCAGGCGATGCCGTACGTCGCACCGCGGTCGCCGCTGCCGTGGCTGCACATTGCAGAAGTCGTGGCCGATCGGGCCGCGGCAAGCCGCTTCCGTCGCCTCGGCTTGACCGGCACGCGCTCGCTCGTGGACAGCGATGTCTATCCTGGCACGCTGACGGCGCGCGGCATCGCATGCGTAAGACCCAGCGCCGTCGAGCGCGATGCGATCGATCGGTTCATCTTCGAGGAACTGGTGAACGGCGTGTTCACGCAGGGAGCGGTGACATATTTTCAGCAGGTCATCGAACGCCTGAAAGCCGACGGTTGCGATGCCGTCGTGCTTGGCTGCACCGAGATTCCGCTGATCATGAACGACGCGAACTCACCGCTGCCCACGCTTGACTCCACTCGGCTGCTGGCGCGAGCGGCATTGCGGCGGGCAATGGGGTGAGAAAGAACGTCTCAGCGCGTCAATGACCGACGCGGCTTCTCATCCAGCTTCGTGTGCCACCGGAACGTGTTGGCCGGCAGCGGACGCTCACGATCACCAAGCGTCAGCGCGATCAGGCGACGGCCGCCGATCCCGGCCCCGGCACGGCGCACGTGGGCGAATCCTGAGCCGATGTCGTCGGCATACGGCGCCACGACGAGGTCATAGTCGCGGTCGTGCAGCTCGCTGAGTCGTGCGCGGCCAATTCGCCGGAGCGACAGCCGTCCGTCTTCGTAGGTCCACACGTCACCGACGAGCGGCAGCGTCCGAACCTGCTCCGCGGACGATTCGGTCGTCAGCACGTCCCACTGCACGTCGGGGTAACGCTGGCGCAGCAGTAAGAGCTTCTTCGCCAACAGCGCCAGCGGAATCGATCGGATTACCAATCCTCGGCGGCGTCCCGTCGAATATCGTGAGAGCGAGACGCTGGGCCGTCGCCTTTCGTCGTCGGCCAGCGCACGGAAGTACGCATCGAATCGCATGGTCTGGCGGCCGCGATCGAACTCCTGCTCGACGCGGGCCCGCGCGCCCTGTGCAAGCCGTTCGGCGCCGACTCGATCGTGTACCAGGCGTTCGATGGCGACGGCGAGTCCATCCGCGTCGCGTTCCGCGGTGAGATGCCCGGTCTGCCCGTCGATGACGAGCTCGGGAATGCCCGAGTGGCGAGTGCTGACCACCGGAATCCCGCCGGCCATCGCTTCCA
Source organism: uncultured Acidobacteriota bacterium (assembly GCA_963728305.1). Classification (GTDB taxonomy): domain Bacteria; phylum Acidobacteriota; class Vicinamibacteria; order Vicinamibacterales; family UBA2999; genus Gp6-AA40. The sequence goes on from CAVSKE010000008.1 coordinate 232,392, forward strand.
TCAGCGATACCGGGATGCCTTCCTGGTCGCCGGATTCCGCGGTAACGCTTGGCTGGATGTAGAGATGTGCCTGCGAGAACTCGTGCCGGGTCAACGCATGCTCGAGCGGTCCAAGCAGCGACACGTTGGTGAGCTGCCAATCGCGGATGAGGCTCTCGATGCGTGTGCGTTCAGGCCCATCGCCGACGATGCGCAGCTCGGCCTCGCAGCCGCGATCGCGGAGAAGCCGCATCGCGCTGAGTGCGACCTCGATGCCCTTCTTCTCGACCAGCCGGGCGACCATCAAGATGCGGCGCGGCCTCGCCGGCCATCGCTCCGTCGGCGGGACGAACCGGAAGCGGCCGGTATCCACGCCGAGATGGATGATGTCGATCTGCGAGGCCGGCCAGCCGATCTCGATCAGCTTCTGTCGGCCAGCCTGCGAGTTGCACAGGGCCTGCATGCCCAGGCTGGCTACCGCCCGATAACGTTCGACCCAGACGCGATCGCGGACCAGACGCGAGATGTCGTAGCCGTGAAAGATGGTGACCGCCGGGCGATCGATCGCCAGCGCGATCGTCATACCCAGCGTCGCCTGGGGACCGGCGTGACAGACGACGGCTCGCGCGTTGACCTGTGTGGCCAGCGCCCACGCCTGCTCCTCCGGACGCGGGACAACCACGGTTGTGAGCGGGAAGTGCTGCACGTTCTCGAGCGTCGTCGCGACCACGTGATGCTCGAACCCGGTCAGTCCTTTGATCAGGTCGTAAGTGAACGTCTCCGACAGCGGAAGGTAACGTCCGCAGACATGAAGTAGCGTCATGTCGTTACCTGCGGTCGGGTCGCGGCGAACACATCAACCGCCAGGCCCAGTTGTCTGGCGCGCTCGTGGATGCGCGCGGCAATCTCGCGGCCATTGGAGCTCTCGACGATGTTCGCGCGACGCTGTGCGAGATCGGCCAGCGTCGGCCGCCGCAGAAGGCCACGTGTGAACAGCGCGCGACGCGAATATTTGAAGGTGCCGTCGGTTGGCAGACGCCATCCCGACTCGCCGAGGAACTTGGTGTACTGCTGCGACTCGCCACGATACGGGCGTGTGCTGTCGGCGCGCTCGCTGAGCTGGTTGTGCACGGCCGGCCGCCACTTGAAGTGATGGGTCACGCCCAGCATCGGCGCGATGCGGCTGCCGTACCCGTTCGGCGGAACGTGAGTGTCGCCGCTCTTCAGCCAGGTGTGGCGCTGCAGTTCGAAGATCGGGTACTTGTCGATGACCGCCTTTCGCTGACCGAACTTGGCGTAGAGATCGACCGAGCACCAGGGGTACGCTTCAAAAGGCCGCTCGTCGTCTGCCACGCTCACGTCCCACGCGAAGCGCTGCAGCGTCGGCGCCTGCAGTGAGTCGGCCTTGAGCCATCGCATCACGTTGACGGTTGCCGACAACGATCGATAGGGCAGCTCGAGGAACTCGTCGCTATCGACCAGGACGATCCAGCCGGGACCGAGCCTCGCCAATCCCCAGGCCAGACGATCGCGCTTCTCGTACGGATCGAAGGCTCCAGCGTAGGTGTCGAGGATCTGCACCGGATACTGGTGAGCGAGCTCGAAGAGGCGTTGATTTTGCTCGCGTCCCCCGTGGCAGATCAGATGAAACGAGACAACGCCGAGCTTCATGTAGTGCTGCAGCCACGTCTCGATGAGGTCGTCGTCGCGATTCACATGTGAGATCAGACGGACGTTCATTCGGCCTCCGGGAAACAGATGCCAATCTCAGCGAGGGAGCTGGCGAGCCTGGTCACCCTCGCCGTCCCACGAATTCCGCGCCGCCAACATGGGGCGAGGCCGGGATGTGACGCCCACTTGTGCAAACCGGGCACCCGATCGATGACGGCGACGGCCAGCGGTGTTTGCGAGATTTCCTAGGAAAAACAGGGGTCGCGAGCGGGGGTGGTATCGCTGATTCGTCAGGGGTGTCGGACGGACGTCAGCGTATTCGCTCAGCCAGTCCGGCGTGGCTGTTGAGCATGCGTGCCTGTCCGGCACCAACCTGCGCCACTGGCAGCGACGCGGCACATGGTTGCGCTGATCCGGCGCGTTTGAAACCACGCGTAGTGGTGGCGTTCTGCCGGGGGACGCGGAGGACGCCAGCGCTCTCGCGTAGGCCGTGCTCGAGCAGGCCTCTGCTCATCTGCGTGACACATTCGCGAAGGTTCGGTCGCTCAACGCCCTCGAGGATCGCGCCGACATCCTCACGAACATACGCGACGGCTCAAAAGGAAACTGAGCTCAAGACGAGGTGCGCGCGGTCCGACCTCACAAACTGGACTGGCACGTCACATGCTCCGAAGTGCCGCGACGCCGATATCGATGATGTCTGTGAGGTGACAGGTATGCGGATGCGCGGTGCTCTGGTTCTTATAGCCGCGACAATTCTTGTGGGCGCAACGCCCGGGAGCGCCGACGAGGGCAGGTTGCGCATCGAGGTATCGCCACGCATCAGCCAGGCGCCGGCGCAGGTTCGCATCCGCGCCATCGTCACGCCAAACGCGGAGAACCGTGGTCTGCGCGTCGTGGCTGACTCGGCCGATTTCTTCCGCAGCAGCTATCTGCCGCTCGACGGGGCCGACGCGGCACCGATCAACGACACGAGCTTCAAGAACCTGCCGGGCGGCGAGTACGAGGTGTCGGTCACCCTCGTCGGTTCGCAGGGGCAGGCGACGAACGTCGATCGCCGGACCATCACGGTGACCTCGATGGGACGATAGGCATCCGTCGTTGCTGATGGGTCCTTACCTCTTCGCCAACTCGGCGCTCACGGGCTTCTTTCTCTTCGGCGCGATCTATCACTTCATCCTCTGGTCGCGGGCGCGTCACAACCGCACGCTGCTGTTCTTCAGCCTCGTGACGCTGTTGTCTGCCGTGCAATGCGTCGTGATGGTCGCCATCGTGACCGCGGAGACGTCGGCGACTGGACAGTCGGCGCTCGATCTGCGCAGCAGCGTCGCCGTCGCGACTGTGATCTGCGTCGTGTGGCTGCTCGCAAACGTGACCGGTTTCCGACCGCGCACCTTCCTGTGGACGTTCACCCTCGTGTTCGGCGGTGTGTTGGTCTACGGGCTCTTCGAGCCGTTTGCCGGTGTCGTCACCGGTGTCGAACGCGTGGTGACGCCGTGGGGCGAGCTGATAACGGTTCTGCGGCGCGACGCCATCAGCGCGTTGGTCGAGCCGATATACGTCTGCGCGTTATCGGCGCCGGCGTTCGGAGTGATCGGCGGACTCAAGCTGACAGCACGTGACCGCGTTGGTGGTGTACTGACGATCATCACGTCGCTTGGCTTGCTGATCAGTATCGTGATCGCGTTTGCCATCGACAGCCGCCTACTCGCCCTGCCATATCTTGGACCGATCTTGACCTCGATCTGGGTGCTGCCCATCGCCTGGCAGCTAGCGCGCACCAATCAGCGTCAGGCCGAACAACTGGTCGCCACCGAGCGGCGGTTCCGAGCGATTTTCGATCAGACGTTCCAGTTCATGGGTTTGCTCGATGTTAACGGCACGCTTCTCGAAGCCAATCGGACCGCCCTCGACTTTGCGGGCATCCGGACAGAGGACGTCATCGGCCGGCCGTTCTGGGAGACGCCGTGGTGGACGCACTCTCCGGCGCTGCAGGAGAAATTGCGTCACGCGATACAGGCGGCATCACGCGGCGAGGTGGCGCGCTTCGAGGCGACCCATCCGCGGCGCGACGGCCAGATGTGCTACTTCGACGTCTCGGTCAAGCCGGTCTACGATGCGGCCGGGAACGTGATCCTGCTGATTCCCGAAGGACGCGACATCACCAATCGCGTCATCTCGGAAGACGCGAAGCGGAGGCTGGAACAACAGCTCCTCCAGGCGCAGAAGATGGAAGCGGTCGGGCAGCTGGCTGGCGGAGTCGCCCACGACTTCAACAACCTGCTGATGGTGATCGCCGGCCACACCGACATGCTGCTGGAGAAGAACGAGCAGGCCTCGCGCCACGACCTCGAACAGATTCGCCAGGCCAGCGAGCGCGCGGCATCGATGACCCGACAGCTTCTCGCGCTCGGCCGGCAGTCGGTGCTCGATCCCAAAGTGCTCAACCTCAATGCCGTCGTGGCGCAGACGGAGTCGATGCTGCGTCGCTCGATTGGTGAGGGTATCGATCTCATCGTTCGCGCCTCAGCGGATGTGTATCCGGTAAAAGCCGATTCCCATCAGCTCAGTCGCGTGCTGCTCAACCTGGCGATCAACGCCCGCGACGCGATGCCCGACGGTGGCACGCTGGTGATCGAAACGCGGAACATCGACCTGTCAGCCGATGTCACGACGAGCATTCTCGCCAACGCTGACTCGACGACGTATGTCCTGCTATCGATGAGCGATACGGGCCACGGCATGACCGCGGAAACCAAGGCGCGACTGTTCGAGCCCTTCTACACGACAAAGGGGCATGGGCAAAGGTACTGGCCTCGGTCTGCCTGTCGTCGATGGGATCGTCAAGCAGTCAGGTGGACACATCGAGGTGGTCAGCGCGCCCGGCGTTGGCACGACGTTCCACGTATACCTGCCGGCGGCCGGCGAGCGCGTCGTCACGGCGACGACCGCAGCCCGAGGGGCGGGCGCCGCATGGAAACGAGACGGTGCTGCTCGTCGAAGACGAGCCGGCCGTGCGTGAGATAACGCTGGCGGCGCTGCAGCGCCACGGCTACACCGTGCTGCCAGCCGCCAGTGGCGCCGAAGCGCTCCAAGTGGCGCGCGCCAACTCAGGGCGCCATCCACGCCGTGCTCACCGACGTCGTGATGCCCGGCATGAGCGGTCCGCAACTGGTCGAGGAGTTACAGCACGAGCATCCGCGCCTCGCTGCGCTGTTCATGAGCGGCTACACGTCGGACGCCGTGCTGCGTCACGGCATCGCGACCGGTGAAGCCGATTTTCTGCAGAAGCCGTTCAGTACGTCGGCGCTTGCGGCGAAACTGCGGCAAGTGCTCGATCGCAAGATCACGGAGAGTGCGGAGATAACGGGATCACACGGAGCAACGGAGGCACCACGGATGATCGGGCAGCGACAGATCGGGAGCAATTGGACGGACCGGTAGCGCACATCTTTTCGGACGTGCGACGGGCCGGTCCGAAAGGACCGGCCCTACGTGTTTTAGAAATCTATAGACGCGCTCAGTTTGGCGAATCGAGCGGCCATGACCGTCGTCGGCACGAGCCAGCGTCCACCCGGGTTGAACGCCTGGTTGTAGGTCAGCACCGCGCTGGCGTTGAACATGTTGTAGATGTCCACGCCGACGTTGGTGCGCGTTCTCCCGAAGCGCAGGATCTTGGCCACGCGCAGGTCGATGGCGTTCACGCGATCGCCGAACACCTCACCGGGCTCGAGCAGGTTCACGGTCACGCTCGGCGCGTTTCCTGACAGCGGCCGTCCGAGCGTGAGTGCCGCCTGGGCGCTCGTGACGACGTACTGCGCCTGCAGCGGCGCGCCCTGATCGCTGCGGAAGGTGCCGCTGACCAGCACGTCCACCTTCGGCAGCGTGTAGGCGGCCAGGCCGGTCACGCGGGTGATGAAGCCCGGGATCGTTGTGGCAGAACGGATCGAGCGGCGCGATCTCCGGCAGCATCGCCTGCACCTCGCAGTTGTCGGTCACGGTCTTGCCGACGTTGATGCCGCCCTGCACGGTCAGACCATTGCGCCCGCGCGCGCTGACGTTCATCAGGACGCCGTTGTACATCGACGTCTGCGAGCCGTAGCTGTCGGCCAACGTGGTGTAGCTGTTCGTTTGTCCGACCTTGCCGGGTTGACGTTGTAGAGACCCGAGATGGTGTAGCCGCCGCCATTCGGCAGGCGCGGATCGAGCGGCGCGACGATGCTGAAGCGATCGAAGTCGGCGGCGGTGACCGCCAGGTTGTCGATCACGGTGAAGTTCTGCAGCCATCGCCGGAAATAGCCGACCTCGACCGCGACGCCGGTCATCAGCTGCTGCTGCACCGAGACGCCGATCTGCCAGTCGCTCGGCCGCACGCCCGAGCCTTCGAGCAGCGCCGGATCGAAGCTGCCGCTGAAGACCGGTTTGCCGAAGTTGAGGTTGCTCATCGCACCGCACAGATCGCCGCCGCTCGGACGACGATCGTTCTGCGTCGGGATCGAGCAGATCGCAGTCGGGCACGTAGTTGCCGTTGGCGTCGGTCCAGGCGCGGGTGACCGGCAGGCGGCGCACCGAGCACCGGGCTGCCGGCGATGCGCGCGGCGGGGTTGGTCAGCGAGTAGGTGTTGTGGTTGGTCGCCGCTTCGAGATACTTGCCGACGTTCAACTTGATCGACGTCTTGCCGTTGCCGAAGAGATCGTAGGCCGCGCCGCCGCGCGGCGTGATGTCGTGATAGCCCTTGACGCCGTCCTGCGCCGGCAGCGTGAAGCCGGTCGGCAGGAACCGCACCGGTCCGATCTGCTGATCGGGGAAGTAGCTCCACGCGTGGTCGTAGCGCAGCGCGCCCTGCAGCGTCAGGCGGCCGATCGTCCACTGCTCCTGCGCGTAGAGCGCCTCCCAGCGGGTCCGCTGTCCGGTGTCGAATGGCTTGAGGTCCATCGTCAGCAGGTTCGGCACGCCGTAGTTCATCCGGTAGGTGAGGTGGTTGTCGTTGCTGAAGTAGCTCTGATTGATCCGGTGATACGCCGCCTGATAGCCGAACTTCATGCTGTGCGCGCCGGTGACGTAGGACGCCGAGCCGCGCCAGTTGAGCACGAAGCCCTGATTGCTCGACCAGTCCTGCGATCCGAAGGTGAGGTTCTGAGATGCCGTGCGCGCACGCACCGGCGACCGCGTTGGCCGGCGCGACGCCAGCGCACTGTTCCCCATGCGCGGAATCGCGCGCGTTGGGATTGCCCGGCATCTCCTGTCCGCCGTAGTGACTGAAGTAGGTGCCCATGCCGCCGTCGAGGAGCAGACGGTTCGTGAACGGCGATGTCCACGTCGCCTGCGTCACGCGCTGATACGCGTGGCCGCGGCCGGCGTAGTTGGAGATCTCGGGCGCCTGCGTCGCGGTGGCCAGACCGAACGAACCGGCCGAGCCCGGTGCGCCGCCGATGATCCATTCGTCGTCGCCCTGCTGACGGCAGCCGTTGTCGTTGCCCTGCCAGGTCGAGCCCTGACACGGGTGCTGCTCGTCCCAGAACACGTTGAAGCGATGACGCGACGTGGGCTGCATGGTCAACCTCACGCCGGCGATGCGCCAGCTTCCTGCGGTGGCCGCCTGCTTCGAGAGATCGGGGACGTAGATGAACTTCGTCGGGTCGCCGGCATTCTGGTTGCGATACATGCCGGGCACCGACTGCCAGCTGCCTTCCTCGCGCACGTTGGCGAAGTACCAGATGCGATCCTTGAGGATCGGTCCGCCGACGCCGGCCGTGAAGTCCCACAGCTTGAGCAACTCGCCAGGCGCGCGCAAGCCCGCCGCCTGCAACTCGTCGGTGTAGTTGCTGCCGACCATGCCGCGCGTGGTGCCGGCGAGATACAGATTGCCGCGCACCTGATTGCCACCCGTCTTCGGCACGATGTTCATCGTCGGGCCGCCGACTTCGGCTTCGCCGAGACCGCCAGACGTGGAGAACGTGACTTCCTGCGAGTTGCCGACGTCCGGGATGTAGCTCGACACGCCGCCGCCGCTCAGCGCGGCGCCGACATTGAGGCCCTCGACCTGCAGGCGTCCTTCGGTGCCGCGGCCTCCGGGTCCACCAAACACGACGAGCGCCGGCGTCACCTGCACGTCGCGCGAGCCGCCGCTCACCGCGGGAATCAGTTGAAAGAGTGCGCCGTACGATCGTGACGTCGGCAGATCCGCAATCACCTGACCGGCGACCGTGGTCTGACGACGAATGCTCTGGACGTCGACGATCGGGGATTCGGCCGTGATGGTGAGCGTTTCCTCGAGCGCGCCGACCTGCAGATCGAGATCGATCCGCGAGACGGCGGTGCCGGTGACCTCGACGCCGTCGCGCCGGACAGTGTTGAAGCCCTGGAGGGTCGCGGTGACGGTGTAAGTGCCGGGACGGAGATCGATGATGCGGTACTGACCGGTGCCGTCGGTCACGGCGGTTCGGACTTTCTCGATTAGCACTGGGCTGGAGACTTCGACGGACACGCCGGGCAGCACCGCCCCGGAACTATCCTTGACCACGCCGGTGATGGAGCCCTGAGCAGCCGCCAGCGTGGGCACGCATACGATGGCGGCGAGTACGATGAGAGCCCGGTAGACAGTGCGCATACACTCTCCCTGGTTCGTGTTTACCCGCGACGGCGAGATTCTGCGGTGACGAATGCGCAAAGTCAACGCGCTCACCTGCGCATTACTGATTGGTATAAGCGTGATCATGGTCAGCGCTCAGGCAGCTGCCGTCGGCTTCCGGCCGACGGCGGTCGCCTGCGTCTGACGGCAGCCAGCCGGTTGCGCGCGTCGACGAGAACTCGCGCATCGCGCACGCCCAGCTCCTCGAGAAAGCGCGGCGCGGCGGCATCGACGTCTACTTCGCGGGCGACTCGATCACCCGGCGATGGGGAACGAGCGATGCGGCGTATCGCGACTTCTTCGACCACTGGACGCGCAGCTTCTTCGGATGGAATGCCGCGAACTTCGGATGGGGAGGGGACACCGTCCAGAACATTCTCTGGCGGCTCGCCGACGGTGAGCTCGACGATGTGCATCCGAAGGTCATCGTGCTGATGGCCGGCACGAACAACGTCGGCCGGATGCCGCGGGACGGCGTCGATGCAGCGAGTCGTCGAGAACGTGGCGAGCGGGATGACGGCGGTGCTCGACGTGATGCAGCGGAAGGCGCCGGACGCGACGGTGATTCTGATGGGAATCACACCGCGCACGGACAGTCGCGGCGGCGCGAGCGTCATGCCGACGATCGATGCCATCAACGACGCGGTACGCGCAGTTCGCGGACGGCCGACGGATTCGCTATCTGAACATCAACGCTCAGCTCGCGCGCGCCGACGGTGCCCCGCGCGAGGGCGTGACAGTGGATGGACTACATCTGTCGCTGACGGGATATCAGAGCGTGGGCGGATGCGTTGAAGCCGATCTTCATCGAGCTCCTCGGCCCGCCCGCTGCGACCGATCATGCGCCGCCGCCTACGGGCGACCCGCAAGCGTCATCAGGCGGTTCGCCTAGCGACCCGAGCGCTGTATCAAACGCGTTCGCCCACTCGATGAAGTACTTCATGTTCGAGCGGTCTTCGTGTCCGCCGTCGTGCTGGCGCCACGCGAGCTCGCCGTCGAGCAGGCCGACGTTGACCGCCGGCATCTTCGCGACGCGGTAGTCCTGCTTCTCGCCAAGGTCCTTCGCGCCGAGCAGACGGAACACGGGACCGGCGGCGACCGCAGCCATGTAGCTGCCCTGATGATCGAGCCAGTTCGCGTCGCCCTTCTCGGGGATGCCGTAGCTGATGAACACCCATCGCGGCGCCACGAGCGCGATCAGCTGATGCGCGTCGACCGGGATGTCGTTCGGCGGTCTTGGCGCCGAACGTCGATTCAGCTGTGCCGTACTTCAGGAAGTTGCCGGCCATCCAGTGATACTCGCCGGCGCCGGTGAGGTTCTCGACGGCCTCACCGAAGTTGCGTCGATGCAGCTTGGCGCCGCCTTCGCCGGACGATCCGACGAGCACCATCCGGAAGCGCGGCTCGAACGCGGCGGCGACGAGCGCGGCCTTGCCGTAGCGCGACACACCTTCGATGCCGACGTGTGTGATGTCCACGCCGGATCGGTCTGCCAGGTAGTCGAGTCCGCGCGACGCGCCCCAGGCCCACGCGCGCAGCGAGCCCCAGTCGTCGGGCTTGCGCGCCTGGCCTCTTGTTGACCAGCCCGATGATGCCGCGCGTCAGCCCGGCGCCGTTGTCGGCCTGGATGCTTGCCGGGCTGATCGACGCGTAACCCCATCCCGCGGCAATCAGCTGCTGCGCCGAGCTCGGGTGGAGCCGCGGTGCGGGTCGGCCGGCGGCGGCGGGGGAGGCAGCGGCAGCGTTGCCGAACATCATCAGCACCGGCACGCTGCGTCTTCGCGTTGGCCGGCGTGACGATCGTCATCTGAATGTCGACGGTGATGGCCGGATACGACGAGTTGTCCACGTGGCCGACGAGCTGCTTCGCGATCACCGGCACGCCGGCGACCTGCGTGTTCACCGTCTGCTTCAATTCCCACTTCACAGCGGGCACGTTCGCCGGCACGCGGCCGAACACCTCGCGTTCGAAGTCCTCGACGATCTCGGGCCGACGCTGCTTCCACCATATCTCGGCGGTCGTGACCTTGCGGCCGTTCTTCAACGTCAGCGGATCGGGAAGGTCGGGATAGGGGTTGGCCTTCTCCGGGATCGTAGTTGGCGGCATTCGGCGCGCCCGGCGCCGCGTTCCCGCTCGGCCCGGGCCGCAGCGTCTTGATCCCCAGCTGGTCTTTCATGTTCTGGTGATCCTGCTGCGTCGTCCAGGTGAGCGGCTCCTGGGCGACCGTGAACGTTACGGTCGCGACAATCGCCGCAAGCGCGAGAATCGACGTGGTCCTCATACGCGGGATTGTAGTCGCACCGCCTTCACCGACTGCGCGTGCCACGAAAAGCGTGAACGCAGAGGCCGCAGTGATCTCTGCGTTGAAAAACTCCGCCTTCTCCGGCTCCTCCGTAATCAGGTGGAGTAGTGCACCACCACGCCCGCCGGAAACACCTTCGTCCCCTCGAGTGTGACACCCGGCGAGCCGCTGACACCGAACTGACGTAACCGCGGCAGCGTCGAGAGGAAGACGAGACCGGTGTCCGTCACGTGCAGACACTCGTAGAGCTCGATCTGTTCGAGCGACGTCATCCCTCCGAGGATCTCGAGGCTTCGATCAGTGATCTGGGTCAGACCCGCGTAGTACGAGCGCAGCTGAAGACCGCCGATGTGCTCTGTCGCGACGTCGGTTGTCTCGCGGCAGTACATGCACGACAGGCGCTCGAGCTTCTCGCACCGCCCGATGTGACGAAAGCCGGCATCAGTCACGTCGATTGGTGTCAGCTCCCGCAGCGACGGGAACTCGGGAAACGAGGCGAGCGCCTCATCGCTCACCTGTGCGCAGCTCACGCCCAGGCTGCTCAGCGCGGGCATCCGTGACAGCGCGAGGAAGCCGCGGCTTCCGAGGTGCGGGGTTTCGCGGGTCCACAACTGTTCGAGCGTTTGCGATCGACTCAGCGCCTCGAACCCCTCGTCGGTGGCGACCGTTCCTTGCGCCCTCAGCTTGCGCAGGCGCGGGATGGCGGCGAAGTGACGCATCGCCTCGTCGTCGCTCAACGTCGCATCCGCGCCGAGCGCGCCGAGATTCGGCAGGCCGGCCAGGTGTGCAAAGCCATCGGAGGTGATCCCGGTGACGTGCCAGAAGAGATCGAGATCGAACACGCCATCGAGGCCAGCCAGGCTGGCGAGCCCCGCGTTCGTGAAGGGACCGTCGATCAGCAGGCGAGTGCTCTCATCACCCTGCCACGTCTTGAGTCTGGGAAAGTTGTGCAGCAGGCGAAGACCGGCATCGGTCACCAGCTTGCCGGTCGCGAACGAAGCCAGATTGGCTTTTCCCTGCAGCGCCTCGATCGCCGCCGTCTCCAGTCGGCGATCCCATCAGGTCGACGCGCTCGAGCTGATCGCAGTACCGCAGGTGCGCGACGCCGGCATCGGTGATGCCGCGCTGCCACGACATCTCGAAAACGCGCAGGTTCGGGAGGTGTTGCAGCACCTCGAGCCCCCGGTCGGTCAGCTTGCCACCCGGATACTCGCTCAGGTTCAGCCATCGCAGCTGCGGCATGCGCGCCAGCTGGAGCAGGCCCTCGTCACTGAGCCCTCGCGATCCGCCGATCCCGAGAGCGACGACGTGATCGAGCTCCGCGATGCGCGCCAGCAGCGCATCCGTCATGAGGCCGTTCGCCGTGAGACCTTCGATGCGGCGCTCCTTCATTACGGCGATCAACTGATCCCACTCACGATCGCTGAGCAGCCGTCGCGGCCCGATCGCGTTCCGCTGGGTGTCGATGACGTAGGGTGGGATTGGCGACGCGCCAGTCTCGAGTGACTGCATCAGACGCGTCCCAGCTGCCGAAGCCGGCGTTCTGCGCGACGAGCAGGTGCGCCTCCTCCGGCTTCAGAAAGTTCTTCGGCACTCTCGATGACCGCTGCCGGAACGCGTAGACACGCCGCCAGATCTCCGCAAACACATCGTCGACGGTGAACGTGCGGCCGTAGTGCTCGTTCAGACGTTGCAGCGCTGCGGCATCCTGCGCGTCATAGGCGAGCACGTAATCCTGTGCGAGCCGCTCGTAGTCATCGCGCGTGAACGCCGGCGCCGATGGCGGAGCGGGGTGGTCGATCGCCTCTTTCATCGCGAGTCCAGTTGTCGAAGCCGTGTTCGCGCGCGAGCGCGTGTTGCACATCGCGCAGTACCGGAGTGGCTGGGCCGCTGGGATACGCGCGCTCGAAGCGCAGGCGCGCGTCAGGATCGTTGGCGCGAAGCGCCTTCAGCCAGCGCTTCGCTTCCTTGCGGAGGTTGTCCATGGAAACCTTCCTTCCGTCACGCCCGGAGTCCGCTTAATCAGGGCCGGAAGAAGGTTCGTACGAGCGTGCGAACCCGGTTGGGTGGGAGACGTGCTCCCTTGCCGCGGACAGGAGGCGCCCCAGCGCGCGCTGAGCAAGTCTCGTCCTGCCGAGCCAGCGTGTCAACCGGCGCTGTCACCTTTCTCGCAGTGAGGACTCTGATTGTTGAGGAGGGGAGAACACATGAGACTCATCACTGCGGGTGCGCTGCTCGCCTTGGCTGTGACTCTCGCGACGTCGACAACCAGCGCTCAGCGGCCGGGCGACGGCCAGATGATCTTCCGCTTCGATACATTCGGCGACGAGCAGTTGTGGACGGATGTGCTGCGCATGCCTGAGGCGCTGGCGACGGTCGATCCAAAAACGGCCTTAGCGGTTGGGCTCAAGGTTGACGCCGAAGCGCTGCCGATGACGCTCGTCGAGGCGCTGAAGAAGGGCGCGGTCGATCTGACGAGTCCAAAGACGACGATCGAGCTGCTCAAGCTGAATGCCGTCGTCGGCGCCAAGGCTGAAATCACGCCCGATGGCAAGATGACCAGATTCGGGGTGACGTGCGCGATCTGTCACTCCACGGTGGACAATTCGTTCTCGCCTGGAATCGGCAAGCGGCTCGACGGCTGGGCCAATCGGGATCTCAATGTGGGTGCGATCATCGCCCTGTCGCCGGCGCTCGACGAAGCGACCAAAAAGGAGTTCCGCTCCTGGGGACCGGGCAAGTACGACCCGCGCCATCACGCATTCGACGGCAAGAAGCTGGTGCCGCTGAACAGCCCGTCGCTGCCGATTGTGATCCCGTCAATCTACGGCTTGCGAGACGTCGGGTTCGAGACCGTCACCGGCGACGGTCCGATCTCGTACTGGAACGCCTACGTCGGCGTCGGGCAGATGGGTGGCCACGGGTCGTTTGACGACGCGCGCATCGGCCTCAAGGTCACGCAAACACCCGATCAGGTGACACCGAAACTGAAGCCGCTGCTCGAGTATCAACTGAGCCTGCGGACACCCGACCCTCCGAAGGGAAGCTTCGATGCCACGGCGGCCAAACGTGGCGAGCAGTTGTTCCGCGGCGGCGCGAAATGCGCGAGCTGCCATCGAGGGGCTGCATTCACCGACGTCACCAACGGGCCGTCACGCGACATGCCGTTGCTGCACGATGCGGCCGCGGTCGGCACCGATCCGAGGTATGCCGCGCGCAGCGCGACCAAGAGGTACCGAACGACTCCGCTCCGTGCGCTGTGGCAGCATCCGCCGTACTTCCACGACGGCAGCGCCGCGGATCTGCCGGCCGTCGTCGACCACTACGATCGCCATCTCACGCTCAACCTGAAGGCGGATCAGAAGAAGGATCTGGTCGAGTTCCTGAAGTCGCTGTGACGCCGGCTAGCCATGCGCGTTCGTGGTCCAGGCAAGTTGATGAGCGATGCGCCTGGGACTTTGCTGAGCGCGTCCGTATCGGACAGCGCCATGGTCAGCACGCGCCGGGCGATGAAGGCATGCTCGCGCGCGAGGTTTTCGGCGCGCGTGCCCTGGCGTGTGGCGATCGCTTCGATCAGACTGCGGTGATGCTCCTTGGCGACGGCCAGCGCGGAGTCGGAATAGGCCAGGCCCGATGTCGGGAACACCATCGCGCTGGGCGACGCAAATGGCAGTGAGATCGCCTGCTGGAACGCGCGCGTGAGGATCCCGCTCTTCGCCAGATCGATGATCGTCGGCGTGGAAGGCTTCGTTGAGATCCATGTAGTGCGCGAACGAGTCGAGCGTCAGACGCTCGAGGCGATCCATGTGATCGCAGAGCCGGCGCAGCATGTCGAGCTCTGAACTGTCGACCAGCCGTTCCGCCGCGAGCCGCGCCGCGGTGCCTTCGACGACGCCGCGGATCTCGATCGCGTCGAGCGCTTCAGCAGGTGTGTAGCCGCGGACGGTGAATCCACCGGACGCGTTCAGATCGAGAAGACCGATGTGGGCGAGCCGTTCGAGCGCGAGCCGAATCGGTGTGCGCGAGACCCCGAGCCGTGCAACCAGCGGCAGCTCCGACATGCGCTCGCCGGGTGCGAACTCACCGCGCAGCAGCGACTCGCGCAGTTTGAACAGCGCGCGTGCAGTTTGCGACGCAACGTCCGATAAGGGACGCAGGGGCGTTCGTTCCGATCGCCCGTCGTCGAGTATTCGGAGCTCAGACTTGTCCGACATTTTGAAGTCCCCCGCGGACCAGATATGGATCGACCTCGAAACTCGTGGAAAACTGCGCCGCTTGGCAAACCAGTTTTTTGGATTTGTTCCCGGCCTCGCCCGGTCCTGCATGCAACGTGGCCGCAGGGGGCGATATTCCTATCACAAAGTGTGACGGATTCCTTGACTTTTCCGTGTGGCGGCGCCTATTCTGACCCACCCTTGTATGCAACAACCGGTGTAGTCCGGGTCGTGGAGTCCATCGCGCGGTAAGCGGGACCCGCGCCCAAATTCTTGTCGATTTTTTGAAGGGAAGACGCTCAGTATGCGAACTGCGTTGAAGTGTCTGACGCTTGTCTGTGTTCTTCTGCTGCCAGCCACGGCGTTGGCTCAGGCCTCGCTCACCGGAACAGTCCGTGACGGATCCGGCGGCGTGCTCCCCGGCGTGACCGTGGAAGCCTCGAGTCCAGTGCTCATCGAGAAAACGCGCTCGGCCGTCACCGACGCGTCTGGCCAGTACCGCATCGTCGATCTGCGGCCGGGCACCTACTCGCTTACGTTCACGTTGACCGGCTTCAGCACAGTCAAGCGCGACAACATCGAGCTGACTGGTTCGCAGACGCTGACGATTCCGGTCGAACTGCGCGTCGGCGGTATCGAAGAGACGATCACGGTCACCGGTGAGTCGCCGGTCGTCGACGTGCAGAATGCACGTCGCGAAGTGGTCCTCAGCAGCGAGACCATCCAAAGGATTCCTGCGACGCGTGCCGCCGGTGCGCTGCTCAACACAGCGCCGGGCGTGATCGTTGGCGATGCGGGCCTGGCCATCTCGCCGACGATGACGTCGTTCAACGCGCGCTCGAGCACCATCAATGCAACGTCGGTGGGCGGTGAAGGGCGTTATGCGATCAACGGCTTTCCACTGACCGCGGCGCGCAGCGGCGGCTTCTCGTCGTACGTCTACGACACCGTGAATACCGATGAAATTGCCATAACCGTCGGCGGCGGACTTGGTGAGAGCGATATCGGCGGTCCGGTGATGAACATCATTCCGAGGTCGGGCGCCAACGTTTTCTCGGGCAGCGCGTTCCTGAGCAACGCCGGCGACTGGTCGAGCGGCAACAACCTGACCTCGGAGATCGTGGCGCAGAATCCGACGCTGCGGCAGAATCCCGGCGTCATCAACGCCTACGACTGGAACGGGTCTTTCGGCGGCCCGATCATGAAGGATCGGCTGTGGTTCTTCGGCAGCTATCGCGACCTGAGTACGCAGGTGGCGATGGAGGGCATCCAGACCAACGCCAACGCCGGCAACCCGGCTCGCTGGGACTGGGCGCCCGGCGGCGTGAACGCCCGGCTGGTGCAGGATCGCACGATGATGATCGGGCGCATGACCGGTCAGTTCGGCGCACACCGCATCCGTTTCAACTCCGAGTACCAGCACCGCTGCGAGGGCACGCCGCTGAGCGTTGGCACCGACGGGTGCCACAGCCGCGGTGAGGACTGGGTCGGTCTTGGCAACAACCAGGCGCCGACCCAGATGTCGCCCGAAGCCACGCAGACCGCGGGACGCGGCTACTTCGACGTGCCTTTCTATATCAACCAGGGCACGTGGACGATGCCGTACAGCGACAAGATGCTGTTTGAAGCGGGCTACAACGCGTTCCGCTATCAGCCCATCTTCGGTCACCCGGCTCCGGATGCTGACACGTCCCTGATCCCGGTCACCGAGCAGTCGAACGCGATCAACCCGGCGACGGGCATTCAGTACGCGCCAGTGGCGAACTATCGCTATCGTGGTGTTGAGAGCTGGGGGCCGGCGACCGGGAAGACCGATGACATTCTGACTGCCGTGTCATACGTCACCGGCTCGAACAGTGCGAAGTTCGGCTATCAGTACCGCCGTCTCGACCTGCTCGACAAGGACGTGGCGAACCAGACGCAGCTCGGCTACCGCTTCAATCAGGGTGTGCCGAACGCGGTCAGCTACTACCTGCCAGACTTCGGTCGACGCACGATCACGATGACGCACAGCGCCTACTTCCAGGACAGCTGGACGCGCGGCCGCATGACGCTGCAGGGTGCTCTTCGCTGGGACCGCGCCTCGAGCTACGCGCCGTCGGAACTGAACGGGACCACGAATACGTCGTTCCTTAATCCGCAGCCGATCACCATCGAGCGACACCGAGGGCGTGAATGCCTACAACGACCTCACGCCGCGCGTGGGCGTGGCGTATGACGTCTTCGGCAATGGCAAGACGGCGGTGAAGTTCAACTACGGCAAGTACCTGGCGTACGCCGCCAACGACTCGCCGTACACCTCGACCAACCCGGGCGCGACCGTCGTGCGCAACGTGATCAACCGGCAGTGGAACGCCTCGGTGGCCGCCGGCGGCAATGGTGACTTCGTCGTCAATTGCAACCTGCTGAACCCGGCCGCCAACGGCGAGTGTGCAGCCGCGACCGGCACTGCGCCGAACTTCGGCCGTCTCGGCGCCGCCACTCAAGTGCGATCCCGACGTACTGAGCGGCTGGGGCGTGCGTCCTGGGGACGATCAATACACGTTCGTGGTGCAGCAGGAAGTGGCGCCGCGCATGTCGGCGGAGTTCGCCTTCACGCACCGCGCGTGGCACGGGTTCTTCGTGACCGACGACCTCACTCGTCGCGGAAACATCAACTCGTACTATGAGACCTATACGCTGACAGCGCCGAGCGATTCGCGTTTGGCCGACGGCGGTGGATACCCGGTCACGGTGTACGTTCCCACCCCGGCCGCGAACGCCGTCGCCGCACAGCGCATCCTCATCCCGGAAAGCGAGCTCGGCGCAGAGCGTTCGAGCACGTGGGACGGCTTCGAAGTCTCGCTCAACGCGCGCTTCCGCAACGGGTTGACCACGCAGGTCGGCGCCGGCACGGGCCGCGGCAAGGTCAACACCTGCGAGGTGGATGTCGTCTACAACCAGGTCAACGCGGCAACCGGTGCGATCACTGGTCCGAACCCGCGCGGCTGCAACAACGTCGAGCCGTGGCAGACGACGCTGCGCGGTCTGGCCAGCTACACCGTCCCGAAGATCGACGTGCTGGTCAGCACGGTTCTGCGTTCTCAGCCGGAGAATCGAGCCATCACCGCCAACTGGCAGGTGCCGAACTCGGTGATCGCCGCGACGCTCGGCCATCTCCCGCCGGGAGCGACCGCCACCGGCACGACGATGATCCCGTTCACCGACAACGAGCACCGCGTGTACTCCGGTGAGCGCCGCACGCAGATGGATATGCGCCTCGCGAAGATCGTGCGCTTCGGCCGGACGCGCACGCGACATCGGCGTGGACATCAACAACCTGTTCAACACCAACCCCGCGACGCAGTGGAATCAGACGTATATCTACGACACGGACAATACGCCGCGGCCGAGCGGCTGGGGCACGCCTACCGGCATCTACGCCCCGCGGTTCGTGCGTCTGAACTTCACGGTCAATTTCTAAGCGTAGTGTCCGGTTCAGCCGGACCTCCGGTTCAGTAGCGAAGGGCCAGGAGCAATCCTGGCCCTTTCGTGTTTTTGCCCATTTTTTCGCATCCTGGTAAACAATTACCTCCTTCAGGGGATATAAGAGGCGCACGCCACGGACGCGTGCGGTGGGAGGAGACACGTATGCTGCTCAGAACGCTTACGGGTGCCGCGCTCGTCGTGACCCTGCTGTCGATCGGCGCCGCCGCGCAGAACGCAAGTTCTGTGGTGGCTGCCGCCTCGAAGGCGATGGGTGTGGACACGCTGAACTCGATTACCTACTCGGGAACCGCGCGAAACGGCGCGTTCGGTCAGAGCAAGGCCATCGGCACGCCGCTCGGCCCGGTCAACACCACCGTCGATCACGGCGTACACACGCACCATCAACTTCGGACCCTCGGCCGATCGCGCGGCGCTCGTGTCGCGCGCGACCGGTCCGACTCAGCCGCCGACGGTCCCGGGCGTGCCGGCCGCCGATGCCCGGCGTGTTCAACCAGAACATCACCGGGACGCAGGCCGACACGAACTGGAACCAGGCGCTGAACATCTGGACGACACCGTGGGGATTCCTGAAGGGCGCGGCGGCCAACAACGCCACCGTCCGTCAGCAGGGCGGCCAGCAGGTGGTGTCGTTCTCGCCGGCGAACCTCAAGTCGCCGTCGGGCCAGGCCTACACCGTCACCGGCTACATCGATAAGCAGAACCTGGTGAGCAAGGTCGAGACGCGCGTCGAGAACACCGTCGTCGGCGACCTGCTGGTCGAGTTCGACTACTCGAACTATCGCAACATGAACGGCGTGCAGGTGCCCGGGCGCATCGTCCAGAAGCAGGCCGGCATGGAGACGCTTCAATGCCGACATCACCGCGGCGACGCCGAATCCGGCGAACCTCACCGAGCTGCTGACGCCTCCGCCGCCTCCGGCCGGCCGCGGCGGTGGGCCGGCTGGTGGCGGCTGCCTCCGCCGCAGCAGCCGGCCGCGCCACCGGTCGAGAAGCTCGGTGACGGCGTCTTCAAGATCGGCGGCAACTACGCGTCGCTGGCGGTCGACATGGGCGACCACATCCTCGTCGTCGAGAGCGGCCAGAGCGACGCGCGCGGTCTGGCGGTGATGGCGGCGGCCAAGCAGGCGATTCCCAACAAGCCGATCCGCTTCGTGGTCAACTCGCATCCGCACTTCGATCACGCGAGCGGACTCGTCCGCCGCGGTCGCGGAGGGCGCGACGATCCTCACGCACAACAACAACGAGAAGGTGCTCGAGGAGCTTCTGAGCGGTCCGCGAACGCTGACCGGCGACAGCCTGTCGAAGGTGACGAATCGCCGTAAGGACGTCGTGACCGGTGTCGGCGACCGCGATGTGCGGAAGGGAACCAACGGCAAGGTCGTCGAGCTGCACCGCGTGCCCGAACGAGCACAGCGACGGCATGCTCATCGTCTATCTGCCGGCGGAGAAGACGGTGTGGTCGGCTGACATCACCGCGGTGAATCCCAACCCGGCGCAGCTGGGCGTCGTGAAATCGGCGGTCGAGACGCTGAACAAGCTGAAGCTCGATTTCAACGGGTGGATCCCGGCGCACCCGCCGAATCCCGACAAGCCGCTGACGCGCGCGGATGTGATGGCGGCGGTCGGCGGTACGAACTAAGCCGGTTCCGAAGAACGGACCCGGTCTACACCGTAGTGTCCGGCTTTAGCCGGACCAGCACCGTAGTGTCCGGCTTTAGCCGGACCGGCACCGTAGTGTCCGGCTTTAGCCGGACCGGCAAGGGCCAGGAGCAATCCTGGCCCTGTGCTTTTGAGCATGACGGCAGCCATGACCTCGAGGTCGCGACGGCGGTCCTTTTGCACCGGCGCTTCGCTGATGGTGCCGAACGCCGCGCCGATGACGCTCACGACCCAGCTGGTATGGCTCTTCGTGCTTGCCGCTCCCGTGGCGTGCCTGGCATGGACGGTCACTCACGAGGAGTTGTTTGCCGAACTCCACGCGTGGTGCCTGAAAAAGAGCCGACACAGCCGGCGGCTCTTCGCCCGCAAGTTCTTCTATGTGTTCACCTGTGAGTACTGCTTCAGCCACTATGTGGCGGCTGCGGTCATCGCATTGACCGGGTTCCGTCTTCTCGCCGCCGGATGGACGGGGTGGCTGCTTGCCTGGCTCACCGTGGTCTGGGTCGCAAACGTCTACATGAGTCTGTTCGTGCGGTTGCGGCTGGACATCAAGCGAGAACGCGTTGAGATCAACGTTGAGGAACAGAAGGCGGCGGACCTGCAGGAGAGCGGTCGGCCTAGTAGTACCGTTCGCAGTGTATCGGGCACGTCCCGCGCGATCGGACCTGTTCGGTCTCGGACGTAATCATCGGGCGGCTCCCACAGACACACGTCGGCGCACCCGATTGGGCCGGGCTGGCGTCACAACAGTGATGACCCGGGCCCGTTTTGCGCAGAATCTGTCGGCACCGCAGCGCGCGGCTCTCGCCGCCTGCGTCGCGAATCCGATCTATGAGCTTGTGCCGGTGGGTGGCTGGAAGCAGGCGGCAGCCCTGTTGCCGCCGCACACGCCGGTCACGGTGACGGCGTCGCCACGTCTCGGGGTCGACGCGACGCTGGACGCGGCCGAGTGGCTCGCCGGGCATGGTCACGACGTGTGTCCACACCTCGCCGCACGATCCATTCGCGATCGCGCACACCTCGCCGACGTCCTCGCCCGTATTCGCAGCGCCGGGATACGCAAGGCATTTGTGGTGGGTGGGGACGGTGACGTCACCGGTGAGTTTCCCGATGGACTGACGCTGCTCCGGGCGATCGAACCGCTCGGCGGCTGGTTGGAGGAAATCGGTGTGCCCTCGTATCCCGAAGGGCATCCAGCGATCCCTGACGGCGCGCTGCTCGACGATCTCCGCGCCAAGCAACGGTACGCGCACGTCACGACCACGCAGATGTCATTCAACCCGGCGGCGGTCGCGGCGTGGATTGCACGAGTGCGAGACGCAGGCATTCGGCTCCCGATTCATCTCGGCGTACCGGGTGTGCTGCAGCTTCGCAAGCTGATGACGATTGGCGCGCGCATCGGCATCGCTGGGTCGACGCGGTACTTGCTGAAGAACCGCTCGCTGCTCGGTCATCTCATGCAGGGGAGCGCCTTCGGAGCCGACGCCCTGCTTACCGGTCTGGCCTCCACGCTGGCCGACCCAGAGGCGAACGTCCGCGCCTTGCACCTGTTCACCATGAATCAGGTGGCCGACACAGTCGAGTGGCAGGGGAGGATGCTGGCCGAGCTCGCGGGCTAGCTGTCCAGCTTCCTGGGATCCGGCTTCAGCCGGACTTGGCGAAGTCCGCTTAAGGACGTGGCAGGCCTGTTGCAATTCAACGACGGGCATGGAGAAATGGCTCACATCAGAGGCTGAAACGGTCCCTACGGTTCCGAACTTCGAGTTCCTCGATGCCGTGCCTGAGGCCCGTCATCCAGTGGCCCTGCCGCTGCTCCTGCCCGGAACGATGGTGACCCTTCGCACGAAAAACACGTTATATCGCCTGACCGTTGTGGACGGCCCGGAGCGACAAATCTCCATCTGTGGCGGACGTTTGTTCCAGCGAAACACGGATGTCCAGCTGATCGGGGCACTTGATGGAGAAGAGGGTGTGAAGCTGGGGTGGATCGTCGAGGGCCTTCAGCTGCAGCTCATGACCACCGCCGGTCCGGTGATCACCTCAATCGTCCAATCTGTGGAAGTGGATGTCGATCCTGGGACGCTGACCGAGGACGAGGCCTAACAGCCTCAGCCATCCGAGGCTCATGCGGACCGGAACACCGGGTCCGGCTGCTGCTGAGGCACTGCCAACGGAATTCGTGCCACGACGCGCGTGCCCCGGCCGGGGGAGGTGTGAATCACCAGCTTTCCGTTGAGCACTGCGACACGCTCCCGCATGCTCACCAGCCCGAGTCCGGTATGCCGGCTCGAATGCGGTTCGAAGCCGACGCCAGCATCCGAAATCTGCAGACAGATATCGCCGCCCTCAGAGAACAATCGTACCGTGGCCTCCGTGGCGTGGCTGTGCCGCGCGACATTGTGAAGCGCTTCCTGCGTGATCCGGTACAGGCACAACGACAGCGCCGGATCGATGGCCAGCGGCAGCTCGTTGTCGGTTGCCTCGAAATCAATGGTGAGATCACTCTGTTCCGAAAGCTCACTGCATAGCAGTCGCAGCGACTCGAGCAAGCCCAAGCGTCTGCAGTCGTGCCGGGTGAAGCTGATACGACAGATCGTGCAGATGGTCCCCGATGTCGGCCACCTGCAACGAAATCCTGTGCAGCCACGTTCGATGCTCTGCTCGCTCAAGCTGATGCGACAGACGGTCGACATCGATGTTGAGCAGCGCGATTTTCTGGCTCAGATCGTCGTGCAGTTCCCTGGCGATGCGCTGACGCTCCTCCTCCTGACTCACGATCAGCCGCCCGGCCAGCGCGCGATTCAGTTCGCGGGCGCGTCTCGCATCGGTGACGTCGCGAACGATCGTCAGCAACTGATCGTTGGCGGCCGGGACGAGTCGCGCCTCGTAGTATCGCACCTCGTCCACCAGCAGCTCGTATTCGAACGCCACGGGCTCGCCGGTGGAGAAGCTCCGTTCGATGGCCTCCATCAGCCTATCGGCCAGGTCGGGCGGAAAGATCTCGCTGACTCGCTTGCCGATAAATTGGTCGGCAGGGAGCAACCGCCCCGACGGATCGTGGTAATCGACGTAGGTGCCATCGCGCTGCAGGACGAACATCAGATCGGGTATGGCTCGAAGGATCGCGGTATTGCGCGCTTCAGAAATGCGCAGCGCGATCTCGGCGCGCCTTCGATCGGTGATGTCGCGACCTACTCCCTGGAACTCTGTGACGCGGCCCTGGTGGTCGACGATCGCGTGGTTGATCCAGTGCTGCCATCCTTCGGTGCCGTCGGGCATGGAGACCGGATGCTCGTGCGAATCGGATCCCTGACTCAGACGTTGAATGCGCTCCAGGACGCCGGCACGGGCCGCCGGCGGAACGAGTTCGATGAAGTGATGTCCGAGCAGTTCGCTCGCGAGTCTTGTTCCAGAACCGGCAGTAGGAATCGTTGACGAAGGTCAACGTGGTATCGGGAAGAAAACGGCAGATCAACTCGCTCTGCGCGTCCACGACGCTCCGGTAGCGCATGGCGTGGGTGCGGGCTTCCTCTTCCGCGTGTCGACGTCTGGAGCGCTGCGCGAGGAGGCCGACGATCAGGGCGAGCTGCGCCGTGAACACCGCCGCGCCAGCGGCCACGTAGTTGCCGTACAGATCGAAGAACGTCTTCGGCCGGAAGAGCACGATGCTGCCCGGTGGGACGCGCGATTCGGGAATCCCCCAGCGCTGCAGCTGCTGCCAATCGAGCATCGTCTCGAACGTGTTGCGGGCGGAAGGAATGTCGCGGGGGTTCGCGCCGCTGGCCAGGCGCGTGGCCATGTCGGCCACTTGTCTGGCGTCGGTCTCGACGCGCCAGATTTGCCCGCCGACCACGCCCCGCCCGACAAACTCCTCGAGCAGCGTGAAGACCGGCACGGGTGATGCGCGAAGCACCTGGGTGAGCGCTTCGGACTCGTCGATACTTTGCGAGGTGGTTCCGATCGTCTGCCTGATGAACACCACGACCGAGTTGGGGGGAATGGCGGCAAGTCGATTCATCAGGTCGGCAAGAACCAGATCCCGGAGGTAGACGAGCGTCAGGCTGCTGTGCCGCGTGAGCTGACGCCGCACCTCGCGTTCGATGTCGCCAGTGTTGTCGCTCGTTCCGTCGATGACATACACGGCACGCGTGTCAGGCAACAGTTGCTGCGCCAGCGTGATGCGTTTCGTCGACCCAGAATCCGCCTTGCAACCCAATGACGTTGTCGTTGCTGTTCAGCTGACGCGGCGTCGCCACCGTCGTGAC
The DNA here is from genome assembly GCA_963728305.1 of uncultured Acidobacteriota bacterium. Lineage (GTDB taxonomy): Bacteria > Acidobacteriota > Vicinamibacteria > Vicinamibacterales > UBA2999 > Gp6-AA40. The sequence continues at coordinate 256,604 of CAVSKE010000008.1, forward strand.
GATCGGTGGGTTCCCGAACAGGGCCCGGTGCTGCCGCGCAAATTCGAGCGGCTCAAACCCCTGCACGACGATGACGTCGATCGGCCGGCCGGCGTACTTCTTGGTGAGGTAGCTCGTGAACACACGCTCGTGTTCGGGGCCCGGGAATCGTTCGCTCTCGATGTTTTCCGTGTAGAGCTCAATCGGGCGGGATTTGTCCGCCCGCAGGGCGTCAGCGAACGCGGTGTCGAACCTGGCGCTGATCGACCCGCCCACATCAGATTGTCGCAGCAGGAGCACGGTGCGCGTGTCAGGCGCAGCCTGTGCCGCCATGCGGCCATCATCCAGGCCGATGACGACGAGGCAGCAGACGTACGCGATGAAGCAAGCGCGTTGAACGGTCTTCACAGCCTGAACAGAAGCACTCGAGTAGAGGCGGGATTATAGCGTCGGCGGCAGGAAAGGCAGCTCAAGAATCGAGCGTCGCTGAAGAATCTGTGACGGACAGAAGCTCATCTACCCGATGGCGGAGTTCCGACGTTCGCGGACGCAGCACCGAGGCTGCGTCCGCGAACCGCGAGTCGTGGGAGGCCGTGAGCCGACTCGCACTCTCACTGAGATCTAGTTGCCGCTGACCACAACCAGCATGGCGCGTCGATTCAACTGACGCGTCTCTTCTTTCGAGTTGTCGTACTTGGGTCGAGCCTCGCCGTAGCTGATGGTGCCCAGGCGCGTGGCATCGACACCCTGGCCGACCAGGTATTCCCGCACCGCCTGCGCACGCCGCTCGCCGAGGGCCAGGTTGTAATCGGCCGGGGCTTCGTCGCTGGCGTGACCCTCAATCTGCAGGCGCACATCCGGATTCGCTTTCAACGTCTGCGCGGCCTGGTCCAGTACGGTCCGAGCATCCTGGCGGATCGCCGCTTCATCGAGGTCGAAGTGCACTTCCTCGAACGCGATGGCGCGTCTGAACACTTCGATATTGACCGTATCCGTGGCCGTGCCCCCTTTGCCGTCGTCGGCCGTCACCGTCACGAGGTACGTGCCTGGCGCGGTCTCGGCCGTCCACACTGTCTTCGCGACACGGGTATCGCCGATCGTCCCGCCGACAGTGGACCAGCGGAACTGCACCGCGTCGCCATCCGGATCGTCAGAGGTTGCGATGATCGATGACGTCTTGCCCACTTCGATCCGGCAGGGATCGCACTGCGCCTGGACCGACGGACCACGGTTGGCGGGCGGGGGAGGAGGCGGTGGCGGCGGTGGAGGCTCGGGCGCCGGCGGCGGTGGCGGCGCGAGCGCACCGACGAACCGAGGCGGCGGCGCCGTGAAGATCCGCACACCGCGGTGGAAGCCGATGCGGAACTGCATGCCCCAGCCGCGGCTGCCTTCGCCCGAAGGCAGATCGAGCCCGGACTGGTAACTCCCGGCCGCGCCCAGCGAGACGCCGCCCGAGTGCTGCCAGGTGAGTCCGAAGACGCTGGTCGTGCCCTCATGGAGCTGCGAGAGAATTGGCGACACCGACCCGTCGACGCCGGTCACGACACCCGGCTGGGCGATGACGTCTTCGTCGGAGGCGAGCTCGCCAAAGAATTCCGTGGTGAATCGAAGGTTCGCGCGCGCGCCGAAGGCGGCGCCGATGCCCCAACGGAACCCATCCGACAGGTTCACGCCGTCAGGGTCGCCTCGCCACGCAAAACCGGTGAACCCCGTGACCTCAACGCTTCGAGCGATTTCCTTGCTGAGAATCACATCGGCGAAGTAGTCGTACTCGCCGCTGCCGGCGCCCTTGTCGACGTCTGCGGTCGGCAGCTTCATGGTGCCCCGCAGCGCCAGCGCGAGCGGCTGCCGCGCGCCTTCGGACATGAGGTTCCCCTTCGCGCCCACATACAGGTCGCCAAGTTGGTTGCCCGTCCAGGTTTCGCGCACGAACGGCCGGTCGTTGATCAGGCCGGCATCTTCGACCGTCTCCGGTTGAAACAGCGGACGTGTATCGCGGTCGATGCGCGTCACGACACGAAGCGCGCCGAAGATCTCGGTTCTCGAACCGGCCCCAACGGCGACCGTCACTGGCCAATCCGACACGTCGGTCAGCCCTTGTCTGAAATCGAATTCGGTCCGGTACGCGCTGACTGACCAGCCTGCGGCGCGGACGACTTCAGCGGTGGGCACGAACCACAGACCTGTGTCGCCCCAATACGTTGCAGTGGCCATACGCTCGGCTCTAACTTCAGTCGGCTGGACCTGTGTCTGGGCCGTTGTCTGTCCCTGTGCCTGTCCCTGCCCCGAGCTGTTCTGCGCCCATACTGGCGGAGTCGCGACGACTGCGGCCACGAGCACAATCAGGAACACCCGTCTCATGATGGTCTCTCCTCGACAGATGCGAAACTGCGAAACGGCATGACTGCCGGCTCGGGTCCACGTGCTGCAAGGAGTGGTGCCGATTGACGGAGGACCGCTTGGCGGCGGCGGGATCGCGATTTATCGAGAGATTTCGCCGCGATGACCGAGCCGGACGGATCACTCAGGCGGCCGGGCGGCCCACGGTGAACCGTGGCCCGCCCGCGAAACACGCCGGGAAATCGATTGGTGCCCGAAAGGTCAGCCGCCGGCGACCTGTTCGCGCTTCGCCGTCGACAGGGACTGTCGGGACATCTGCAGCGCGGTCTGCGCATCGAGGCGGGCAAAGAGATCGAGCGTCAACGCGATGAGCCCGGTCCAGCCCGTCTGATGACTCGCGCCTAGTCCAGCGCCATTGTCGCCATGGAAGTACTCGTAGAAGAGGATGTAGTCGCGCCAATGGGGGTCCTGCTGGAACTTCAGCGTTCCTCCGTAGACCGGACGACGGCCATCGGCATCGCGAAGAAAGATGGTCGACAACCGTCGAGCGATTTCCTTGGCCACCTCGAACAGCGTCAGGTGTTGTCCCGATCCGGTCGGACACTCGACGCGGAGATCGTTCCCGTAGAACTGATACATGTTCAGCAGCCCTCGGATTAGCAGCCCGTTGACCGGCATCCAGACCGGCCCTCGCCAGTTGGAGTTGCCGCCGAACATGCCATTGTTTGATTCTGCGGGGAGGTACTTCACCGAGTAGGTCTGACCCGCGACATCAAACATGAACGGGCGCTTGTCGTGCGCCGCCGAGAGCGATCGGATGCCGTGCGGGCTGAAGAACTCCTGTTCGTCCAGGACGTAGCCGAGCAGCCGAACGAGTTTGTCCTTGTTGCACACCGATGCCAGTCGCCGGTTGGCGAAGCCGACGAACGTATCGTCGCCTGGAGCCACGTGCGCGAGTACCTCCGGGTGCCGTTCGCGGAACAGCTTGATGAGTTCGGCAAACCGCTCCAACCGGCCTTCCCGAGGCGGTTCAAACACTGTGGCGGCGCACATCGAGAGCAGACCCACCATCGAGCGCACCTGCAGACGCCTCGCGCTGCCGTCGGGCAGATGCAGCAGGTCGTAGAAGAAGCCATCCTGTTCGTCCCACATCTCGTCGTGGTTCGGACCGATGCGATCCATGGCGTAGGCGATCCAGAGAAAGTGCTCCAGGAATCTGAAGGCGAAGTCTTCATACATCGCGTCGACTTCGCTCAGGATCAGTGAGATCTCGAGCATGTTCTGGCAGTAGAACGCCATCCAGGCGGTGCCGTCTGCCTGATCGAGGTACCCGCCGGTCGGCAGTGGCGAGCTGCGATCGAAGATGCCGATGTTGTCGAGCCCGAGGAATCCGCCGGCAAAGACGTTGCGCCCCTCAGGATCCTTTCGATTGACCCACCAGTTGAAGTTCAGCAACAGCCCCTGAAACGAGCGTTCCAGGAACTGCACATCGTCCCGGCCCTGTCTCTTCTCCAGGTTGTACAGGAACAGCGTGGCCCACGCATGGACTGGTGGATTCACATCGCTGAAGTTCCATTCATAGGCGGGAATCTGTCCGCTCGGATGCGCGTACAGGGTTTTCAGCAGCAACAGGAGCTGACTCTTGGCGAAGTCAACATCCACCAGCGACAGCGCAAGGGTGTGAAACGCCAGATCCCATGCTGCGTACCACGGGTACTCCCACTTGTCTGGCATCGACAGGATGTCGCTGTTCAGCATGTGGAACCACTCGGAGTTCCGCACATTGCGACCGCGCGTGCCGAGCAGTGGATGCGCGTCGTGCTCTTCGAGCCAGGTGTCGAGATCGAAATAGTAGTACTGCTTCGACCACAACATGCCGGCGAGCGCTTGCCGGTGGACGCGGCGCTCGTCCTCGCCGAGCGATGGAGGCGTGATGCGGTCGTAGAACGCGTCGGCTTCTCTCTGCCGCCGCTCGACGATGGTGTCGAACGAGGCAAACGGATCCTTGCCCGAGGTCTGACCGAGTCGCAGGCGCACCACGGACGCTCCACCGCCCGGGATCGTGAGCTGATAGTGCGCCGCTGCCTTGGTTCCCGTGCGTGCTGGATTGACGGCGTCCTTCCGTCCGCCGATCACGAACTCGTGGAAGGCATCCTTGACGTATGGCGATGGGTTCGCCTGCCCCCAGAGGCGGGCCGTATTCGACTCGTTCTCCGTGAACAGCGGTTCCGCGGTCCCTTCGTAGTGCAGCGCGTAGTCCCCGAGCTCCGGATCGAACGCATGTATCTGCTGACCATCGACCATGCTCAAGACGGGCTTGGGGACGGTGCGTCCCCACGACCATGTGTTGCGGAACCACAGCGTGGGCAGCAGATGCACGGTCGCCGCCTCGGGTCCGCGGTTGTGTATCGAGACCTTGATCAGGACGTCGTCTGCCGAAGCCTTTGCGTACTCGACGAAGACGTCGAAGTAGCGGTCGGCGTCGAACACCCCCGTATCGAGGAGCTCGTATTCCATCTCCTCGCGGGAACGCCGTCCATTCGTCTCGACCAGATCCGCGTACGGGTATGCCGACTGCGGGTACTTGTACAGATACTTCATGTACGAGTGCGTGGGAGTGCTGTCGAGATAGAAGTAGTACTCCTTGACGTCCTCGCCGTGATTGCCTTCGCTGTTGGTGAGACCGAACAGGCGCTCCTTCAGAATCGGGTCGCGCCCATTCCACAGCGCGATGGCAAAGCACAAGCGCTGTTTGTCGTCGCTCAATCCCGCGATGCCGTCTTCTCCCCAGCGGTATGCGCGCGATCGGGAGTGGTCGTGCGACAAGTAGTTCCAGGCGTTGCCGTCGTGACTGTAATCCTCGCGAACGGTTCCCCATTGCCGCTCGCTGAGATACGGCCCCCACTTCTTCCAGGGCGCCTGCTGCTCACGCGCATCGGTGAGGCGTTGCTGTTCGGCGTCCTGCGCGCCAGGCACGTTCGTCTTTTCCGGCGTCATGGGAGACGTCCTTTCTGATCGAACACGTTCGAGCCTCCTACGCGCCGGGATCGACGACCACGCTCAGAGGTGTGACAGCTAGAACCGAATCCCGATGGTGAACGGCAGGAATTGCCCATTGGCAGTCCTGCCGGTCGTGCCAGTGAGCGTCGCGGCCTCGCTCGGGTTGATCTCCGGACCCCAGATGTAGTGATAGCGGAACTCGACGTAGACGCTCGCGGCGTCCGACGCGGCGATGTTCACGCCGGCCCCGAACACCATGCCGAAGTCGGTGGAGCTGCGGTCGCCGACGACGTTGTCAACGGGCACGAATCCACCCGGGACGCAGTAGTAGTACCAGGGGCTGCAGAACCCCGGGACGTAGCCCACACCGGGCGTCGTCACGGTGACCGGGCGGTAGTACAGGCCAATGCCGGTGAGTCCGTAAGGCCGGATGCGGGCCTCCGAGGGGCGCTTCACTACCAGACTGACCGTGCCGTACTGCATGTTCATGTCGGCCGTGAACGGCGTGGGCACACCCTGCGCGCCCGGAATCTCTGCGACGGGCAAGGTGAAATCCTTCGTGCCAAGTCCGTTGAAGCTGTAGAGGCCTTCGAGACCGAACAGCGGGCTCGCCTCCCACGTCACTCCAAAGTTGAAGTTGAATCCGTCGCCGAGATAGTCCCGGATGTCTGAGAGCGCCAAGGTGTAGCCAGCGCCGATCTCCACAGTCACAGGCTTTTCAGGATCTTGGGCACGTGCCGGAGAGGCCCCGATGACGAACGCAAAAGCGATCAGCAAAGCTATGTGACGCATGACCGGTCCTCAGGTGTGACAGCAGTTGACGTGCTTCACCGTTGCGGTGAAATCGCTGCAGCCCACGGCAAGAAGCCTGCCCGCCCGCTTGTTGAAACTTCTTGAGTTGAATCAATGAAGTTGTGCGAGAATTCGCGTACGCTCCCCGCTGCTGCGGGACTGTGCGGCCACGAATCTCCCTCAGCAGTGGCCGCGACCCGTCGCGACTGGCACGACAACTCGCGGACCAAAACCCATGGGAAGCCCGTGATACCAACAGCGCCGCGCGGCCACTGGTTGAGCACAGCGCTGATCTTCGCTGTACTGACGGCAACATCGCCTGCCTGGGCCCAGACGACCGATACGGGCACAGAGCCACTGGCAGGACGACCCATTCCGATCGCGGAGCTCGCGACGCAGGCTCCGGCACTCCTCATGTGGGATGGCGCGGCGCGACACGCGGAGCTCCAGAAGTGGATGGCCGACTTCTCAGCCTGGAAAGACTGGGCCATCACGTGGGGAAACCGCCGCGAGCCAGGTTGGTTCAGCGATTCGCGGGCACGCCGCCCCCGGCCTGATCCACCGGTGTGGTTGTTCCAGGAATGCGAAGGCCTGTCACCCGATTCGCGGGAGGAGGCCTGTCAGTTGCTGGCGGAATGGAGTGGTGGCGCTGCCCTCATGCAGACGGCTGCCGGCCAGGCGGTGAATACGGCCGCCGAGGACTCTCAGAAGATCACGTGGTGGGAGCACGTGCACCTGGATGCGGGCTGGCCGGCGCTGCAGTCTGGTATCGGGGTCTACGGCGTGCTCGGCGTCCACGCGACGACCACCGTGAAAGGACGCCTGCAGATCTTCATCGCGCCCGGAGCGATGTTGTTGAACGTCCCTACTGAGGAAGGATGTGACCACGAAGCACTCCAGGCCGCCGGCGTGGACGGGAATTTGATCAGTTCCTTGAACCGGGGCCTTGGCAAGTGTACCGCGGCTCGTGATCTGCACCGTATGTCCGCCGACGGAGCCTGCGCATGCCCTGGCCGGGCGGTTCGCTGATCTCAGTCACCTCTTGGAGTGGTATGCCCGCGGCCGCGGCCGACGCCAGGACCGCATGAGCCAGCGGGTGCTTCGAGCAGCGCTCCAGACTTGCAACTAGGCCGAGGACGTGAGCCGCGTCGGTGCCCGACGCGACGATCTGATCGGTGAGGCGTGGCCGGCCGTAGGTGAGCGTGCCCGTCTTATCAAAGATCGCCGTGCGGCATGTTGCGATTGTCTCCAGCACGACCGGGTTCTTCACGATGATGCCGCGACGGGCGCACAGAGAGATCGCGCCGATGATGGCGACGGGGATCGCAATCAGGAGCGGGCACGGCGTCGCGACCACGAGCACGGCCAGAAAGCGGCTTGATTGCCCGCTGATGCCCCATGCGACCAGCGCAATCAGCACCGCCAACGGGGTGTAGAACGCACCGAGCGTGTCGCCCAGCCGACGCATCCTCGGGCGGTTCTGCTCGGCGGACCGCATGACCTGCATGATCTTTGCGTAGCGGGAGTCGGCGGCCGGGCGGGTTGCTCGGATCGTCAACGCGGATTCGCCGTTGATCGCCCCGGAGATCACGTCTGAGCCGGGCGTCTTGGACATCTGGAACGGCTCGCCGGTCAGGAACGACTCATCCATGATCCCGCGACCCTCGGTGACAATTCCGTCCACTGGGCAGGCATCGTGAGGGAAGATGACAAGCGTGTCGCCGATAGCCACCTCGCTTAGGGGTACATCCACCATTTGCCCGTCTTGACGCCGGTGGGCGAGCGATGGCATTCGCTGCGCGAGCGCGCGGAGGACCGATGAGGCGCTGCGAACGGCGTAGCTCTCCAGAGCCTCTCCGCCCGAGAGCATGAGCACAACGAGAGCGCCAGCCAGATACTCGCCCAGTAAGGCGGCGGTCACGATCGAGATGCCGGCAAGGAGGTCGGAACCGAACTGGAGCTTCACCACCTTGGTCAGCAGTTCGTAGAGGAGAGGAATGCCCCCAAATGCCAGAACGATCCACAGCGGGATCTGGTACGACGGAGCTTCGCTGTGCACGCCGTAGCGGAGAACCAGATGCACGCGATCCCAGTCAGCGCAACGCAAGCGATGATCACCATCCTTCGGCTGGTCCAGAATCCCATCAGCTTCGACATCGGTCCATCAGGCGTCGGCGTTTCCAGCGGTCATCCAAGTCGTGAGTCTACATCACGACATCAGCAAGGTCACCGGTGAAGAGGTAGTGCTATTCACGCTGGCCGAGTCGCCGCTCTATCGCGAAACAAGGAAGTAGGGCTTGCCAAGTCGGGCACCTGCGTTCGGTTTTCGGCCGGACGTTATCTTTAGCTACCATCATCGAACCAGCGATCTTCATTCTGGGCCTTGAGAAACATAATCAGAGGGATTATTAGCGCGTTGCATGGTATCTCCGTTTTAGGTCGCATCAGTTCAGGATTTGGCATGCTCAAGCTTGTCAGCAAGCTCGGCCAGCCGGTATTCGATCCGCAGCATTTGTTCGTGCGCGGCCAATTCGGCGGCCGCGATGCGGCTTTCGATCGTCCAGGCGAGGCAGGCCACATAACACACGAACACGAAGAACGCATTAAAGGTCGATGCCGGGTCGGATGGCTTTTGCAGGCCGATCAGCAGGGCCACGACGGTGATGGCAGCCGCCGCGAAGTAGAGTGCTCTGAGCGATCGACGACACGGATTTGGGCGAGTGCTTTCGTTGCCATAGATCGCGGACGATCAGATACGACGCATAGGAGAAAGCAGCCGCCATTATTCCCCATCCCACGAGCGTGAGTGGCCCCACGTCAACGACGAGTATGTTGTGCACTAAAGCCAGCGTGCAAACCACAAGCAGCACCAAAAGCGAAACCCCAATTGATGCTAAGCGGGGCGTGAGTTTGGGGTGAAGCATACGATCAAGCTCTTCCTCGTAGGACGCCCGCAGCGCGGGGCTCATCTCCTGGGCGTCCAACAACTTCTGACGAAATTCAGTTGCTTGATTGGGCATGGTCGTTTCCTCGTGAGAGAATTTTGCGGATAGCAATCTTGGCATAATGCAGGCGTGATTTCACCGTGCCCAGCGGCACGTCGAGCAGCGTAGCCATTTCGTCCAGTGAAAGGTCTTGCAAGAAAAACAGCGTCAAGGCCTCGCGCTGCGGCAGTGGAAGTTGGTCGAGAGCGTGGTGAAGTTGATCGGCGTTGTCAAAGTCATCGAGATCGTTGAGCGATCGGTCGTCCGGGACTTGTTCCGGATAGTTTTCCGTTTCACACGTGCGGGTGCGGAAACGGCTGATCGCGGTGTTGCGGGCGGTGGCGTAGAGGAATGCGGGAAGGGTGTGGGGATCGCGGAGCGATTTCAGAGAGCGAAGGAGTTTAAGCCACGTCTCTTGGAGCAACTCCCAGGCGTCGGCTTCCGACGGGGCGAGACGGCGGAGGTAGACGAAGAGGGGGCGTTCCCAAAGCTTGACAATGCCGGCGAAGGCCTCTCGGTCGCCGCGCTGCCAGCGGACCACGAGTAGAGCAGACTCCAAAAGTTGCTTGTCGGGCGACAAAGGCCGTTCCTTCGAGTCTTCCTACTTGATTGGTCTGACGATGAAGGTCAGGACGCTGACGCCTAGCCAAAAGTTCAATTGATTTTAGAAAGATGCTTCAAACAACGAGCGAGCTGCAAAGGAGCCGTCGCTCTAGTCGTGTTCGTTGCTGGTCTCAAGACCGGACACTCATTCAAAAAGGTAGATTAATGGCACCTTCATGCACGTTCCGGTTCACCCACGACACTCTTCTCGGGCGGGGACAAAAGGCTTTATATGCCGCAGCTAGCGTTGCGGTGTCATGGTGAGACTCCCGTGGGCTCTTGAACTCTCATCTATCTATTCGGCGTCTGCCGACGTAGACTGAACTCTTGCAAGTTGGCCGGATGGCCTACTTTTCTTATCTGACCCTTAGCCAAAACCAAGCTGACGGCCACCTAACCAACTGCCTATCCGTATGCTCTTGTCGATGGCGAGAGCGGGATCAGCACGCAGAAAGTTAGGAACATAATGTCAGATAACTCGATCGGCCTCTCCTCGCAAGAAATGGGAGAGCGGTTTGACCTGCTGGCGACCGACGCGAAGGAGTACGCCGTTTTCCTGGTCGGACTTGACGGTCATCTACTCTGTTGGAACGCGGGCGCAGAACGCATCTTTGGCTTTCAGTCCGACGAAGTCATCGGGCAGCACTTCTCCCGCTTCTTTACGCCCGAAGACATTCGGACCGGCCAGCCCGAGCACGAACTTAAGTCGGCATTGGCCGATGGTCGTGCTGACAGTGTTTGCTGGCAAGTTCGGAAGGACGGTACTCGGTTTTGGTGTCAGGCAGTCGTGACACCGCTGTTAGGCGAAAACAAACAGGCTCGGTCATTCGCCAGAGTGATGCACGACCTCACCGAGAGCGAGGCGGTCGGGGCCCAGCGGAAGCGGGCCGACGGACTGGCCGAAGCGAATCGGAGCAAGGAAGAATTCATGGCCTTGCTTTCCCATGAACTACGAAGCCCGCTCTCGCCAATTATGAATGCCCTGAACATCCTGCGGCAGATGAAGACGAATGACCCGATCATCGAGCAAGCCGGAAACGTCATCGACCGCCAGGTGGGCGTGATGGTGCGACTGGTGGACGATTTATTGGACATCAGCCGGATCACGAAAGGGAAATTGCGGCTGACCAAAGAGCAGGTCGACTTGCGTGTCGTTGTCAACCACGCCGCCGAGACCGTTCGCCCCCTCATGGACGCACGCACACACGATTTCTCGGTATCGCTCCCTACCGAGCCAATTTGGGTCGAGGCCGACCCGGCTCGAATGGAGCAGGTCGTGGTCAACTTGCTCAACAATGCAGCGAAGTACACCGACCCCGGCGGACTCATTCGGATAACAGTAAACCAACAAGGGACCGAGGCCGTGATACGGGTGCGGGACAATGGCGTCGGCATCGCTCCGGAACTGCTGCCGCATATCTTCGAGCTATTTACGCAAGTAGACGGCTCACTCGGTCGGTCTTACGGCGGATTGGGTATCGGTTTGGCGCTCGCCAGCAACCTTGTCGAGTTGCATGAAGGAAGATTGCAAGCGTCCAGCGCCGGGTTGGGAAAAGGATGCGAATTCACCATAAAATTGCCCGTCGACATTACAGCCATCTAATAACGCTGCCAGAACCGTTCTGGCGCCGGACCAACAGCTTGCACAATCTCTGCGTGTACTGGTGGTCGAGGACAACGTCGATGCCGCTGACAGCCTGAGTCTGTTATTGCGACTGTATGGGCACAAAGTCGAATTAGCTCGCACCGGGCCGACAGCCCTGGAAATGGCTTCGGCGTCTCGTCCCGATGTGGTGCTGCTAGACATCGGCCTGCCGGGGATGGATGGCTTTCAGGTTGCAAAACGTTTGCGGGAAAAGCCGGAGTTCAAAGACGTGGTGATTTGTGCGTTGACCGGCTACACACCGAGCGAAGCCGACCGCCAGCGGCAGAAGGAAACGGGATTCGACCACCACTATGTGAAGCCCCTGGATCTGGCGAAATTGCTTGAGATGTTCAAGAGTGTCGTCAGGCAACCGGCATCGTGAACGTCCAATCGTCACCGCGTCTGTTGAGCATGCCTCGACCGCGGTCGTCATTGCGTCTTTTTATGGGAAGAGTCTACGAGCTCTCACGGAATTCTTTCAATGGAAGAGGTAGCGAATGAACTGGTCCGAAATGAGCGGCGGCTGGAACGAAATGAAACCATTGGTGCAGTCATACTGGCCAGAATTGCCGACGTAATGCTGCGGACATAAACGGCGACCGCGCTGAGTTGGGCCGCGCGCTCAACGCCAATACGGATTTACGCACCTGATGCGGAAATAGCAATTTGCCGTTTTGAAAAAGATGTGCGGCGACCGGGTGCCGTAAAGTGACCAAGCAAGCCAATCAGTCAATTAACCGCCGCTTTGCCAGCATCATTGGAAGCCTGGTTTTTTATACAAACGAATGGTTCGCCGACTGGCGCACTCCCCCACGCCCGGCGGTATCGCCTGAGATTGGGAAATGCTGGCGCGAGCGGATAACGTCGTCAGCGTTGCATCAAGCATTAAGTGGCTTGACGTGCTGCTCGGGCCGGCCTAAACTGCGGGCGTGCTAATGAGTGAGTAGCGACTTTCTGCTTTCAAGCTGCGTCTCAAAGAAGCAAAGGGCTAGGCTAACTTAGCCGAGCGTTCTCGTGTTGGTCGGATCTTCTTCTTGTCCGACAGTTGCCGGTAGACAGCCACTCCTTCTCAAACCGAAGAGTTTGACCAGGCTGTTCCCCTGATCCTGTTCGCAATGATGATTGCGTTTATCGGGAGCATCGGCGCATCTCACTTCTAGCTGTGCTTGGTGTTAGTCGCCACGCGAATACGTGCGTCGCTGTGCGCACGCGTCGCATCGTGGAAGCACACGCCGGACACATTGCAACCTGTGCAGTGGTGGCGCAGCGTTCGCGATCACCTTCCGCGCGAATCGTCAGGCGCCTAACGGTCGGGGCATATCGACGCCGCATGGTGAATGCTTGTTGACCCACACCCACCGGCTGGCGCCCCGGAACGCTAGCCGGGTTTTTAAGAAAGGCAGAACGATGAAACCAAGAGCTGAGCTAGTCGAGGATCAGGCAACGCGCGCTTACCTCCGACGATACGGCGACGGTGCGCAACAGCCCAACAGAAAGGCGACCAAGGTTTTCGAGCAGGATGGAAAGCACTACATCCGACTTTCCAGCGTCAACGGTCCACTGGCCACGTATCGCATAACTCAACGAACGGGTGGCGGCTGGAAACTTTCCTACGTCGTTGAGAAACACGAAGGGGAAATCCAATGAGCGATACAATCAAAGTCCACCGTCGGCCGTCGCGTGGCGGTCGGTCGCGATTTACAACGAAAGTACGAGAACATGGGACACGATGCGCAGGACCGCAACGAACGAGAGTCGGCGAAATCCCATCAAGCATCAGTAGAGATCGCCGATGCACTCGCCAAGATGTTTGCGGAGCTGAAACCGAAGATAATGGCCAAGTACAGTCTAGAAGATGAGCAAATAATACTGCTCGCCATTGCGAAAGCTGCCGTTAAGCTTGGCACGAATTCTATGCGGGCTGGCTCACTCACGCCGGATCAAACAGAGAAGTTGGAGCGAAAGCTGCAAAGCATAATGCTCAACGCGTTCATGTTCGGCGAAGTGGACGATGACTAACGGACAGATCGCGCCACAACCACCAGCAATTGGACGGGCTAACATAAGGGCTGAAATCTATGAGCGTTGGAACAAAGCCAGTCAATGCATCGGACGACTGGCTCGCATTCACAATGCGATTGCGCGATGATACGAGAAGGATAATTGTCGACTTGAAAAAGCTGCAAGCCGATTTGCGGCAGTGGTACAGCACAAAACCTGGCAAGTCATCGGAAACGCTCGAATTAGACGAATGCCCGGGACTGCTCCGAGTCATGCGGTAGAATGGCGGGAATGGCCACCCGCGACTAGCAACTCACCGCCATCCTCTCCCGCATCAATTGCCAGATAGTCGTCCATGATTCATCTAACTCTCAACACAGGCCAGACGAGAGAATCGCCGCGGCATGACGTACGAGACGATTTGCTGCCGCTCGTGCGGCCGCTGTTGGAGCCAGGCGAGCACGAGCTCCGTTGGTTCAGCCCGGTGGTGCGGATGGTCGTACCCATTCACACCGTCGGCTGGCTGGGGACGATCTTCGACGGCGAGGCCCCACTCGTGACGATCGGCATTGCAGCAGACGACCGGGATGCCGAAGTGGTCTGGCCTGCACTCGAATCGCTGTATCTCAATCTCACGGATCGGAGCCCCGTTGCTGGGATCGACTGGCGAGCCTCCCATCGTCCAGATCGGACGCCCTGGATCGCGTCGGTGATCGTTGGCGCAATGAGTCCTGGTCTCGCCAGCACAATCGCCGATTTAGAGCGGTGCCTAGCATGGGCCTTTGTTGATCTGCGCCTCAGCTAGTCGCTTTCACCTGATTACCGAAAATCGGTCGCACAGGATGCCCCAGGAATGGCGCCGACTGGTCGGGACGATGTTTGATGCGTCCGTTTAAATACGCTTTCATGGCGGGCCTTTTCATGCGCGGTAGAATAGATGGCATGAACACCAACCGCCACAACGCGTTAGTTGCCATCCTGGCCCGCATCGACGAACAGATAGTCGAGTCAGACACGTTGCTGCTTACATCGCTGACCGGTCGGGAGCGTCGTCGGGTAACGGATGAATTGGCGTATCTGCAAATTGAGCGGCTGAAGGCGGCGGCTAATCTCCTGAACAATCGCTAATTTTCATCGGCGTACTGGCAAATCCCACACCACGCGCCTGTACACTACAGGTTAAACGATGAGATTCCGCAAGCTGCGAATCGCGTGGTCGGTGGTGTGCGGGCTCGCGTGCGTGCTGCTGATCGTGTTGTGGGTGCGGAGTTATTGGTGGATTGACGGCATACCCTACCGGAACCGGCTCAAGCACCTAACGCACCGCTGAGATTTCCAATAGCCTCAATAAGCTTCCGTATCTCCGGGAATGTGAATTGTTCCAGAATCGATGTAAGCGTTCCACGATCCACACGGTCTCAACGCTCGCTATGAGCAGCCGATTTTGAGAGATCCGGCACCGTTTCTAAAACGGTCTTTTGGTCATCCCCTCACGAAATGGCTGATTCGTTGCGACTGTGACTTCGCCACTGTCGTCGAGTTCCACGGATTCACGCAAAGCCAATCGGCATTGCTGGCCACCAAAGATTGCCGCACGGATCTTTAACGCCGCCGTAACGTTCGCCGGCATGCGGTTGATCGGTTGGCTCAGACACTGAGATACCGCCGGCTTGCAGCGCTCTGTGATAGGCGGCGTCGGCATCGTCCACGCGCAGGAAAATCGATGCGGGCATTGGACCGATTTTGTCCGTCGGCTCACCCATCATTACGATGAGTAGGTGGCGCGCGCCGTGACGATATCGAGGTGGTCGTACTGGATCACCTCGGCCTTCTGTCCGAAGACGAGGCGGAACGCCCGCCGAACGTCGCAGACGTTCAGGGGCTCGTAATCCGCGTTGAGCAACAGGACGACGCTATCCACGAACTCCCTGGAGCCGGCCGGGACTCGACCGTGACACCGCCCGCATCGTATCGCACACGTGGTCCCGGGTCGGCGCGGCGGCGCCTCGAACCGGCGATGGGCGGGTCGCTCAGGGGTCCTGTCGACGGTGACCGCACAGCACCGACCGCGAGCGCACCTGACCGGTCGGCGCGGGTGACCTCCGGGGGATCGCGGCAGGACCGACGGTCCCGCTAGGGTCGGTGGGTCGCCATCTCATCGGCGACGACATCATCCCGCCGTATCAGCGTTCCTGGAGTGACGACGACCGTGGACTGGCACTTCTGCCCACATTGCGAGACACAGCTCGATGCCGTGACCTTCATCTGCCCCGCCTGCCGCTGGGACCCGCTGGCGCCCGTCGGAGCAGGCGCAGGACCCCGATGCCGGCCTCTCGCTGACCGAGCGCTATCGCGGGACGACCGTACTCGACCAGCAGCCCGGCGGCTCCCTCGGCCATCGCCCAGCGCGCGCCCGCCAACCCGACCAGCCGGGTGCGCACGTTCATCATCGTGGGCTTCGTGCTGCTGCTCGGCATGTACGGCTCGATGCTCGTCTACAGCGACTTCCAGAACCGCCCCATGGACCGGCCCGCGATCCCTGCTCCAGCGCTGAGCATCGAGGCACTGCGGGACGCGCTCGTCCTCGGTCCGGGAGGAGGTCCTGCGACCGAGACGATGGCCCCGCCGGTCAGCGAGCGGCGCGGGCGACGGCCCCGAAGCTGACGCGACCGCGCGCGAGGAGGGTGCCGATGCCCTCCGGGCCGAGCGCCTTGCTGTACAGGTAGCCCTGCCCCAGGTCGCAGCCGAGCGACGAGAGGCGGCGTGCCTGGTCGCGGGTCTCGATGCCCTTGCCGGTCGCGGTGAGGCCGCGCACGTGCGCGATGGACAGCAGCGCCTCGGGGATGATGACCTCCTCCGGTGCGCCCGGCGGCGAGCGCCACGAACGTCGGGTGGAGCTTGACGCCGCTCACGGGGAGCCGGCGCACGTCATCGAGGGTCGTGCCGGTGCCGAAGTCCTCGAGCACCAGGTCCACGCCCATGTCGCGCAGCTCGACCGCCGCGTCCAGCTGCTGATGTGCCTCGGGTCCGACCTCGAGGGTCAGGGACAGCGGCGAGACCTCGGCCTCGTCGAGCATCTGCTCGACACGCTGCGGCGAAGCCGGGTGCACCCAGCTGCACGGGCGACACGTTCACGTGGAGCGACAGGCCCTGCATCCGGGCGAAGCCCAGGTGCCACGTGCGCAGCTGGCGCGCCGCGGTCGCGAGGACGCGCTCGCCGATGGGCACGATGAGGCCGGTCGCCTCGGCCAGCGGCAGGTAGTCGCCGGGCGGGAGCGTGCCAAGGAGCGGGTGACGCCAGCGGATGAGCGCCTCGACGGCGGCGATGGCGCCGCTCTGGAGGTCGATGATGGGCTGGTACTCGACGCCGAACTCGTTGCGTTCGACGGCGCGCTCCAGCTCCTGCTGCAGGTCGAGCGGGTCTCGCGAGGTGCGGTCGGTCGGCATGTGGCGCACCTTACGACCGGTCCCAATGGGTCGTTACCCCACCGAACGTACCAGTACTCGACCGCCGGATCCCAGGCGCCGATCTGGCTGACCGCGCCCGGTGACGCGCGCGCCACGAGCGTGTGCGATGATCGACCCGCCTGGCCGACCGTTCCCTCCGTGCGGGCGAGGACCCCGCTGCCGAGGGGATGGCGAACGCCCGGCACGACAGCGACCAGAGGTCGTGACAACCGTGACCGTCCTGACACCGATGACCAGCGTGACCGACCAGACGGGTGATCCCAGACCCGTCCAGCCGTCCACCATGGGAGCGGATCCGCACCCATAGTCGGCACGCGGTACATCCACATCCATGCTGAGCACACGTCCCGGCCGTGTCCGACCTGCCCGGCTGACGGACCTCGCTGCCCTCGGCGACCTGTCCCGCTGGTCGCACGCCTCGGGCGAGGAGCGATCGCGCGCCGTCCGGTCCCTCGGCCTCCCGGTCGCCGCGAGCCAGATGAGCGTGTTCAGCCTGTTCCGGATGCCGCTCGGAGCGCTCCAGCCGCACGACCCGCTGTACGTCTACGAGGAGGAGGGCCGCCTGGCAGGGCTCGCCCGCGTGGAGACCAACGACCCGCGCGACGAGTGGACCATCGTGGAGCTCGACGCGGTCGACCAGGACACCCGTGAGCAGGGCGCGGCGTCGGGCGACGTCCGGTACCGCCTGGTCCAGCACCTGCTGCGCGACGGCGGCAAGCGCGGCTGCGCCCGGTTCCACGTCGCGTGCGCGGACGAGGGCGGCAACGTGGAGCTGTTCATGCAGCACGGGTTCGCGCGCTACGGCGAGGAGCTCATCCTCCACCGCCCGGGCGGACAGCGACTGGCCGCCGGTGCCGGGCGACAGCGAGCTGTCCCGGCAGCGCATCCGGCCCATGCGTGCCCGTGGACGCGCTCGACCTCGGCCGGCTGTACGCGCTCGTGACGCCGCCGCCCGTGGCGCGCCTCGAGGGCTATCGGCTGGCCGATTGGGAGCGGGGGGCCGACCATGCGCGCATCCCGCGCTCGTCGCTGACGCCCATCCTGCGCTTCGCGGACACCGAGGCGTTCGTGGAGCATGTGCCGCGCCGACGACCGACGGACAGGCTCCGGAGCTGGCGGCGTTCCTCCAGGTCGGCGTCTCCAAGGACCGAGCAGCCACACTATCTGCGGGTCATCACCCGACCGGAGCACGACTCGACCGGCACTCATCCGGTACGGGCTCGCGGTCATCGGCGAGCGCAGCGGCGAGGCATCGCGCCGGGCGAGTGACGAGACGCCGCGCCGGGGCGTCATCGCGACGGTCCGGACCTACGAGTCGCCGCTCGACCGACGACTCGAGGAGCAGGCGTTCCGGCGTGTGGCCCAGGTGTCGCTGCTGATGAAGGAGACGCTCGTGCGCGTGGCCGATCCGGCACTCCTGCCGGCGACGACGCGATGAGCCGGACGATGGCGCAGGGACCGGAAGGAGGACCCGTGGCAGAGCGGGAGACGCGAGACCACCGACGACATGGAGGCGCTGCTGGCCGCATTGCCCCCGGAGATCGGCGCCGCCATCCGCGCCCTGCCCAGCGTGTCGGACGTCATCGAGGTCGTGATGGACCTCGGGCGCCGGCCGGAGGCCCGCTTCGGCGCGGGCGGCGAGTCAGCGCTCCTGCGACCGGGAGATCACCGAGGCGGACCTGGAGTACGTGGTCATCCACGTCGGCTCGTTCGGCGACGACAACCGCGCGGGCATCGAGCGGACGCTCCATCGCATCAGCGCCATCCGCAACCGGAGCGGCAAGGTGGTGGGCCTCACGTGCCGCATCGGGCGTGCCGTGTTCGGGACCATCGAGATCATCGAGGACCTGGTGGGCTCGGGGAAGTCCGTGCTCATCATGGGCCGACCGGGCATCGGCAAGACGACCATGCTGCGCGAGGCCGCGCGCGTCCTCGCCGAGGTCCTGGACAAGCGGGTCGTGGTCGTTGACACCAGCAACGAGATCGCGGGCGACGGCGACATCCCGCATCCCGGGCATCGGCCGGGCACGTCGGATGCAGGTGCGCACGCCCGCCCACCAGCACGACGTGATGATCGAGGCGGTCGAGAACCACATGCCCGAGGTCATCGTCATCGACGAGATCGGCACCGAGCTCGAGGCCGCCGCCGCGCGCACCATCGCGGAGCGCGGCGTCCAGCTCATCGGGACCGCGCACGGCAACAGCCTCGACAACCTGATGGTCAACCCCACGCTCTCGGACCTCATCGGCGGCATCCAGTCGGTCACCCTCGGCGACGAGGAGGCACGTCGCCGGCGGACCCAGAAGAGCGTCCTGGAGCGCAAGGCGCCACCCACGTTCGATGTCGTGGTCGAGATCCAGGACCGCGACCGGGTGACCGTCCACGCCGATGTCGCGGAGACCGTCGACGCGCTGCTGCGTGGTGACCCGCTGGCGCCCGAGCTGCGCTGGCGCGACGAGGGCGGCGTCCATCAGTCGCAGTCCCGACCCCGGCCAGGCCCCACGAGCCAGATGCCGGGCGAGCGGTTCGGTGGCCTCGTGGGCGCGGGTCAGACCGGCTGGCGCATGGAGCCCGGCTGGCGGCCTGACGCGCGGCGCGGCGAGATCGGTCCGGGGACCGCGTCCGCCGGCGACCGGGCCGGACGGGGTATCGCCCGGGCGCGACCGGGGGCTGGCGCGGCGCCCGGGGGCGCTCCAGCTCGCGGCCGGTCGGGTGGGCGCGGGGACGGGCCCGCGCCATTCGGCCCCGCGGATCGGCCCGGGCATCGACCGCAGCCGGATGAGCGCCGGCGCCCTTCCAGGCGTCGGGCGTCGCCGACCGTGGGCCGCTCGAGCGCGGCACGCCGGCACCCGAGCCGCGCGCCCGGGACGCCCGCGAGTTCGAGCGGCAGGCCGAATGGCGGGCATCGGCCGCGCGGGCCATCGCGACGATGCACTCGGACCTCGAGGACGACGTGGAGGTCGAGGTCCTCGAGGAGCTCGAGGACACGCCGGGTGTGACCCCGGGCTCAGCCGGACGCGATGCGCGCGGCGCTCGGCCGACGAGCCCGACGGACGCATCATCCGCCTGTCCGACGGGCGCGAGGAGCCCGCGGTCCCGCTCGAGACCATCAACGTGCTCGGCTTCGGCGTCAGCCGCAAGCGCCTGGAGCAGGCGATCCGCGACCTGCGGCTGCCGGTGTACCTGGTGCGCGACGCGGCCGACGCGGACGTGGTCATCACGCTCCGCAACCACTACAAGCAGAAGGCGCCGGCGCTCCGCGACGCCGAGGACCGCGGCCTGCCCGTGTTCGTGCTCAAGTCCAACACCAGCGTCCAGATCGAGGCCTGCCTGACCTCGCTGTTCGCGCTCGACATCGACCCCTCCGAGGCCGGCATGCGCGAGGTGGAGGAGGCCATCGGCCTGGTGCGCAGCCAGGCGCGCCCGGTCGAGCTGTCACCCCAGAGCGCCTAGGTGCGGCGGCTGCAGCACCTGGCGGTCGAGCGCGCCAACCTCGTGTCGGTGTCGCGCGGCCGCGAGCCATATCGGCGGGTGCGGTGCCTTGGACATGTTACTCGGTCTTTGCTTGTTCTATCTATTATTTCATTAAATCCAAGACTGGTCTGTTTAGCGAGTGTATCTTTATTGAGCTGGTCTGCTTTAGATCCTGCATTTGCACTATTATTACAAGAAAATGAGCGTAATATTTTAGTAGATGTTTCAACTAATCTGTGGTCCAAGTCTTGCTTATATAACTGATATTATTTAATCATGTTGTTTATGTTATACATCTAAGCAACCTGATTAACAAAGAGCAATATATCGTACAGCCTTATCACGTAGGAACTAACAAACAATCTCTGGCCATAGTAATACCGTCGCCAATTGTCAAAAAGTACAAGTTCAATCCTGTATCAACTGTCTTTACTCTAAAAGTAATGGAAAACACAGATGAGCTCCTGTTAAAGGACATATCTGTCATCTCTCGAACTGGAACAGACAGCATAAATGGTGAGGTAGAAGACCTAAACTTTGCCGCTACTCCGTCCTTTAGATTCAGAAACAGTTGTTGAAGGCACCAGGTCATGTGCAGGAAGAGGATGTAGGAACACAGGAACTAACCTATTAGAGATTCTATATATCAATAAGGTTGGCTGGTTTTGTAACTCATGCAAAAGTGTTCTATTAGCAGAAAATCTGGTTGTAGAGGAAGATCCAATACTGCAACAGAAAGAAATCCCAGAAATATTACTTCTAAAAGAAACTGCTGGCTCGAAGACCCACAAGATCGCAGAGCCAGCAACAGACGACAACGGGGCAAGAACCACGACACAAGATCACATTCAGGGACGCAATATCTTACAACATGTATAGGACATCCGATATTTATAAGAATATCTTCAAAGGTGTTGACGAAACCCCCAAAGAAATCCAGGATAAAGTCGACTGCCTGCAACCATCTGCTACCAAGCCTACCACTATAAACACAACTGTAGCTCTCGGAGCAGTGTCAATAGAAACTACATCTGATATTTGCGCTGTTAGCAATAAAGGAGATCCATCACCAGCCTCAGCGCCAGAGTATAAATCAATTAACGACTGGGCAGACTTCTGGAGATATGTTATCGGTGTTAATGTTATTCCAGCTGATACAAGGAGAAAGGTAACCTATGAATCTTGGGCGGAGTGGCAGGAAAACCCTATCCCTCATGAGTTGTATAGTGAGTGGAAATCCTCGGGGGCATTCGATAAAGGTATAGCCGTTATTTTAGGTAAAGTATGGCATAATCCCTTAAAGAAAGATCTATATCTAATAGGTATAGACCTTGACAATGGGAAGGCAATCAAAGAAGTTGCAATCAAAGGTCTTGAAGATTTAGCCAAACATGTTATAGTCGAGCAACACAAAGACGATGCCACAAAGGCACATGTGCTACTTTACTCTCACAAACCATCTCCAAAGAAGAGAGCGATATAACGAATATCGATATAGCAAAAAGGATCAAATCAAATGAAATCCCCGCTATAGAGGTCAAGGGACTGGGATCTCATGGCATACTGTTTGTTAGTCCTTCCATCCATCAAAATGGATATCCATATGAGATCATTGGTACAAGGGAACCTGACATTGCGGATGACTTTGTAGAGCACATAGACAATATTTGCAAAAAGTTTTCAATACCGTATCTGGATGGAAATGGGATTGGTAATGGACTAGTACCTATCCAAGACTTGTTCAGACCAGACTTCACAATATTCGAGGGTCATAATCGTCATGAGGCTCTAATGCGTGCAATGGAGTCTCTTCTTACTAGAAACTCTGATATTCTGTCGCAGGACCAAATCAAATCGATAGCGCAACAGTGGAATAATCAACACTGCAGCCCACCACTAGATGAGAGAGAATTTGAAAAACAATGGAAGTGTGCAACTGACTTCACAGCTAAGAACAGAAAACAAAAACACAAGAAAAAGAATGACGATAAGGATTCAACGAAATATACGGCCTACAAATATAGTAAAGGCATATCTCTTGCAGAGGAAATACTGTTAGGATACCAAAGCGTATTTTTACAGCTTATAGATGGGGAGCCTATAATAAAACCAGCAATCGAACTACGGGACAAAAATGTTGTAATTCAACCACACCAAGCAAGCGAGATATCACCTGTTCTTCCTTATGCTTTCAGGGATATAGATGAAGTAAGGTATTTCGTTAAACAAGCTAATAATGAGACTATAGATTCCCTATTTTTCAAATCTAAATCTCTATGGAAAAAGTTTGTAGTTACAAAGGACGAGGACACGATAGTGTTACTAGCGAGCAGACCAAACCTATACCTATTTTCAGGACAAGTTTCCTACAACGCATTATGATATGACAACAGGTCCGCCTGGCTCTGGCAAAGGAGCTATGTTGGTCACATTCAAACTGTTAGGGTATAGAACAGTTCTGGCTTCTGACATGAGTGGTGCTAATCTGCTTGATATATTGGGACATGTTGAGCTGGGACAGGTTACTATAGCAGAAGACGAGCTTGACGACATAGATAGGGATGAACTCAAACGCAAAATCTACAAAATTGGGTACGATAATACTGGCCAGACAACAAGAACTTTGGATGGAAGCCTGAGCACGAGAACTAACAGGTGGTATTATACATATTCCTTCAAGATATTTGCAGCAGAGCAGCCACCTGATTCTAAAGGTCTTGAAGGGTTCAACGACCGAACATTTAGAATAGAGAGCATAAAGGGAAATCCAAGATTTCTAGTAAAGACGATACTAAACGAAATGCAGAAGTCTCCTGACAAACAAAACCCAAAGTATAGACAGATTATTTCAAAAATAGATTATCTTAGAAAATTACTTTTGGTTTACAGACTTCTTCACTACGAAGATGTGATTGAAGAGGTGGATACAAACATTGATGGGCGTGCTTTGGAATTAACCAGTCCACAGAATCTATCTATTTTCTTCAAACAAACTCGCTTCGTCAGACAAGACCGCGTGTAAAGAAGTTTTAGATGCATTGTCGAAAGTACTTCAAAGAAAAGGTGAGCTGGCAAAAAAGACACTTGAGGGCGTTATCTATGAAACTCTAACAAAGGATTTATTTCCAGATACAGCCCCAGAACCAGTTGTAGATGTTAATGGGGACAATCGAACCAAATATACATTGACCTATGAAGAAATCTCTAACAAGGTCAGAGAGACACTAGAAGGAGAAAGCACCAGCGGCGAACAATCATTTTATTGTACTGACTATGATGTTGTTACACATAACAAAATACTCAAAATCTGTAGAAATAGGTTCCTGGCTGAACCTAAAACCAAAGGTAGAGATAAGGACAAGAAGAGAGCGCTGATTTTCGACAAGGAAGTTGTTGAAAAGGTTGGTAAAACATTTGATGTAATAACCAAGATAGAGATAAAAGAACATATACAAGAAGTGGAGGCAGAAGACAATGATGAACAGGTCTGGAGTAACTGGTATCAATATGCGGGTCTAGGATCGGGAACAGATATTCTAGATGTGGGGACAAAGGAACAGATTTCTAGCGATGTAAATCATTTAGAGGGTTCTGAAAGTCAAAATTGTTCCAACTCTCTTGGACTAGAAGACAATGTTGGTTGTGAAGATTCTACAAAATTAAAGGCTACAACTTCAGATATATTACATAATAACCGACAGAATAATACAAATAGTGTAAACTCTCAAGAGGGTGCCCAGCCTTCAGTTGTTCCTCAATCAACCGTAGAACAAAATAATGCCTTATGTGTGCACACAGACAAAAATCTGTCCCCTTGTCCCCAACTGCAAAACGGATTAGATGATTCTACTAGTGAAACCGTTCCATTGGAACAGATCGATACTAACAATGTTCTATATAGCTGCTACCATATCGGCTGTGGTTTTCATACCGATATACAACAAGACTACGAAAGACATTGGGGACAAAAACACAATGGTGTTCCTAAACTATATCCTACCAAGACAGAACTGGAAAAATATGGCTTACAGGCCCAAGGAAAAAGATGGGAGATTTAGATGGATAAATCACAAATGGCATGCCTTCTTTCGACATGGGTCGAATCGGAGTGGTCGAGTGACGCCAAGTTGCCGAAACAAGAACAAAAAGGTAGGTGAAAAAAAGAGAAAGTGTCAACAACACAGCTAACTGCAGAAGAACAAGCACAAGTGGACGAATTTGAACTAGAGATGAGGAAGCAAGCAAGGAAAATCAGATTCAAGGAAGGCGAAAAAAGAACCCTTGACGTCAAAAGATTTGTAGGGCAACAACCAAATGACAAATACGTAGGTAAGATAGACTGGGAATTTGAAGCAGCTGATGTGGAACTACAATCCAAACGACTACAAGGTATGGCCTACAACAATATCGACTGCAAGGAAAGTCATGGAGCATTTCAAAGCCGGCAAAAAGCTTTTACATGTGGAAAGAAAGGGTTCAGGGATAAAGGATACGGAGTACATAGTGGAGCCTGTTTCCAACTGAACCTCCTACATTATTTTTTTGGTAATCAGACAATCCGGAAAAATAGGTTGTTTACTTATACTCCTATTTTACCATTTATTATTGATGGATACGGTCCAAAAATGCTATGACTGTGAAAAAAAATAGTTGATTTTGTTATAGGCAATTATTGTTCTCTTCAAGATGAAAATTGATCTCAACATGTCTTATTTGAGGAGATTACATGTTCAATTGAAGAAGGAACACCGAGCCCTGGACCAGCGATAGCGGCTAAACCCATTGTAACCCAAAGAGTAGGAGAAATCCTAGTTGGGCCCCCTATAACCGAACTGATTGTGGGAGAGGCGGAATGTAATCCTGACGAAGTTGTTACAGGTGGAGGATACGATATTACTATGAGGGCTCCAGGTATTTTCGTGGCAAACTTCAAGGAACTAGCGGTGAATAACGCCTGGCATATCGAAATAGTCAATCCAAGTCTGACAAATACCGTGCGAGTATATGCAGAATGTCTCAAACTTGTACGTCATAGGCACAACCAGGCTATTTACTCTTTGTTACCCCCAATGAGAACCCATCAATAGACGATAACTTTCCACGCCAATATTCGAACCGAAATGGTTCTGTAGAAAAGATTTCCCAGACTTCTACGTTCTGTAGATGTATGTACTTGGGACTGCTATTATCCGTATCCTTTTTGTCTCTCGACTTTGTCATGAAGTCCTTCCAATCTTTGGAATACTTTTCTAATGTTTCAAGTTCGATGGGATCCTTGGTATCATATCTGACACCATGTTCTTTTGTTTCCCCTTCCTTGTCAGAATATGTATCAAACAAACCGGACAAATAATCGTAGTATATCTTTGAGCGTACCATTCCTCCCACAACAACTAAGCCGCCGATCATGAGTGTCATACTAGGGCTGACTCCAGTTTCTTCAACTTTTTGTACAGATATTCTAAGACCTCATCGTCTGTCATCTCTGGCATGTTTGATGGGGAATAGTACAGGGTATAATAGGATTGTGTCACGGGGAAAACATAAAGCAAACTTTACGCCTATAGATAGATAGTCAACGGTGATAGTGAAACACCCTTCTAAACTAAGCACGGAGAAATGAAACAAATGACCTCAGACTGTTCTTTTTCCCAAATAAAAAGAAAATAGAAAAGTGTTTATACTTTCGTGTTATTGTGTCACCCTTATATAAAACTATTACCTGGTGCACATACCTCAATGGGCATACCCCATTACCATATCCCCATTAGGATATGAGCATGCTCTTGCTTTATGAATGTCCACTTCGTTCATTACATAACAGCCTAAATAAATATAGCAACTGATATACATCTTCCTCGCCCGATATTCAGAATGGCTTTAGAACGG
>CAVSKE010000009.1:0-233530 GCA_963728305.1 uncultured Acidobacteriota bacterium
AACTGCCGAAGCTCCACCCTTTCGTCCCATACCGTCGAATGGGACGCCAATCAGGCTGACGACCATGAATCGTCCCGGGACGCTATGGCGCTGCGGCTCACAACTGATTCCCGGCGCCAGGTGTGTAGCTCGCGCTGACGACTGAGTTGCTGACCAACGTGTCGCACTGCACGACGCCGCTGAAACGCGACATGCCGGCATTGACGGTCACGAGGCCGGCGTTGACCTGCACGGTCGACGCGGTGACGGTCACGGGGCGCTCGCGTTGACGGTCACACCGACGTCGACAATGTGACGGAGTTGCCATTGCCGTCTTCGATTCGGACGGAGCCAGGGCCGTCCTGCAGCGTGATCCGCTGACCGGCCGGCGTCTCGATGACCAGGCTGTTCGTGGTGTCATCGCTGATGCGCAGCGTGACGCCGGTGCGCGACCGAATCAGCTTCACGCCGTTCGCGGCTCGGCGCCCGCCGGCGGGCGCGCCTTCGCGTTCCACAGCGCGCCGATCACGTACGGCGTTCGCCCTCCCCGCGCTCGAAGGCCACGAGCACCTCGTCACCCACCTCAGGCACGAACCAGGTGCCGCGATTCCTCCCGGCCATCATCGTCGCCATTCGTGCCCAGAGATCGCTGCCGCGATTGGTCGCTCAGCCCAGACACGCGAACGCGCACACGTGCCAGACCCTCCGGATCGCGATTGTCGATCACCGAAGCTGAATAGACTCCCTGCAACGTCGCCATGCGATGCCTCCCTGTTCCTTCGTGTGATTCGACCTCTGGCCGACCTGCTTCTACCCCGTCAGTCGTATGCCGGGGATCGGCTCCCACGGAAACCTGTCGAGCCGGTCCGGCCCTAGTTGCTCGACGACACGCAGCGTGGAAGTGGCGAAGCTCGATGAGCGACGCGACGTCGATCCGCTGACACGCCGGCGCAAACGGTTCGAGATATGCCGGCCCGCGGGTCAGCATGTAGACGACCCCGTGATAGTTACGCCGCTGAAGATGGAGAAAGGCGACGCCGATCTGGAGAATGCCCTGGTACAGCCGCCGTACCGGGCGAGTCTCGGCGCGCCACAGGAGTTCGAGCGTCTCGTGCTGCTCGAAGTACCCCCACGATTGAACTGTGCGACACCTTCCAGGAGCTGCGGTGGCGGTGGCTCATGACAGCAAGGTTGCGTCAACGGTGGACCCTCGTCGTAGTGTCCGGCTTTAGCCGGACCCGTCCAACCGGGCGGACCCGTTCCCGCCAGTAGAAACTGGGCAGTAAGGGCGACCATCGGGATCCATTCGATCGCATGCTCATTGAACGGAGGTCCGGCTAAAGCCGGACACTACGACTGACGGTCCGGCTAAAGCCGGACACTACGTACATGCGCAGCTCAGCGACGTGGCGATCGTCAGCGACGATCGCGTGTTCGATGGCTACGGCGTGCGCCGCATGTGGTGACACGTTCGGGCACGTTCACCCACGCGGCAAGTCGCAGCTACTGCGACTTGGTCTTGACCGCGATGTCCTCTCTATATCCCGTGATTTCGGACGCCGCGTAGACCTGCTCCAGGAAATCGGTGTTGTCTGGCAGCCGCTTCAGCGGCATCCGGTCGCGCGACAGCCAGGGTTTTTCGTACACCTCCGGATCGTCGATCGTGACGGTCAGCTCGATGACGTTCGTGCCCACGCGGCGATATCGTTCCTGGACACGAAGCTTCTCACTGTGCGGGTAGCCGCCGCTGTCGATCCAGGTGCGATCGGTCATCCCCACCGTGTCGACGAGGAAGTTGGTGTCGTCTTCCCAACGCCCGACCGAGTAGCCGAACCACCGCGGATCGGGATCCTCGGGCGGCTTGCGGCCGTCGGTCCAGATGATGCGCCACGTCTGGTTGAACGAGTACATGATCAGGACAGCCGCGGGTGTCTGGACGATCCGGATCGGGCGGAACTCGTAGTTCACAATCCGCGGAAATCCTGACGGATCGCCGCGCGTGGTCAGCGGATCGTTGCCCTCGAACACCTTGGCGGAAAAGGGACCATGGCCGGGCTTGTTGCGTGACGCCATCTCTTTCCCGAGCGGTGTGAGGGGAGCCATGTTCCGTCCGGTGAAGTAATTCTCACCTCCGGCAATGCCCGCCTGTCCTGGGTCCCATGCGCCAGTCAGGTCACGCGAGGGTGGCGCCCCCCCAATCTCTATTGCTGCAAATGCCGGGTTCGTCAGTCCCGGAAAGCCCCAAGCCTGGGCCTGGGCAAGTAAGGTTGACGGCCACATCACGATTGCCGCAGCAGCCATCACGATGACTACCAATCCCGTCCATATGATTCTTCTGTTCACAAAAACCCCCCGTCGCGCTGCATTATCTACTGAACCTCCCCCACGCATACAGAAGAAGGAGTGGAGAATAGCTGCCATGCCGGCACAGGCCGCGCGCCGCCGGGTACTGGTCGTCGAAGACGACCCCGCCATTCGCGAGCTCCTTCGCCTGCACCTCGACCTCGCCGGGTTCGTCCCGGATGAGGTGGGCGACGGGCGCCAGGCGCTCGACCGGGCCCGTGCGTCGACGTTCGACCTCGTCCTGCTCGACGTGATGCTGCCGGGACTCGACGGTGTGAGCCTGTGCCGCGCCATCCGCGGCACTGGCCCGAACGTCGATACTCCTATCCTCATGTTGACGGCGCGGGAGGGCGAAGCCGACAAAGTCCTTGGGCTGGAGAGCGGCGCCGACGACTATCTGACGAAGCCGTTCGGCGTCCGCGAGCTGATGGCCCGGATCGGCGCGCTGATGCGTCGTCATCATCGGCCGGCGGCGGGGGAGGCGGCACCGAAGGTGGTGCATGCGGGTGAGCTCTCTCTCGATCGCGAACGGCGCGAGGCCACCGTGCGCGGATCGCGCGTCGAGCTCACGAAACAGGAGTTCGAGCTGCTGTACCTGCTGGCAGCCCGCCCGGGCGCGGTGTTCAGCCGAGCGGCCCTGCTGCAGCAGGTCTGGAGCGGAGACACCTACGTCACCGATCGCACGGTGGATACGGTGATCAGCCGCCTGCGCCGCAAAATCGAACGCGACGCCCAGGATCCGGAAATGCTGCTCACCGCGTGGGGTGTTGGCTACAAGTTCGCCGAACGGGACTGATGGGCGCTGCGTAACCCTTTCAAATACAGACTCACGTAGTGTCCGGCTTTAGCCGGACCCCGGACACTACGTATGATGGCGAGAAGCGGCGGTCGTAGTGTCCGCCTTTCAGGCGGACCGAACATTGAACTTTGAAGCGAACGTGAATATGAACACGAACCGAGAAGCGAGAACCCAGAAGCGTGAACGACGATGTCGTGTTCAGGTTCGACGGTCCGCACGGACCTACGGGTCCGGCTAAAGCCGGACACTACGTATGATGGCGAGAAGCGGCGGTCGTAGTGTCCGCCTTCAGGCGGACCGAACATTGAACTTTGAAGCGAACGTGAATATGAACACGAACCGAGAAGCGAGAACCCAGAAGCGTGAACGACGATGTCGTGTTCAGGTTCGACGGTCCGGCTAAAGCCGGACACTACGTGTGGGCGGGTCCGGCTAAAGCCGGACACTACGTATGATGGCGAGAAGCGGCGGTCGTAGTGTCCGCCTTCAGGCGGACCGAACATTGAACTTTGAAGCGAACGTGAATATGAACACGAACCGAGAAGCGAGAACCCAGAAGCGTGAACGACGATGTCGTGTTCAGGTTCGACGGTCCGGCTAAAGCCGGACACTACGTGTAGGGTCGGTCCGGCTAAAGCCGGACACTACTGATCGAGCGTCAGATCGCGGCCGCGTGTGGCAGTGTGATCACAAACGCCGTGCGTCCAGGTCGGCTGGTGACCGTAATCGTGCCGCCGTGCCGCTCGGCGATGGCCTTGACAATCGACAGGCCGAGCCCGCTTCCGGCGGGTCCTGAGCTCCGCGAGGCATCCACTTTGTAGAAGCGCTCGAACACGTGCGCCGCGTGCTCGGGCGCGATGCCGCTGCCTGAATCGATCACCGTGAGCTGACACCCGTCGGCGCCCGCCGCCGCTTCGAGATCGATCGTGCCTCCTGCGGGCGTGTGCCGCAGCGCGTTGGCAACAAGATTACTGATCGCCTGTTCGAGCCGATCCGGATCCGCGACGATTTGATCGGCGGACGCGTCCACGCGCATCCGGATCGTCACGTCTGCAAGTGCCGCGTCCCGCTCGTAGCGGCGTGCGACGGCCGCAAAGATGCGTTCGACCGACACCACACGCGAGTCGAGCGTCGCCATCGCGTTCTCGAAGCGTGCAAGGTCGAGCAGATCGGCCACGACGCGCTCGAGGCGCTTCGTCTCCCGTCGCACCGTGTCGAGATAACGCCGGCGTTTCTCTTCGTCGAGCACGATCTCCGGCATGTCCAGCGTGTCGAGATACCCGCGCATCGTGGTCAACGGGGTCCGCAGCTCGTGCGAGATGTCGGCAAGCATCTGACGCCGGAGTTGATCCGAGATCCGAAGGGCTTCGGTGCGCGCCTCCAGGTCTTCGGCCATACGATTGAAGGCGGCTGCCACGCGCGCAATCTCGTCGCGACCTTGTGCCGCCGGGGCGCGCGCATCGAGTTGACCGGCGCCGAGACGCTCGGCCGCTCGTTCGAGCGCACGCAGACGGTTCCGCGCCGGCGCGAAGATGACGATGGCTGCGATCGCGGTGATGGCGATGAGCACCAGGGTTCCCGGCAACGACAGCAGTTCCCCTACGTTCGCGAGCAGCCCGCGCGGCGGCGGAGGCGGGAGCACAACAAGGCCGACCAGCCGACCCTGCACTTGGATGGGCGCGGTCACAACGGGGCCGGTCGGCGAATCCTTTTCCGGCGGGATCGGAGCGACACCAGCGAGCGTCGCTTGCACCTGGCGTTGGATGTCTTCGCGAAGCGGCTGCGCCGAGCTCGAAGCGATGCGACCGTCCTGCATCACCACATACGCGCTTTGCCGCACGCCGGGAAGGGCGTGCACGAGGTGGCCCGACAGATCGAGATTGGGATCATCCGTCAGCGCTGCACCCAGCTCAGCCGCAATCTGAGCGGCCATGCCATTCGGATTGCCTGGCGCGAATGCGCCTCGTGACCGCGCGTACTCGACCATCAGACTTTCGCCAACCAGCACCACGATGACGAAGACCACGAAGCTGACGCCGATCCGCCAGTAAAAACTGCTGTACCACCGCACGGGACGGACTGGAGACGTCATGGGCGCTCCAATCATGAGCCGGAAATGTTGCAGAAGTATGAGAACGGGCGTTGCATCCGGCGCAGTCGTTTCACGCGGCTGACAAAGTTCCCCAACATTTGTCCGTCACAGTGTGGCCCTCAAGGGAGGGAACAGTGAGCGACCAACGAAATGGCAATGGCAGACAGCTGAGCCGCCGCGCAGCCGTCGGAGTGATTAGTGCTGGCGCCGCCGCGGCCGCGTTTGCCGCCGCGTGCGGTGAGTCACCCACCGCCCCAACGGCTGTCGCGACGCCCACAAGCGGAACGACTCCGACCAGCACGAATAGCGCGTGTGCGGTCACGCCAAGCGAGACGATTGGGCCGTATCCGTCACGCACCGACATGTTCCGCAGCGACATCCGCGAGAACAGGGGCGGGAC
Source organism: uncultured Acidobacteriota bacterium (assembly GCA_963728305.1). Classification (GTDB taxonomy): domain Bacteria; phylum Acidobacteriota; class Vicinamibacteria; order Vicinamibacterales; family UBA2999; genus Gp6-AA40. Next base: position 5,614 of record CAVSKE010000009.1, read on the forward strand.
GCCGCTCACGCTGACCATCAAGGTCGTCAACGTCAACAGCGCCTGCGCGGCTGTTGCCGGCGCCGACGTGGAGATCTGGCAGTGCGACGCCGCTGGAGACTACTCGCAGTACGGGTCGCAGACCGCCGCGACCTTCCTGCGCGGCATTCAGACGACCAATGCCGCCGGCGAGGTGACGTTCACCACCATCTATCCGGGCTGGTATCAGGGACGCGCCACCCACATCCACGCGGACGTCACGGTGGGCGGTCGCTCGATCAAGGTGACGCAGATCGCGTTCCCGGACTCCATCAGCAACGCGGTCCATGCCACCGGCGTGTACGCCTCGCGTGGCGCCAACCCGATGAGCACGCAGGCAGACATGATCTTCGCCGATAGCCTCGCCTCCGAGCTCGTCACGCCGACGGGCAGTGCTTCGGGAGGCTATGCGGCCGCATTTCAGATCGGGGTGGCAGTCTAGTGGGCCACAAAAATGGAGAAACAGTGATGGACAACGATGATCGACCGGTTGGCCGGCTTCTGAGCCGGCGCGAAGCGATGGCATTCTTCGGCGTGACGGCAGCCTCGCTGGCGCACCCCGTCAACTCTGTGGCGCGAACCCTTCCGCCTTCGCAATGCTTCGGCGGACCGCCGTAGCCTTGGCGGAGGCTGGTCAGGTTCGCGAGGCGAGCCTGGAAGGCTCGCCCCACTGCGTGGCCCAGCCCGAACAGACCGAAGGTCCATTTTTCGTGGACACCGCGCTCGAACGGTCTGACATTCGTCACGATCCGAAGACTGGAAGAGTCAGCGTCGGAGCGCCGCTTGCCCTGCGCTTCGTTCTTTCGCGCATGACGCCGACCGGGGCGTGCGCCGTGCTGCCTGGGGCGCATGTAGACATCTGGCACTGCGATGCGGCGGGGGTCTACTCAGGTGTCGAGGATCGCAGCCGCGACACCCTCGGTCAGCAATTCCTGCGGGGGTATCAGGTCAGCGACGCCGGCGGGGTCGTGAACTTCACGACCATCTACCCCGGCTGGTATCGCGGCCGCGCGGTCCATATCCACTTCAAGGTGCGAGTGCCGGGCGTCGGCGGTCGAACAGATGAGTTCACCTCGCAGCTCTATTTTCCAGATGAGTTGACCGATCGGGTCCATGCGCGGGAGCCATATGCAGCGCACAAGGGCCAACGCCTCCTCAACTCACGCGACATGATCTTCCGGGAGGGCAGCACTCAGTTGATTCTTCCCCTCGTCGGACAGGGTGACGGTTACGCAAGCACTTACAGGATCGCCATGCGGCCCGGAAGCTGAGCAGCCCAGCAAAATCGGCGAGGGCTATGCCCTGCGCCACGGAAGTGAAATCCGCGCTAGCATCCGAACTGGAGTCATGTTGGGATGCGGGAACGGCCGAATCAGATAATCCTCACTAGGTCAGCAGGTGGGTGGACTGCGCCGGCCACGTACACGCTGGCGATCGCCGCGCTTGTCGTGGCCGTCCTCCTTCGGTTGCTGCTCGACCCGGTGATGGGCGGGGCCTTGCCGCTCGTCACGCTGTTCGGCGCGGTCGCCGCTGCCGCGTGGGTCGGCGGCTACCGTCCGGCCATCCTGGTCGCAATCCTGGGCTACGTGGCCTGCGCGTATCTCTTCATCGAACCTCGAGGCAGCTTCAGCGTCGGCGACTCTCGGACATATGGTCGGGCTGGTGGCGTATCTGTTCACCTGCTGTCTCATCATCGCGTTCGGTGAGGTCACGCGTCTCGCGCAGATCCGGGCCAGCGAGCAGCGCGAGATTGTTGCGGGTCACGCTGCACAGCATCGGCGACGCGGTCATCACCACCGGCGATCGACGGTCGCATCACCCACCTGAATGCGGTGGCTGAGGCGTTGACAGGTTGGACGCAACAGGACGCCGTCGGTCAGCCGCTCGACAAGGTGTTTCGGATCGTCAACGAAGACACTCGCCGGCCGGTCGAAAGCCCGGCGACAAGGGCCCTCCGGGAGGGAATCGTCGTCGGTCTGGCGAATCACACGGTGCTGATCCAGGAAGGACGGCGGTGAGCGCCCGATTGATGACAGCGCCGCGCCGATCAGTGACGAACACGGCCAGGTTTCCGGATGCGTCCTGATCTTCCGGGACGTCAGCGCGCAACGGCGCATGGACCGGGAGAAGGACGAGCCAGCTGTCAGACGGCCCGGCTCCTCGCGTCGATCATCGAGTCGTCTGACGACGCCATCATCAGCAAGTCGCTGGACGGCATCATTCAAAGCTGGAACGCCGCGGCGGAACGTCTCTTCGGCTACACTGCCGAGCAAGCGGTGGGCCGTCATATTTCGCTCGTCATCCCCCCCGAACGCATCAGCGAGGAAGATCGCATCATCGCCAGCCTGAAAGCCGGAGAACGGATCGACCATTTCGAGACCGAGCGTGTGCGGTCCGACGGCGGCGCATCTCAGGTGTCACTCACGATCTCCCCGATCAAGGACGACGCCGGGCAGCATCGTCGGGGCGTCGAAGATCGTGCGGGACATCACCGACCGCAAGACCGCCGAGGCGGATCGAGAGAAGTTCGTCACGCTCATCGAGAACAGCACCGACTTCATCGGGATATGCGATCTGGCTGGCAAGCCGTTCTTCGTCAACAAAGCAGGACTGGACATGGTCGGCCTCGAGAGCATCGAAGAAGCTCGTCACATGCCCGTGGCGTCGTTTTTCTTTCCGGAAGATCAACCCAGAATGATGCAGGAGTTTTTCCCTTCCGTTCTGAGCAGCGGGCACGGCGAAATCGAGGTGCGGTTCCGGCATTTCAGGACCGGCGACGCGCGCTGGATGGCGTACAAGGTGCTGACGTTGCCCGACGCCGACGGGCAGCCGATGGCCTTTGCCACGGTCAGCCAGGATGTGACCGAACGAAAGCGGCTCGAAGACAACCTGCGAAGCCTGGCGGAGGATCTATCTGAAGCCGACCGACGCAAGAACGAGTTCCTCGCGATGTTGGCGCACGAGCTTCGCAACCCTCTTGCGCCGATCAGCAACGCGGCGCGCGCGCTGCGCCTGGGCGGCCGCGACGGAGAAGCGCGTTCAGTCGGCGTCCGAAATGCTGGAGCGTCAGGTTGGCCAGATGGCCCGGTTAGTCGATGACCTGCTCGACATGAGCCGCATCACGCGGGGCAAGATCGAGCTCCGCAAGGAACGCGTCGAGCTCGCGCCCATCGTCGATCAGGCCGTCGAAGCCGCTGCGTCCACTTTACAAGAGCCTGGAACCATGAGACTGACGGTGACGGTGCCGCCGCAGCCCGTCTATCTCGACGCCGACTCCGCACGACTGGCTCAGGTGATCGGAAACCTGTTGAACAATGCCGGCAAATTTACCGACAAAGGCGGTCACGTCTGGCTGACGGTCGAGCAGGAGGACGAGCAGGCGGTTATCCGAGTGCGGGACAACGGCATCGGTATCGCCGCCGAACATCTGCCGGGCTGTTCGAGATGTTTGCGCAGGTCGATACGTCGCTGGAACGATCGCGCGACGGTTTGGGCATCGGGCTGACGCTGGTGAAAACAATGGTGGAGATGCACGACGGGACCGTCGAAGTGCACAGTGACGGACCTGGTCGCGGCAGTGAGTTCACCGTGCGTCTGCCGGTTGTGGATTGCAACCGTCGAATCGCTGCTGCAGCCGGCCGTCGCTCGAGTCCGCGCCCGGCAGCGGGCCGTCGCATTCTGATCGTCGACGACAACGAGGACGGCGCGGAATCGCTTGCCATGCTGTTGGAGCTGAGCGGCCATGAGACGCTCAAGGCACACGATGGCATAGAGGCGATCGCCGCCGCCGAGCGGTTCCGTCCCGATGCGGTGCTGCTCGACATCGGTCTGCCGAGACTGAACGGCTACGAAGTGTGTCGCCGCATCCGGCAGGAGCCGTGGGGAAAGGACGTGGTGCTGGTGGCGCTGACCGGCTGGGGGCAGGACGAAGACCGTCACCGATCGAAGAGAGGCGGGTTTCGACACGCACATGGTCAAGCCGGTGGACCACGACGTCCTTCTGCAGCTCATTGCGTCGGTGCCGTCCCGGAGTGCGAAATCATCAGCGACGTGACGACTTCTGTGGCCCCACAGGCAGCTCATTCAGAGGTTGAACGCGATAGCCAGCAGGGCCGCGACCCCCAGGATGAAGATGAGAAGGCCGATCGCTGCGGCTGCTGAGCGTGCGATCGGGCCATACGACGCCCGAAGCATGTTCATGCTTCGCCGGTGGTCCCACGTGGCCAGGGCCAGCGCGATAAGCCCGATGGCAATCATGGAGCCACCGAACTCGCCGGGTCCGAGCAGCCGATGCGTCGGTGCTTGCCCGGATTCGACTCGGAACTGAAAAAACTTGTGGATCGTGAAGCCGAACGAAATGAGCGACATCGACGTGCGGACCCACGCCATCATCGTCCGCTCGTACCCAGGCGCGTGCGATCGACCGCTAGTCGGGTGGCCGTGTCAGGGGGAGAGGCTGTCAGCGTGCTCATTTGAGTCAGGTCTTCAGCGCACGCCTTCCACCACGCACAATACGGTTGACGAGCCCACGAACCAGCAGATACGGGACACATGCGAGAAGAAACGCTACGAACAGGGCCTCGCCGGGATACACCCATCGAAGTACGACGAGCTGATAGACGACGTCCATCGCGATGGCGACAAAGAACACCTTCGCCACCGCTTTCCAGCCTTCTTGTAAGAGCCGACGGCGGTCGTCCGGATCGGTGAGAATCGTCCAGAAGTACCGGGGGACGCCCTTCCTTCGCGTCGTGCATGCCGGCTTGGATCGCCAAAAAGATGGCAACGGCCGGCTGCAGGATCAGCCTGAACGACAGCGGTCCGTGGATTCTGCCCACGAGGTCGGCCCAGCGCGCGGTTAGTTCATCCATGATGGTCACCACACCCGTTTCATCCTGAGATCAATGGCGTTGTCGGATGTCGTGAAGCCCTCGTCCACGCTGTTGCGGGAACGGTCCCAGATGTAGAGGGTCTCGAAGCGCCATCGCGGTTATGTCGGTAGCCGACACCGGTGCGGATGCGTTGCTGGTTTGCGTAGCGCTCGTCTGGCTCCTCGAGCGGCCAGAACCACTCTGCATCCGCCAGGAGGTACGTCGCCCCATCATCGGTGATGTGAGGACGCGTGAGCGAATACGACATCTCCACGCGGTCCCGGAAGCGCACGGTCGATGATTGGGGCATGTCTGTGGAGTAGTAAAAGTTCCGCCACTCGACCCGGGCAAGATTTCGCAGCTCGAACCGGTGCAGCGGCTGCCTTTCCTTGAAGAGTTCGTCCCGCAAGTTTGAGAGCACGTGCAACCGCACGCCTATACGAGGCGCCACTTCAGTGGAGTCCAGGTCATCTGTCTGTCGTGTTCGCCCGACCAACAGTTCGCCTATGACATCCAACCATCGACCCTGGCTGTACTCGATGGATGACGTGAGGTTGAGGGTTGCCCAACCAGGGTCGCCAGGTGGTGCGGACACCAGCACCTTGGGTTCGACGTCGAGTCCGTACGTGAACCGATGGCTCATGATCCAGGTCGAATGTGAAGTCCGCCCAGACCTGCGTGTCGGACTGCGCGTGCGCGGCCCGAGCCGGCACCACCAGAACGAAAAGCACGCAGGCAAAGGCGGATCTCAGACGCGACGACGCATTTAAGAAATGCTCTACGTCTGGCCTCGTCAGAACACCACGACCTGGTAACCGGTGCTGACACGCCGGTAGTACGTGGGGCCGCACTGCTGGACGGCGACGCCACCCATCACCGCAGACGTACATCCTCCAGGCAGCGTCGTGATGATCGCGCCTGGTGGCGCCGTGACGACACGGTACGAGACGTCGCCTCCGTAGTACACCTGTTCGTAGTACGCGCCGTCGGAGTACATGTAGTTGGTGCCGCCGGCCACGACTGTGACGTAAGCGGTGGGTGGCCGCGCGAGCATGGTGCCCACCGCGATGCCGGTGGCGACAGCGCCGACGCCTCTGGCCACTCGCCAGCCTTCATACGAGTCGTAGCGCTCTCCGGCGACGACGCCGCCGTAACGGCCAACGCCCGCGAACCCCTCGTCGCCAACCGCCACCGCACCTCGCCGGCCGACGGCCACGGCGCCTTCGTCCCCGGCGACGACCGCGCCGCGGCGGGCGCCGCCGTAGCCCGCGTTCACGTTCCGGTTGACGTTCACGTTGGTATTCCTGTTGACGTTGGTATTCCGGTTGACGTTAGCGCTCCGGTTGTAGTTGTTACTCCGGGTGGCGCCGGCGCTGCGGCTGGCATGGCTCGACTGCCTCACTGACCCGCCTGACCCTCGTGACCCGCCGCCGCCTCCTCCTCGTCGTTGGGCGGAGAGATCCACGCTCGCCAGAACAACCAGTGCGCTGAGGACGATGGTGCCGAGTTGGAAGGGGCGCGTGCGTCGCAACGTGCGGCCCGAACGGTTTGGATAGGTGAACATGAGTGCTCTCCTCAACTGTCAGCGAGGTTGTCCAGTCGTCCCGACTTCGTTGTCAGAGGGAGCCGACGGGGCGCCTTCAACTGTCGTGTCTTCGACCGTGGCATGGCGCAGGATCTTTATTCGCTGGTAACCGTCCGGGATCTTTGCCGTGAACGTCTCGTCGGATACCTGTGGCGACATGTCGCCATCCCTGAAGGTGATGGTCGTCGATGGCTGGTCCGGCTCATTCTTGTAAATGATCTTGAGCTGACAGGGCAGGCGCCGCGTCGGCCCCAGCCAGATTTCCCAATCAACGATCTGCTGTTTGTAAGCCAGGTGATCGCACATCACGTCGCCGATCTTCTGCACGTCCACCCATCCGCCCATCGGGTCCTCCGTCATCAGCGCGTCGTAGGGTGAGCTGTACAGCAGGTCTCCCCCGGCATCTGCATGGCGTACTCCGCCGACACGAAATCGAGCGCTTCATCCAGGGTCGGAGGCATCGGACCACGCGCCCACACCTTGGCGCGATTGCCGACGATCGTCACTTGCTTTCCGTCGTACCAGCCGGCGCCGTCGCGCTCGTCCCCGGTCACCGTAAAGGTGAACGCGTTGGGACGACGGATGGTGATACGCCTCGTAACCCGCCTCTCACCTTTCGGTCCGCCAGTGCTGACTTCGTCCGACGTGAACGCAAACGTCTGGATCGCGCTCAGGTTCTTGCTCATTTCCTTGAGCAGTGCGTCACCCTTGGCGCTCGCAGCCTCAGGCGTCAGACGCTCGGGCGCCCGGTTGCAGCCGGCGGCGACAATCGCAAGGCTCGCGACGAAGACCGCAAGCGTATGTCGTGGGATGAACATCGGCTTCTCCTTTGATCACCTCGTCTGGACGCGAGCCACCGGTGGTCGCGTCAGTCGTGTCATGTCGTGGCCGGCGCAGATTTCTTCGAACGAATCGCATGGACAAGTAACCGTACTCACGGCAGACGCGGTCTCTGTAGGCAGTGTCCATGCCGGAGGGCCGCACAGGTCGCTCGCCGCGGACGACCATGCACCTCGTCATATCGCGGACCACAACAACCGGGTCCGGAGAATCTCGGCTCTTTTTCAAGAGCCCATGTGGGCACGTGGCTTGAGTGGTGGCCGGGGCGCGTAGTGTCTGGTCCATCAGTTCTCCAGGGACGAAGGGCGCGCGTAGTGTCCGGCTTCGGCCGGACCCATCGAGGAGGCGCGTAGTGTCCGGTCGATCGGTTCTCAAGGGACGAAGGGCGCGTAGTGTCCGGCTTTAGCCGGACCGCATCGAGGAGGCGCGTAGTGTCTGGCTTTAGCCGGACCCATCGAGAAGGCGCGTAGTGTCCGGTCGATCAGTTCTCAAGGGACGAAGGGCGCGTAGTGTCCGGCTTTAGCCGGACCGCATCGAGGAGGAACGCATGGCACTCAAGGAGTACAAGCAAGGCACCACGTTCCCCGGCCGCATGGGCCGCACGATCGGCGAGTCCGAGCCCGCCTGGCCCGCGCCGCTGCGCGCCAAGGACGGCGCGCCGAACGTGCTGTTCATCGTGATCGACGACACCGGCTTCGGCCAGCTCGGCTGCTACGGCGCTCCGATCAACACGCCGAACATCGACAGGCTGGCGAAGAACGGGCTTGCTCTACACCAACATGCACACGACGGCGCTCTGCTCGCCGACGCGCTCGTGCATCCTGACCGGCCGCAACCATCACTCGAACGCGATGTCGTGCATCACCGAGGGCTCGACGGGCTTCCCGGGCGCCAACGGCGTGATCCCGTTCGAGAACGGCTTCCTGTCCGAGATCCTGGCGCAGCAGGGCTACAACACTACTGCATCGGCAAGTGGCACCTGACGCCGGCCGAGCAGATCAGCGCCGCCGGTCCCTACGATCGCTGGCCGCTCGGCCGCGGCTTCGAGCGCTACTACGGCTTCCTCGGCGGCGACACGCACCAGTATTATCCGGACCTCGTCTACGACAACCACCAGGTCGAGCCGCCGAAGACGCCGGAGGAGGGCTATCACCTCACCGAAGACCTGGCCGACAAGGCGATCGAGTTCATCGCCGACCTGAAGCAGGTCGCGCCGAACAAGCCCTTCTTCCTGTACTTCGCGCCCGGCGCGCAACCACGCGCCGCACCACGTGCCGAAGGAGTGGGCCGACAAGTACAAGGGCAAGTTCGACGACGGCTGGGACGCGCTACCGCGAGCGAGACGTTCGCGCGGCAGAAGGAGCTGGGCATCATCCCGAAGAACACGGTGCTCTCGCGGCACGATCCCGACGTGCAGGACTGGGGCAAGCTGCCGGCCGACGAGCGCAAGCTCTACGCGCGGATGATGGAAGTGTTCGCCGGTTTCTGCGAGCACACCGACCATCACATCGGCCGGCTGCTCGATTTCCTCGAGAAGCTCGGCGAGCTCGACAACACGCTGATCATGCTGATCTCCGACAACGGCGCCAGCGCCGAGGGCGGCCCGACCGGCTCGGTCAACGAGAACAAGTTCTTCAACAACGTGCCGGACGATCTGAAGCAGAACCTCGCGGCGATCGACGACCTCGGCGGCCCGAAGTACTTCAACCACTACGCCGTGGGGCTGGACGTTCGCCGGCAACACGCCGTTCCGGCGCTGGAAGCGCGAGACCTATCGCGGCGGCGTCAGCGATCCGTTCATCGTCCACTGGCCGAAGGGCATCAAGGCCAAGGGCGAGATTCGCACGCAGTTCGCGCACGCCATCGACATGGTGCCGACCGTGCTCGATGCGCTCGGCATCGAGCCGCCGACGGCGATCCGCGGCGTGACGCAGTCGCCGATCGAAGGCGTCAGCTTCGCGCACACCTTCGACGACGCCAAGGCGGAGAGCCGAGCACAAGACGCAGTACTTCGAGATGTTCGCGCACCGCTCGATCTATCACGACGGCTGGCGCGCGGTGTGTCCCGTTCCCCGGCACCGTCGTTCACCGAGGCCGGAGTCGGCTTCGGCGCAGTGGACGCTGACCGAGGACAAGCTGCGCGAGCTCGACGCCAAGGGCTGGGAGCTCTACAACCTCAGCGAGGACCCCGCCGAGACGAACAACCTCGCCGACACCAATCGCGCCAAGCTGATCGAGATGATCGCGCTCTGGTACATCGAGGCCGGCAAGTACAACGTCCTGCCGCTCGACAGCCGCGGCACGATGCGCTTCGCCGACGAGCGACCGCAGCTGACCGAGGACCGGCAAGACCTACGTCTACTACCCGCGGCACGCAGAGGCGTGCCGGAGAACGTCGCGGTCAAGGTGCTCAACCGCGCGCACAGCTTCACCGCCGAGGTGGAGATCCCCGAAGGGCGGCGCTGAGGGTGTGCTCATCTGCCACGGCGGCAACGTCGGCGGCTACACGCTGTTCGTCAAGGACAGGAAGCTGCACTACGTCCACAACTACGTCGGCGCCGAGGAGTTCCACGTCGCGTCGAACGAGCGAGGTGCCCGGAGGGCAAGGTCGAGCTGCGCTACGAGTTCGAGCCGACCGGGAAGCCCGACCTGGCGCACGGGCAAGGGCACGCCCGGCAAGGGCGCAGCTCTACATCAACGACAAGCTCGTCGGCGAAATGCAGATGCCCGTACACCGTGCCGCTCGCGCTCGGCCTCGGCGGCGGGCTCGCCGTCGGCCGCAACCCGGGCTCGTCCAGTCAGCGCAGCGCTATCAGCCGCCGTTCGAGTTCACCGGCACGATCCACAGGTGACCGTGGACGTCTCCGGCAAGCTGATGCAGGATACCAAGGAAGAGAAGCGCGCGTTCGCGAAGGTCGCCATGGCGCGACAGTAAAGGTAGCTGGGTAGCTCGGTAGCTAGGTTGCTCGGTAGCTAGTTAGGCGGGCGCGTCAGCGCTTGGCGCGCTCGGCCAGCATCTTCGCGTGCTGGGGACACACTGCTGCGAAGGTGCGGAGCTCTCGCACGACGCCGGGTACATGCTCCGCAACGTTGGGGCATCCCGGCCAGTCGCAAATGAATTCCGTCAGCGTTTCTTCCTTGCTGTCTGGTGTGTCGGCCCGAAGGGTCACACGGGGCATGCGGTCATCCTACGGCACGGGTGGCTGTGTCGCAAGACTCGCTGCATTTGTGTGACACGGTCACCCGCGCCCGTCATTTGATTGAGATCAAGCACATTTGCAACTGCGGGTTCGGTCCGGCTGAAGTCGGACACTACGATCACCTCACGTTGTTCACACTTCTTGGTTCGCTGTTCTCGGTTCGTGTTCAGGTTCACGTTCGGTTCAGGTTCAAGGTTCTGTGTTCGGTCCGCCTGAAGGCGGACACTACGACCGCTGCTTGTCGCCATCGTACGTAGTGTCCGGCTTTAGCCGGACCGTCGGGTTGTCGTACGTAGTGTCCGGCTTTAGCCGGACCGTCGAACTTGAACACGAACCGAGAAGCGAGAACATAGCAGCGTGAACGACTCGTCACCGGCCGCGCCGGTTCTCGCCATCGTACGTAGTGTCGGCTTTAGCCGGACCATCACCGTCCCTTGAGCGCTACCGGCTGCACCCCTTCTGGGTTTCCTCGAATCCGTCGAACAGCCGGGCGGCGTTGACGCCTGCGAGCGTCTCCAGCCGGTGGGGCTGGCCCTTCTCGACGGTGTAGCGTGCCACCGTGCCCTTCGCGCGAAGGAATTCGGCTTCTCGCTTCATCTCGTCGTGCCACATGTACTCGTCGGTCTCGCCGACGTACATGAAGACACACATCTTCGAGATCGCCTGCGAGCTTGGCCGGCGTCGGCTGCCACATGTAGCCGGGGAACGCGGTGACGGACAGGAAGTACTGCGGATTGGCCGCCGCGACGTGAAACGCCGCGATTCCGCCGTTGGACGGTCCGGCGATGTGAAACTTCCCGTCCTGGATCTTGTAGTCGGCCAGGATCAGCTTCAGGAACTCCGGAAAGATCCGCGCGCCGTTTTCGAAGAACAGCTGACCGTTCGGTGCCGCAGGGGCGATCACGATATATCCGCGCTTTTCGGCCTCGGCTCGAAAGTTGCGGTTCAGGATGCTCTCGACGGTGTTCATCGTCTGCGGGCCGCCGCCGATGGCGATGATTCCTGGATACGCTCTCGATGAGTCGTAGCCACTCGGCAGGACGACCTTGTACTGGACGGTCGCGCCCCGCACGTTCTTCGTTTTCTCCAGCACGTCGGCCTGTGCCGGGGAAACGATGACGGCGAGTCCGACCACCAAGAGCGAGACAACTGTCGATCGCGTTCGTGTGAAGATCCAGGCCTTCATCGGAAGCGCTCCCTTCTCGAACCAACCCACGAGCAGGCGACCCAGTATACGGCCGCCGGCATCCACGAATCCTCGTGGCATGGTGGCATGACGCGCCACGCTCCCACCGCGCCTCGCGACCAGGCGGATCACAGTCACCATCTCAGGGCGGTGTTCGAGACTCTTTCCGGGGCACGCGCCTTGATCGCTGGTTCCGCTTGGCGCTGTTGAGGGCGACATATGCATCTGAGAATGAACCGACTCATCGTGGTGACCTCGCTCCTTTTTGCGGCCGGGTGTGCTGCCCAGACTGTCCCGGTGGCGACGCCCAGCCCGGCGCCCAACATCACGACCGGGAAGTTCGTCTGGCATGACCTGGCGACCGACGACCTCCAGGCGGCACGACGCTTCTACGGCGAACTTCTCGGGTGGCAGTTCGATGACACCGTACGCCTGGGACGCCCGTATGTCGTCGCCCGCTTCGGCGGACGCCGGGTGGGTGGGTTTGTGCCGATCGCTCCCGAGCCGGCCCAGGAAGTATCCCAATGGGTCGGGTACGTATCGGTACCGGACGTCGATCAGACGGTTGCTTCGGTGGAGAAAAACGGGGGGCGCGCTCTCGTCGCTCCGCTTGACGTCGCAGATGTGGCCCGTGCAGCCGTCGTGATCGATCCTCAGGGCGCGGTCCTCGGATTCGCTCGACTGACGCGGGGAGACCCGCCCGATGAGCAGGCGCCGAGCGTGGGCACGTTCTTCTGGATGGAGTATCTGGCGGGCGATTGCGAGGCGGCGGTGTCGTTCTTCTCGGGTCTGTTTGGCTACGAAAGTGCAATCACCGACAAAGCCGGCATTGCCGAGTACCACGTGCTTCGTCGCGGACGCGCACGGGGGGGCGTGCTCCAAGCGCCGGACGAGAATATTCGGCCGCGATGGCTCCCCTACATCCTCGTATCCGATCCGGCCGCGCTCGTTGCGCGCGTCGAACGGCTTGGTGGAAGAGTGATCATGGCGCCCAACGCCCGCCTGCGAAAAGGAACGCTTGCGATCATCGCCGATCCGAGTGGTGGGGTTGTGGCGCTGCAGAAGTGGCCGATCTAGTTGCGGAGTGCAGCTATGCGAACACGCCTTCGACCGTGTCACCTCGTTCTGACGCTGGGACTCTGTCTGGCTACGCTCGCGGCAGCGTGCGACAGCTATTCGTCCGGACTGGGGATTGATGTCAGGCAGCCGATCACCACGTGGGGCGGCGGCAACAGTGGTCCCCCCGTCTATGTCGGCGCACCCTCCTGGCCATAAAAGACTGTCGGGAGCGCGTGGGTGTGGTCCTTCTCGGCGCGATCGTTACTGCTGGCTGTGCTTCTGTGTCTGAGCGCGCCTGCCCAAGTCCAGACACAGACGGAAGATCACAATCAAGAGGGCCTCACCGAAGCGCTGCCGGCCGGTGCGCAGGCGCCGCTCGTCTACGCCAACCGACCCATCACGGTCCTGAGGGCCCGCGTGCTCGCCAGTGGTCCTGCCGAGCGTGCATCCGCGGCCATCGCACGGCTTAATCAACTCGTCGACAACAATCAGTCCGGTCCGGTGACGTCTCGCGCTCGAGCAGGGCGTCGTCTTCATCAGGGTCGCCGATCGAGACGTGTTGACGCTGGTGCCGGCAGACCTCGATTCGCTCGCAGGGGAGACGCTCGACCAGAAGCGTAGCGAGGCTGTCGATCGACTACGCGGGGCGGTGGCCGAGGCGGTTGAACTGCGCACGCCGAGCCGCGTGTTGTGGGCAATCGTACGCGTGCTCGGCGCCACGGTGGCCTTCGCCCTCATGATGCTGGGTCTGATACCGGATCCACGGGCGTGTCACGCGCTACATCTGTGCGTTGACCGACCGGAGGTTGGGCCAGGTGCTGGGAACAGCGGGTGCCCGGCCGAATGGCGCATGGTTCGCCACCGTCGAGCGGCGCGTGACGACTATCGCTGCCTTTCTCATCGGGGTGATTCTGACTTATTGGTGGATGACGTTCGTGCTGCGCCAGTTCCCCTATACGCGGCCGTGGGGTGAATCGATGCGCGGCTACCTGCTCGCACGCTTCAGCACGACTCGGCCTCGACATTCTCGCCGCGATTCCCGGGCTGTTCACGGTGCTCGTCATCGCGCTTGTCGCACGCGTCGTCGTGCAGCTCTCCAACCGGTTCTTCCGGAGCATCGAGAGCGGCGAGTTCTCGGTGCCATGGGTGCATCGGGACACCGCCGGCGCCACCAGGCGCTTTGCGGCGGCGCTCCTGTGGATTCTGGCGCTCATGGTGGCGTACCCGCACATACCGGGCAGCGAGAGCGATGCGTTCAAGGGCGTGAGTGTCTTCATCGGCCTCATCGTTTCGCTGGGCTCGTCGGGCATCGTCAACCAGCTGATGAGCGGGCTGACGATCATCTACTCACGTGCGCTCAAGGTCGGCGAGGTCGTCAGGATGGGCGACGTCGAGGGCATGGTGACGACGATGAACATGCTCTCGATCAAGGTGCGAACGTTTCAGGGCGAAGAGGTCACGGTCCCGAACGCGGTCGTCATTTCTCACAGCACGACGAACTACACGAAGCCGGCGCCTGAGGGGGAACCTATCTCGGTACGGAAGTGACCATCGGTTACGACACACCCTGGCGTCAGGTTCGCGCGCTGCTGCTGCTCGCAGCCGAACGCACCGGCAACGTCCGGCGCGAGCCGAAGCCTCGAGTGCTGCAACGGGCGCTCGAGGACTTTCTACGTTCGCTACCGGCTGCTGGTATGTCTGGAGGATCCGTTCGACAGGGCTGCGACGCTCGATCGGTTGCTCGCCAATATCCAGGACGCGTTCAACGAGTTCGGTGTGCAGATCATGTCGCCGAATTACGAGACTGATCCCGAAGGCCCAAGACGGTGCCGCGCACCAAGTGGTTCGATGCGCCGGCCACCGCCGATGTCGGCGCGGACGTGCACCGCAGTGCCACTCCTTCGACAGTCCGTCGGCGAGCAACGTGATCTCGCGCCGCGGATCGCGCCTTGCTGACTTAGGCCTCCTGATCGACTCAGCCGGTCTCGTACCAAGGCGCAATCTTGGTGCTGGTCGGCGCTGCTGTCTGTGTGAGCGGCGCAATACCCAGATTCGACGCAAGCCGGACGAGGTCGGCGACCGACCCTGCCTCGAGCTTCTGCATCACGCTGTGGCGGTGAGCCTTGATGGTGCGCTCGCTCGTGCCCAGGTCGAACGCGACCTGCTTGTTCAACTGACCGGCGATCACGTGTGCGAAGACCTCGCGCTCACGCGGCGTCAGGCGATCGAATCGGGCTCTGGCGGCGCGCAGCCTTTCGCGCGCCGCGCGATTCTCCGCATCGAGTGCCAATGCTCTCGATACAGCGTCCAGGGCTCGTGACCGCACACCGGTTTGGTGAGGAAGTCAACGGCGCCTGACCGGATCGCCTGGACGCTCATGGCGATGTCGCCGTACCCGGTGACGAAGATGATCGGAAGAGTATCCTTCACGTTCGACAGCATTTCCTGCAGCTGGAGACCAGTCTGCCCTGGCAGGCGCACGTCGAGCACCACGCACCCAGGTTGCTCGGCGGGAGCCACCGCGAGAAATTCGGGGGCGGTGGCGTAAGTCTCCACCGCGTGCCCAGCCACTCGCAGGAGTCGGGCGATCGCCGTCCTCGTCGGCACGTCGTCGTCGACCACGTGAACGACCGGCGTGTCCCGTGTCGTCTCGACGGCTTGTTCCATCGCCATCCTCAAGCTACGGCGCGACCGAGCGGAATGGTGAAGCGAACGGTGGCTCCTCTGTCCCCATTGTTCTTGGCGTCGATCTGTCCGCCGTGTGCCTCGATGATGCTGCGGGCGATCGAAAGCCCGACACCCATGCCCTGGGCCTTGGTTGTGTAGAACGGCTCGAAGATCTCCTGCGCAGCATCGGGCGCAATGCCGCAGCCCGAATCCTTCACCGATATCTCGACGCAGTGGTCGCTCTGAGCGGTCCCCACGATCAGCCGCCGGTGGGCTCGAGGCGCCGCCGCCATCGAATCGATGCCGTTGAGGAGCACGTTCAGCAAGACCTGCTGCAGATGGACGCAATCGCCCTGTACCGGCGGCAGACCGGCGGTCAGCTCCAGATCGACGCACACACCCTTGTTCGCAGCAGCGGGAACAACAAGAGCAAGTGTCGCCCGCGTGAGGTCATTGACGTCCAGTGGCCTGGCATCCAGTTCGTGTTTCTGCAGGAGCCTCCGCATACGACTGATGATCTCGCTGGCACGCAAGTCTTCCCGTCGGATGTCGGCGATGATTTCGCGTAGCTCCTCCACAGGCGGCTGGCCCGATTCGATGGCGATCGCGGCCGCCTCCGCGTTGTGCAGGATGGATCCCAGCGGCTGGTTCAATTCGTGAACGAGGACAGCGCCCAGATCTCCAAGGGCCGCACGGCGATCCAGATGCGCCGCGTTCACCAGATGCCGCCGGGCCTCCTGCTCCGCGCTCTGGCGGCGGCGACGCTCGAACATCAACGCCGTTATGAGCAACGCCTGCATCACCCCCACCGAGACGGCCACGGTCACGTGTGCACGAAAATCGCGCCACAGACCCGGCGACCGGAATTCTGTCGGGCGGTCGCCGGCCGAACCAGGTGCGGCGCGGAGATCCTCGCGAACGGCGTGTGGGAGCGTGTGCGCCGTTACGGATGCAGCGAGCAGCTCCAGTTGCAATCCGCATGACGCGACGAGGATCGCCACGAGGACGACGAAGGCAGCACGGATCATCGGATTGTCTGGTTGGCCGCTGGCGCAAGTCCCAGGCCTACCGTCCGTTGAAAAAATCGCACGGAGGCGAGCCCAACCGGATCAGTGACCTGGAGTGGTTCGCGGATTCTCTGAAGGAGCCGCGACACCTCGCGGCTGCTCTAGCTCGAGCATGTCGCCACTCCTTGTTCTTACGTAGTGTCCGGCTTTAGCCGGACCACGTTCTCACGTAGTGTCCGGCTTTAGCCCGGACCACGTTGGTCGCCTGCGACGCCGGGTTAGCTCAACACAGTCCGCGGCTTCGGCGCGGCCACGCTGCTTCGCGAGACGCCCGGCCCCGCCGGACCACGATCCAGTTCAGTCGTAGTGTCCGGCTTTAGCCGGACCACGTTGGTCGCCTGCGACGCCGGGTTATCTCGACAGAGGCGCTCCGCGGCTTCGGCGCGCCAGGCTGCTTCGCGAGACACCCGCCGCCGCCGGCTCCGATCCAGTTCAGTCGTAGTGTCCGGCTGAAGCCGGACCACGTTGGTCGCCTGCGACGCCGGGTTATCCCATCGTCCGTCCGCGGCTCGGCACGCCAGGCTGCTTCGCGAGACACCTGCGCGCCGCCGGCTTGGTCCGGCTGAAGCCGGACACTGACGTACCCCCGCGGTCCGGCTGAAGCCGGACACCAGACGTACCCCCGGTGGTCCGGCTAAAGCCGGACACGACGCGCACCGTGGTCCGGCTGAAGCCGGACACTACGACTGAACTGGTGCCGTTGGCGGAGACGAGGATGCTTGTCCCAAGGTGCAATAGCTCGTGCGATCTTGGGCGGCGTATCGTCGCTGCTGAGGCACACACATGCTTGCAGCGATACGAGCGTTGGCGATGGCTTTCATGACGATGGTGATCGTCTTCGAGAGTGGCTCAGCTCTTGGAGCCCAGGCAGCGGCTGAGACCTTCGTCGCGACCGCGGCTGTCCACGCTTCTACGGGTACTCGAACCGCTCCAGTCACGATCGTCGTCACTCGACACACGACAGAGTTGGAACGTTCGAAGGTCGCCGATGCGCTCAGGACGGGCGGAACGCCTGCGGTCGCCTGGACTGCCTCAAGACGATCGGCTGACGTCGGGTACATCGAGGTCGGTGGAAGCCGGTCTCCGCTCAGGTACGCGTACGAGCACCCGACCGTCTCAGGTCGACTCATCACCGTCATCACAGCGTCTCCGATTGGGTACCTCGGAGCCGCCGGCGCGGACGCCAAGCCCAAGGCCGGATTCGATTCTCGGCATTGGCTCTTCTGGATCTCCCCCAGTCCGGCAGCGGGACCGGCGAGCTTGCGCCGGCGGCCAAGGTCAGGCTGACGACCGCAGGAGCGATTCAGACCGAGGACTACGGTCGCGACGTGATGCGCCTACAACGTTGAGGTCGGCAATAGGCAGACGTGGAACGGGTCCTGGCTGGAAGTTCGTGTGGACCCGGATCCCTTTCGGGATCCGGGTCGTGGTGAGATGTCGAGTGAAACCTGCGGCGCCGTTTACCAGCGCGATTCGCGACGCTGACGGCCGCCGCCGCCGCCGTTGCCTCGCGGCTCCATCGGCTTCGCCTCGTTGACCGTGAGGTTCCTGCCGCCGTACTCGTGACGATCGCGCTCGTTGATCGCCTTCCGTGCCCCTTCGACGTCGCTCATCTCGACGAATGCAGAGCCACGCGCCTGCCGGTGGCGCGGTCCCGCACGATGTTGATCGTCGAACTGGTCCGGCTCGACTCAACAGCGTCTGCAGATGGTCTCGGTGGTCGTACGGCAGGTTTCCAACGTAGAGTTTGGTGCTCATGAACGGATTCCTCGTCCGGAGGATGCGACTTACTCTGATGGCAGGCTCGAGCGGAATGCTCGGCGACAAGACGCAGGAGAAGCGAAAAATTCGGATCCAGTGCGGAAGGCCTGAAGCGCAGCTGTCAGAAGGTATCTGCAGTGCAGCACGGCGAGCACGCCCGGGTCGGAACACATTGGTCTCTTCACGCCCTGCGGTCTCGGGTCCGTTTCTCTGTGGCCACGGGATGTCGTGGCTTTGCCTCCTGGCTCGGTGGAACTCCCGGCAGCAGGCCGACCGGCGGACGCAGTCGGACTGCTCGAAGGTCGAACTGCGATGGACGACACATCATCATCGGTCCGGCTGCAGCCGGACATACGTGCACGTCGATCGGCTCAGCCGGACACACTACGCACTGAACACGATCGGAGCCCTACGACGACGGTGTCTCGCACAAAGCGACGCGCATCACAGCGACTCGACGTCGTCCGGCTGGAAACGAGCACTGACAGTCCGCGCGCCTCCGCTCGAAGATTCGACACTGGTCACGTGGATCGGCTCAATCGAGCACACGATAGCAACCTCGTCCGGGTGTTCGACTTCCCACACGCTGAACATTTCCAATGCTGGATACGTCCAACCTCATCGACCGTGGATGGACACCTCGTCTGTTTCCGCTGCGCGGTACGTTCACGCCGGATGCTGACCGCTCACGTCATGATGTCGGTCGGTCTGCTTGGGACTCTGCCGGACTCCGGCGGTCTCGATACGCGCGGCGATGACGGACGATCCCACTGCCGTGACAGAAATCGATCAAGGTGCTCCAACATGCTTCAGTGTCGTGTTCGGCATTCCCCTGCAGCTTCGTGCTCCTGCTCAGTCGTCTGGCCCTCGGTCTCGGCACGAGGTCGGGCGTCCGTTCGCTGTCCATCGGTCACCACCAAGTGGTCCTGATCCTCTCGGTGATGCTCGTCGGCGGGGTGTTCATGGTCCTGCGCTCACAGTCATGCTCGAAGGGACTGGTGACGCTCGGCGGCACCTCATTGCCGAGCTTCGTCGACGTGATCGCGCTGAGTGCTCACGACTGCGCTGTCGTCTTCAAGCCTGGCAGGCCTTTCGTTCGGATCCTCTAGGTGTTGCGAAGGCGAAGATCGCGTAACGCCATCACGAGATATCGCAGCCCACCAAACTTCGTGATGACTCCGGTGCCCTCGCGTTCTCGATTCACGGGTGTGATTCTTGCTGAGTCTTTGGCGCTGATGGCTCGCAAAGCCTCCACCTCCAGTGTGTCGTTCGACGTCAAAGCCTCTGGAGGATTCGGGAAACGACGTGTGGCTGCTGAAGAATTTCGGATCGGAATAGGTGGTCCCTTTCACCGCCTCGAGCACACTACCCGCATCGAGAAGCTGCGCCACCTCGTTCTGGTGGCGATAGGCGTCACATGGATACCGTTGCTCGTTTTCTGGCTTGGGGAATGGTGGATTACCAATCGAATCGAGCCCATGGTGAAGGACCTGTCGATCCATGTGCGCCTCCTCATCACGTTGCCGCTTCTCTTCGCTGCCGAGCGGCTCCTCGACCGGAGTTGCCGGTATACCGTGGCTCGTCTGTTCGACGAGGGCTTCATTCCGCCCGCGGAGGAGGATCGTGCGCGAGCGATCCTACGAAGCGCCGTGCGCTGGCGAGATTCTCCTCTCCCCGAGACCATCCTCTTTCTCGTGGCCATTGCCAGCGGTGCCGCGGCGCTGGTGGGCATTCTCCCCGCGGCGGGATTCGTGCACGGCGTCGTCGAGTCTCGCTCCAGCATGGCGCACACGTGGTACGCGCTGGTCTCGTTGCCAATCTTTCAATTCGTGCTGTGGCGTTCGCTGTTTCGCTGGGGCCTATGGGTCGGTGTGCTCGGCGGGTTCTCGCGCGTGCCGCTCCGCCTCCTCCCCATGCACGCCGATCGCCGCGGCGGCATCGGCTTCTTGAAAAACCCATCGATCATGTACTGCGGCGTGCTGCTGTTTGCCGTCAGTAGCGCGCTGTGCGGCGCATGGGGAACGCAGGTTCTCCTGTACGGCACCAGGATCGACACCCTGAGGCCGCTGTTCTATGCGTTCGTGCTCATTGGCACCATCATCGCGTTTGCTCCACTGCTCACCTTCGTTCCGCAGCTGTACGCTTCCCGTCGATACGGGCGGCGCGTATACGGCGGCTTGGTGACCGACTACGCGAGAGCATTGCAAGAACGTTGGATTGGAGAACGTGCGCGAACCGATCTGCTGGGAAGCCCCGATTTCCAGTCACTGGCCGACCTCAGCACGAGCTATTCGGAAAACGTGGCAAAAATGGAACTGTTCCTCTTTGGGTACCGCGACATCATCTTGCTCTTCATCATTTCGCAGCTTCCGGCCATTCCCGTCGTGCTGTCGGAACAGTCCGTGAGCGACGTCTTCAAACGGCTCTTGCATCTTTTTGTCGGTGGTATACCGGGCTGATGAGTGACAGTCGTGGGTGCGACGCATAGCGAGCTCCGCCATGCAGCGGGGGGCATGTGGTCATCCCCGATCGATCAGAAGTTCATCTCGAGGTTGATGTGGAACAGTGGACCGTTGCCGCCGACCGGGTACGGTACGGCCGTGTACCCGACGGGACAGTTGTTCAGACTGAATGAATTCGGCGTTGAGCCGGAGCCCACGTTCCTTCGCGAAGTACCAGTTTCCGCCCGCGCGCAGCTCCGACGCATCGCCGTAGCGGCCAAAGATCTGCGACCCGCTCAGATACACCTGAAGAACCTTTTGAACGATCATCGCGGAGGATTGCAGCTGGTATCCGTCATCAGTGATCGGAGCGATGCCGGCCGTGTTGAGGCCCGTGAAGTCGTTCAGCCAGCGGCGGTAATACTCCGCCTTCGAGCGACAGTCCGCGATACTTGACCCCAGCATCGAGGCTCATCATCTGGTAGTCGACCGTGTCGACCGAGATGCCCGGACCGAAGAGATTCGGCGTGAAGATGATGCTCCCGTCGGTCAGCCGGATCTGACTGTTCTCGATCGCGTTCGTGCCCGGCTGCTCTTGTGCTGTTTCGAGGCTGTGGGTGTAGTGCGCGCCGAGCCTGGTGGCGACCGTCTGGTGGTCGTCGTAATCGCCAAAGGTCCCGTAGAGGCCGAACTCACCCGTCGTCGGCAGCCAATTCACCATGAACGATTGCGTATCGAACTTGTTGTCGAGCTGCGTTGCGCTGACGCCCAGCGTGCTCAGGTTGTTGCCGAACATCGCCATGTAATTGACCGTGGCGGTCGCTCGATTCTTGATCCAGATGCCCGCGGTGTACGAGCCCCGGAAGAATTCGTCAGCGGTCAGGCGATCGTCGACGCCGAGCCAGTACGGGAACTGGCCCTCGGTGCTGCGCGTCGAGGGAAGCGAGGTGATCCCGGCGCCCAGGGTCACGAAGTCGTTGAAGGTGTAACTCAGATTTCCGGCGCCGACCACCTGCGCCGGATCGCCCTGCGACGGTGTTGGCCGACCAGACGTAGAGGTAATAGCGGAACTTCGGCGTGAGGAACCAGCCTGAGAACGGCAGGAAGAACTTGCTGCAGCTGGATGTCCTGCCTGCTCCAGCACCGTTTGGCTGTTGCCGAAGGCGTCGATGAAGGTGCGCATCCAGGCTCAGCTGATTCAGATATCGCGCGTAGCTGAACAAGCCGCACATACATTTCGCCCCTGTCGACGGAGAACAGGAGAAATCCGGCGTTCGGCACGTATATCGGGCGGCTTCTCCTTCCGTCGACGGTTGTGCCAGCGGCGCCGGCGACGAACTCGCCGCTGCAGCCATCCGCCACCCAGATGCCCGTGTCGTCGTAGCCCCAGGTTTTTCCAAGCAGGCATGCGGCGGTGCCGGTGGACTTCAGCAGCGCGACGCCAGACGACGTGTCTGCCGCACAGTGCTCTCGTCCGCCCGGCGCTCGATTGACACGCGATGGGGTCCGGCGGCGGGCGCCGTCGCATCAGGACCGCCCTGCGCCTGTGCGGCTCCGATCGTCGGCCGCCGTCACACCGATGCAGAGCAGGATCGCACGAAGAATCAATCGAGCGCGTTTGGACATCCGACATCGGGTCGACGATTTCACCGCCCGGTGGTCCCCACCGGTCTGGGTGGTTGCGCTCCGTACGGGTTGCCGCCGAGGGCATTCGAGATGTCCGCGATCGCCCTCTGCGCACGGACGCTGTTGCCTGCGTCGTCCAGCGGAGGCGATACGACCGCGATGCCGAACTTGCCCGGCGACACCGCGATGAGGCCGCCACCCACACCGCTCTTCGCGGGCAGCCCGGTGTGATACAGCCACTTGCCCGAATCGTCGTACAGACCCGCGGTGGCCATCACTGCGAGCACGCTCGGGAACCTTGGCGGCATCCATCACCTGCTTGCCGGTGACCGGGTTCTTGCCGCCAAAGGCCAGCGTTGCCGCCATTGTCGCCAGGTCCTTCGCGTTCACTCCGATCGAGCACTGACGCGTGTAGAGATCGACCGCCTGCTGCGGGTTTGTACTTGATGTAGCCATAGGCGTACATCAGCGCGCCGATCGCCTGGTTACGCTGGTTGGTATCCGGATTCCGACTTGTAGACATCCTGCAGCACGGTCAGCGAGCGCCCGGCGGCAGTCGTTGTGGAAGCCGATGATCTTCTCCCACACCTCGTCCGCGTTGCGCCCTGTCACCATGCTGGTCGCGGTGATCGCACCAGGATTGACCAGCGGGTTCATCTCCGGTGCGCCGCTCCGGCGACGTCGCGCACGCCTCAATCGCGATAATCGAATTGAACCGGCGCCCGGTCGCGTCCACGCCGATTCGCTTCTCAATCGACTCGAGACCTTGCTCCTGGATGACCTGCGCCATCGTGAACACTTTCGAGATGGACTGGATCGACACTTCGGTCTTGATGTCGCCCGCGGTGTACACCTTGCCGTCCGCGGTCACCAGCGCGATGCCGAACAGATTCGGGTCGACCTTGGCGAGCGCCGGAATGTAGTCGGCGTTCTTGCCTTCCGTGAGCGTCTTGTACTGGTTGAACGCGTTGTTGATCGCCGTCTGCGGATCCCCCGCGGGCCGCTGTGCGGCAAGCGAAGCAATTCCTGCCACCGCGCCCGCAGCGATGGCGGCGACCCACAGCTGTCGCTGGATCGATAGTCCCTTCCTGATCATTACTCGCCTCCTATGGAAAGACTGAAATTCCACTTGACCGAGAACTGGATCCGCAAGTCGTCCGAGGTGAATCCGTCTTCAAAGTTTTCTCGATCTCCCCACTGAACCTCCGGCCCCAGGAATCACGTTCGTTACCGGGTAATAGAGGATGTTCGCCAGGGCGTACTGCCCCTTGTGGTAGGCGTCTTCGCTCTGGCCGTCGGTGTTGTCGATGTCCACGAGTGAATAGCCGATGGTGCTCGTCCACGTGTCGCTCCAATTGAGATCGATGAATGCCACGACGCCGAGCGCCGGCAGCGCCACGCCGACAATTGGCGTCCGCGGATTGCCGAAGTTGGTGCGGATGGCGATGTCCACCGGCGCGTCGTTGAAGTAGTTCTGGATCCCCTCGCCATACGCGACCTGCAGCTTCGCCACGTGCCTGCCGAGTTTGATGTTCGAGCTGAGGTTGACGCCCCACCCGGTCTCGTTGCCTTCCAGATCGAACTGGTCCCTGAGGAGGTCATCCCACTTGATCCACCGCACGATGCCCGCCAGCTGGACGTGGCCCCAATCATCATCGGCAAGGCGGATAGTGGCTCGAAATGTCGGGGGCGGGAAAGCGAGCGCTGATGTTCTCCAACTCGATGCGGTCCGCAAAGGGGCCCTGATCGCCGCTCGCGCCGGGCCGTTCGGCCGCGATCACGAAGTTGGAGTTGCCGTCCGACCATGGCGTCCACCGCACCTGCACGTTGCGGAAGAAGATCATCCCGTTCGGCCCCCAGTACTCGATCGAGTTCGGAAAGACGTCGGGATCCATGAACGGGCTCCAGGTCTGGCCGGCGCCGAGCTGCCCGAGCTCGCCCCATGCATGGCGCAGCCGGAATGTCGTCTGTCCAGCGTCAACGCCCGTGCCGAACAGCTCGAACTCGAAGATCGTCCGGAGCTCGCCCAGGTCGGTGGGCGTGTAGCTCCTGACGCCGAGACGGCTTTGCCGGACCCCGAGTAGAAGCGGCCGTCTTCACCGAATTCGCCCTCGAAGGCGGGCAGCTTCGTCGGCCGGACCACGTCGAACCACAACTGGTCGTTCGTCTCGAAGTCGTAGCCCATGTCGAGCATGGCGAAGCCTGAGATCTCCAGTCTGGTCTTTGACTCGGGTTGAGCGGCCGCCGCCTGGGCAGCTGGGGCCGGGGTCGCCGGCTGTCCGCCCGTTGCCTGGGCCCACGCGTCAGGTGCGGTCGTCACAAGAAGCAACGCGGCCGACGTGCAGCAGATGCCTGCACGACGGGCTCCCGCGTACGGTGTGTTTGTCATGATTCTTTCTCGCTCCTGATTTCGTCCTCACTTAGGTTCCGCGTTCTCCCAGGGCCCGTACCTCGTGAGAATTCGGCCGCATGGCCGCCTTGTACACGTCGCGGTCCCCGCGTGATCTCACGACCTGAACGACGCACCACTCGAAATTGATCGCAGCATTTGCCGCGAGGCAGCACGGGTCGCGCCGTCCTTAGCAGGCATCGTGCCGGTTGAACCTGGTCGGAGGATGCAGGATGACGATTCGACGAAGGCAACTGCTCGTGTCGGTCACGAGCGGACCGATGCGTCGTGCGCCGAGCTTACGGCACGCTTGTGGCTTTGCGGTTCCGACGCGTGACGGACGATGTGCGGATTCCCAGCTCTCACCCTCCTGAAATAGAGGGTCAGAGCACTCGTTGCGATACGGCCATGCCGCGGATGCACGTGGTGCCGCGACATGTCGTGGACTGAAACATGCCTCGCACATTGTGTATTTCGTGGATGCCGGCACAGACAACCCGGATCACCCGGTCAGCGGGGTGCTGGAGTTCCTCGACGCTCGCCCCATTCAAGCCAGCATCGCGGACGTCGTCGCGAGCAACGAGCGCGCAGCCAGCGCCGAGTCGTTAGCGGCTCAACGCCAGTGAAACGGCCGCGGCCACGAAGGAGCCGACCAACGTGTTGACACGCCATGCATTCCGCACGCTCGCGGCCGCGTTGGCGGCGACGACGATGACGTTGGTCGCGACGTCGGCATACGGCCAGTCGCAGGACTCTCCGCGCACGCTCGAGAGCGACCTGAAGGACGAAATCGAGGCTGTGAAAGCGGAGAACGCTGCAGTTCGCGAACTGCTTCGCAAGATGGAGGAGCAGCAGAAGACACTTCTTGAACAGGTCGACCGTTTACAGCGACGGCTTGACGGGGGTACGGCAACGGATGTGTCGATAGCCGGCCAGCCAATTGTGCCGCCAACAACGGCAGATGCCTCGGCGGCGGTGGCAGCGGGTGCCGCACCGCAGGAATCCGTTTCCGCAAGCCAGGTAAACGAAGAACGCTATAGAGATGGAATGATAATCTGGCAAACTCCCGACGATGCTAGAGTGCCTTTTCTGCTGAAGTTCAACGACGATACCCAGCTCCGATATCTCAATACAACTTCAGCCAACGCAACTTTCACCGACCACCTCGGCGTTGTCCGCGAGGTTCATCGACGCAACGACATCACCGTCAATCGCTCGATGTTCAACATCAACGGCTACATCTTCGACGAAAGGATGGGATATAGCCTCAAGGTCTGGACCTCGGCCGGCGCCGCTTCGATCATCGTAGCCGGAAACCTCAGCTGGCGGTTCAACGAGGCCCTTACGCTCACTGGAGGCTACACTGGCGTTCCAGGCAGTCGATCACTGGTTGCCACCTTCCCGTATTTTCAGGCGATCGATAGGACCATGGCGGACAACTTCTTCCGTCCCGGCTTCACTCAGGGCGCCTGGGCGACCGGAGAACCCGTCAAGGGGCTGATGTATATGGGGTTCGTCGGTAACGGTCTCAATACCTTGAATATCTCGGCAACCAAGATCGATACGAGTATGGTTCTAGCCGGCAGTGTCTGGTGGGAACCGCTGGGACCGTACGGGGAACCAGGCAAATCACGCAACATGTACGACGATTATTTCTCCTCCAACGAAGCTCGCATTCGAATTGGTACCTCGTTTACGAGATCCCGGGAGGACCGCTTTTCAAATCTCGAACAATCAAATCCTGATAACACTTCACTGCACAATTCCGACGGCGTGCTGACCTTCTCGACCGGAGCGTTTGCGCTGGGTGTAACGGTCGAGGAGGCCCTGTATGAGATGTGGGCGATCGACGGAGGCTTCAAATGGAACGGACTTGCGGTCAACGGGCAATACTACATGCGTTGGCTAAATGATTTCGTAGCCGACGGGCCGCTTCCGCTTACATCCACATTTGACCATGGCTATGAGTTGACGGCGGGCCATTTTGTCATTCCCAGGAGAGTCCAGCCTTACCTCCACGGGTCTCAGATCTTTGGACAATTTCGCAACTCGTACGAGTATGGCGGTGGGGTACGGTGGTATTTCCTTCCGACCGAGCGCGTGTGGCTCAACGCAGAGGTGATCCGGGTCAACCATTCTCCGTATGGCGGGGCCTTCACCCCGTATACCGCGGGTATGAATGGCTGGGTGCCGATGTTGCAGGCGGTCCTCGCTTTTTGACGACCGCTCGGCGCCTCTCACCTCATTTGGTGAGCCTTCCTTGCTTCCGTGGCCGTCTCCGGTCCATTCGGACCGATTCCGGGCAATTTCCGCAGATCGTCTCGTCAGCGTTGTCTGGCCTACGCCTTGCTCAGTTCGCGACAAATCCTCCGGTGGTGAGAGCCTGTTTTCACGAAGGGTCCAGGACCAAACGACCTCGCGCAGCGGGATGGCTAGGGAACTCGATCGCGGTCAGCACAACGCGCGAGCGGTCATTTCCTGACTGGAAAAGAGCTAGAGGAAGCGCCATGTCCAAGAGAGAAGACGACGAGAGACGATGACCGCGATACGCTCGATCCCTCGGCGCAGGTGCCATCGGAGATTCCGGCCGGCCTCGACCGCCGGAAGTTCATCATGCGCAGCGCCGTGATCTCGGCGGCTGCGGTGATGAACGGCTGCACGCGATCGGAGACCGAACGAACCGCCCCTCCACCAGCAGCCGCATCCCCAGAGGCGGTCGCGACATCGGGAACGGCCCCTGCGCCCGCTGTCCCGCTGTCTCCCGACCTGGACGTGGTGAAGAAGGGGCAGCGGGCCCGTGCTGACGACGGTGGACGAGTTCTACAAAGTGGGGCCCGGCCCTTCCAGCTCGCACACGATCGGTCCGATGCGCATCACCTACGATTTCTACCAGCGAGCCACGAAGCTACCGGCCGACAAACTCGCCAGGGCGACGAAGCTTCAGGTGAACCTGTTCGGAAGCCTCAGCGCGACGGGAAAGGGACACGGCACGGAACGAGCCGCGCTCGCTGGGCTGGTCGGGAAAGAACCGGCAACGGTCGACCCGAAGTTTCTCGACGGCTTGCGAGACAAGCCTGACCAGGTGTTCCCGGTGAAGCTTGGCAACAAGTCAATCGATGTGAGCCTCAAGGACGTCATCTACGACGCCACCAAGGGCGACTTCAAACACCCGAACACGATGACGGTCAAGCTCCTCGCCGGCAACGAGGTGTTGCTCGAGCAGGAGTACTACTCAGTGGGCGGCGGATTCATCGAGTGGAAAGGGTACACGCCTCCCAAGAAGAACCCGCCGAAGTACCCGTTCAGGACGATGAAGGAGCTGCGCGGCTACGCCGACAACAACAAGACCACGATCGCCAAGATCATGCTGGCCAATGAGATGTCGATCGCGGGCAGGTCGGAAGCAGAGGTCTATGCCTTCATCGACAAGATCATCAACGCGATGGTCGCGACGGTGAAGTCGGGGCTTGCGATGTCGGAGGACGACGTGCTGCCCGGCCCGATCAAACTGCACAGCAAGGCAGCAACCGTTTACAAGCGCGCCATGGACGAGAAGTATCAATCGGACCGCGGTATCGGCTCGCTGTCGGCATTCGCGTTGGCGGCATCCGAAGAAAACGGACGCGGCCACCTCGTGATCACGGCTCCGACCGGCGGGTCCGCCGGCGTGATGCCGTCGCTGGTCTATGGACTCCTTGAGGTCCGGAAGGTCCCCCGGCAGAAGATCCGTGACGGCATGCTCGCGGCTGCGGCGGTCGGCTATCTCTGCAAGCACCATGCGACGCTGTCTGCGGCCGAGGGCGGCTGCCAGGCAGAGATAGGCGTAGCGTCGGCGATGGCGGCGGCATTGACCGCGACCGCGTACGACGCAGCCATCGCTGGTCGTCGAGAATGCGGCCGAATCGGCTCTAGAGCATCACCTGGGCATGACATGCGACCCGGTCGCTGGTTACGTGCAGGTTCCTTGCATCGAGCGGTGCGCATTTGGCGCGGTCAAGGCGTGGACCGCCTATGCGATCGCCAGCAACGAGATCGCATCCAGACACCGTGTCAATTTCGACGAAACCGTGATTGCCCTGGCCCAGACCGCCAAAGACATGAACAGCAAGTACAAGGAAACGAGCGAGGCCGGATTGGCCCAGTCGGTGACCCTCTGCTGATCGAGCAGAGGTCGATGAACCCGAAGTGATCAATTGACTGTGTGAGGAGTCAGCCGCGTCGGGGTTTGTGCGTCCGCTCCCATTCGCGGACGCGCCGGCGTCCTTCGTTGAAGATCCGTTCGTAGTTGCCCGTTCGTATCTTGCGGCTCGCCTCGGGCGTGAGCTGCCGCCAGATCGGCGCCCACATGTCGAACACGGCGAAGTACGCGTCAGGTCCCGCCGGCGCAACCGTGTCTGTGCCGAACAGGAACCGGTCGGGGTAGTTGTTGAACATCGCTGCAACACGCGCGATCACCTGCGGCGAGGCCACCGCGTACTTCGCCACCTCGTCCCACGAGATGTCGAAGTTCACATGGCTGAGTGTCGGATCGGTGATCATGGCTTCGATGAGCTCCACCTGATTCGGCGTGCGCACGGCGGCTCCGGGCGATATCTGCACCGGGTGCACGACGCGGCCGAGCCCCATGTGTGCCCAGATGATCGAGGCCTTCGGATGACGCCTGAGCAACGTCTTCATCTGATTCAAGTAGACGGGCTCGGTGTCCCTCTTCGCGAAGGGGATGTCGATGTCGTTGTGGACGAGCACCACCAGACCGACCTCGCCGGCGAAGTCGAGAATGCGATCGAGCGCGGGATTGAAGAGGCTGGCCTTTTCGCCCGCCACTTTGGCCGAGACGAACTCCTTGTGGACGGTGAACTCGCCGATGCCCGTGAAGACGCCCGGGAACGTGGTCAGCACCCGACGGATGTGGTCCACGCCGTACATGTCCGCGGGGTTGAAGCCGGTGATCATCGGATCGAAGCGCGCTTGTTGTTCTTCAGACAGCGAGCGGTACAGGCTGGCGATGTACGCGTCGGTGAACGAGTAGTAGTAGAGCGGTGCGTCGCTCTGCAGGTAGTACGTCGGCGCGTAGTCGCCGGAGTTCGCGTACGACCACTCCTGCTGCAGCGGGATCCCGAAGAGCGTCGATCGACCCACGCGCCGGCCCATGATCTCGAGGAAGGCCTGGATGTCGATGCCCTCCTGGACATAGTTCGTCAAGTGAAAGTGCGAATCGTCGAACTCGCTGGCATCGTGGTTCTGCGCCGCGATCGGCCTGGTACAGACCGCAATGAGGAGCGCGAAGCCAAAAAGCGCGATCAGCGGGGCTGGCGTGCGGTGTGGTTCATGACTGACCATGGCAGAACTGGATGCCGGCGCTTGGACTGCAACTTCGAATCCGTCGTTCGAATTCGAGTGCATCAGCGACATCTGTCCGCGATTGCGAGGAGTTACAGGGTATGTGCTGAACCGGCGGCTTCTGTCCGACGCCGGGCAACCCGTGGCATCTCGTGGCCGTGCCCACGGGTACGGAGTCAACGATAGCCGGTGACATCGGCTGGCTTGCCTGTGTCCTGCACCTCGACGAGATATCTCCATGCGTCGGGCTGACTGCCGTCAAGATCGGTGAAGCCGTAAACCTTTGCCAACTGTCCACTGGTCAGCGACTGTCCGTTCCAGCGCGAGACGTCAGGATCCTGGGCGAGTGCCGCGACCGCCAGGCCCACGAAAGCGGGACTCTCGGAGATGGCAAAGTGTGGCTGCATCTGTGTCGCGTCATGCCAGTTCGATTCCGTGACGCGATAGGCGTCGAGCATCGCCTCGGATCGCAGCCATCCCGGGGTAAGTGATACGGCCGTCGCCTTGTATGGCCGCAACTCGTGCGCCAGCGCGAAGGCCATCCGGTTCACTGACGCTTTCGCCAGGTCGTAGAAGAAAGAAACCCGGTAATGAGTCGCGTTGTACTCGTCTGTTCCGTCGGTCACTTCAACAACCAGTCCACCTGGCGTCTTAATCAGCAGTGGTAGGGCGAAGTGGCTGGTGATGGCGTGAGTTTCTACTCCGAGTCGCCACGTGCGCAGCCCAATGTCCAACGAAGATTCCCACACGGACTTGTTCCACTCCATCGTGGTGGCGCCCCAGATGTCGTTGACGAGGACGTGAAGGGCACCCTGCTCGGATTCGATCTGCTGAACAAGCGTGCGAACCTGATCCGGCACAAGATGATCGACCTGCACCGCAATACCGCGACCGCCGGCTTCATTGACGAGCGCCGCGGTGTCTTCGATCGTTTCCGGCCGGTTCATCTCCGATCGCTCGGAGCGGGTCGTTCGCCCAGTGATGTAAACGGTCGCTCCAGCGCCACCGAGTTGCACCGCGATCCCGCGTCCCGCCCCTCTGGTGGCTCCTGCGACTAACGCGACTCTTCCGGCAAGGGGCTTCTCCATCTCGCCTCCGCAATCGATCGACCCAGCTACCTAGCAACCCAGCTACCTAGCAACCCAGCAACCTAGCAACCTAGCAACCTAGCAACCCAGCAACCCAGGCATCCTACACTTCTTGATCTAGATCAATTGTGCCCGTTTCGCAGGGCGCTACCGTGACCTCACGAGACGAATGACCGCGTCTCAGGAAATGAGGTCACATGAACGCGACAGTAGTACCACGGCGGACACCCTCCCAACCTGAGTGGTTCGCCTCCTGGTTTGACTCGCACCACTATCACTCGCTCTACGCCCATCGCGACGAGCGCGGAAGCGCCGGCTTCATGGATCGGTTGCTCGAGCGACTCCAGCCCGCCGAACGCGCATCGCGATGCTCGATCTCGGATGCGGAGCGGGACGGCATTCGACGTATCTGGCGTCACGCGGGTTTCGCGTCACCGGCCTCGACCTGTCCGGCCGAAAGCCTCGGCAGGCGAGGAAGCGCGAGAGGTTCGAACCTCCTGCTTCGTCCGGCAGGACATGCGGCGGCCGTTCGGGATCGAGCGCATTCGATTACGTCCTCAGCCTGTTCACCAGCTTCGGCTACTTCGACGACCCAGCCGAGCACCTGACGGTCTCGCACAACATCGCAAAGTCGCTCAAGGCCGGCGGCACGGCTTCGTTCTCGACTACCTGAACGTTCGTCACGCGGAGAGCGCACCTGATGGCCGAAGAGGTCATCGAGCGTGACGGAGCTGTGTACTCACCGGTCTCGCGCTGGAGCCGACGCGCGATCACATCTTCAAGCGCATCGTGATCGACGACCCGCGGGTTCCGAGCCCCGCTCGAGTACACCGAGCGCGTGGCGAAGCTCACGCTCGAGGACTTTCGGTTCATGTTTGCGCTGTGCGACATGACGATCGAACAGACGTATGGCGACTATGCCTTGACGCCGTTCGATGCTGCAGACGTCCCCCCGGTTGATGCTCGTGGCGCGAAAGATCCGGCAGCCCAACTCCGAGGCCGAATTACCTGCGCGACAGGTTCTTGCGGATGCGGCTGACGGTCTCGGGCGTCATGCCGAGGTACGACGCCAGCATCGATTGCGGGACGCGGAGCGCAATCGACGGATAGACCCTCAGGAACTCGAGGTAGCGCTCCTCGGCCGATCGCGCTCAGTGAGCTGACGATGCGCTGGTCCTTGGCGGCGGCGTGACGCTGCACGCCGGTGCGAAAAGCCGCGGCATAGCCCGGCATCGCATCCACGAGCTTCATGATGCGACGGGACCGTCGATCAGCAGCAGCTCGGAGTCCTCGATGGCATCGACGAAGTAAGGCGACGGCGTCCGGTTGCCAGGCTCGTCGAATCGGCGAGCCACCAGGTCTCGGGCGCGAACTGGACGATGTGCTCCTTGCCCTTGGCGTCGATGACGTAGTTGCGCAGGCAGCCGCTCGCGACGAATGCCGCATAGCCGAGTGACGTCGCCGCCGCGCTGGAGGAACTCGCCGGCGAGCAGGCGTTTGTGAACAAAGGCCGCGCGAATGAATTCGAATTCGTCGGCGGTGAATGTCCCTCTGGCGTCGAGGTAGGCGCGGAGCACGTCGAATGGAGAAGTCGAACCTGGTTGAGTGTCAGGCTGGCTGGGCATGACGCACGCGTATTATCCGCATTCGTGGTGTCCGGATACTTGGTCCGGCTAAAGCCGGACACTACGTACGACTTGTGATCATGTCGTAGTGTCCGGCTTCAGCCGGACCTGAACCGAACCTGAACCTGAACCTGAACCTGAACCTGAACACGAACCGAGAACAGAGAACCCAGAAGTGTGAACGACGTGACGTGACCGTAGTGTCCGGCTTTAGCCGGACCGTCACCACTCGTGGTGTCCGGATACTTGGTCCGGCTAAAGCCGGACACTACGCCATGATCACCACCTAAGCTCCAGCCGGACCAGTCCAGCGCAAGGATGAGGTGGCTCCCCGAGAAGTCATTCCAACACATCCCCTCGTGACAGTATGGTTAGCTGTTGCACCCGCTGGATACCATGTCAGCTGACCCCTTGCAGATCGACCAGACCCATACCTATCGGCCACGCGTGTCGCGCGAGACGCGCATGCTGCTCACCACGGCTCTCGTCGCGATCGTGGCGTTGTGGGTGCTCGCGCGCGTGCGTTTTCCCGATCGTCCTGCGCCGCAGAATCCGGTCCAGCCACTGCTGACGCAGCTCACGCCCCGGCCCACGTTTGCCGATCTGGCCGCCGAGATCGCCGCGCTGCGGCCGCGGCTCGATCCGCTGCTCGTGGCCGTCCGCCAGTGTCCGGGCTGCGCTTCCGGGACGATGTCGCAGTCGTCTGGCTTGATCCGACGCAGCAAGACGCGGAGACGAGCGGAACTCTTGTTTCGATACGACCGCGCCTCAGGCTTGTCGCTGATGCGGGTGGCACGGCGATCGGCGCCGCCGCCGGCGCTCTGGTCTCCCCGTCTGGCGGCCCGCGATACTTCCTCGCATCGGAGATGTCGCCGGCCGGCATCTCGCTTCGACCGGTCTACGTGGCCTCGCTTGCGCCGGTCGACAGTCCGCGATGGCCGGGACAGGAGTGGCAGCTCCCGCAGCAGTCCGACGTCGCGCCAGGCTCGTTGCTCTTTACCGCGGAAGCCGAATTGCCGGTCTCGTCGTCGACCATGGCGAGGGCGCGCCCTGGTCCCGGCCGCGACGGTGCTCGCGGAAGCGGCCCGCCTGCTTGGCCGCCACCATGGACGGGGTACGTCGGCATCGACGTGCAGCCGCTCACGCCGGCATTTCGAAAGCCACAGGCGCGACGAGCGGACTCGTCGTCACGTGGGTCGATCCTCGCGGGCCGGCGGCCGACGCGCTCAACGCCGGGGACGTGATTGAAGCCGTCAACGGCGTGGCGCTTGGACCACCGACGACTGGGACGTGCAGATCGCCCGCCTCGGTGTCGACCAGACCGCTCACCGTCGGTGTTCGCGAACGCGGGTGACAGCGGGACGTGCCGATCGTGGTGCGCGCAGCCGCGCCGGCGGATTCCGCGGCCCTTGGCCTGACGCTGCGGGCATTGCGCGGGACTCGGCGCCGAAGTCGTTCGCGTCGACCCGGGTTCCGTCCGGCGATCGCGGCGGCCTCCGTGCCGGCGATGTGATTACCCGCGTAGACAGCATCGATGCGCCGACTCCCGCCGAGGTGCGGCAGGCGTTCGGCGCGGCAGGCGACGATCCCGCTGATCGTTGCGTTTACGAGGGGCACGAGCCGCCAGGTGACCGCGCTCGAGCGATGATGGAACGTCAGGCGCGCAGGGCTTCGTCCCGCGCGCGGTTCATCGCCGGACTTCGGCCCGGCGCCGATGCCGGCGCGCTGGTCATCCTGCTGGGCAGCGCGCTCGGGCCCTACGGCCTGGGGCTCCTGTCGAACGGGGTCTTGACCTCGCTCGATCCGGCGATGCCGGTGGCGCTCGCCGCGCTCGGTGTGCTGGTCGGCATCGGGCATCAATTTCCGCAGCGACCGGGACCGGCGGACCCTCACGGCGACGAGCGTCCGGGCGGTCGTGACCATGGTCATCGTCGCGGCCGGAGCCGCCGTCGTGGTGCCGGTCTGGGGTGCGACGCTGGAGCCCCCGGGCTGGTTCAACGCCGTGCTGCTGACGATCTGTGCGGCGGACGATCCGCTCCCCGTGCTGCTCGGCGGCGCGGCGCTGGCGTTCCTGCGCGAATCGTCGCCCGGCCGCGGCCGCCATGCTGATGTCTGCAGGCGACCGGCGTCACGCTCGTGATCGCCGCGGCCGGCTGGCTGCTGCTCTCACGGTCGGCACCAGGCACCGAGCAGCGCATCTTCGTCATCGCCCTGCTGCTCCTGCTCGGCGGCGCGTCCGAGTACCTGTCGCTGTCCGCGCTCACGGCCGGGCTGATCGCTCGGTTTCTTCTGGGAAGCGGTGGGCGGTTCGACGCGAGCGGCGATCCGGCGGGACGTGCCTGTACCTCCAGCGGCCGCTGATCGTGCTGATCCTCGTGGTCAGCGGCGCCAGGCTCGTGTTGACTCCGGTGGTGCTTGCCATCGGCCTTCCGTATCTCGTCCTGCGCCTGGTCGGCACGATCGCCGGATCGGCCGCTGCGCGGCGCCTCGTTCCGTCCTGGCCGGCGAGCAGACACCGACGCGCTGCTTGTCGCCGGGCGTCGTCGGCCTGGCGTTCGCGCTTGAACGCCGTGCAGGGCGACCGGATCCGATCGCCGCCACGATCATCAGCATCATCGTCATCGGCGTCGTGGGATCGGAGCTCCTGGCGCCGCTGCTGAGAGCGCGGGAGACGGTCGAATGAGGGGCGTGGCGGCGCTCGCGCTCGCGGTTCTGGCCGTCATGTGGGTCCGCACGCTGGGCGCGACGGTTGACGTCGGATCCGCCGGAACGGCGCTGGCGCTCGGCTTCACGCTGCTCGGCGCGTCGATCGCCGGCGACATCTTCCGCCGGTTCCACCTGCCGCGGCTCTCCGGATACCTGTTGTTCGGCGTGATGACCGGCCCGTATCTCGGCAACGTCATCAGCGCAGTCGATGGCGGGCCAGCTGCAGGTCATCACCGGGACTCGCGACCACGGTGATCGCGCTGATCGCCGGGCTGTCTCTGAACTTCGAACGGCTCGGGCAGCGCTTCGCGTCGATCACGCGGATGACGGCGACGACGCTGGCGGTGGCGATGGGCGCGCTCCTCGCGATTGCCTGGATCGGCTGGCCGTTCCTGGGCGCGTCGCCCGACATCACCGGTCTGCAGCGTCTCGCGGCGGCGGCGCTGGTCGCGCTCATGATCGTCAGCTTTTCTCCGACGATGACCGCGGCGGTGACGGCCGAGACGGGCGCGCGCGGCCGGTTGAGCGAGGTCGTGCTCGCCATGGTCATCCTGGCGGATCTCGCCCTGCTGGTGCTGTTCTCGCTGGTGCTGCAGCTGGCGCGGGCGGCGTTCAACACGGACGTCAGCGACGTGAACGTGGTCGCGCGGTTCGCCTGGGAGGTCGGCGGCGCGGTGGCCTTTGGCGCGCTCGTCGGCGCGCTCTTCGCGCTGTACGTCCGCTACATCGCCCGCGAGGTGACCCTGGCGCTGATCGTGATGTGCGGGCTGCTCAGCCAGGTCGGCACCACGCAGCAGTTCGAGCCGCTGCTGGCCGCGGTCACCGCGGGCCTGGTGATCGAGAACCTCGCGGTCGCGCAAGGCGAGGCGCTCAAGGCCGCCGTGCAGCGCGGAGCGCCGCCGATCCTGGTGATCTTCTTCGTCGCCGTCGGCGCGTCGCTGCAGCTGGGCGCGCTGACCACCGTCGGCCTGCTGGCGCTTGCCGTCGCCGCGATCCGGATCGCGGTGATCAGGCTCGGGTTGACGTTCGGCTTGCGCGTCATCGGGCGTCGATGCCGTCACCGGGAAATACGTCTGGACCGGGCTGATCTCCCAGGCCGGGATCACGCTGGGACTTGCGTCGATCGTCGCCGCCGAATTTCCCGGGCTGGGGCACGCAGCTGCAGACGCTGCTCGTCGCGCTGATCGCGCTGCACGAGATCGTCGGCCCGGTCTTCTTCCGCTACGGCCTCGCGCGGGCGGGCGATCTCGATCCCGACGGCGCGCGCGTCCGCTGCTGGTGGTCTCGAACCGCGAGCCGTACCTGCACAAGTGGAACGGCCATGGCGGAATCACTGCCAGGCCGGCGACCGGCGGCGTGGCGGTGGCGCTCGATGCGCTGATGCGCGAACGTGGCGGGACCTGGATCGCCCACGGCGCGGGCGACGCGGATCGCGAGGTCGTCGATGTCCACGACACGGTGATGGTGCCGCCCGACAGCCCGACCTACGCGCTGCGCCGCCTGTGGATCGAGGAGCCGACGTTCTCGGCGTACTACGGCGGGTTTGCCAACGAAGGCCTGTGGCCGCTCTGCCACGTGGTGGACGTCCGGCCGCAGTTCCGCGCTGAAGACTGGGCGGCGTACCAGGCGGTCAACGTGCGGTTCGCCGCGGCCATCGACAACGAGCTGACGTCGTCCAGGACGCCGATCTTCCTGCAGGACTACCATCTCGCGCTGGTCGCGCCGGCGCTGCGGGCACGCCGCGCCGATGCCCAGACGGCGCTGTTCTGGCACATTCCGTGGCCGTACCCCGACCGGCTGCGCATCTGCCCGTGGCGGCGCGAGCTCCTCGCCGGGCTGCTGGCCAACGACCTGCTCGCGTTCCAGGTCGAACGCGACCGCCGCAACTTCCTGCTGGCCGCCGACGAGGAGCTCGGGGCGGAAATCGAGAACGAGGCGTCGCGTGTCAGGTTCAACGGCCGCTCGAGCACCGTCGTGTCGGTGCCGATCGGCGTCGACTACGACCGCATCCAGTCGATCGCCGCCGATCCGGAGCTGGCCAGGAGCAACAGCGCCTCGCGCGACAGTTCCACCTGACCGGCGGATGTCATCGGCCTGGGCGTCGATCGGCTCGACTACACGAAGGGCATTCCCGAGCGGCTCGACGCCATCGACGGGCTGCTGACGCGCCGTCCCGAGCTGCGCGGCCGATTCACGTTCGTGCAGATTGGGGTGCCGTCGCGTTCGGCGATCGCCAGCTACAGCGCGATCGAAGCAGAGATCGGGCGCCGCGTGGCGGCGCTCAACGCGCGCCACGCCGTTCCGGATGGCCCGCCGGTCGTGCACTACCACACGACGGCGCTCGAATCGAGAAGCCTGGTCGCGCTGTATCGTCTCGCGCACATCTGCGTGGTGAGCTCGCTGCACGACGGGATGAACCTGGTGGCCAAGGAGTTCGTCGCCGCGCGCGACGACGAGGACGGCGTGCTGGTGTTGAGCGAGCTCGCGGGCGCCGCTCACGAGCTGCGCGATGCGCTCATCATCAACCCCTACGACGTCGACGGCTTCGCCGATGCGCTGGCCGCGGCCGTCGACATGCCGCGCGACGAGCGCCGCTCCGCATGCGCGCGATGCGGCGCGTCGTCGCCGGCCGGAACGTCTTCGGCTGGGCCTCGGACATCCTCGAAGGCCTCGAGAGCATCTGGACCGCACCGCTGCAGTATTCGGTTCGTGGATCGGAGGACGCCCCCGTCTGATGCCCGGTAACATTCTCAATCCCACGAAATCTGCCCGCGCTCGCAGGCTTCGCCGCCTCGAACGTGCTGCTCGCGTTCGACTACGACGGCACGCTGGCGCCGATCGCCGCGACCCCCGCGGCGGCGCGGATGCGCGCCGAGACCCGCAGACGGCTCGCGCGCATCTCCGAGCGGTATCCGTGCGTGGTCATCTCGGGCCGGCCGCTGGACGACCTCGCGAAGCGCCTGAGCCGCATTCCGGTCTGGTACCTGTTCGGCAATCATGGATTCGAGCCGCACGCCGGCAGCGACGAGCACGCCGCCCGGGTCGAGGGCTGGGTGCATCGGCTGAGCGCGCAGCTTCCGGTCCGACGAGGGTCTGGTCATCGAGCACAAGAAATACTCGGTCACGGTGCACTACCGCCACGTCCGCAACAAGAAACGAGTCGTGGAGGCGATCGGGGATGCCGTTCGGCGAGCTGTCGGATGTGCGGACGGTTGGCGGCGCCAAGGCCATCAACCTGTTGCCGCGCGGCGGCGCCGACAAGGGCGTGGCGGTGCAGCAGGCGCGCCGCATGTTCGCCTGCGACACGGTTATTTACGTCGGCGACGACGACACCGACGAGGATGCATTTGCGTCGGCGCCGCCGGATCGGCTGCTGTCGATCCGCGTTGGCGCGCGCGGCGCCACGCAGGCGCGGTACCGGCTGCGACTCGCAGCGCGACGTCGACGTCTTTCTCGAGCAGCTGACGCACCTCCGCCACGCGACACGACGGCAGCGGTCGCATGCGGATGGTCTCAATTAGTGTGTTGTCCTGATGATCACCAGCGTACGACGTCTTCTCGTCTGATCGACAGGAACGACGCGGCGCTCAATCCGAACAACGCAAAGCACAAGATGTAGAGCCCACGTTCTCCCCTGGGGAAGAGATCGATGAAGCCGAACAGTGTGACGACGCCGGCCAGGAACAGGACGAGCGCCGTCCAGCCCACGTGCAGCCCTTCGCTTGAATACCGCGCGGTGGCGTATCCCGCGATGACGCAGAGGAGCGTCGCCAGCATGGAAGCCGGCAGTGCGTCCTCGCGAACTCGTTGACTGACGGGCAATACCTGATAGGTTCGCTCAAGCAACGGCAGCCCCGTGGCCAGGAGGCTCGTCGCCGCCCTCATGTGATCGATGATGCGCATCGGCATCGATTCGGGCATCCTACTCATTGGGTAGGAGGCGACTTTTCGATACGGCCCGACATATGACCGCCGACATCGCCATGTTGCCAGGTGCCGGCGTAGCGGTCTTTGTAGAAGAGCAGACGCACCGAGAAAGTGCCCAATCCCGGCAGACTCGTGTCGGTCATCATGATCATGGGTGTATCGCCGCTCCACCGCAGCGGTACTACTATCGGTATGGCGCCGTTGACTCCGCAGCAGTCCATGCGTGCGTTGAATCGCCAGAGGTCGGTCCCGACCTTCTCTACACTGGTGATGTCGTAGCGATCGGGACTCGGATCCCGGTCCTCACGGCCCGCGACCGTAAACGTGCCGACCAGGCTTGCCCCACGCATTTGCTCAATGAACTGGCGCTCGGAATCGGTGAGTGAGGCGGGATTGACGACGGTGCCGATCCCCATCCGGCCGACGAGCCACCCCCCGCCGAAGAGTACGAGCATCAACACAGTGACTGCCACGATGGTTCCCGTGCGTCGAACGGCCGCCATGAAAATTCTCCTTCCGCCCTTCCTGAACCTGAGGATGAGCTGGTCGACATGATAAGTCCCCTCGTGCTCGTTCGCGGCACGATGCTCCTCGCGACGGTTGCATGGGCGGCCGGCGAGGCGCTGATGCGACGGTCGCCCAGGTCGGACCGATGGGCGCGTGCGATCTGGACGGCGGGGATCACGTTGGCGCTGATACACGTCGTGCTGGCATTCCACCTTGTATACGGGTGGAATCACGAAGCGGCCGTGGCAGCCACTGTGCGGCAGGCGGCCGACCGTTTCGGCTGGGGATGGCAGGGCGGAATCTATGTGAACTATGTCTTCCTGGCGCTGTGGCTCGCCGACGTCTGCTGGTGGTGGCTCGCGCCCGCCTCACACGCGTCACGTTCGCCGCGCATGGAGACAGCGCGGTTTGCTGTCTTCCTGTTCATGTTCCTGAATGGCGCGGTGGTGTTTGCGTCTGGGAGCGGACGGCTCGTGGGGATCGCCTCGGTGATCGTCGCGTTGCTGAGAAAATGGGGTCGGGAGTCATTTTTCGAGGACGCCAATGAAAGCAGAGTCAGCGTCCTCGAAAAATGACTCCCGACCTCATTCTCACACCTGATGAGCTTACGAATGATGCGCCCATCAGGTTGACACCACCCCGTTCGGATTCAAGAATGACATCTTGCATGCTCCGCGCGAACGCTGATCATCGAATCGTTGTGCGCGGGACCGAGATCGTACCTGACGACCCGGCGAAACTTCGTCTCCAGAAGATTGCCCGCGTCACGCTGGACTCCATGGTTCAGTTCGTCGGGTTCCTCGATCCGCACGGCACCGTCCTCGAAATCAACAAAGTCGCGCTCGACGCGGTCGGCATCACGCTCGCCGACGTGGAGGGCAAGCCTTTCTGGACGACGTTCTGGTGGCAGGTGTCCGAGGACATCAACCAGACGCTCAGAGAGTCGATCGCGCGTGCCGCGAAAGGCGAGTTCGTCCGCTGGGACACCGAGATCTACGGACGCGCCGGTGGCAAGGAAACCATCATCATCGACGCCTCGCTCACCCCGGTGACGGATGACGAGGGCAAGGTGGTGTTCATCTGCGCCGAAGGCCGAGACATCACCGAAAAGAAGGCGCATGAGTGGGAGATTGCTCAGAAGAACATCGAGCTGCAGGGCCTGCTCGAGCGGGCGCGCGAACAAGTTAACCACCTCCGGGAAGCTGTGGAGAGCGCGAACCGCGCGAAGGACGAATTCCTGGCCATGCTCGGTCACGAGCTTCGGAACCCGCTCTCGCCGATCCTGACCGCGTTGCAGCTGATGAAGCTGCACGGTCCCGAAGGATCAGATCGGGCACGGACCGTCATCGAGAGACAGGTCATGCATCTCACCCGTCTCGTTGACGACCTTCTCGACGTATCGCGGATTGCGCGGGGCAAGGTGGAGCTGAAGACCGAGACCGTGGAGATCGCCGACGTCGTCGCGAAAGCCATCGAGATGGCGAGTCCACTGCTCGAGCAGCGCATCCACGCCCTCACGGTGGACGTGCCGCGGTCAGGCCTGCAGGTTGACGGCGATCCCACGCGGCTCAATCAGGTGATCTCGAATCTCCTGACCAATGCAGCGAAATACACGCCGCCGGGGGGACATATCACCGTCAGGGGGGAGCAGGTCGCAGATGAGGTGGTCGTTCGCGTGCGCGATACCGGCATCGGGATTGCGCCGGATGTGCTCCCTCGAATCTTCGATCTTTTTGTGCAGGAGCGACAAGCGATTGATCGATCCCAGGGGGGCCTCGGGATCGGACTCACGATCGTCAGAAACCTCGTCGAACGGCATGGCGGTTCCGTGGCGGCGACGAGCGAAGGCGCCGGGCTCGGCAGTGAGTTCATCATTCGCCTCCCGAAAGCGGTACAAGTTTCGGAGGTCTTCAAATCGCAGGCGCCCGCCCCTCTTGCTGCCATGAGGATGCCTCATGCGGGTGCTCCGCGCATTCTCGTCGTTGACGACAACGAAGACGGCGCTGAGATGCTGGCCGAGGTGCTGATGCGCAGAGGCTACGACACGCGCGTCGCGTTTGACGCGCCCACCGCGCTGCGAGTGGCGGCGGAATTTTCGCCAGACATTGCGTTTCTCGACATCGGTCTCCCTGTCATGGACGGCTACGAGCTGGCGTCGCACCTTCGCGATCTCCCCGGGCTCAAAGCGCTCCGTCTCATCGCAGTCACGGGCTATGGCCAGCAGTCGGATCGCGAGAAAGCGCGCGAGGCCGGATTCCACCATCACCTCGTGAAACCCGTCGATATCGACGCTGTCGAAGCGGTGGTCGCGACCCCGTAATCTCTCCCGCCATTCTGGCCGAAAACAGGATGGGGTGATGCAGACATGGGCCTGAAGACCTTCATCAGCAGCGAGCTGCTCGAGATCATCGAGTTCAACGATGATTCCCGCGACACACTCGCGTACCGTTTTCCAGACGACGATCGCGAAATCAAGCGGGGGGCCCAGCTCATCGTCCGCGAGTCGCAGGCAGCCCAGTTCGTCTATCTCGGTCAGTTCGGCGACCTGTTCTTGCCCGGGAAGCACAGACTCACCACCGACAACCTGCCAGTGATTACGACGCTGAAGGGGTGGAAATACGGGTTCGAGTCGCCCTTCAAGGCCGATGTCTATTTCGTGACGACTCGCCTGTTCACCGGCAACAAGTGGGGCACCTCGAATCCGGTGATGGTGCGGGACGAGGATTTCGGCGTGCTGCGGCTGCGCGCGTTCGGCACGTATGATTTTCGCATTATCGATGTCCCGCGGTTCCTGAGGGAGGTTGCCGGCACCGACAGCCATTTCCGGCTCGATGAGTTCGT
The DNA here is from genome assembly GCA_963728305.1 of uncultured Acidobacteriota bacterium. Lineage (GTDB taxonomy): Bacteria > Acidobacteriota > Vicinamibacteria > Vicinamibacterales > UBA2999 > Gp6-AA40. Next base: position 48,358 of record CAVSKE010000009.1, read on the forward strand.
CGACACCATGCGTTCGCGGATTGTCAGTGTGTTCAGCGACGCGCTGGCCGCGAGCAGAATTCCAGCGCTGAGCGTCGCGGGACGGTACACGGAACTCGGCGAGGCCCTCCTGCCGTTGATCAACCCGGTGCTGGGCGCGAAATACGGCCTCGAGATGACCGGCTTCATCCTGGAGAACGTGTCGGTACCGCCCGAAGTGGAACACGCGATCGACGCACGCGCGGGGATGGCCGCTGTCGGCAACTTGAATGACTTCGTGAAGTATCAGATAGCCCAGGGCTTCACAACCGGTGGTGGTTCAGGCGCAGCGCCGCTTGGCGCCGAGATGGCGGTTGGCCTGGCGATGGCGCAGCAGATGCTGCAACAGACGGGTGGCTTCACCGGCCAGTCATCGCAGCCGAATGCGTTGCCAGAAACGTTGACTCCCGCCGACGCCGCAAAGGTGCTTGGTGTCAGCGAGGCCGACGTGATTTCGAGTCTCGAATCGGGCGACCTGAAAGGCAGGAAGATCGGCTCACAGTGGCGGCTGACCCGCGCCCAGCTCGCCCAATCCCTCGAGTAGTGTCCGGCTTTAGCCGGACCCTGAATCTGCAGTAGTGTCCGGCTTTAGCCGGACCGGGGAATCCGGCTTTAGCCGGACCCTGATTTTTTCAACAACCGCGCCACCGCATTCAATCCCGCTTCGACCAGACCGGCGGTCGAGGCATCGCCCCACCAGGAGATGTTGTCTCGGGATCCCGCGAACGTTGCATCGACCTCGCGGCGGACTCGCGCCAGCTCCAGCGGGAGCGCGGGATCCACCGCTTTCGGCTCCGAAGCGTGCCGGAGCTGCTCGACAACCCTTTCGGCCTGCTGCATGTCGAGAATCGACAGCGGCGATCCGCAGTGCGTGCAGGACGAACCCGTCGCCACATCGACAGGAGCGCCGCAATTCGAGCAGTTCACGGTTTGCACGTTGCGACGGAGCTCGTCGACCTGCTGCGCCGACAGCGGGCGAACGAAATCCTTTTCGCGAAGGAAATTGAAGAAGGTGGTCAGCCGCCCGTGCCCGTGCGGGCAGCGGCTGTAACTGAAGCGCGTATTGCGTTGCATGTCATGGGTGTCCACAAGGCGGGATCCGCAGCGCGGACACTTGGGCACTCGACTCAGGGATCCGCTTCTGTGCGGGAGTGCTTCGGCGATCAGCGAAAACAGTTTCAGCGTGGATGCTGGAGACAGACGGGGGCTTTCGTTGCTATCGAACCAGAAGACCTGGCAGGCGGCGCATCCGTCGATCTCGATGCGGGTGTCGAGATGGCCGTCCAGCGAATGGACGGCCATCTCGTGAGAGCAACTCGGGCAGTTCATGAAAGGGGGTCGGACCCCCGACCCCCTTTTCGTTAATTGGCCGGCGGGTTTGCCTTCTGGGACGCCATCAGCGAGTTCCAGTTCTTCTCCATGTTGGCGACCCACGCCTTGAAGCCCGCGGGATCGACGTAGGGGTTCGGATTGCGCCGCTTCTGGAGCTTCGCGTACTTGCCAGCTGGGTCGTAGAACCAGGCGTGCGACGCCAGGAACACGTCGACCGGCAGCTTCTGGTACACCGCGATGCTCTTGGCGAAGTCCTCGGCAATCTCGGGATAGTTCTTGTTGTTGACGAGACGCGCATCCTCCTGAAGCCCGCCGCACGCAATTGCGAGTTCAGCGTTCGCCCGCCATCCTGCACCGTCGTCGTCCAGGTCGTGCAGCCGCGCGTGTGACCCGGTGTCAAATGGGCGGTCAGCGTGGTGCCGCCGAGCGTGACCGTCTCACCGTCCTTGAGGACGCGGTCGATCGGATGCGCCTTCCCGCTGGGCGCCTTCATGCCCTTGAGAGCCGGCTACGTCCTGTTCCATGACCATCACCTGCGCGCCGCCGGTCAGTTCCTTCACCACGGCGTCGGCCTGCATGTGATCGGCGTGGGCGTGGCTGCCAAGAATGATCTTGATGTCGGTCATCTTGAAGCCGACCTTCTCGACGGCCGCCTGGAGCAGCGGCACCGTCTCTTCGAAGTTCGTGTTGACGAGAATGTGGCCTTGCGGCGTCGTGATCAGGATAGGAGTTCAGCGTGCCGGTTCCGACCGAGTAGACGTTGGCGATCACTTTGTGCGAAGGGAACGCGACCCGATCCTGCGGTTCGATCCTCGACCGTTTGCGCGAGTGCCAGCGACGGCAGGACCGCGAGGCCGGCGACGAGCATCCACGTGCGCGCTGTGTTCGAAGCAGTCATGCGTAAACTCCTGATCTGCAGACAGTTGTGTAAAACGCGACGCTATAGCAGCCTCCGCCTTCTGTCAAGACGGCGGGGTAAGATGGCGATTCATCGATACCTCATGCACATCATCACATTCTTCTTCTGCTTCTACGCGATCGCGTTGCTCCTCCCGTCACCCGCGTCCGCACAGACTGTTGCGGCGAATGGGAACGCCACCAAGGCTGTCCGCGTCGTCCGGGTGGACTCGCCTCCGGTCATCGACGGCAGGCTGGACGAGGCGGTCTGGGGACAGGCGGAGGTCATCACCGACTTCCACCAGATTCGGCCTGGCGACGGCGCTCCGCCCTCCGAACGTACGGAGGTCTACCTGATCTACGGACGTGACGCGCTTTACATCGGGGCCAGAATGTTCGACCCCGAGCCTACCGGATCGCCGCGCCGACGGTGACGCCACGGTCAGGGGCTCGGGCGCGACGATCGGCTCGTCGTGATTCTGGACCCGTTCAACAACCGCCGCGGCGGCTATCGCTTCGAGACGAACAGCAACGGGGTCAGGCACGACGCCCTGTACGAGACAATCCGGATTCGTTCAACAGCAACTGGACGGTCATCTGGGACACGGCGTCGGCGATCTTCGAGCAAGGCTGGACCGCAGAGTTGGAGATCCCATTCAAGACGCTTCCTTTCGATCCGACGATCGACACATGGGGATTCAACTTCGGACGATCGCATCCGCCGAAGGGGCGAGGAGGTCGTGTGGGTCTCGCGGAATCGCAGCTACAACCCCGGCATCGTGGGTCTCGCCACTGGCTTCAGCGGGTTGAACCAGGGGCGTGGGCTCGACGTCGTCCCGTCGCTGTCGGTCAACCAGCGGAAGTCTTTCGTCTCGTCGAGCAGTGACGGGAACCTGGAACCGTCGCTGGACGTCTTCTACCGGTCACGCCATCGCTCAATGCGTCGCTGACCGTCAACACCGACTTCTCCGCGACCGAGGTGGACGACCGGCAGGTCAACCTCACGCGCTTCAACCTGTTCTTCCCCGAGAAGCGCGACTTCTTCCTGAACGACGCCGACCTGTTCGAGTTCGGGAGGATCGGCGCGGCGCCGGCAACGCCGCCACGACGGCGTCGAGCGAGAACAACGGCGCGGCCGTTCTTTTCGCGCCGGCTTGGGCTTGAGTCCGTCGGGCACGCCGGTCGATCTGAAGTACGGCGGAAAGTTGAGCGGCCGCGTGGGGCGCTGGAACATCGGCGCGCTGGCGTCCGGCCAGGACGGTTTGCATGACCACCGGCAGGCCAGCGCCGCGTTCGTCGGCCGGGTGTCGGCAAACGTGCTCGACGAGTCCAGCGTCGGCATGATCATGACCGCCGGCGATCCGAACTCCAATCGCGACAACGCGCTGGTCGGCGTCGACTTCCGCTACCTGAACACGCATCTTCCGGGCGGCCGCGTGATGCAGGCCGACGCGTGGTTCCAGCGCATCGGACACGGAAGGCCTGGACGGCGACGACTCGGCGTTCGGCCTCGGGCGTCAGGCTGCCGAACAACACCGGGTGGCGCGGCGGCGTCGACGTCAAGGAGGTGCGGGCGCAACTTCAACCCGGCGCTCGGATTCGTCAGCCGATCGGACGTTCGAGACACGACGATCGACGTCGGGTACACGCATTTCGCCGCGCAGCCGATTCCTGCAGTCGATGTTTTCCGGCATCGATGCGCAGCGCATCGGGTTCCTGGACGGCGGTGTCCAGTCCCAGGTGGTGCTTGGCCGGTGATCGAGTTCGGAACAACACCGGGGAAGCGTTCAACGCCCACTACAGCGCCACGCGAGAGGTCGTGACCGAACCGTTCGTCATTTACAGGGACGCGGCACGCCAGGTCGTTGTCCCGCCGGGCAGCTATTCATTCGGCGAGACCGTGCTCAGTCCTCGCAGACCGGCGGCCAGCGGAAGTACTCGGGTGGCGCTGACCTGGCGTCGAGGCGATTTTCTCAGTGGCTCACGCACGAACCTCGTTGGCGATTTCTCCTGGAAGCAATCCAGGCGTTTCGCGCTCGGGTTCAGGTACGACTGGAACGACATCGAGCCTTCCGCAAGGCCGCTTCATTACTCGCCTCACGAGGCTGACGACCGACGTCAATTTCTCGTCGACCTTTACTGGGTCACTCTCATTCAGTACGACAACGTTTCGGAGATCATCGGCGTGAATACGCGTCTCAACTGGATACCGAAAGCGGGGCAGGAGGGTCTGATCGTCCTGAATCACAGTCTGGAGGACCGGGATAGGGACGACTCGTTCAAGTCGGAGCTGCTAGATCTCAGCGTGAAGCTGAGCTACACGTTCCGATTCTAGTTGGTAGGCGGTGGGCGGTAGACGGTCGGTGGTCGATTCTGTGGCGCGAACCCTGTGGGTTCGCGCGGCGAGCCTGTAAGGCTCGCCCCACAAAGTTAGACGCGGCTATACGTAGGGCGGGTCCGGCGGAGCGGACCCGCCGGCAATCAGCGCAACCGCCGAGGCCGGCTGTGTACTGTTCGAATCCGAACCCATCGGCGGGACGTTCGAGACGCTCAATGTCCATCCGATTCGGTTCACGCCGGGCGGGACTGCCGGTCACGACCAGGCGGTCGCCCGGCTTCAGCGTCTGCTCGTTGACGCCGATCGCCGTGAGCTCTCCACGGTTGTCCATTTCGAGGCGCCAGGTTTGTGACGTCTTCGTGTCACGCAGGTCGAGGAAGGGATGCGGGCTGACGAATTGATACTGAGTCACGACCCCATCGATCTTCACCGGCCGTGAGTTGTCATACATCCCCGCGATGGAATGATGCGCGTCGAGCGCTGCGGCGACGAGCGTGATGAGCGCGATGGCGATGAAGTGCGGCGTCATGGGGTGTTGCCGCGTTCCCGCATGTCCGGATTGAGACGTGTGCCGTCTGGCAAAACGGCTTCGCGCAACAGCACCGCGCGCTCGTACGCCGCGAACTTTCGTTTGGCTTCCTCGGTGAACTCCCACTCGCTGAAGGTGATCGGCCCTCCTCGGATCCAGTTGACAGAGAGGTCGGGCACGCCTCCGCCCGGAGGTTTCGGAGAAGCGGCGGCTTGCGCGGACGCACCGGCCGGATTGCTCAGCGCAAGCAGGGTGAAGCTCAGCGCCAAGACACAGGTCCTCATCAGGCGAACGATAGCATCGGAGCTAGGTGGCTGGGTAGCTAGGTAGCTGGGTACAGGTAGCTGGGTAGCTGGGTAGCTGGGTAGCTAGGTGGCTAGGTAGCTGGGTGCATGTTTGAACGCATGTAGGGCGGGTCCGCTTCGCGGAACCCGGCCTACGTCCTGCTTCTCGGAACCGGCCTACCTACCCAGCCACCCAAGCAACCGAGCAACCTCGCCCAGCCACCCAGCCACCCAGCCACCCAGCCACCCAGCTACCCAGCTACCCAGCTACCCAGCTACCCAGTTTTGGCGTAGACTTACCGCCGGGTAATTCGGCTTTTCGGGCTGTGTGCCCAGCAGGAGGGCTCCATGCTCGTTGTCTCATCCGGTCGGCGGTTGGTTTCCTCGTCGCGCTGGGCATGATTGCCACCGTGTCCGCGCAGCAACCCGCCCAGGGCGGGCGCGGCGGGGCGGCGGCGGACAGGGTGCCCCGAAGCCGGCGGCAGTCCCGGCCGCGTCGGTCATGAACGTCACATTTCAGCCGGCCGTGGCCGGAAAGACCGAGCAGCTGCCGTTTGTGCAGGGGAACGTCGCCAATCCGGATATCGAACTCAAGCAGTACGGGTCGGGCAATCAGGTGTTGACGAACGCTGGGAACCCGGCGCAGTTCATCCCCTTCAGCCTGTGGACGGGCGAAACCACCGGCCCCTTCGCGCTGACGTTCCGCAGCAAGACGAACTCCCTCGATCTGACGGGCGGCGCCAAGATCCGATGGGCCACGAAGACGTCCGGCTTCCACTCCGTGCAGCCGGTCGTGAAGCTCCTGGACGGCAGCATGTTCATCGGCGACGTGATGAGCCAGAACGTGGCCGCCATGATGGTCAGCGAATTCCACGTCGGCACCGTTCGCTGGATGAAGCTCGATCCGATGCGTGTGGTCACCATGACAAGCCCGGGCGGCACGTTCAATCAGATCTGGACGAACCCGGACCTGAGCAAGGTCGATGAAGTCGGCGTTGCCGATCTGATTCCCGGGAGCGGCCATGGCACGGGCGGATGGGTCCACGTCGGTTCGCTCGAGGTGTACGGCAAAGCGGTTCCGCGCGCCGCGGCCACGGCCAGTCGATAGATACGATAGACCGGGGGCAGGGGCGAATGATTCCGCTTCCGCGCGCGATTGTTCGCCCTTCGCTCTTGCTCATTCCGCTCGCCGTGTCCGACCTCGCGCCCACCGGGACGCTGAGAGCGACCTTCATCGGCAACAATCCCGTCCAGGGACGCGTCGACGCGAAGACCAGCGCCACCACCGGTCCGTGTCCCGATCTTGTGCGTGAGTTCGGACGTCGTCGTGGCGTGCCGGTCGTCGTCACGCCGCTGGCGGATGCGACCGCCGTCATCGACAGCGTCAAGGCGGGCACCGCCGACATCGGTTGCCTGGCGATCGAGGCGGCGCGCGCGACACAGGTGGACTTCTCGGATCCCTACTCTGAACATGGGGAGCGCGTACGCCGTGCGCGCCGATTCGCCGATCAGGACGTCGGCAGACGTCGATCGCGCCGGTGTGACGGTCGGCGCCGTCAGCACGTCAGAGCCAGGGCGTCTGGGTGCGCGAGAACCTGAAGGCGGCGCGCGTGGATCGCGCTGCCGGCCGTGCCTCCCAATTCCGAGCTTGCGGCGCTGCTGACCGGAGGCAAGGTCGACGCGTTCGCCGCAAATCGCACGCGCATGGAGGAACTCGCGCAGGCATTCCCGGGGATCCGCGTCCTTTCCGACAACTTCATGGTCGTGGGCCAGGCGATCGCGGTGCCGAAAGGCAACCGCGCGCGGCTCGCCGAAGTGAACCGTCTTCTTTCCGAGGCGCGCGCCTCGGGTTTCGTCAAGGCCTCAATCGATCGAGCGAATATCCCGGGGGCGGAAGTGGCCCCTGCGCCAACCCGGTAACGGAGGAACGCATGAATAAAACAGTCACAGTCGCACTTGCGCTCGCGGTCGGCCTCGCGGCGGGTATTCCGCTTGGCACCCGCGTGATGCCGCAGCAGATTCCCGATGACGAGGGCGGCGCGGTCTCGACCGGATTCGCCGCCGTGCCGGGCGAGATCGGCGCCGCAGGACGTGTCGGGACCGTACACGCGCGGCGGACTGGCCGAAGAACCTGAGCACGCTGCCGGGCCACGAGAAGTGGACGTGGGGCGCCGCGCAGGGCATCTTCGCCGAGAGCCCGAACCGCGTGTACCTGCTCGCGCGCGGCGAGCTGCCGAACCTGCCGGATCCGGAGACGACGAAGCTGCCGCAGCTCGGACCGAGCCTGCAGTTCCCGGTCGGCGGCCTGCCGTGGCGCAGCGCGACGGCCACGGCGCTGCCTGGTTCGGGCGGCACGGGACAGGATCCCGAGAAGGCGATGGAAAACTGGCGCGGCGACAAGCCGCCGTACCGCGAGGTCGGCGTCGACGCCCGCTGGGAGCACTGCCTCGTCGTCGTCGACGCGCAGGGCAACATCATCGAAGAGTGGACGCAGTGGGACAAGATCTTCAAGCGTCCGCACTCGGTCTACATCAGCCCGTTCGATCCGGAGAAGCACGTGTGGGTCGTGGACGACCACATGCACGCGATCTACAAGTTCACCAACGACGGCAAGCAGCTGGTGCAGACGATCGGCACGCCTGGGCGAGCTGGGCGCCGACGACAAGCACTTCAACCGGCCGACGTTCATGGCGTGGGGGCCGGATGCGAGCTTCTACGTGGCCGACGGCTACAACGGCACGCGCGCGGTGAAGTTCGACAAGGACGGCAAGTTCGTCACCGCGTGGGGCGAGAAGGGCGAGCCGGGCGGCAACGAAACGCGTCCCGGCTACTGGAACAACGTGCACGGCATCGCCGTCGATCACGCGTCGCGGCGCGTCTTCGTCAACGATCGCGGCAACCACCGCATCCAGATCTTCGACGAGAACGGCAAGTACCTCTCGGAGTGGAGCATCAAGGTGCGGCCGTCGAGCCTCCACCTGATCCAGATCGGCGCGGACGGCATGCTCTGGACGTTCGATCGCAACACGCAGAAGATGCTGAAGTACGACCTCGACGGCCATCTCCAGTACGCGTGGGGCGCGGTGGGCGACTTCCCGGGGATGCTGTGGGGCGTCCACGGCATGAGCGTGGATCAGGAGGGGAACCTCTATACCGCGTCGGTCGACTCGGGCCTCTTCCAGAAGTTCGTTCCGCGCCCGGGCGCGAACCCCGCCTACCTGATGAGCAAGGGGATCTATTCGGCCTGGCAATAGCTGCTTGGGAGTTGGGAGTTGTGTAGTTGGGAGTTAGCCGACTCCGTAGTTCCGACTCTAGCCGACTCCCAATCACCGACTCCGCAATCACCGACTCCCAACTCCTGACTGCCAGCCAGCGCGGAGCTTCGGCGCGATCCACCTCGTGACCCCGTAAGAACACCTTCGCGATCCGGCGCGTGTTCGTGATGTCGTCGAGCGGATTCGCGTCGAGGACGACGAAGTCGGCGCTCTTGCCGGCGGCTGACGGCGCCCAGGTCGGTGAGCCCGAGAATCTCCGCCGAGTTTCGCGTTGCCGCCACCAGGACCTGCGCCGGCGTCATGCCCGCCGCCACCATGTTCTCGAGCTCGGCGTGCATCGTCCAGCCCGACGAACTGATCGCCGGTCTGGCCGCCGCCGTCGGTGCCGACGCCGATCTTCACGCCGGCCGCAGACAGCAGCCGGACGCCGCGCGCGAGGCGATCCCACGCGGCGGTCGCCTGCTTGGCGGCGTCAGGCGTCTGCGCGGCGAGCCGATCCTGGAGCCGCTTGATCTGCGCCGGCGACACCGTTTCCGCGAATCAGCGGATGCGGCGGGTTGATCCACGGCGCCGAGACGACGCGGCGGGGCGCGCTGAGCGCCAGCAGGATCGACGTGTCGGGATGCTGCTTGAACAGCGCCAGCAGCTCCTCGTCCACGTCGCTGATCATGTGCGCGAAGACGTCGATGCCCTGCGCGCAGCAGCGCCTTCGCGTCGTCCGGCGCCGGTGGCGTGCACGGCCACCCGCATGCCGTGCTTGTGCGCCTCGTCCAGGATCGCGCCGTACAGGTCGGGCGTCAGCGTCTTGATCGTCCCGCCTCGCGTGTCGACCCACATCTTGATCAGCGGGACGTTGCGCTGCGCCAGTTCCTGCACGTCGGCGCGTGCGCCCTCGCACCGTCGTCACGACATACGCCGCATGGCGCATGTTGTTCGGGCTGATCTCCTCGAGCGGCGCCAGGCCGCGACCTGCGGTCAGGAATCGCGCGGCATCGGGATCCTTGCCGGCGCGCAGTTCCTCCCTGAGCTGAAACGGCAGCTCGCCGAAGTCGCTTCCCATCGCCTGGCTGGCCGCGACGCCGAAGTAGGCGAAGCGGTGCATGTGGTCGAGGATGTTCTCGCGCGTGTAGTTCTGCGGCCCGCTCGTCAGGTCCTTCATGTAGCCGATGTGCGAATGCGCATCGATCAGCGCGGGGATGACCGTCTTGCCGGTCAGATCAACCCGGGCCGCGCCCGCGGGCGCGCTGATCTCGCCCTGGCGGCCGACTCGCGTGAAGCGGCCGTTCTCGACCAGGAAGGCCGAGCGTTCGATCGGCGGCGCTGCCGTCGCCGGTGATGAGCCGGGCGCCCTCGTACAGCACCGGGCTGAGGCGCTTGCGCGGCAACGGTCACCGATGTCGTAACGAGCAAGAGCAACCAGCAGTCGTGACATATGCATGGCGGCGGAAGCTTATCGGGACTGACCGCGGGCGACAAGGGCCGGAGGTTTCGGAGGAAACGGATTCACAGGAGCCACGGGGCGCGGCGCGAACGGCACGGCCGGTCGACGCGTTCGCGTGTTGACAGCGACGGCTTCGCTCTTCAGAGCCGGGCAGTCGCGCATCGCGACTACGTGCTCCGTTCGCCCCGTGCGCTCCGTGTGAACCCGTTTCTCCGTCCCCTCGGATATCTCCCAGGGCGGCGGACTATACTCTTCCGATGCGCCAGCTTGCGGTCGTGCTCGTGGCGGCGATAGCCTTCGTCGCTCTCCCGCACGCGCAGACGAAGCCCGCCTTCGCTTCCGCTGATTCACTGGAAGCTTCGGCGAGGTCTCGCCAAAGCGCGCCTTCGGCGCGCGGCGGCGGATACCCGAAGAGCGTGGTGATGCTGACCACGCATTCGAGCCCCGGCGGCGGCAGCGACGTCTTCCTGCGCGAGATGGCGCCGTACCTCGCGCGCATCATGGGCGTCCGGATCGTCGTGGACAACCTCGCGGGCGGCAGCGGCGCGAAGGCGATGGCCGTGCTGTCGAAGGCGAAGCCGGACGGCGGGATGTTCTACGCCACGACGCCGACCTTCATCTACACGTCGCTCATGAGCCGCACCGCGGCCAGCTACCGCGACCTCGAGCCGATCGTGAACATCTTCTACGACCCCGAGGTGCTGTACACGGCGGCGAACTCCCAGTTCAAGACGCTGCAGCAGGTGCTCGATCACGCGCGCACCGGCAAGGGACGATGGGGCGCGGCGAACCCGGCGTCGCTCGAGCGGCAGACGATGGAGCGGCTGAAGCAGCGGGCGAAGGTCGCGCCGGTGGTCGCGACGTTCGAGGGCGGCGGCGACATGCTGATCAACGTGTTGAACCACACGCTCGACATGGGGATTGGCGAGCTGCAGGAAATCCGCGCGCAGCTCGACTCCGGCCGCGTCCGCCTGCTGGCCGTCGTCGGCGACCAGCGCCTGTCGCAGTTTCCCGACGTGAAGACGGCGAAGGAGCAGGGCATCGATCTCTCGGTGCGCAAGTTCCGGGGCATCGCCGGACCGAAGGGCACGCCGCGCGAGGTGATTGCCGCGTGGGAGGCGGCGGTGCCGAAGCTGCTGGCCGACCCCGCGTATCAGACGCGTCTACACGAAGAACAACCTGCTGCCCGGCTTCATCCCGCACGCCGAGTACGTGAAGTTCATGAGCGACTTCGGCGCGCAGACCGCAGGCGTTCCTCAAGGAGTCCGGCGTCATCCGGTGAACCGCGATCTCGTGTTCGGCGCCGCGCTGCCTGGCGCTCGCGGCCGGCTACTACCTGATGGCGGCGGCGATTCCCGAGAGCGCCCTGTCCGACGCCGTCGGCCCGCAGGGGCTGCCCAAGACGTACGCCGTGGTGCTCGGCGCGCTGTCGCTGATCCTGATCGTCAGATCGCCTGCGACGACGCCAACGCAGTCTCGGAGCGCGTCTCCGGTCCCAGTCCCCGTCGTCCCCGTCCCGATCCCGCTTCCGCGTCGCCGGCATGCTGCTGATCGGGATCGTCTATCTCGCGGTCGTGCCGTGGCTCGGCTACGTCCTCGCGCTGGCCGGCCTGATCGCCGCGACGACGTACTACCAGGGCGGCGGGCTGAACGGCGCGCGTCGCGCTCGTCGCGCTGTCGGGCGCGCTGTTCTTCTGGGTGCTGTTCGTGGCGGTGCTCGGCATCCCGCATCCGCCGGGCATCTGGCCGTCGCTGTTCTAGACGCGTGCAGCGAGTTCTTGCGTCCATCGTGCCCGCGGCCTGCGCCGGCGTCGCGTGGGGCATCCTCGGCGGCGCGCTGCCCGGCATCTCGCCGTCGATCACGATGGCGCTGCTGCTGCCGTTGACCTACACGCTGGATCCGACGGTGGCGATCGTGATGCTCGCGTCGACCTATGTCGGCGCGGAGTACGGCGGTTCGATTCCCGCCATCCTGATCCGGACGCCCGGCACCAACGCGGCGGCCGCCACCGTCATCGACGGCTACGCGATGAAGCTGCAGGGGCAGGGCCGGCGAGGCGCTCGGCATCTCGCTCTATTCCGGGTTCGTCGGCGGTCTCTTCGGTCTCGGCGTGCTGGTGCTGCTCGCCGAGCGGCTGTCGACCGTGGCGCTCGCCTTCACGCCGCAGGCGTACTTCGCGCTCGGCGTGCTCGGGCTTGAGCGTGATCGCGTCGCTCTCGCGCGAGTCGCTGGTCAAGGGGCTGATGGCCGGCGTCCTCGGCCTGATGATCTCGACCGTCGGCACCGATCCGGTGACAGGCCTGACCCGCTTCACCTTCGACAGCCCCGATCTGCTGTCGGGCATCGCGCCGATCCTCGTGATGGTCGGCCTGTTCGCGATCGGTGAGCTGCTCGCGCAGACGGGGGAGCCGGCCTGGCAGGCGGTCGAAGAACGCGCGCGCATCCGTTTTCCCGGCCCGGCGATGTGGAAGCGCATCGCGCTGCCGCAGCTGATCGGCTCGGTGATCGGCACGTTCGAGGGATGCATGCCCGGCGGCGGCGGCGCGGTGTCGTCGTTCCTGGCGTACAACGAGGCGCGGCGCTGGTCGCGCCACAAGGAGGAGTTCGGCCACGGATCGCCGGAGGGCATTGCCGCGCCCGAAGCGGCGAACAACACGGTGGCGTGCACGGCGCTGATTCCGCTGCTCAGCCTCGGCATTCCCAGCTCCAATTCGGCGGCGGTGCTGCTCGGCGGGTTCCTGATGCACGGCCTGCTGCCGGGGCCGATGCTGTTCGTGCAGAACACCGAACGTCGTCAACGGTCTGTTCAGCGGGCTGCTCGCCGCGAACATCGCGATGGTGGTGCTGGGCTACCTGATCATGGGGCCGTGCATCTGGCTGGTCAGCCGGCCGAAGCCGTACCTGATGGCGTTCATCTACGCGCTGGTCGTCTCGGGCGTCTACGCCATCGAAACCAGTGAATTCCAGGTCGGCCTCGCGCTCGGCTTCGGCGTCGTCGGCTACGCGATGCGCTACTTCGCCGTGCCGCTGCTGCCGATGGTGCTCGGCGTCGTCCTCGGCTTCATGGTGGAATCGAACTACCGCCGGGCGCTGGTGCTCTCGAGCGGCGACCACATGACGTTCGTGCAGGATCGGATTTCCGCCGTGCTGCTCGTCCTCGCGTTCGTCTTCATGGCCGGCTCGCTCGTGCGGCACGGCCTCGACGCGCGGCGCCGCACCGCCCGCCTGCATGACCGTCGCCGAATCGGTCGCCGACTGGCTGGCAGGCACGCGCCGCGATCGCCTGCCTCCCGAGAGCCGTCGAGACGTCGCGGAAGCTGTTTCTGGATGTGGCGGGCCTGTGCATCGCCGCGCGCCGCGAGCCGTACGTCGCCGCGACGCTGCGCCGCGGTCGATCGCGCACGGCGCCGTGCACGGCGCTCGGCCATCGCCGGCGGGTTCGACGCGTTCGGCGCCGCGCTCGTCAACGGCACCGCCGCACATGGCGAAGACTTCGACGACACGTTCGAAGGCGGGCCGGTGCACTCGGGCGCGGTGATCGTGCCGGCGGTGCTGGCGGCCTGCGAACGCGAAGGACTGGGCGGCGATCGCCTGCTCGTCGGGCGTGGTGACGGGCGTCGAGCTGCTGTGCCGCCTCAGCCTGGTGGCGCCGATGGCGACGCACAATGCCGGCTTCCATCCGACGGCGGTGTTCGGCGCGATCGCCGCGGCGGGCGCCGTCGGCGCGGCGCTGAAGATGCCGGCCGCAGGCGATCGCGTCGGCGCTCGGCATCGCCGGCAGCATGGCGTCGGGCATCATCGAATACCTGGCCGAGGGCACGTGGACCAAGCGGATGCACGCCGGGTGGGCCGCCCAGTCGGGCGTGCGCGCCGCGCTCATGGCGCGCGGCGGCTTCGCCGGGCCCGCGGACGGTGTTCGAGGGCACGCACGGCCTCTATCGCGCGTTCGCGCCGTCGGTGAAGCCCGACTTCGCGCCGCTGCTCGACGGCCTCGGGACGCGCTGGGTGATGCCGTCGGTGGCGTTCAAGCCGTACGCGTGCGGCACCATGACGCAGCCGTTCATCGATTGCGCGCGGCGGCTGGCCGGCGAAGGCGTCCGCGCCGCCGACGTGCGCGACATCGAATGCGAGGTCGCCGCCGGCACGGTGCCGCGTCTCTGGGAGCCGCTGGCGTCGAAGCACCGGCCGCCGACGCCCTATGCCGCGAAGTTCAGCACGCCGTTCTGCATGGCCGTCGGGTTCTTCGACGGCAAGGCCGGGCTCGCGCAGTTCACCGAGGCCCGCATCGCCGATCCCGAGGTGCTGGCGCTGGCCTCGAAGATCCGGTACACGATCGATCCCGCGAACCAGTACCCGCGCAAGTTCACCGGCCATCTGCGGGCGACGCTGGCCGATGGCAGCTCGCGCGAGTACCGCCAGCCGCACATGCGCGGGGGCGCGCGCGACGCCGCTGCTCGCCGTGGAGCTGGAAGCGCAAGTTCCTGGACAACGCGATCTACGGCGGATGGACCGCCAGATGCCGCCGAACGGCTGCTGCGGGCGTCCCGCACCATCTTCAAGGAGCCATCGCTCGACGTGATGAAGGAATTCAGGGCATGAGTGTCGAGAACGAGCTGGCCGGCCGCGTCGCCGTCGTCACCGGCAGCGCCCGCAATATCGGCCGCGCCATCGCGCTCGCGCTGGCGGACGGCGGCGCCGCGGTCCTCGTCAGCGCGAAGCGCGCACGCGCCGAGGCCGACGCCGTCGCCGGAGGAGATTCGCGGCAAGGGCGGCCGCGCGGCGGCTGCGCTCGCCGATGTCGGCGATCCCGCGTCCGCCGCCAGTCTCATCGACACCGCCGTGAAGGCGTTCGGCCGGCTCGACATCCTCGTCAACAACGCCAGCGTCCGCCGCGAAACGGATCTGGCGACGCTCGAGTATGCCGAGTGGCGGGAGATCCTCGCGACCACGCTCGACGGCGCCTACCTGTGCAGCCGCGCCGCGCTGCCGCATCTGGTCGCGGCCGGCGGCGGATCGATCGTCAACATCGGCGGGTTGTCAGTCGCACACCGGCGCGAGCCGCCGGGCGCACGTCATCGCCGCCAAGGCCGGCCTCGTCGGGCTGACGCGCGCGCTCGCGCATGACCTGGCGCCGCACCAGGTCACCGTCAACTGCGTCGCCCCGGGCATGATCGACACGACGCGCGCCGGCGCCGAGCCCGCGCATCACGCCGGCAAGACGCCGCCGGTCGGCCGCCGCGGCACGCCCGAGGAGGTCGCGTCGCTCGTTCGTTTTCTGTGCGGCCCCGGCGCGCGCTACATCACCGGGCAGACGATTCACGTCAACGGGGGGCTGTTCACGGGGTAAATCATGTGATACTCATCGATCATCGATCCTCAAATTCAGGATTCGTGTCCTCGGGCCGACTAAGATGGCACTGACAATGCGAGGGTTGATTGGAAGCCATCCCGCCACTGCACGGCATCCGGGTCATAGATCTGACGCGCGTGCTCGCGGGTCCGTTCTGTACCATGCTGCTTGGCGACATGGGAGCCGAGGTCATCAAGATTGAGGAGCCGCGGCACGGCGACGAAACACGAGGGTGGGCACCTTTTGTCGACGGATCGAGCGCGTATTTCCTTGGCGTCAACCGAAGTAAGAAAAGTGTTGCGCTTGATTTGAAGACACCTGAAGGGCGCGATGTCCTCAAGCGGCTGATTGAGACGGCGGATGTTCTGGTGGAGAACTTTCGTCCCGGCAGCCTGGCATCGCTCGGGTTCGGTTATGCGCAGGCCGCCGCGATCAATCCCCGGCTGGTTTATTGCTCGATCAGCGGCTACGGGCAGACCGGTGCGCGATCGCAGCGTCCGGGATACGACGTTGTCATTCAGGGTGAAACGGGACTGATGGACGTCACCGGCTTTCCCGATGGTGAGCCCACCAGGGTTGGCATCGCCGTCACCGACTATCTTGCCGGTCTTTACGCGATTCAGGGGATTCTTCTCGCCCTGATCGAGCGCCAGCGGAGCGGTCAGGGTCAACAGATCGATCTGGCCTTGTTCGACTCAATGCTGTCGGTCATGCATCTGCCGGTTGGAATTCTGCTCGCAACTGGAGAGGATCCCAGACGGTTCGGCAATGATCATCCGTCGATTGCCCCGTACGAAACCATTCGAGCCAGAGACGGCTCGATCATTGTCGCCGTCGGCAATCCCCGCCTCTGGGTTCAGTTCTGCGATGCCCTGGGTCGTCAAGACCTTTGCGATGATCCACGGTTCCGAACGAACACGGCGCGGTTGACACACCGTGACGAGCTGAGAACGACGCTTCAAGCGGTCTTTGACACGATGTCCGTAGACGAGCTCATTCAACGCCTGGAAGCCCACAACGTCCCGTGCGGGAAGCTTCGTTCCGTCAAGGACGCACTGGAGGATCCGCAGGTTGCCGCACGCGACATGCTCCTGGAGCTGGAGTATCCAACCGTCGGACCCATCAAAGTCCTGGGCAATCCGGTCAAGCTGTCACGTACGCCTTACGTGATACGACTGCCACCGCCCCGGCTCGGAGAACACACCGAGGAAGTCGTTTCGCTTGAACATTGGGGGCGACCGACTAAGATACGCCTTCATGAGCGCACGTGCGTGGCTCGCCGTCGTCCTGCTGACCATCACGGCCTGCAATCCACGTGAGTTCGCACGCGAGCATGGCGGCATCACACGGATGTCGATCGCGACCGGCAACACCGGCGGCGTCTTCTATCCCTACGGCGGCGGGCTCGCGAAGGTGCTCAGCGAGTCGCTGCCGAAAGTCGAAGTCACCGCCGAAGTGACGGCCGCCTCCGTTGACAACCTGAAGCTGATTCAGCTCGGGAAGGTGGACATCGCGTTTACAACTGCCGATACGCTCGCCGACGCGGTGCATGGACGCGACGCCTTCGAAAAGACCGGTGCGGTGAGGGCGCAGACGCTGGCCATCCTCTACCCGAACTACACGCACCTGGTCACGGTCGAGGGCAGCGGCATCGAGCGGCTCGCGGATCTTCGCGGAAAGGTCGTGTCGACCGGCTCGGCGGGGAGTGGCACCGAGGTCACCGCGTTCCGCGTCCTGCGAGCGGCCGGCCTCGACCCCGACCGCGACATCCGCCGGCAGGCGCTCTCGGTCAACGCCTCGGTGGACGCCATCAAGGACGACAAGATCGACGCCTTCTTCTGGAGCGGCGGGCTGCCAACGGCGTCGGTGCTCGATCTGGCGAGCACCGCGGGCCTCACGGCGAAGCTCATCGCCAACGACGAAGTGATTCCGTCGCTGCAGTCCGCCTGGGGTCCCTCGCTTTACCGCCGAATCGTGATGCCGAAAGGGTCCTATCCAGGCCAGCAGGCGGACATTGGCGTGGTTGCGGTCGACATTGCGCTCGTCGTCGATGCCGCGATGGACGCGCAGCTTGCCTACGATGTGACGCGCACGCTCTTCGACAGGAAAGCCGAACTTGCGGCGATTCATCCC
Source organism: uncultured Acidobacteriota bacterium (assembly GCA_963728305.1). Classification (GTDB taxonomy): domain Bacteria; phylum Acidobacteriota; class Vicinamibacteria; order Vicinamibacterales; family UBA2999; genus Gp6-AA40. Next base: position 65,956 of record CAVSKE010000009.1, read on the forward strand.
GAGGCGCGCCACTTGAGCCCTGAGGTCGCCATCGCGGGATCGCCGGCGGATTTCCATCCGGGCGCCATCCGCTATTACCAGGAACGCGGTGTTTGGAGTCCGTAGCTCCCGTCACCACCGCACCTGAAGACATCCCGGCCGAATCCCCGACACGACAACTGCGCGGCGCGGTGGGCGGGCTGGGAACCGTGCTCGCGATCGGGCTCTCGCTCTATGCCCTGTACTGGGTCGTCGGGATCGTGCAGCCGTTCGTCTACCGGGTCACGTTCCTGATCGTCACCCTCGTCCTGAGCTTTCTGTATTACCCGGCCGGCCGGCGGGATATGGCCCGCGTCGGCCCGGTGGATTGGATGCTGATCGCAGCGACATGTGTCGCGCTCGCGTGGCCGCTGATCGATTTCGACAACTTCATTTACCGCGCGGCCGACCCCACCGCGCTCGACGTCACGCTGGGCATCATCACGATCGCGGCCGTCCTCGAGGCCACGCGCAGGACGACAGGATGGATCCTGCCGGTCACGGCGGCGCTGTTTCTCGTCTACGCGTTTTACGGACCGCTGCTCGATCTCGTCGGCCTCGAGCCTGCTGGCGCACCGCGGCTACGATCCGCCGCGCATTGTCGGCACCGCCTGGATGACGCTCGAGGGGATCTTCGGCGTCCCGCTCGAAGTCGCGGCCACCTACATCGTCCTGTTCTCTCTGTACGGCGCAATCCTGGCCGCGTCGGGCGCCGGCAAGTTCTCCGCGTTTCAAACGTGGCGTGATCGAGCTCGTCGACGAGCGAGGACGGGCTCACCAGCGCATCGGCTTCGAGCGTGAAGACGGAAACAGTGAGTCGCGACGCCGGCAACCGCAGAAGATCGGTAAACAGCGCCCGCTCACCCGCCAGACGATCCGCCTCGGCCGGCCAGCCAAGCTCGCGCAGGATGGACGAGGAATAGAAGATGTTGCGGCGCGCCGGCTCGGGCCATTCGCCATCCACCAGACCGGCCAGATGCGCCTCATCGAAATCACCGAATCGCGCACTCCACGCGTCCACCAGGTGAACCCCGGAGCTGCCGGCCCGCGGTGCAAAGGTCTGAACTTCGATCCAGCGGCGAATCAGCGCGGCGGCGACGTCACTGTCTACCGGCGTGCTGTCGAACCGTGCCCACCCATCGCGAAGAGCCATCAGCGTGCCGAGAATCGCGCTCCGTGCCCGCCGCGCCCGACCTTCATCGACAGAGGACCGGTCCGGTTCTCTCCCGGCATGCCTCGTCAGGAAAGTCAGAAGACATGAAAGATGCTCGGCCACAGGTGCGGGCGATCGCAGCGGCGTCAGCTCGCCCACGATCGCCCGCAGGACTTCGCCGGCGCGAAGTGCCCGCTCCATGCGACCGCGCACCGGCCCGCCTGTCTCACCGTAGCTTGACGAAGCCGGGCGCCACGATTCGAGCAGACGATCGAGGGATTCGGCGTCGCCGAGATATCCGGCCTCGGCCAGCGCACGATCAAGCGCCGGAACATCGTCTACGGCTGTCGTGTCCGGCTTCAGCCGGACGGCGTCTACGGCTGTAGTGTCCGGCTTCAGCCGGACCCCATCGAAATCGAAATGCGGCGCCCGTAGCAGTGCGATCGCCGGACCGCGCGCGAAGTTGGCGCTGACGCACGACAACACCAGATCCAACGCCGCCGCATATGGCTCCGCCGCCAGCGGCAGCGCGTCGAACATCTGGCACGCGATGCCCGCCGAGCGCATCACCTCGCGCGCAACGTAGACGTACGGCAGCGGCCGCCGGACGATGAACGCGGCGCGGCTGGGCGAGTTGAGCTCACCGCTGCGCGACGCGGCTTTGACGCGGCGCGCGAAGCCCGCTATTTCCTCTTCGCGATCGCGCGCGCGCTGAACGTGTTCGGTCCCGGATGTCAGCAACACCGGCGCGCGCGGCGGTTCACCGCCATCGAACGGCACCTCCTCGATGCCGGGCAGCACCTGATGCATCCGTTCGTGAAGCGCGCCGGCCAGCATCGTGTCGGTGACGATCGCATCCAGACGCTCCAGGTGCGGAACGCGGGTCAGCAAATCCCAGTCGGCGGGCAGCAGCCCGTAGGGATCGAACGCGCCATCGGTAACTGTCAGCACGATGTGCCGGTAAGGCCGTGACGGCGGCGTGATCGCTAAACGCTCGCGGCGGGCGTGCTCGTCGTCGCCATGCTCGGCGATGCGCCGCTCGAATTCGCGAAACGCGGCGGCCAGAAACCGGGTCTGTCTCACCAGGCGCTCGGCGCCGCGATCGGTGGAAGCCCCCGGCTCGAGCAGATACAACGCGCGACGCTCGAAGTCGTCCACGCGGTTCCGGCGCAAACGCAGCTGGTCGTAGAAACGCAAAATCTCGGCAATCAGGCCAGGACGGATCTCGAACGGCGGCTCGTGGCCGGCGGCACGCATGGCGCGGCACGCGGATCCGAGCAGCGCTTCCCGCTCCGCCCCGCTCAGCATTCGCCGTGGCGTATCGAGTCGTTCGGCTAGCCGCTCGGTCAACTCCCGTGGCGTGACCAGATCGGGAACGACGACGGCGCGCGAATGGGCGAACGCCCGCGCCTCGATGCCGTCGAGGAGATGAGACGCTGCGGCGCGGGTCGGGACGACGACGAGACGGTCGCGCGCCTCGAGCGGCGACCCGTCACAGGCCAGGCTGATCGCTGCCTCACGAAACGCGCGGAGGTCGCGCGCACGGATTAAACGAGTTGCACGAGGGGTCGGTCTGTCAATCAATGCCCAATGCCCAATGCAGAATGCCCAATGACCGATGCAGAAGGCTCAAGGCTCAATGCATGCCCGAGGTGTCTTGGGGCATTGAGCATTGTGCATTGAGCATTGTGCCTTGTTATTGGAGCCTGGGCGGTTCGAGCAGAGAGCGGATTTCGGCCTGGGCGCGACCGAGCATCATCAGCGCGCCCGCGGCGGCCGAAGAGGCCTCCCAAGCGGCAGCGGCATTGGCCTTTTCGATGGCTTCGTAGCGCGCGCGTGTGGCGTTCTCAGCGAAGCGCCACGCGCCCACCAGCAACTCGTGGGTCGACTGGAGGTAGTCAGGCGTGCGCAGGCGCTCCAGACGTGCCGCCCCCCCGCTCAACTGCTGCCGAAGCGCGAGCAACCGGTCCGGCGGCGGACCTTCCAGCGTCCTGATCGCCTCGAGCGAGTTCTGATTCTTCACCAGTAGCAGGAGGGACGTGCCGACCGACCTCTGATATTCGCGGTAGGCCGATTGCCTGAGCAGCCACTGATCGCGTTGCAATCGCAGTCGGCGTGCCGCGAACAGCTGCGACTGCACGGCGGTATTCATCGACTGAACCATCTCCGGGCGCTGGCCGCCCAGCTTGGCATCCTCCCTCGGGATCCGGTTGATCAGCCTTTCGATCTGCGAGATGTTGGCGCGCGACGCGTGCGTCTTGGCTTGGGTGACGACTTTCTGCGTCAGCGACGCATACTTCCGGTCGGTGGCATGCTCCGCACGGATTTGTGACTCGACCTCGCGGCGTAGTGTCGACGCGTCCGAGATCATCGCTCCGGCTTCCGAGAGCAGGGTCAGCCCCGACTGGAGCAGCGCGACACGCTCGGCGCCCTTCGTCTGTTTGGCGACATAGAAAATCTCGTCGAGCTGCTGCCGCACGTCGGGCATCGCCGCCAGCGGCTCGAGCTCGGGTGCGTCGGCCATCGCCACCAGCGACAGCTCGAAGCTCGTGGCACCGGCGGCAACGCGCAAGCTCGAGATTGCCTGGTCGAGCACCGAGAGGATTTCGCGGACATCGTTCTGCCGGTAGCCGTAGTGCGTGCGCGGCCAGTCGGCGACGGTGCGCCGCACGCTTTCGGCGAGGGCCAGCGCCTGCTGCCGGTTGGCGCTCAACGCAATGTCGTTGAGCGCGACGGCCACCTCGTTGCTGAGGATGCGGAAGTCCTCTTCGCCTCGCGACTCGGCATAGCGCTGAAACCGGGCCGAGGCGGAGAAGCGTTCAGTTCGCGGCCAATCGACGAGCGCAGCCTTCACCGACGTAACTTGAATACGGGGCTGGTCGGCCTTGCCGCCAACCGGCATCGAGAAGACGACGCTGTCGTTCACGCGCGCAAACTCGCCGTAACTCGTCAACACCGAGCCGTCGAGCATGTAGAGGCGGAACAGCGTGACGTCGGATGCGGCAGACGCCAGCTGGACCATGCCTGCCAGGCACACCATCACGCCGAGAAGTCGAACAGAACACATCATTTCGCGGTCAACCGCATTCTACATGCCGGGTGCCGGCAGCGGATCGACGAAGCGCAAACGAGCCCAGCTGTGGAAAAGCTGTGGATGTCCCGTGAAAATCTTGTGGGCAACCTGATAGCGCATATTTTTCTTTCACGGGATCAGCCGACGATCGGGGCCAACCCGGGGTGTGGACGACGCCTTCGCGCTTCCCTTCGCTTGATCGGCCATGACGACGGCGTAAAATCACCGGCACTCCTGACTGATTTGGCGAGTATCTGGTCCCAGCCAGACACTCCCGTTCAACGGTCAGGTCCCCAGACAAGTGATCGTCAAACATTTCGAAGAAACCATTGGTGGGCGTCCGTACCACATCGAGGTGACGCCCGTCAGCAACCGGTGGCGTGCTCAACTTGCACGGAAACCCGGCATGCCGACCGCCATGATGCCCTTCTACGGCCCGACTCCGGAGGAGGCGGCCCGGCAGCTGGCCGCGTGGCTGTCGCTCGCGTATCGTCGCCATATAGTCCAGCCGGTTTCAGCACCTGCCAACTAATCGGACGCAGCCGGCCTCGCCTCAGCCGGGGCTGGCCTCGAGACTTTGGGCCTCACAGGCCTGGGTGTCGGCCGTAAGCGTGGAATTGTTTAGGCTCGGGTTGGCGGTTCAGTCCGAGATGGCCCGAATGACGCGACAGGGATTACCAGCGGCCAAGACGTTCTCGGGAACGTCTCGCGTGACCACGCTGCCGGCGCCGATCACCGCCCGCGATCCGATGTGGACCCCGGGAAGGATGATTGCCCCGCCGCCGACCCACACGTCCGATCCAATCTCGACCGGCTTGCCGAACTCTTCGCGACGGCGCTGCTCGGCATTCATCGGATGCATGGCGGTGTAGATCTGGACGGCCGGGCCGAACAGGGAGAAGCTCCCGATGCGGACGCCGCACACGTCGAGCACGACGCAGTTGAAATTGAAGAACACGCGCGCGCCGAGCTCGATGTTGCATCCGTAATCACAGAAGAAGGGTGGCTGCATCCAGACGGTGTCGCCACCGTCGCCAAAGAGCGCGCGGAGGAGTCGGCGGCGCTCGTCCTGCTGTGTCTCGGCGGTCGCGTTCAGCGCCTGGCAGAGGTCTCGTGCGTGCACACGAGCGGCGACCAGCTCAGGATCGAGCGGGTCGTACATCTCCCCAGCGAGCATTTTCTGGCGCTCCGTTCGCATCGCGCCTTCCTCTATACCTGGTTTTCGTTCGAAGCGTTCGAGTGCTAGGATCAGTTGTTCGACTCCTCGCACCAGAGTGGGCCTGTAGCGCAGTTGGGAGCGCGCCTGAATGGCATTCAGGAGGTCACCAGTTCGATCCTGGTCAGGTCCACCAACCTTCCTGCTTTCTCAAAGGCTGGGACTTCTAAAATCCGGCTCCTTGCAACTGCCCCTGTGTGCTCGCCGCGCGCGAGCCGCTGTCGTTGACCAGGAAGAAATCTCGTCACGGGGCCATCGACGGGGGAACACCTCGCGCGAAGGGGTGTTCCCCCTCTTCAGCCGCTAATTGAGCAGCGGTCGCTGACGCCCAGGCGGCGCCGCGCCCGGTGGCCGTGGATGTATACCAGCGGCGCCCGCCGCAGGTCCGTGGACTACCGAGCCGCCCGTCCCGACCTGCAGTAATCCGACCGTGTCAACCTGGGATCGATTCGGCGTGTATACCGTGACAAGGGAGGTGTATATGGCTCGCGTGGTGGTTGGTCTTCTGGCTGTGCTCGTGCTGTTGATCACGATGCTCCTTGCCGTCCGCGCCGGGGCCAACACCCTCGTGGTGGTTGGTCTTCTGGCTGTGCTCGTGCTGGGCGTTCTGTTGGCACTCGTGGCGCTCGTGATGAGAGAGAATCGGAAGGCGCGCCAGGCCGGATACGCGTCGTTCTGGGCCTACCTGGCGGCGACGCCCATAACGGATGCGGAAAGCGAGCGGCGGCAGACCTCGCGCTCAAAGGCGTCGTGATCTGTTTCCTCGGACTGCTCTTTCCGCCGCTCGATTCTGGTCGGCCTCGTTCCCTGTACTTCGGGGCGCGCAAGGTCATCCATGTCTCGATGGGTCTTGGACTCGTCGATGACATCGACCTGCCGGGCGCGTGACCTGGCAAGGGACGCCTGATTCGACGTCGACCGCAGGCATCGTCCAGCGCGTGAGAGCCGGGGATGTGGATGCCTTTGGCCAGATCGTGAAGGGCTACGAACGCCGGGTGTTCGCTCTGGCCGTCATGATTCTCCGCAATCGGGAGGGTGCCGACGACGTGACGCAGGATGCGTTCGTTCGCGCGTTCGAACGTCTTGATCTGTGCAACGACGTGGGACGCCCGTTCTACCCCTGGCTGGCGACCATCACCGTGCGCCTTTCCAGGAACTGGCTCGCGCGCCATTCGCCCGGCGCGCGACGCGAAACACCGATTCAGCCTGAGTCGAGCGCTTATGCGTCGGCCGCTCCCGCCGCTCTCGACGTGCTGGTGGCCGAGGACGAGGGCCGGCACCTCTGGCGGCTCGTCGAGCGGCTGCCACTCGGCGAACGAACCGCCGTCGTCCTTCACTACCGCCAGGAGTTGTCGGTGAGCGAGGTCGCGTCGGCGATCGGTGTGACGGCTGGCACTGTGAAAACCCTGCTGTTCCGCGCGCGGCAGCATCTGCGCGCCTCGCTCGCTGGCGCAACGCCTTCGACGATCCGGAGTTCCCGATGACTTGTCAGGAGATCTACGAACGCATCTGGACCGACGCGCTGCGGGAATGCTCGCCGGCGGTTCGCAACGCGATCGACAGTCACGCGAGCCAGTGCCCTCGATGCCGTTCGGCGTTGCGGATCGTTGAGGACATGACCCTGGCGTTGAATCGTCTTGAAGAACCCGAGCCGGAGCGCGAGCTGTCCGCGGCGATTATGGCGCGAGTGGCACGTCTGCCATCGGCTCGCGCATCATCCGCGGGCGCCGAAAAATCCAGCGCGACCTCATCCGGCGTGATGTCCTGGGTCTGGATTCTCGCGGGAGTCGCGATCGTGGCTGCCGAACGAACCACTGCCATGACCGTCAGCGCGTGGCCGTGGAGTCTGACGACCCCGCGTCTCGAAGGCGCAGGATTCGGTCCCCTGACGGGATCCGGCGGTTCGGCCCTCTGGCTGGCGGCCGGACTCCTGATGTTTCTCGTGGGTCTGCTGCCGCGCCAGCACAGGACACTCGGCGGACGATCGTAGGCGTCGGCGCGGCACGATCGTCCCGCGTGTTCCTGTACCGTCCAACGGTAAGTCCTCTAGCACGATCGCGTATTTCGCCGTGTGCGGCTTCGCGACGCCAGCGTCCTCACGGTCGCGTGGCATGCTCACCTCGCATGAATAGACGGCGCTGTGCGATGGGTGTTTAGCGCACGAGCATCACGAGTCCTGCCGCCAGCAGGAGCACGCCGCTGATCCGCGCGCCGTGCAGACCGATCGGCGCCAGTTTTTCAAACGCCACGAATGCCGTCAGCGCCGCAATGACGGTCAAGTTCATGACGCCCCCGGCAAACAGCAGCAACATCAGCGCCCAGCAGCAGCCCGCGCAATAGGCGCCGTGTTCGAGTCCCATAACGAGCGCACCCCGCCATCCAGTGCGCCATCGGCTCATGAGAAATCCCAGCGGGGACTGGCACGTCCGCAGACAGGCGTGTTTTATCGGCGTCAGCTGATACACGCCTGCGAGAAGCAGTAACGCCGCACCAAGCCTGGAATTGGTGACCTCCATCATCGGTGACAGAACCAGGAGCGCCGCCAGCCCACGCTGAAGCGCGGTTGCGCCAAGGCTGAACACCGTCCACACGATGAGATAGCCGGCTGTGAGCGCGTAAATATCGCGCCTTGCCGTTCTCTGTGCCGATCGCCGCGTCATCGCGCCGTACAGCAGGACCAGAGGTGACGCGGTCGGGAGCATCATGCCTGTCATCATGACGGTCCACATCGTCCAGAGCAGCAAGAGGTGCGGCACATCCCAGTTCGGCGTCATCATCCAGGCACTGGCGCCGGTCATGGGTCCGTACATGTCGCGTGCCATCACGACGATCCACATCCAGCAGACCACGGGCAGCACGACCAGGAGGACGACAGCGGCCGCGCGGTCGGACTGCAACGCGGATTCGACGATGGTGGGCGGACGCTCGGCGGGAGTGGCAGGTCCTGGCATCGAAGGATGAACGACGGGATTCGAGATGATGACGCCCGTGCGGCCGGTGCGCCGGCGACGCGCTAGGCGTTGCGCCAGGAAAACGGCGCGTACTGTCCGTTGTTTGTGCCGCTGACGTCTTCCCATGTCAAGCCGAGCGCATGGACGCGGCTGTTGGCTGCTCGCGCCAGCGCGAAGCGATCTGCGGCCGGATGGCCGGTGTTGTCCAGGTGCATCGGCTCGCTGGCATCGGGGTTGATTCCCTTTGCGCCTTCGGCAGCCATGTCGACGAAATCTGACGCCTTGACGGACCACTTCGCGCCGCTGCGATCAAATCGAATTGGCGCTGGTTGCACACCCAGAAACGTTCCGATGAGTCCCGACAGCGCCGCCATAGGACCGCCCGCGGCACCGCTGGCGATCGCCGTGAACGCGTCGCGCTGCTCGGCGCTGGCTCTCTCGTCGGCGACGAGCCCGACCGACCAGTTGCCCTTTGCCATCGCCTCCGGGGTGAAGCCCAGCACGATGAACCCGAGGCCGTCGAGCGAGACCGTTCCGTAGATCCCGCGTTCAATCTCAAATGCCATGGCAAACGTGCACGATCCCTTGCTCGGCCTGACCGCCAGCCCTCCCGGCAGGCACGGACACACGAAGTCGCAACTGCATGTTTCGTAGTATTGGCCGCTGACCTGCCACGTTGGGATCGCCATCATCCACCTCTCAGCCGGCGATTGTAGATCCAGTAGATCCAACTGAGACAACAACGACTACTGCCGCCCCCGAACGCGCTGCACGATCTCGGAAGCGCGGAATTGCGCGCGCATGAGGTCGTCAGGCAGCGACTGCTCCACGCGGTCGCTCACCGCACGCGCCTGACCCTGCAATTCATCGGAGCCGTCGAGGTCGAGGATCGCGTCCAGCGCCATCAGCAGGAGCGCCGGATCCGCGATGGCGGTTGCCGTCTCCGCCGCGTGCCGGGCATCGGCAATCGCTGCGTGCGTGCGGCCGGCGGCGTGCAGGCCGCGGGCCCTCGTCACGTAGCCTAGCGCCTCGTACCTCGGGCGCCGTCTCGCGCGGCTCGCGTCGATGGCGTCAGTGGCGGCCGTGATCGCCTCTTCGATCGCGCCGCGCGCAAGCGCCAGCTCCGCTCTTGTCTGAGCGAGTCGCATCTGCCAGAGCCACTGATGCCATCCGCCGGTCTTTGTCGCGTCGGCAACCGTCTGCTCCAGCAATGCCTGACCCGGACCAGGGTTGTGACATCGCGCGAGCGCGAGCAACGCATCGATGTTCGCGCTGATGAGCGGCGGAGCAAACCCCGCGCTCCGGGCCAGCTCCTGCGCTTCGGACCGAAGCGCCGCCGCGCCCTCGTAGTCGAACACGCTCAAATGAAGTCCGGCGGCCATGGCGGTGGCGCGGGCCAGCATCGACATCGCCCCGTACTTGCGTCCGAAGCTTCGCGCTTCCAGAAAGACGGCCGAGGCTTCTGCATACCGTCCGGTCCCCATCAGATTCAATCCGAGATGCGACAGCGAGTACATGATCAGCGTGGTGTCGCGTGACGTCCGCGCCGCCTGCGCCCCGTCCGACGCGAGCGGAAGCGCCTCCGCCGATCGGCCCGCGAGGTAGAGCGTGAGCGTCCCAAGCATGTGCGTGGCCGTCGTCACACCAGGGGCCAGGACGATCGACTGGCGATCCATCTCCGCCGCGGCGTCGAGATCGCCGTTGGCCTGCTGACAGCGCGCGAGCCAGGCCAGCGCGTGCGCCTGCAGGTCAGGCCGATTGAGACGTTCGGCCAGCTGCATCGCCTCGGTCGCCCACTGCTCCACGGGCCGGATGTCGAACAGCAGGAACAGGGCACGCGCCAGCGCCAGCATCAGCTCGCAGCGTCGCTCGCCCTGCGCGGCATCAAGGTGACGAAGCGCCGCGTCGAGCTCACGCGCTTCCATCGTCCACTCTCCCAGCGCGTCGAACGACCGCGCGCGGCGGGCGTGGAGCTCGACGAGCCGTCGCCCGGTCTCGGGTCCCGGCGGCATGAGCTCGAGCGAGTGGAGGGCCATGCCGAAGAGACGGATGGCCTCCTCGTGCGCCAGGGCATGCGAGGCCTGATCGCCGGCGCGTGTCGCGTACTCGACGGCCTTGTCGATGAACCCGGCGGACGCCGCCTGCGTGAAGTGATACGCGAGCTCCGCCAGTCGCGACTCCCCTGCCCCGTCCCGCGCGATGCGTTCGATGGCTTCGGCGAGCCGGCTATGCAGCCGCACCCGCCGTGGCGAGCTCAGCTCGTCGTACAGCGTCTCGCGAATGAGCGCGTGCGTGAAGGCGAAGCGTCCCGTGGCCCCCTGGACCTCGGCGACGAGCTGTGCCCGCGCCGCGTGCTCGAGCGCCTCGATCAATTCGTCTTCGTCGATCCCGGCCACCTGCTGCAGGACATCGACATCGAACTCGCGGCCCATCGCGGCCGCCACGGACAGCGCACGGTTGCACGCCTCGCTCAACCGCGACAATCGACGACCGACGACTTCCTTGACGCCCTCGGGAAGCCCGAGCCGGGACAATTCCATCCCCCGTCCTTCGGGATCGGCAATCCGGCTGAACGCGCCGGTCTCCTTCAGGTGCCGCAGCATTTCGGTCACGAAGAAGGGATTGCCTTCGGTGCTGTCGGCGACGAACCTGGCCAGCTGCGCCGGTGCGGCGCGACCGAACATCCCGTCCACGAGTCCGCCGATCGTTGCGGCATCGAGCCCGCGCAACGACAGCCGCGTGACGTTGTGCTCGCCACGCAGCGCGGTCAGCATGTCGGCAAGCGGATGCGACCGATCGAGCTCGCTTTCGCGGTAGGTGGCCACAATGGCGAAGCGTGCCGAACCGGCCGATCGCATCACGTGGCGGAGCAGCAGCAGCGTCGTCTTGTCCGCCCACTGGAGGTCGTCGAACACGATCAGCATCGGCGAGTGGCGCGACACCGTCGTCAGCATGGCGGTCACACTCTCGAAGAGGCGATAACGCTGCGCCTCGGGACTCATGACCGGCGAACTGTCAAGGTCCGGAATACGCCGGCGCAACTCCGGAATCAGGGCGCCGAGTTCCGCGGCTCCTCCTGCGGCGGACAGCTGCGCGCGGAGATCCGACCCGTCGCACGACCGCACGTACCAGGACAATGATTCGACGAAGGGCTGGTACGGCACGAGCGTCTCTTCATCGCTGCATCCGATGAGGACAGTGGTGCCTTCTCCACTGCGGGCGCTTGCGAACTCGAGTGACAGGCGGGTCTTGCCAATGCCCGGCTCGCCGGCGACGAAGAACAACTGGGGCCGACCGGCCTTCGCGCGCTGCCACACCTCGTTCATCGTCTGAAGCTCGCGCTCGCGGCCGACGAATTCAACTGCAGCGGGTGCGGCAAGCTGCGGCGGCGGTGCAATCGGTGGGTTGATGCGCGAATCCCGGGACCGATCGGTGCCTGATTCCTGAACGGATGCCGTGAACCGATATCCCCGCTTGGCCACGGTCTGGACGTAGTCCCCTCCGTCCGGTGTGGAGCCCAGCAACTGACGCAGCGACGAGATCGCCCGCGTCAAGCTGCCTTCCTCGACGACGACGTCGCCCCACACCGCGTCGAGCAGATCCTGCTTTGGAACCAGATGTCCGGACTGCTCGACGAGCGTGGTCAGGAGGTCGAAGAGCTTGGGAGGCAGCTGGACCGGCTGTCTCTCGCGAAGGAGCTGACGTTCGTGGACGTCGAGGCGATACGGCCCGAACGCGAACAGACGCGTCGATGTCATCCGAGCAACTTCAGGAATTCATCCGGACCCGGTCAGGACTTCCCACCCGGCCGGCGGCAATCGTTGAGGACCCTGATTCTATAGGAGGATGCATGACGACCCTACGCTGCAGCACGACCGTCGTGTGCTGTCTCGCCGCCATGGTGATTCCGGCGACCGCAGTACGCGCAGACACCGTTCTGGACTGGAACATCCACGCCTCGAACGCGATCGTGACGGTCGGCCTTCAGTCGCCACCGCGCGCATACATTCGACTCGCCATGGTGCACCTGGCGATCTATGACGCGGTAAACGCGATCGAAGGTCAGCCATTCGAAAAGTATGCGAGCGCTCCGCACGTCACCCGACCGGCATCCGCCGACGCGGCGGTGGCCGCAGCCGCACATGACATCCTCGTCGCGCTCTTCCCCGCTCAAGCGGACGACCTCCACGCGAAGTACGTGGCGAGTCTCGGCGCGCTGCCGGATGATGCGGCACGAGCGAACGGAGTCGCCGTCGGCGAGCAGGCCGCGGCCGCGATTCTCATCGCGCGCGCGAACGATGGCCGGGACGGCACGGTGAGCTACACGCCCGGATCGGGACCTGGCGTCTACGTGCCGACGCCGCCCGGCTTCCTGGCTGCGCTGTCTCCCGAGACACCGCTCGTTCAGCCGCTTGCCCTCAAGTCGGCCTCGCAATTCCGGCCGGAGGCGCCGCCGTCTCTCGACAGCAGGCTATGGGCGCGCGACTACAACGAGATCAAGGCGCTCGGGGCGCTGGTCGGCAGCACCCGCACGGCGGAACAGACCGACATCGGGCGATTCTGGACCGACCACCCGGTACTCCAGTGGGTCCGAGCCTGGCGGGCATTGTCCGTCGGAAGCTTTCTGAGAACCGCCGAGAACGCTCGCTACTTCGCGATGCTCTCGACCGCTTCAGCCGACGCGCTGATCGCCTGCTGGGACGCGAAGTATTACTACAACTTCTGGCGACCGGTGACGGCGATCCGAGCGGGCGACACCGATGGCAATCCGAACACCACGCCCGACACTGAGTGGATTGGGCAGGTGATCACTCCCAATCATCCCGAGTATCCGTCCGCGCATGGGTGCGTGAGCGCGGCGATCACGACAACGCTGGAGCATTTCTTCGGGTCCGACGAGGTCTGCTTCGCCATCGACAGCAACATCACCGGCCTGTTGAGCCCGGTACGCAGCTACGCGCGTTTCTCCGACGCGCTGGAGGAGGTCCTCAACGCCAGGGTCTACGGGGGAATGCACTACAGGAACTCGACGCGCGTCGGCGCCAGGTTGGGAAAACAGGTGTCCCGGTACATGACGAGGCACTTCTTCGGCAAGGCGGGCCGCAAGAGTGACGGGCACGACGACTGAGCGAGCCACCTACGCAACCTTTCGGACGGGCGCTCCGGCGCTCGTCCCAATTCTTACGACGAACGTACACCAGGCGCTCTCGGGCGACACCGTGAAGGCGAAACGCGCCTATGACGATCTCTTGACGCTGTGGAAGAACGCCGACCCGGACATTCCGGTTCTTGAGGAAGCACGGGCGGAATACGCCCGGTTGCGGTGAGCGGCGCATTCTCATTCAACGACCGATGACGACGCCTTCGAGCGGCGATGGGCCCTCGTCGCCTCGAGACTCCGCGATGGCAGACGCATTGCGACCACGGCAATCTGCGATGATTCGCGACCGCCGGGATCGCGCGCCGGATCTCCCGAGCGCGGCAACCTCCGCCTCGGCGGCAGCCAAACGGCGTGTGAGATCAGTCAGGTCAGGTGTCATATGCATCATCGACAGAAAGCGCGTCACAGCGCGTGGTCTCGAATGCCCCTGGATTGAGAGAGGATGGACAAACCGTCGTTATTACCTTGCGATCTGGTCTAAAATCGCAGCCGTGCCGCGAAGGGCGGCCGACGGTCCGCGTAAAGGGTTAAACCCGCCCTGCAGTCGTCGAACAATCACCTTCTGATCCTCGCCCACATGCGGACAACGGGCGGCACGAAAGGGCGCATCCCTTTCGCAGGAAAGGAAGGTTCCCGTGGCCGACCAGACGTCCGCACCGCTTCCCGACAATCCGAGCCTCGAATGGCTGCGCAAGCAGGCAAAGACGCGCCTGGCCGCCCTGCGACAAACCAACCCCGATGCGAAGCTCGCCGAGGCGCAGTTCGAACTGGCGCGGCACCACGGCTTCGCCAGCTGGCGCGCGCTCAAGGCGCACATTGACTCGCTGACGGTGGACGGCCAGATCATCGACGCTGCCCGTACCGGCAACGTCGAGAGATTGCGCACGCTGCTCGACCAACATCCGCACAAGCTGCAGATGAAGGTGCCGCCGTACGATGCGTCGCTTCTCTTCCCTGCGGCGCAGAGCGGCAGTCTCGACGCAGTGGACCTGCTCCTTGCGCGCGGTCTCGACGTGAACTACCGCGAGAGCGGTGACAACACATACGCGCTGCACTGGGTCGCTGCGCAAGGCAATCTCGCAATGGCGCGCACACTCGTCGATGCTGGTGGAGACGTGATCGGCGACGGCGATGATCACGCCGGCGGCGTCATCGGCTGGGCATCGTGCTGGGACGGCTGCGACGACGACGCGCATCGGGCGGTCGTGGATTTCCTGGTGAGCCGCGGCGCACGTCATCACATCTTCTCCGCCGTGGCTATGAACCTGGTGGACGAAGTTCGCCGAATCGTGGCGACCAATCCCGCGGCGCTCGCTCAGCGTCAGAGCCGCAACGAGAACCACCAGACACCGCTGCAGTTCGCGGTGCGCATGAACCGTCCGGCGATGGTACGGCTGCTGCTGGAGCTTGGGGCCGATCCGCTCGCCGTCGATGGATCGGGCATGCCGGTCACCGGCTATGCCACCACTCCCGACATCGACCTGCCGGTGATGCAGAAGATCCGGACGATGACGCTAGCAGAGTTCGATAGTGCCGCCCGCGGCCATCGCCCGCCGAATGTTGGCGTGATGGATGTGCTTGCCGCAGTCGCACTACGCGACTGGGAGACGGCGTCGGCCATCATCGCGGCGAACCGGAAGGTGATCGATCACGGCGGTGCACTCCATCTTTTGGCCAAGCGCGGTGACGCCACAGGTGTGAAGTGGCTCCTCGAGCGGGGAGCCAACCCCAACGCGTTATGGGCGCACTGGGATGCCGATGTGACGGCGTTGCACCTCGCCGCCTTCTCAGGTGCCACCGACGTTGCTCGCGTGTTGCTCGACGCCGGCGCCGACCCGCGCGTCCGCGACAGCCAACACGACAGCGCTGCGCTCGGGTGGGCTGAGTTCTTCAAACGGCCGGAGATCGTGCGAATCCTGATGGCGCGCGGCAATCCATGACGCTCAGGACTGGACGTTCTCGGAAAGCAGCAAACGATTCCGAGGGGCACGGCGTCCAATGTGTGGCGCGATGCGCATCGACCTCTTTCATCTCGTCCGTGTGCTTCGCCGTTCTCCGGCAAGCGCTGCCGCCGCGGTCCTCACGCTCGCCCTGACGCTCGGCGCCGGCGCATCGATCTTCGCGGTCGTCGATGCCGTCTTGCTCACCCCGCCGCCATTCGCCGATCCCGACGCACTGGTCACCATCGGCGAAACCCCACGCGACGCCCCCACGGAAGCACCGCGCGCGATCGGCTACGCGACGCTCGACGCCTGGCGCGGCCGCACCGGTTCGCTCGCCACGATCGAAGCGTTCGATCCGACGAACCTGACGCTCACCGGCTTCGGCTCGGCCGAGCGCACCCGCGCCACGGACGTCACACCAGGGTTTCTTGCATTGCTTGGCGCGTCGCCGATCATCGGCCGCGGCTTCACCCCGGACGATGTGGGTCGGCCGGTGGTGATCGTGAGCGCTGACTTCTGGCGCGAAAAGCTGAATGGGGACCCTCGTGCGATCGGCCGCGAGATTGTCCTCGGCGGGCAGAGGCACACGATCGTCGGCGTGCTGCCCGAGCGATTCTCCTTTGCGCTCGACGTCTCCGACATCTGGCGGCCGCTGCCGATGACGCCGGCGCAAGCCGCACGCGCAGGTTTGCGCGTGCGCGCGGTGGCCCGGCTCGCTCCGAACGTCTCTTCCGAATCGCTGGCGACCGCGCTGGACGAGATCAGCCGAACGTCAACGCCACCAGCGCAGGCCGCCGTCACTCGCATGTCCACGGCCATCTCGGGCGGATCGGCTCGCACCCTCGGACTGCTCGCAGCTGCCGCGGCGCTGGCGATCCTGATTGCGTTCACGAATCTGGCCGGCCTGCTGATCGTCCGGTCGATCGATCGCGGGCGCGAGCTCGCGGTGCGGACCGCCCTGGGTGCGCACCGGTTCGAGATCGCCCGCCAGCTCGTCGTCGAAGCCGTCGCGATCGTCGCCGCCGGTACGATGGCCGGCGTGCTGCTCGCATTCTGGCTGACACCGGAGGTCGGGCAGCTGCTGCAGCCGTTCGGCGGAATCGCCGGCCGCGACGTGACGGTGAGCTGGCGCGTCATCGGCGCAGTTGCGATGCTCGCGGCTGTCTGTGCGTCCCTGTGCGGCCTGCTTCCCGCTGTCATGGCCTCGCGACGCGACGTGGCCGATACCCTGCGCCGCGGCGCCACCGCCGCGCCACGTGAGCGGTGGCTGCGCCGCGCGTTTGTCACCGCGGTCGTCTCGATCGCGTTCGTGCTGCTCGTTTCCGTCTCGCTCGTCGGCCGAAGTCTGATTGACACTCCTCGCGATCAACCCCGGGTTCGAGCCAGCTGGCGTCGTGACGGCGGCGGTGGCGCCTCCACCCGCGCAGTATCCGACCGTCGATCACCTCGTCGCGTTCTACTCGACGCTCGAGAGCCAGGTATCCGAACGCCTCGGGGCACGGTCGGTGGGCATCATCGACGAACTTCCGTTGAGCCACGATCGCGGACGCGGCCTCGTGTCGGCGCGTCCGACGGATGGCTCGCGTGAAGCGGTGATCCGCGTCGCGAGCACCGCGTACTTCGACGTGATGCGTATTGCGGTTGTCGCCGGCCGCACATTCGATCGGCGCGACGACGCCTCGGCTCCGGCGCGCGTCGTCATCAGCGAGTCACTGGCGGCGCGGCTGTTTCGACGCGAGTCTCCGATCGGCCGGTCGATCACGTTGGACGCACGATCACAGTCTGCTGAAGTCATCGGCGTGGTGCGCGACGTCAAGCATCGTTCACTCGACGAGCCGGAGCTGCCGACGCTGTATCTTTCGATGTGGCAGTTCCCCTCTCGCGGAAGTCAACTCGTGCTTCGCACGACCGTGTCGGATCGCGACGCGATTGCTGCCGTGCGTGAACAGGTGAGCCGGCTCGACGGCGATCTGCCGGTCTACGGTGTCGGCTCGATGAGCAACGCCGTCGAGCGGTCGCCAGGCGTGCCGGCGCGGCGCGTGCTGACCGCCGCGTTTCTGGGCTTCGCGCTGCTGGCGGTGGTGCTCGGCGCAATCGGTCTCTTTGGCGTCGTCGCGCACGAAGTCGCGGCGCGGCGCCCCGAGCTCGCCCTGCGCATCGCGCTCGGCGCCAACCCGTCGCGCATTCTCACATCGACCCTGGGTCAGGGCGTGTCGATGATCGGCGTCGGCGCTGGTTATCGGCGGTGTGTTGTCGTTCTGGGCATCGCGCGCACTGGCCGGTGTCACGAACACTGCCGGCGGCGTCGATCTGGTGAGTGCAACTGCCGCGGCCGCGGTGCTGATGCTCGCCGGCGTCTGCGCGGTGCTTCCTGCGGCTCACCGCGCAGCGCAGACGGATCCGCTGACCGTTCTGCGTAACTAGCGGCCCGTTTCACCGGTGACGTGTTGCCGCCCCTCCAGGTGAACCTGGCTCAGCAGCTTCCCCAGCTTCTCGAGGTCAGGCGGCTTGACGAGATGATGGTCGAAGCCGGCGCGCTCGGCGCGCCGCACGTCTTCTTCCTGACCCCAGCCGGTCAGCGCGATCAGACGCACGCTCTTGCCGCGCCGCGCCCTGATTCGCCGCGCGACTTCATAACCGTCCATGAACGGCATGCCGATGTCGAGCAAGACGACCTCGGGATCGAACTCGTCGATCGCCTCCAGGGCTTCGGCGCCGCTGTGAACGGTTCGCACCGTCGCCTGCAATGACGTGAGAAGCATCCCGAGCGTGTCGCCGGCATCGTGGTTGTCGTCGACGACGAGCACGCGGCAATTGGGAAACGTGCCGAGCACGCCGGGCTCCTCTAGCGACGGCTGTCGGTTCAGCACGATCGGCAGGCGCACTTCGAACGTGGTGCCGCGCCCGGTGCCCTCGCTGTGTGCTGCGACCGAACCGTGGTGCACGGTGACCAGACTGCGCACCAGCGTCAATCCGATGCCGAGGCCGCCCTGCGTCCGGCGATCGGAGCGGTTCACCTGGGTGAACATGTCGAATACCGTCGACAGATGTTCCGGCGAGATGCCGATCCCATCATCGCGAACCGTCACCACGGCTTCGCCGTTTTCCGTGCCGACATCGATCCAGATGTGACCGCCGGGATCGGTGTACTTCGCAGCGTTGTTGATCAGATTGGCAAATACCTGCGTGAGCCTCACCGAGTCGCCGTCCACGACGAGCGACGTCGGGAGACCACTTACAATGAGCTCGTGCCGGCCGCTCTCCACGACCGGGCGACTGCTTTCGATCGCCGCGTTCACGATGGTGCCCAGGTCAAGCGGCAGCATGACGACGTCGATCACGCCGCGGGTGATTCGCGAGATCTCGAGGAGATCGTCGACCAAACGCACGAGGAAGTGCACCTGACGCTCCATCACTTCGACGGTGTGGGCCACGACCTCTGTGGACCCGCTGTTCTTCTTCAACAGATGCAGACTGGTGAGCAGCGGTGACAGCGGGTTTCTCAACTCGTGCCCGAGTGTCGCGATGAACTCGTCTTTGCGACGGTCCGCGTCGCGGAGCGCCTCGACCACCCTGGCGCGCTCGGCGAGGTGGGCGCGGATCTGATACTGGCGCTCGCGCGCCCGAAGTGCGGTTCGGATCGCGCTGACCAGCGTCGCCACCTGCAGCGGACGCTCGAGCAAGGTGACGTTGCTCAACACGCGCACGGCGTGCGCCGCGTAGGCGGAATCTGCCCCCGGACGGGTCATCACCAGAATCGGCAGATCCGACCATGGTGGCTGTTCGGCGAGAACACGCAGCAACTCGACCTCGCCGCCGGCGATCGCTTCTTCCGGGAGCAGCAACACACCCACGCCTCGGGCCAGCTCCCGCACAACGGCGCGCATCGATTGAATGGTGTCGCAGGCAATCGCTGACTTTGCCAACATCTGACATGTCGTCACGCCGTCTTGTGGCGTCGGCGGCAGCACCAGCACGCGTCGGTCGCGAACCGCCTGGGCGTGTTCAGTCACCGGGCGACCTTTCTTGTCCGTATTTGCCCTCGCCCTCGTACACGGGAACGCCGGTCAACACCCCCCGGAACTCACGAAGGGCTTTACCAACGAAGATGCCGCTGCTGTCGAATTTGAACTCGCGGATGGTTCGCTCGTGTTTGCTGCCGCGCTTTTTCATGACCGACAGCGCTTGCCGGACTTCGCCGCGCGCTTCGAAGTAGCGCAACAGAACTACGGCGTCCGCGAGATAGGTGGCATCGACTGGCGTAGACATGTTCGCGCCCAGCAGTCCCGAGTGAGCGCAGACCAGGATCGTCGCCACGTTGCGTTGACCGAGATACGTCAGGAGCTCGTGGAGCTGTATCGCGAGGAAACGCTCCTCAGGCATGGCATTGAGGTAGCCATTGAGGCTATCGATCACCACCAGCTTGACGCCCTCTTGTTCGACAGCCAGCCGGATGACATGTATCAACTCGCCGGGCGACAGCTCGGCCGGATCCACCTGCCTGAGGGTGACCGCGCCAGTCTCGACTCCCGACGCCAGATCGATCTTGAGTTCGGCGGCTCTCATCGAAAGCGTGAGCGGGCTCTCGTCGAAGATGTAGAGGGCCGACTTCTCTCCCCGTGCTGCCGCCGCGGCGGCGAACTGCGCGGCCAGCGTCGATTTGCCGGTCCCCGCGGCGCCGACAATCAGCGTGCTGGTGCCCTGCTCGATGCCACCACCGAGCAGCGCATCCATCTCCCCGATCCCGCTTTGCAGCTTCCGGCGAGCATTGGAGACGCGGTGTTCGGCCGCCACCAGGCGCGGATATACCTCGACGCCGCCGGTGCGGATGGCGTAGTCGTGATACCCGCCGCGAAATGCGACACCACGATACTTGCGCACCCGCAGACGACGGCGATCGGCGCCGTAGTCAGGGTTCATTTGCTCGAGCAGAATCACGCCGTGCGCGATGCTCTGGATGTGCATGTCCTGATCGGTCGCCGTGAGATCGTCCAGCAGCAGCACGGTACAACCACGGCGATTGAAATACTGCTTGAGCGCCAGGATCTGCCGCCGATAGCGGAGCGAGCTTCCGGCCAGAAGCCGGAACTCGGACAGGGAATCGATCACCACGCACGTGGGTTGCAGAGCTTCGATGCCGGCGATCACCTGCTGTGTGGTCGAGGTGAGCTCCACCTCAGACAGGTGGAACATGGTCGAGGCTTCACCCGGGTCGAGCGCATCCTCGGAGAGCGTGATCTCGCGCAGCGTGATGCCATCCAGCGTCCAGCCGTGCGACTCGGCGCCGGCGCGGAGCTCCTCGACCGTTTCGGACAGGGTCACGTAGAGGACCGGCTCTCCTCTGCTCGCACCGGCGCGGACGAACTGGAGCGCCAGGGTCGTCTTGCCGGAACCGGGAACGCCTTCCACCAGGTAGGTGCGGTTGCGACGAAGGCCGCCAACGAGGATGTCGTCAAGTCCGGCGACACCAGTGCTGATAACGGTATTAGGTACGTTTCCGATGCCTGACATCGGGCCTCTTCCCTGTTGAACAGTACGCGGGACCCGGCAGCAGCCACACTGGTCGCGTACAACAGTGCCCGCCGCCCAGCAAGTTTGGAGCCGTGTCACGGTCCCAAGCCACAATGGACGGGTGCCGAGCCGGATCGAACATGAAGTGCTGACGGTTGCTGGTCGGGAAGTCCCGATCTCCAACCCTCGCAAGACGCTTTTCCCGCAGGCCGGCTATACCAAGCTCGACGTCGCCCGGTACTACATCGCCGTCGCCGAAGGTGCACTTCGCGCGGCCGGCGATCGGCCGAACGTACTCGTACGGTATCCGAACGGTATCGATGGGGAATTCTTCTACCAGAAGCGAGCACCGGAATCGCGACCCGGGTGGATCGAGGTCGTGGCGCTGAAGTTCCCATCCGGCCGGACCGCGGAGGAAGTCGTGCCTCGCGACGCCGCGACCCTGGTCTGGATGGCCAACCTGGCCTGCCTCGAGCTCCATCCACATCCGGTGCGCGCCGACGATCTCGATCACCCCGACGAGCTGCGCATCGATCTCGACCCGGTGCCCGGAGTTGACTGGAATCAAATTCGAGCCGTCGCCGGCATCGTCCGCGCGACGCTGACCGATCTGGGGCTGGTCGGGTGGCCGAAGACGTCGGGCTCGCGCGGCATTCACATCAACGTGCGCATCGAGCGCCGATGGACGTTCACCGAGGTCCGTCGCGCGGCGCTGGCCTTTGCTCGCGAGGTCGAGCGGCGCGCGCCGGATCTGGCCACGAGCAAGTGGTGGAAGGAAGAACGCCACGGCGTCTTCCTCGACTACAACCAGAACGCCAAGGACCGAACCGTGGCCGCGGCCTATTCGGTCAGGCCCAAGCCGGACGCGCGCGTCTCCGCACCGCTGGCGTGGGACGAGATCGACGCCTGCGAGCCCGGCGACTTCACGCTGGCGACGATGCCGGCGCGGTTCGCTCGGGCTCGGCGATCGTCATGCCGACATCGATCAGCACCCGGCGTCACTGGTCGGCGCTGCTCGAGCTCGCGGCGCGTCACGAGAAAGAAGGGCTCGGCGACGCACCGTGGCCGCCGCACTACAAGAAGCAGCCCGATGAACCGGCACGCGTCCAACCGTCGAAGCGGCGCGTGCCGAAGCATCCGCTGCATCGAAATCGGCCGGGCTCAAAAGAAGGACGATGCGCTGGCCGGTCTCGAGCGATGGCGCGCGCGTCATCCAGAGGCAGCGGCGCACCTGCAGCCCGCCGATGTGCTCGTCGACGCGATGCGTGGACGCTTCCATACCTGGACGCGCATCCGCGTCAACCTGCAGCACGTTCCGGAGAACCTGCGGCCACCGCAAGAAGCACTGGATCCCAACGAAGAGACCGGCGGGTGGAGCGCTGAGGAGATCGCCGCGTGGCACGGCTACAGCCGCGCCGAAGACCTTCTCGAGCTCGTAAGGAGCCGTGACCTCGAGCTGATCGTAGCGGCAGTCCTCCGGCCGCTTGTCGGGACGCCACCGCTCGAACACCGCCGCGTGCCGGAACCGATCGCCCTGCATGTGGTCGTACTTCACTTCGCACACGCGTTCGACGCGCACCGGTTCCCACGACAGATCCTTGCCCGCGCTCCAGCGGCTCTGCCCGCCCGGCATGCGCGTGCCGTCGTAGGCGTCCGCCCACTCGCGCCAGGGATGGACGTCGAGCGCACGCTCACGCAGCGGGGCAAGCTCACTCGCCAGCTCGCGGCGCCGTGCCATGGTGAATGCCGAGGTGACGCCGACGTGATGCAGCCGGCCGCGGTCGTCGTAGAGACCGAGCAGCAGCGATCCGACGAGCTCGTCCTTCCCGTTCTTGTGCCAGCGAAAGCCGGCGACGACACAGTCCGCGGTGCGCGCGTGCTTGATCTTGAGCATCGCGCGCTTGCCGGGTTGATACGTGCCGGTCAATGGCTTGGCAATCACGCCGTCGAGTCCGGCGCCCTCGAATCGGGCGAGCCATTCGACCGCGAGATCACGATCGCGAGTGACCGGCGTCAGGTGAATCGGCGGGTTCACGTGCGCCAGCAGGCGTTCGAGTCGCTCGCGGCGCTCGCTCTGCGCGGTCTCGCGCAGATCCACGCCGTCGATCGCCAGCGCGTCGAACGCTACGAACGACGAGGGCGTCTCGCGGGCCAGCTTCGCGACACGCGACGCCGCCGGATGGAGACGCATCTGCAACGCATCGAAGTCGAGGCCGCGCGGTGTGGCGATGACGATCTCCCCATCGACGACGCAACCGTCTGGCAAATGCCGCAGCAGTGCGTCATGCAGCTCGGGAAAGTAGCGATCGAGCGGGCGCAGGTCGCGGCTCTGGATGTAGACCTCGCCGCCGCCGCGAAATACGATGGCGCGGAAGCCGTCCCACTTCGGCTCGTAGAGAAATCCGCCGGCAGGCGGCAGCTCCTCGGCAAGCTTGGCGAGCATCGGTTCGATCGGCGGCTCGAGCGGAAAGGACACCGCCCAAGTGTAAAACGCGTTACACTCCGCGGCCGGGGAGGTTCAGATGCTCCACCGCGTTGTGACGCTGGCGCTGCTCGCTGCCGCGTTTTTTACCCAGTCCTCATCGGCTCAGACACAGAGCACGGTGCGCAATGATTTGCCGCAGCCCTATCGCACGACGCGCGACTGGGGCCAGCTCCCGGCCGGCGTGGTGTGGGCGGCGGTGACCGCCGTCGAGCCTGCGCCCGACGGCACGATCTACGTGATTCATCGCTGCTTCGAGAACTCGTGCGCCGGCCGCAAGGAAGACCCGATCCTCAAGTACGACCGGAACGGCAAGCTGCTCAAGGCCTGGGGCTCGGGGATGTTCATCTTCCCGCACGGCGCCACCGTCGATCGCGACGGCAATCTCTGGGTGACCGACGCGCGCGGCGAGACCGGCAAGGGACATCAGGTCTTCAAGTTCAGTCCGGACGGCAAGGTGCTGATGACGCTCGGCAAGGCGGGCGTCAGCGGGTCAGGTGCCGGATCTGTTCGACCAGCCGACCGACGTCGTCGTCGCGCCCGACGGGACCATCTTCGTCACCGACAGCCATCGCAACGGCAAGAACAACCGCGTCGTGAAGCTGACGAAGGACGGCAAGTACGTCAAGGAGTGGGGCTCGAAAGGATCCGGTCCCGGCCAGATCAGCGAGCCGCACACGATCGCGATGGACTCGCAGGGCCGGCTGTTCGTCGGCGATCGCGAGAACAACCGCATCCAGATCTTCGATCAGGAAGGCAAGTTCATCGCCGACTGGCGGCAGTTCGGGCGGCCGAGCGGCATCTCGATCACCCGCGACGACACCATCTACGTGACCGACTCGGAGTCGGGTCCCGACACGGGCGCCAAGGAGCTCCCGGGGATCAAGAAGGGCATCCGCATCGGCAGCGCGAAGACGGGCGTCGTCACGTCGTTCATCGAGGACATGGAATCCACGGTGGCGGATCACTCCGGCGCGGAAGGCATCGGCGTGGATGCGCAGGGCAACGTGTACGGCGCAGTCGTGCGCCGCCGCATGCTCGAGCGACACGTCAAGAAATAGGGTTATTGGTCCGAACGTAGGGCCGGTCCTTCGGACCGGCCATGTCGGTGCGAGGAGATTGCCATGCGTCGCAGAATTGCCTTCTGGTGTGTGCTCGTCGGCATGCTCGGTACCATTGGTGTTGTGACCGCACAGAATCCCGGACCTGGTGCCAAGCCACCGGATCCCAATACCGTCAAGCTGATCGGCAACCGCTTCGCGCCGCTCACCTACCAGACGATGACGCCGGCGCAGAAGAAGATGTTCGAGAACCTGATCTCCGGCGAGCGCCGCGGCGCGGCCGGGCCGTTCAACGTGCTGCTGCGCAGTCCCGAGATGGGCGACCTGGCGCAGCAGTTCGGCGCGTCGATGCGCTTCCACTCGTCGATGCCGCCGAAGCTGAACGAGCTGGCGATCATCATCACCGCGCGCCACTGGACGTCGCACTACGAGTGGTACGCACATCGTCGCGCCGCGGCCAACGCCGGACTGAATGAGGCCATCATCCAGGCAATCGCCACCGGCAAGCGTCCAACCGGTATGAATGCCGACGAAGAAGCGGTCTACAACTTCTGCACCGAGCTGCTCACATCCAAGCAGGTCAGCGACAAGACGTTCGAGGCCACCAAAGCGAAGTTCGGGGAGCGCGGCGTCGTCGATCTGATCGGCGTAACCGGCTACTACCAGCTGGTGTCGATGCTGCTCAACACCGACAAGTACCCGCTGCCCGACGGCGTGCAGCCGGAGTTGAAGCCACTCCCCTGACTATGCGCTGGCGCGCGGCGTTCTTCGTCGTCATCGCGATCGGACTCGCCGTGACGGCGGACGCGCAGTTCCGCCGCGGTCTCTTCGGCGTGCGGCTGGCGCGGCCAGCGGATTTCGATGGCCGCTGGCATTTCTGCCGGCTGGTCTACGAGCCGTCGCCGACCGGCACCGGCGGCAGCTGGCGCACGGACTTTCCGCGCGCCGACATCAACATGTCGATCCGCTTGTCGGAGCTGACCCACACCGATGTCAGCTTCACGTCGGCGCAGCCCAATCCGCTGCTCGTGCGTCCCACCGACGATGCGTTGTTCCAGTGCCCGTTCGTGCTGATGTCGGCGCCGGGCAGCGCAGGGTTCAGCGACAAGGATGCCGAACGGCTGCGCGAGTTCGTCCTGAAGGGCGGCTTTCTGTGGGCCGACGACTTCTGGGGCTCGTACCAATGGGACCAGTGGCTCACGCAGATCCGCAAAGTGCTCCCGGCCTCTGCCTATCCGATCGTCGATCTCCCGCTGTCGCACCCGATGCTGACGACGCAGTTCACCGTGCGGGAGGTGCCGCAGATTCCCAACATCGGGTACTTCATGCGATCTGGCGGTGACACGTCGGAGCAGGGCAATGACAGCACCACGCCGCACGCGCGCATCATCTCCGACGAGACCGGACGCGTGATGGTGCTGATGACGCACAACACCGACATCGGCGACTCGTGGGAGCGCGAGGGCGACGACCCGACGTTCTTCTACCGATTCGGCGTGCCCGGATACGCGTTCGGCATCAACGTGCTGCTCTACGCGCTGACGCACTGATAACATCGAACGCGTGGCGACGACCCGCACAATATTTTCGCGCTGGCGCGGGCGCACTGATCGTCAACGCCGACGGTCACGTGCTGGCGATCGAGCGCGCGGACATCGCCGGCGCGTGGCAGCTGCCACAGGGCGGACTCGACGATGCCGAAGACACCGCTGGACGCGGCGTATCGAGAGATCGCCGAGGAGACCGGTATCGAGAAGGCCGACCTGAAGTTTCTGAGGGCCTGCTCCGAGCCGCTCGTCTACGAGCTGCCACCCGAGGCGCGCCGCACGAAGACCGGCCGTGGACAAGTGCTGTACTGGTTTCTCTTCCACTTCCTCGGGAATCAACAGCGAGCGGGGACGCGCACCAGCGAGTCGCGCGGATGGCAGTGGATGCCGCTCTCACGCGTGATCGCAGGCGTGACCAGCTTCCGCAAGCCGATGTACACGCGTCTCGCGCAGGAGTTCGCCGACTATCTCGAGCCGCGAAAGGTCTGAGCGCGTGAGATGGGGCGCGCGAGTGGGCCGGCTGATGCCGGTTTCCACAGTCGCGGCGGCGGGCTGCGCGTTTGCGCTGACGACGCTCTACCGGTTTCTCGCCACCGCCAGCTTCCCCAACGACGAACACGAGTACCTCGCGGGCGCGCAGCAGATGCTGCTCGCTGGTGAGTGGCCGACGCGCGATTTCTTCGATCCCGGCCGGCCGCTGATGTACGTGGCGTCAGCGGCCGCACAGATCGTGTTCGGGCAGACACTGTTCGCGGAAGCGCTCCTGACGTCGCTGGCGTTCGGCATCGCCGCGGCGCTGCTGCTGATTGCGGCGCACCGGCTGTCAGGATCGCTGCTCGTGGCGGTGATCGCCACGGTGCTGACGGTCGCCCTCTTCCCGCGCCCGTACGCCTATCCCAAAGTCCTGCTCTACGTCGCAGGCCCGCTGGTGATGTGGGCCTGGCTGTACCGACCGACGTTGCCGCGCCTGATCGGCATGGCGGCCTTCGTCGCGATCGCGGCATTGCTGCGGCACGACCACGGCGTGTATCTGGGCGGGGCGGCCGCGGCCACGATTCTTCTCGCACCGGCGAGCGGGCACCGTGAACGCGCGGTTCGTCTCGCGTGGTTCAGCGGGCTCGTGGTTGTTTTCATGCTGCCCTATGCGATCTACGTCGAGACGTCGGAAGGCGTGTTCGCGTTTCTCCGTGCGGCGTGGAGCTACAGCAGCCGCGAGGCCGATCGCACGCAGCTCCGCTCGACACTCGGCTGGGGACACGACGCGCGTCTGCTGTATCTGTCCTACCTGCTGCCGATCGTGATGCTGGCGTGGTTCGCGATCGACTGGCTGCGCTCACGTCGCGGCAGTCCTGCGGTCGTCGTCCCGCTCGGCGCTCTGGCGCTGATCGTCAACGTGGCATTCCTGCGCGAGCCGTTGCCGATTCGCATCGCCGACCTCGTCGTTCCCGCGCTCTGCGGCGCGTGGCTGGCGGGACGCGCGCTTCAGATTTCAGGAATGTGGTCGCGGCGCGCGGCTGTCTCGCTCGTCGCCATCGTCGCGGCGTTCGCGGCCACCTCAGTGATGGCCATCGGAAAGGTGGCGGAGAATCTCAATCGGACCGACTTCCGACGCGGATTGGCGTACGGTCCGACGGCGCTGCAGCTACGCGCGGAGAGATTGCAGGATCGGTTCGACCCGCGATACGTGCCGAGCGGGCGCATCCCGGCGCTCGTGCCGTTCTTCGAGTATCTGGACCGCTGCACGACGATCGAGCATCGGCTGTTCGTCGCCGGCTACGCGCCGGAGATCTTCACCTACGCCCGCCGGCTATTTGCCGGCGGCCATAGCCAGTTCATTCAGGGCTACCAGGTGTCAGACGAGACGCTGCAGCAGATCGTCGCGCGTCTGCAGCGGCAGTTCGTGCTGTTCGTGCTGATGCTGAGCGACGAAGAACCCAAATGGCGGGCCGAATCAGTGCCGGTGGACGCATTCGTTCGCGCCAATTTCGCAGTGATGGGCGAGATCCCGGTGGACGAGTACCGCACGGTGCGTGTGCTGGTTCGCCATGGATCCGACGCGATTCGAACCGGCACCGACATGAAAACAGGATGGCCGTGTTTCCGGTAGAGCGCGCGGAAGGCGGGTTCAAAGACCCGCCTCTGCGGACTGGTTGGGACAGTTATGGCCAGCCGGCCACTTCATCCGCGCGAGAACCGCTGAGGATATTGCGCAGTCCATAGTTACCCTCGTGGCAGGCGTACGCGAACATTCCGTAGCTCGGGCTCACGCTTCAACGGAAACGCCATCGTCCACGGCCTCGGCGCGGCCACTTCTTCCTCGTCCGGCCGGTAATCACTGACGCAGCGCGTACACGAAGAGCGAGCTGCCGGCCGCGAACGCCACATACTGGCGGCCGCCGAGCATGTACGTCATCGGCCCGTTTGCGACCGATCCACCGACGTTCGCTTTCCACAGCAGCGCGCCGGTTTTCGCGTCGAGCACCAGCGCGTAGCCTTCACGGCCGCCGGTGAACAGCAGGTCGGATGCGGTGCTGAGGACGCCGGCGTCCACAACATCCGCCATCTTGTATTCCCACTTCTTGTCGCCGGTATTCGGATCGATCGCCTGGATACCGCCCCACCCTTCCTCGGGCCGGCGGCGATTGATCGACGGGCCTGGCGTCAGCAGGCGAATCGGCATCGACGGAAGCGCACCGGTGAAGCGCTGCCCTTCCTTGTATTCGACCGGCCGCTTCGTGAACGTCGAGTAGGTGTCACCCCACATCGGCAGGTAGAACAGATTCGTCCGCGGACTGAACGACGGCGAATACCAGTTCGTGCCGCCCTGCACGCCGGGATAGATGAGCACGCCGTCTTCGGTGAGCGGCACCATGTTCTGCGGCCGCCCCTTCGCGTCGAGGCCGGTCGTCCACGTCACCTTCGTGAACGGCTTGCCGAGCAGGAACTGTCCGTTGCTCCGATCGAGCACGTAGAAGAAGCCGTTGCGATTGCCGAACAGCATCGCCTTGCGCGGCTTGCCCTGCCACTGGATGTCGGCGAGCACCGGTATCTGCACCGAGTCGTAGTCGTAGACGTCGTGCGGCGTGAACTGGAAATGCCATTTCAGCGCGCCGGTGTCCGCATCGAGCGCGACCACGGAGTCGCTGTACAAGTTGTCACCGAGCCGGACGTCCCCGTTCCAGTCGGGACCGGGATTGCCGACGCCCCAGTAGGTCAGGTTGAGCTCTGCGTCGTAGGTGCCGGTCACCCAGATCGATCCGCCGCCGGTCTTCCACGAGTCGCCGGCCCACGTCTCGGCGCCTGGCTCGCCGGGACCGGCAATCGTGTGGAACCGCCAGGCCTCACGGCCGCTCTTCGTATCGAAGGCGGCGATGAATCCGCGCACGCCGTACTCGCCGCCGGCCGTACCGAGGATCACCTTGTCCTTGACGACGAGCGGCGCGACCGTCAACGAGTAGCCGGTGTCCGGACGCGCGCCGCCGACCGCGACGTTCCACACCAGACCGCCGGTCTTCGCATCGATCGCAATCAGACGGCCGTCGATGGTGGCCATGTAGAGCGTGTTCTCGTGAATTGCGAGGCCGCGATTCACGCGGCCGCAGCACAGGCGGGCCAGCGGCGACGGGATATACGGGTAGACCCAGAACACCCGCCCGGTCGCGGCATCCAGCGCGACGACGTCGTTCGGCGGCTGCACGGTGTACATGACGCCGTCCACCACCAGCGGCGTGGCCTCGAATTTTTCGAGCGAGCGGGCTTGAAACACCCACTGCAGCTCGAGGTTCTTCACGTTGTCCGCAGTGATCTGCGTCAAGCGGACTGTACCGCTGCCCGAGCATGTCGCCGGAGTACGTCGTCCACTCGCGCACCTGACCGCTGACGCCCGCGGACGCCGCGAGCACTGCGACCAGCACCATCAATCCGCGCGTTCTCGTCATCGTCGGCCCTTCAGCGTGGTCAGGTAGGTGACCAGATCGGCAATCTCCTGCGCGTTCAGCTTGTCCTTGTAGGACGGCATCGGAGACTCCTTGAGAATCGCGAACTCGCGGATGGCGGACTTGTCGAGCAGACGCAGCCGGCCGCTGGTGTCGAGGAGTTGAACGGTGAAGGTGTCCTGGTTCAGCAGTCGCCCGGTGACCGTCGCGCCGTCACGCGTCACGACACGCGCCGGCCGATGATCGGATCGGATGTCGGCGCTCGGCTCGACGATCGCGCGCTGCAGCTCGATCGCGCGCCGGGACCCGCCCACCTCACTCAGCGACGGGCCGCCGCGTGCGCCGACGCCGGCCACGCTGTGGCAGTTCTGGCACTGGCCTTTGCCGGTGAAGATCGTCTGACCGCGCGCGACATCGCCCTTGAGCATGCCCGTCGCCGGTGACGCGGCGAGCGAACGCAGATACGCGACGATGGTGCCGGCCTGCCCCTCTGAGAAGGCGCTGGGCGGCATGGCGGTACCGGGAATGCCGCCGATGATGATCTTCACAATCTCGTCGTCGGTCGTGCCGCGGCGAAACTTGCCGCTGCCAAGGTTGATCGAGGGGACGCCGTCGCCATCGGGACCATGACACGCGGTGCAGTTGGCCTGATAGAGCTGCCCGCCGTTCTCGATGTCCCCTGGCGTATATCCGTGCCCCTGTGCATGGGCGACAGCCGCCCACGTGATGCCGATCGCAGTCAGAATGATGGCGCGTTTCACCATGCGGGCAATCCTACCCCAGGGTCGAGGCTTCAGGCGCCGGCCGCTTGAAGGCTTGCTCGTAGCCAGGCATCAGGAGCATCAGAGCGGCAATCAGAAATGTGCCGATCGCGAGCTGCGTGAGCAGCGTGGCGTAGGAGCCTGTCGCGTCGAAGGCGCGGCCCATGAGGATCGGGCCAACCGCGCCGGCGATCGCATACGCGGTCCAGGTGAAGCCGTACAGCATCGCAAACGAGCGCAGGCCCAGATAGCGGGACAGCAGGTACGGCGTCACATCGGCCTCGCCGCCCATGCCGAAACCGATCAGCGCTGCCGCGATCACACCGAAGGTCAGTGAGTCCGCCCCGGCCAGAAGGTATGTTCCGAGCGCCGCGATCGACAGCAGACAGAAGCCGACGCGAGGCGCGAAGAAGCGATCGAGCAGCCAGCCGGTGGTGAGCCGTCCCACCAGGCTCGCGGCGCCCATCGCCGAAAGCGCCAGCGCCGCGCCGCGCGCCGTGACACCGCGATCGGTGAGCAGCGCCGCCATATGCGTCAGCGCCCCGTTCTGCGCGATGGACTGCGCAAACAGCACGATGACGAGAATCCAGAACACACGCGATGTGAGGCCTTCGCGAACCGTCGCGCCGGAGAGCACCGCCGTGGTGCGTCGATCGACAGGCTGCTCGCGTATGAAGCGCGCGACGATCGGAACTCCAACGACGATCACGAGCGCACCGAGCACGACACATGCCTGTCGCCAGCCGACGGACTGGATCAGCGCCTCCGCAGCGGGAGGGAGCACCATCGCGCCAACGGCGCCGCCGGACATCACGATGGCCAGCGCGGTGCCGCGGCGCCTCTCGAACCAGCTCGACACGGCGCGCGAATACGCCATCTGAGCCGTGCCGTTTCCGACCACACCGAGTACGAAGAAGACGGCGTAGAGATGCCAGAGCCTCGGTGTCAGGAACGACAGCGAGGCGAACGCACCGCCGAAGATGATCAGGCACGGGACGATAATCCGCGTAGGTCTTACGCGATCCAGGAGATATCCGAGCGGCGGCGAGCACACAGCCACCGTCATCGCGGCGATACCGAACGCGGCCGATACCGACTCGCGCGACCACGCGAACTCTTCGGCCAGCGGCTTCAGGAGCACGCCAAATGTGTAGACCAGCAGGGACGCAAAGCTAACGAAGACGCCAACGCTCGCCGCGCCGGCAACGCGCCAGCCTTCGTAGGCAATATCCGTCTCACTGGAAGAACGCGCCACGTGGGCATGACTGTAGCGAGCGCCCGACACACACCTCAATACTGCGAATTGGTTACGTTCTTGCGTACCAACCGCCCGCTCAGCAGGTTAGACTGCTAGGTGGTAACACCTCACTACTTGACGAGGGATCGACCATGAGTTCACGTGCGTGCATCCGAGGCCTTGCTTACCTAAGCCTCGTCCTTTTCCTAGTAACCGGTTTCCCACTTCCAGCATCGGCCGACGACGCAGGGGAGGCAGCCGCGGCCGCGCAGCAGCCGCCGCCCACTGACTATCGGCCCATCCGGCGGCTCGGAGGTGCGACACGTTTCACCAGGCCGGTCAACACCGTGGACGCGCTGCAGAAGATGTTTTCGCAGGCGCGCATCCAGAGCGATGTCCGTGCCGTGTTGGAAATGGACAACCTGGGCGCCAACACCGCGGAGGTCAACAAGATCCTCAGCGGCGGGATGGTGATGGAAACCACGATCGCGCCAGGCACGACGATCGAATGGATGGCGTTGCGTCGCGGCGGCCGGCCGGACATCTCACGCAAAGTGCGCTGGGACGGCGCCAAGCCCCTTGAAGGCTTCCTGTTCGAGATCGACAACCTCACTGAGACGTTGACGTTCTTCGTACCGAAGATCTGCGGCAACCTCTCGCTCCTCAAGCGCGAGCCGAGCCGCGAAGCGGCGCGTCGCGCGGAAGAGGCGCGGAAGGCGGAAGCGGCGAAGGCGGCGGCGGCGGCCGCTGCGGCCGAGGCCGCGCGCAAAGCGGAGGACGCACGCAAGGCCGAAGAAGCGCGCCAGGCCGAAGAGGCGCGCAAGGCCGCAGCAGCGCGCGAAGCCGAAGAGAAGCGCAGGCTGGACGAAGAGCGCAAGGCGGCGGAAGCGCGCCGCGCCGAGGACGCACGTCTGAAGGCGGAACAGGATCGGCTGGCGGCCGAAGACGAGGCACTCACGCTGCGACCGTTCTTCGCCGGGTACTTTGGCAAGCAGCAGCGGCAATACGACGAAGACGATCCGGCTGAACTCGGATTCACCCGTGCGGATAACACGGTTTCCGCGTTCGGCGACAAACTCTTCGGCTTCAAGGGCGGTGTCCAGGTCCGCGTGGCCGGAGATTTCGAGACCGGCTTCATGTTCACGCCGGCGCTTGGCGTCGCGATCAATCTCGAGGAAGGCAGTCGCTCGAGCCTCTTTGGTGACCTCGAGGTCGGCTACACCTTCGCGCGCGGATTCTCGCTGGGTACCGGTCTCACCCTGTGGGACTTCACCCATGGCGATCAGTTCACCTTTGGATGGCTCGGCACGGCCGGGTTCCCGGTGTGGAAGAACGAAATGAAGAGGCACAGGCTCGACGCGAGCTTCGAGTGGCGGCAGTTCTTCGATCGCATGAGCGATCCGGATGTGAACTATCAGTTCTGGGGCGGCCTGCGTTACATGTTCAAGTAGGGAACGGAGCGAGACGGAGGAAACGGGATCAACACGGAGCAACGGAGAAGCGGAGTCACCTACTTCTCTCCGTTGCTCCGTTCCTCCGTGTGAGACCCGTTACTCCGAGCTCACCGTTTCCTCTGACAGATCACTTCATCAGCCGATCGTAGTCCGACGGCGTATCCACATCCCTCACACACCCTTCATCGTCGACCGGCACGTTCACGATCTCATGCTCGTGCGCGCGCACCACTGACTTCGCGCCGGCGTCGAGCGGCGCGTGGCGAATCTCGTCGAGCACGGCACGATCGAAGATCACGGGATGGCCGTGCTGATCGCCAATGGCCGGACGAACGATCGGCGCCCGCGATCGGCGCCACTCGTCGATGACTGCGATGACAGTCGACTGCGCGCACGAGTGGCACATCGACCAGCGTCATCATCACGGCTTCGGTCTGCGGCGTCACGACGGCGTCGATCCCAGCGAGCAGCGACGACAACTGACCGCGTGAGGGATCGGGATTGCGAACGATCCGCGGCGGCGTGAGACGATCGCGCGCGAGCGCCTCGATCACCGCATCGTGATGCCGGCCGGTGACGATGACGAGATCGCTGACGCCTGCCTCGCGCAGCGTCCGCACGATGCGCGCAATGAAGCTGTCGCCGTCAGGGGTGAGGAGCGCGGCCTTCGGCGAGCCCATTCGCGAGGAGTCGCCGGCGGCAAGAATCACTGCGCAGAGCACGCGCCATGGTAATGCCATGACGCGTCGTCCTAATGTGAAGCCCTGCTATTCGTATAACTTACGGCCACCGAGTGACCGTGGGCGTGCTTGACTTCGCTTAGGGGACTTCCCTACACTGGCCCAGCTTCTGGCGAAGCATCGGAGGGACACGGCTATGCCGACCGGCACAATCGCTCGTCTGCTCATCGACAAGGGCTTCGGATTCATTCGCGATGAGAGCGGCATCGAGCATTTCTTTCACCGCAGCGCCGTACGCCAGGCGGTCTTCGAGCTGCTGCGCGAGGGACAGCGCGTAGAGTTCACCGCGGAGGAATCCACCAAGGGGCCCCGCGCTGGAGACGTTCGTCTCATCGAAGGCTGAGCCCCGCGTCCGGGATCCGGCCCTCGAGGCCGGCCAAATCCACGTCGCCGCCCGTCGCTCCCGCCCTTGACGTAATCCCGAGTCTACGAGAACCAGCGGCGCCACACGGATGACGATTTCAGTGTGCCTGTCGCCGGGTGCAGCACCAGCATTTCATCAGCGGCAGTACGCGCGAAGTCCTGATCCGCGGTCAGCACCAGTGCGGCCATCCCGCGGGCATGGACGATTCGTTTGAGATCGGCGCCAAAACGCGCCGCTTCGTCAGGGGCGAGCGTCGCGTTGGGGTGCTCGGCCAGCAGGACTGTCGGGTTCATGGCCAGCGCGCGGCCAAGACGC
The DNA here is from genome assembly GCA_963728305.1 of uncultured Acidobacteriota bacterium. GTDB lineage: Bacteria > Acidobacteriota > Vicinamibacteria > Vicinamibacterales > UBA2999 > Gp6-AA40. The sequence continues at coordinate 100,878 of CAVSKE010000009.1, forward strand.
AATCGCAGGCGGCCAAGAGGCGGCAGCACACCGCTCTGACGCCCCAGATCCGCAGAGGCAAAACCGATCTCCTCGGCGAGCGCGGCCACGCGTTCCTTGAGATCCGCGGACAGATCATCAACCGACAACGAGTACGGAATCGTCAGGTTCTGCTCGACGGTGAACTGCTCGACGAGGACCGCCCGTTCGGTGAGCAGGCCGAACCGGTCGAGCGTTTGCAGCCAGGACTCGCGGTCGGCGATCGCAGTCGTGAGCTGGCCGAACACGGTAATCTCGCCACTGTCCGGCACGATTGCCGCCGTGACCAAATCGACCAGGATCTCCGCCGTCATCCGATCGAAGCCGCAGAGCGACAGCGACTGCCCATCGTGCAGATCGAGCGACTCGATGCGCAGCGGCCGGAGGCTGTGATAGTCCTTGGAAACGTTGCGGATCTGAACCAGGCGCTCAGGGCGGCATGTCGACGCCGCGCCGCGTGCAAGCGCTCCCAGCACTCTGGTGGCAGCGTGGACCCACCGATCGAGACGCCGTGCGCGGGATCACCGTGATAGTCGGATCCACCGCTGATCAGGAGACCGAGATCATCGGCCATCCGGTGATAGCGATCGACCGCCGTCGCATCGTGATCGGAGTGATAGGCCTCGAGCGCGTCGAGACCGGCGTCACGCAGCTCGGGAATCCTCGCGTCGATCTGCGTGCGGCCGGGATGGGCGAGCGATGCCAGTCCACCGGCGCGATGAATCGTCTCGATCACCATCTCGGGTGACGGCCCTGACCGCGGCACGAATGCCGGCTGATCGCGGCCCAGCCATTTATCGAACGCGTCGCGTGTATCGGCGACGTGGCCGGCAGCGACCATCGCTCGAGCAACCTGTGGCCGTCCGATCGCGCGTGCGCCCTGCTGTCCGGCGGCCGCGAGCGCCTCGCTCACATCGACCGGCATCCCGAGATCCGCCAGACGCCTCGCGATCGCGTGCACGCGATCGACGCGTATGCGCCGCTGGCCGGCGAGAAACTCCCGGAACGACATATCGCTCGTCCCCAGGAAGTAGCCGAGCACATGGATGTCGCCGCCGTCTTCGACGGCAGTGATCTCGATCCCCGGAATCGCCTCGATGCCTCGCGCGGCAGCGAGTACCCGCACGTCGTCGACCGACGCTGTCGTGTCGTGGTCGGTGGCTGCGATCACGTGCAGGCCTGCGGCAGCTGCCTGCTCCACCAGCTCGAGCGGACTGCAGCGGCCGTCGGATGCGATGGTGTGAAGGTGGAGATCGACTCGGGTCACAGCTCGACTATAGATCGGGGGACCCTGAGCCTGGTCGAAGGGTCACCGCGCGTTCACGCGAGCGGCTGCCGACGAGCGGGTGCGGCGCGTGCGGCCCTGTCGTTTTACGAGGGCGCGGTATTCTCGAATCAGCAGATCGAGGTGCTCGCGCTCTTCGTCGGCGAACTCGAGGAAAATCTGCTTGCCTTCCGAATCCTCGAAGCGCTCACCGTACTTCTTGAAGAAGCGATGCGATCCGCGCTCGCAGCGGATGCCGATCATCAACGCCTGCTGATCGTTGACTCCGCGCATCAGCCGGTCAGCGCCTTCGGCGAACAAGCCGTTCGCGGCGCCCTTGAAGAACAGGAACGTCGGCCGCGATTCCAGCTGCGGGTCGCGACGCAGCAGCTCGGCATATCGGGCCTCGAGCTTGCCGAGATGTTCCTCCTCCTCCAGCGCGAGGTCCTGGAACACCTTCCGCCCACGCGCGTCCTTGGTGACCTTTGCCGCGCGCGTGTAGAAATCAAGACCGCTGCGCTCAGTGGCGATCGCAATGCGCAACGCATCGCGCGCGAACACCAGATCGGTGTGGCCGCCTTCGAGGCTCGAGGTGCGGCCGGTGCGGCACTCTTCGCACGCGCCGTAGATTTGCACGACGCTCTGGGATGCCGCGAAGCTCCTCGCCGCTGCGACTTCCTCGACAAGCCCCTCGATATCCGAGCTGAGGAACTCGAACGAACGATGGCAGGTCGTGCAAATGAGGTGGAAGTGACGCGGCTGGCGATACGAGTGCTCGAAGCGGAACCGGCCCTCGCCGAAGTCGACTTTGCGAGCGATGCCGGCGTCCACCATCCACTGCAGTGTGCGGTAGACGGTGGCGCGGCTGATGCGGTGATCGTCTTTGCGGATCAGATCGACGAGATCGTCGGCGCTAAGATGACCTTCCTGACGCAGGAACACGTTGACAATCTGCTCCCGCTTGCTGGAGCGCTTGCCGCCGGTGGGCGTCAGTCTGCTGAGATCAGGGAGGGAACTCAAGACGCAGCCCTGACCTTTCCTTTTGCGAGGTTTACACGCTGAACGACGATCCGCACCCACACGTGGATGTCGCGTTCGGATTCTTGATCGTGAATCCGCCGCCGGTTACCGTGTCCACGAAATCGACTTCGGCGCCCTTGAGATAACTGACGCTGACCGGATCGACGAACAGCCGCACGCCATTCGATTCGTACACCTGGTCGCCGGTGCCGCCCGCTTCCTCGATCATCAACCCGTACTGGAAGCCCGAGCATCCGCCACCCTGTACGAAAACGCGAAGCCCGCTGCCCGCCTTGCCTTCCTCAGTCAGCAGCTCATTGATCTTGGTTGCCGCTGTAGGGGACACGTTAATCATCGATATCTCTCCCGTAGATGGTACGTCGTCGGTGGTTGGTGGTCGTAACTGACTTACTACCAACCACTAATCACTAACCACCACCTAGGATTATAGCGTTCGCGGGAACGGCTCGGCAAGCACTGCTGCCACCGCCGGCCGGCGTATCTCACTCACAGGCCGCTACTTACCGATAACGCGCCATCGCCTGCCGATGGCGCGCCATCGTATTTCACCTGCCGATGGCGGACAGCTCGCGCGCGGAGTCCTGCTCGATGTCCTTGTGCAAGCTGTGCCCATGGGCGTCCATGGTCACGATCGCGGGAAAATCCTCGATCGTCAGGTGCCACATCGCCTCAGGCGTACCGAACTCCATCAGTGAGACGCCGTCCACGCTCTTGATGGTGCGGGCGTAGAACTGAGCCGCACCGCCGATGGCGTTGAGGTAGACGGCCCCCGCTTCCTGCAGAGCCGCGAGAGTCTTGCCACCCATCCCGCCCTTGCCGATGACCGCTCGCACGCCGAACCGCTTGATGATGTCGCCCTGATACGGCTCCTCACGAATGCTCGTCGTCGGACCGGCGGCGGTCACGCGCCAGCCGCTGCCATCTTTCGCCACCACCGGCCCGCAGTGATAGATGACGCCGCCGCGGAGATCCACCGGCGGCTCGTGCGACATCAGGTGATGGTGTACAGCGTCACGGCCGGTGTAGGCGCGACCGGAGACCAGCACGACGTCGCCAACCTTGAGCGCCCGCACCTGCTCTTCGGTGAGCGGCGTGCGGAGCGCGACCTCGCGCCCGGTTCGCGGGAAGCCGGACTGATCGGCCATGTGGACGACCGGGCTCGATGCGTCGCGATACAGCCACCGCGTGATCTCACCGCTCCTGGCGTCGAGCACAACCCCGAGACGACGATACGCCCAGCAGTCGTAGGCGACGGAGACGAAGAAGCTGGCCGGCAACCGGTTGAGCGCGCCGATTTTGCAGCCGATGAGCGAGATCCGACCGCCGAATCCCATCGTGCCGATGCCGAGCTTGTTCACCTCGCCCATGATCGACGCCTCGAGTTCGGCGAGACGCGGATCGGGATTCACATCGTCGAGCGTCCGAAACAACTGCTCTTTGGCGTTGACGTATCCCGAGGTGCGATCGCCGCCGATGCAGACGCCGATGGCCCCCGGCGCGCAACCCTTGCCCTGCGCGTTCCACACCGCGTGCAGAATGCACTTGCGCACGCCGTCGAGCGAACGATCGGCGCGGCCGAGATTCGGCAGCTCGAGCGGCAGCGAGTACTGCGCATTCATGTTCTCGCAGCCACCACCTTTCAGAATGAGCTTCACCTCGATCTCGTCGTCGTTCTCCCACTGCTCGAAGTGCATGATGGGCGTACCGGGACCGAGGTTGTTGCCGGAGTTTTCGCCGGTCAGCGAGTCCACCGAGTTGGGACGCAGCTTGCCGCGCCTGGTGGCTTCGGCCACCGCCTCGCGGATCTGCTTCTTCATCAGGATCTGATTGGCGCCGACCGGCGTTTTCACCTCGAAGGTCGGCATGCCGGTGTCCTGGCAAATCGCGCCTTCCTCGTCGGCGGCAATGTCGATGTTCTGCGCGATGACCGCCAGCGCCTGAGCGGATTGGGTGCCGTCACGCTCCTGCCCCATGGCGACCCTCATCGCGGCGCGTACATCAGGTGGAAGGTCGGTGGACGTGCGCACGACGAGGGCAAGCACGCTGTCGAAGAAGGCTGGCATCCGCCCAGTATAATTTGAGGTGATGGCCCGGATCGAACGTGATCCGCTCGGCGAATACGCCGTTCCCGACGATGCGTACTACGGCATCCAGACGGCACGTGCGGCTGAGAACTTTCCGATCAGCGGCCTGCGCGCACCCGCCCAACTCATCACCGCCACCATCTTCATCAAAAAGGCCGCGGCCCAGGCCAACGTCGCGCTCGGGCGTCTCGACGCGCGCATCGGCGGCGCCATCATCCAGGCGGCAGACGAGATCCTCAAAGGCGCGCTCACCGAACAGTTCATCGTCGACGTGTATCAAGCCGGTGCCGGCACCTCGCACAACATGAACGTCAACGAGGTGCTCGCCAACCGTGCGTCCGAGATTCTCGGCGGCGTGAGGGGCGAGTACCGGTTGGTGCATCCCAACGATCACGTCAACATGGGACAGTCCACCAACGACGTCTTTCCGACCGCCACGCGCCTGGCGCTGCTGCTGGCCCACCAGTGGCTGGTGGAGGCAGCGCACGCGCTCGCCACATCACTCGGCCGCAAGGCCGACGTGTTTGCGTCGGTACTGAAGGTCGGGCGTACTCATTTGCAGGACGCCGTCCCGATCACGCTCGGTCAGGAATTCAGCGGCTACGCCGCCTGCATCGGTCGCGCGGCGATCGATATCGAGCGTGCGTCTGAGGCATTGAAAGAACTGAATCTCGGCGCCACCGCCGTCGGAACCGGACTCAACGCCGGCGACGACTATACCGAGCGTGCGATCGCGAACATCAGCGTGCATGCGGGGATCGACGTCAGGCCGGCGGCCAATCGATTCCGTGTCACGCAAAGCATGGGCGATGTGCTCGCCTACTCGGGCGCGATGCGGCGGCTCGCCGCGGAGCTGTCGAAGATCGCCAGCGATCTGCGCCTGCTCAGTTCCGGTCCGCGTGCGGGGTTGGCGGAGCTGGTGCTGCCCGCCGTGCAGCCCGGGTCGTCGATCATGCCGGGCAAGGTGAACCCATCGGTGCCGGAGATGGTGAATCAGGTGTGCTACCAGGTGTACGGCTGCGATACGACCATCTGCGCCGCCGCCGACGCCGGACAGCTCGAACTGAATGTGATGATGCCGGTCATCGCCTGGAACGCGATACACTCGTCGACCATTCTCCGCAACGCGATGATCGTTCTGCGTACGCGCACAGTGGACGGTATCGAAGCCGACGTGCCACGCTGCCGCGAGCTGCTCGAACGCAGCACCGCGGCCGCCACCGCTCTCAGTCCGTACCTCGGGTACGCGAAGACCGCCGAGATCGCCAAAGCGGCAGTCGCGAGCGGGCGTTCGATTCGCGAGCTGGTGCTCGAGCGAGGATTGATGAACAGCGGGCAGCTGGATCGCATCCTGTCGGTTGAAGCGATGACGCGACCCGGCATCGCCGGCAAGGAGCGGCGATGAGAGCGCTCGCCGTGATCGTGGTGGTGTTCGGGTTGGTCCTTCTTCAACTCCCAACCGCCAACGCCCAAACGCAACCCGCTCAACAACCGCGCCACGGCAGGCTGTTTCCGCCGCTCGACCTCGGCCTCCTCGAGCGGCCGGATCGCGCGCTGTGGCAGAAACCTGACCAGATCATGGATGCGGTACACGTCGCCGATGGATCGACGGTCGCCGACATCGGCGCCGGCGCGGGCTGGTTCACGATTCGACTGGCGCAGCGTGTCGGACCCAAGGGCCTGGTCTACGCGCAGGACGTTCAACGTCTGATGCTCGACGCGATCAAACGCCGCGTGCAGCGCGAAGGCCTCCAGAACGTCGAGACCAAGCAGGCGCACGGCACCGATCCGAATCTGCCGGCCAGGACGCTCGACGCCATCCTGATGGTTGATGCCTATCAAGAGGTGGACGACCGCGTCACGTATCTGCGAAACCTCGCGAACGCGCTCAAGCCGACCGGCCGGATCGGGATCGTCAACTGGAAGCCGGGCCGCGGCGGCCCTGGACCGGATGCGAGCGAACGCGTCGCGCAGTCCGTGGTTGAGGCCGATGCGGCTGCGGCTGGCCTGAAAGTGCTCGACCACGAAGATCTGCCCTATCAATATCTGCTCGTCCTCGCGCGCTAGCTGGTTGGTGGTTAGTGGTTGAGTGGTTGGTGGCAGTAGAATTACCGTTCATGACTGCCACGACTTCCGACACATTGCTGCGCGTACTCACGGCGCGTGGGGACTCGACAGCCACCACGCGCGGCATCCAGATCGCCTCGGTGCTCTTCATCACCGCACTGACGGCGGCAGCCGCCCAGATCAGCGTGCCGCTGCCGTTCACAACGGTGCCGTTGACGCTGCAGCCAATGGTCGTGCTCGTGGGAAGTCTCGTCCTCGGGTCGCGGCTTGGCGCGGTGAGCCAGATTCTCTATCTCGCGGCCGGCATTGCCGGCCTGCCGGTGTTTGCGGCATCCGCCACGCTGCCCCCCGGCGCGCTTCGCGTGCTCGGACCAACCGGTGGCTACCTGATGGCGTATCCGCTGGCCGCCTTCGTTACCGGCTTTCTGGCGGAACGCGGGTTCGATCGCCGGTATGTCACGTCGGTGCTCGCGATGTTCGCCGGCCTGGCCATCATCTTCACGTCGGGTGTGCTGTGGCTTGGTCTGTTCGCACGAACGCTGACCGGAAGCACGCCCGTCGGCCTGCAGGCAGCGCTTGCCACGGGACTTTACCCCTTCGTTGTGCCGGACCTGATCAAGCTGGCCATCGCCGCGGCCTTCGTACCGGCGCTCTGGAGTGTCGTCGGGCGCACCGAGCCGGAGGGGCCAGCCGACGTCCGCTGATCATCTCCCCATGCGCACCGCGCTGACCATCGCTGGAAGCGATTCCGGCGCGGGCGCAGGCATTCAAGCCGACCTCAAGACGTTTGCCGCTCACGGCGTGTACGGCACGTCCGCAATCACTGCCGTCACCGCACAGAACACACTCGGCGTCACGATGTTCGAAGCCGTGTCGGCCGATCTGGTCAGCGCGCAGATCGAAGCCGTGATCGCCGACATCGGCGCACACGCCGCCAAGACGGGAATGCTGGCCAATGCTGCAATCGTCGAAGCGGTCGCTGCGGCCATCAAGGAGCTCGACATCCCGTTCCTCGTCGTCGATCCGGTGATGATTGCCAAGAGTGGCGACCGGCTGATCGACGAGGAAGCCATGGGAAGCCTGAAAACCGAGCTGCTGCGTCAGGCGTTTCTCGTCACACCCAACATTCCCGAGGCCGAAGCGCTGAGCGGCATGACGATCCAGCGAGATCAGGATCGGCGCGAGGCAGCACGGCGGATCGCGGCGATGGGTGCCACCGCAGTGCTCATCAAAGGTGGCCATTACCCCTCCGACGATATCGTCGACCTCCTGTTCGAGCACGGCGAGTTCGTCGAGTTCCATCACCCGCGCGTGGCCGGTCGCCACACGCACGGCACCGGATGCACCTTTTCGGCCGCGATTACGTCTCACCTCGCGCTGGGACGCACGCTTCGAGACGCGATTCCGCTCGCACAGCGATACATCGCGGATGCGATTCGGCACGCGCCGGATCTGGGCAAGGGACATGGGCCCATGAACCACATGGTCCAAGTGGAAAAGTAGAGAAGTAGAGAACTAGAGAAGTGGAGAAGTGGACAAGTAGACTGGTCAGTGCGCTCGTGCTGGCGGGGACACTCGCGCCGAGTGGCCCGGTCGGCGCACAGAGTGTCACCCCGACGGTCACACTCGAGGACGACCAGGGCGTCGACGTGCTCGGCGCGTTTGGCGATTCGCTGAAGCTGCTCCTCATCGAGCACACGATTCGCATCGCTGCACAGGAGAAGACGCGGCGCGAGCTCGATGGCCCGTTCTGGTCCGACTACCGCCACTCGCTGCGCGTGCCGCATCAATGGGAAGACTCCGATGCGTGGTGGGTGAACTACATCGGGCATCCGATTCACGGCGCATCGGCCGGATACATCTGGCTCGATCACGATCCGAAGGCGCCGTACGAGATCGGCTTGAGCCGCCGCTACTGGGCCACGCGCGCGCAGGCCGCAGCATGGATCAGCGCTCTACAGCCTGCAGTTCGAGTTCGGGCCGCTGAGCGAAGCCTCGATCGGCAACGTCGGGCATGTCCAGCCGGAGACGACCGGCTGGGTGGACCACGTGGTGACGCCAGTCGGGGCGTTCGGCCTGATCGTCGCTGAAGATGCGCTCGACCGTTTCTTCGTGAAGTGGATCGAAGCGCGAACAACGAATCGCGTCGCGCGGGCGAGTCTGCGCCTCGTCTTCAATCCCGCGCGCACACTCTCGAACGCCGTCGGCGGCCATCTGCCCTGGTATCGGCAGGGACCGCACTCTCAGCTGGCGTTAGCGGCAAAGCGCGCTTCTGCGATTCCCCGCATTGCCGTCGCTATACTGAGCGTATGTCGGTCCCGCTCGTCGCGGTCACCAGCCAGGTGCTCGATCTGCAAGGGCTCGTGAATGAGCTCGCGAAAACCGGCTCAGGTGATGGCGCGATTACGCCATTCGTCGGGTTGGTGCGCGATCACAATCAGGGACGCCGCGTCGAATACCTCGAATATGAAGCGTACGAAGCGCTCGCCGTGCGGGCCCTGAACCGCATCGTTGACGAGGCGCGACAGGCCTGGTCCGACACCCGTGTCGCGGTGCACCACCGCGTTGGACGCCTCGAGATTGGCGAAGCCAGCATCATCATCGCCGCGGCGTCGCCGCACCGCGCCCACGCCTTCGCCGCCTGCCGCTACACGATCGAACGCGTGAAGCAGATCGTGCCGATCTGGAAACATGAGCACTTCGCCGGCGGCGACGTGTGGCTCGAAGGCGCGACCGCTGATCCCGACGATGAGGCCGCGCGGGAAACGGCGTATCGAATCGCATGCGCGTAACCATCCGGCTGTTCGCGCGGCTCAGGGACCTGGCCGGGTCGGGCGAGCTGGTCCGGGACGTCCCGCACCCGGCAACCGTCCAAACAGTGTGGAGGACGCTCGTCACCGAGATGCCCGCGCTGGGTGAATACGAGCGAACGATGTCGGTGGCGGTGAATGCCGACTACTCGCGGATGACGGCGTCGGTCAGCGAAGGCGACGAGGTCGCCTTCCTGCCGCCCGTATCAGGCGGCTGATACGCTACGATTTGTAGTGTCCGGCTTTAGCCGGACCGATAGATGTAGTGTCCGGCTTCAGCCGGACGGAGAGATGTGGTATCCGGCTTCAGCCGGACCGAGTGTCCGCCTTCAGGCGGACGAGAAAACATGTTCGACAAACTCTCAACCGTCGAGTCCCGCTACGAAGAGCTGATGGCCCGCGTCGGCACGGCGGAAGTGCAGGCCGACCCGTCCGAGTTCAAGAAGGCCGCCAAGGCCCTCTCGGAGCTCGAGCCGCTCGTCGCCAAGTTCCGTGAGTACAAGACCGTCGACGAAAACTTCAAGGGCGCCGAGGAGCTGGCCAAGGGCACCGACGCCGAAATGCGCGAGCTCGCCGAAGAGGAACTGAAAACCCTCACGGTCCAGCGCGATACGCTGTTGCAGGAGCTCAAGGTCCTGCTCATTCCCAAGGACCCGAACGACGAGAAGAACGTCATCCTCGAGATTCGTGCCGGCACCGGCGGCGACGAGGCCGCTCTGTTTGCCGGCGATCTGTTCCGGATGTACACGCGCTACGCCGAACGTCAGGGCTGGAGGCTCGACGTCCTGTCGAGCAGCGATACCGGCGGCGGCGGTCTCAAGGAAGCCATCGTGTCCATCGAAGGCCGCGGCGTCTACAGCCGCTTGAAGTACGAAAGCGGCGTGCACCGCGTGCAGCGCGTGCCGGACACCGAAGCCAGCGGCCGTATCCACACTTCCACAGCCACCGTTGCCGTGCTGCCCGAAGCCGAGGACGTGGACATTCAGATCAACGAGAAGGACCTCCGCATCGACACGTTCTGTTCGAGCGGCCCCGGCGGTCAGAGCGTGAACACCACGTACTCAGCCGTTCGTCTCACGCACATCCCCACCGGCGTCGTCGTGTCACAACAGGACGAGAAATCGCAAATCAAGAACCGTGCAAAAGCGATGAAGGTGCTGCGCGCACGTCTCTATGAAATGGAGATGCAGAAGCAACAGGACGCCATCGCCAAGGATCGCCGCAGCCAGGTGGGCACCGGCGAGCGCTCCGAGAAGATCCGCACCTACAACTTCCCGCAGAGCCGCATCACCGACCATCGCATCAACTTCACGACGCATCAGCTCCACGACGTGCTCGAAGGCGACATCAGCGAGCTGCTCGACCAGGTGTCGTCGTTCTACAACGCGCAAAAGCTCAAGGAAGTGACGACGATGGACGCCGAGGAACCGGGCCCGACCAGGCACTGACCCGGGTAGCTCATTGGCTCACCACCCACTCTCCCTGCATGAGAAGCTGGCCGCGGCGCGGGCGCAGCTCGTCTCGGCGGGGATCGCGCCGACCGAGGCCGCCGTCGACGTGCCGCTGTTTGCGTGCACGATTCTCGGATGGGACCGCGTGCGGCTGCTCACCGAACGCGGCGCCGAACCTCCCACGTCGCTCGAGCCGACCTTCTCCCAATGGATTGCCCGGCGTATCGCCCGCGAGCCCGCCGCGTACATCGTCGGCGTTCGGGAGTTCTGGGGCATCGATTTCGCCGTCACGCCGGCGGTCCTGATTCCGCGGCCCGAGACCGAATTCATCGTCGAGGAAGCCCTCGAGATCCTGAACAGCTTCGCGCTCGAGGCGCCGAAGGTGGCCGATATCGGCACCGGCTGCGGCAACATCGCCATCAGTCTGGCGCACGAAGTGGCGAGTGCGAGGATTACGGCGACAGACCTCTCGCGCGAGGCACTGGCGATCGCCGCCGGCAATGCGGAGCGCTACAAGGTCGACCACCGGATCGACTTCGTGGAAACGTCGTATCTCGATGGCGTTGACGACACGTTCGATCTGATCGTCGCCAACCCGCCGTACGTGAAGGACACCGACAAGCTGGGCCTCGCCGCCGACGTGCGGCACGAACCGGACGTAGCGTTATTCGGTGGGACGAGCGGGCTGCGCGACGTCGAAGGGGTGCTCGACACGGCGATGGAGAAACTGCATCGCGGCGGCTGGCTGGTCATGGAATTCGGATACGGTCAGGAAGACGACGTCCAACGGCTCGTCGCGGCGCGGCCGGCGCTGCGCCTCGAGCGCGTGCGCGCGGACCTGCAGGGCATTCCTCGAACGGCAGTGATTGAACGCACATGAGCGACTGTCTCTTCTGCAAGATCGTCGGGGGCCAGATCCCCGGACAGTTCGTGCACCAGGACGATCAGCTGGTCGCGATCAAGGACATCAACCCGCAGGCGCCGCTGCACGTGCTGATCATTCCGCGCCGGCACGTCGCCACGCTGAACGACCTGGTGTCAGGAGACGACGCGCTCGTCGGTGCGATGCATCGAGCTGCCGCGCAGATCGCGAAGGAACACGGCTACGCCGACCGCGGCTACCGGACGGTATTCAACTGCAATCGCGAAGCGGGTCAGACCGTGTTCCACATCCATCTGCATCTGCTGGCGGGGCGCGGCCTTATGTGGCCGCCCGGGTAACTCAAAATTCAAATCTCGAAACTCAAATACTGTCCCTGGTTAACCCTGGGAACGCAGCGCGCCAATCGAGTTCAGAGGCCATTTCTCTTCGTACTGATGATGATGGCAGCGACAATTCGCGCGATCTGAAGACCCTCCTGAAGAAGCGGCTCGCATATCGCTCGATCTCCGATCTTCGTGCGAAGACACACCGTTAACCAAAAATTGGTTTCACGGCTCTCTCGCAGGGCGATTTCACAGTATCGAACGAATTCACGTCGAGAAGAGGCGGCCTGAGCCTCCTCAAGATTGGAGCCAATCCCTCCAGATGCACCAACGAGTTGATCCTGGATCCGGCGATATCCAGGGCGGTCGGGAATCGACGGTAGAAACCGATCGATCACCTCACAGACGAATTGCAGTGCTCGCTCATTGATGCTGTCCGAGCGGGGCTTTTTGTGCTGCATGACATCGGACAGAGCGAGCGCCATGCCAGGCCGAGATCGGCCGGTGTCGCAACCATGTCATCTAGATGTACGAAGATTCCGACAACATCGCGCCAGCCGTTGCTCGCGGTTATTCCAATTACGGTCGTTTGGACGCGTCGGGCGCATGTGCAGTCACTGTTTGAGTCTTGAGTTGTGAGTCTTGAGTTACAGGAGCGCCGGCAGCTCCTTCATCGACCGAATCACCGGCACGTCGGTCGGTGGTGCCGGATCGTCAGAGCGATGCACCAGCACACCACGCATGCCGGCGCGCCGCGCGCCGTCGATGTCGTGTGACAGGCTGTCACCCACCATCACCGACTCACTCGCCTGAACGTCGGCCAGTGTCATGGCCGCGGTAAAGATGCTCGGGTGCGGCTTCATGTAGCCGTGCTCCGATGAGGACACGGCCGCAGTGATGAGTCCCTCGAGTTCGAAGTGCTGCTGGAACGATGCCAGCGGCCGGTGAGAGTTCGAGATCAATCCGATCTTCAGTCCCCGCGTCGCCAGCTCGCGCAGCACGGGCGCCACATCGTCATAGAGAAAGAAGTGCTGGTTCTCCGCCCACTCGTCGTAGATTTCGCGCGCGCAGTCGACAACGGCTGCGCCAGTGCCACCCATCTCCTGGATGATGCGGCCGGTATAGCGGACGAAAATCTCGGCGTCGTACACATGCTCCTGCGCCTGGTCCAGGATTGACGAAGCCGCACGGACGGCCGCAGCAAAACGCGACGGATCGACGGCGATGCCGTGCTGTGCGCAGAAGCGGGCGTATCCCTCGCCCTGAAACGTGGGACCGGGATAAATCAGCGTGAAGTCGACGTCGAAGAAAACGGCAGTGATCTTCGTCCGACGAAAGCCGGACGTTCCAATCGGATCGACATTCACTCGAGCGTTCCGTCGTACGGCCCGGCGACGACGACCGTGGCCTTCGACGGATTGACCGCTCGTCGGGCCGCCTCGTGCACCTCGTCGCGCGTGACCGCCTGCAGCAGTCCGGGCACCCGGACATCGTAGTCCAGCCCGAGCCCGAAGAACTCCGCGGTCTGCAGAAACGCGGCGATGCCCGCGTTGGTCTCGAGCGTGCGAGGCAGCGACCCGATGAGGTACTGCTTCGACTCGACGCAGCTCCTGCTCGGTCGGACCGTCGTTGACCAGACTCGCCAGCTCGGCGTCGATCGACGCCACCGCGCGGGCAACGTTAGCGGCGCTGACGCCAGCGCGGACCATCAGCGGGCCAGGGGCCCGATTGGCGTCGAGCGAGCTGTACACGTAGTAGGCCATCCCCTGCCGTTCGCGAATGCTGTCGCCGAGCCGGCCGCCCATCGAGTACTGACCCATGATGTGATTCATCAGCCAGTAGGCGTAGTACGCCGGGTCATTGCGTGCAATGGCGATGAACCCGTATGCGATGTCGGCCTGTGCCTTGTTCATCATCGGGATCACTCGCGATCGGCGGAGGAGTGGCGGATCGGGAACCACGATGTCGAAGGCTGGGTCGGGTGGTGCCGTCCAGTCGAGAAACGCGTCCTTCGCGGCATCAACCGCGCGTTGCGGCGCTACATCCCCGACGATCGCCAGCGACACGGTGGCCGGCGTGATGCGCGTGCGATGAAACTCGCTCAGCGCACCGCTGCCAATGTTTCCGATGCTCTCGGCCGTTCCGCGCAGCTTGCGCCCGTATGGCTGGTCAGCGCCGTACAGTGCGGCCATCAATCCGTCCACGGCGACGGCTGCCGGGTTGTCCTCGTCCTGCCTGATGAGCGTGATCACCTCGCTCCGGCGTGACTCCACTTCCGTGTTGGGAAAGGTCGGATGACGAATGATGTCGGCAAGCCGCGTGAGGACGACCTCGAAGTCCTCGGCCAGGCACGTGCAGGTGAGCGACAACACCTGACGGGTGACCGTCGTGGTCAGCGACACACCCCGGCTGTCGAGCTCCTCGGCAATCTGATCCGCGGAGCGCGTCGTCGTACCGCGATCGATCGTCTTCGAAAGGAAATGGGCCAGGCCACTCATGTCCGGCGGATCGAATGCGGCACCGGCGCGGATCGAGGCATTGATCGTGACCGCAGGAGTGACTGGCGTGTGCTTCGACAACACGGTCACGCCGTTCGCCAGTACGTCACGCGACGGCGCCAGTCCGCGCGCGGCGGCAGTGTGCGCGGTCATTGCTCGACTGGCGAGAACCACCCAATCGTCCGGCTCATCGACCCAAGCCGCCTTGCCGCGACCTGCCCGACCTGATCGAGGGTCACCGCCTCGATGCGGCCCGCCAGCGCGTGAAAGTCCTGCCAGCGGCCAATCGTGGCGAAGTAGCCGAGCTGATGCGCGATGTTGGTGATGCTGTCGTTCTCGAACACCAGCCGCGCACGCAGCTGGGTCTTGGCCTTTGTCAATTCCTGCGGCGTGATCCCGTCGCGCGCGACACGATCGATCGCGGTCGACAGCCGCGTCCTCGAGCCGTTCCAGCGCGGTGCCCTCGGTCGCGGTGGCCGAGACCGTGTACACGAATGGCTGTTGCGTCGGGACGATGCTGCCGCTGACGCCGGAGGCGAGGCCGGAGTTGACGAGCGCCTGATACAGGCGGGCGCTGCGCTGCGGCGGGGGTGTCCGGAAGCTGGCCCAGAGGTTGACACGCCTTTGCGCCGGTGAGCACCGCGTCCAGCACGAGCAGCGGCACGAACTCGGCCTCGTCTCCTGCTCGGTGCGTGGTGCGCGATCTTCAGATACGCCGTCGTCCCGCTCTTCGACACGGTCACGCGCCGTTGACCGAGCTGCTCGGGCTCCTTCGTCTGCGTGCGGCGTCCGATCTCGCCGGCCGGAATCCGGCCGAAGCGCGTGACGACGTCACGCATCGCTGCATCGGCATCGATGTCGCCGACGATGACCAGACGTCGCGTTGTTGGGGACGTAGAAGCGACGGTAGTGGCCGTAGAGATCGTCGCGCGTCATGGTCTGCAGGTCGGACAGCCAGCCGATTGTCGGGTGACGATAGGCGTGAGCGCGAAAGGCGGTCGCGGTCAGCTCCTGATCGAGCAGCGTGTCAGGGTCGTTCTCGCCGCCCTGCAGCTCCGAGATGATGATGGTGCGCTCCGCTTCGCAGTCGGCGGGATCGTAGAGACATGAGCCCATGCGTTCGGACTCGATGAAGAGCATGTGGTCGAGCGCGTCACGAGTGGCTGTTTCGGTGTAGGTGGTCTGGTCGATCCAGGTATAGCCGTTCCAGTAGCCGCCGTATTGCTCGATGATGCCTTTGACCTTCTCGCGCGGAATGTTTGTCGAGCCCCGGAAGTTCATGTGCTCGACCCAGTGGGAGACGCCGGTAACCCCCGGCCCCTCGTCCTTCGAACCGACTCGATACCACGCCCACACCGTCGCGAGAGGCGCGGTGTGGACCTCATGAATCAGGACACGAAGGCCGTTGTCGAGCACGTGCTCATGGACGGTTGAAGCACCCCCTGCCTGCTCTTCGACCGCATCCATCCGGGGAATTATAGGGCCGGGCTACAATCAACTGATTCGTTCTGCACAGATTTGGGCCACCTAGAAGGTGCCCCGACGAGCGAAGGCAGCCCCTGCGACATATGCCCGAGTGGAAGGACACCGTCAATCTGCCCCGGTACCGGATTCCCGATGAAGGCCAGCCTTCAGACGGCCGAGCCTGAAGCTATTGCTCGCTGGGAGGCTATGAACCTGTACGGGCGGATTCGCGACCAGCGCCGCGGTGCGCCGAAGTTCGTCTTCCACGACGGACCTCCGTACGCCAACGGCCAAATCCACCTCGGGACGGCGCTCAACAAAATCCTCAAGGATTTCGTGATCAAGTCGCGCACGATGGCGGGCTTCGACGTGCCCTACCTGCCCGGCTACGACTGTCACGGTCTGCCGATCGAGCTGAAGGTCGATCGCGAGCTCGGACCAAAGAAGCGCGACATGTCGCTCGCCGAGATCCGCCGCGCCTGCCGCGAGTACGCCGGACGCTACACCGACGTGATGACCGGCGAGTTCAAGCGTCTGATGGTCTTCGGCGACTGGGACCACTACTACCTGACGATGAACCCGCGGTACCAGGCGGATATCGCCCGGTCGTTGGGCAAGTTTGTCGAGCGCGGTCTGGTCTACAAGGGCAAGAAGCCGGTGCACTGGTGCATCCATTGCCGCACCGCGCTGGCGGAAGCCGAAGTCGAGTACGAGGATCACTCGTCGCCGTCGATCTACGTCGAGTTCCCGCTCAATCCCGATGCGGCCGCCGATCTGGCCGCGCGCGTGCCTGCCCTTGCCGGGCGCAAGGTCTCGGTGCTCATCTGGACGACCACGCCATGGACGATCCCGTCGAACCTGGCGATCGCGTTTCATCCGGAATTCGACTACGCAGCCTACGACGTCGATGGCCACGTGCTGATCGTCGCTGAAGGTCTGGCGGAGCGTGTCGGGCAGGCGGTAGGACGTGCGTTCGACCGCCAGGTTGCGACGATGAAGGGCGAGCAGCTCGAGGGCATCCGCTTCCGCCACCCGCTGTACGACCGCGATTCGGTCGGTGTGCTGGCCGATTACGTGACGCTCGAACAGGGCACCGGCGCGGTGCACACCGCCCCCGGTCATGGCGCAGACGACTTCCTCACCGGCAAGAAGTACGGCCTGGAGATCTACGCGCCGGTGGGACCGAGCGGACACTTCCTCGACACCGTCCTGCTCTTCGGCGGTCAGCGCGTCTTCGATGCGAACCCGAATGTCGAGAAGGCGCTCGAGGAACGCGGCCGGCTCTGGCACCGGGACACGTTCTCGCACCAGTATCCGCACTGCTGGCGCTGCCACAATCCGGTGATCTTCCTCGCCACGTCACAGTGGTTCGTGCGCATGGACGGCGAGCCGGTGATCACTGGTGCGGATGGTCAGACGCGCACGCTGCGTCAGGCCGCGCAGCACGCCATCGATCATGAGGTCGCGTGGATTCCGCGGTGGGGACGCGACCGCATCTACAACATGGTCACGAACCGCCCCGACTGGTGCATCTCGCGCCAGCGCGCGTGGGGCGTGCCGATCCCGGCGCTCGACTGCACGTCGTGCGGCGAGGCGATTCTGACGACGGCAATCATCGACAAGGCGGCGACGGTCTTCGAGCAGTACAACGCGGACTCGTGGTATGAGCGTCCGACCGAGGAATTCGTTCCTGAGGGACTGACCTGTCCGTCGTGCGGCGGCACGAGCTTCGAGCGCGAGCGCGACATTCTCGACGTGTGGTTCGATTCAGGCTCGAGCCACGAGGCCGTGCTGGCTCGAACAGCGGAGCTCGGCTGGCCCTCTGACATGTACCTCGAGGGCAGCGACCAGCACCGCGGATGGTTCCAGAGCTCGCTCCTGGTGGCGCTGGCCACGCGCGGCCGGCCGCCGTTTCGCGAGGTCCTGACCCACGGTTTTCTCATCGATCTCGAGGGACGAAAGATGTCCAAGTCCCTCGGCAACGTCATCGCCCCACAGGACGTGATCAAGGAAAGCGGCGCTGAAATCATCCGACTGTGGGTGTCGATGACCGAGTTCACCGAGGAGTTGCGCGTCAGCAAGGAGATTCTGACGCGGGTCGTGGACGTCTACCGCAAGCTGCGCAACACCTGCCGGATTCTCGTGGCCAACCTCTACGATTTCGATCCGGCATCCGACCTGGTGCCGGTCGATAAGCTCGACCAGGTCGATCGGTTCGCGCTCGCGCGCTACGCAGCTGCGGCACAGCGAACGATTCGCGCCTACCACGACTACGACTTTTCGACCGTCTCGCAGACGTTGAACACGCTGGCCACTGTCGATCTCAGCGCGTTCTACGTAGACGTCACCAAGGATCGGATGTACACGCTGGGCGCGAAGTCGCACGAGCGTCGCTCCACACAGACGGTGATGTATCTGATCTCGGAAGGCCTGGCCCGTCTCCTGGCGCCGATCCTGCCCGTCACCGCCGACCAGTTGTGGCAGCACATTCCTGGCCGCCGCGTCGAGTCGGTTCACCTCGACGATTTCCCGAAAGTCGAGTCCTACACGGATGCACCGTTGCTCGGGACGTGGGAGTCGCTGCTCGACGTGCGCGAAACGGTCAATGCCGCGCTCGAGGAAAAGCGCAAGGACAAGGTGATCGGCACCTCGCTCGGCGCGCGCGTCGTCATCAACGCGTCCGGAGGGATCGGTGCGCTGCTGAAGAGCCGCCGCGATGATCTGCCGATGCTCTTCAATGTCTCCGACGTCTCGCTGACCGTTGGCTCGAACGACGGCCCCGACGAGGTGCGCGTGGAGGTGGAGAAAGCGCCCGGCGTGAAGTGCGCGCGGTGCTGGCGATTCGTCCCGCGCGTGAGAACCGAGCCGGACTGTGCGGGAATCTGCGACCGGTGCGTGGATGCGCTGGCCGGCCTCGTCAACTGCTGACCTCATGCCCGTTCGCCGTCCGCTCCTCGTCTCGGTCGTCGCGCTCGTCGTTCTCGTCGACCAGGTGGTCAAGGCGCTGATCCGGCCGCGCCTCGAGCTCTACGACAGCATCACCGTCATCCCAGGCTTTTTCAGCCTGACGCGGGTCCATAACACCGGGGCGGCGTTCGGGCTGATGAACGCGATCGACTTTCCGTTCAAGGCTGCGGTCCTGGCCCTGCTCCAGACAGCGGCGCTCATCGGGTTGACGGTCTACGTGGCGATGCTGGCTCCCGAGCAGCGATTGACCCGATTGGGGCTGTCGTTCGTGATTGGCGGTGCGATCGGCAACTTGATCGATCGAGTCATCTTCGGCTACGTGCTGGACTTTTTCGACTTCTACCGCGGCGGATGGCACTTCTGGGCTTTCAATGTGGCCGACGCCGCCATTAACATCGGCGTCGCACTCATGATCCTCGACATGCTGGGGGTCGGGCGGCTTTATCGTGTATCCAGAACTCTTTAGCATCGGTCCAGTCACCGTCTACTCGTACGGCGTCATGCTGGCCGCGTCGTATCTGCTTGGACTTCGACTGGCGATGACGCGGGCGAAGACGCGCGGGCTCGACAGCAACCGCGTCCTCGACCTCGGCATCTACATCATCATTGCGGCGCTGGTCGGCGCGAAGCTGCTGCTGCTCGTCGTCGACTTCGATCAGTTCCGCCGCTCGCCGGCCGATCTCTTTTCGCTGGTGCGCGCCGGTGGTGTGTTCTACGGCGGCTTGCTCCTGTCCGTGGCGGTGGCCTTCTGGTACATGAACAAGCACCGCATGCCGTTCTGGACGACGTGCGATGTGTTTGCTCCGGCCATTGCGCTGGGCCACGTCACCGGCCGTCTTGGTTGCATGGCCGCCGGCTGCTGCTACGGCAAACCGACGGACGTGCCATGGGCCGTTATCTTTTCGAATCCGCTGGCTGCGGCGAATGTCGGCACGCCGCTGAATATCCCGCTCCACCCGACTCAACTCTACGAGGCTGGTGCCGAGCTGCTGATTCTGGTCCTCCTGCTCGCAACCGAGAGGCGCTGGCGTCCTTTCCCCGGCCGCACATTCTGGGCCTACATGCTGTTCTACGCCATCTCGCGCTACGTCATCGAGTTCTATCGCGGCGACCCGCGCGGCATGGTGCTTGGCATGTCCACGTCGCAGTTCATATCGCTCATCCTCGCGCCGCTCAGTCTGGCGATGCTGGCGTGGCTGCGACGGTCAACGCCCGAGACTCCGCAGGAAATGCCTCGACGACGGAAGGCTGCCGCCTGACAGGTTCAAAGCCCGATGCTCAAGGCTCAATGCCCAATGCTCAAGGAGTCGAGTTCGTTGTTCCCGAGGACGCCCACGGTTCGCGCCTCGATCGGTTTCTCGTCTCGGTATTAGCGGATTACTCCCGATCGCAGATCCAGAAGCTGATCGCCGACGGTCACGTGACCGTCCGGCGGCTGCCGGCGCGCACGCTGGACGCGCGGGCCAACCTGCAGGTCCACGAGGGCGACCAGGTCGTCGTTGATGCACCGGAGGCGGCGCCGTCGGCGGTGACGGCTGAAGCACTGCCGCTCGACATCCTCTACCAGGACGCGGATCTCGCCGTGTTGAACAAGCCGGCAGGCATGGTGATTCATCCGAGCGCGGGTCATGGCTCGGGCACGCTCGTGAACGCACTGCTCCACCACCTCACCGATCTCAGCGGCATCGGCGGCGAGCTGCGGCCGGGCATCGTGCACCGGCTGGATCGCGGCACGTCTGGTGTGATGGTCATCGCCAAGAACGATCGTGCCCATCAGGAGCTGTCGCGGCAGTTTCACGATCGCGAGGTCGAGAAGGAATACATCGCCCTGGTGTGGGGTGTGGTCCAGCCCGGGCGGCGCATCGACGCCGCGATCGGACGCGATCCGGCCCATCGACAGAAGATGTCGTCACGAGCGAAGCACGCACGCGAGGCCGTGACACGAATCACCCGGGCACATCACCTGCCCGGGCTCACGCTGTGTCAGGTGGCCATTCATACCGGCCGGACGCATCAGATACGCGTGCACCTGAGCGCGCATCGGACATCCGATCGTCGGCGATTCGCTGTACGGCGGCGTCCACCGGCGCGTGCCTGGCGACATTCGCGCCGTGCAGCGACTGGAGCGCCCATTCCTGCATGCCGCGCGTCTGGCTTTCACGCATCCCACCGAGCAGCGGCGCATGCAGTTCATCGCGCCGCTTCCCGAGGACCTCGAGCGTGTCCTCAACGGCCTGCCCGGATGGCCTCCCGAAGAGAAGGAACGATGACCATGCAGCGCATCGTCCCGCGCGAGATCCGGATCGTCTACCGGGGCCGCATCTTCACGGTGCAGATCGAAACGATCGCGCTGCCCGAAGGGCGGCGAGCTCAACGCCGAGATCATTCGCCACCCCGGGTCGGTCGTGATCGTCCCGCTCACTGACGCCGGCGAGATCGTGCTCGTTCAGCAGTATCGCCACGCGATCGGCCGTCTCGCATGGGAACTCCCTGCCGGCAGCCTGAAGCCCGGCGAAGACATCGAGCACGCGGCGATCCGTGAGTGCCACGAGGAGATCGGCCTGATTCCGTCGCGCGTGCGGCGGGTCGGCTCATTCTTCCCGACGCCCGGCTACTGCGACGAAGAGATGCACTTCTTCATCGCGTCAGGCCTGCGGACGCCGGGCGCGGGCGATGAAGCGGCCCACCAGGACGAGGACGAAGACATCGTGGCGCAGCCGTTCACCCTCGCGAGCGTGCGCGCGATGATCGCGTCAGGTGAGATTGTCGATCTGAAGACCGTCGCCGGTCTCTCGCTGCTGTAGGGGACGCCTTCAGGCGCCCCAGGCTCTGGCTTCCTCGAACGTCGCGCAATGAATCTGCACCAGGGCGTCGAGCGATTGTGGGTAGCCGCCGGCCAGCACGATGACAACGGGAATGTCCGCCTCACGGCATGCGGAAAGAACCGCGCGATCGCGCTCCCGCGCGCCGGTTGACGTCAATCCAAGACCGCCAATCTGATCGTCGTGGTGCACGTCGCCGCCGGCGACGTAGAACGCGATGTCGGGAGTCGTCGCGAACACTACCGGCAGCGCGTCGCGCAGCCGGTCGAGATACTCGCGGTCGCCGATGCCGCTTTCGAGGCCGATGTCGAGCGATCCCCGCGGCTTGAAGGCCGGATAGTTGTGCTCGGCGTGCATCGAGAAGGTGAACACACGGTCGTCGCGCTGAAAGAGTGCGGCCGTGCCGTTGCCGTGATGGGCGTCGCAGTCGATGACGGCGGCGCGCTCGATGTGGCCATCCCGCTGCAGCAGACGGATCGCAAGGGCGACATCGTTGAACAGGCAGAAGCCTTCGCCGTGATCGTCGAATGCGTGGTGAAAACCGCCGCCGATGTTGCCGGCGATGCCGCCGGACGAAGGCTCCATCGCCGCGCGCGCAGCCGCCAGCGTCCCGCCGGTCATGAGCCGCAGCTGCTCCATCACGCGTGTCGACCACGGCAGCTCGAGCTGGCGAATCTCCATCGCGGTCAGGGTGTTCGTGCGGATCTTGCGGAGAAACTCGGCGGTGTGGACAAGGGCCAGGTCGGCCCACGAGGCGGGCTCGGGTTCGAGGAACTCGAAACCACCGCGAGCGCGCAGCTCGCGGTAGACCGCTTCGTATTTGAGCATCGGAAACACGTGGTCTCCGAGCGTCACGAAGTGATAGTCGGGTGAGTAGACGACGAACATGGACCGCCTGACGGCGGCCCTACTGTAACGCGGCCTCGGCGCGGGCCGCCTGAAAGCAGCCCTACTGAAGAGGCGGATGCACCCGTCGCGGGGCCTTGCGATCACCGCGGGTCTTGGCACCCGTCGTCGGCGGCATCAGCGCGAGCAGCAGGACCTCGTCCACGCTGTGCACATAGTGAATCGTCAGCTCGCGCCTCAGATCTTCGTTGAGGTCCTCGTTGACGTTCTTCTCGTTCTGACGCGGCAGGATGAGTTCCCGAATGCCGACACGGCGCGCGGCCAGCACCTTCTCTTTGATGCCTCCTACCGGCAGGACGCGACCCGAGAGCGTGATCTCACCGGTCATGGCGATATCGCCTCGCACAGGACGCTTGGTCAACGCCGAGGCCAGCGCCGTGGCGATGGTGATGCCCGCCGATGGCCCATCCTTCGGAATCGCACCCGACGGGACGTGCAGGTGAATCTCCGCGTTCTTGAAGAAATCCGGATCTGCTCCGTAGGTCGCGGCGTGTGCGCGGAACCACGAGAGCGCGGCGCGGGCGGATTCTTTCATGACGTCGCCGAGCTGGCCGGTAATCGTCAGCGTGCTCGAGCCCGCCATCCGTGACGCCTCGATGAAGAGCACGTCTCCTCCGGCAGGCGTCCAGGCCAGACCGATGGCGACACCCGGGTCTTTCGTGCGCTCCTCCATTTCCTCGTCCATGAAGATCGGCGCACCGAGCATTTCGGCGACCACCAGCGGCGTGACGGTCAGAGCCGCCTCGGCGCCTTCCGCGCGCCACCGAGCAGCCTTACGGCAGAGCGCGCCAATCTCCCGTTCCAGATTGCGCACACCGGCTTCGCGCGTGTAGCCGTGAATCACCGCCCGAATCGTCTCGTCGGTGATGGTGAGCTGCTCAGGCGTCAGGCCGTGGTTGAGGATCTGCTTCTGGACGAGATGATCGCGCGCGATCGCGAGCTTCTCTTCCTCGGTGTAACCGGGGATCTCGAGTACTTCCATGCGATCGCGCAGCGCCGGCGGGATCGGATGCAGCACATTGGCGGTGGTGATGAACAGCACTTCCGAGAGATCAAACGGCACGTCGAGATAGTGATCGCGGAACGAGTTGTTCTGCTCGGGATCGAGGACCTCGAGGAGCGCCGATGCCGGGTCGCCGCGGAAGTCGGAGCCGAGCTTGTCGATCTCGTCGAGGATGAAGACCGGATTGCGCGACTCCGCGCGCCGGATACCCTGGATGATCTGTCCGGGCAGCGCGCCGATGTAGGTCCGCCGATGACCGCGGATCTCGGCCTCGTCGCGCATGCCGCCGAGCGAGACGCGCACGAACTTGCGTCCGAGTGACACGGCGATCGACTTGGCGAGCGACGTCTTGCCAACTCCGGGCGGGCCGGCAAAGCAGAGAATCGGCCCCTTCATATCCGGGTTCAGCTTGCGAACCGCGAGGTACTCGAGGATGCGGTCCTTGGCCTTCTCGAGCCCGGAGTGATCGGCGTCGAGGATGCTCTTGGTGTTAGGCAGATCGATGACTTCCTCGGTCTGTTTCTGCCACGGCAGCGTCACCAGCCAGTCGAGGTAGGTGCGAGACACCGTGTATTCCGCTGCGGCGACCGGCATCCGCGCGAGACGATCGAGCTCGCGCATCGCTTCCTTCTTCACCGCTTCGGGCATCCCCGCCGTTTCGATCTTCTCCTCGAGCTCCTCGATCTCCTTGGTCTGGTCGTCGCCTTCGCCGAGCTCCTTCTGAATCGCCTTCATCTGCTCGCGCAGGAAGTACTCGCGCTGGTTCTTGCCAACCTCGGATTGGACCTGCGACTGAATTTTCGATCCGAGCTCGAGGACCTCGAGCTCCTTGATGAGGATCCGGTTCAGCGCGTCCATGCGCGCACGCACATCCAGCGTCTCGAGCACCTCCTGTTTTACCGCGGTGGCGATGGTGGTCAGGCTCGAGGCGATGAAGTCCGACAGTCGGCCGGGCTCGGTGATATTCGAGGCCAGGGTCTGCAGGTCGTCGGAGAGCAGCGGCGACAACGACACGACCTGCTGGAAGTTCGTCTTGATGTTGCGCAGCAGCGCATCGATCTCGAGACGATCGGATTCGGCGAGTGATTCGCTCGCTGTCGTGACGCGAGCGCGCAGATACGGACGGGTGTCGGTGATCGCTTCCAGCGTCAACCGCGTGAGTCCTTGGACGATCAGGCGCAGGCTGCCGTCCGGCAGCTTGAACATCTTGTGGATCTGACTTGCGGTGCCGACGGCGTAGAGGTCGGGCTGCATGGGCTCTTCCACCGCCGCGTCGCGCTGCGTGAAGACGCCGATGACTTTCCCCGTGGAAATCGCCTCGTCAATCAGCCGGACAGACGACTCGCGCGCCACCGCGAGCGGCATGAACGAGTTTGGAAACAGTACGGTGTCCCGCAGCGGCAAAATGGGTAACTCGTCGGGCACCTGTGGACGCTCGGTCACCGACAGCTCCTCGAAATCGAGACCTTCGTCGCGTTCGCTCATGGGCGGATGCTCTCCTACTTTGGTGAGACGCGCAAGAAGTGCTGTGAGGTTTTTGGGGGAGATGGGAAGAAGGGAAGAACACGGCGGGCATCGCGCCCGCCGCAACTGTGCGTCTACGACGCGGCGGTCTTCACCCGCGCTGTCGTAGAGGCGGGTCCTTTCAGACCCGCCTGGTCACATTAGTTGGTGACGTCGTAGAACAACGCCGAGGATCCGCGCTTCTGCGCCTGCATCCGCTCACGGCGCTCGGCGGTCTCACGCGCTTCCTCGCAGTCCTTGCAACGCACTGCGAACGGCAGCGCGCGCAGGCGCGCTTCGGCGATCTCGTCACCGCACTCGAAGCAGTCACCGTAGGTGCCTTCCTCGAGCCGGCGCAGTGCCGCGTCGACCTTGTTGAGCGTCTCGGACTTCATCTGAATGAGCGCGAACTCGATGTCTTCCTGAATGTCGACCTCGGAGCTCTCGCCCTGATCCAACACGTCCCGGTCCTTGCTGCCCTCAGCCCGCACGTCACGCATCTTTCCCTGGACCGCGTTCAGCAATTCGCGGCGGCGCTCTTCGAGCATCTTCTTCAGCTCGTTATAGCGGCTCGTCTTTGCCGCCACCTTCGTCTTCGTCGTCGTCGCCATGATGCCTGCCGCTCCCTTCCACGTCGCCTTACGTTCAGGCGTCCCTATATGATTCCGCCGGCTATGCAATTTAGGTGCCTACATCTCCTTGGCCGCCCGCCGGTTGCGGCTGCCAGACACGAATGAATCGGTGCCGGGCTGACCTCTCGATAATCGACGCCAATAAGCCGCTCAGAATCATGAACTTATGAACGATCTCGATCCGAGCCGCCGGTTACTGACAGATTAGACGCCAGTCTGGCGATGCAAGTTTTCACGTTGGACTGTCCTCTGGAGGATGCAATCCATAGCGACGGATATGTGCCCTGCAGATCCGCGATGTGTAGCGTCGCTCACAGCCGACCGTCGGACCGAGTGAGGCCCTCGGAGGGATGGCATCTTCTAAGTAGTTATAAATGTTGCTCTTAGTCGATGAGATGTCGTCGGCTCTACGGCGTAGGCGCGGGCAACCGCGACTAACGGTGGTAAAAGCTCAAGCCCGAAGCTGGACGCTCATATTTCAACACTCTGTCTAAATATCTACACATAGCAGTTTTGTCGGCACCCATCGTTACGTCGACAACCGTGGCGGAAATGCGACCGCTTCGACTCGCCGTCGCTCGCTCATTGCAGGCGGCGTGTGCGAAGCTGGGGTATGACCTGCCCGTCATGCGGACAACGCAAGGCTCGTCGCGCGTGTCCGGCTCTCGGTCAGACGATTTGTTCGGTCTGTTGCGCGACGAAGCGCCTGGTCGAAATCGATTGTCCCGACGACTGCCCGCACCTGTCTGCGGCGCGCGAGCACCCGGCCGCGCAGGTGAAGCGGCAGCAGGAGCGTGATGTCGCGGTCCTTCTTCCGTCGATTCGTCATCTCACCGAGCGTCAGCACCAGCTGTTCTTCCTGTTCCATTCGGCGATTGCCCGGCATACTCCGCAGGGGTTCACCCGCCTCGTTGACGAGGACATCGAACAGGCGGCTGGCGCGGTGGCGGCAACGCTCGAGACGGCAACTCGCGGCGTGATTTACCAGCACTCGGCCGCGTCGCTGCCGGCGCAACGCCTGGCCACGGAGCTCACCTCGCTCCTGGAGCAGATTCGCGCCCAGGGTGGAACGGTGTCCGATGCCGAAGCGTCGATTGCGCTGCGCGCAATCGAGCAAGGCGCCCGCGACGCCAGGAAGACCGGCACCGGCACTTCATACGGGGCTCTCATCGCGCGGCTGATGCACGTCCGCAGAGCGCAGGGATCAGGACCCAGCGCACCATCGAAGCCGTCGAGCACGTTGATCGTGCCGTAGACCTGATACAATTCAGGGTTTGTTCCTGTCTTAAAGAGGGATTTATGGCCAAGCGATGCGAGATCTGCAACAAGGGTCCGGTGGTCGGCCGGACGGTTTCCCACGCCCACAACGTGGGACCACGTCGGTTCGAGCCCAACCTGCAGACGGTGCGCGCGCTCATCAATGGCGCGACCAAGCGCATTCGCGTCTGCACGCGTTGTCTGCGTGACGGTAAGGTTGTGAAGGCCGCCTGAGTTGGGCGCCGAAGCTAAGCAAAGGCGGCCATGCGTCAACTGGTGACGGCGCCCGACGCGCCGAAAGCGATGGGGGCATATTCCCCCGCCATCAAAGCCGGCAACCTCTTGTTCATTTCGGGACAGATCCCCATCGATCCGACGACCGGCGCGCTGATTGAGGGTGACATCGCCGCGCAGGCAGAGCAGGTCATGCGCAACCTGACGGCGTTGCTTCGCGCCGCCGGCGCGAGCTTTACCAACGTCGTCCGAACGACCGTCTACCTGACCGACATGAACGATTTCGCCGGCATGAATGAGGTCTACAGCCGCTACATCGTCGATCCGCCGCCGGCGCGCGCGACGGTGCAGGTCGCGCGCCTACCGCGCGACGTGAAGATCGAAATCGACGCGATCGCTGTGCTCGCGTAATTCAAGACTCAAAACGCGAACAAACACCGCAGACCCGGATGCTTCGTGGCGGTCGCGCGAAGTCATTGTTTGAGTTTTGCGTTTAGAGTTTTGAATTATGCCCTCGCAGTTCGCTCGACGCCCAACACTCCTTGCACGCCCTTGATGGACTTGATCACCTTCTCGAGGTGCTTCACGTCCCGGATCTCGACGGTCATGTCGATGCGCGCCTGCTGATCCTCGCCGGTGCGCGCTTCCATGTTGGTGATGTTGGTGTTGATGTCGGAGATCTTCGCGCTGATTTCCGCGAGCATGCCTTTGCGATCCTCAACCTGCATGGTGAGCCGCACGACGTACGGCGCCTGATCGGTGCCGGCGCTGTCCCACTCGACCTCGATACGGCGCTCGGGGTCGAACATCAGATTCAACACATTCGGACATCCCAGCGAATGCACCGACACGCCCTTGCCGCGGGTGATGTAGCCGACGATCTTCTCGCCGCGGATCGGGTTGCAGCACTTCGCCCGGAACACCATCACATCGTCGGCGCCGCGGACCTTGATCTTGTCCGAGCCCGTGCCGGGACGCAGCACGCGGCGGACCATCGAGACGACCGGCGACGCCTCGCGCAACTGAGCGGGTGGCACTGACTTCTGCAGCACGGTGCGCGCCGAGAGCTTCCCATAGCCAATGTGCGCGAGCAGTTCTTCCGGGGACTTGGCGCCGTACTCGGTCGCGAACTTCGTCAGCTCAGGGCTTTCGAGCAGCGTGGTCGGATTCAGACTGAAGCGGCGCGCCTCCTTGTCGAACAGACGCCGGCCCAGCTCGATGCTCCGCGTTCGCTCCTCGGTGAGCAGGACGTGGCGGATCTTGCTGCGGGCGCGCGACGTCGCGACGAACGTCAGCCAGTCGCGGCTCGGCTTGTGTCCCGACTGCGTGACGATCTCGATGATGTCGCCGTTCTGGAGTCTGGTGCGCAGCGGCACGATGCGGCCGTTGATGCGTGCGCCGACGCACTGGTGACCAACGTCGGTGTGCACGGTGTAAGCGAAGTCGACCGCCGTCGCGCCGCGCGGCAGCGAGCGCACCTCACCTTTCGGCGTGAAGATGTAGACCTCTTCAGGATAGAGGTCGATCTTCAGGTTCTGCAGGAACTCCGCCGGGTCACGGACCTCCTGCTGCACTTCCAGCAGCTGTCGCATCCACTGGAAGTAGCGTTCGTCCCGATGGTCGCCGACGCGTCCCTCTTTGTACTTCCAGTGGGCCGCGATGCCTTCCTCGGCGCGACGATGCATTTCATCGGTTCGGATCTGCACTTCGAACGGGAAGCCGTGTTCGCTGATGACCGACGTGTGCAGCGACTGATAGCCGTTCGGCCGGGGCATCGCGATGAAGTCCTTGATGCGGCCCGGCACCGGCGACCAGGTTTGATGGATGATGCCGAGCGCCGCGTAACAATCCTTGACCGACTGGGTGATCACCCGGACGGCGACGAAGTCGTACACCCGTTCGAGGTCGATCTTCTGACGCTTCAGCTTGAGATGGATGCTGTAGAGGCGCTTGATGCGGCCGTCGAGGGTGATGATCGGCACCTGCGCATCCTCGAGCTTGGAGCGAAGCGTGCGGGTCAGCTCGTCGATGACGGCTTCAGCGCTCTTGCGCTTGGCTTCGACTTTGGCGCGTAACCCGTCGTACGCCTTGGGCTCGAGGTACTTGAACGACAGCTCCTCGAGCTCGTTCTTGACCTTGCTCATCCCCAGCCGGTTGGCGATGGGCGCGTAGATGTCCTGCGTCTCCTGCGCAATCTTGACGCGGCGCTCTTCCGGCAGATGCTGAAGGGTCCGCATGTTGTGCAGGCGATCGGCGAGTTTGACCAGGATCACACGGATGTCGTCGACCATGGCCAGGAGCATCTTGCGGAAGTTCTCGGCCTGACGCTCCTCGCTCGAGGAAAACGGAATGGCGCCGATTTTCGTGACACCCTCGACGACGTGCGCGATTTCGGGGCCGAACAGCTCGGCGATGCGCTCGGGCGTGGTCAGCGTGTCCTCGACGACGTCGTGCAGCAGTCCAGCGGCGACGGCGACGACGTCGAGCTTCATGTCCGCCAGCGAGTCGGCGACCTCGAGCGGGTGGATCAGATAGGGCTCACCGGAATGGCGAACCTGGCCCTTGTGCTCCAGGGCAGAGAAGACGTACGCCCGCCTGAGGAGCTCGAGGTCCGCTTCCGGGCTGTAGCTCCTGACCTTCTCGAGGAGCGTCTCGAATCGAATCATGAAAGGCGGTGTCTAACCATACTGACGCGGGTCCGTCCGCGTCGTGACACGGCCGGTATCTTCATGATAGCCGCCTTCGCGCGCGACGCTGAGGCGTCACGGCAGACCAGGCCGCTCGTAGTGACACCATCCGGCGCCCGATCCGGAAGTCTTGACGGGCCGGAAAACGGATCACTATACTGGCCCGCTTGCGGGGCCTGAACTCGCGGCTTCGAAGGGATTGCAGGGGGGGATTGAGCGATGCGGAAGTTTTCGTCACGGATGGCCCTTGGCGCGCTGATCGCGACGCTCGGCCTGGCCACGGCGGGTTGCAGTCAGTTCGCGGCGCTGAAGGCCAAAATGGCGTTCAAGGACGCGAACCAGCTCTATCAGCAGCAGGATTACAAGGCCGCCGCGGCGAAGTATGAGGAGGCCATCGCCGCCGACCCGAACCTCACATATTCGTACTTCTTCCTCGCCAACAGCTACGACAACCAGTTCCGTCCGGCGCGCCGCGGCGAAGCAGCCAACGACGCGATGCTGACCAAGGCGATCGAGAACTACAAGAAATCGACCGAGATCGAGCAGGATCCCAAGATCAAGAAGCTGGCGATGGAGTATCTCGTGGCCGCCTACGGTCCCGACAAGCTAAACGATCCGTCGCAGGCCGAGCCGATTTTGCGCAGCATGATTGAGCTCGAGCCGAACGAGCCGAGCAACTACACGTATCTGTCGCGCATTTACGAGGAGAACGGCGACTACGACCAGGCCGAGCAGCTGCTCGTGAAGGCCCGCGAGATGAAGCCGAATGACGCCGGCGTCTACGTCACGCTGGCCGCCTTCTACAATCGCCAGGGAGAGTTCGACAAGACCATGGAGGCGCTGCACGCCCGCGCCGAGCGCGAGCCGAACAACCCGGAAGCCTTCTACACGATCGCCACCTACTACTGGGAGAAGGCCTACCGCGACTTCACGACGTCTCAGGCGGACAAGATCAAGTTCGTCCAGGCCGGCAACGAAGCGATCGACAAGGCCATCAAGCTGAAGGCCGACTACCCGGAGGCGCTGACCTACAAGAACCTGCTGCTCCGCGTGCAGGCGAACCTCGAGAAGGATCCCGCCAAGCAGCAGGCACTGCTCAGGGAAGCCGATCAGTACCGCGACCGGGCCGTCGAGATTCAGAAGAAGCAGCGCGCCGGCGCCGGCGAGTAAGATCTCACGTCTTACGAAAAAGGGCGGTTTTCCACAAGGAAACCGCCCTTTTCGTTTGCGAGTCACCAGAACGACCCGCCGTCCTTTTACCGATCCGTAACTTGCGTTTAGTATGGTTGGGCCTTCCGTTTTGCACACTAAGATGATTGGGGCGCGGGGTCCGGGGATTCGGACGTTCAGTGCTTGGAGTTGACTCAATGAAGCGCGTGTTGAACCTGGTTGTGCGACGCAGTTCTCGAACGGTAGCCCTCGTGGCGCTCTCGCTGGCGACGCTGTGGCCGAACACCGCGGCATTCGCCCAGGGCGTGACGACCGGCGCCTTGAACGGCATCGTCACCAACGAGCAGCAGCAGCCCATTCAGGGCGCCAGCGTCATCGCCATCCACCTGCCGTCGGGGACCAACTACGAGACGGTGACCCGCGCAGACGGACGATTCACGATTCCCGGGTATGCGCGTCGGGGGCCCGTACAGCGTGACGGTGACCTACTCCGGCACGGCGGGCACGGCGTTCGAGCCGCAGACCCAGGAAGACGTGCAGGTCACGCTGGGTATCGGAATCGACCTCACGTTCCGTGTCCGCGCCATCGCGCGTGCAGGAAACGGTGACGGTTTCGGCCACCGTCGATCCGGTCTTCAGCTCGAGCCGCACCGGTGCATCGACGGCGGTGAGCCGCGTGGACATCGCCACGCTGCCCACGCTCACCGGCCGTATCGGTGACATCACGCGCTTGACGCCGCAGGCTGGCGCCAGCGGCTCCTTTGCCGGCCAGGACAATCGTCTCAACAACATGACGGTTGACGGGTCGTACTTCAACAACGCGTTCGGCCTCGGCTCGGCGCCCGGCGAGCGCACCAACGTGGCGCCGATCTCGCTCGAGTCGATCGAACAGGTGCAGGTCAGCGTCGCACCCTTCGACGTCCGGCAGGGCAGCTTCATCGGCGCGGCCGTCAACACCGTCACCCGCAGCGGAACGAATCAGCTGACTGCGTCGTTCTACCACCGGATGCGCAGCGACGACTTCGTCGGCACGGAGGCACGCGGCGAGACGGTCAATCCGGGCACCTTCAACTTCCGCAACACGGGCGTGTGGGGCGGCGGCCCGATCGTCAAGAACCGGCTGTTCGTCTTCGGCAACTACGAGAACGAGGAAGACAATCGGCCGTTGACGACGTACCGCGCGAACACCGGCGGTGAACCGGTGGCTGGCACAGTGACCCGCGTGCTGGAGTCGGATCTCACAGCACTGAGTTCGTTCCTTCAACAGAGCTTTCAGTTTGACGCCGGCGCGTTCGCCGGTCTCACCGACCTGACGCCGGCCAAGCGCTACCTGCTCAGGACCGATCTCAACCTCACCACCAACAACAAGATCAGCTTCCGCTACAACCAGCTCGATTCGAGTTCTGACAGCTACACATCGGGCTCGTCATCGGCCGGCATCGGACGGTCGCCGTTCACCACGGCATTTCTCGGCTTCGGCAGCACGACGTATTCGATTCTCGAGAACATCAAGTCGGGTATCGGCGAGTGGAACTCGGTGATCGGCTCCAGCATGTCCAACAGCCTGATTACCGGCTACACCACGAACGACGAGAGCCGCAGGCCGCTCGGCGATCTGTTCCCCTTCGTCGATATCCTGCAGGACAATACGGCCTACGTCTCGTTCGGGTCCGAGCCATTTACTGTTCAGAACGAGCTGAAATATCACACGTTTCAGCTGCAGGACAGCTTCTTGAAGTTCACCTCGCGTCACACGCTGACCTTTGGCTTCTCGACGCAGAAATACCACTCGGACAACGTGTTCTGGAGCTGCTGCCCGCAGAGCAATTACACCTTCAACTCGTTGGCCGACTTCTACGCCGAAGCCGGCGCTGCTGCCGCGAACCCGAATCGGACGACGGCCATTCCGGGAGCGTTGCGCAGCTTCAAGGTGCGGTACTCGAACGTGCCGAACCTCGAAAAGCCGCTCCAGGAGCTCGACGTCTGGTACAGCGGTGGCTACGTCCAGGACGAATGGCGGCCGCGCCGGGATCTCACGGTGACCGGGGGCCTCAGGTTCGATATCTCCGCGTTCAAGAACACCGCGTATCAAAACGCCAAGGCCGACGCGCTGACCTTCCGCGATCAGGACGGGAACCCGGTGCAGTACCAGACCGGCGAGATGCCCGACACGAGGATACTGTGGTCGCCGCGCGTGGCGATGAACTGGGACGTGGGCGGCCAGCAGCGCACGCAGTTGCGCGTCGGCACCGGCGCATTCAGCGGTCCCGCCACTCTACGTGTGGATCTCGAATCAGCTGGGCAACAGCTGGCGTACTGATCGGAGAGATCTCGTGCATCCAGCCGACATGCGATCCGAGCATCTATCCGTTCAGCCCGGATCCGAGTCGCCACAAGCCGACCAACGTCACGGGGCAGGGCGCGAGCAGCTTTGAGCTGAACGTCACCGAGGCGGATTTCAAGTTCCCGCAGGTCTGGCGCAGCAACTTCGGCGTGGACCACCGGCTGCCGGGTGGTATTACGGCGACTGGCGAGTTCCTCTACAGCAAGGACATCAACGGCGTCTCGTATATCAACGCCAATCTGCCGGCGGCGCAATCGGCGTTCACCGGCGTCGACAACCGCCCACGCTGGACGGCGAACCGGATCAACAACACGTCGCCCAACATCATTACCAGCGCGCTGGTGATGGGAAACCAGAGCGTCGGCTCGGCGTGGAACCTGTCGGGAAGCCTCTCGAAGACGCTCTACCACGGACTCTCCGTCCGCGGTGCCTACAGCTACGGCGAGGGCAACAGCACCATCGATCCCGGGTCTACGGCCTTCTCGTCGGTCGCCAACAACCAGATCTCTCGCGACCCGAACAATCCAGGTGTCGCGTCCTCCGCCTACTCGCAGGGTCATCGCGTGTTCGTGCAGGCGTCGTACTCGCGCTCGTACTTCAGCTTCGGCTCGACCACGGTATCGGCATTCTGGGAAGCTCGCCCGACGACGCAGAACTTCACGACGAAGATGAGCTACGTGTTCAGCGGCGACATGAACGGCGACGGCTTCTCGGGCAACGACCTGATCTACATCCCGCGCGACACGTCGGAGATGAACTTCGTCCAGTTCACGCACACCAACGGCCGCGTGTTCACCGCCGCAGAACAGGCGGCGGCCTTCGAAGCCTACATCCAGCAGGATGACTACCTGAGCGAGCCACCGCGGCCAGTACGCCGAACGCAATGGCCAGTGGATGCCGATGTTCAACAGAGTCGACCTGAGCATGATGCAGGACATCTTCAAGAACATCGGCGGCAAGCGCAACGCCGGCCAGATTCGCTTCGACATCACCAACTTCGGCAACCTGCTGAACCACGACTGGGGCGTGAGCCAGCGTCTCGTGCTCTCGACGACGGCCGCCAACGGCGCGCAGATCCTGACCAACCCCGCGGCCGACGCACAGGGCCGCGCCAGCTACCGGATGGCGGTCGTCAACAACGAGCTGGTGAGGAGCACGTTCCAGTCGAACACCGCGCTCGCCGACGTCTATCAGTTCCTGCTTAGCTTCCGTTACTCGTTCAACTGACGATGACCCGGGTCCTACAGGACCCGGCTTACACTTCTCCCTGAACGTGGGGGCGGGTCGTGCTCGTAGGGCGGGTCTTGTTCTTTAGACCCGCCTTTCCATCGATTAAACTCTCAGCCGATGACTCGCCGGGCAGTTCTCCTCCTGCTCCTCTGCCTCGTTCTCGAGGCCGGACGCGGGCAGATCCTGCTCGGCCAGGATTCCCGCCCAGCGCTCATCCTGATTTCGTTCGACGGTTTCCGCTGGGACTACCGCGCGACGTATTCACCGACCAACATCAACCGGCTGGCAGCCAAAGGCGTGAGCGCCGACCTCATTCCGAGCTACCCCTCCAAGACCTTTCCGAACCACTACACCATCGTCACAGGGCTCTATCCAGGCCACCACGGCATCGTCGCAAACACGATCAAGGACCCGCCAACCGGACGTCGCCTGTCGATGACCAACAGCATCGAGAACGGGGACGCGATGTGGTGGGGTGGCGAGCCGATCTGGGTGACGGTGCAGCGCGCCGGCATGTTGTCGGCGGCGATGTTCTGGCCCGGGTCAGAGGCACCGATCGAAGGCCACCGGCCGAACTTCTGGGCGCCGTTCAACTCGAATCTGCCCGGCGCCAACCGTGTCGATCAAGTGCTGTCGTGGCTCGACCTGCCCGCAGGACGCCGTCCGTCGCTCCTGACGCTCTACTTCAGCGACGTGGACGCCGCAGGCCACAACGACGGGCCGAACTCATCGTCGGTACGGACCGCGATTCGCCGCGTAGACGGCCATCTGGGCCGCCTGTTGCGCGGCCTGGAGCGGCGGCACTTGGCCGACAAGGTGAACATCGTCATTGTCTCGGACCACGGGATGGCTGAAACGTCCACCGAGCGAGTCGTCGTGCTGGATGACTACATCTCGCCTGACGATGTCGAGGTGATCGATATCAACCCGACGCTCGGACTGTTTCCCAAGGCCGGCCGTGAAGAGGCCGTGTACAAGGCGCTGGCTGGCGCACACCCGCGTCTGAAGGTGTATCGCAAGGCGGAAACGCCGGAGCGTTGGCGTTATCGTGATCATCCACGCATCCCTCCGATTGTTGGTGTGGTGGACGAAGGGTGGCAGGTGCTGCCGCGGGCAACGCTGAGGGATCGCCTCTCGCGAGGTCAGACCGGCCCGCGTGGCGAGCACGGCTACGATCCCGGTGTCGCGATGTCGATGCGCGGTATCTTCGTCGCGTCGGGTCCGTCGTTCAAGAGCGGAGTGGTGCTCCCGGCGTTCGAGAACATCCACATCTACGACGCGCTGGCACTGGCGCTTGGCGTCACGCCGGCTCACAACGACGGCGACCCCGCGGTGGCGCAATCGATGTTGAGGTAGGCCGTACGCAAGAACGGGGTGAAAGCTGTTCGCTCTCACCCCGCTTCTGTTTGGAGTGCTGAGTCTCGAGTAACGCGCGAGGCTTATTCGCCGCCTAAGAGCCTTTGCGCATGCCTTCGGTGACGATGCCGACCTTCTCGACGCCGGCGCCTTTGGCGGCATCGATGACTTCGACGATCTCACCGTAGCGCAGGGTGCCCGCGCCCATGATGAACATCGTCTTCTGCTGACGCTCTTCGAAGATCCTCGCAACGTCTCTTCCAGATCGCCCAGCGCCACGTCCTTGTTGTTGATCGAGATCTTCTTGTCCGCCGTGTAGTTCAGCACGATCTGGCTGATGTCGGGCGTCGACCTGCTTCGGCTGCTGTGTTTCAGCCGGCAGGTTCACGTCGAGACCGCGCTGGTTGAGCGGCAAGGTGACCATGAAGATGACCAGCAGGACGAGCAGCACGTCGATCATCGGCGTGATGTTCATCTCCGCAGTGGCCTGCGGGATCTTGCCCTTGAAGACGCGTTCGGCGCCGTGGTGCTGATGGACAGCCATTACTCGCCCCCTCGGCTGGTCGGCGAGGCGGAGCGCCGAGGATCGGTGATGAGCCCCATATCCTCGATGCCGCTGGCGCGCAGCGCGTCCATCGCGTCCATCACGGCGCTGTATTCGACGTCCTCGTCAGCCTTGATGATCACGATGCGTTCGTTCTTGCCCTCGAG
Organism: uncultured Acidobacteriota bacterium; assembly: GCA_963728305.1. Classification (GTDB taxonomy): domain Bacteria; phylum Acidobacteriota; class Vicinamibacteria; order Vicinamibacterales; family UBA2999; genus Gp6-AA40. The sequence continues at coordinate 137,603 of CAVSKE010000009.1, forward strand.
GATCTCGGTGACGCGGCGCTGCAGGTCGTCCTTCAGCACCGGTACGGCGTTGAGGTACAGCCGCTTGCTCGAGTCGATGGCGAGCACCGTCTGTTCCTGTGTGTCAGGCTTCTCCTGCGTGTTGGTCGCGACCGGCAGCTTGACGCTCACGCCCTGCTGGAGCAGAGGTGCCACGATCATCATGATGATCAGCAGCACCAGCATCACGTCGACGAGCGGCGTGACGTTGATATCGGATTTGACTCCGCCGCCCCCGCCTAGTTGAACAGCCATGATTCAGATCCTTCCGACTGCTTACGCCGTCTTCTTGATGAAGTAGTCGACGAGCTCCGACGAGGAGTTGTCCATTTCGACGTTGAAGTACTCGAGCCGGCTGGTCAGGTAGTTGTAGAACCAGACCGCCGGAATCGCGACGAAGAGTCCCAGCGCGGTCTCGACGAGCGCTTCTGCAATACCGGCCGACACGCCCGCGATACCACCCGACCCGGTCGAGGCGATGCCGACGAACGCGTTGATGACGCCGACGACCGTGCCGAGCAGTCCGACGAACGGCGCCGTCGAGCCGATGGTGGCGAGCGTGTTGACGCCCTTCTTCAGGTCGTTGGTGGTCAGAGCCGAGGCACGCTGAATCGAGCGGCGCACGGTGTCCAGAACGTCATCGCGATTGAGGCTGGTGCCGCTCTCCTGCTGGAACTGATACTCCTGCAGGCCGGCGAGCACGACCTTGGCGAGGTGGCTGTAGCGGTAGTCCTTCGACGCCGACAGCGCGATGGCTTCCTTCAGGCGGCCGTCGCGAAGGTGCTTGGCGACCTGCGGCGCGAACAGCTTCGACTGCTTGCGCGCCTGGTTATAGGTGTAGATGCGCTCGATCGCGATGCCCACCGACCAGAACGACATGATGAACAGGACGATGGCCACGCCCCATGCGATCGGGCCCATCTGTCCGAACATGTCGATGAGGTCGAGACCCGCACCTTCCTGCGCAAACGCCGGCGTGCTGAGCAGGAGGGCGCCCACGGCTCCACACGCGATCTGACCTACCTGACGCATCTTCCGAACTCCCATTACTTCATCCTCCGCATCTCCCTAGTCCGTGGTGTCCGGCGTCAGCCGGACCGGCAGGGGCTGCCTGTCTGTGTACGCGCTGGCGTACTGACCTACTACTGGCGTACTGACTAACTGAGCGTGAACTGCACGGTGACGGTCATGATGACAGGCACCGGTGTGTTGTTGAGCAGGGTCGGCGTGAACTCCCACTGCTTGACGGCATCGAGTGCCGCCTGGTCGAGCAACGGGATCGAGCGGAGCACCTTGGCGTCCTGCACCTTCCCGTTCGGCCCGATGATCGCTTCGATGATCACAACGCCCTGCACGCGTGCCGACTGTGCAATCGGCGGATACGTGGGCGCGACGTGCTTCGTCTTGGTCGGCTGCTTGATCTGACCACCGACGCGCACGGGCTGAGTCGGCGGCGGGGGCGGCGGCGGGCGCTTCCGGCAATCCACCCACGACACCACCGACGACGCCTCCGGGCACGCCACCTTCGACACCGGCGCGTTCGAAGTTGGTGTCGACGGGCTCCGCCTTGATTTCCTTCGGCGGCTCGGTCGGGGCCGCGTTCGGGTTCACGACTTCCACCGGCTTCACTTCCGCCGGCTTGGGCGGCGGTGGTGGCGGCGGTGGGGGCGGGGGCGGCGGGGGCGCCGCGACGAACGCCATCATCGACGGTGGCGTCGGCAGCGCCTCAAAGGCCATCAAAGGAATGATGACCATCGCCGCGATGACGGCAGCCTCGATCAGGATCGTGACCCCTACCGAGTACCCTGCTTGCTTCCAAGCTTGATGGAGGGGTCAACGATGTCGCCGAACATGCGTTCATCACGTGGCACGGGGTCTTCTACCTCCCTAGAGTCGCCAGCGCAGCCGCGCGGAGCGGCCGATTATAGCTAGGCCCAAAAAACAGTGTCAACGAAACCTTCCGTCACAGCCGTGAAACGACCGGCAAAGGCTTAGACACCAGCAGTCCCAAAGTGCTCCCGGCCCGGCGAGCGGGCATTCTATCCCGGATCCGACGCCCAGCCGCAACGACAAAAGTGACTCGACCTTCGGCAATTTCCCAACAACCAAGACCCAACTCCCAGGCCCCAGCCTAGCCGACAGGGAATTGGGGGTTGGGCATTGGGCGTTGGTAGTTGCTATCGGTCACGAGCCGATGCGCATTCCGTAGAACGAGCGATATACGAAGACAACCGACACGAGGAAAAACAGTGCGGCCAGCCCGTGGGCCAGCCCCTCGCCCTGATCCTCAGCCAGCCGCACCGCGAGCGAGACCGCGAGCAAGCCGAACAGCGTCGTGAATTTGATCACCGGATTCAACGCCACCGATGAGGTGTCCTTGAACGGGTCGCCGACCGTGTCGCCGACCACCGTCGCCGCGTGCAGCGGCGTGTTCTTCATCTTCAGCTCGGTTTCGACGATCTTCTTGGCGTTGTCCCAGGCGCCGCCGGCGTTGGCCATGAACACCGCCTGATACAAACCGAACAGCGCGATCGAGATGAGATAGCCGATGAAGAAGAACGGCTCGACGAACGCAAACGCCAGCGTCGCGAAGAACACGGTCAGGAAGATGTTGAACATCCCCTTCTGCGCGTAGACGGTGCAGATCTCGACGACCTTCTTGCTGTCCTCGACCGAGGCCTTCTCCACACCCTCGAGCTTGATGTTCGCCTTGATGAACTCGACCGCTCGATACGCGCCCGTCGTGACCGCCTGCATCGACGCACCGGTGAACCAGTAGATCAACGCTCCGCCGGTCACCAGACCGAGCAGGAATGGCGGGTGTAACACGCCGAGCTTGTCGACGTTGACGGTCAGCTTTTCGGTCAGCTCGACGATGATCGAGAAAATCATCGTCGTCGCACCAACGACAGCCGTGCCGATCAGCACCGGCTTGGCGGTCGCCTTGAACGTGTTGCCGGCGCCGTCATTTTCCTCGAGCAGCGCCTTCGCGTGCTCGAAGCGGACGTTCAGGCCGAAGTCCTTCTTGAGCTCCTGCTGGATTCCGGGAATCCCTTCGATCACCGACAGCTCGAACACCGACTGCGCGTTGTCAGTCACCGGTCCGTACGAGTCGACCGCAATCGTCACGGGACCCATGCCGAGGAAGCCGAAGGCAACCAGGCCGAACGCGAACACCGCTGGCGCCAGCATCAAACTCGACATCGACGTGCCGAGGGCACTGACGAAGTAGGCGATGGTCATCAGCGCGACGATGCTGAGTCCGATCCAGTAGCCGCTGAAGTTGCCTGCCACGAGCCCCGAGAGGATATTCAGCGACGGACCGCCCTCCCGAGACGAGGTTACGACTTCCTTCACGTGGCTCGACTCCACCGACGTGAAGACCTTCACCAGCTCGGGAATGATCGCGCCGGCGAGGGTGCCGCACGTGATGATCGTCGACAGCTTCCACCACAGCGTGCCGTCGCCGAGGTCCGCGATGAGCCCATACGACACCACGTAGGTCAGCACCACCGACACGATCGAGGTCAGCCAGACCAGCGAGGTCAGCGGCGCCTCGAAGTTCATCTTCGACGCGTTGCCGTATCGGGCTTTCGCTATCGCCTCGTTCAGCAGATACGAGAACGCGCTGGCGATGATCATCATCACGCGCATCACGAAGATCCACACCAGGAGCTGAATCTGCGTCGCCGCCTCGGGCACCGCCAGCATGATGAAGGTGATCAGCGCCACGCCGGTGACGCCGTAGGTCTCGAAGCCATCCGCGCTCGGGCCAACCGAGTCGCCGGCGTTGTCGCCCGTGCAGTCGGCGATCACGCCAGGGTTTCTTGCGTCGTCTTCCTTGATGTTGAAGACGATCTTCATCAGGTCCGATCCGATGTCGGCGATCTTGGTGAAGATGCCGCCGGCGATACGCAGCGCCGCAGCGCCGAGTGACTCACCGATGGCGAACCCGATGAAGCAGGCGCCGGCGTAGTCGCCGGGGATGAAGAGCAGGATGAACAGCATGATCAGCAGCTCGACGCTGATCAGCAGCATGCCGATGCTCATGCCCGCCTTGAGCGGAATCGCGTAGACCGGATACGGCTTGCCCTCGAGGCTGGCAAACGCGGTGCGCGAGTTCGCGTAGGTGTTCACGCGAATGCCGAACCACGCCACGCTGTAGCTGCCGAGGATGCCAACGACGCTGAAGACCAGGATGATCAGCACGCGGCTGAACTCCATGGCTTCGAGCACGCCGAAATACAGCACGATGACGACGGCGATGAAAATTTCGAGGATGGCGAGGAACCGCCCCTGGGTGATGAGATAGGTCTTGCAGGTCTCGTAGATCAATTCCGAGATCTCCCGCATCGACCGGTGCACCGGCAGGTTCTTCAACTGATAGAGAATCACCAGCCCGAACAGGATGCCGAGTGCGGAGACGCCAAGCCCGACCATCAGCAGCGTGCGGCCGTCGTAGCCGCCGACTGTGACGAGCCCCAGATCCGGCAGCACCAGATTCGCCTCTCCGCCCCGCCGCTCGCCTTCTGGCGCCTGTGCGGCCGCTGCCGCGGGCTCGGGCGGCTGCGCCCAGGCGGCTGCCGGCGTCATCAGCGCGGTCATTACGACGATCGCGAGTGCGATCATCGCACCACGCACACGGCCGAATCCTGTGAACGACTCGGTCATCACGATGTCAGCTCCTCTCGTTACCTGTTAGTTGGCCTCGCGTTGTAGGGGCGGCGCATGCGGCGCCCCTACGACCTGCCTTCGATGCGACCGGGCAGAGACATGCCGCCGGTCAGGAAAATTCGCACGCCTTCTTCGACGCTGATGTCAGGAAAGATAGCGCGCTCACGGGGATAGAGCATGATGTCGCCGAGATACAGATGGTTGGTCGGTACGTACACGGCCATCAACGTTTCCGGACCGCGTCCGCGGTCCACCTCGAATTCCTTCGTCAAGAACCCCATGACCCAGCCCCGGCTCGGGTCTTCTACCATCACCACGCGCTTGAATCCCGTCTCGTTGTCTGGCGAGAACGCCACCACGAGTTGCTTCACGGGCGCGTAGATGGTCCGGAATACCGGGATCATCATCAGCCAGCTCTCGGCTCGTGCCAGCACGCGCCGGCCGATGACGTTCGTCGTCACCGCTCCCACTGTCAGCACGACGAGCAACGTAGCGAGCACGCCGACAAATCGCGCCACGTAGTCCCGGAGGGTGCCTGGCTCCGGGACTTCGGAACCCAGAGCCCACCTCGCCAGAGGAGCCGTGAAACCATCAATGATACCGAAGATCCACACCAGTGCGAAAACACTGATCACGAGTGGAACAGTGACGAAGAACCCCGCCAGGAAGCTGCGTCGCAGCCACTGGGTTACAGCCATCCCGCACCTATCGCCAGCAGAATGACCAATCCGGCCACGATGCGATACCACGCAAAAGGGGCGAAGCCATTGCGCGCCACATAGCGCACGAACGGTTTCACGACGACCAGAGCGGCGAGAAACGCCATGACGAACCCGATCGCGATCTCCAATCCCCGTTCGGGCGCCAGATGGTCACGGACCTCCCACAAGTCGTGCAGAAACGCCCCGGCCAGCGCCGGCATCGCCAGGAAGAATGAAAACTCCGCAGCCGCGGAACGTTCGAGCCCGGCCAGCAGACCGCCCATGATCGTCGCACCGGAACGAGAGACCCCGGGCACCAGCGCCAGCATCTGGCACACGCCGACGGCAAATGCCCGCGCGACGGGCGTCTTCTCAGCTTCGAATACCACCGGCCTCGGCCGGAACCGCTCAATCATCAGAATCGCAACGCCGCCGATGATAAAGGCGGACGCGATCACCGCTGGACTCTGATACAGCCGGCCCTTGACCCAATCGGATAGCAGCACGCCCGCCAGGCCGGCCGGAATCGACGCGATGATCAGCATCAGCGCAAACCGCCGGGCGTCGGGCTCTGATCCGAGCCCGAGGAAGGCGTCGAGAATCTTCTGCCGATACAGCCACATCACGGCCAGCACCGATCCGAACTGGATCATGACCGTGAACACCCCGCCGGGGTCCTGGAAGCCAAGGGCTTGGCCGACGAGCAGCAGGTGGGCGGTGGATGAAATCGGCAGGAACTCCGTGAGTCCCTGCACGATCCCGAGCACGGCGGCAAGCAGATAGGTCAAACGCAGCGTACGGGCCGGTCCTGTGGGACCGGCCAATCGGCTAGGACGCCCTGGCGCGCTTCTGTTTCTTCCCACCCTGGACAACGTCGCCTGACGTGGCCGTGGCGGCCGCCGATCGCGCCTTGCCGGCGCTGAGGATGATGGCGATCGCCGAGGCGATGAAGACCGTCGAGTAGGTGCCGCTGACGATGCCGACCAGCATCGTGAACGAGAAGCCGCGCAGCGCCTCGCCGCCGAACAGGAAGATCGACAGCACCGAGAGGAACGTGGTGCCCGCTGTGATGATCGTTCGCGACAGCGTCTGATTGACGCTCTCGTTGACGACCTTGTCGAGCGGTTCGCGGCGACGGGACCGCAGGTTCTCACGCACGCGGTCGAAGATGACGATCGTGTCGTTCACGGAATAGCCGGTGATCGTCAGGATCGCGGCGACGACGTTCAGCGACAGGTCGTAGCCGAAGAACGACCAGGAAGGCCAGCGTGACGAGCACGTCGTGCAACGTCGCGACGATGGCACCGACCGCAAACGAGAATCGGAAGCGGATCCCGATGTACACCGTGATCGCGAGCAGCGAGGCCAGCGTGGCGTAGATGCCGCGCCGCTGCAGGTCGCGGCCGATGACGGCGCTGACCAGTTCGCGATTGACGATAGTGGGATTCGGGAGGCCCGCTTTCTGCAGCGCCTGCTCGACCGCCGCCGAGCCTGTTCGAGGCTGTTGCCCTCGACCGCGCCTTCGACCTGCGGCAAGCGGATCATTATGCGTCGTTCGGCGGCGTCGCCGTACTGCTGGACGACTTCTTCGCCGGGCAGCGAATCCACGGCGTTGCGGACCTGCTCTTCGGTGACCGGCTGCTCGAACTGCACGACGATGAGCGTGCCGCCCGAGAAGTCGATGCCGAGCGGCATGCCCTTGGTGGCGATCAGCCCGAGGCCGGCCAGGATGACGATCGCGGACAAGGCGATCGCGTGCCACTTCCAGCGCAGGAAGTCGTAGTTGGCGTTGTTCAGAAGCTGCATGGTCAGATACTCAACGTCTGCGCGGCTGTCTGCCGGCGGCTCAAAATCAGCTCAAACGCCGTCCGCGAGATGAACACCGCGGTGAACACGTTCGAGAGAAGTCCGATGATCAGCGTGATTGCAAACCCGCGGATCGTGCTGGTGCCGAACTGCAGCAGCAACAACGCCGCAATGAGCGATGAAACGTGCGTGTCGACGATCGTCCACCACACACGGTCGAAGCCGGCGTTCACGGCCGCCCGCACGCCGCGCGCCGTCGCCAGCTCCTCCTTGATGCGTTCGAAGATCAGCACGTTGGAATCGACGCCCATGCCGATGGTCAGGATGAACCCGGCAATGCCCGGCAGCGTCATCACGCTGCCCAGGAACGCCATCAGTCCGAGCAGGATCACCAGATTGGCGACGATCGAGATCACGGCGTTCATGCCGGTGAGCTTGTAGTAGAACAGCATGAACAGCACGACGAACCCGAGGCCGGCCAGCGAGGCGATGAAGCCGGCGCGAATCGATTCGGCACCGAGCGACGGTCCCACCGTCCGCTCTTCGAGATAGTCCATCGACGCTGGCAGCGCCCCCGACTTCAGCGTGATCACCGTATCGATCATCTCGTCGCGGTTGATGCCGGTGATCTGGCCGCTGTCGGTGATGCGGCCCTGAATCGTCGCCACCGACATCACGCGGTTGTCGAGCACGATGGCCATCGGACGGCTAATATTGGTCTGGGTGAAGTTGCCGAACCGGCTGGCGGCATCCTGCTTCAGCGTGAACTGCACCGCGGGCCGGTTGAACTCGTCGATCGACTGCTGCGCGTTGCGCAAGTCGCGGCCGGTGACCGCGGCAGCGCGCTTGACGGCATAGAACACGGTACCTGCCGTGCCGGCCGTCCCGCCGCCTTCCTGCCGCCCGGGCAGAATCTCCACGTCGGAGGGCACACTGTTGTTGAACGCCTGCAGGGCGCCTTCGCGGTTGGGGAACGGACCCTGGTCAACGAGCGTCAGCTTCAGCTGCGCCGTGGACCGGATGATCTCCTTCGCCCGCCGCACATCGCTCACACCCGGCAACTGCACGAGGATCTGATCGGCGCCGCTGTAGCGCGCGACAACCGGTTCGGCCACGCCGAGCTCGTTGACGCGGCGCTCAATCGTCTCGAGCGCCTGGGCGACGGTCTGATCGCGAAGTTGATTCACGATGTTGGGCTTCATGCGGTACGAATACCCGCCCGCCTCGGACGACCGGTCGTAATTGGTGTCCGCGTCGGCCGCCGCCGTGCGGAACCCTCCGTCGTCCTGGATCCCCTCGACGCGGAATTCGGTCGCGCTCACGACATCGGCTTTCGTGAACTGCACGCCGGCGCGCTGCAGCGAGTCGCGAAGACGCTCGACCGTCGTCTCGGTCTCGACGCGCAACGCATCGTCGGTGTGCACGCGGAGGACGAGGTGCACGCCGCCTTTCAAGTCAAGACCGAGCTTGATCTTCGATGCGGGTGGATAGAACGACCAGATCGACAGGCCGAGAACGACCGCGATCAGAATGAGTCTCCAACGGATGTCTTTCATTGCTGAGTGCCCTCAGGGACGACGGGTTCCTGACCCTGATAACCGACAATGGCCGCGCGCGAGACCTCGATCCGCACGTTATTGGCCACCTGCAACTGGACGGATTGATCGCTCAGACGGGTGATCGATCCGTAGATGCCTCCGGTCGTGATTACGCGATCGCCGACTTTCAGCGCGGCGAGGAAGGCTTGCACCTTCTGCTGGCGCTTTCGCATCGGCAGGACCATCACGAAATAGAAGATGCCGAGGATCAGCGCAAACGGAATGAGTTGCAGCCACGGATTCGGCGCACCCTGCTGCGGCGAGGCCATGGCTAACAGAAACGGATCAAAAAAGCTCATGAGTCGAGAGACAGGCGGGACACCCCATCGTAGTGTCCGGCTTTTGCCGGACTTCTCTAGTCACCGGCCTTCAGCCGGGCGAACGAACTCCTGCCTGAAGCGTTCGAAAGTACCGAGTTGAATAGCGTCTCTGATCCGTTTCATCGTGTCAAGGTAAAAGGTCAAGTTATGCAACGTGTTAAGGGCTCCGGCGGTCATCTCGCCGGCCAGGTATAAATGCCGAAGATAGCCCCGTGAGTGTTGCGTGCAGGTATAGCAGCGACAGGCCGGATCGACCGGGCCCTCGTCCTCCGCATACTTCGCGTTCTTGATATTGAGACGGCCCACGCTGGTGAATAGCTGTCCGTTGCGGGCGTTTCTGGTCGGCATGACGCAGTCGAACATGTCGATGCCGCGCGCGACACATTCGACCAGGTCCTCGGGGGTTCCTGCGCCCATCAAGTATCGTGGCGAGTCGAGCGGGAGGCGAGCCGCCGTCTCCTGGACGACCTGATACATCTGGTCGATGGGCTCCCCCACGCTCAAGCCGCCTATGGCATACCCCTCGAAGCCGATGGCCGCGGTCGCGTCGGCGCTTTCTTGACGCAAGTCGGAAAAGACGCCGCCCTGCACGATGCCGAACTGCGCCTGACCCGGATTGGAAACCGTGACGTCGGGAGGCGGTGTTCCGCGCAGGCGCTCGAGCCGGGCGCGGCAGCGAGCGGCCCAGCGCACCGACCGCTGCATCGATACCGCCGCCGCTTCACGTGTTGCCGGATAGGCCAGGCACTCGTCGAGGACCATCGCGATGTCCGAGCCAAGCCGGGCCTGAATATCGACAGCGCGCTCGGGGGTCAACTGGTGGCGAGAGCCGTCGAGGTGCGATTGAAACTCCGCGCCTTCCTCGGTGATGGTCCGGCGTTCGGCGAGGCTGAACACCTGAAACCCGCCGCTGTCGGTCAGCATCGGGCGTTCCCAGCCGATAAACCGATGGAGGCCGCCACGACGGGCGATGAGCTCGTCACCGGGGCGGAGAAACAGGTGATAGGTGTTCCCGAGAATGATCTCCGCGCCGCTCTCGATGAGGTCGCGGTGAAGTGCGGCCTTGACCGCCCCTTGCGTGCCGACGGGCATGAACGCCGGCGTGTGCACGAGGCCATGCGGCGTCTCGAACTCGCCCAGCCGCGCCGGGCCGTCGGTCGCGCGCAGTGTGAAGCGAAACGGCTTGCCCTGAGCCTTGTCGAAGGGGCGTCCCAACCCGTCTATTATTAGGTAAACCGTGTCGAAACGACGTGTCGGTGTGATCTACGGCGGGCGATCAGGCGAGCACGAGGTCTCGATCGTGTCTGCGTCATCTATCTTTGCGAACCTCGATCGCAGCCGCTACGTGCCGGTCCCCATCCGGATCGAGAAAGACGGCCGCTGGGTCCTCCCCGATCGTCCTCCGGCTGTCATCTCCGCGGCAGATGTCACCAAGCTCGGGCCTGGATTGAACGATGGCGCGCCAACGGTCGAACCGACTGCCGCGATTCGCGGCCTCGACGTCGTCTTCCCTGTCCTGCACGGGCCATACGGCGAAGACGGCACGGTCCAGGGGCTGCTGGAGCTCGCCAACGTCGCCTATGTGGGCGCCGGCGTCCTCGGATCGGCGGTCGGCATGGACAAAGCGATGATGAAGACCATCTTCGCCGCCCACCAGCTGCCGATCGTCCCGCACGTCACGGTGATGCGCCGCGAGTGGCAGGCCGACCCGCAAACGATCACGGCGCGCGTGGCCAACGAGCTTCGGTATCCGGTCTTCGTCAAGCCCGCCAATCTCGGATCGAGCGTCGGCATCTCGAAGGCCAACGAGTGACGACAGCTTCTGCGAAGCCATGGACCTGGCGCTGCGGTTTGACCGGAAGATCGTCATCGAGGCCGGAGTGTCCAATGCGCGCGAGATCGAGTGCGCGGTGCTCGGCAACGACGACCCCGAAGCGTCGGTTCCTGGCGAGATCATCGTGACGCACCGTGACGGTTTCTACTCCTACACGGCCAAGTACATCGATGCCGAGGGCGCGACCACGCGCATTCCCGCCGATCTGCCCGCCGCGATGATCGAACAGGTCAGGCGCCTCAGCATCGAGGCCTTCCGGGCACTCGAACTCTCGGGGATGTCGCGGGTGGACTTCTTCGTCGATGGACAGACGAACGCGCTGTTCCTCAACGAGGTCAACACGATTCCGGGGTTCACGTCGATCTCCATGTACCCCAAAATGTGGGAGGCGAGCGGACTCGCCTATCCTGCGCTCATCGATCGGCTGCTCACGCTGGCACTGGAGCGGCACGCCGACAAGCAGCAGCTGCATACCAGCGTTACCTAGTGGCACGAGGATGCGAGGGTGCGAGGGTGCGAAGGTGCAAGAGCGCCGTCCTGCTGCTTCTGCTCCTGCTGACAGGCAGCACCTCGGCGCAGTCGACGGGACTGACTGCCGGTCCTCAACTGGCACGGGTCTACGACGCCATCTTCGACGCGCGGTTCGATCAGGTCCCGGCCCTTCTCACGCAGGCGTGCGGGCCCCTGGGCGCCGACTCGTCCGCCGAAGCGCGCAGCGCGAAGGCGGCGCCGCCCGAGACCTGCCAGCTGCTCGAGGTGGTGTCGCTGTTGTGGCAGATCCAGCTCGATCCGAAGAACCGCGCGCACGACGAGGAGTTCCGCACCAAGTCTGACGCTGCCATTGCCGTTCTCGAAGCCTGGACGGAGCGCGAGCCCCGGCGCGGGGAGGCCTGGTTCTATCTTGGCGGTGCGTACGGCGCTCGGGCGCAGTGGCGCGTCCTCCGGGAAGAGCGTTTGGCCGCGGCGCGCGACGGTAAGCGCATCAAGGTCGCTCTCGAGCAGGCCCTTGCCCTCGATCCCTCCCTGAACGATGCGTATTTCGGCATCGGCCTCTATCACTACTACGCCGACGTCGCCCCCGCCGCCTTCCGGATGCTGCGCTGGGTATTGCTGCTGCCCGGCGGCGACCGGCTCGAGGGCATGCGAGAGATGCTGCGGGCGCGCAGCAGCGGTCAACTGCTGCAGAGCGAAGCGGACTATCAGCTGCACCTGATTTACCTGTGGTACGAGAAGCAGCCGCAGCGTGCCCTGCAGCTTTTGCGCGGCCTGCAGGACCGCCATCCGAAGAATCCACTGTTCGGGCAGCTGGTCGCGGAGATCCAGGACGTCTACGTGCACGATCTGCAAGCCTCCAGTGAGACCTGGAAGGCCTTGCTCGACTCGGCGCACGCGCGGCGCGTCGCCGAACCCGCGATGACCGAGGCTGGCGCGCGGTTCGGGCTCGCCGGTGTGCTCGATCGCCTGTCGGAGAGCGACACCGCGATGCAGCATCTGCGCGCAATCATCGAGATGAAGCCGGCCGCGCCCTACGGTATCTACGCCCGGGCGCAACTCAAGCTTGGACAGATGCTCGATCGTCTCGGCCGGCGCGAGGAAGCGCTTCGCGCGTACCGCGCCGCGCTCGACAGCGTACCGCCGGACGATCCCGACGGCGTCGTCCGCGCCGCTCGAGCCGGCATGCGCGGTCGATGACATCAACGATGAGCGATCCACGACCGACGGATTGAGTTTGTAACGTTCATCGATCCGACTTCGTCGGTTCGATCACCATCGCGCGTCACTCGATCGTCACATCGATCGTCCATCGTCAATCGTCGATCGCGCTGTAGTGATCGATCGCTTGTGCCGACACTTGACTTCGTGGGTGCAATTGCACGTGCCGTCGGGTATCGCGACGACACGATCTTTTGACAAGCAAAGCGATTTTGTGCTTGACACAAAGGAAATCTCACCCATAATCTACATCTGGTATGAGGGTGGATGGCTCAGCCCACCCGTTGTGACGGCCACGCGGTCCGTCGGAGGTTGAGCCGCACAGCCTGAGGAGAAAACAATGGCGAAGAAGGCTGCCAAGGGCGGGAAGAAAAAGGCCGCGAAGAAGCGGTAGATCTTCCGCAAGGCTTCAAGGGGTGCTCGATGGAGCACCCCATTTTTTTTATCTGTCGATATCGCTCTCTCAGTCGACGTGACTGAGTCAGCCCGCATAAAGCGAGGTCGCCGACACCCGGGCCAACGTGCCAGGCGGCAGAGTGCGCTGGGTCGTCGGGCGCGACGCTCGCATCCACTCCACGGGCGAAAGGGGGGATTCAAATGGCGAAGAAAGCAAAGGGCGGAAAGAAGAAGGCGGCCAAGAAGAGATAGCGCCGCGCTTCAATTCCCAATTCCCGACTCCCAATGTCCAAGCTTGGGAGTTGGGAGTTGGTCCTGTCGTATCTATTCCGGGTTCACACCATCACGAATCCGGACGTTCCGAATCACATCCCACTGCACCAATCGATCGATGACGTCCATGCCGTTCACGACGCGGCCGAACACCGTGTACCGCGCATCGAGGTGTGGTTGCGGTGAATGCGTGATGAAGAACTGGCTGCCACCAGTGTCCTCCCAATCGAGTGCCATCCCTGCCGTCCCGCGGAGATACGGCAGCTCGTTCAGCTCGTCGCGAATCGTGTAGCCCGGCCCGCCTTCCCCGTCGCCACGCGGATCCCCGGCTTGCACCACGAAGTCGGGGACCAGCCGATGAATCGCGTTGTTGCGGAAGAATCCTTTGCGCGCCAGCGCGATGAAGTTGGCCACGGTCAGGGGGGCGTCGATAATGGCGAGCTCGAGCTCGATCGTGCCCTTATCCGTGTCGATCAAGGCGCGCGGCGAGTACGGCGGATTCACGATGGCCTGCCATTGGGGATCGGTGACCGGCCGCCCGGCTGTCGCCGGACGCGCGGCATCGTCCTGCCCGGTGACGCTCTGCTCCTTCAACAGTGCGAGTGCACGCACGCGAACCGCCCAGTCGCGATCCTTCAACGCCTCGACGAGCACCGGCCGTGCCGCGGCCGGATCGAGGCGGGCCAGCGCACCGAGCGCGGCCGCGCGCGCCGTATAGCTGTCCTCGGTGACCGCGCGGCGATAGGCGTCAGCCAGCGGCTGCGCCGCGGCAGCAATCTTCAAGTCTGCAAGCGCGTTGGCGGCGGCGGCCCGCACAGAGAGATCAGGACTGGCGAGCCGGTCGAGCAGGACCCGATCGATGCCGGTCGCCTTGGACGACCCCAGCGCGGCGAGCACTGCCGGGATGACCTTCTGATCCTGGTCCTGCAGCATCACTGTCAAGCGAGGCTGGCTCTGCGCCGCAGGCAGTGTCCCCAGGGCGCTGGCAGTTGCCACTCGTACGGTCCACTCCCGATCCGCATCGAGGCCAGCCAGTGCGGTCAGGAACGTGTCGGGATCGACCCTCGCGAGCGCCTGCAGAGCGGCGGCCCGGATGCCCGGCACCGAGTTCGACACCAGATCGAGAAGCAGGTTGACATGCTCGGTCGAGACCAGCGCACCAACCGCATTCACCGCCTCGAGACGCAGCGTCGGGTCCGATGACGTGTCGGCCACGATCTTGATCAACACCGGCACCGCCGCGGTATCGCGAAGCATCGTCAGCGACCGCACGGCCTGAATGACGACAGGCGCCGGAAACTTCCGTTGCTCGACGATCTGTCGCAACACCGGCGCCGCCTGTGTGGCTTTCGAGGAGCCCAGCCCCTTCACTGCAAATGAGGCCGTGTAACGGCCGGGAGTATCCACCAGGGCGAGCAACGCCGTGGCGGCGCGTGGATCGCCGACGCGTTGCAGTGCGTACGCCACGGGCCACCACGTCGAGACCGGCTGCCCGTTGACGAGGATTGCGGCGGCCAGCGCGTCATAGGCACTGAGCCTGGCCAGCGCGTAAAGTCCCAGCCTGACCGCCTCCACCTGCGCCGCCAGCGGATACGTCAGGTCGTCTGGTGCGATGCCGGTCAACGCGCCTGCCTTGATGTGCACCTGCACCATCGCACCGATCGCCTCGCCATCGGCGCGATCGCCGATCTGACCGAGCGCCTCGGCCGCCCGGCCCTGCAGCACTGGCTGCGGATCCTTCAGTGACGCGAGCAGCGCAGGCCGTGCCGCTCGATCCCCTATAAGGCCCAACCCGAACGCCGCCATCTGTCGGACTTCGATATCGCCGTCGTCGAGGAGTTTTGTCAGCGGCTCGACACCCTCGGACAAGCCCACTCGTCCGATGGCGAGCGCGGCACGGCGGCGAACGCGAGCTTCGGTGTCGTTGAGCAGCTTGATCAGATCGGAGGGAGGCGCTGGTGCGACCAGTGCCGGTTCCCGCTGCGTGGCCGGCTTCAGCACGATTGGTGCGGGTGGATTCGGGTCGCGGAGGATCCGCTGATCCTCGAGGCGAACCATCCATCCCAGTTTCTGTTCCCACGTGATGACGGGAACATCTGGCGTCCCGCGTGGTGGTGACGTGGGGGCCGAGGCGCAGGCCCCGGCAATGAGGGCCAGGCACGCGACGATCGGCGTCAGGCGAATTGCCGCGCGCCGCTTGCCGATCGCCTTGTACATCGGCTCGCGATGATAGCATCGCATGCAGCCTCGGGGCGAACCGCGGCTCCCCGCTCATGCCGTTTCAGTACATCGCAATCGAAGGACCCATCGGTGTGGGCAAGAGCTCGCTCACGGAACGTCTCGCGACCAGGCTCGATGCCATCACGATCCTCGAGGACTCGGAGAATCCGTTTCTCGCCGACTTCTACGGCGGCCGCCCGGGTGCGGCGCTGCAGGCGCAGCTGTTCTATCTACTCAGCCGCCACCGGCAGCAGATGGCTGTTCGGCAGGGCGATCTCTTCGCACAAACGACGGTCAGCGACTACCTTTTCGACAAAGACAAGATCTTCGCGTATCTGAATCTCGACGACAACGAGCTCTTCATCTACCAGCGGCTCTACGATTTGCTCTCCAAAGACGTCGCGTTGCCGGACCTGGTGATTTATCTGCAGGCTCCGACCGAGGTCCTCGTGCGGCGTCTCCGGGATCGCGCCCGCGATCAGGATCGCGAGACGATCGACCCCGATCCCGGCTACCTCAAAGAGCTCAACGAGGCCTACCAGCACTTCTTCTTTCATTACACGAGCACCCCTCTCCTCGTCGTCGAGACCTCCCAGCTGGATCTCGTCGGCAGCGACGAGGCGCTTGACGATCTGATCAAGCAGATCAATGGGATGGGGCGAGGCACTCAGTATTACGTCCCCCGGACCTAGTTGGTGGTTCGTGGTTCGTACCACTGACCACCAACCACTCACCGACAAGGTGTGAAGCCCTTGAGCCAGTTCGTGTTAGAGTGCCTGAGGCATGGCTTGGTTCAAGAAGACCCGGAAGCCAATTGCGTCTTCCACGGCCGAGAAACCCAGCCGCGTTCCGGAAGGCCTCTGGGTCAAGTGTCCCGGCTGCTCTCAACTGATCTACAGCAAGGACCTCGAGGCCAGTCTCAACGTCTGCCCCAAGTGCGCGCACCACTTCCGCATCGGCGCGGTCGAGCGGTTGAAAGCGCTCTTTGACGACGGCTGTTACCAGGAACATTTCGACAACCTCGTCTCGAACGACCCCCTCCAGTTCACCGACACACGGCCCTATCGCGAACGGCTCAAGAGCACCATTGAAGCGACCGGTCTCAAGGACTCGGTGATTGTGGCGACCGGGAGGCTCGACGGCATCGAGGTTGTGGTCGCGGCGATGGAATATGCCTTCATCGGCGGCAGCATGGGCGTCGTCGCAGGCGAGAAAATCACTCGCGCGATCGAAATCGCCCACGATCGGCGGCAGCCGGCGATTGTGATTTCGTGCTCGGGTGGCGCGCGCATGATGGAAGGCGCGCTGTCGCTGATGCAGATGGCCAAAGTTTCAGCGGCGCTCGCACGCCTCGATCGGGCGCGCCTGCCCTACATTTCGGTGCTGACGGATCCGACCACCGGCGGCGTCACCGCGAGCTTCGCCATGCTGGGCGATCTCAACATCGCCGAACCGAAGGCGTTGATCGGCTTTGCCGGCCCTCGTGTGATCGAGCAGACCATTCGCCAGAAACTGCCCGAAGGATTCCAGCGCAGCGAGTTCCTCGTCGAGCACGGCATGCTCGATATCGTTGTGGACCGACGCGATCTCAAGGCGACGATCGCCAGGGCCCTGCGCTTCATGCGGGCCGAGCGCGCCGCGTCATCCGTGTTCGAGCAGGTGCCGGTGTTCGCCGCCACGACGCCTGAATCCTAAAGGCGAGAGTTGACCTCTCAGCTCCTCGATCGTCTCTTTGCGCTCGAGACCTTCGGCATCAAGCTGGGGCTCGACAACATCACCAGCCTGTGTGAAGCGCTCGGTCACCCCGAACGCAGCTTCGCGTCCCTGCACGTCGCCGGAACCAACGGCAAGGGATCGGTGACGGCGATGGCGCACGCAGCGCTGCGCGCCGCCGGTGTCCGTAGCGGGCGATACACGTCGCCGCATCTGGCCGATCTCAACGAGCGGTTCGTCATCGACGACCGGCCGGTCGAGACTGCCGCCCTCGAGTCGGTCGTGGAGGATGTGCTGGCCTGCGCGGATCGCCTGCGCGCGACGGGCGTCCTGCCAGTGCAGCCGACGTTTTTCGAGGCGACGACCGCCGCCGCGTTCGAGCTGTTCCGTCGCGCCCACATCGAGGTCGGCGTCATCGAGGTCGGGCTTGGCGGCCGGTTCGACGCCACGAACGTGATCTCGCCGGTTGCCGGCGCCATCACCACCATCGACTTCGATCACCAGCAGCACCTCGGGCACACCCTCGAGGCCATTGCCTTCGAGAAGGCGGGCATCATCAAGCCGGGCATGACGATCGTCCTGGGAGCGCTGGTGCCCGAAGCGCGCAACGTGATTGCGCGAGTGGCCGGCGATCGCGGCGCGACGCTGATCGAGAGCGCAATTGACACTCGCTGTACGACGCAGATGACCGGCGGCCGTGCGCGTGTGACGATTGAGACGCCGCAGGCGATCTACGGTCCGGTCACGCTGGGTCTGCGTGGGGCGCATCAGGCACAGAACGCGGTGGTGGCCGTGCGCCTGCTCGAATCCGCGGTGGGGCGCGGCGTGCGAATGTCGCGGGGGGCGATCGAGCAGGGCCTCGCCGAGGCGCAGTGGCCGGCACGGCTCGAGTTGATTCAAATCGATGAGCACCATCAGGTCCTGCTCGACGCGGCGCACAACCCGGAAGGCGCCCGCGCGCTGGCCGCGTATCTCGAGCGATGGCACCCCGAACGTCCGCCGCTGGTGATTGGGGTGATGCGCGACAAGAACGTGCACGACATTATCGGCACGCTGCTTCCGCATGTGTCGTCGGTGATTGCCACCGCTGCTCCAACTCCCCGTGCCATCCCGGCCGACGATCTCGCGACGTCACCTGCGGGCGGCCGGCGCGAGCGAGGTCGTCGCCGAGCCCGACGCCGAACGCGCGATCGAATTGGCGCTGGAACGGGCACCGGTGGTCCTCGTTGCCGGCTCGATCTTCCTCGCCGGGGCGGTGCGCGACGGCCTCAAACGGCGTGCTATCCTCCGATAATCACAAGCTTTGTGCGATTTCTAACCCTGGTGCTGTGGTGCGCGGTGTGCCTCTCGGCGGCAGCGACGGCCGTCGCGCAACAGCCTGATCCACCGCCGCAGAACCCGACCGGCGCCGGCTCCCAGCCGGCCACCGGCTCCCGGCTGCTCGATCAGATCAATCAGCGCTCGCTGAAATCCGAGTGCAAGGGTGACTACTGCATCCTGACCGGACAGGTCGAGCTTCCCCTCGGCGCGCAGACGACCCTGTTCGCGGACCAGATCGAGTTGTTCCGCGATACCAACCGCCTGATCGCGCAAGGCAACGTCGTCTTTGCGACGGCCGAGGGACGCCTGTCGGCCGATCGGCTCGAATACGACGTGGCCAGCGGCACCGGCACGTTCCTCGATGCGACCGGCCTGATGTCACTCGGCGCCCAGGCCGACCGTCGGCAGTTCGGGAATCAGGACGCCGATGTGTATTTCTACGGCGAGGTGATCGAGCGGCTGGGGCCGCGACGATACCGACTCACGCGCGGCGCGTTCACGACGTGCGTCCAGCCGACGCCGCGCTGGGAGGTCGCCAGCGGCAGCGTCACGCTGAATCTCAACGACTACGCCGTCGCGAAAGAGCACGATCCTGCGCGTCAAGGGCGTGCCGGTGATGTATCTCCCGATCATCTACTACCCGATTCAGCGAGGACCAGCGCTCCACGGGATTCCTGCTCCCCACCTACGGCACATCAACGGTGCGGGGTCAGGCGGTTGAGCAACGCGTTCTTCTGGGCCATCAACCGCAGCACCGACGCCACCTTCTTCCACGACTGGTTCACGCAAGGCCGGCCAGGGCGCCGGTGCCGAGTATCGCTACGTGGCGGCCGCGCAGTCCACCGGCGATGTGCGCTTCTATCGATTCAATCGCAACGAAACCACCTTCGTCGACGACGACCAGACCCAGACGCTGGAGGCGGCCAACAGCTTACGAGGTCACCGGCACCCTGAATCACGCGCTCGACGCGCAACATCCGCGCCCGTGCACGTCTCGACTACTTCACCGATCTCGTCACGCAGCAGCTGTACAACCAGAACCTCTACGCAGGCGACGCGCAACCGCCGGCTCATCGAAGGCGGTCTGACCGCGGCGTTTCGGGCCGCTGATGACCAGCATGCTGTACCAGCGCAGCGAGCTGTTCACGTCCGAACGAACGTCGCAGATCTATGGCAGCGCGCCGCGTGTCAGCGCGAACTTCGCCCCGCAGCGACTGTTCGAACGCGCCCATCTATGCGTCCGCGAACGCGGAGTATCGCCGTGCTCCCCAACCGCTCGATCAGCGACGGGGTCGTCGTCAGCGATACCGGCTACACGCAGGCTCGACGTCTCGCCGACCGTGCGCGTGCCGCTCTCGCGCTTGACGTTCCTCTCGCTGAACACCAGCGCCGCATACCACGCGACGCACTATTCGAAGAGCGCGGCCGTGCTGTCGGACGCAACGGTAGACGAGCCGTACCTGCGGCAGTACGCGTCGCTGCGGTCGGAAGTGATCGGTCCGGTCTTCAATCGCATCTGGGATCTGCAGGGCGGCTTCGCCGAGCGGATCAAGCACGTGATCGAGCCGGCGTTCACCGTGGACTTCACGAGCAACATCGACGACTACAACCGGACACCGTCCGATCGGCAACGACGTCACCGACTTCGTCGTCAGCGGCTCGACCAAAGTGACCTACGGACTGACCAATCGCGTGTTCGCTCGCGGCCGGACGCTGGACGGCGTGCGCGGCACGACGCGCGAGCTGCTCACGGTCGGACTGCAGCAGACCTACTACACCAACCCGCAGGCCGGCGGCTACGACAGCTCCTACCAGAGCACCGCGAACCGGCGGCCGACGGACTTGTCACCGCTGGCGCTCACGACGCGCTTCGCGCCGACGGCCGCGGTCGACACCAACGTCAGGATCGAGTACGACGTCACCGCGGGAACGGGCTGCGGGTCGTCTCGATTGGCGGGACCATGAACGCCGTCGCCATGTCCGCCGGCGCGAACTTCAGCCACAATCGCCTCGATCCCGCTTGAATCACTCGACCTTCGTTCAGGGCACGACATCGCTGCGATGGCTGGACGGCCGGGCCACCGGCACCTATAACATCGGCTGGGACATCGGCCGGTCGTACATCGTCAGCCAGAGCGCGATGCTGTCGTACCTCGCGCAGTGCTGCGGGCTGACGGTGGAGTTCCAGAAGTTCAACTATGCGGTCGCTCGGCGTAACCTCGCGACCCGTCGGACACACGCTTCAACTTCGGGTTCATCCTGGCCGGCCTGGGCACGTTCTCGAACTTCTTCGGCGCGCTTCGGCGGGCAACCGTAAGGAGACGAGTGAAGGGACTGATTCTCAGCGGCGGGAAGGGCACGCGGCTCAGGCCGCTGACCTACACCAGCGCCAAGCAGCTCGTGCCGATCGCCAACAAGCCCGTGCTGTTCTACGGGATCGAAGCGATGGCCGACGCCGGCATCCGCGACATCGGCATCGTCGTCGGCGACACCCAGGCCGAGATTCGCGCCGCGGTCGGCGACGGTTCCCGATGGGGCGTGCGCGTCACCTACATCGAGCAGGACGCCCCGCGAGGCCTGGCGCATGCCGTGAAGATCAGCGAGACCTTCATCGGCGGCGATCCCTTCGTGATGTATCTGGGCGACAACCTGCTCAACAAAGGCATCACCAGTTTCGTCCAGGAGTTCACTCGCGACGCAGCCGGCCGCGCAGATCCTGCTGACGCGGGTGCCCGATCCGCAGATGTTCGGCGTCGCCGAGCTGCGCGACGGCAGGTGGTCCGCCTGGTCGAGAAGCCGAAGGAGCCGATCGGCGACCATCGCGCTCGTCGGCGTCTACATGTTCGGCCCGCAGGTCTTCGAATCGGTCAACCGGATCAGCCCAGCTTTCGCAACGAGCTCGAGATCACCGATGCGATTCAGGATCTGATCGATCGCGGCCTGACGGTGCGGCCGCACATCGTCGAGGGCTGGTGGAAGGACACCGGCAAGCTCGAAGACATGCTCGAGGCCAATCGGCTGATTCTCGAGACGTTCGAGCGCCGCATCGACGGGCAGATCGATGCCGAGAGCCGCGTCGAAGGCAAGGTGGTCGTCGAGGCCGGCGCGATCGTCGAGCGCTCGGTCATCCGCGGCCCGGCGATCATCGGCCACGGCGCGCGGATCACGCACGCCTACATCGGCCCGTTCACGTCGATCATGAACGACGTGGTGATTCAGGATACGGAGATCGAGCACAGCATCGTGCTCGAGTGCTCGTCGCTGCGCGATCTCGCGAATCGCGTCACCGACAGCCTGATCGGCAAGAACGTGCGGATCTACCGCGAGCCGGTGAAGCCGAGCGCTTCCGCTTCATGCTCGGCGACAACTCCGAGGTCGGCATCCGATGGTGAACGTCCTGGTCACCGGCGGCGCCGGGTTCATCGGCAGCAACTTCGTGCGCTATGCGCTGGCCACGCATGCCGACTGGCACGTCACCACGCTCGACAAGCTGACCTACGCCGGACGGCGCGAGAACCTGCACGACGTGATGGACGCACCCGCGTCACACCTTCGTGCACGGCGACATCGCCGATGCGCCGGTGAGCGGACCGCTCGTCGAGCAGTCCGAGATCGTGGTGCACTTCGCCGCGGAGACCCACGTCGATCGGTCGATCCATGGCGGCGGGCGACGTTCATCCGGACCGACGTCGAGGGCACGTTCGTGCTGCTCGAAGCCGCGCGGCGCGCGACCGCGCCTGCGCCGCTTCATCCAGATCTCGACCGACGAGGTGTATGGCAGCGTCGCCGACCGGCGCCAGCCGGCGAGACCGACGAGCTGAAGCCGCGCAATCCGTACGCCGCGAGCAAGGCCGGCGCCGATCGCCTCGCCTACAGCTACTGGGCCACCTACGACGTGCCGGTGGTCGATCACGCGCGCGTCGAACAACTACGGGCCGTACCAGTTTCCCGAGAAGGTGATTCCGCTCTTCGTCACCAACGCGATCGACGACATGCCGGTGCCGCTCTACGGCGACGGCCGGAACGTGCGCGACTGGCTGCACGTGGACGACCATTGCCGGGCCATCGATCTGCTGATCGAGCAGCGGCGTGAACGGCGAGGTCTACAACATCGGCGGCGGCAACGAGGTCATGAACGTGGACCTCACGCATCGAATCCTCGCCGCGCTCGGCAAGCCGTCATCGCTGATCAAGCCGGTGGCCGATCGGCCGGGCCACGATCGACGCTACTGCCTCGACACGACGAAGCTGCGCGCCTCGGCTGGTCGCCGCACGAGCCGTTCGACGAGGGCGTGCGCAGCACCATCGAGTGGTACCGCCGCAACGAATGGTGGTGGCGTCCAATCAAGGAACAGGACCCGGCCTTCAAGGCGTACTACCAGGCCCAGTATCAGCACCGCGACCTGAGTGAGCACGCGTCGTTCTGGTCACCGGCTCGGGCGGCTTTGCCGGCAGCCATCTCGCTCGAGCACCTGCCGCTCGGCGACGTCACCGGGGGCGACGGTCCGCCCGACAGTCGTGCGGCTGGACGCGACAGACGGTCGATCTGCTCGATCGCGATCGCGGTGCGCGCGGCCATTCGCGAGTTGCGGCCGGCCTCAGATCTACCACTGCGCCGGCGTGCCGCATGTCGCCGAGTCGTGGCAGCGATACGCGCGCAGCCGCTCGAGGGCAACGTGCTGGCGACGGAGCATCTGCTCGACGCGCTGCGACGCGAGGGCGTCCGCTGTCGCGTGTTGGTGCCCGGATCGGCCACGGTCTACGCCCCGTCGTCCGAGCCCATCTCTGAAGACCGCTCCGATCGCACCCGCCAGTCCGTACGCAATCAGCAAGCTCGCACAGGAGCAGCTTGCGCTGCGCGCCATCCGGGAAGACGGCATCGACGTCATCGTGACGCGCTCGTTCAATCACACCGGCTCGCGGCAGACGCCGGCGTTTGTCGCGCCGAGCATGGCGCAGGCAGATCGCGCTTGATCGAACGCGGTGCAGCTCGAGCCGGTGATCAAGGTCGGCAACCTTGATGCGCAGCGCGACATCACCGACGTGCGCGACGTCGTGCGTGCGTATGCGGCGCTCATGGACGGCGGCACGACGGGTGTCGTCTACAACGTCGCGTCGGGCGTCGCGCGCTCCATTCGCTCGATCCTCGACGCGCTCGTTTCCCGTGCGAGAGTGCCGGTACGCATCGAAATCGATCAGGCTCGCATGCGGCCGAACGACGTGCCAGTGGTGGTCGGCAATTTTTCACGCCTGAATGCGGCAACCGGCTGGCAGCCCGAGGTCACCTTCGACCGGATGCTCGATGACCTCCTGAGTTACTGGCGAGCGCAGGCGTAGGGCGGGTCCTGTTCTTTGGACCCGCCGTCTGATATTCTCTGAGCAAACAAACGGCGAAACTCTGGTGTTTGCCTATGGAAATCGCGCCTCTTCTCTTCGACCTCGGAACCCAGAAGCCCACCACTCGACAGGTTGCCGACCTCGTCAAAGCCGGCGGCGCCGACGCGCTGACCGAGGCGATTCGGCGCGCCGATGCCGCCCGCTACCAGGAAGTGCAGTGCCGCTCGGCACTCAATCCGGTGAAGGGAATGCCGTTCGAGTGGACGCTGAATCCCTATCGCGGCTGCACGCACGGCTGCCACTACTGCTACGCGCGGCGCTATCACGCCCAGTTCGAGCTCGGCGCCGACGATGAGTTCGCGTCGGTGATTTTGGTGAAGACCAATTTCGTCGAGGTACTGCGGCGCGAGCTGAGAAAGCCGTCGTGGATCGGCGAGCTGGTCGCGGTGGGCACGGCGACCGACTGCTATCAGCCGATCGAAGGCTCCTACAAGCTGACGCGTGGCGCGCTCGAGGTGCTCTGCGAGTTCAGCAACCCGACCAGCATCGTCACGAAGGGGCCGATGATCGTGCGCGACAAGGACGTGCTGACCGATCTGTCCGCACGGACCGACTGCAGCGTCTGCGTCAGCGTTCCCTGTGTGGACGAAGACGTCTGGCGCGCGCTCGAACCCGGCACCGCGCATCCATTGCAGCGGCTCCGCGCCGTGCGTGAGCTCGTTGACGCCGGCATCTACGCCGGCGTGCTGATGTCACCGATCGTTCCGGGGATCTCGTCGAAGCCGGCGCTGCTCGAGCGGACGCTGAAGAGCCGCCGTCGATCACGGCGCACGGTTCGTCGGATCGAATGTGATGCACCTCGAAGGCGGCACACGCGATCACTTCATGCGCTGGCTTGAAGCCGAACGTCCAGAGCTGGTCGATGGATATCGGCAGCTCTATGCCACGAAGTACGCGCCAACGGCGTACCGCGCCGAAGTTAAGCGGGTGTTGAACGGGCTGCGATGCGAAATGACGCGGTGACGTCGTACGGGGCGAGGCATCGCCTCGCCCGGCACGTGCAAGGGCGACGCATGCGTCGCCCCTACGAACGTCAATAATTGACCGCGATCTGATCCGAATCAGACGCCGCGACCAGGCGCGGACCCGCCGCTTCGACAGCCACCTGGCCGTCCTTGAGCGAGGCGCGGAAGTGATTCGAGTCCTTCCAGTGCTGGCTCAGCGGCAGCTTGATCTGGTCGTCGATCACGCGCTTGAGGAAACGGGCGCCA
The DNA here is from genome assembly GCA_963728305.1 of uncultured Acidobacteriota bacterium. Taxonomy (GTDB): domain Bacteria; phylum Acidobacteriota; class Vicinamibacteria; order Vicinamibacterales; family UBA2999; genus Gp6-AA40. The sequence continues at coordinate 162,797 of CAVSKE010000009.1, forward strand.
TACGCCGGGCTGTAGCCGTCGGTCACGAGCTTCTCGACCGCCTCCGGCTCAACGTGAATCTGCTTGTTCCAGCGCTTCAACGACGTGGAGACCTCGTCGAGATACTTCAACGTGATCTCGCGGACTTCGTCCTTCGTCAGCGGCTCGAACACCACCACCTGGTCGATGCGGTTCCGGAATTCGGGCGGGAAGCGCCGCTCCAGTTCCCGGTTGATGTCCGCCTGCACCGACTCGACCTGCGTCTGACCGGATGCGAATCCAAGCGGGTTCTGCAACTTCCGGAAATGCTCCGAGCCGGCATTCGACGTCATGATGACGATCGCGTCGGACAGATACACGCGTTTGCCGCGACCGTCCGTCAACCAGCCTTCGTCGAACGCCTGCAGGAACACGTTCAGCAGGCTCGGGCTCGCCTTCTCGATCTCGTCGAGCAGCACCACCGTGCAGGGATTGTCGCGCAGCTGGTTCGTCAGCACGCCACCGCGTGAGCTGCCCACGATACCGCGCGGCATGCCGATCAACTTGTCCACGGACGTACCACCGTCCTGATATTCGGACATGTCGATGCGAATCATCTTCTTCTCGTCGCCGAACAGGAACTCGGCGGCCGCTTTCGCGAGCTCTGTCTTGCCGACACCGGTCGGACCGAGGAACAGCAGCACGCCGTCGGGACGATCGAAGCCGTCCTTGAGCGGCCCCTTGTTCAGGACCAGCCGGTGCGCGAGCGCTTCAACCGCCTTCTTCTGGCCGATCACGCGCTTGCCGAGACGCGACTTGACGTCCTTGAAGCGCTCGCCGACGTCGCGGAACACCATGTCCTTGGGGATCTGCGCTGCATGCGAGATGACGTCGATGACGTCGTTCGCCGTCACTTCCCAGCGGCGATCGATCTCGGCACGGACGGCGGCGGTATCGAGCCAGCCGATCACCTTGTCGGGCAGATGCAGGTGCCGCTGGTAGCGCGACGACATCTCGAGCGCCGTCTCGATCGCTTCGTCCACGAGGCGGACCGAGTAGTTGCGCTCGAGGCGCGGCCGCAGGCTGTAGAGAATGCGCCGCGTCTCCTCGACCGACGGCTCGGCAATCTGCACCGTGCGGAAGCGGCGCGACAGCGCCTCGTCTTCCTGGATGAATTCCTTGTACTCGCTCAGCGTGGTCGCGCCGATGATGCGCACCTCGCCGCGAGCGAGCACCGACTTGAACACGTTGGCGGCATCCGACGGCGCGCCGAGCGCGGAGCCCGCGCCGACCATCGTGTGCGCTTCGTCGATGAACAGAATGAGGTTCGGCCGCTCCTTGATCTCACGGATCACGTTCTGGATGCGATCCTCGAACATGCCGCGCAGCATCGTGCCGGCGACCATCGTGTTCATCTGCAGGTTGACGACCTGGCAATCGCGCAGCCGGACCGGCACCGAATCCGGCTCGAACTCGATGCGTCGGGCGAGGCCCTCGACAATCGCGGTCTTGCCGACGCCCGGCTCGCCGATCAGCATCACCGAGTTCGACCGCTCGCGGTGACACAGGATCTCGAGGACCTGCTGAATCTCCTCGTCGCGGCCGTAGACCGGCGCGATCTTGTCCTGACGCGCCAGCAGATTCAGGTTGGTCGCAAAGTTCTTCAGGAATGGCGGCAGCTCGAAGCGCTTGCGCAGGCGCTCTTCGCGCAGTTCGTTGTCCCGCATCCTGGTCGCGATTCGTGACACGAGTACCTCGGGTTCAACGCCGTAGTGGCGGATGATGGAAACAGGAATGCCCTGACTCTCTTCAAAGATGGCCGAGAACAAGTCCGAGGACTCGATCGTCTGACGACCCGCGCGACTCGCCTGATGAAACGCCAGCTTGAACACGAGCTTGGTTGACGGCGCGACTCGCAGGTCGCGACCGCTCACACGACGACGGTTGTCGAGATGCTCTTCGAGCTCGTGGAGGATTTCGTGCGGATTCAACCCGAGCTCACACATCACCTGAGCGAAGGTGTCCCACTCGACTTGAGCGAAGGCCAGAAAGACGTGTTCGTTCGTCAACTCGGCGTGGTCCCGTCGCCGCGATTCCTCGATGGCGCGATCCACGACCCGTTGGGCAGATTCTCCAATCTTGCTCGGCGCGATATCGAAGTCGTCCACGGCCCGATCCTCCAGGCCCGAGCTCATCGCCCGGCTTGACTGGCTCGGAGGCAAGATACGATCCAGCGTCGGTAGGACCTTTCAGGCGCGAAATTTACGAGGAAATCCAGCTGGGGTATCAGTCCGGCTCACGACAGGCTCTTTCGGGGCGCATCGTGGCGTCTCCACCGGCGGGCAATCGAGACCTCTATAATGAGTCATGCGCTGCGTCCTGGCCGTTCTCCTACTTTCGTCGCCAGCGTTTGGACAGACGCCGCAACCTTTCCCCGACCGGGTGAGCAACCGCGAACACAGCGCCCGGCTGATCCTCCGGTGAACACTGGATCCCCCGCGCAGCAACCGGCGTCTAAGCCGGTCGCGCAGCCGAGTACCCAAGCATCGGCACCGCAGGCGCCATCGTCGGCCACTCAGAAACCAACTGATCCAAATGCGCCGGCAGCAGCCGTCGTGTGGTTCCCGGTGTATCCATCCGCGCAATTTCTCGCGTCATACGACGCCGGCCGGAGTCAGCGCTATTACATTTACGGTAGTACCGCTCCATTTGCCGACGTCGTCACCTATTACCGAACGCAACTGGACGAGAAAGGCGACCTGGTATTCAGGGAGCCACCGAGTCACATGTTCGAGGTCGGCCGGTTCCGCGAGGAAACGATGGCGTTCCCGCCCGGTGTGACGGTCAAGGACTGGTCGTGGGGCGGCTCGCAGGGCTATCCGAACCCGAAGCGCGGCACACAGCCGGCGCGCTTCCCCACGATCATCATGATTGTCCCGCCACCGCCCGTGGCTCCGGCCGCCGCACCAGCCCGCTGATCGAGGCTCTAGAGCAGAGCCTTGACCCTCGACGATGTTCGTGTCCCTTTCGCGCGCCGCGCGCTTAGGGTGCCGTCGTCGTCGTATTTCCGAGCTCGCGAATCGTTTTCAACGCGAGCCGTTCCTCACGGTTTGGATCGTTCTGCACCGTGCACTCGTTCCCGAACACCATCGTCGGATACGCGCGAGTATTGAACGCCGGCCAGTTCGGCATGTCGGCGTGGTTCGGATTGCCGGTGCGCGCGAACGACGCGAACGCCGCGCTCATCTGGTGCGCCAGGGTGTAGCGATCCTGCATCGCGCCGGTCATCGATGCCGCCTGGTCGATGTTGTACAGCGCGAACGGAATGTCCAGCGTGTGGTACGACTTCATCTGGCCCTTGTGCACCGGTGACCGCCACGAGAAGTAGTACAGATACGAGGGCGCCTTCCCCTGCGCGGTCTTCAGCTCGTTGAGCAGCTGGGCATTCGCGCGCCGTGTGTTGTCGGCGTTCATGATCAGCCACACGTCGGTGTTGCTGACTCCAGGATGCGTCTTGCGATAGAGCGCCACCATGTCCCGCGCCTTCGCCTCGTCGTTGCGGACGATGCGCTTCACGCGCGTGAGCATCTCGTCCTCCGCCATTTGCAGCGGCGGCGGTGGATCGCTCCACGCGTCTTCGGTTTCCGTGGAGCCCATCATCAGCGGCACGTCCGCCGACACCGGGGGTGCGTCGGGATACCACTGATCGCGCGGCAGCGATCGGCCATCGACGACCGGACCTGTCGCGAGGCCTTGAATCCGTGGCTCCGCGAAGTACGCATCCTGCAGCTGCTTCCACGTGAACTGCTCGAGACGATCGAGTTGATTCGGCTTGAGGCCCAGCTTGGCGAGAAACTGCTCCGCGCCGCGCGTGGCGTTCTCCCGCGTGGCGCCGCGCAACTGTGCACCACTCATCGCAATCGCGCGATGGAACAGTCCTTTGGCCGACGGCATCGCCATCAGCGTCGTCACCTTGCTACCGCCGCCCGATTGACCGAACACGGTGACGTTATTCGGATTCCCGCCGAACGCCGCGATGTTCTCCTTGATCCACGCCAGCGCGGCGACGATGTCCTGCATGCCGGCGTTGCTGGCATTGGCCCATTTCTCGCCGCCCCCGAGATCCGCCAGATACAGGAAGCCGAAGAGATTCAGACGATGCGTCACGGAGACCATGACGACGTCTTCCTTGCGAGCGAGGTTGGTGCCTTCGTACAGCAGCCAGTTGCCCGACCCGCCCGAGAAGCCGCCGCCGTGCAACCACACCATGACCGGCCGATTGCCGCTGCCCAGCGCCGGTGTGAACACGTTCAGGTTCAGGCAGTCCTCGCCCATCGGCTCCCGCCGATCGAGCGCGAAGACTTCGGAGATCGGGCCGTCGGGATCCTGCGGCGATCGATTACCGACCCGCAGGCAGTCGCGCACGGTGCTCCACGGCGCGACCTTCGCCGGCGGCATGAAGCGACTTGCGCCGGCGGTTGACGCGGCATACGGCACGCCCCAGAACTGATTCACGCCGAACCGCACGACGCCGCGCACTCGGCCCGAGGCCGTCTGCACGGCGGACGTCATCGGCAGGCCGCGGACGTCCTGCCCCCAGGCAGGGGCGCCAAGCCCTTCAGCACAGAGACCAGCCGCGGCCAGCGCGCTCCAGCCCAGAAAATCCCGTCGATCCACGTGCGTCATGGCGTACTCCTTCTGCCTTCGCCGAGCCGCGCGTATTTTATTGCAAGACGTGACGGACGGGCCGCCGAAAGGCGGCCCCTACTGAAGGCGGCCGCTACTTGATGAACGTGCCGCGATTGAGCTCGTCGAGTGCGACGCGCAATTCGTGCTGCGTGTTCATCACGATCGGGCCATACCATGCCACCGGCTCCTCGATCGGTTTGCCCGACACCAGCAGAAACCTGAGGCCTTCGTCGCCAGCCTGCACGACCACTTCGTCACCCTGGTCGAACAGCACCATCGAGCGGTTGCCAACGAAATCCGGACGCTCGACGCCGGTCCCGACGATATCGGTCTGGACCGCACGCGGCGTGGATGCGTCGCGGAACGTGCCCGAGCCCTGGAAGACATACGCGAACGCGTGGTTCGATGTCTCGACGGGCAGGACCTTACGCACACCGGGCGGCACGAAGATATCGAGGTACCGCGGGTCCGCCGCAACCCCCTCCACGGGTCCGGTCTTACCCCAGAACGATCCGCATACGATGCGCACCGTGGTGCCGTCGTCGTCCACCACTTCGGGGACGTCCTTGCCCTGCACGTCCTGGTAGCGCGGCGCCGTCATCTTCAGCGACGCGGGCAGATTCGCCCACAGCTGGAAGCCGTGCATACGACCGGCCTGGTCGCCCTTCGGCATCTCCTGATGAAGGATGCCGCTTCCCGCCGTCATCCACTGGATGTCGCCCGAGCCGAGGCTGCCGCGGTTGCCGAGACTGTCGCCGTGTTCGACGGTACCGGCGAGCACGTATGTGATCGTCTCGATGCCGCGATGCGGATGCCACGGGAAGCCGGCGAGATAGTCGTCGGGCCGATCGTTGCGGAAGTCGTCGAACAGCAGGAACGGGTCGTAGTCGGCGGTGTTGCCGAATCCGAACGCGCGACGAAGCTTGACGCCGGCGCCTTCGAGGGTGGGTTTCGACGCGACAACTGTTTTGACAGCTCGGATGGACATGTGAGACTCCCAAAAGCCAAAGGCGGGTCTCAAGACCCGCCTCTTAGGACGCCGCGAGCGCACGACGAGATCCGCGCCTGCTCTGAGCGAGAGCGAAGCGAGTCGAACCACGACTACTGCTTGACGTAGATCTCGCCGGCCTTTCTAAATTCGACGGACTTCTCCTCCATTCCGGCATCGCGAATCTGCTGCGTCAGCTCCATCGAGCAGAACTTGGGGCCGCACATCGAGCAGAAGTGCGCCACCTTCGCGCCGTCGGCGGGCAGCGTTTCGTCGTGATACGCGCGCGCCGTAACCGGATCCATCGCCAGGTTGAACTGATCCTGCCAGCGGAATTCGAAGCGCGCCTTCGACAGCGCATCGTCCCACGCCTGCGCGCGCGGATGTCCCTTGGCAAGGTCTGCCGCATGCGCGGCGATCTTGTAGGCAATTACGCCAGCCTTCACGTCGTCGCGATTCGGCAGGCCGAGGTGCTCCTTCGGGGTGACGTAGCACAGCATGGCGGTGCCGTACCAGCCGATCATCGCCGCGCCGATCGCCGACGTGATGTGGTCGTACCCCGGCGCGACGTCGGTGGTCAGCGGGCCGAGCGTGTAGAACGGCGCTTCACCGCACCAGTCGAGCTGCTTCTCCATGTTCTCTTTGATGAGATGCATAGGGACGTGCCCAGGCCCCTCGTTCATCACCTGCACGTCGTACTCCCAGGCGATGCGGTTCAGCTCGCCCTGCGTCTTCAGCTCGGCGAACTGCGGTTCGTCGTTGGCGTCGGCAATCGAGCCGGGTCGCAGACCGTCGCCCAGCGAGAACGACACGTCGTAGGCGCGCATGATCTCGCAGATTTCGCGGAAGTGGGTGTAGAGGAAATTCTCGCGATGATGCGCGAGACACCACTTCGCGAGAATCGAGCCCCCGCGCGAGACGATGCCCGTCACGCGGCGCGCGGTCATGGGGATGTAGCGAAGCAGCACGCCGGCGTGCACGGTGAAGTAGTCCACACCCTGCTCGCACTGCTCGATCAGCGTGTCGCGGTAGACCTCCCAGGTCAGATCCTCGGGACGCCCGCCCACTTTTTCGAGCGCCTGATAGATCGGCACCGTGCCGATCGGCACCGGCGAGTTGCGAACGATCCACTCGCGAGTTTCGTGGATGTTCTTCCCCGTCGAGAGATCCATCACCGTGTCGGCGCCCCACAGCGTTGCCCACTGCAGCTTCTCGACCTCGTCCTCGATCGACGAGCGCACGGCGGAGTTGCCGATGTTGGCGTTGATCTTCACGAGAAAGTTGCGGCCGATGATCATCGGCTCGAGCTCGAGGTGATTGATGTTCGACGGGATGATGGCCCGTCCGCGCTCGACTTCGGCGCGCACGAACTCGCCCGGCAGACCCTCGCGGGCGGCGATGAATTCCATCTCCGGGGTGATCTCGCCGCGGCGCGCATAGTAGAGCTGCGTCCCGACGTGACCGGTGGCGCGGCGGGCGGCAACCCAGGGCTCACGCAGCTTTGGCAGACCGTCGCGGACGTCATGCCCCTGCGGACCGCTGGTGTCGTAGAGGCGAATCGGTGGCTCGCCGCCGCTCAGCGCCACCTCGCGCACCGGCACGCGGAGGGTCACGCGCTCACCGTTGGTTGTCAACGAAACCGGCCGTTCTTCGTATACCTTACGGGAATTAGGATACGCAGATGCGAAGTCGATCATCGGAGCCTGCTCTTCCTGTTTGGTCGCGGAATCGGCGGGGTCGTGGGCGGGATCGAGCTCGCCGCGCTCCCTACGCCGGTTTCAACCGGGTCCGCCTTTGCCCTAAGGTTATCTCAGGGCTACGACGAGACCCCGCCGTAGCGCAAAGCGCGGAGGCGGGTCAGGTTCCAAGGGTGTCTCTCAATCCCTGCGCGGGCCAGCGCTCGCGCTCTCCAGTCTCTTGGGGATACCCCTGGCGGCCGTCTGGGATTATACCTATCGATCGCACGATAATGCTGCTTATGCGCAATGTGTTGCTGATCAGTTGTCTCCTGGCTGGTGTAGCGGTGATGGGCGTGCACGCCCAGGCACCGGCCACGCCCGCGCAACAGAAACCCGCGCCGGCACCCGCGCCCGCGCCGACGACGCAGAAACCGGCGACCGGCGCGCCGGCGACGCAAACCCGGCACGACACCCGCTCCACGCCGCGCGCCGGCAACGTCCACGCGATCGGGCATGGCCATCACCGCGACTAATCCGCAAGGAGCCACCATCTCCGGCGTGCAGGTCTCGCTCATGGGGCCGACCGAGCGCGGCGGCGAGACAGACGCCAGCGGACAGGTCAATTTCCCCGGATTGCAGGCAGGGACATATCGGCTGCGATTCAGCGGCGACAAGGTCACCACCTTCGAGAAGGAAGTCGTCGTTCGCGCCGGACAGATATCGGATGTGGACGTGTCGCTCAGCCCGGCACCGGAGCCAAGGGTGATCATGCAGCCGGCACCAGCAGCGCCTCCGGCCGACTGCCGCGGCGGGTCCCAAGGGCCAGCCGATCACCCACTCGATCGGTGATCTGCTCGAGAAAGAGTACGTGGGCAAGCAGCCGCGCCGGGAGACGTTGCTCTCCTGCAGCGGCAACGAACGAGCGGCGATGATTCAGTTGAACGAACCGATGCCGGAGCGTCTCTACGAGAACGCCGATGCGATCTACTACGTGCTCGGCGGCGAGGGAACGCTGATGTTGAATGGCAAGGAGATGAAGCTCGGTCTCAACGGGTTTGCATCCGTCCCGCGCGGCACGTCACACAGCTTCTCGAAGCGCGGGAATCGGCTGCTCGTGCTGCTCTCCGTGCTGAGCGGCGAGCCCTGCGAAGAGGCACGCTAGCGCGTTCGCGGGCGCGCGCTGTCGGCGTCGAACGCGAAGCCGACGAAGTCCGGCGCCTGATCGGGACGCAGCAGCAGCGTCGTGTACATGAACACCATCGTGTAGCGGCCGTCTGACGTCTCGCGTCATGTTCAGCGGCTGCTGGTGCACGACGTGCCAGTCGTAGATGTTGTCCCAGACATCGAGCCCGACTTCGATGAAGTCGGGATACTTCTGCGTCGAGCGCATCCAGGTGTGCTGCTGCTGGCGAATCCTCGCGACGCCCTGCCATTTGTCGGTGTAGACGTTTGCGAACTGACGCTCGACCGCCCGACGAAGCTGATCGATCGAATCGGAAACGCCTTCGAGATCCGCGGCGGCGGCTTCAGCACCCGCCGCGGCCTCAACCGCGGCCGGTGACATCAGCGTCGAGAGACCTGCGAGCAGACTGCCCCCGACAATCGCACGGCGTTCCATGTCGATTCTCCTGAAGTGACGTGCGGTGACGCAGGCGTCACCCCTGCGTATCAGCGCGACACCGTGAGCGTGGCCCGATATTCGCCCGGCGCGATCGTGCGGCTGCTGAACGGATACGGCTGCAGCTCAACGAGCGCGATCCGAAGCTGGTTGTGCGTCACCGTCGCACGGCTCGAATCACCCGTGTGCAACTCGTACGAAGACGTGGCGCCTCCATCGAGCACTCGAATGTGGACGAGCGCATCGCCGCCTTGAATGCAGAGGGCATCAGCGGGACACCGCGAGTCGCCGGTGACGTTGACGAATTGCACATTCAGATTGAGGTCACGCACCGTGGCCACCTCGGCAGGGGCGAGAGTGAATCGCTCGTTCACCCCGACGGTGGGGCCGACAGGATTCTGCTCGTCACACGCTGTGACCGCGAGGAGACACAACACAACCAGGAACGGACGCATGACGGACGAGGGTCAGCAGACTCCGTGCCAGAGCCAATCGCTCAGGGGTCATAGACAAACGACAGGGCTGTCGCACCATCGCGTAGCCCTTTCGCGACATCGAGACGCAGCACGCCGCTGACCCCGGGCACCGCCAGGCGCGCTCCCACACCAACGTCCACATCCATCCGTGGACGAGGCTCAGCCCGGCGATCCACTCGCGCCATGTCGACAAACGCAGCGGCGCCGAATCGCACGCGACCCGTTCCTGCCCACCATCGCTGTGTTTCGCCCGATGTATAGACGATCTGCCGGCCGATCCGATCGGCGCGCATCTCACCGCCCGTCATCAATGGATGTGCACGCAACGGCACACTGCGCGCGCGGCCGGTGTCGCCGGCAAACCAGATGTCTGCCGGCGCCTGCGAAGAAGCCACGCCGAGACCCGCACGACCGACAACCACCAGCCCGCGGCGATCGGTCGTCGAACGTATCGTCGCGCCCGCATCGAGCGTGCCGAACGACGATCCGGCCGTCCATCCTGACAGGTCGATGCGGCCGTCGAGACGCTCGCCGACCGTCAGCACTACGCACGCCGCCGCCAAGCATGCCGAACGTATCAACGCCGTCCCAGCGTTCGACGCCTCCGCGTATCGACGCGCGTAGCCGTGGCCCCACCCACTCCGACAACGAGAGATGTGCACCGCGCCGTCGCGACGTTGGAATGACGTCGGTGCTGAACGGCTGCCGCTCGGTAAACGCGTCGATGCCCCACAGGCCTCCCCACGGAGCGGGCGCCGCAAACGCAGCGCTGACGCGCGGACGCCCGGGCCAGAAACGCCACCCGACGGTGATGCGCTCGCCGCCGCCGGTCAGCGCGCCACTCGACACCTCCACCTCGCGCCGGATGCGCGGCAACGACGCCCAGTGCGGCGAGGCTCCAGCGGTCGGCCGGCAACAGCGACCGCTCGGCCACCGTCGCGCGCAGCTCGACGAGCCCCGACGGCACCGGAACAAACGTGAGCTCAGTCGACGCTGCGGACGGAAGCTCGCGCAGCTGACGTCTCGCCCGCACAAAGCGCTCTCGCGTGAGCACGTCGTTGCGTTGCACCGGCAGCAACTGTTCGACGATGCGCTGCCGCGTGCGCACGAGTCCATCGACACGAATGAGATCGACGCGCGGCTCGCCGACGTGATTCCACGCGTCGAGTGCGCCGCCACGATCGTCCTGCACGAAGCGGCTCGTCGCCAGCAGTCGCCAGGCGTGCGCATCTGAAGGATCCTCGGCGAGGGCGGCCGAGGCGAGATCGCTGACCTCACCCCATCGCCGCTGCAGCAGGCGGACTCCCGCCAGCTCCCTCAGCGGTGCTGGACCTTCGCACGACAGCGCGCCGGTCAATCGACGCTCTGCACCATCCAGGTCGTTGCTCTGCGCAAGTCGAACCCCGTCCGCGATGAGCGCGTCACACGGCGCGTCGCCGACCGCCGCGGACATCGTCTCTTGAGTTTCTGGCGTACCCACCGGCGGAACGACGAGCGCCATCCAGCGTTCCGCAGCCGCCCATCGACGCTCGAACTCCTCGCGGCTCATCGTGCGGAAGGCGGTCCGTGCGGGATCGTGATAGACCACCGCTCGCGGCGTCGATCCGATGATGACGATGTAGTGAAAGGTACCGGGGCGATCTTCGATGAGCGTGAGGATCGGACGACCGTCCGACAGCTCGCGCGCGATCACCTGGTCCGTGCCGGCGATAGCGGTTGCCGTCCACCCGCGCCGCCGGATGTCGTCGATGAGCGCTGTCGTCCGGATGCCCGCGGCGCTGCGATCGACCAGATGCGCGAAGGATTCCGCGTCAAGGCCACGCGCACCCCAGTAGCGCATGACCATCGCCGCTGCCGCGCCGCCGCAAAGCGCCTCGGACTGGGAAATGAATGGAACGTCGAGAATGGCGAGAGGCCGGTTCGACTGTCCGCCTTCCGCCGTCCCGACCCAGAGAACGACGGCCAACAGCACGCTGAAAGCTCGCACGCTCACCGTGCCCGCATCACCGTGCCGCCGGCCGACCTTCGGCCACCGCGATGTCAGTCGAGTGCGACGATGAGCAGAATCAGCACCAGCAAGGCGATGATGATCACCGTCGTCGAGATAACGACCCTGGACTGGCCGCCGGCGAGCGCCTCGTCGACCTGACGCGCCTGCGCCGCAAGCTGCGTCAGCTCCTGTCCGTCCAGTGACGCAACCGCGGTCGTGGCTCGCCGCAGATCGAGACCAGCCCTGTCGGCCACAGCCTTGACCTCGGGATTCGCGAGCACACGCAGCAGGTCGTCGCGATCGGCAGGCCGCGGACGACACGTGCGCCTGCAGCGCCGCATCAATAGCCGACTGGCCTGCGGAGTGAGCTGCCTGCGCCTGGACGCGCGGCATCGCGATCACTACCGACAACAGGATGACAAGAACTGATGTGGACGTTCGCATGCGTGCACTGCCTCCTCGTAGTTTGGCATTGTAGCGGGTTCCCTGAAATATAGGATGAAGATCTCGACCATGGACGGCGATTTTCGAAACTGGCTGGACGCTCTTGAAGCGCGGCATCTCGCCAACCTGCGCGTGCCCGAGGTCACCCGCGCGCTGCGTGCGTTGTCGTCGGCATACGTCGAGCGGCGACAGACGACGATGCCGGGTGGCCGACAGGTCCGCGGTGCGCTCGATAGTGCGGGCAAGCGTGCGGCGTTTGCGCTGTTCTATGCCCCGCTGCATTTCATCGCGGTCACCGAGGTGGTACGCGCGCGCGGGGGAAATGCGCCGTCACCGAAGGCCATCGTCGATCTGGGATGCGGTACCGGCGCAGCCGGCGCCGCGTGGGCACTGGCGTCGCAGCCGTCTCCGTCGGTCGTCGGCATCGATCGCCACCCGTGGGCCGTCGAAGAAGCGCAATGGACGTATCAACAACTCGGTGTTCACGGACGGGCGCGTCAGGGCGATGTCACCAAGGCCGTGACGCCTCGCCGCGGTGACAGCATCGTCGCCGCCTACGTCCTCAACGAGCTGCCGGACGAGGCGCAGAACCAGGGTCGAAGATCGACTGCTCGAGACGGCGGCACACGGTGGCTGCGTACTGGTGATCGAACCGATCGCGCGGGCGATTGCGCCGTGGTGGGACAGCCTGGCAGAGCGTGCCGCGCGTGTGGGCGGGCGATCTGAGGAGTGGCGAGTGCCGATCGATCTCCCGCCGCTCCTCGAGAAGTTCGACCGTGCCGCCGGCCTCAACCATCGCGAGCTCACGTTCCGCAGCCTGTTCATCTGAGGCCTGCCTGAGCGAGCGCGTTGAGGGCGCCTGCCCTGAGCGAGCGGCGCTTGCCTTCAGCAAGCGCCGCGAGTCGAAGGGTGGTAATCTCACGGTTTCGGATGATCGCCACAGCGGAGTCGAGTCCACACGGGGCGCGCAGCAGGCTGTTTCCGCTCACGCTGACCGCGCTCGGCGTCGTTTACGGGGATATCGGGACCAGTCCTCTCTACGCCCTTCGGGAGTCGTTTTACGGATCCCATTCGGTGCCGCCGAGCCACGAGAACGTCCTCGGCGTGCTCTCGTTCGTGCTCTACGCGCTCATCCTGATCATCTCAATCAAATACATCGTCGTCGTGATGCGCGCCGACAACCAGGGCGAGGGCGGCATCCTCACGCTGACGGCGCTGATTCCCGGACGCAACGGCGTGCGCGAGGGCACGAGAGGTGTCGCCGTTGGCCGTCCGATTCTCATCCTGCTCGGCATCTTCGGCGCGGCGCTGCTCTACGGCGAGGGCATGATTACGCCGGCGATCAGTATCCTCGGCGCCGTCGAAGGGTTGTCGGTCGCGACGCCGGTGTTCACGCGTGGGTGGTTCCGATATCCGTCGCGATCCTGATTGGCCTGTTCGTCATTCAGCAGCGCGGCACCGATCGGGTCGGCAAGCTGTTTGGTCCGGTGATGGCCGTGTGGTTCGTGACCATCGCGCTGGTCGGCACGGCGTGGATCGTGCGCGCGCCGCAGGTGCTCGAGGCGATCGATCCGCGGCACGGCATTGCGTTCTTCGGCGAGCATGGGTGGCACGGCTTCACCGTGCTCGGCACCGTGTTCCTGGTCGTCACCGGCGGTGAGGCGCTGTACGCGGACATGGGGCACTTCGGCAAGCGGCCGATTCGCATCGCCTGGTTCTGGATGGTGCTGCCGGCGCTGCTGTTGAACTACTTCGGCCAGGGCGCGCTGCTGCTGGTCAACGAACACGCGACGCAGCCCTTCTTCATGATGGTGCCGTCGTGGGCGCTTCTGCCGTACGTGGCGTTGTCGACGTCAGCAGCCGTGATTGCGTCGCAGGCGCTCATCTCCGGTGCGTTCTCGGTGACACGCCAGGCGATTCAGCTTGGCTACATGCCGCGTCTCGACGTCGAGCACACCTCGGCGCGGGAGATGGGTCAGATCTACGTCCCGCAGGTGAATTGGGGGCTGATGGTCTGCACGATCGCGATCGTGATCGGCTTCGGATCGTCGGGACGGCTGTCCGCCGCGTACGGCATGGGCGTCGCGATGGCGATGATCATCACGACCATCCTGCTGCACGTGGTGATGACTGAGCGATGGAAGTGGCCGACGCCGCTCGCCTACAGCGTGACCGCGCTCTTCGCCACGATCGACATTTCATTCTTCGGCGCCAACCTGCTCAAGCTGCCGCAGGGCGGCTGGGTCAGCCTGTTCATCGCGCTGCTGCTCTTCACGGCGATGACGACGTGGAAGACCGGACGGCGGCTGGTGGCGGAGCGGTTGACCGCGCGCGCGTTTCCGCTGGAGGACTTCGTGTCCGCCATCGCTTCGACACCGCCCACGCGTGTCCCGGGCACTGCCGTCTTCATGACCGCGCAGCCGCGCGGCACGCCGCCGGCGCTCGCCCACAATCTTCGCTACAACAAGATCCTGCACGAGCACGTCGTCGTGCTGACGGTAACGACGGCGCCGGTGCCGTATGTCGCGGCCAAGGATCAGATCTCGGTGGAGTCGTACGGCCACGGCATCTACAACGTTCGCGCGCAGTACGGCTTCATGCAGGATCCGCATGTGCCTGAGGCGCTCAGCGTGGCACGCGATCACGGCGTCCAGCTGGATCCGGAGGACATGATCTACTTCCTCGGTCGCGAGACGATCATCGTCACGGAGCGTGCGGGAATGGCGGTGTGGCGCGAGCGTCTGTTCGTGCTGATGGCGCGCAACGCCGTGCGGGCGACGGCGTTCTTCCGTCTGCCGCCGGAGCGGGTCGTCGAGCTCGGCGTGCAGGTCGAAATGTAGGGCCGACGTCAGAGGGCCCTGGCGCCCACCCCCAGATCCGACGTGCAGTGTGCGCAGCGCGTCGCTTTCAATGGCACCGCCATCAAACAGTGCGGGCAGTCCTTCGTCGTCGCAGCGGCAGCTGCGGCCGGCCGCTTCAGCCGGTTGACCTGCTTGATGAGCAGGAAGACCGCCAGGGCGACGATCACGAAGCCGACGATGTCGTTGATGAACTGCCCGTAGGCGATCACCGGGATGCCTTTGGCCTTGGCGTCGGCGAGTGAGATGGGGATGCCTTTGCTCGAGTCGATCACGAAGAAGAGACTCGAGAAGTCGATCTGGCCGAGGAGCATGCCTATCGGGGGCATGATCACACCTTCAACGAGCGTGGTGACGATCTTGCCAAACGCCGCGCCGATGATGACGCCGACGGCGAGGTCGAGCACGTTGCCCCGGGAGATGAACTCTCGAAACTCTTTCAGCATGGCGCCTCCTCGGAAGGGGTTGGGGTCTGACCCGGGGTCAGACCCCGGGTCAGACCCCGTTTCGGCCGCCTGGCAGAATCTGCCAATTCCGCCGCGTGTCCGCGTGTCAGCTCTTGAGCGGTCGGACCGAGCTTACGCCAAAAGAGGCGCAAATTGGGCCGGCCGCGACGGCGACTGTTTGTGCAATCCCACCGGGTATGCCTCGCGCTCGCCGCCTACAGACTCCTGGTATGCCGCACCACGTCATTCAACGAGGTGTCAACCGAATGGACATCTTTCGATCGGAGGCGGATTACGAATGTTTTCTCACGATCTTCCGCGCAGCGGCCCTCAGGCATGAAACGGACGTTCACACTTATGTGCTGATGACCAACCATGTGCATTTCATCGTCACCCCGCGGGCCGAGGACGGGTTGTCCCGGACGATGAAGAACGCCCAGCAGACATACGTGCGGTATTTCAACCGACGGTACGAACGAACGGGAGGGTTGTTCGAGGGGCGCTACCGCTCGCTGGTCATTGATTCCGAGCGGTACTGGTTTACGTGCATGCGATATGTGGAACTCAACCCAGTGCGCGCGGGGATCGTTGCCAAGCCTGAGGAGTATCGATGGTCAAGCTACCGGTTCCATGCACTCGGAGCGGTTGACGATCTGATCGTTCCCCACCGGATGTATACGGATCTCGGTAACTCGGCCCAGCTGTGCCAGCAGTGCTGGAGCGCGATCTGTCGTGACGGCCTTTTCAGCGGAGCAACTCGCCGAGATGCGGGACCTTGTTCGCCATGGAAGGGCGGTACGTCACGTCGAGCAGACAACGTAAGTTGACACTAACCGTTGGGGTCTGACCCGGGGTCAGACCCCGGGTCAGACCCCAGACACTACCGCCCGAATCTCGAGGCGGTCAGCGTCACGTCGGCGCGGGACCAGACGGCCTTGAACCGCGCCTCGGTGAGGGCCGCATCCGCCGATTTGTTCTGCGCGCGCAATGCCTGCAGCAGCCCGAACAGCGCCCAGCCGTTCTCGCGATTGCGACGCAGGTCCTCCCAATACACCGTCTCTGCCTCCGCCGCGCGACCGGCCTGCAGCAGGACCGCCCCGAGCGCGAGACGCGGCGGGAAGTGAAACTCGGACGGCTCGGTGTAGACGAGACTGTCTTCGAGACGAACCGCGCGATCGAGCTGCGCGATCGCCAGGTCGTAATCACCACGCGCCGCGGCGATCTCGGCGGCCAGCACCGCCGGCGCCGGCGCGACGATGGCCGCCGCGGTGTTCGGCGAGAACAGCGACTCCTTCATCGACGGATCGCTGGTCAACGCAATGAGACGACGCAGCTCCTGCTCGGCCGCGGGAATCTGATTCTTGGCGACAAACGACAGCCCGCGCGCGTAATGCCACACCGCACGCAACACTGCGCTGAAGGCCGGCGGCTCGGGCTCGTTCAGCATCTCATCCCACTGCCCGAACCGCGTCAGCGCGTAATACGGCACGAGGCGGAATCCGGCGGTCAGCGGCACGTTCTTCAGCATGTCATCGTCGATCTTCGAGGCCAGCTGACGCGCCGACTGAATCGCCAGCTTGCTCTGTCCATCCGCCGTCGCCGCAAACCAGAGGAAGTGGATGTTGTGCGGGTAGTAGGCCATCGGGTAGAGGCCCTGCGCACGACACTGGCTGATGTAATCCTCGTCTGCGGCGATCGCCAGCTGATTGCTCTTGATCGCATCCGCGTAACGGCCCACCCGCTGATAGATGTGCGCCGGCATGTGCACCATGTGACCCGCCGCCGGCATGAGCGTCAGGAGCGTGTCCGCCGCCTGTTCGGCCTTTTCCGGTGTCGCGGTGCCTTCCATCAGATGGATATACATGTGCACGGCGCCCGGATGCTTCGGATTGCGCGCCAGCACCTGCTCCGTCAGCCTGACGACATCGTCGGTACGGGCATGCGGTGCGCCATCGCGCTGCCAGTAGCCCCACGGCCGCAAGTCCATCACCGACTCGACGTAGAGCATCGCCGCGTCGAGATCGTCCGGGAACCGCTCGTGCACACGACGCATCGCATCTGCGTACGCCGCGTCGCGCGGCTGACGATCCGCGGCGCGACCGGAGTAGCGCTCGGCGAGCGCCTCGATGTACGCCTGCTCGCGCGGCGTGGCGCGCCCCTTCATCGACATCGCCTTCTGCACCAGCTCGTACGCCTGCGGCTCCTCGTTCGGCTCCATCAGCGCATTGATATTCGGCCCAAGCACCAGCGCCTGACCCCAATAGGCCATCGCGAGGTCAGGCTCGAGCCGGGCGGCTTCGCGAAATGCGCGGCGAGCCTCCGCGTGATTGAACGCGTAGGCGAGATTGAGACCCTGAGTCATGAACGCCTGCGCGTCGCGACTACGCGTCGACACCGGGAAGGTGTGCGAACCGAGGTTTTGCAGACGGGGGGCGACCGCTCCGCCCGGCGCGGTCTGCGCGGCGTGCTCGGGCGGCGGCACGTAGTGCACGTGCCCACCTTGAGGCGGACCCTGCGCGGCGACGGAGCGGACGCAGGCACACACCGTCACCGCGATGCCGAGCGCGGCCAGGAGACGCGAGACCATAGGCAGAGCTCCGGTTAGATGAGGTCGTCGGCTACACCGAGGACTTCTCGTACTTTATGCGCGAGGTCGGCAGGAGTGAAGGGCTTGGACAGGAAGTGCTCTCCGCTCGCGACGCCGTGATGAACCACCGCATCCTCGGTAAATCCCGACATGTAGAGCACGCGCAGACCGTCTCGCGTCGCACGCAAACGGGCCACGAGCTGGCTGCCGGTAATCCCCGGCATGACGACGTCGGTGATGAGCAGATCGGGTTCGAGCCGGCGATCGCGGCAGCGTTCCAGCGCCTCTTCGCCGCTGCTCGCGGTCACCACGGTGTAACCGCAACCCTCGAGCACCTGACGCGCAACATCGCGTAATCCCGGCTCGTCTTCGACGAGCAGCACCGACGCCCGTCCACGTGGCAGCGCCTTCGTGCGTCGCGGCGCGGCGATGGCTCGATCGCGCGACGAGGCCTCAGGCAGATAGATCTTGAAGGTCGTGCCGTGACCCGGCTCGCTGTACACCCAGATGTGACCACCGCTCTGCCGCACGATCCCGTGAACCGCTGACAATCCGAAGCCGGCCGCCACCTCTCTGCTCTGCGAAAAGAACGGCTCGAACAGGTGCAGCTGCGTGTCGGCATCCATGCCTGACCCGGTGTCGCTGATCGCGAGCAGGACGTAGACGCCCGGCTGCACCGTGATGTGCTGCGCGACGTAGACTTCGGTCAGCACCACGCGCCTGGTCTCCACGATCATCGTGCCGCCGTCGGGCATCGCATCGCGCGCGTGCGTCGCCAGGTCGAGAATGGCGCGCTGGATTTGCCCCAGATCGACCCGGACTGGCGGAAGCCCGTCCTCCGGCGTCACCTCCAGCCTGACACCATCGCCGACGACGCCCTGCAGAACGCCAGTCATGTCGCGAATCGTGGCGTTGAGATCCACGTTCACGGGACGCAACATCTGCCGTCCCGAGTAGGCGAGCAACTGTCCGGTGAGCTCCGCGGCGCGCAGCGCCGCATCGTGCGTCTGGCGCGCCCGCCGCCATTCACGCGAGCCCTCGGGAAGCTCCCCGAGCAGCATCTCCGACGACATCAGAATGACGGTCAGGAGATTGTTGAAATTGTGGGCGACGCCGCCCGCCAGCCGGCCGATCGCATCAGGCGCTGGCAGCTGCCGCCGCACGAGCAGTCGACGCACGCGGGCACCGAGGAGCTCGGGCGTCAGCGGGTCCGCCACGCAATCGTCGGCGCCGGCCTCGAACAGGCGAACGAGCATCATCGGCTCCGCGACCGGAACCCCGGTGACGACAATCGGGACCAGCGCCAGCCCGGGATTGCGACGGAGCGCGGCCACGCGCTGCTCGACCGGGATGCCTTCGGCCAGCGCATCGACGATGATGATGTCCGGAGCGCTCGCGATCGCCGCCGCCCGGGCATCGTCGTGATCGTCGCTGACGACCACGCGGCCCTGCGCCGCGAGCGCCTGGATGGCCGGATGCTGACTGCGCGCGCGATCCATGACGAGGATCGAGGGGGGAAGTGGTGTCGGACTCAAGGCTCGAATTCAAGAATACAACAGCGCGAACATAACGCGGACACGGCCAGATCCTTATGCCTGCCTACCAGCTCGGTGATCCAGTGATAGCCGCTTTCGTGGTCATCCCGGTATTTCTCGCAGCCACGCTCGTCGGGGCGACGCTCGCAGCGTGGCGCCGCTCCGGCGCGAGCCAGTCCACGTCGCGCCGTGCCGCCGTGATCGTCGGCGTGGATGCGGCGGCGTGGATGGGACTGACGTGGGTGGCCGCGAGCAGCGGGATCCTGCAGCAATGGGATCGCACGCCTCCGCCGTTTCTGCTGGTCCCCATCGGCGCCTCGATCGTGTCGCTGATCCTCGCGTTCGGTGGCGTCGGCACACGCATGGCGCACCACCTGCCGTTGTGGACGCTCGTCGGAATCCAGAGCTTCAGATTGCCGCTCGAGCTCGCGATGCACGCGCTCGTCGCGCGAGGAATCATGCCCATCCAAATGAGCTATTCCGGCCGCAACTTCGACATCCTCACCGGCATCACGGCGATTGTCGTCGCGCTGCTCGTGAAGCTCGGATACGCCGGCCGCACGCTGGTCATGGTGTGGAACGGGCTGGGACTCGCGCTGCTGGTGAACGTCGTGACCGTCGCGATTGCGTCGACCCCGATGTTCAAGGCGTTTGGCGACGATCGCGTCGTGACGTTCGTCGCCTACACGCCGTTTGTCTGGCTGCCAACGGTGATGGTGGTGGCGGCACTGGCCGGGCACCTGGTGATCTTCAGGGCCCTCCGTCGCTTATAATTCGTCTCTTCTATGAGCTTCCAGAATCTCGAGGCGGCCATCCAGGCCGCGGGAAACCCGGTTGAGCTGTTGCGCAACTCGCAGATCGGCCCCTATGCCTTTCCAGTCGTGCGGCATGAGTTCACGAACTGGCGAGACGAGCAGCGGTCGTGGCGCGACACGTGCGCGTTGTTCGATCAATCGCACCACATGTCGGACCTGTACATCGAAGGACCCGACGCGCTGAAGCTGCTCTCCGACCTCGGCGTCAACAGCTTCAAGAACTTCAAGGTGAACCAGGCGAAGCAGTTCGTCGCGTGCAATCCCGACGGCTATGTGATCGGGGATGCCATCCTCTTCTATCTCGACGAGAACAAGTTGAGCCTGGTCGGACGCCCGCCCGCCGGTAACTGGGTGCACTACAACCTCGAGACCGGGAAGTACAACGCGAAGGTCGAGCGCGACGAGCGCTCCGCAGTGAATCAGGGGCGTCGAACGTTCTACCGCTATCAGATTCAAGGCCCTCACGCGGGAAAACTGGTGGAGAAGATCACGCGCCAGGCCGTGCCCGACATCCGGTTCTTCAACATGGGCCTCTTCAAGATCGCCAACCACG
The DNA here is from genome assembly GCA_963728305.1 of uncultured Acidobacteriota bacterium. Classification (GTDB taxonomy): domain Bacteria; phylum Acidobacteriota; class Vicinamibacteria; order Vicinamibacterales; family UBA2999; genus Gp6-AA40. The sequence continues at coordinate 183,433 of CAVSKE010000009.1, forward strand.
ACGTGCGCGCGCTGCGCCACGGCATGGTCGGCCAGCCAGGGTGGGAGATCTTCGGCCCGTGGGAACAGGGCGAAGACGTCAAGAACGCGATCGTCGACGCCGGGAAGGAATTCGGACTTCGACAGGTCGGTGCACGCACGTATCCAACCAGCTGTCTCGAGTCGGGATGGATTCCCTCACCGCTCCCGGCCGTCTACACCGGCGACGCGATGAAGGCGTATCGCCAGTGGTTGAAGGGCACCAGCTACGAAGCGATGGCATCGCTCGGCGGGAGCTTCTACTCCCAGGACATCGCCGACTACTACCTGACGCCGTACGATCTGGGCTACGGGCCGTTCGTGAAGTTCGACCACGACTTCGTGGGCCGCGCCGCGCTCGAGAAGATGGCCGCCAACCCGCCGCGCAAGAAGGTCACGCTCCTCTGGAATGGCGACGATGTGGAGCGGGCGTTGGGATCGCTGTTCCACGATCGCGGTGACATCGCGAAGTACATCGACCTGCCGCTCGCCAACTACTCCACGCTGCCGTACGACACGGTCATGAGCGGCGGCACGATGGTCGGCCTGTCGACCTACACCGGCTACAACTTCAACGAACGCGCGATGCTCTCGCTCGCCATCGTCAACAACGATCAGAGCGAGCCGGGCACGCAGGTGACGCTGGTGTGGGGCGAGGAAGGCCGCGGCACGACAAAGCCGACGGTCGAACGGCACGCACAGGCGGAGATCAGGGCCACGGTGCGCGCCGGTGCCGATTTCAGCGGTCGCGCGCGAGGCGTATCGTCCGAAAGCACTGGCGTGCGCGCGCAGCGCAAGGGAAACAGGGAGACCCATGATCACGGTGATCGACATCGGGAGCAGAACGCCGGCTCCGACCGCGGAAGGCCACGTGCGAAACGTCCTCGGTCAGGCAGAAACCGGCACGCGGGTCTCGGTCGCCGTGCGAGAGGTCGAAGCCGGCAAGACCTATCGCGTTCCGCGCAGCGAGCGTACCCAGGTCGTCTATGTCCTCGAGGGCAAGGACGCGACGCTGAGCCATTCGAGTGCCGGCAAGACGGCCGAACACAAGACGCAGCGGCGGGTCGGCGTCTACCTGGAGCCTGGCGAAGAGGCGACGGTCACCGCGTCCAGCACGCCGTTGAAGCTCCTGGTCGTCACCGTGCCGAAGCACACCGGCCGCGCCGGCGCCGATCAGTCGCCGGCTGGCTACTTCTTCGAGGAAACACGACTGCGGTCGCTCGTCGACGAGAGGCAGATCCGCGAGCGGACGTTCTGGGTGAACAAGGAGACCGGACTCTCAGGTGCGTGGGATCTCCAGATCGGCCGGATGCAGTACGCGCCGAGCGCGTATTCGCCGCGGCACGTGCATCACGCGTCGAAGACCAGCACGGTCATCCCGGAGCATTTCTATTTGATCGAAAAGGGCACCGGCGAAGTGAAGCACGACACCGGCAGCCTGCCTGTCGGCCCCGGCAGCCTGGTGCTGATACCGTCCGGCGAATGGCACCAGCTGCTCGCTTCGGACACCGGATTCGACTATATCGAGTTCCAGGCGCCGTTCGATTTCATGACCACGATGGACCACGACCCGCAGGGGAAGAACTGGTACATCAAGGGCACTGACGACGGAACTGGCAAGCCGAAGCTCTGGGTGCAGAGCTAAACGTCGTGTCCGGCTTCAGCCGGACCAGCAGGGCGACGCAGGCGTCGCCCCTACGAGCGTCAGATCCCGCGACGCGGAACAGTTCATCGGCCGACGTGAGGATCGTCCACGTCAACCGCTGCGGATACTGCGGGTGACTCGCCAGGAACTCGCGCACGGTCTTCGCCGCCTCCGGCGATCGGTGTCCGGACAGCGTCGAGTCCATCCAGCGCGTGGGAAAGAAGATGTCGCCGGTCTGCTGGATCTCACGTAGCAGATCGAGCGCCGGCCGCACGAACCGTCGCGCGTGCTCCTCGCGCAGCGGATGATTCAGATACTGCAGCGACTCGAGCACCCACGGCTCGCGCCGACGGTTTTCGACGAACTGGAAACGCGCGAACGCACGCTCGCGCACAGCGGGATCGGCCGACAGCGCCGGCGCCACGAACGCGAGACGTGCCTTGCGGTCGGGATTCTGCGTCGCGCTCGATCTGGGTCTTGAGGATCTCGTCCCATCCCGGCGCTTCGCGAACCGCCAGTTCCAGCGCCATCGCGATCTCATCGGGCTCGGCGAGCCGCAGGCCGGGAATCGGCTGCTCGCGCTTCCACACGCGTGTCAGCCAGGCGATGCCGTCGCGGCGTCAACACGACGTCGCGATACGCGTTGAACCATGCCGCCTTCTCGCTTTGCGTGCGGCCGCGTTCGAGTCCGGCTCTCAGCGCCGCTTCCAGCGCCGGCGCTCGAGCACTGCGCTCGTCGCGAGACATGAATCGCCAGAACACGCGCGCGACATACGACAGCACGCGCTGCGCATTCTGCTCATCGTCTTCGCGCGGCAGCGCGCGGACCGCGGCGTCGAGCAACTGCGCCGCGCCGACGCGCGACGCCTGCAGGTTGTCCCACAGCGTCACCCAGGCTGCGCCCCGGGTTAAGCGCATCGGGGACATCCTCGATGTGCTGCAGGAGGTAGTCACGGCTTCCCTCGTCCAGTACAAAGAGACCGTAGCCCAGACCACCACCGGCCGGCAGAACGAATCGCGGCGCCGGCAATCCTTTGGCATCCTTGACGATGGTCTCCGTGCCGGTCACATACACCGGCAGCTCTTTCAGAGAGCCGTCGTAGCCGAGCGTCACGCGCAGCCGCTGCGGCCAGACCAGCCCGCGCTTCATCGGATCCTGCTGCGTGACCGCGATCGATTCGAGGCGGCCCTTGTCGTTGAACCGGACAGCAGTCGTGAACTCGGGGCGGCCGCGATCTTCGACCCACGCGCGACTCCAGTCGGCGATGTTCTCGCGCGTCCGGTCGTCGATGATGCGAACCAGATCGAGCCAGGTGGCATTCCCGTATGAGTATCGCTTCAGATATTCGCGCAGGCCGTCGCGGAACCGGCGCGCGCCGACGATCAGCTCGAGCTGCCGCATGACGATCGGCGCCTTCTGATAGATGATCGGCCCATACATCTGACCGGCTTCGTCGAGGTTGGCCAGCTCCTGGCGGATCGCGTTCGTCCCGGCGGTGCGGTCCACTTGATACGCCGCCGGATAGTGCGCCAGCAGGAAGCGCAGCTCGTGGTTCACTTGTGGAAACGAGGGGTTCACGATCTTCGCGGCCATGAAGTTGGCGAACACCTCCTTCATCCACACGTCGTTGAACCAGCGCATGGTGACGAGATCGCCAAACCACATGTGCGCCGTCTCGTGGGCGATCACGCTCGCCCGCTCGAGCAGCTGGTTCTGCGTTGCCGATTCGTCGAGCATCAGGCTCGCGGCGTTGTAGAGGATCGCACCCGCGTGCTCCATGCCGCCGAACTGAAAAGACGGAATCAGCACGACGTCGAACTTGCCCCACGGATACTTGATGTCGGTGTAGTCCTCGAGCCAGTCGAGCGCCTTGGCATGCAGATCGAAGAGCGCGTCGCGATTGCGCGCGACCTTGGCAGCATCGGTCTCGCGGTGGAACAGGCGCAGCGTGCGTCCGTCGCGCTGCGCGGTCTCGACGGAGAACTTGCCGGCCACGAACGCAAACAAGTAGGTGGGGAGCGGCTCGGTTTCCTGGAACGTCGTGATCACCGTGCCCGCCGAGGCCTTGCGGCCGACGTCCGCTCCATTCGCCACCGCCTGCCAGCCGTCAGGTGTGATGAGCGTCAGGCGATACCGCGCCTTGAGATCCGGCTGGTCGAAACACGGGAACGTCAGGCGCGCTCGCGCCGGGACGAACAGCGTGTAGAGAAACTCGTCGTTCCGGTTGAGGGCGTCGTCGCCGGCGATGAACTCGAGCTCAATCTGATTCGAGCCGGCGGTTGTCCACTCAGCCGGGATGACGATGTGACCGTCGCGGATAGCGCCGAGGGCAGGTAGCGGGACCACGCGGCTTCCGGCACGTATTGCCAGCAGCCGATCGGCCGGCTGAGCAAAATCGAAGACCACTCGCTGTGGCCTTTCCAGCTCGAAACGGACGATGGACCGTCCCGCGTACCGGAGCCTGCCGGTCAGCAGGAATGGTGAAAATCAGCTCGTATATCAGGTTGCGAATCGCGGCCGCGCGCTCTCGGGCCAGCGCTTCAGAGACGCCCGGGCCGGGCTCGGCCGGAGGCTGGGTGTCGGCCGATCCAAGTAACGTGAGTGCCACCATAAAGCCCAACATGAACGGAACGATATCAGGAGACTGAGGGGGATTCGCGGGAGCCAACCTTCTGTAGAATGCACAGAATGAACGTCCGCGGGGTGCGCACGCTCTGTGTGGCGGTGTGCCTGACCGGCCTGGCCGGAAGCGGCGGGACGGGCTCGACCGCCCAACAGGGAGCCTCTGTACGCGGGCGGGTGGAGATTGGTATTCCTGTCACAGCCAGACGCCCCTCAGCCGCTTACGCCACGCGAGCGGTCGGCCAATCCGTCCTCGCGCCCGTCTCCGAGCTCCGTCACGTCGTCGTGTTTCTGAAGAACGCCCCCGCGGTCGCGACGCAGCCGGCGGTCGTAGAGATCCGGCAGAAAGACGAGAATTTCATTCCACGCGTGGTGGCGGTCCCGGTGGGATCTGAGGTGCAGTTCCCGAACGACGACCCGATCTATCACAACGTCTTCTCGCTCTCGCGCGCCAAGACGTTCAACCTGGGACGCTTCCCGCGCGGCGAATCGAAGGCGGTGCGCGTCACCAAGCCAGGCGTCGTGAAAGTCTTCTGCGAGATTCACTCGCACATGACCGCGACCATCATGGTGTTCAACCATCCATGGTTCACCATGGTCGGCGAGGACGGCCGCTTCGAGCTGGCGAATATCCCGCCCGGGCAACGGGAAATCACCGCGTGGCATGAACGTCTCGGCGACACGACGGTGCCGCTGCGCGTCGAATCCGGCCGGACCACAGAAGCGGACTTCGTGCTTCCGGTGCCGGCGCAGTGAAGCATCCACCCGGTCTCGCCGCGAAGACCGTCGCGGTGACCTTCATCACGGTCGCCATCATCCTCTCCATCGTCTTCATCGTCCTCATCGTCGGCGCGCGCAATCGTGTGCGCGCGGCGGAGACCGCCAAGCTCGAAGCCAGCTCGCGCATCTTCACCGCGTTCGAGAATGCGTCGCGATCGCGATCAGCTCGCGACCACGGCGACCCTCGCCGAGAACCCGACGCTCAAGGCGGCGTTCGATACCTACACGACAGAAGCGCGTCTCGCATCGAATGTCGACCGGCGCCTCGAGGCGCAACAGACGGTGACTCGCGAGCTCGAGAAGCTGGCGGCGCTTCACTGCGGCGAGCGTGCTGGCCATTCTCGACGCGGAGAGCCGCGTCTTCGCCAGCGCCGGCACCTCGCGACAGCGTTGGCCGGCGAACGAACGCGTCAGGCTCTCGAATCGTCCGTCAGGCACATTTCAGACCGTCGCGGTCATCGCCGAGGGCGCGTTCCGCGTCTCCGGCGTTCCGCTCCGCCTCGACGAGCGCGCGGTCGGCACGCTCGTGCTCGGCACCAGTCTCGATAACGCGTATGCCGAGGTGCTGGCCGATTTGTCGAACACCGGCATCGTGATCACGGTGAATCACGAGGTCATCGCCGGCACGGTACCGCACGAGGTCACTCGCGATCTCGTCGCTCTCGAAGGCGAGCCGGGCGAAACCGCGCAGTTGAACGGCGAGGAGTACGCCATCCGCACGCTGCTGGCATCGGGGCCGGTGCGGATTCATTCACTGACCTCGATTGACGCCGCCGCACGTAGCGCGACGAGCGAAGCGATGTGGGCGCTGGGCATGGTTGCGCTTGGCGGGTTCGTGCTCGCCGCGTTCGGCAGCCTATGGCTGGCGCGCACGTTGACCGATCCGATCAAGCGCGTCGCCGGCGACATCGCCACGATGACCGCAGCACGAGACTTCGGACGGACGCTGGAGGTGGCCGGCACGAGTCGAGAGCTCGATGCGCTGGCGACGGCATTCAACGAGCTGATGGGCGGCTTGACCGCCGCCGAGGCGGAAACGCAGTCGGCGTATCTCGGGGCCATCCGCGCGCTGGCCGCCGCACTCGACGCCCGCGATCCCTACACCGCCGGCCACTCGGAGCGGGTGAGCGCGCTGTCGGTGCTCATTGCCCGACAACTGGCGCTCAGCGAGGCGGAAGTGGACATCATCCGGCTCGGCGCGCTGCTGCACGACATCGGCAAGATCGGCGTCGCCGATCACATCCTGCGAAAGCCGGGGCCGCTCTCGGCGGATGAATTCGAGCAGATCCGGCGCCACCCGGGCCTGGGCGCCCGCATCCTGCGCAAGGTGCCGTTTCTCGAGCCGCATCTGGCGATCGTCGAACTGCATCACGAGCGGCCGGACGGCAAGGGCTATCCGTTCGGACTGCTCGGCGACAACATTCCGCTCGACGCGCGCATCGTGCACGTGGCGGATGCATTCGACGCGATGACCAGCGCGCGCGCCTACCGTCCGGCGCGCGCCTCGGCGGTCGCCCTCGTCGAGTTGCAGCGCTACTCGGGCACACAGTTCGACTCCGCGTCGGTGGACGCGCTGCGCGATGCGCTGGCGCAGTCGACGTCGGCTCCCGAACTCCAGCTGCAGGCGCTTCTCGGCCGCGAAGCGTCGGCCTGAGGTGGAACAGTGCGCACGTCGAAGCTACTCGTCCACTTCGTCCACTTTTCCACGTGTCTGCTTCTGGTCAGCGGCGAAGCCGCCGGCGCAGCTCGCCCGCCCTTCCACATTCGCGTTCGACACCGCAGCCTCGTTCGATCAGACGCGCACCTTCAACGGCGACAATTCCTCCGGCGTCATCGTCGACGCAGTCATGAGCGTCGGTTTCGGCGCCGGCTTCGAGGGCATGATCCGTCCATGGGCGCAGCGTCAGGCATCAGGCGACTGGAACAAGCAGATCTGGATCGCCGCCATCAGATATCAGCGGCCGGGGCCGATCGGGTTGCGCGTGGACGCGGGGCTCATTCCCTCACCGATTGGATTCTCGAATCTGATGCTCCGGCCGCAGCTCAATCCGACCGTGTCGCTGCCCGCGTCGCTCTTTCAGCCCCTGCCATCCACGGAGGTCGGTGCCCCGCGCGCGACGCTGCTCGGGGCGGTCTACGCTTTCGGGGCCAACGCCACGGTCTCCGGCGATCACTGGGATGCCCGCGTCGCGGTCATCGATACGTCGCCACTGCGCACGCGACGCATCTTCGCCAGTACCAATCCCCCTCGCTTTGACAACATCGTGGTCGGCGGCGGCTTCACGCCGTTCGTCGGGTTGCGCGTCGGCGGGTCGGTGACGCATGGCGGATGGCAGCGCGCCAACGAGACGCCGACGATCACCGAGAACCGCGACGCGACGATCGTCACGATCGAATCCGAGTTCTCGTTCCGCTACACCAAGCTGCTCGGCGAGTGGGTGCGCGATACGATGGAGACCTCGGGCGGCGACACGGTCGCGACCGGCTGGTACGTGCAGGGGCTGCAGACGCTGACGCCGCGCTGGTTCGTCGCCGGGCGAGTCGAACGGATCTCGGCGCCCGCACTCACGCCGCTCTTCACGCTCGAAAAGCAGCATCTCAATGGCAGCGAGGAAACGCTCGGCTTCCGGTTGACTCCGGAACTCACGCTGCGACTTGACCACCGTGCCCGACAGGGCTTCGGCCGTCCAGGCTTCGATCATCAGGCCGCGGTGTCGGCAGTGTGGTGGAAACGCTGGCTGTAGCCAGCGAATTCCCAACTCCCAATTCCCAACTCCCAACCACGCCCAACTCCCAACTCCCAACGGACCTGGGATTGGGAATTGGGAGTTGGGAGTGGTTGGTAATTGGGAGTTGGGCGTTGGGAATTGACTTCAGGCACCCGTCGGGAAGAACACCCGCTGCACGAACCAGTACGCACCGGCGGCAATCACGACCACTGACCCCGCAACGGCCACGCGCGCCCCGATCACATCGCTGCGACGGCGGACGGCCGCCAGCACGCTGGCCACCGCAAGCACGACGGCCAGCTGACCGATCTCGACACCGAGATTGAAAGAGAAAAGCGACCAGCCCAGCGCTTCTCGCGGCAGCCCGAACTCGCGCAACACGTTGGCGAAGCCGAAGCCGTGCACAAGGCCAAACACCAGCGCGACCCACGCGCGAAGATCGCGGCCATCACCGCGAACCAGATTGTCGGCGCCGACGAACACGATGCTCAACGCGATCGCCGGCTCGATGATGCTGGCCGGCGGCGAGAAGATGTTCAACGCCGCCAGCGACAGCGTGATGCTGTGCCCGATCGTGAACGCCGTGACGATGCGGACGAGCGCCATCCAGCTGCCGCCGAGCAGCAGCAGACCAATGAGAAACAGGATGTGGTCAGGCCCGATGAGGATGTGATGCGTCCCCGACGGGATGAACGTCCGCATCACCGCAATCGCGCCCTGCGTCGTCCCGAGATAGTAGGTGTGCGGCTCGGTGCTGGCGTTGAAGATCACCTGCTGGCGGAGATCGGCGTCCTCGTAGACATTGATGAAGGTCTGATGGATAGGGTCGTACGGGAAAAGATTCGTATCGATGGCCAGTGAACCGGGGTGCTGATTGGGGATGCGATACGTCAGCCGCAGGGCGAGCTCCTCTTTCATCGGCTGAATCGTTCCCCACTCAATCATGAGCGGCCGATCTGTGGTCAGGGAGATGCGCGGCGTGATCACGTCGAGGATCCGCTGGCGCTCGCGCGTCAGGAATTCCGGGTCGAGCACGCGCTCCGGCGGAGTGATGTTGAGATCGTGCGCGACATCGATGACGTGGACCGTGAGCGAGCCTTCGATGTGGCCGCCCCGGAAGGCGATGTCGAGATAGCTGAATGGCGCTGGATGCGCGGCTGCTTTACTCGCACACACGAGCACCATCGCAGTAACCGCCGCTCGAAGTGTCCTGGCGTTCATCGAACGGAATTGTACTTGCTCAATCCATCGGTTCCATAGGTTCAAGGGGTTCCGAGGGTTCCGAGGGTTTCTGTTCAGGAGGTTCTTTGAGGTTCTTGGGCAGATAGCGTCCAAAGCCTTCCGCGATCAGGCGTGGGGCTGACGACACAGCACCCTGGAGGTGATCGCGAAACCTCGCGTCTCGTTGGATGCGTTGGTCGGCATCGATCAGCGCGTACACGCGTTGCTTGAGCTCAGACGAAAGCTGCCACGCAATTGAACTTTTGGAACCTCTGGAACCAGCAGAGTCGATCAGAAATTGCCCCCCTCTCGAAACGGATCGTCATCATCGAGAAAGAACGTGTGCTCCCCCGTGATCCACGCCGAGCCTTCGATCTCTGTCACGAGCGCCGGATAGTCGCCGACGATCGTGCGGTGTAGCGGGCGGCCACGGAAGAGCGCCCCGGAAAGGCTTTCGTGCACGAAGTCCTGCTGGTCAGGCAGCAGGCCCATCGCGTCGAGGACGGCCATCACGGCCGACGTGCCTGTGCCGCCGGGCGAGCGATCGACGGACCCTGAGGCTCGCACCGTGACGTTGCGGAGATGGGCCTCGGGATCGACGGCGGGTCCAGTGAAGATCACACCGGCGACACCGGCTATCGAACTGTCGGCAGGATGCACCGGGCGATGCGTGGCGTTCACCGACGCGCTGATCTCTGCACCGAGGCGGCGCAGGTCGGGCAGGTGCACCGCATCGAGCGGCACGCCGGTCGCTTCGCTGTCCACGATCGCGTAGAACGCGCCGCCGAACGCGATGTCCACACGCAGATCCCGTCGACCGACGAGGACGGGCACCGCGGGCGCATGAACGAACGCGGGGACGTTGGTCACCGCAACGGAATCGACCGATCGCGAGTCGCCATGCGACTCGAGGCGCGCGCGGGCGTGCACCGAGCCGGCCGGCGTGTCGAAGACGAGACGTTCCTCTCCATCACCGGGCGGATGTGCGAGCGCGAGGCGCCGCTCGAACGCGATGGTCGTGACGGCGATCACGCGCGTGACCGCTCATCGAGGGATATCCTCCCGCGTCCATGAACACGATGCCGGTGTTGGCCTGAAGCGTCGACGGATCGACGGTGAGCGCAGCTGTCATGTCGGTGTGGCCGCGCGGCGGGTTGACCAGCGCGCGCCTGTACGCGTCGGCGTGCTTGAGACACCACTCACGCTGCTGGGCCGACGTCTTGCCGTGTGGGCGCGGTATGCCGTCGACGACCAGGCGCAGCGGCTGACCGCCCACGTGGGCGTCGATGGTCTTGATGACGCGAATCATGTGCCTCGAGGGTGCCGCCTACGCTAGCACTAGAGGACAGGTCAGCCACAGCGTCCCCCGCAAACCTGGCCGGAATCCGCGGTATCTGCGAGGTGGCGTGTCGTTTGCAACCTGGTGGGTATGCCACGCCGGGAGACAACGACCATGGGTGCTAGACGCTGGGTTCACTGGCTCTTTGCCGCCATTGCCTGCGCACTACTCGCGACGCCGGCAGCGGCGCAGAACAACGCGGCCTTCGAACGTGGATACCGTGAAGGTGTTCAGCACGGCGCGGACGATGGGAGAAACGGTCGGCGGTTCGAGCCGGAACGCGACAGCGTGTATCGCGACGGCGATCGTGGCTACAACAGCCGCTACGGCAATCGCGACTCGTACCGGAACGAATTCCGTCGTGGCTTCACGTCGGGCTATCGCGAGGGCTACTACAACGTGCGCGGCGATGGCCGTTACGGGCGCGATGATCGGATCTATCAAGGCCGTCGCGACGGCATCTACGACCGCGGGCCCGGACGAACGCGCGGGTATCAGGACCCCGCCTTCGCACGTGGTTACAGCGACGGATGGGAAAAGGGTCGCGACGATGGCCGCGACCGCGACCGCTACGATCCGGTTCGCCACGGCGACTACAAGGACGGCGACAACGGCTACGAGCGCAGCTACGGATCGAAGGACGCCTACAAGAACAACTACCGTTCGGGCTTCCGTCAGGGGTACGAGTCCGGCTACCGCGATCGGAACAGCTACCGCCGGTAGCACGAAGAGCCGGTCCTTGTGGACCGGCTCTCCAAGATCGACATGCCGCCGGCGATCTCGCTAACGGCTCGAGCTGCTGCTCAATGCTTTGAGAGCGGCCTCGAACGTGCCCCACGGCACGGGCTTCCCGTGCACGGGCGCCAGCGTGTCGACGTCGAGCTTCATGCGCGCGACCTGATTCGCGAGGCTGCGCATCGCCGGCAGCTGCGCGGCTCGCGGCGGTTCGTGCGTGTCGAAGAGATCCGCCTGAAACGCGATCCGCTCGGCCGGCAGGTACGCCATCAGCATGCCTTCGACGTGCTGCAGCGGCTGCACGTAGTAGACGCGGAGAATCCTGCGGTTGTCGGTGATGACGTAGTTCTCCTGCACCGCCTCGTAGTTGTAGCCCTCGGACACTTCGGTCGGCGGCCATCGCGACACGATGTCGGGATTCGACCGTCCGCGGCTCGTAGTTCAGCACGTCGCGGTTCAGGAACGCGATGTTCTTCATGTGCGCGACGACCGTCGCGCCGATGTGGAGATAGGTTCTGAGCCCGCCGATGTGATCGAAGTGCGGATGCGAGGTGATCAGCCAGCGAATCGGCTTGTTGGGCGCCAGCTTGGCGATCGCCTCGATGACCGCGAGACTTCGCTCTTCGTTGCCCGGCGCCTCGAACACCGCGACGAAATTCGCGAACTCCACCATGTAGCTGTTGGCCGGCCCGCCGCCCAGCAGGTAGACGCCGTCGGCCATCTTGTCGACGGTGACCGGCGCGGTGTCGACTTCGTCGCCTGCGCGACGGCTGGCGGCACGGGCACCGGATCGCCGCACACGTTCGGCTGCACGTTCGGGAACTTGCCGCCGTAGCCGTTGTGCCCGGTGCTCTGACGATAGAACTGCCAGTTGTCGTCCCAGCCGTGATGTGAGTGCCACGCGATCGGCCACTTGACGTTGCCGAACGTCATCTGATTCGTCGACTCGTGCTCGATGTTGAAGTCGCCGAGCGCCGGCTCGCTCACCGTCGTCTTGATGCGCGTGATCTGGTTCTGCGAGTTGATCGTGGCGTCGACTCGATACTTGCCGAGCATCGTGATCGCGACCACGTGCACCTTCTCCGGCTGGACGACGTTGCCGTCGCGGCCCTTCTCGATCTGCTCCCACCGCCAGAACGCGACCGGGTTCGCGCCGGGCAGGCGCGCGGCTTTCAGAAAGCCCGGAGGGTTGAGCCACAGGTCCAGCTGATACAGCTCTGCGAGCTCCGGCGGCACCGCCACCGGCTCGCCGTCGCCGTCGATGTGCCACGCGATGCGGCCGTTGACGATGTGCGTCTGACGCGTCGCCTTCTGCGTGGGCGTGCCGTCCTGCCAGCCGAGTCCGTACTTCCACGAGGCCGGATTCAGTCCCGGCTTGCGATCGAAGGTCTCCTTGCTGGTGCCCGCCTCCCAGTTGATGGTGCGCGTGTAGTTGGCCAGCGAGTCGATGCGCGGCCAGTCGACGTTGACGGCGTTCTCGTAGGTCTGCCCGACGGCGCCGCGCGTAGCCGGTGCCCGAGAACGTGATGCACTTCAGATTGGCTTCGCCGATCTCTCGTGCCGCGGCGGCCAGCAGCGGCGCCGGGTCGACATAGCCGGGCGGGAATTGCTGCGCAGGCAACTGCGTTCCGAGCAGCAGCGACACGGCGACGGCGACGGAAATCCTCATGTCATTCCTCCCTCGGTTCCTCTGTAGAGGCGGGTCTTCAGACCCGCTGCGGCGGGCGGAAGTATCTCACCCTGGCAGGTTGCAGGGGAGAAAAACGGCGAGTATTATTGAAGGTCTCGCCTGACGTGCCGGTATCGTCTAGGGGTTAGGACACGTGGTTCTCAGCCATGGAACCGGGGTTCGAATCCCCGTACCGGTACCACAAATGGGGCAACACCCGCCTCGCCGACGAGCGCATCGTCGTCGTCCCAATTCGCGTTGATGATGTCTTCGACCAGTGATCCTCGGCCGCCCTCATCCAGCCGATTGTCGTTGAACACCTCCCATTCCTGAATGTACCAGTCAAGGGTGTCCAGGGCTGCGTCGTCGGCCACGAACAGGTCTAGGAAGTTGTGGAACATTCCCGTGAGCTGCCCGATCTCAATGACATGAACATGGCTGGCCCCACAGTAGTGACACTCACCATCGTTGCCATTCGTGCGGATGAATTCTTTGAGGCTGCGATACCGAAAGCACCGTGAGCAGCAGAATGATTCGTCGATCCTCGCCATCGAATCGATTCTCTGTCGGAGCTCAGCTGAAATCCAAGACCTGGAGAATCAAAGTGATCGCCATCAAGAAGAAGACTGCGACGCTACGAAAGGTGCGGAACCCAGACGGAAGCGTATTGTCTTCGGCGCAAGAAGCCGACGTGATCGCCGCAGTCACTCGAATCGAAGGGCGTGCGCCGGATCGACGCGCGCTGCGACACGCAGTGGCACCAGCGTGGCCACCAGAGTGGCGACGAACACGATCGCAGCGCCGACGACGAAAGGGCCGGCGCCGAATTCGAGGATTGGAGCCGACGCGGTGAGCAGACGGACCACGCCGGCCGCGACGGCCAACCCCGCCGCAAGACCGAGCAGGGCCGTGCGCGACGTGTGTTTCACCATCTCCAGGACGATTCGCGAGGCGCTGGCGCCGAGCGCCATGCGGATGCCGAACTCGCGCATCCGCTGGGCCACCAGGAACGAGACGACCGCATGCGTCCCCGAGTACGCGAAGACGAGGCCGACGACGCCGAGCAGCGACGCGGTCACGAAAAACGCTCGAAACAACCACACCACCCCGTCAACCATGCCTTGCATCGACATGAGCCGGAATGGCGCCTCTGTCGCAGCGTCGTTCACGGCGGCTGTCACCGCCGTTCGCAGGCCGTCGGCGTCGTCGGAGCGCGCCCGCACGAGCAACGTCATGTCTTCGGCGCCCCGCGCATCGATAGGGAAATAGACGCAGCTGGCATCGATCCCATCGGTCAGCGAACCGTTGGCCACATCCTCTGCCACGCCGATGACCTGGACGCGACCACGTGGGAGCGCCCGGTCAAGACGCCGCGCGGAGCTGTCGGTGATGTCGAGTGTCTGCCCAAGCGGGTCGAGCCCCGGCCACAATGCCTCCGCCGTCGCTTCGCTGACCACCACGAGCGCTGTCCGCGCGGCTGCCTCAGCCGGCGTGAACGCTCGCCCTCGCAGGATCCTGATGTCGAAGACCCCAAAGTACTCGGCCGACACGCCCATATAGCCGACGTTTTTCGCGATGTTGGAGGCTGACGCCGTCACCGCGGTCGTTCGCAGCGAGAATGCCAGTGGCGGCCGCCACGAGACAGCAACCTGCTGGACCGCGGGCTCGAATCGCAGCCGCGTCGCGATCTCGGCTCGCACCGCGCGATCGGTTTGAAGCACCGACACCCGGTCGTAGCTGAGATCGACCTGCGTATTGGCGAGACGGGTCGACTGGTCGACAAATCCCAGCGCCCCGACGAGAAACAGGACGCACGCGGCGATCTGCACGGCCACCAGGCCCGACCGCAGACGGGAGCCGCGCGCGTCGGACGACGCCTGGCCCCGCGCCACCGAGGTCAGGCGCAGGCGCGCAAGGCGGCCTGCGGGTGCCAGCGCAATGAGGACCGCGGATACGACCGCCGCCGCGGCGAGAAACGCGATGACCCGCACGTCGGGATCGAGGGGCACCAGGATGTTCTCGGGCGGCGCCTCAGCGGCGGCGGGCCACGAGGCGACCAGGATCGAGGGAAGGAGGCGAGCCATCGCACCAACGAGGGCAAGGCCAGCCGCCGCCGCCGGAACCGCGAGCACCAGGCTCTCCACGATCAGCTGACGCACCACGCGCCATCTGCCGGCGCCCAGCGCCAGACGGACGGCAATCTCCGGCTGTCGAGCCAGTGCGCGCGCCAGCATCAGGTTCGTGGTGTTGGCGGCCGCGACCAGGAGCACCAGGCCGAAGGCCGACATGATCAGCGTCAACATGAGGATGGCGTCCGCGTCCAGCGGCAGCCGGGTGGCCAGCGAATCGAGGCGTACAGCCGCAGGGGCCGCATCCGACGGCGGAGGAAACCGCCGCCGAAGCCACGCCTCGAGCCACGGCTGCATCACTCCCGCGGTGACGTCTTGTCTCAGGCGCCCGATGACCACCAGCGACGCCGAGTCAGGTTTGGCCCAGGGGTCATCACCGGGAAACGCGCCCGCCATCGTCAGCGGCGCGTAGAAGCTCACCGCCTCCTGGCCTGCCAGGTTGGAGTAGGGCTGCGTGACCCCGACCACCTCGAAACGTTGACGTCCGAGCTGAATGTGTTGCCCGACAATGGCTGGATCCGCACCATGGCGGGATCGCCAGGCGTTGTGTGTCAGCACGACGACGGCTTTCCCGCCGTGCGCCGCTGCATCGTCGGGCCGCAGCAACCGGCCGAGCGCCGGCCGCGCGCCGAGCATCTCGAAGTAGTTGCCGGTCACGAGCAGCCCCTGGGTCGTGACGTCCTCCTCCCTGAACGACGCATTCTGTGTCGCCGCCAGTTCTGCCAGGCGGCGGGCTTCCGGCTGCAACGCCTCGTAATCCATCAACCGAAACCGCTGGCGGCGTAAGCCGCCCTCGGTCTCCCAGATCAGCACGTACAGCGCGCGTGGGTTGGGCAGGTCGACCGGCCTGAACAGATAGGCGTTGAAGATCGTGAACGCCGAGCCAACCAGTCCGAGACCCAGTCCAATCGTCATGACGACCGTTGCGGCGAACAACGGCGCCCGCGCGAGGGTTCGTACCGCATGACGGACGTCCTGGACGACTGAGTCCAGCCAGACCATGGCGTTCATCTGATAGATCTATGCAAACAAAGACCCTGCCAAGCAGGGTATACGAGCCATCTCCGACTTTCGTTCAAAAGACTATCTGGTGGAGAGCAACGACTAGAGGATGCTGAAGGTTATCGTCGGCAGCTTCGAACATATGAAGAACTGTCCGTTCGGCAATGTCCTCGATCAGATCATCGATACGGTTGGGACCCGGCCGGTTCAGCACGGTCATGCCATCCGACGACCATCAACACTCCAACTTTCGCAACGGCGCCGAGTTCTAAAGTGAACGTGGTTTAGGTAGCCCAAAGCCGTGTCCGACGTACGGCCGTTGGTCCATTCCTCGCGTCGGGACGATGAGGCGGCCGCATGCGCAGCTTCAAGCGGCAATTCCGGAGAATTCGACGTTCCAACCTTTCGCAAATCCCCGTACCGGTATACCAGCTCCCTGTTCGTCCTGTTCCGCTCCATGCCCGGTTCGCGCAAATGCTTGTGCGGGATCGCGCATCCGGGGCCCGAACCCCTTCGGTTGAACCTCATCCGTCTGGAAGCCGCTGAAATACCCCGCGGCACAGCGACAGGACAACGAGTCACTGCATGTGTTCGCGCTGCCCTAGTCGGTGCCACGCAGTTGGAGCACGCGCGCGACGTTCTCGCTGATCTCTCGGCCGAGGCGACGACCGTCGGAAAGGTCGTCGTATGGCCGCACCCACACGTGCACACCGTCAGACACGCGAATCAACTCGGCGAGCAAGCCGGGGCCACGATCGGCTCCGAGGTCACGCGCGTTGACGATGTAGTCGATCCGATAATCGGCAGCCAATCGCCGGAGGTCGGCGTTGGATCTTCCATACACCGCGGTCGTGGTCGGTCCGACCACGCCAACCGAGTCGCCGCCGATCGCCGCCAGTTCCGCGACGATCCACTCGGAGATTGACGCCTCGAAGGGCATGATGGCGATGCGAAGGCGCGGCGTTTCGCGGTTCGACTGAGACACAAGAAATGCGCCGACGACCACGGCGACGACGAGAACGATCGCGACACGTGTCCATCGCCGGGACGCCACGGGCGGCACCACGGGCACGTGATCGTCGCCAACCCGCGTGACGGCAGGAACCAGCCGATAGCCGCGGCGCGGCACGTTCTGCACGTAGCGTGGCTCGCCGCCGGAATCACCGAGCGCCACGCGGAGCTGACGCACGCAGAAGTGCAGGCTGGTGTCGAAATCGACGTGCGTTTCGCGCCACAACCCCTCGCGAATCTCCTCACGCGTGACGAGGGCGCCGCTGCGTTCGACGAGCAACTCCAACAGCCGCGCGGGCTGTGGCGGCAGCCGTTCTGCGTCGCCGGCGCCGGACTTGCGCAGCTCACCGCTCGCGACGTCGAACTCGAACTCCCCGAACCGAAATCGATCTGCCAATGACCGCCCTCTCTTCACATTGAGTATGCCTGCCGATCGCCTCTTGTGCCACGGCTGGTACTGAGCGCGGGTCGAGGCCTGCGGCGTTCTCAGCCGGATCTCAGGGTTTGCTCAGGCTTCCACGGCTTCACTCCGTTGACGTGTGTGCGGCCGGAGGCCATTCTGCTTGCCTACCTTCAGGAGATGAATCCAATGCTCATACTCAACCGCCGTCGTTTGGTGGTCCGTACGCTGAGCGGCGCCTTCGCCGCGCTGGCCACTGCACGCCCCTCATTGTCTCAACAGCCGGCCGCCGTCCCACCCCGCTCCGGTCCGCTCGCGCACGATCATGTGCAGCGGTTTGTGCAGGTCGCACACAGCGACCTCGACACGACGCGTCAGATGCTCGACGCCACACCACGGCTGATCCGCGCGACGTGGGACTGGGGCGGCGGCGATTTCGAAACAGCGCTCGGCGGCGCGGCGCACATGGGACGGCGTGACATCGCGGCCCTGTTGCTGGATCGCGGGGCACCACTCGATCTGTTTGCGGCGGCGATGCTCGGCGAGCTCGCCATCGTTCGCGCCGCGCTCGAAACGCGGCCCGGGCTGGCCCGCGTTCCCGGACCGCACGGAATTCCGCTGATCGCCCATGCGAAAGCGGGAGGTCCGGCAGCCCTGCCAGTATTGGACTACGTCAGCACCGTGTTGGCGCAACTCCAAGACAGGAAGTAGCGATGCAACTCGACAGAGCGATGCTGTTCGTGAAGGATCTCGATCGGATGACGGCGTTCTATCGCGACGTCCTGCAGCTCCAGCCCGTCGAGGACACGCGCTTGGACAACTGGGTGGAGTTCAAGGGCGAAGGTGCGCGATTCTCGCTACACGCCATTCCGCCAGCAATCGCAGCGAGCATCCACATCGACTCGCCGCCGCGGCCGCGCGAGCAAGGGGGTATCAAGCTCACCTTCATCGTCCGCGATGTCCACTCGACCCTCGAGAGAATGACCGCGATGGGACTGCCGCTTCTCGAGCGCCCGTGGGGCAGCACCGACGCGGTCGATCCCGAAGGCAACGTCTTCGCCCTCAGCGCACGGCCGTAAGTCTGGCTATGGCAAGAATGAACTCGGGGCTGGTCCAGAAAGTCGACGCGAGGGCGAATCACGCGGCAATCCCTTGAAATTCTACAAACCAACCTTTCGCAAATCCCCGTACCGGTACCAGTTCAATTCATCTCGCACCGCTCCCAGGTGAAGAAAGGCACTTCGCGACGCGTCTGACGCACCTCGAGCGTCTGACGCTACGCCCCACGACTGAGACACCTCGCGTGCGGCTTCAGCCAGACTGAGAGCCGCACCACACCTTTCCGACATCAGGATTGCTCGGAGGCGAGCCGGGCAACCGACCTGTTGCTTTCCCAAAGGAAGAGTGTCATTCTTCCTGTTGGAACCCCAATAGAGAGATGAAGGACACGGACGTTCGACAGGGCACGCTGGCGCTGATGGTGCTCAAGACCCTGGATGTGCTCGGCCCCTTGCACGGCTACGGGATCGCCCGCCGAATCGAGCAGATCAGCGGGGATCTCCTGACGGTCAATCAGGGGACGCTCTACCCGGTGCTGCTCAAGCTGGAGCAGGAAGGGTCGATCGCGTCCGCATGGGGCGCGTCCGAGAACAAGCGCAAGGCACGCTTCTATCGGCTGACACGGCAAGGCCGCAAGCAATTGCAGGCAGAAGCGCGGAGCTGGGAACAGACCGCGGCGATCATCGAACGATTCTTTGCCGCGAAAGCTGAGGAGCTGAAGTGAAGACGCTCAGGCGACTCTTCCGGCGGTTGACCTCGTGGGTGACGTCCGCGCGCGACGAGGAACTCCTGCGAGCCGAATTCGAAGAACACATCGCCATGCAAACGGCGGAGAACCTTCGAGCCGGGCTCTCGCCCATCGAAGCTCGCCGGCAGGCGCTGCTGAAGTTCGGCAGCGTGGAAGCCATCAAGGACGCCTACCGCGACGCGCGAGGACTCCCGTTTCTGGAAACGCTTTCGCGCGACACGCGCCATGCAATACGCGGCCTGCGAAAGACGCCGGCCTTCACGGCAACCGTCATCCTGACGCTGGCGCTGGGTATCGGCGCGAATACCGCTGTCTTTGCCGTGATCGACAGCATCCTGATCCAGCCGCTGCCGTATCCGCGGGCGGAGGCGCTGGTCGGTGTCTGGCACACGGCGCCCGGGTTGCCCGGTGTCCCCGCCGGCCTCGGCTGCTCGCCTTCCATGTATTTCACCTACCGCGAGGAGAACAAGACCTTCGAACATTTCGGAGTGTGGCGCACCGGTGACGCCAGCGTCACCGGGAGTGCCGAGCCGGAACTGCTTCGAGCACTCCTCGTGACCGATGGCGTGCTGGACGCCCTGGGCGTGAAGCCCCTTCTGGGCCGATGGTTTTCGCGAGCGGACGACACACCGGGCTCGGCAGAGACGGTGATGCTCAGCTACGGCTACTGGCAGCGCCGCTTCGGAGGCGACAGGTCGATCCTCGGGCGGACGCTGACGATCGAGTCGAGGCCGAGCGTGGTGATCGGCGTGATGCCGGAGGATTTCCGTTTTGGGGGCGATCCCGAGCTCATTTTTCCCCTGCGGCTCGAACGGAACAGAACGTTTCTCGGCCCCTTCAGCTTCCAGGGTATCGCGCGGCTCAAACCCGGCGTCACCCTGGAGCAGGCCAACGCCGATGTCGCTCGCATGGTGGCGGTCTGGTTGAATGCCTGGCCTCCGAATCCAGGAATGGATCGCACCGTATTTCAGGAGGCCCGCGTCGCGCCCAGGCTCCAGCCGCTGAAGCAGGACGTCGTCGGCGACATCGGCACGGCGCTGTGGGTGGTGATGGGGACGCTGGGGCTGGTCCTGCTGATCGCGTGCGCGAATGTGGCCAATCTGTTGCTCGTCCGCGCCGAGGCCCGCCAGCAGGAGCTCGCAATCCGGGCTGCACTTGGCGCCGGCTGGAGGCGAATCGCGCGGGCACTCCTCGTCGAAAGCATGACGCTGGGATTGCTCGGCGGCGCGGTGGGTCTGGGCCTGGCGTATGGGGCCCTGCGGATCCTGGTGGCGAAAGGCCCGGAGACATTGCCGCGGCTGCGCGACATCGACATCGATCCGGTCGTGCTGGCGTTCACCCTCGGTGTGTCTCTGCTCGCGGGCGTGCTGTTCGGAATCATCCCCGTTGTGAAATACGCAGGACCCCGTCTCGCGACCGCGCTGCGTGGTGTCGGCCGCACGTTCAGCGATGGCCGGGAACGCCACCGGGCGCGCAACACGCTGGTCGTCACGCAGGTGGCGCTCGCGCTCGTGCTGCTCGTCGGCTCTGGCCTGATGCTGCGCACGGTTCAACACCTGCGCCGCGTGCAGCCGGGATTTACGCACCCCGAAGAGGTCCAGATCATGCACTCCATGATCTCGCCCACGGTGGCAAAGGACCCCGAGCACGTGATGCGGATGCAGCACGAGATGCTGGAGAAGCTCGCGGCTATTCCCGGCGTCACGTCGGTGGCATTGGCCGACGCTGCGCCGCTGGAATATCCCGGCCGTGTCGGCAACCCGGTGTATGCCGAGGACAAGACGTTCGCGGACGGCCAGGTGCCCCCCATCCGGCGAATCCGCAAGATCACACCGGGATTCTTCACGACGATGGGCACGCGCGTCGTGGCGGGACGCGACTTCACCTGGACCGACCTGTACGAGAAACGGCGCGTCGCCATCGTGTCGGAGAATCTGGCGCGCGAGTGGTGGGGCGTTCCGGGTGCGGCGCTGGGCAAGCGGATTCGCGAAGGCGGCGCCGCCGATCCCTGGCGCGAAATCGTCGGCGTTGTCGAAGACGTCTACGACGACGGCGTGCACGTGACGCCACCAGCGTTCGCCTATTGGCCGGCCCTGATGGACCGATACATCTGGACCGGCGAAAACGGGTTCGTCCTTCGCTTCGGCACCTACGCGATCCGCTCCAGCCGGGCGGGAACGGAGGGTCTGCTGGCCGAGGTGCAGCCAGCGATGTGGTCCGTGAATGGCAGGCGTCCGGTGTTCCTCGTCACCACGCTCGAGGCGCTCTACGACCGGTCCATGGCGCGGACGTCGTTTACGCTCGTGATGCTGACCATCGCCGGGGGGATGGGTCTCGTGCTCGGCATCATAGGAATCTATGGCGTGATCGCCTACGTGGTTTCGCAGAGGATCCGGGAGATCGGCATCCGCACAGCATTGGGCGCGCAACCGGCTGGATTACTGGGAATGTTCGTGCGCCATGGTCTGTGGCTTGCCGGGATTGGAGCCGCATTGGGGCTGGTGGCTGCTGCCGGACTCACCCGTCTGATGTCGTCGTTGTTGTTTGGCGTCACCGCACTTGACCCCGTGACGTACGCAGTTGTTTCGGCGCTGTTGATCGTGGCCGGCGTGCTCGCCAGCTATCTCCCGCGCGCCGGCCATTGCCATTGATCCAGTCCAAGCATTGCGGGCGGCATAGATCGTTCAGAACCAGCGATCGTCACACGGCCGTATCGGCCCGCTGCTATGATACGTGGCACGGCCGATGCACGGAGCCGCCGTCGACTGGCCTGAGGCGCGTCCATGCGCGGTAGCTTGGCATGGACCACCTTCCCGGCGTAGAACATGGACTCGCCGCCAGAGGAGAGAAACGCGATGATACGGCTTGTCACGGCTTCGGTCTTTGTTGTTCTGACGTTGAGTTTGCTGTCGGCCTTCGCCAGGACCACGGAGAGGATGCGACACTCTTCGCGGCTCAGGCTGCGCCTCCAGACCCGGTCGCTGCCGATCCCGCGCGGTACGCCGTGCTGTATGAAAACGACGTCGCCCTGATGATTCGGGCCAAGTTTCCTGCGGGCGCAAAGTCGGTGATGCACAGTCACCCTGCCGGCTGCGTGATCTTCTACAAGGACGCGACAGCTCAAGATGACGTCGCCGACCGGCGAGGTTCGGACACACGAGTATCGCGCGGGCGACGTGACGTGCGGCGACGCACACAGCCACCTCCCCGAAAACGTCGGGAGCCGATACCGAGTTCGTTCAGTTCCATTTGAAGAACAGGAAGACGTTCGATCATCTCCAGACGGGAAGAAGCCTCGTCTATCCTGCTCGAATCAAAGCACCGGATCCAATCGACGCGGACCCATCACACTACTTCGTCCAGTTCGAGAATGACGTGGTGCGACTGGCCCGCATCAAGGTCCCCGGAGGCGTCAAGACCCCGATGCACGCGCATCTCGCCTACTGCATCGTGGAAATCCGCGACATGGAGACCGGAGTCAAGGCCGGAGACTCATCGTGCGGCAACGCGATGGCTCACGAGAGTCCGAACAACGCCAAGAGCGTGAATGAAGCCATCACGATCGAGTTCAAGAATCGTGACAGGTTCAGACCCTGACGGCCGCTGACCCTCTTCCGCCGTGAAGCGCCGGCTCAGTCGCGAAATGCCACTCGCTCCCGTACGGCATTCAGCCGATCGACGTCGAGTCCGGGCACGCGCTGAAGCGCAGCGAAGTCGGCGAACGGGCCGTGCTCGGTTCGATAGGAGCCGATGGCGTCCGCGTCTTTCTTGGACAGCCCGAGCGCGACGAGCTCCTCTGCATTCGCCGTGTTGACATTGACGAGGCCGTGCCGCTCGGTGAGAAACGCCAGAACGCTTCCTGCTCTCCGGGTTCCAGCTGCGCGCCAACGTTCGCCATCTCGGCGAGCACACTCTCCCAACCCTTCCTGGTCCGAGGAGCGACCGAGCGCCGTTCCGTCCCGTGACAGTTACTGCACCGGTTGAGGAACACCTCTTCGCCGTTCTTGGAACCGTTCGCCTGCTGCGAACCGGTCGCGACATCGACTGACAGGATCAGGCTGCAGGCGATCGCGACGATGAACGACATCACACTCTTCATCGCAGGTCCCGGGTCACTGCCGTCCACGGCCGGCTGGTGCCGCCGCGGCTTGAAGCGCGAGCGCGACGATTTCCACCGCGTCGCCAACGCGTGCCGCCACGGCGATGTACTGCCGCCCGGCCTTCGTATAGGTGACGGGGAATCCGGTGGTCGGACCCGGCAACTGGATCTCCGCGACGACGGCGCCGGTCTTCTTGTCCCATGCGCGAAGGACCGGCGTCGCGCCGCCCTCGCCTCCGAACAACAGCGTGCTGGTGACCAGCAGACCGGTCCCCTGCGACTGCGCCCCTGTATTGGGAATCTCTACGCCTTGCAGCCGTCGGATTCTTCTTGATCGCTTCGGGCGTGTTGCCATGCGGCACCATCCACAGGCGCTCACCCGTCTTCAAATCGACGGCGGTGACACGCGAATAGGGAGGCTTGATGAGCGGAAGACCAAACACAACCGTCGGCGGGCCGACCGTCTGACCGCGAGGGTTGTGATAGCGGACTCCCGACTTCGGTAGTCCCTCCACGACCTGCGCGCGAAACAGACTGGTCGTCGATGCGACATACAGCACGTCGTCCACCGGATCGACGGCACCACCCGGCCAGTTGATCCCACCAACCGCGGACGGCGCCATCAACGTGCCCATCGTGCCATCAGCCGCATTCGGCAGTGACGAGGGCGTGTAGAGGCTGCCAAGGCGGAACTGACGCGCGACGCGAAGCGCTTCGGCCTTGATCTCGGGCGTGAAGTCGACGAGATCGTTTTCGGTCAGCCCTTGCACTTCGACGGCGGCAGGCTTGGTGGGAAACGGTTGCGTGGGCGACGTCCACTCACCCGGCACATCGGACTTCGGCACCGGCCGCTCCTCGATCGGCCACACCGGCTTACCCGTCGCGCGATCCAGCACGAAGACGAATCCCTGTTTGGTGAGCTGGATGACCGCCTTGACGGGACGGCCGTCCGCGGTGATGTCCGCGAGGATCGGCGCGGTCGGCGGATCGAAGTCCCAGATATCGTGGTGGGTCAGCTGGAAGTGCCATGCACGACGACCGGTCTTCGCGTTGAGCGCGAGCACCGAGTTGGCGTAGAGGTTATTGCCGGGCCGATACCCGCCGTAGTAGTCGCTGGTCGGGGATTCCGTGGCGATGTAGAACATCCCCAACTCGGGATCCGCCGTGACGGGTGCCCAGAAGCCCGCATTGCCCGTGTACCGGTTCGACGCCTCGCGAAGATCCGGATTCTCCTTCGCCCACGCGTTCAGGCCACCAGGGACCTCCCACACTTTCGGATCCGCGGTGAGCCACGTCTCAGCGCCGTCTTCTCCCAGTTTAGGAATGACGTTGAAGCGCCACAGCATCTTGCCGGTCTTCGTATCGTAGGCAACGACGTCGCCCGGGACATTCATCGGCCATTGTTCGTTGATGGACGCGCCGGGCAGGTTCGGCGCCGAGCCCGTGTGCATCGAGATCGATGCGACGAGGACGTTGCCCACGATCGCCGGCGGAGAGGTATTCGCGACGCGGCCTTCACGCGGCAACCCTGGCCGCTCGTTCCACCGAAGGTTCTCCGTCAGATCCACGACGCCGTTCTTGCCGAAGCTCGCCACCTGCCGTCCGGTCTTCGCATCGAGCGCGACGAGCATGTAGCTGTTCATCACGACGAAGATTCGCTCGTCGCCGCGGCCATCGGTCCAGTACGTGACGCCGCGGCCGGAGCTTCGCGCGAGCGGCTCGATGATGTCGAACCATCGCGTCAGCTCACCGGTCGGGCGCCAGTGCCACAGCAGTTGCCCGGTGGCGGCATCGAGAGCCACGACGTCGCGGTTGATGCCCGCCGTCGTGTACATCACGCCATCGACGATCAGTGGGCTGACCTGCATCTGCGTCGCCGGCCGGGGACCAAAGTTGCGCGCCGACCAGCGCCAGGCCACACGAAGATCGCGGACGTTGCTGGCGTTGATCTGATTCGCGGGCGAATACCGGGTGGCGCCGCTGTCGCTCCCGAAAAACCGCCACTCCGTCTCGCCTCTGGACCCGCCTGCGTCAGTCTGCCCAGCCAGGCTGACTGACACCCCTAATGCTGCCGCGAGCGCGACGACCGCGAGCACTCTCTTTCCAAAGACGGACATTCCGGACTCCTTTTTCGAGGGCTGTTCTACACGTCACTTTACTCTGCCACCTCGGCATTGGCCGCAGGAGAGGCGCAGGCGGCGACAAACCACGGTTGGCGGTGTCTCATCTTCGAGGAACGAGGTGTCTATGAGCTCGAGACCAGCGACGAAAGCTATTCGCGTGGTGATCTTCGTCGTCGTGATCGTGGTGCTCCTTGCCTTACCCCTCTGGCTTGGGGGCGGACCTGCGTTGTTGTCGCCCTGACTCGTCCGAGCATCAGGGCGACAGTCGGCCTCACTTCCGCCCGGTTGGCTGATACTCCGGCGCGAGCTCCTTGCAGGCCTCGACTTTGAACGGCGCATCCGCCGGCAGGACACTATCGGAATCCACGTACTTGTCCGCGAAGTAGACGGGATCTTCGGCGACGATGCCGCGGGTGAGCTCGAGCGTCGCGGGATTCAGCGTGAAGCGCTCGACGACGTGCAGTTTGTTGCTGTGGGGAAGGTTGCCTGCCAGGCTGCCCGGCTCGAAGCCGACAGTGTCGACGACGAGCGTATCGCCGTCCCAGCGGCCGATCGAATGACCGGCGCGGCTCGGCTTGATGTTCGCCGGGTGCGCGGTCATGTTCAGATGCACGGTCCGAGTCAGGCCGACGCCATACTCCATCTTGATGACAGTCGCGCTCTGCGTGATGCGGCCAATCGCGCCGTCGAACACCCAGTCGAACAGGATGCTCGTGACCTGGCAGGAGAGCCGCGGGTTGTCCGACGTCGGCCGCTTGCGCAGCGCGTCTGCTGCCGCCTGTCCCGCTGCGGTCAACTTCACGTGGCGGCCCGAACCAGCCGGCGGGTCCGGCCGGCATCGGCAGTTTGCCGGCGTTGATCGCGGCGGCCTGGCTGATCGGCACGAGCCCGGCGCGCCCGCCGGGCGGCCTTGCCAGGACCTGTTGCTCCTGCGCCCAGTCGCCGGCGAGGTTCGGCTTGCCGTTCGACAGCCGGAACGGTCGTTTCGTGCGATCGACGGATTTCGCGTCGCTCAGCTGCTGATAGCGTTCGAGCGTCGGCGCCTTGCCAATCGTCATCGTGTCCACAGTGCACGCAGTCGGATCGTCGCGATGCGGGGACCCCGTGACCTTGATGGACGCGCCCCGCACGAACATCTCCGGCGACCAGCCCGAGCGCCGGAGCACCGTAGCCCCCCGCGTCTCGCATTTCATCGCGATGACCTTGCCGTCGGTGCCGACGACATCGAAGTAGACATACGTATGCGGGTTGACGAAATCGACCCGTGTCAGCTTGCCCTCGAGCTCCACCTTCTTCCTCATCTCGTAGAGGCCGGCGCCGTGGTGCGCGTCGGCACGCTCGACGAGCACCGGTACCGTGAGCAGGGTGGCGACGAGCACCGCGTGTGTCACTCTTGTCATCTTTGTCCCCCTCGGCGTCCCCGAACGGTCCGACCAGGCGGCGAGCATTGTCTCACTCTCTTCTTCTCATAACCCCGTACCGGTACCAAAAAGTCTTCCACGACAGCGCAGCGCCGTCGTGCTGCTAGTGCACCCGCCCTTGGCGTAATTCCGCTTCGGCGGCATCGATGAAAGCGCGGTAGCCCTCGGGGTCGATGAACGGGTCCACGGGGTTCTTCGCAGTGGTGCTCGCGACGAACTTGCGGTACCTGCCCCACCATCGTGCATGACACGTCACCCAGATATCGGCCGGGAGGCCGCGGAGCACGCGGATGCTGCGCTCGCGGTCTGCCCCTTGTTCTGGATACCGCGAGGTTGCCAGCACTCCGAGGTCACACGCGCTTACGACGTTCAGCATGCGGTCACCGTCGCGGACGGGAAACGACCACGAGGTGCATCCGCGCGTGTGGCCGCCGGTGACGTGCGCGGTGAGCGCGATCGGCCCCACACGGATCGTGTCGCCATCCTTGAAGCGGTGGTCGACGCGCGGGGGCGGGTAGCCGAGGACGCCGATCCAGATGAGGGCCCTCAATGGCAGGACGGCGTCGGGGTCGTCGCCGCCGGAGGCGAGGGAGTCGGCGCTCGCGTCGCTGGCCCACAACTGAGCACCCGACGCCTGCTGGAGCACCGTCAGCCCGCCCCCGTGGTCGGGGTGCGGCTCCGAGTTCAGGAGCACTTTGACGTCCTTGATGTCGAAGCCGAGCTTCGCGATGCTCGCCATGATCAACCGCGCGGTGGTGGGATAGCCGCCGTCGAGCACGACGTGGCCCTCGGGCCCGGTGATGAGGAAGGCCGCGACGTCGGTCGCGCCGACATAGTAGAAGTTGCCGGCGATGCGGAACGGTTCGGCGGGCCCCTGCCCGCCAACCTTTGTCGCGTTCAGCCACCTGCCGACGAGTACCAGCGCAACAACGCTCAGGACTGCCAGCAGGACCGCCAGCCGACGTCGCTTGGTGAAGTTATGCAACATGGGTTCGAGCGCTTCCTCCTCGCCGGTACGACCGGCGCCTGCCGGTGCGGTGCGGAAGGATCGCTTGCCGGACGCCGCTCAGTCTTGATCAGCCGGTGAGCATTACGTGAGATTTCGGTGATCACGCGCGCCGGGCCCGCCTCGCCTTACGCCGCGATGCCGACAAACGCCACGTTCTCGGCGTCGCCGCCTTTCGCATAACCCCGTACCGGTACCATCCTTCGCTCATCACTCACGCGAAGGTTGCCCACCGAAGCTCGCGGTGAATTCAGACGAGCGAAGGTGGGCTGTCACTACGTTCGCAAAGAGCTTCGGCTGGCAAGCCACAAGAAGGTGGACTGGGTTATTGCGTTCGCAGCGAGTTACGGAGGGCAAGTCAGCGAGCTCACGCCACCAACACGCGAAGTGACCTCACCCGCAAGCCGATCGCGGCGGCACTTCGCTTGCTGAAGCACTCCCCAAACAGCATCGCCGCTGGAGCAGCACGCTTCGGCATTTCAGTTCTGTACGACACATGTCAATTCTGTTCGACGACGCACGATTGAGCACGCGCCCGCACGGCCGCTGGACCACCGGCCTGTGGCTCAGTGTCGTGTTGCACGCCATCGTCGTGGTCGTCCTGATCGTCGTCCCGATTCGTGCGTCCGAGAAACCGTCGGCGCCGAGCAAGCGATCGAGGATGGTGTTCGTCCTGCCGGCGACCCAACTGGTGAAGTTGCCGTCGGCCCCTCTCGTGGCGCCGCGCCTTCCTGCTCCGCCGGCCCCGCCGCGGCCGATGCGCGAACTCGCCAGAGCGGAAGTGCCAAAGCCGCTTCCTGTCACGCCAGTCGTCGCCAAGCTGGTCGAGCCGGCGCCGGCACCGCTCGTGCCCGCGGCGGTCGAACGGCCCATCGAAAAGCCAGTGATCCAGCGTCCTCCTGAGACCGGCCTTTTCGAGCGGACAAACGCCGCGCGAACGAGCCAGGCCGCAGCTGCCGTCACGACCGGCGGATTCGGAAGTACGGCGGCCTCGCCGCGCGACGCCGCAAACGAAACCGGCGCCGTCAAGACAGGTGGATTCGGCAGCGAGGCGCCCGCGCCGCGTGAGGTCGCAAACGGCGAGGTGCAGACGGCGGGGTTCGATCAACGGGCGAGTGCGCCCGCCCAGCCTTCCGTGGCAGCGGACGAAGCCCATCGATCGGCCGGTCGAGATCGTCTTCAAGCCCACGCCGGAGTACACCGACGAAGCGCGCAGCGCCCGCATCGAAGGCACCGTGTCGCTCGAGCTCGAATTCACCGCCGCCGGCGACGTCCGCGTGCTGCGCGTCGTGCGCGGACTCGGCCACGGCCTCGACGAAGCGGCCCAGCGGGCGGCACTCCGCATTCGTTTCAAGCCCGCGCAGTCGGACAGCCGGCCCGTCGATTCCCGCGCCACGGTTCACATCACGTTCCGCTTGTCCTAGCCAGAGGCACCTATGCGACTTGCACGTCTTCCCTTGCTGCTTGCTGCACTGCTCGCGCTCGCCGTTACGGCGTCGATCGCCGGTGCGCAGGAAAATCAGAAAGCTTCAACGGCCCAGACGCCAAGCCGCGCAGGACAGGTCGAAGCCGACGCCATCATCGACCGGATGAGCAAGGCGGAACGCGCGGTGCTCGAGCGGTTGCGGACGTCCCACCCGTTGATGGAGGTGTACATCCAGAATGTGGCGCCGGACGAGGCGCGCGGCTGGGTCCCCACCGACGACAACTACTTTCTCGGCCAACTCCACTTCGATGACGGGCCCACGCTTCGTCCGCTCGGACAAAAGGAACGCAGCGCGGGGTGAGGCTGCGCCTCACCTCGGACCCGCCCAACGTGGGGAATGCCTTCGCCGCGATGGTGGCACCCGACTGGCGGGAACTCGATCGAAAGCGATACGCATTCACGTACGTGCGCCGGGAGTTCCTCGGCGAATCGCGCTGCTTCGTCTTCGACGTCAGGCCGCTTCGCGAGGGCAAGGAGGGCTTCGTCGGCCGGATCTGGATCGAGGATCGCGACTACAACCTGGTCCGCTTCAACGGCGCCAGCCTCGGATTTGGAGAGACGTTGTCAGGCATGCTCAAGCGGAAGCTGTCGCTCCATATGGACGGCTGGCGTGTGAACGTCGCACCCGGTGTGTGGGTACCGTCGTACGTCTACTCGGAAGAAACGGATCTGAACAGCGCATCGTCCTCCAAGTCGTCCTCTAAGTCGAAGCGGCAAACCCGGTTCAAGAGCCAGACACGGATCTGGGGATACCAGGCTCAGAACACCGACCGTACCGACTCGTTGACGACGATCCGGATCGACGAGCCCAATGTCGCCGACACGACCGACGGGGCCGCGCAGCTGTCGCCCGTGCTCAGCCAGCGCCGATGGGAACAGGAGGCCGAGGCGAACGTCCTCGAAAGACTCGAGGCGATCGGCCTGCTCGCGCCGGAGGGCGAAGCGGACAAGGTCCTCGAGACCGTCCTCAACAACCTCGTCGTCACCAACAAGGTGAACGTCGAACGGCCGCTGCACTCCCGGATCCTGCTGACCTCGCCGCTCGAGTCGTTCACGGTCGGCCACACGATCGTGTTGAGCCGCGGCCTCATCGACGTGCTGCCCGACGAAGCGAGCCTCGCGACGATGCTCGCGCACGAGTTGAGCCACGTGGCGCTCGGCCACCAGCTGATCGACACGAAGTTCTCGTTCGCCGATCGTCTGATGGTGCCCGACGGCGAGCTGCTGGAGGCGCTGCGATTCCGCCGCACGCCCAAGGAGGAGGCCGCGGCTGACGAGAAGGTCATCGAGCTGCTCGGCAAGTCGCCCTATCGCGACAAGCTGGCCGACGCCGGCCTGTTTCTTCGTACGCTCTCGGAGCAGGCCAAGCAGTTGCCTCGGCTCATCCAGCCGCACATCGGAGACTACATGGCGGCCAACGGGCAGATGACACGGCTTGCCGATCTCATGAAACAGGCCCCGCCGCTGATGCCCGACAGCCTCGAACAGATCGCCGCGCTCCAGCTCGGCGCGCGGCTCGTCGTCGATGCGTGGAGCGGCAGGGTGACGCTCGATCGCTCGCCCGCCGTACCTCTGATGTCGGTTCGCGAGAAGATACCGTTTGCCGTGACGCCGCTGATGCCCGTGATCAGATATGCGGAGCCTCTGGCCGTCGGCACGCCCGTCCGCACGGTCGGCGAGTTGCGGTCCAACTAATCAAGGACGCTGCCCTATCCCGTTCGCGTTCTTGACTAGTCGGCAGTGTCTTTTCGCCCGTAATGCGGATCAATAACCAGCACAAGATTCACGTCCGGGGCCACATAGCGGGCTAATTCGGGGCTCGCGGCGCCGCCCCTTCCGTGCGGTGCACCGCCACGGCGGCTCCGATCTGATCGCGGCTTGACGCCCTGATGTCTGTCTACATACTATCTGTTCATGACAGGCATCAACACGCGCGCGCTCGATCGCGAGCTGAAGCGCGGCTCGGCGGAACTGCTCATCCTCTCGCTGCTCGACGCGCGACCCCGGCACGGGTACGACCTGAGCAAACTGATCGAGACACGGTCGGGCGGCCAGTTGAAGTTTCACATCGATTCCCTCTACCCCTTGCTCTATCGCCTCGAGGAGCGCGGCTGGATCAAGGGCACGTGGGTCGAGAAGCCCGACGAACGCCGTCGACGGCTCTACAAAGTGACGCCTGAGGGGCGCCGTGTCCTCGCCCAGCAGCGGAAGACCTGGGCAGCATTCGTCGAGGCCGTACGGCGCGTGACAGGAGACGAATATGCGTGATTGGGCACAACACCTGCGCCCTCGTTTGTCCTCGCTGCGCCTCTCGCCGACGCGCGAGAACGAGATCGTCGAAGAGCTGTCCCAGCATCTCGAGGACCGTTGGCGGGAGCTGGTGTCCAGCGGCGCACCGGAAGACGAAGCTACGCGCCTGGCGCTCGCCGAGTTCAGGGAGGGGAACCTGCTGGCAAAGTACATGGCGCCGCTGCGGCAGGCGCAGGTGCCGGCCGCCATCACGCCCGGCGCTCCGGCCGGATTCGGCCTCCGCGGTATCGGGCAAGACCTCCGGTATGCGATGCGCATGTTGAGGCGGCAACCCGCCTTCAGCCTCACGGTTATCCTGACGCTCGCCCTGGGGATTGGCGCGACGACGGCCATGTTCAGCGTGGTCAACGGAGTGGTCATCAAGCCCCTTCCGTATCCGGAATCCGAAAACGTCGTGACGGTTGGCGTCTCGGCAGTATTTGGAACCGAGCGTACGCCCGACTTCCCGCTGGCGCCCCGGATGTTCGCTTCGTACGGAGAGAATGGCCGATCGTTCCAGGAGTTCGGTCTGTTCACTGGGTCCGAGGTGACGGTGACAGGGTCCGGGGGGCCGGAACGCGCGAACACGTTGCAGGTGACAAGTGGGATCCTGGCGGCCCTGGGCGTTCAACCCGCGCTCGGCCGATGGTTCTCGCCCGACGACAATAGGCCGGGCACCCCGGACACGGCGATCTTGAGCTACGGCTATTGGCAGCGCCGGTTTGGCGGCGATCCGGAAGTCATCGGGCGCGTCATGACGATCGACTCCAGACCGCGCGTAGTCGTTGGCGTCATGCCCGCGAGCTTCTCCATCCGGGAAATTCCCGCGGATCTGATGCTTCCTGTGCGCTTCGATCCCGCGCGCCTCGAGCCGGGCCTGCTACCCGCGGGCTTTTGTTGCAGGGGGATTGCACGGCTCAAGCCGGGAGCGACGCTGGCTCAGGCCAACGCCGATGTGGCCCGCATGGTCGAGGCCTGGAAGCGAGTGGAGAATCGAGCCCAATTGGAAGATCTCCAACTCGGTCCGGCCGTGCGCCCCCTCAAAGACGATGTGGTGGGCGACGACCTGGGGCGCGTCTTGTGGGTCCTGCTGGGAAGCATCAGCATCCTGCTGGTGATCGCCTGCGCCAATGTCGCCAACCTTCTGCTGGTGCGGGCGGAAGGCCGTGGACAGGAACTGTCGGTGCGCACGGCACTCGGCGCCGGGTGGGGACGCATTGCGCGCGCGTTGCTGGTGGAGAGCCTCGACGCTGAGCCTATTAGGCGGCCTGATGGGTCTAGGGCTCGCCTACGGCGGGCTGCAGATTCTGGTGGCGAATGGACCCGCGAACCTGCCGCGGCTGAACGAGCTTACGATCGACCTCACCGTATTCGCCTTCGCTCTGGCGACGTCGCTCATGTCGGGTGTGCTGTTCGGGTTGATTCCAATCGCGAAAACCCTGGGGTGGATGCGCGTGCGGGGTCCGCGTGAGTTCGTTCACGGCGTCAGTCGATGGGCAAGTGCCGGCAGGAGCCAGCACCGTTCGCAGAACGCGCTGGTCGTGGTGCAGGTGGCGTTGGCCCTGGTGTTGCTGATCGGCTCCGGCTTGATGATTCGCACGTTCCAGAATGTCCGCAACGTACAGCCCGGATTCACGGACCCGGCGACCATCCAATCCGTGACCATCTCTCTGTCCGCCGTGGATGTCCCGGAACCCGAGCGCGTCACGCGCATGCAGCGGGACATTCTCGACCGGTTGGCGAGGATTGGGGGAATTACATCCGCGGCGTTTGTCGATTCGCTACCCATGGAGCCGAACAGGCTGAACGCTATTGTCGCCGCAGACGGTAAGGACTATGGGCCGAAGGAACTCCCGCCGACCCGAACGATCAGGCTCATATCGCCTGGAGCGCTCCAGACGTTGGGAACTCCGTTGCTCGTGGGGCGTGATTTCACGTGGGAGGAGCTCTTCAACCAGCGCAACGTGGCCATGGTGTCGGAGAGTTTCGCGCGGGGAGAATGGAGCACCGTCGAAGGCGCCATTGGAAAGCGCGTGCTGGTCGGCACCAGCCAGACATGGCAGGAAGTCATCGGAGTCGTCGCGGACGTATACGATAACGGCGCCGATAGGCCTGCGCCGCTCATCATTTACTGGCCGGCGCGCTTGCAGGATTTCGTCGCTGGGACGCTTTTGCGACGTTCGGTGAACTTCGTGATGCGCAGCGATCGAACGGGGACCGAAGGGTTGTTCGGGAAATTCGGCAAGCCGTGGCGGAAGTGATGCCCAGCCTGCCGGTCTTCCAGATTCGCACGCTGCGTGAGGTGTACGACCAATCGATGGCGCGAACCTCATTTTCCCTGGTCATGCTGGGAATCGCTGGCGGGATGGCACTCCTGCTCGGTATCGTCGGTATCTATGGCGTGCTGGCCTATGCGGTGATCCAACGCCAACGGGAAGTCGGAATCCGGATCGCATTGGGCGCGCAGCCCGGCAATGTGAAAGGGCTGTTCGTCTATCGGGGGTTGATGCTCTCCGGCATCGGGATCGCCATCGGGGCGGCAGTGGCCGCCGGGATCACGCGATGGATGTCATCGCTGCTATTTGGTGTCACACCCGTCGATGCTGCCACGTTCGCAGGTGCGGCCAGTGTTCTGGTCATTGCGGCGCTGGCCGCAAGCTATGTCCCCGCCCGGCGCGCTGCGGCCGTGGACCCTGTACAGACGCTCACAGGGCAGTAACTGCCCGCGTCACGCGAAGGTTTACCCACCGTAGCGAGCCACCTTCCGGCACCTTCGGAATCTCGCCGGGGCGGATGGCGTTGACCGGTTTCGCATCCCGCGCGCGTCGATGTCCCACCCGCGCTGGCGGGGATATCGAAGACGGGAAACGATATCCTGAGGCCGATGCCCGTCGTCAAACCCGGTGACTTTACCGATGATCGGGTGAAGGCGCTGCTGACGCGCCATCTCGAAGGCATGCACGCGAGTTCACCCTCCAGGCCACGTGTTCGCACTCGATTGGTCCGGACTGCAGAAGCCAGAGATCAGCTTCTATGCGTTGTGGGAAGGCGAACAGCTTCTTGGCTTCGGTGCACTGAAGGAACTGGGCCACGAACGGGCGAAATCAAATCCATGCGCACCGCCGATGCGCACTTACGACGCGGTGTTGCCGCGGCGATTCTCGAGCACATCATCGCTGAGGCCCGCCAACGAGGTTACGTGCGGCTCTCGCTGGAAACCGGCTCGGGCCCGGCCTTCGAGCCCGCTCTTACGTTCTATCGCAAGTACGGTTTCACTGAAGGCGGGGCATTCGGTGGGTACGAGAAGAGCCCCTTCAATCAATTCCTGCATCTCGATCTGGAGTCGGCTTAGGGGTCCTGGGCGTAGTCATGAATGAATCGGTTAAGGCTCGTACGAACAATTTGATGCTGAGCCTGTGCCTCGCCGGCTGCGCCGCGCAAGTCGTGCTCGCACACGATATCGATCGTCGGGCCGTCGAGGTCTTCTTCGACGAGGCGTGGACGAACACGCTCCGAAAGGACGGCCTCGTGCCCGGTGCCGTGATCACGGTTGTCCATGACGGCGAGGTCATCCTCAACAAGGGATATGGCGTTCGTGATATCGGCACAGGCGGGCCTGTGGATCCCGAAAACACGAGGCTGCGTATCGGCTCGACGTCCAAGCTGTTCTCGGCGCTGACGGCTCTGGCGCTCGTGGACGAAGGCAAGATCGCTCTCGACCGCAATGTCAACGACTACCTGAAAACCGTCAAGGTGCCGGACACCTATGCCGAGCCGGTCACTCTGCGGACGTTGCTGTCTCACCGGTCAGGATTCGACGCTGGGGTGTCGGGCTTTATGAGCTACGACAGAAATGACATCAAGACCTCACCCGACACCTACCAGCGGCACCTGGTTCGCGTGCATCCACCGAATCACGAAAACGGCTACGACAACCTGGCTGTTGGCTTGATGGGGCATCTCGTCGGAGAGCTGAACGGAACGTCATTCGCGCGCGCTGTCGAAGAGAAGGTGATCGTTCCCTGGGGTCTCACGAAAACGACCGTCGGCATGCCCGACTCGCAGTTCGAGCATCTGGCCGCATGCCACAGCTGGGACTCGAACGGTCAGCTCACGAAATGCACGCCGAAGTTCATGCGTGAGGGCTATCAGGCAGCTGGCGACATCACCAGCACCGGAGCCGACATCGCCCGATTCATGCTCGCACTGCTCGACGGGGGATGCCTCGACTCCAGGTGTGTCCTGAAGGCGAAGACCTTCAGCCAGTTCACCGACCTGAACGCGAATCGCGTACATCCGTTGGCATCCGGCATGGGTTTCATCATCTATGAGAAACAGGCTGCCGGGCGGCTGGCCATGGGACATGACGGCGCTCAGGACGGGTTCACCACGTCGTTGATTCTGTTCCCTGAAACGCGTACCGGCGTGTTCATGAGCCTGTTCTCATACGTCGGCATACCGGATGACTGGGACCTGTCGTCAGTCATCGATTTCGTCAATCGAGACAGGCACCACGATCTCGCTGGCACGCAGACCGAAATCGAGGTCCGATTCGCCGAGACGTTCCTGCCGCGCCGGACGGCTCTCGCTCCGCGCCTGACCCGACGTCGCCGTAGAGACTGATCTCGGGTTCCTGACGGGCACCTACGTGAGTACGCCGACGCAAGGGACCGCCGCGATGCTGCTGAGTCAAATTGCTCAACGTCGCGAACACCATGAACGTCGTGGCCACCGGAGATGGCGTATTCGTCAACGATATCGGGCCGTTCAGACACACCGGGGGAGGCGTCCTCGAGATGAACGGTCAGGATGCGAAGTGGCTGTTCACTCGAACCGAGCACGAGGTCATCTTGCAGAAGTCGGATGCGTTGGCCTTCAGGATGTACGTCAAGAAACCCTGGCACTGGGACGCCAGCAGCGACGATTCTTCCCCTCAGCCTGCCGATTCTGCTCGCCGTTCCGGCTTTCGTGTTTGGCTGTCGTGCAACGTCGTTGGAGGCCAGGGCGTAACCTCGGCTATCTGCTCGCATTCTCAGGTCTCGCTGCACTGCTCGGCGTCTACCTGGAATTGCAGTACTACCCGGCGAATTACTTCGAGGAAGGACCCACCGTGGCACTCGTTGGCTGGCGGCTGCTGCTGAACCTCAGTTGGTTGGCCGCAATTGCGGCCTTGTACCTCATAGTTTTGAATCCGCGGCAGTTGCTCGGCTTCCGCGGAATAGCGTCGCTGGGAAGGTCCCTCTTCGTCGCGCTGTTGGCTCTATCCGCCATCACAGTGGTCGTTCTGTTGCCATACTGGGGACTGGTCGGGATTCGCGTTTAGAGGCCTTTCAACTAACACTCCTGAATCAATTCTGTTAGTTCCCCCAATCCGTGCGACAGCTCTGTCTCAGCGCTCCTCGCAAGGGGAGGATCAGAAAGGCAACCTCCCAAGTTGGATTTCAGTCTGGCCGCATCCTAAAGTCCCGCGTCAGGCCGACTCTTTCCAAACTCCCTAGCTATTCTCGGAACCGGTTTAGCGGCTTAAGTCCTTTGCAATTAGCTGTTTATCTCCTCGAGTGAGACCTCACCCCGAGAAGGGGCGCGATTTTGCTTAATTACAGTGGAACATCCTTGGGTGAAGACTATCCAGGGAACGCATAAGGGAGTCTAGATGCGAACTCTCCGAGGGATAGCGGTTGTCGCGGTGCTGGCGTTCTTCACTGCTTCGGCCGAGGCCGCTCCAATCACTGGCGCGATGTCCATCACTGGGAACTTCAGACCGGTGGACGGAGTAACTGGTGCGTTCAGTCCGCTGGGTGTTGCGACCGGCTTGGACTTCTTCAGCGGAACTGGCGCCAACGGAACCGGAATCACTCCGGGAGTAGCCGGTTCGTTCCTGGTGGGCGCGGCGACGGGAGACTTTAGCGCGTTCCTCAACCAGACCGGATCCATCAGGGACTTCTCGTTCGCCGGTGCGGGCAGCACCAACTTCCCCAACTTGGGCGTCCCGCTCATCGCGTTTCAGACCGTCGGAGGGCTGACAGGGCTGACATTCACCCTGACGTCGATCGCCGCGCCCATTGTCCAGAACAACAGCTTGCTCGTTTTGGCCGGTCAGGGCATCCTGAGTATGGTCGGCTTCTCTGATACACCAGGGGTCTTCGACTTCAGCAGCACCGGTGCGTTCAACTTCAGCAGCAGGGGAGCGGGCGAGTTGTTCAACTCGACCGGCAGCACGGGTGCACAGGTGCCTGAACCGGCATCGCTGGCGCTGCTTGGTGGCGGACTTCTCGTTTGCGCGGCCACGCTGAGCCGTCGCCGTCGCCGTCGCGCGACCAGCTAAGCTCGACCCTTAGGGATCCAAAAGACCGGCGGGACGTTACGTCCCGGCCGGTCTTTTTTTGTTTTCTACCGTTAGAATCATCCACCTCACCAGATCGCCCTGTATGGACCATGTGAGATCGATCGCAGGCGCATCAGGTCTGTTCCTGCTGGTCGCAATGCTGCCCTCGTCACTTCTGGCCCAGTGGCCCTCGTACCCGACGGCGGGCGTGCCGCGAACGTCCGAAGGGAAGCCCGATCTCTCTGCTCCTGCCCCTCGTACTGCGGAAGGCAAACCCGATCTGACGGGCGTCTGGAACTACGCCGGCGTGCTGGGATTCCGCGGTGGACCGCCGCCGTCACCTCCGGGCACTCCGCCGGAGGCAACGTTCTGGAATATCGAGGCAGGGATCAAGGAAGGCCTGCCCTTCCAACCCTGGGCCGCCGAGTTGCGCAAGCAGCGTATGGCAGTCGAGAGCAAGGACAACCCGGACGCAGCGTGCCTCCCGCTTGGACATCTGCAACTGCACACGCACTCGCAGCCGCGGAAGATGATTCAGACCAAAGATCTGATCGTCATGCTCTACGAAGCCAATGCGGGTGTGCGCCAGATCTTCCTGGATGGCCGCCCGGCGCCCGACAACGATCCACAGCCATGGTGGTTCGGTTATTCGCGCGGCTCGTGGGAGGGCGAGACGCTGGTTGTGGAGACCACGAACTTCAAGGACCTCGGCTGGCTCGACGTCAACGGCGCTCCACTCACCTCATCCGGCAAGATCATCGAGCGGTTTCGCCGGCCCAATTTCGGCAGGCTCGAGATCGACGTCACGATCGACGATCCCAAGGCGTACACGAAGCCGTGGACCGTGCGCGTCAATCAGCGCCTGCTGGTGGATACAGACCTGATCGAGTTCGTGTGCCTCGAAAACGAGAAGTTCAGCAGCCAGTTCCCTGAACTGAAGCGCGGCGATCCCCGGCGCGCTATGATTCGGGCATGCGCGCTTTCTTGAAGTTTCTCGTCTTCCTGCTGGTCCTCGCCGCCATCGTCGGGGGTGTCGCCTGGTTCTGGGCTGGACGGTCTGCTGGCCCGACGGTCGCAATAAAACAACCGGGGCAATTCATCGGCCAGAACTCATCGCTCGAGATGGTGGTCGAAGCACCCGAGGGAAAGTTCTCCGCGGTTGACGTGACCGTCGAGCAGGCGGGCAAGACGTTCCCGGTATTCACACTCGACCAACCCCAGGGAAACATCCGGCAGGAGTCGTCGGAACGGATCTACGTCATGCGACCGGTCGGCAAACGTGCGCTGCCGGATCTGCAGTCAGGTCCCGCTCGCATCGTCGTGCGAGCGTCGCGCCCGGTGCTCTTTGGCCTGCGCAACGTGAGCTCGACGACGACCCACGATGTCACGGTGCGGCTCGAGCCTCCGCAGGTGGCGGTGCTCTCGACGTTCCACTATGTCAACCATGGAGGCACCGAGTTCGTCGTCTATCGGGCCACGCCTGCGGACGTGGAATCGGGAGTGCGGGTCGGGAATATCGACTATCCGGGATTCCCGGCGACTGGAATCGGGATCACGAGCGATCCGGCCTTACGCGTCGCGTTCTTTGCGCTGCTCTACGATCAGGACCTCAACACGGAGTTCCAGGTGTTTGCCCGCGACCCGGCCGGGAACGAGGCGCTCGCGGCGCTCGACCACCAGGTGTTCCCGAAGCCGTACTCGAAGAGCCGCATCGAGATCGACGATCGCTTCATCGGTCGTGTCGTGCCTGCGATCGCGAGCAACTCCCCGCAAGAGAAGATTCCGACCGACGATCTGTTATCGGGGTTCCTCAAGATCAACGGCGACCTGCGGCGGACGAACAATCAGTACCTCACCGACCTCGCAAAGAAGTCAGCGCCGGAGATGCTCTTCAAGGGGGCCTTCCAGCAACTCGGGAACTCGCAAGTGGAGGCGCGGTTCGCCGACACGCGGACCTACGTCTACAAGGGCAAGGAGATCGATCGGCAGGTGCACCTCGGGTTCGATCTCGCGGTCACAGCCAACGTGCCGGTGGTGGCTGCGGAACGCGGGACCGTCGTCCATGCGTCCGACCTGGGCATCTACGGGAACTGCGTGGTGATCGATCACGGACTCGGCGTTCAATCCCTCTACGGGCACCTGTCGTCGATTGGAGTCAAAGTCGGCGATCGGGTGGAAAAGGGGGCTGAGATCGGCCGGAGCGGCATGACGGGGCTGGCTGGCGGAGATCACCTGCATTTCACCATGCTGGTCGGCGGGCAGCAGGTGACGCCGGTGGACTGGTGGAGCACTCAGTGGTTCGAAGACCGCGTCCACCGCAAGATCGTGGCGGCCGGGGGCGTGTGATAATTGTCTGTTGGCTCTAGCCTTGGGCGCCACATGACCTCATTCATACGCTTCTCTCTAATCCTCGTTGCTCTGCTCTCCATCGCGTGCGGCGGCAGTGGTTCGAATGAAGCCGCTCCAACACCCGCAACAGCCGTCACCAACCCCGTGGATCCGGCAACGGCGGGGAACGTGAAAGGCTCGATCAGACTCGAGGGGACACCACCCGCTGCTCAAACGATCAATCGCCGATCCGATCCCTACTGTGAGCAGCAGGGAGAGGCGAAGGCACAGATTTTCGTCGTGGACAACGGCGGTCTCGAGTGCCTCGCAGGCCACCTCGCGCAAACCCACCCGCTCCGCCGCGGCCAGCGCAGCTCGCGCGAGCGAGGCGGCCTCATCGGCGCGGTACTCGCCCATCGCAACGTGGGCCGAGAGGGCGTCGATGCGGGGGGCGAAGCGCTCGTCGCCGGTCATGGCCGCGTTCGCACGCGCGTGCGCGAGCTGCTCTCGGGCGGCCGGCCAGTCGGTGGCGGCAATCGCCACACGCGCCAGCCGGACATGTGCTTCCGTACGCCGTCCCGCGGTTTCCGGTTGGAGGCCCAGTCGGTTCAATAGCGACGCGCTCGACCTCCACGGCGCGGCTGCGCTTGCCCGCGAGCGACAGCACCTCGGACAAGCTCTGCTCGATCTCGACTACGACCGGATCGTGCGCAGGTACGAGGACGAGCGCCCGGTCGAGGGCGACCTCGGCACTGTCGAGCGCGCCGCGCTCGAGCGCGTCTCGCGCGACCTGCAGCAGCAACGCGGCGGCACGTCCGCGGTTGCCCGCCGCCTCCGCCAGCCGGCCCGCCAGCTCACACCACGCGCCAGGCAGGGCCGGATGTGTCGCCTCGATCGCTTCGAGTGCCCTGCTCGACAGTGCGGCGCGTTGGGGCGGGAATAGTTCAGCGAGCACGGCATCGCGAGTGAGGGCGTGGCGGAACCGGAACGCCTGCACGCCCGCCTCAGCGACCACGATCTGCCCATCGACCGCCGCGTGCAGCTCGCGAAAGACGGCGTCGTCGCCGACCCCGGTGATGACGGACAGCAGTGGCCAGTCGAAGCGCCGGCCGAGCACCGCCGCGGCTTGCAGCACTGCTCGTGCCTCTTCGCCGAGGGGTGCGAGCCGGCGGCGCACGCTGTCGGCGAATGTGAGCGGGACCACAGGGTCGACCGATTCTGACAGTGTCCACGAATGACCGTCGTACACGAGCGCTCCGGTCGATGCCGTGCCTGCGAGCAGCTCCTCGACGAGGAAGGGAATCCCGTCAGCACGTGATGCGAGCGCGATGACCTCTCGGGGGGCCGTTGCGGTATCGAGGCAGTCGGTGACCATCCGTTCGACCTCGCCCTCGTCGAGACGCGACAGGTTGTAGGTCGGGCAAACACGGCGGGCATCGAGTCGGCGTGCGAGCTGAAACGCAGCAGTGTCTTCTTCGACGCGCAGCGTGACGATGCATAGGACTGCTTCTGAGGCGAGATTGTCGACCAGATACTCGATGATCGTCAGCGACTCTGGGTCGGCCCAGTGAAGGTCCTCGAGGATGACCAAACACCCACGGTTGCCGGCGGTGACTCGCAAGAAGCGAAGGATGGCCTCGCCGAGCACCACGACGGAGTCGTCCGCTCCTTCGAGGCGCTCGTCGCGCCACTCGGGTACGAGCCGACCGAGAGCTGCCCGAAATGCCGCGAGTTCGGGCGCATCGGGCGGGCCGCCCGAGCGAACCGCGGTGCAGAGCGCTTCTGCGAGCGGGCGGTACGGAACCGGGCTTTGCGCCTGTACTGCTCGTCCGCGGAGAACGACCATAGCGCGTGCTTCTGCCGCGGCCGCTGCCTCACGAGCGAGGCGCGATTTCCCGATACCGGCCTCACCAAGCAGGAATAATCGCGCGGCCACGTCCTTCCTTCGTCTACCAGCGCATCATCGATGGCGCGGAGTTCCCGGTACCGCCCGATGATCGTGGAGCAGAGTAAAGCCTTGGTCTGAGACAGCGCGCGCTACGGGAACCAGTCACCAGCGCCTCCACCTGATCTCGCAGTACCGAGGCTAGCCCAGACCGCGCCTTGTCTCCCACGGCCGCGACGGACTCCGTGCGCGTCCGCACGGGCACAACGCCGCGGCTCGTACGAATCGAACGTATCGATCCCCTTGCGTCCATGCAGGAAGCCCTAAGCCCACGCACGTGTGGCCCGCACGTCGTCAGCACGCTGACCGGAGCCATCACGAAGGACAAAGCGAACTCATCCGCCGCTGCCACGTCGCCATCGCCGCGGCACAACGCAAGTAGACAACTGCTCTGTCCGATCCTGTGCGCAATTGACCAGCCAGTGACAGACTGCGTATCCCAAGTCCAAGGAGCGAAGCCATGCCTTTTGTGGTGGTAGATACGGTTCGCATCACTGACATCAGAAACGCGCTCGAAGGCCTTCACAGCCAAATCGTCCCCGCGGTCAAACAAGCGCCCGGATTCGTCCGCGGCGCGTGGTCTCGAATCAGCAGGGCGACCGTGGACTCGGATTCGTGATCTTCGAGACGCGTGAACAGGCTGAGGAAGCGAAGCAATTCATGGAATCCGGCAACGCGCCACTTCCAGACAGCGTCAAGTTTGACACCATCGAGATCTATGAGGTCCAAGCCGAGGCCTAAGGCGCTTCACCGGGCCGCTGAACGGTTCGTGATGAGCGAAGGGTAGGGCTTCTACCGTCGCGCGGTGGACGACGACATCGTGGGACCGGACTGGCTCGGCACCAGAGACGCTGCGTCAAAACAGCCAGTCCGTGTGTCGATCCTTAGCGCTGCCAGATCACCGCCCGATTCCCGACGGGGTCGTGAATGAGAGCGTGTCGTGGCAGCTCCTTGCCCTCGGTTGGCGGGTGGTGCTCCACCGCGCCGGCGTCCATCGGCCGAGCGAGAACACCGTCGAGATCGGTGACCGCGATGCCGAAGGCGGCACGGTGGCCGAAGTGTGGCTCGATCTCCTTGCGTATGCGGAGGTTGAAGAAGAACGCGTGCGCGTCCTGGCCGACCCTGGCTTGACGTGACCGGCCCTGTTCGTTCCAGTCCTCGAGCGTCGTCTCCAGCACGGCCTCCCAGAAGGCGGCGGCCGTGTCGAGTTCCTCCTTGGACCGCACGCCGATGTTGACTGCCGCGAGCCGAACGTCGTCTGCTGTGGGCATTGGCGTCTCTTCCTTGTTCAGGCCGAATGCCGCGCCCACGATCATTTCTTGAGCGCCACCCCATTGGTCTCTGACGCAAAATCAGCTACCGCTGGTCCCGCGGTTGATCTCTACGCGTGCTTCAAGCGGTTGGGACACGCGTCGAGGTCCTGGTCACTGAAGCGCGCTCGGAGGGACTCGAACCCCCAACCTTCTGATCCGTAGTCATTCGGGACTGAGCGCTGTGCTAACCGGCAAAGTCGCAGATAGTCGCCGAACGAAATGGTCCGAATCAGACGCTGTGATTTTCGTACTTTCCGTGACACGCTCGGATCTCGCCTCCCTGCGACTGGCTGCCTGTGGGCTGACCCGCCCTGAGCAGGAGGTGTGCCGCGTGGTGCGCGCGCGCGGCGATGGACCTTCCAGATCGCCTCTGCGCTGTGCATCTCGCCAACGCTGTTCAGGACCATATGAAATCCGTGTTCGCCCAGTCGGCGTGCACACTCGACGAGTGCTTGTCGCCCACCTGGCTCCCGGCCGGGTTGACGATTCGGGGTAGGTGCAGAGCACCTACCCCGAAGGTGCAATCGACGTCACGTACGCGGCTCAGTGAACCGCGGCAAGTGCTCCGGCCAACAGTTCGTCGAGCAATTCCTGCCCGGGCGCGGGGATGATCGGCCTGCCGGCGAGGCTGCGCACGGCCTCGAATGCGTCGTGGATTGCGCTGCCTGTGATGATGGGGCCGTGTGCCGAAGCGACCGCGAGGACGCCGAGTGCCTCGACGTTGTCGACGTGGTGCCGATAGACGGCAGGGTCAAGCCATGCGTGCCACGGCGACACCATGCTGTTGAAGAGCAGGAATGTCTCCTCGACGAGATCGCGAGGAAGGTCCTCCATGCGGTGAACGGCGCCAGGTGTCATGCATGCAAACGAGTCGACGATCCACATCGCCCGGTAGTCGGGTCGTAGAGACCCCGTCGTCGGACCGTCGAAGATGGGGTGAACAGGTGGAGTGTGCGGTCTCCGGCATCGAAGCTTCCGCCGGGCTCGATCCAGTGCATGCGGTCCAATGGAAGGGCGGGCTTCTCGAGTGCGAGCCGCTCGACCGAGAAGAAGTTCGTGATGAGAGTGGCTTGGGGGCACCGCTCCATCACGTCGAGGAGACCTCCGGTGTGGTCGCCGTCGTCGTGGGACAAGAAGATCCACCGCACGTCCTTCAGGCTCGACGACGAGAACACGTTGTCCAGCCAGCACG
Source organism: uncultured Acidobacteriota bacterium (assembly GCA_963728305.1). Classification (GTDB taxonomy): domain Bacteria; phylum Acidobacteriota; class Vicinamibacteria; order Vicinamibacterales; family UBA2999; genus Gp6-AA40. The sequence continues at coordinate 228,067 of CAVSKE010000009.1, forward strand.
TCTCGGTGGACGGGCGCGCCGGTGTCGACGATGACCGGCTCGGCGCCGCGGATCACTATTGGGTTCACCGGGATGCGACGTTCGCCGCCGGGGCCAGGTTGGGAATGAGCCACGTCTCGGGGGCGATGATCTGCGGGGCGGTGGCGGGGATTGTTGTGTCCATCGGGACCTCCTTTTCAAGTGGTTCGCGGTCGATGACCGAGGCCACGCTGAGGCCCGCGTCCGTGCGGTGGTATCCCCGGTGAGGCGGGGTCACGCGCCGCGAATCCCCCGTTTGAGGGGATGTGCCGCGGTCGCAAGGAGGGCTACGTTTCTTCATGGCGACGGCGGGCCGCACGACCGCGTCGAGCGCACGAACGCTGCGTGTCGAGCGTGTGTGCTCGTCGTCTGACAGCGCTGACGAGCTGCTCGAGGGGCTGTCCGCCGAGCTGCACCGGGCCGTGCCGCACGTCGGGTCGACGTGGTTCGGCGTCGATCCCGCGACGATGCTTCACGACCGCGCCTAGTCGGGTCGAGTCTCGGAGGCCGGTCTCTGGAGCCGTTCTGGCACCTGGAATTTCACGAGCACGACACGGCTCTGTTCGCCGATCTTCCCGCGGGGATGGGCGCCGCTGCGATGCGGCTCGCGCTCGACGATCGCTTGACGCGCAGCGTCCGCTACCGCGTTGATGAAGCCGCAGGGCTACGACGACGAGCTTCGCGAGGTGTTCCAGACCGGCTCGAGCACCTGGGGCGTCGTTGGTTTCTCTACCGTCCGGCGACGCGACGACACCTTCGACGACGACGACGTCGCGGTCGTCAAGAGCATCGGTGGACTTGTTTCGGTCGCGTTGCGCACCACGCCACCGCCGTAAACCCGTGGCTCGGACGGCCGTCGGCCCCGGGACTCGTGGTGCTCGATCGTGCTGGGCACGTCATGTCGACCAATGACGAGGCGTTCGGCTGGCTGCGCGGAGCTGTGGCACGTTGGCGATATCGCTCGGTCAGATCGACTGCGTTGAGGTGTTGGAGCTTCGTGAACTCACGGACCTCGACGTGCCGACCGCGCTGTTCGCTGTCGTCGCGAAGGCACGGGCGATCGCCGGCGGGCAGGCCGGGGGTCGGCACGGTTGCGCGTGCGCGATCGCCGTGGCCGGTGGCTCGTGCTCCACGCCTCGGCACTCGACCGGCCCGACGAGGGGCGTCGGAACTGGCGCCGTCGTCATCGAGGCCGCGAAGAGTGCTGAAGTCGCACCGATCGTCATCGACGCCTATTCGCTCACACCGCACCGAGCGCGATGTGCTGGTGCCATCGCGAGGGGTGGGTCCACCACCGAGATCGCCGGGCCGCGCTGTTCCTGTCGCCGCACACCGTGCGCGATTATGTAAAGGCGGTGTTCGGAGGGTTCCCGTGTCCAGCCGCAGCGAGCTCGTCGCGCGCCTCTCGGTGAGCACTATGCGGAATCGCTCCACGACACGATGGCGCATCTCGACTGAGTTGGCCCACCGGTCTCGCTACGAGCACAGCGAGGAGGACTGCGCACCTTCCTCGACACGGCTCGGCTGGATGCCGAGATGCAGATGCTGGTGGCTGGTCACCACGCGATCGTTCGATGACCCCGTTGAGCGGTGCCTGCCGCCCCCGGCACTGTCGGCACGAGCGCCGGTTGCGCGACTCGCGCTCGGCGGGACTCGAACCCCCAACCTTCTGATCCGTAAGATGGGAGTGAGCGCTGTGCAAACCGCCGAAGACGCAGGTCGTCGCCAAACGACACGGCGCCAATCAGACGCTGTCGTCCGCGGTCCTCGTGGAATCTCGAGTCGCCCAAAGCCGGTCCGAATGCCCACGGCGTTACTGATTCCGGCCGCCGCGATGAGGCCGAAGACTCCCGATATGTGTAGGTACAACAGCAGCTCGTAGGTACTCACGGCATTCTCCTTTGGTGCGGGATCACAGCTTGAAGAGCAATACGTAGGTTGCCCCGGAGTCGGTCGCGAAATCGGTGTGTGACGAGCCAGCTGCCGCTGCGTATCCGTCGCCGCGCTTCATCGTCTGACCCTGTGTCCGGACTGAGCCGTCGATGACATAGAGGAACTCCGGGTACACGTGCTCATGGGGATCGCCCCGATAGCCAGCCTCGGCTTCGATGAGCGTCAAGAAGTAGCCATCGGAGTTGCCGGCGCCTTTCGCGGGCGTTTCGCCGGAACCACCCCACGGCGCCCAGGCAACTTGGTTGAAGCGTTCAACCGACCAACCTGCCAACGAGTGTTCCATTTGTGACCTCCTCAATGAATCGGTTCGTTATGAGGTGAGCAGGCCGATGCCGAGGGTGACGACACCGACGGCGAGCGATACGGCGCCCGCGTAGAGCAGCACCACGAATCGGTTGGGTCGCGTGACTTCCGATCCGGTGGCCGAAAGGAAGAATCCCGCCGGCATCAGGATTGCGGCAGTCGGGACTCGTTACGAGCGAGACTTCGAACGCGCCGCTCATGTCTGCGGCGTCAAGCAAGATCTGACGAACCAACGCGAGGATGACGAGCACGCCCGCATGTGCGTGGCCGGCTCGGAAGAACGTTGCTTGGAAATCGGTGACGCGCTGGCGGCCACGGACGATCGCCAACGTGAGCCCGCCACCGAATTCGATCGCCACGATCGTCGTTAACACCAGATGCCCGCGAGTGCGTCTTGGACAGCGTGATGACAGCGTGCATGACGGCTCCCTCTGTCAGCGGCTGGTTGGAGTGTTCGCCACATTCCAACGGAGCGGTCGTGTCTCGTATACAGCGTCGACATCGTCCACGCTGGTCGTGCTCCAGAGCGCCCATGTCACGAACAGGGCCTGAAGGGGCGGCCAAATCCACACATAGACCGCCGGGTTGTCCAGTGACGTCGACGTCGGCGATGGCGACGTAGACGTTGGCCGGGAACACTGCAACGAGGTACATCGCCAGAAGTCGACCGATGCTGCCGCGATGTTCACGCCACAGGAGCATGGCAATGCCCAAGGCGATCTCCAACGCGCCGGAGATATAGACGATCAGTTCTCTGGCGGGAACCCAGTCCGGCATGTGTTGCACGAACGGGTCGGCGTTCGTGAAGTGCGTGACCCCGGCGATGACCATGGCTGCGGCCAGCCCTCGACGGGCATAATCACGCATCCCTCCGGTGTGGCGGCCGAGTAGCCACACGATTGCGGTGGACGGAACGAGGATTGCGAGAAACAGCATTGAAGTTCCTTTCTTCTCTTGGGGTGCGGTGAATCACATCGTTTCGGTTGCGACGATCACGCTTTGCCCGCCTTCAGGCTGCGGCGGGCTGGTCTGCCGACGCGTTCTCGTCGTTGTCATGAGAGCGTTCGATTTCGAGGATCGGGAGGCGTCGCTCAAGCCAAGCCGGGAGCCACCAGTTGGCCCGCCCCATGAGCGTCATGGTCGACGGCACGAGCACCATGCGGATGACGGTTGCGTCGAGCAGGACTGCAACGGACAGGCCTAGGCCGATCATTTTCACGAACGTGACGGGATTGGCAACGAAGCCGCCAAAGACTGCGATCATGATCAGCGCGGCGCTTGTGATGACACGTGCCGTGGCGCCCAACGCAGTCACCACTGCGGCATGGTTGTCCTGCGTGCGCTGGTATTCCTCGCGTACACGGCTGAGGAGGAAAACTTCATAGTCCATGGACAGCCCGAAGAGGATGGCGAACATCATCATCGGTACAAAGGGGTTGATCGGCACTGTCTGGTCGATGCCGACGAGTGACGCTCCCCAGCCCCATTGGAAGACCGCGACGACGAAACCGTATGCCGCTCCGATCGAGAGCAGATTCATCAACGCCGCCTTGATCGGCACGACCACGGAGCGAAACAACAGCATCAAGACGAGCACAGAGAGCAACACGACTGCGCCGATGAACCATGGCAGTCGTCGGGCGAGTTGGGCTGCGACGTCAGCGAAGCCTGCAACAGATCCGCCGACCAAGATGGTCGCCCCGCTCGCGCCTCGATTGTCGGGAACACGTCGTCGCGCAGCAGATCGATGACCTTGGTGGTCGCCTCGTCCTGTGGGCTCGAAGTCGGCGTGGCGGTCACGATGACAGCGCTACCGTTTTCGCTGATCAGTGGTTCGGCGACCGAGTGGATCCCTTGCGTCTGGGCAACTCCGCGGTGGAGCTCTGCGACGGTTAGCGGGTCGGTCGGTCACTGATGTGAGATCAGCGACCACGAGCAGCCGGTCCGTTGAAGCCGGGCCGAAGCCTTCCGCCAGCAGGTCGTCGGCGCGCGTGCTCGTGCGCTCGGTCGTCTCGGCTCCTGCGTCCGAAAAGCCGATACGCAGAGACGTGACTGGAAGAGCAAGGGTGGAGACCGATCAGGCTCACCGTCATGTACCGAACGGGGTGCTGGCCGACGTGATGCGCCCATCGTCCCACGATGGTCGACTCAGCCTTCCGCAGATCCCCATCGGCGCCGACGGTCCCACGCGAGGAGCCCGTCGATTCGGTCGCCGGTGACCGCGAGCAACGCCAGGAAGCAAGGTGATCGCGGCGGCTACAGATACCCCCACCACGATGGCGGTGCCGTCGCCATTCATCACGATTGCAGGTATGCCAGAAACCCGTAGGCCGACGATGGCGATGAGCACGGTGACGCCGGCGAATACGACGGCCTGGCCCGCAGTGGCGTTGGCGTGAGCGATCGCCTCGGGACGGCTGCGCCCAGGCGTGCACCAATTGTCGGTCACACGTCAGGATAGAGACCACGCGTAGTCGATGCCCACGCCCAGACCGATCACGTTGCAGGACGCGGTGTCCTCGGGTACGTCGCTGACGGCAGCGAGTAGGCCGACGAGGCCGGTGCCCCCACCGCGAGGGCGAAGACGCCCAGTCCGATCGGTAGCACCATCGCGGTCACCGAGCCGAGCGCGACGAGCAGCACGACCACCGCCAACAAAAGGCCGACGTTCTCGTTGCCTGCCGTCTCCCCGTCGCCGAAGTCGGCGACCGCGCCGCCGATCTCGACTTGCAGACCACGCCCAACCGCCGGCGCGACAGCGTTTCGAATCGCATCGAGGTGGGCCGAGGTCAGTTCATCAATGAACCGAATAGTCGATCGTCGCGAAGGCGGTGCGGCCGTCTCCGCTGAAGGTGCCGGCCTGCAGCGGATCGGCGACCCCGGCGACATCGTCGAGTTCACGGGCGCGGTCGATCGATTCGCGGATAGCGGCTGCCAGCGCCGGGTCATCGAGCCCTCCGATGTCCGAGTGGAACACGATGCGGCTCGTGGTTCCCGTGAGCCCGGGGAAGCGCTCTTCGATCAAATCGATCGCACGCTGCGACTCCGCTCCCGGGATGTCGAAGGAGTTGACCGGGTCGCCGCCCCACTCTGCCACCACGCGGCGATGACTACGACGGCGACGGCGAGCCAGATCAAAAGCGCACCCGCCGCGGACGCCGTGCCGCAACAGTTCCGAGATCGTAGAGAA
>CAVSKE010000010.1:0-139065 GCA_963728305.1 uncultured Acidobacteriota bacterium
CTCGGCTTTCGTGCGGATTTCTCGATTCTCGCGGATTACGATCGCGAGATATCGTCAGATTTCGGCCTGATCTGAAAACCCTGTCAAGAGCGAGTCCCCCCTTCCGCACCAAGACACATCGCGATCACAAAGACGTTTTCACCCGCCTTCGAGCGCAGGCACGATGTCGATCTCATCGCCGGGCCCCACGGGAGTCCCGATCTCCGCGGCGCCGAGCTGGTGGTCGTTCAGGAACACCACCATGACGGGATTGAGCGCGCCGTCCTTCGCCCAGACGAGCGGCGTCAGGTTGGGATGTCGATCGGTGAGCGCGCGGAGCGCCGACTCGACCGTCGCGGCCGGCACGTCCACGCAGTTGACGCCGCCGATGCGCTCGGCGAAGAGGTTCGTGAAGCGGATACGCGGCATACAACAGTGGGCAGTCCCTGGCGAGGACGGTCAGGCCTTCGCCATCTCGTCGATTTCCCTGTCGAACACCGCCCAGACCCGATCGCTGAGCTGCGAGAAGAACTCGCGGGTCACGAACGGCGGAACGCCCAGGTTGGGGTTGGGCCGATCGAACACCTCCGACGGCATCGTGTAGTCCGATCGATCGTACCCCTGCTTGCGCTCGAGCCACAACGCGCGGACGAACGAGCGCCGCACGGCGGCCAGTAGCTCCGCAGTCGTCATCTCGAACCCGATCTCCTGCTTCACACCCTCGACGACGTGGTCGGCGGTGACGCCGGCGAACTTGCACAGGCCGAGCAGATCGTCGCGCACGAAGTACAGGCCGCGCTCGGTGATCAGCGCGGCCCAGTAGTCGAGCGAGGTGTTGCCCTCGAGCGCCAGCGCCATGTAGCTGGCCATCGACATATGTCCACCCGCAATCGCCCACGGATAGCCGGGGTTGGTGTCGGGCTGGTACGCGGGCAACTCCAGGCCCTTGCAGTGCATGGCGTAACCGGTCTCCCCGAACTTCTCCGACAGCCGCTTCACGCCGCGGCCCACGTCGGGAAACTGCCCCGTGGCCGCGCCCTCGACGAGCTCGCGCGCTTTGTCGAAGTCTCCGAACCTCGCACCGTTCAGGATCGGCGCGTTCGGATGTCGCTCGTTGTAGTCCATCACGTACGAAATCGTCGTGCCCAGCGAGATGTTGTCCATCCCCAGCTGGTCGACCAGGCTGATGAGCGTGGCAGCTTTGCGAGGATCGTGGATCCCGATATTGGTCGACAGCAGGTTCAACGGCTCGTAGTCGAACTTGGCGAGAAAGGCGCCGCGCGTCCCGTCGGCGTTCTTCTCGTACACGTTCTTGTGGCAGTTGATGCCGCAGCGAAAGCACGACTCGGCCTTGACGACGAACTGCGGCTGGATGTGATCGCGGAACATCAGTTCCGGCTTGCCGTCGCCCGTGGGCCGGAAGTTGTTCTGGGGGACGAAGTGGAACTTCTCGAGCGGCTCGTAGTTCGACCAGGTTCCGCCGAGCCCGCCCTTATCCTTCTCGCGGAACTTGCGCGATCCGGGGCCGGTCGACGCCGCCTTGTTGATGTCGCGGATCTCCGGCTTCAGCTTCGCGATGCGGTCTGGCGCTTGCGCGACGATCGCCAGCACGCGCTTGTACCCCATGACGGCACCCATGCCGCCGCGGCCGGCCCATCGGCACTTGTCGTCGCCCGACCTGAGCTGGTTTTCGGTGCTGAGCGCCACCGCTGCCATGTAGCAGTCCTCGTAGCGCTCGCCGGCGGGGCCGATCGCCGCGAAGTGCGCGTCGGCGTATCGATCGCGCAGCCACATGATCTTCGCGTGGCAGGTGAGCCCGAGCAGATCGCCGGCGGGCTCGAACAAAATCTGGGGACCTTGCTCGCCGTGGCGGATGACCAGGTACACAGGCACGTCGGCCTGGCCCTCCAGAATCACCTCGTCGAGCCCGGTCCATTTGAGCTTCGGGCCGAACTTGCAGCTCCCGGCCGACCACATCGCGGCGGGCAGGCCCTTGTTGGAGACCTTGAGCGGGCTGTAGGCCGAGAAATACGTCCGGAGCCCGGTCATGACGTTCGACGCCGTCAGGACGCCGGTGTTGACGATCAGGGGATTGTCGGGCGTGAACGCGTGCGTGATGGTCCGCTCCGCCAGGATCTGGAACGATCGCCCGAATCCTCCCAGCACATCCTCGAGGTTCCGGCAGAGCACGTCTTCGATGCGGACGTCCCGGGATGCCAGGTCGATAGTCGCACGCGTGTAGACGACTGCGCGAGGGTCGCTATGGGATCCGTTGAACGAGGTGCGCATCGCGACAATCTACCACTGTGTCGCCGCATGCCTCCAGCGAAGTGACTTGTCGACAGTCGCACCGGCCGTGCTGTCAGTCCCGGCCCGACAGGAACGGCCCAACGACTCGCCCAGCGTCCGGTGTCTGCGGAGACATCCGGATCAGGCAGCGTCCTAAGGCGGTGAGCACGACGTGATGGACGTTCCCGGGCGTGCGGCTCTCGAGCGCCAGCTTCTTGAGCTACCTGACGATCTCCTCGAACGCGCCGTCGGCATCGTGGCCGATCCGGAACCGCCCACAGTCCACCCCCGCGGTGGTGCCGGCATTCCATGTGATGACGCGGCAGTCCCGGCCGTCCACGCGTGCCAGCGCCGGCCGCGGGTCCGTGAGCCGGGTCGAGGCCCACCAGACGCGCGCCTTCGCGTCGAACGCCACCGTACCCACCACCTTCCCCTCCGGCGTCTTCACCGCGAACGCCGTGCCCGTCTCCCACGTGTAGGGCTCGAGCTTGTAGACCGTGGACAACGCCGCCAGCACGTTCCCCTGGTTGTCTCCGAGCTTCACTTCGACCTTCCCGCCGATCAACACGCTGTCCGGCGTGTCGGCGGCGACTGCCGCGCCCGTGGACAGCGCGAACGCCGCGAGTGTTGTGATGAGTGTTCGTCTCACGTCTGTTCCTCCGTGGTCTTCCGGTTACGCCTTCAACGGGACGGCCGCATCGGCCGATCAGGGTACGCGACAGACTCGGTAACGCCGAGGACGGTAAGTTCTCGACGAATCGCCAAGCGGCAGGCTGGATCTCGATGGGCTTGCACTCGACCTCCGCGACCGTTTTCTGACGTGACCGAATGCGACAGGGCGCGCAATGAATGGCACACCGAAGGGAACCCTCGAAGAGCTTGAGGGTGGTGACAAGTGGACTGAGTCGCCGGATGACACGTTCCCGATTATCGCGCTGTGCCGCCTTGCGCCGTAAGCCACTCGATAAATTCACTATAGAGGAGCTTCGGATCATGATCGGCCAGAACGATTTCTATCGTAGTGATTTGCTGGGCGTGTAGTCCTGCGAGCCGAGCGAGCCTTTGGCTGAGGTCGCCGCCCGAGCTGGCAGAGCACAGGGGTTGCCCGAGCGCAAACGGGTAAGCCGCCATTTACGCCGCCCCGCTCCACAGCTGCAACTACCGCCGGTTGCGCGCCCCCGCAACCAACCCGTTTACTCGCGAGTAACGCCGCAGTGTTGACTGAACCGAAACTCGCGGACGACGGTTCCTTGCGGGGGCAATATGGAGGCTCGAGCGAAAGGTCATTCCAAGAAGTCCAGACTTCGGCCTAGGCCCCGATCTTTCGCGTTCTGGTAAACCTGCCAAGCAGCGACCGCGTCTTGAAACGCGAGACCGACGCCGCCGTACACCGTGATCTGCTCAGTCGATGTGCGTCCGGAGTGATGACCAGCGAGCACTTCGCCAAGTTCCGCCGTGACAGCCTCTGGACCGAGTCCGACCCCGCGAAGTGCACCGAGTTCCACCGCAAGTGCTCGATCATCACAGATGAAGATGCCGGCGCGGATGACATCCGCCGTCACCTCGGCTTTCCCCGGCTCGTCTGGGCCGAGCGTCGTCACGTGGGTGCCCGGCGCGAGCATGTCTCGTTCGATGAACGGCGTCCTGGCCCATGTGGCGGCGAGGATCACGCCGGCCTCGCGCACCGCATCGGCAACAGAGCTCGATGCCGTGACATGCACGTCAAGTTCGCTCGCCATCTGACGCGCGAACGCGTCTGCCCGATCCGGTGAGGTGTCGTACACCCACACCTGTCGCAACGTGCGCATGCGTGCCAATGCGCGGAGCTGAAACGTCCCCTGCACTCCTGCTCCCACGATGGCGACGGTGTCGGCGTCCCGCCGTGCCAGCACGTGAGCGGCGAGTGCACCGGCGCTGCCTGTCCTCATGGCCGTGACATACGTCGAATCCATGATCGCAAGCAGCTCGCCAGTGTTCACATCGTGCAGGCAGAGTACGCCGCGAATGGCCGGCGTCTGTCCCGGGAACTTCGCATGCACCTTGACGGTATAGATGGGCAGTCCAGCGACAGTCCCCGGGAAAAGAACTGTCGCCGTCCCAGCACTCGGCGCGAGAGCGGCGCGCACACGATGCGCACGAGTGGCGTGACTGGCAGAATACGCAATGAACCCGGCGCGCAGCTGTTCTACGAGCGCCGTCGCGTCGAGGACTCGTTCAACGTCCGAGCGAGTCAGCAACAGAGTGGACATATATCCCACAACTGAAAGCCGAGCCGTCGGTCAGTCTATTTCGAAGTGTCTGATCGACCGGAAGCTTACGAGCCATGTGGCGTGGACACCCACATGTTCCGCGCAGTGCCGGGCATCACGCCGGGAAAAACGACGATGCGCGTCGCGCGATTGCGGATGAAGGCTGCTACGCCGCCACGACCCAGAAGCCCCCGGGCGAAGAAGCCGGCGACGACGAAGAACAGCGTCATCCGAAACATGTGGATGACGAAGAAGGCGATGCCGAGTGTCGCGCTGGTGGACCGATCGAGCCGCGGCCAGATCGTAAAGCCCGGCAGATAGGACATCGCCGCGTGCAGTACGACGCCGGCGAGGAGCGCGTAGCCGCGGACCGCATCGAGCGCGTGCAGGCGCGTGTGTTCGTTCATCATGATCTCCTTCAGCCCAGCACGACGACGCGCCGAATATACGTGCTCACACCAGCGGTGATAAGGGCGACGACCGGTATCGACGCCAGAACGAGCGCCGCGCCGACCTCCCTCATTACCCAGGCCGACAGCGCGAGTGCACCGATGGCGTAGAGCGTGATCACCAGGCGCGCTGCCGTGGTCAGACGCCGCGAGCGTAGGTGCGCGATCACCTTGTCATCGGACCGTGGTGAAAGGCGTGGTGTCTCGCCGGCCATCGCCTCTCGCAGCCACTTCTCCATCATGTCGTCGTCAACCATGGAAACCTCGTTCCGCCAGCATGGCCTGCAGCAGACGGCGCGCCCGATGCAGGTATGACTTGACGGTGTTCTCGGGCGTATCGAGCAGCATCGCGATCTCGCTCATGCTGGCGCCGAGCCAGTAGTGCAGGCGCAGCGCCGACTGGTAGACCTCCGGCAGTTCCGCAACACACGCCATCATCGCGCCGCTCCGCTGCGCTGCCTGAAGCCGGTCGTAGGCGCTGCGATCGCCCGAGGGGACGGCGGCCAGTGCCTCGTCGCCGACGTGCGGCGCACGGTAGCGCATGCGCGCCTTGACGTTCAGCGTGTGATTGAACGCGATGCGGTACACCCATGATCCGAATGCCGCGTCGCCGCGGAACGAGTCGAGTGCGTGGTAGAGGCGCACCATGACCTCCTGCGCGACGTCTTCCGCGTCATGCGCGAACTCTTGCCCGAGTATCGACACCGCGAGGCGGAAGACCGGGTTGTGGTACCGCCGCACCAGCTCCGCGAATGCCTCTTCGTCTCCGGACGCACGGCAGCGCGCGATCAGGTGCGGGTCGGTCGCCTTCGGCACGCTCGGCGGATCGATGGCCAGCTCCGGCAGCGGGATGCCCTTGTCCATCGCCGCCACTCGTTCCTGGTGGATAACCTCGAGGCGGCGCTGCCGCTCGCGATGCTTGAAATACAGGTAGGCGATCGCAATCGCCGCCAGCGCCACTACGATGAGCCCGTCGCCGATCGAGTGTCCCATGTCTGCTCCTCGTCCTTCAGGGCGTCGTGCCGGCCGGTTGCAGACGTCTGCTGCGGCCCACTGTCCGCAAACGGCCCGTGGGCAGATCGGGCTGCTACGTACTCCTCGCGGACGCAACCGGGCCGCCCTGCTACGGCCTGATCCTTCTGGATGAGATGGGATCATTGAACAGGCGCCGCCAGAACATGCAGACAAGGTTGGTGGACATATGCAAATAACTTTATGATATAAAGTGTCCCGTGCCGACGCGTTCGAACCGGATTCTCCGCCGCTTCGTCATCGTCCTCGGCGCCATCGCCGCGCTGATCGTGACCATCGCTGGGCTCCCGTCATTCCTGTGGGCGACGGCCAAGCCGCTGCACCCGGAGCCGCAGAACGTGCCCTCGGCCGTGCAGTCGGAGCCGTCGCCGCAATGGGCCGCGGCCGTCGGCCGCGCGCGGCAGATCGTACGCGCGGTACTCTCCGAGCAGAATCTGGCGGGACTGTCGGTGGCGGTCGGCGTCGGCGGCGACATCGTGTGGGCCGAGGGCTTCGGCTGGGCCGACGTCGAGACGCGCGCGCCCGTGACGCCGGAGACGCGGTTCCGGATGGGAACCGCCTCGACGGCCCTCACGACGGCGGCGGTCGGCGTGCTGCTCGAGAAGGATCGGGTCAAGCTCGACGAGGAGATTCAGGCGCACGTCCCGCAGTTTCCGAAGAAGCCCTGGCCCGTGACGCTGCGCCAGTTAATGGGGAATGTGTCGGGCGTGGGGATCGCGGCTACAGACGATTGGCGGTTGTCGTCTCAACGGTGTGAGCGGGCGACCGATGCGCTGCCAGTTTTTGCGGACAGTCCCCTTCTGTTCCAACCGGGAACGCAGTTTCGGCAGTCGCCGCGCGGCTGGGTGCTGGTCAGTGCCGCCGTTGAAGCCGCGGCGGAGCAGCCCTTCCTCTCGTTCATGCGAGACCAGGTCTTCCAGCCGCTGGGCATGGCCGACACGGGCGCCGAATCGCCGAAGGAAGAGAATCCCGAGCACGTGGGCGAGGACGCCGAAGATCCTCCGCCCTTCAGGGCGATTCATGAGGTCATTCTCGAGCCGTGGAGAGTGGTCACGGGCACTCAGGGCGAGTCCGCCGCGGGAGGGAGCACGAGTCCGGCGACGTACTACGTCCCGCAGTTCGGCCCCCATCCCGTCTATCAATACGCCCTTCATGTAGCCAGTCTGCGCAACCTGTCCTGCTATGCGGGCTCGATGGCGTTCTTCTCCACGCCGTCCGATCTGGTGCGCTTCGAGCTGGGCATGAACGGCGGCAGACTCCTGCGGCCGGCCACCGTGCAATCACTCGAGCCGTTTGGACGAACGGCGGGTGGCTACGACGGCGAATTGCTGGGCGTCAAGGTCATGTCCGTGGTGACGGTCCGCGAACGGGGGATCGTCGTGGCCGCGATGTCGAACATCACGTCGGCGGACACGTCCGCAGTGGCGCGCACGGTTGGCGACGCGTTCGCAAAATAACGCGGTCGTTCCGTGCTCCTTCTTGAAGAAGTAGGTGCCGTCGACGTCGTGGGCGCTGACGATCAGCAGTCCCGAGACTGGATCGAAAGCAGGGGAACGTGCCTGTCGTCCTGCCTTGCTGACAACGCGAGAACGTCTAGCGAGGCCATCCAAATCGGGAAACGCAACGGACTCCGTGACGCCGAGAACGGCTAAGTCCGCCTGCTCGTTGGCCATGACTTTGGAACGAGGTCCTGTGGCGGGCCCCACTGTCAGAAACCTCTTGCCGTCCGGTGTTACATCAAGGGCCTGCTGACTCCCAGTTCGATAGTGGGCCGCCCCCCCACGACCACGGGCACCGGATTTCCGATTGAGAAGCTCGGCGCAGTGTTGACGCCGACGACAAGCTGCTCGGCCGCACCGACCCGGAACGAGAGCTGCTGGCCGTCACGCAACCACACAGGATGGTGACCGTTGGTCGTCGTGATCTGAACCTTGGCGCCCGTGACGGGGAACGGCTCGGATGCCCGTGGGACCCTGCTCGCGTTCTGCTCGGCCGAACCGACCCGGCACCGAAGCGACAGGACGCATGCCGGTGGTCGTCTTCACCCGCACGGGTCCCGCCAGAATGCCGCGGCAGGGAAACGGTCGGCAGCTTGCGCGTAGGCATCCTTGCGCAGCGCGAGATGGCGAGCGAAACGCTCGGCGATCGCTTCCTGGTAGACCCGGCCAATGCGCGCGATCGTCGGATCGGCCGCCACCATTTCTGCGGCGCGAAAGGCGCTCTCCAACGCGTAAATCACGCCGTGACCGCTCAGCGGATCGTGGCACGCCGCGGCATCGCCGATCGCGAACCAGCCGGCGCCGTGCATCGGCCGCACGATCCGCGGAAAAGCGGCGAACACGGCACAGCCGTCCGGCAGCGGTGCGCCACCAAGCCGCTGGCGCACAATCGGCGCGCTGTCGAGACCACGAGTCCACCACTCCAACGCGCTGAGTCCGCCGCGCCGGCTGTTGCGTCCATAAAACGTCGCGACGATTGCGCCCGAAGGCGTCGGCGTCGCGCTCCACCAGCCGGTTTCGCAGGCAGCAACCAGCAGCCGTCCGTCTTCCGGCATGTCGGCGTGATACGGCACGAGCGCCGCGACGGCCGTCAAATCGCCGTACGCCTGCGACGTCACGTCCTGCCGACGCGCGAACGCCGCCGTGCGTCCGGTGGCGTCGACGACGAGCGCGGCGGTCAGCGTGAGCGGACCGGCGGCGGTGTTCAACGTCACTGTCCACCTCGCGTGCTCGCGGACAGCTGACACGAGGCTCGCCTGTTCGACGAGCGTGACGCCACACGACCCCGCCAGCAAGAACAACGCGCGATCGAACGAGACGCGATCGAGGTTAAGACCGAGCCCCTCGGTCCCACCGGCATACGGTTTGTAGAGCGGTACGTCCGTGCCCCAGTCACTCAGGATTCCGGGGCTTTCGACCAGCACGCCGGAGAAGAGTTTCGCGCCGCACCCAAGCGCCGCTAACGCGCCAGTGGCGCCGGATGGCAGATGTTCACCCGGCCGGAACGTGCCGAAGTCCGACTTCTCGACGAGCGCAACCCGCGCGCCACGCCGCGCCATCAGGATCGACAGCGCTGATCCCGCCGGCCCGCCACCCAATACGGCGACCTCGACCTCCACGCTCATCGCCCGCGCCGCCGGCTCTCAGGGATGTTCGAACAGCGCTTCAGTTTCGTGAAACGTGTCGTCCGGCTGGCGGCGGATGAAGCCGAGCTTGATCCAATAGGCAATCAGCGACGCGTCGTCGTTCCGAGCTTCGGGGGGAATCCAGTTGTAGGCCGGTCCACTCTTCTGATGCACGACTGACAGACGCGACGTCGGCCAGAAGGTCTCGTCGCACGCAATGAAATCGGCGAACCAGGGCACCGCGAGATCTTTGGTGAGTTTGCCTACCGGGTGCATCGCCGGCTCCGGAATCGGATCGGGGCTCGGATTTGCAGCGGGATCGACGTCGGGGCTCGGCAAGAAGCGCACGTCCGGGAAATAGACGGTGCCGCCGTGGAAGAGCGACCAGTTCCCCGGAACGCCACCTTCGCGTCCGACCTCGATGCCGGGAAGAAACGACCCGCCGACCATACGGCCCATACTGGCCATGTCGAGAAAGGCGGGCGCATAGCGCGGCCGGCACGCGAACAACATGTCGATGTACTCCTCGCGCGTGTGGCTCTGGCCAAAGAAGTCCACCAGATTGCCCGCTTTGAAGATCACCTCGAAGAGCGGCGCCCACTGCGGCTTCAGTCCGTTGGTCTCCTTTTTCTTCGCCCAATATTCGAACTGGTTGTATTGGAGGTGTGTGAAGGCCAGCTCCTTCAGGAGCGGCATGTCGCTCTCGGACACGATCCAGTAGTAGTCGTCGAGCTGGCGGGCATGTTCTTCGGACGTCACGGCGCTAGGGCCCAAGTGGTAGTCCTCACCCGGCAGCCGGATCGTTGCCGGCAACGGCGGAGCATCGGGCGACATCGGCCTGCCGTGGCACGCCTTGGCGGTGGCGTCGTCCTTCTTGGTACGCATTCCGATGAAGCGGTCGTGGTAACGGGAGACCGATCCGCCCGGATCGACACTCTGATCGTTGTTGAATTGCGGGTCTTTCGATACGACGCCGATGTTCTCGCGACGGCCGAACCCGCGCGGGAACACCGTCTCAGGCTCGGTCTTGTCCTTCCTGAACGACTTGCGCTCGTAGAGGGTGATCGGCTTGCGCAGCCGGCCGAAGATCATCTGGGGGATCGGCCCGCTGGCACCTCGATATAGCGCTTGCGTGCGGGCGCGTGCGTTCAAATGTTTGTGCCCCTTCACGGGAGCGATGACCTTTGCCGTCAGCACGTCCCACTCACGTCGCGTCGTGCCGCTCTGAGCGCGAGCGACAGTGAGTCGCGCCACCATCGCGCCGGCCTTGGGGACGTAGTCGACCTTCGAGCATGACAGCCACTCGACCTCGGTGCCATCCGTAAGAGCCAGCAGGAACGGCTTGTCACGCTCATGGGCGCCGGCCGTCGTCGGCATCGGCATCCGCCGCGCCGACTGCACGTCGATTTCGATGGTGCCGTCACTGCTCGCAACGTCGTCGCCCAGTCGTGCTTCGGTGGAAACACCGGCCTGCGGAGTGGCCAACACCCAGAAACCCTCCGTCCAGGCGACGACCGCGGTGTTGTTCTGCCCGCGAAGGACGTTCACTGTGCCGTCGTCCTCGATGGATGTACAGAGAACGAACTCGTGCTCCTGTGCCAACGGATGGTTCGGATCGCCCGAGATCGTCGCTTGAAATGCGGCCCCTTGAGCCGCGGCTTTCAGCATCAGCGCGTCGCGTCTGGGCAGCACGATCTGGTCGTCCTGTTCGTCGGCGGCCAACTTGGTGTCGATGGAAATGCCCGTGATGAAACGGTTGTCGGTGCCGCTTTGACGACTCCCGGCGCGCGCCTGGCCGCTGGTGTACGTGACATCGGTGAACAACCCGAGCTGCGGGTAGATGTGCGTGAAGTAGTCGTAGAACGCGTAGCTGTTCGCCTCGCCCGCCGCCGTCACCAGCGCGTGGCGACCGACCACCGGGCGCGTCTTCCCGTACATCACCTTCTTCCATGACTGATTGAGGGCGAGATCCCACAGCGAGACGAAATGGCCCATGTCCGGCGTGTAGTCGGGCATGTTGACAACGGCCCAGGCCGGGAGGGCGATCACTTTTCGATCGGCAGGCAGGCTCTGCGCGTCAGCGATGCCAGGGACGAGAAACTCGTAGCCCGCAAACGCCGTGGTGAAGGCGGGCTTCAGCTCGACGGTCGCGGCGACTGGGCCATCGGCGGCCGTATCCTGCCAATCGTCTTGAAAGAGCAACGCGCCGCCGGGCGTGCTGCCAGTGGCAGCGTGCCGCTTGAACGGCAGTATTCCGTCGGCCTCCCCCTCGTTGCCGATAAGGTGCAGGCGGTTGGTCGGCACGCCGCCCGCGCTTCTTTCCAATGTCACCCAAGCGAGATTGGGTTTGTCGTCCATCTTGCAGCGTTGCGCTGGCGTATTCGCCTTCGTGCTGAGTGTGACCGGGTCCGGGGTGTTGGCGTTCACGTGGAACTGCTCATTGATTTTGATCACGCCCTTTTGATTGGCGAGCGTCACCGTCCATTCGATGTCGGCGTGTTCCGGCTTGAGCTCGAGCACCTTGTACGGCTCGGTGATGCCAGGCGTGTAGAAATACGCGAAGACGCGAAAGCGCGCCGCCTGCGGCATCGTCGCGCCGAACTTATCCGCCGGGTCGAGCTTCGTCTGGTCGCGATAGCGTGTTTGCCGCGGGTGCCGGCGCGATGGCGGATCCGTTCGGGTGACGCAACGGCACCGGCCGCTGACGCAGGTTCGGAAATTGCTCCTGAACGAACCGCGGAATCTCGGGCCCGAGAAAATACCAATCCTGACTCTTGCCGATCCGCGCCATGCCGACGCTTGGATGGACGCGGAACTGGATTCGATCCATGACCGGGCCTCACATGTGTTGGACAGCGCGCACAAACTCTTCTATCGTTGGCCCAATCCTAGACAAGCGAACTCTGCTGCTGCAACAACTGGTTTGAACCGTCGACGTCGTGGCTGATCTCATCCAAACCATCGCTGTCGAATTGCCCCGGCTCTTTTCGCCGTTGCTGGTCGCGCTCCAGGACGAAGAAGAGTTTTCCGTTTTCCTGCGGCGCTTCGGCTTTGCGTTCGGCCCCGAGACGCTGACGGGCGCGGTGCAGACGCTCGGCTCGCTGCCCACGGGTGTGCGCGGCATCGCCGCGCCGCGCAGGATGCGATCGAGGACGGCGTGCAGGCCGACGACGTGGTTGCGCTCTTCGACGCAGCCGCGCCGCTCGCCTCATCGTTGCGGTCGCTCTTCTCCACTCTGCAGGGCATCGTCCCTCGCCGGCAACACGCCGCAGGGCTTCGCCGAGTCGCTGCAAGAACTACCGGAAGAACTGCTCGACCTGCTGATCGCCGACTACCTGAACACACGGTTTCCGCTGGCGATGCATCTCCTCAACCTCGTCGACGTCTATCGTCCCGCATGGATCGACGAGACCGAGCGCGGCGTGACGTATATCCGCCACGTCTTCGACTGGTCGCGCATCAGCCTCCTGTTCGACGATGCGGAGGCGTGGGCGCGGGAGGCGTACGGCTGGGGCGTCGACTTCGATAGCGACACGCTGATTTGGCGGCTGTCGCGCACGTTCGAGTTCATCGGCGGCGTCGTCCACATCGACGAGATGGGACCAGCGGAGACCGCGGTGTTCTTGCCCGATTGGCCCTCGCGCACCGCCGCGCCGAGCCAGGCTCGTGTGCCGCTGATCCGCAGGAACGTCGTCGCGGCCGACGGCACGGTGAACGCGGCGGCCAGCGGCGAAGCGGGCGTGGCGCTGTTTCCCGTGTCCGGGAGGACGCCTCCGGCCGGTCCCGCCGACAGAGGCATTGCACTGGCGCCGTACCTCGAGGGATCCGCCGGCGTCTCGGCGGATTTTGGCGGCGGTGTCACCGCCAAAGTCACCGGCGCCCTTGGCGCCACCGGGGGCATCGTCTTTGCGCTGCGGCCGAGCGGCGTCGACGTGCAGACCGGCATCAACACCGCGGCGTTTTCAGGTGCCTTTGCCGTCGAGGTGGCGAAGCGGCCGAGTGACGGGGCGCCCGTCATCACGCTCGTCGGACGGCCCGGGGAAACTCGCGTCGAAGCCACCGAGATCGTCGCGAGTGTGGGCGGTGAAATTTCCAATACCGGCCACGATCTCTATGTCGCGGGCGGCATCCGCGGCCTCAAGGTGGTGATCGATCCGGCCGAAGACGGATTGCTCGGCTCCGTCATTTCCGAACCGATTGAGATCACCGCCGGCGACGTGCTGGTGGGCTGGCGCGCGAGCCGCGGCATCTACTTCGAGAGCGGCTCCAACCTGAGCATCACCATCCCGCTCAGTCTCGATCTGGGCCCGATCAGCATCGAGAAGTTAACGGTGACGATCGACTGGCGAGAGCCGCCGTCGGTTGGTGTCGCGGTGACCGGCGATCTGACGATCGGTCCGATCTACGCCTACGCCGACGGCATCGGCCTGATCACATCGTTCGTGAAGGAGCCGGACGGTCCGATCGCCGGCTACGACCTGCGCTTCGGGTTCAAGGCGCCGACGGGCTACGCGATCGCGCTCGACGTGCCGGGCCTGAGCGGCGGCGGCATGCTGGCGGTGTACGACCACGAGTATCGTGGCGCGCTCGCGCTGAAGTTCCAGAACTTCGGCATCAGCGCGTTCGCGATCCTCAACACGCGTTTGCCCGATGGCGAAAGCGGCTTCTCGCTCGCCGCGTCCATCTTTGGCGAATTCCGCGTGCCGCTCGGCTTCGGCTTTTTCCTGACCGGCGTCGGCGGCGTGATCGGCATCAACCGCACGGTCGACACCAACGCGCTCCGTGAGGTGCTGTTCGAGGGCCGGTGCGACAACCTGTTGTTCCCCGCCGATCCGATCGCCAACGCGGCGACGATTCTTTCGGACATGGCGGCGATCTTTCCGCCGCGGCAGGGCCAACACGTGTTCGGTCCGGTGGCGCGGATCAGCTGGGGCGTTCCCGCGCTCGTCGACATCAAGCTCGGCGTGGTCGTCGAAGTCGGCAACCACACGCGCCTGCTCGTGCTCGGCGGCGTCGGCATCAATCTGCCGACCAGGGACTCGGCGCTCGTCTCGATCAACATCACGTTCTTCGGCGAGATCGATTTCGCGGCGGGCACGATCAACTTCGACGCGACGCTCGGCGTCTCGCGCGTGCTCACGTTTCCGATCACCGGTGATGCGGCATTCCGCACGGGCTGGGCACCGCGGCTGAATCACGTCGCGTCGATCGGCGGCCTGCATCCCAGCTTTCCGCGGCCCGCCAATCTACCGGATCTGCGTCGTCTCTCGATCGCGTTCGGCAGCAACAACCCGAAGGTCACGCTCAGCGCGTACGCGGCCGTGACGTTGAACTCGCTGCAGTTCGGCGCGCGCGCCGACCTTTACGCGAAGGGCCCGGACATCTGGCTCGTCGGCCAGGTCGCGGCTGAGGGCCACGTCTACCTGGACGCGCTGATCTACTTCAATCCGTTCAGCTTCGACGCCGAGCTCGGCGGATCGCTCGCGCTCCTGGTCGACGGCGACGTCGAAGCGGGTCTCGGTTTTTCGCTGAGGCTGCGCGGTCCGAATTCCTACCGCATCAACGGCAAGGTGTGGGTCACGATCTTCGGCATCGATGTCGACTTCGGCATCAACCACACCTGGGGCGAAGAGCAGACGCTGCCGGCGGCCACGGCGGACGCCGTCGCGGTGTTGCGCGATGCGCTGGAGCATGCCGCCACGCTCGAGCCCGTGCCGCCGAAGGGCCGATTGAACGGCGTGTCGATTGTCAGCGGCGCCAACGGCGCGACGGTTGACCCGTTCAGCGGCGCCAGGCTGATGCAGCGCGCCCTCCCGCTCGGCATCGCGCTGGCCAAGGTCGGCGAGGCGCAAGTCGCCGGCGCGCGCACGGTGGATCTCAAAGTCTTTGCGGGCAGCACCGAGTTGCCGCTGCGTCCGGCGACATCCGATTTCGTCCGCGGCCACTTCTTCGAACTGGGCGAGGCCGGTCGACTGCGCGCGCCCGAGTTCGAGTCGTTCAAGGCCGGCATCGAAATCTCAGACGGCGCGTTGCAGGTCGACGCCGCCAGCGCGGTGCTCGAGACCTATGACTACGAAGTGCTGCTGCTCGGCATGGAGGACAGCCGCTCGGCGCCGGCGGATATCCGCGTCCACGCCGCGCTGAGCGACGCCTTCACGAACCGCTGGGTGACGGCCACCCACCGCCGTGCCGCGCGTCCGTCTCTCGGGTACGCCGCCGAAGTCGCTCGGGACGCCGTGGTGTTCGCCGATCCGCTGTTCGTGCCGGATCTGGTGGCCGCTGACGTGATCGGCTCGACCGCGCCGCGCGCCGACGGGCTGAACACGCTCGCCGAGCAGCGGCGCACGTTTACCGAACAGACACTGACGCGCGACGCCGCGCTTCGTGCGGGACAACCCGGCGAAGCCAATCGCGTCATCGCCGACTACATCGTCGCGGCGGAGATTTAGCGGAGACAGCACCATGGCCGGCCGTTTCGCGTTCTTACCCAATGCCCGCAACACCCTGGTCGACGCCTCGCAGGCGCCGACGGGTGGCGGCAGCCGACGACGGATGGCGCTGGACGTGGAGATCACGGGCGATGGCGTCGCCCAATTGCCGCGCGTGATCGCGGCCGCCGATCTCGTCGGGCCAGGCGATGTGACGGGCGTGAGCCGCGCGATGATCTCGCGGGTCGAACCGGCGAGCGCCTTGCGTGCGTTCGAACCGAACTACATTCCGTTCCTCGAGTTCATCGACGCGGATTTCCCGTGGCGCTATTCGCTGGACCTGCCGATCGGCGGCCGGATCAAGCCGTGGGTCGTCCTCATCGCGCTGGCGCCGGAAGAATTCGAAGTCGTGACCGGCGCTGCCGAAGTGCTGCCGCGGATCCGCGTGTTGAACCCGTCGATCACGTTGCCCGATCTGGCGCAGTCCTGGGCCTATGCGCATGTGCAGTTGGCGCTGCCGCAGACCGGTGACACGGTACCCGACAGTTTGGCGGCGGATGCCACGCGGAGCTTCTCTCGGCTCTTCTGTCCGCGCCGGTTCGAGGAGCGACGAGCCTACACGCTGTTTCTGGTCCCCGCGTTTGAAGCGGGACGCCAGCGCGGCCTCGGCGTGGAACCCACCGCGCAGCCGTTCGACGCGCCGGCGTGGTCCGCGACGTCGACCGACCCAGTCGATCTGCCGGTCTACTTCCAATCCCGCTTCGTCACCGACTCGCTCGAAGATGTGGAGACGATGCTGCGGCGACTGAAGCCGATGACGATCGCCGAAGCTGCGGCTGCCGGTGCGCCGAAGCAGGCGTCGGCAGCGCGCCCTGGCTACTATCCCGGCTACTCGTCTCCCGGTAAGAGCTTCGAAGTGCAGGGCGCGCTGCAGCAGGTCGACACGCCGCTTGCGGTCCTGGACAGCGATGCCGCGCTGAACGCGCTGATGGCCGAGACGCTGAGGCACTCGATCATCGGCGACACCGGCATCGTCGCGGACGGCGAGCCGGATCCGCTCGTGGCGTTTCCCGCGTACGGCTGGCGCTACCAGCAGCAGAGCGCCGTCTCCCGGCCGAAGGCGGAACAACGCGAGTGGTTCGATCTCGTCAATCTCGATCTCAAGTTCCGCCAGGCCGCGGGCCGAGGCGCCGAGACGGTCCGCCGCAATCAGGAAGTCTTTGCGCAGCGCTGCTTCGAGCAGTACGAGGAGATCGTCGAGGCCAACCGCCGCCTCGCGCGCCTGAACGTCGCCGCCGTGATGGCCGAACATCTGACGATCAAGCATCTGGCGAAGCTCGCACCGGACACCGTGTTGGCGCTCGCCGAACCGCTGCAGCCGTACGTCAAGGGCACGACCGGCACAGCCATCATCGAGGAATTGCGCACGGCCGGCGCGCCGACGAGCTTCGCCGCGCGCGGGTTGCGCAAGGTGTCAGCGAAGCGCATGCAGAAAGTGGATGTGGCAGGCGTCGGTCGACTCACCGTCGTGCCGCACCCGGCCATCCCGGGTGATCAGACGAGCAACCCCGTGCTGCGGCCGATGCAACGGCGCGCGATCGATCGCGATCTGCACCCGCTCGCGGCGCGCGTCGGCTTGAGCGACGTGGTCAGCCGAAGGGTGACGGGCTTCCTCGATGTGAGGACGTTTCAACAGTCGGCGCGTCCGACGCAGACGGGCATTCGCGTCGCGCGCTTCGAATCGCGCGGCATGTCGGCGCGCCTCACCGACGCGGTGACGCGCCTGCCGCGGGCAAAGGCGCTCGCGACGATCGGCGGCTTACGGGCGGCAGAGCAGCAACTGATCGCGCCGGTCTACCGGGCGCCAGTGATCACCGAGCCGCTGGTCGACAAGCTCAACGAATTCGCGACCGACGCGATCCTCACCGATGCCACGCGCATTCCCACCGACCGGGTCGCGCTCTTCGAGGAGAATCGCAGCTTCATCGAAGCGTTTCTGGTTGGCGCCAACCACGAGATGAACAAGGAGCTGCGCTGGCGCGAATTCCCGACCGACATGCGCGGCACGATCTTCAAGCGGTTCTGGAATCGCCATCGCGCCGACAGCGATCCACAAGGCGACGACATCGCCGCCATCCACGGCTGGACGCGCGAGCTGGGCAGGAACTTTCCACCGGCGGATGTCGATCAGGCCGGCAATCTGGTGATCGTCATTCACAGTGACCTCATCGCGAAGTTCGAGATGCCGATCGTCAATCTCAACGTCGCGACCGGATCCGTCTGGCAGAGCGGATCGGGCGTCGACCACGAGCCCGTGTTCTCGGGCAAGATCACGCGCGACATCGCGTATTACGGCTACGACGTGGCGCGCGAGCTGATTCTCGGCCAGCTGCTGGCGCGGACGTTCCTCGTGATCTACGAAGCCACCGGGCCGGATGCGCTTCGGCCTCGACATCGCGACCGCGAGCGTTCGCCAGAACCGCCAGAATGTTCAACTGCAGTCGCTGGCCTTCCCGGTGCGGCGTCTGAATCGCACCGAGGCGAAGGTGTTGACGCGTCCAAATCCTCCGGTGGCGGCACCGATCCATCCGGCAGAATGGGACGACTTCTCCTGGTCGCACGTCGCGCGCCACGCCTCGGGCTACATCAACTTCAACACCACCATCTCGATACCGGGCCAGCCTGACTACTGGGGCGCCGGAAAGACCTCGGCCAGTGTGGCGCGTTCGTTCTGGCAGAAGCCGATCGCCGCGGTGTTGCCGCTGCGGAGGGTCGTGCGGTGACGGATCGACGGATCACGACTGGCGGCGCGCGAAGCGTCAGGACGCGGGAGCGGCCGACGACGGGGATCGATGTCGTTGGACCGGTCGCGCTGCCGCGCGATCCGGGACCGCTGCTGCTCTTGCCGATGCGGCTCGAATACCGCTTCGTGGACACGCGGCGGCGACCGCCGATCGTCGATCTCTCAGCTGAGATGGCGGTCTTCGATCGGTTGGAACGTGAGCACACGGGTCGATCGGTCAAGGTCCGCGCCACGCGCCTCAAAGCGCGGCGTCAGGTCAGCGCCCGCATGCTCAGGCAGGATCTGAAGATCGCGGAGGCCGCGCTCTCGGGCGGCAACGAGTTGTGGTTCCGCTGGTACCCCGACGATGGCTTCGCGGCCAAGGGCATCGCACCGGCAAGTCCGCAGGAAATCGCGGCGCGGGAACGCTTCCTCGTCGCGCTGGCCGGACGTCCGTGGTTCAACCCGGGCGAACCTGGCGCCATCGCGGCGTGGAGCGATTTCGCGTCGCTCGTCGGCCCGTATCGCGCGGTACACCTGATGCGCGCGAACGGCGCCGGTTCGAACTACGAAGACTCGATCGGCCGCATCGCCGTTCTTCCCCGCCGCGTTGCGTTGTTCGCGGTGACCGCCGGCGCGGTGCAATCACTGGCGATCGGATCGGAGATTCCCACCAACACCACGTTGCGCAGCATCGTCTCCTACACCGCGGAAGCGATCGAACCCGGCGGCTGGCTGCGTGATTTTCCGATCGCGGTGAAACACGGCATGGGCCTGAAGATCGCCGATGCGACGGTCATCGAGCGCGCGTTGGCCGCCGACCATATCATCGCCGTCGGACAGTTCGGCGGCGATGCGCGGAGCGAGCTGACTGAATTCCTTCGCGACGGCATCGCCAACGGCAGTTTTGCCGTCGTCGATCAGGACACCGCGACGAACAACGCGCCGGGAAGCCGCTCCGGTCTCCGCGATCCTCGAAGCGATCTGTCCGGCTATCTCGCCGTCGCGACCGAGCAGGAACGTGGGCTGTTCGCCGCGCCGGCATCAACGGCCGCGGGCCAGCTCGCCGAGGCACTCGGCTTGCCGATCGCCGAGCTGACGCCAGCGGTCAGAGCCGCCAGCACGTCGTTCGCCGATGCGCAGGCGATGCTGCGCGTGATCGGACCGGCGTTGCTCGACGGCGCGCTCGACGGCACGACCGCGGTGAAGGACGTCGACGAGAACGAGTTCATCGACGTGCTGGCGCTCGCATATTGCGCCCGCGGGCCATTGCCGACGCTGCGTTTTGGTCAGAATCCGTACGGGCTGCTGCCGCTGACGAACGTGGCGAAAGCGGTCGTGGCGGACACGAACGTCAACGCCAAAGCGGTGCAGGAATTTCTCCGGGACTACGCGGTATTCGCACGCGGGATGTTGCCGACCTACGCGGAGACGGTCGTTCCGCGACTGGAGCCCGGCGACCCGCAAGCTGCGGCGACGCTCGAGGCACTCCTCAAGAACAATCCCGTGTCACGGCGCATCGACGTGGCCGATGGCGGGCTTGGCAGCAGCACCAGCATCGGTTGCCCGTATGTCGCCGGCGGCGAACCGCCACACCAACCCGCGACTTACCTGCAGGAGCTGCTCACCAAGCCGTTGGGACAGCTGCCCGATCCGGATGAGGACGATCGCAAGACTCCGCTGCTCTACCGTCTCGCGCGCCTGACCCTGACGCGCAATCTCGCCTTTCCGATTCTCGATGCGCTGCGCCCGGCAGGCTCGAAACGGATCACCGGCATTTTCGAGGCCGTCGAGAGCAACAGCGAACTGCGCGGCAGACTGCTCAACAGCGACGCTTACAAGCTGTCGTCTCACGCGCTGACGACGCGCACGCGGATCACTGGCGTCAACGTCCGCGTGGTGAACCTGCTGCGTCAGCTCAACGCGGCGTTCGCGAACGGGCTGCGACATCTCATCGGCGTCGCCGCGCGCGAGGACGGCAGGGCGCAGCTGGAAACGCTTCTGCTCGAAGTGATTGATCTGCTGCAGCACCGAGCCGACGCACTCGCGACCGGTCTCGCCTACCGGCGGTTGCAACTGCAGCGGCAGGCGCAGAACACCGGGCTCCACGCTGGCTACTACGGCTTTCTCGGCAAGCTGCGGCCGCAATCAGCGACCGGCACCACCGACGGCTACATCCAGGCGCCGAGCATGGCGCAGGCCACGAGCGCGGCGGTCCTGCGATCGGCGTTCCTCCGCCACAAGGCGGAGGGCGCCTTTGCCATCGACCTTAGTTCCAGGCGCGTGCGCCGCGCGCTGACGCTGATCGACGTGCTCAAGAAGGGCTTGACGATCGAAGAGGCCTTGGGACTTCGTGGCGAGCGCTGGCTGCACGACCAGCACTTGAGCCGATTGACGCTCGCTCTGCGTGACGCGTTTCCGTTCGAGAACAAGACGCCGCCGGAGTCGCAGGATGAGAACGGCAATCCCGCACCGCGGCCGGCTGGCGTGCGTGTCTTCGACGGCTTGAAGTTCATCCGCGGGGTCGTCACCGCCTTTCCAGTGGCCGACCAATCACGCCTGCAGCAACTGCAAGCCGTATTGGCCGACGACCTGGATGCGCTGGCGGATATCGCGGTGAGCGAGGCCGTGCATCAGCGCACGCTGGGCCAGGCGGAAGTGGCGAAAGCCTGGCTGAACGTGCTGTCTGGCGCTCCCGTACCGGGCGACCCGGTGTTCCTCCGCACGCAACGGCAGGGTCAAGGCTCGAGTCACCGCGTCAGTCTGATGTTCGCATCGCCGGCGTCGTCGCCGCAGGCCACGCCGCGCGAAATCGCCGAGCCAGGACTCGCGAAGCTGGCGGAGACGATGCTGCCCGGATTCGCGACGATGGCGGTGCTGGTCACGCTTCAGCGCAACGACGATCCGAACCGGCGCGTCGCCGTCACCGTGCCGCTCACGAACGCACTCGGCATCACGCCAATCGATCTCGTCGTCGGCGGCATCAGCGAAGTCAAGGTGCGCGCCAGCTTTCACGCCGTCAGCCAATGGCTTACCGATCCCGCGATGGCGGCTGATCTCGGCGCGGCCGCCGCGGAGGGGCTGGCAGCGTTCGTCAACGGCGCAGTGACGATCACTCTGGGCGACGCGGCGACCGGCCCCTCGCTTGCGGCCGCGCTCGCACACGCCGAGAAGCTGCGAAAGCTGGCGCAACAGGGCCGCATGGTCGAACCGGCGGATCTCAACGCCGCGGCGACGCCTGCCGCGAAGCTCGACGAGGCGAAAGAGATCGCGCTGATTGACCAGGCCGTACAGGTGTTGCGCGTCCGCGCCGCGACGCTGGCCACGAAACTGACCGACGCGGCCGCACAACTCGGTGCGGTACAGTCGCCGTTCCTGGCGGCGATCCGGGAAATCCGCCGGCGCATCGATCTCGATGCCACCGATCCCTCATTGCCCAGCCTGTTCACCGCCGCTGAAATTCGCCGTCGGGATCTGCACGATCTGCTGCCGGCGATCGCCAGCTTCGCCGAGCCCTCGGTGCTGCGTCCCTTCACGATCGAGGAGGCGGCGGCCAATCCCGACGGCATCGACGAGCGCATCGCTGGTGTGATGACGCGGCTGACGGCGCGACTCGTGTCCCTGCAAACAGCGCATGCGGCCACCGCTGGCACGATACCGGCGCGGCTGGAGGAGTCGCGCGCCTGGCGCCGGCTGTTGATCGACGCATTGAAAGCGTCGCTCGACGGCGACGGACTGCCGATCTTTGCGCCGATTTCCCGGCGGCCTGAGACCTCGCCGCTGCTGACGCCTGCGGTGCCGCCGGCAGACGCCCTCGCCGAGTGGTCGCCGGTCAGGCCCCGGCTGGCGCTGGCGGCCGAGGTCGCGTCGGCGCTTGGCGAGGTGATGGCCCATGTGACCGACCCTGCCGCAACGGCCGACGACACGGCGCCGAACGCGAAAGATCCACGACCACCGGAGATCGCGCCGCGCGCCCAACATTTCGGCACGTTCCTGGCGCGGCCCGCGGTCATGACGGGCGCGGCCGCCGCGGGTTTCGTCGCCGACGAATGGGCCGAGCAGCGGCCCAGCCGCAATCAGCCCGCCGGGCTGGCCGTCAACTACGACTCGCCGCAGAACGAAGCGCCGCAATGCCTGTTGCTGTGCGTGACGCCAACGTCCGGCTCGCCCGCGTGGCGAGAGGCGGACGCGGCGGCCATGGTGTTCGAGGCGATCCAGTGGATGAAGGTCCGCGCGCTTTCCGTCCGGCGATCGACTGTGGCCCACCGCCATGCTGCCGCGCGGGAATCAGGTCGCGCGCAAGGGCGACAAGCGCCGCATCCCCAAGCGGCTGTTGAGACCGCTCGACGTCGGCTTCAGCGGCGTCGATGCAGAGTTCGTGGTGCGCGATTTTGCCGCCGGCGAAAGCATGGGCGCGAACCCGGAGATCAGCGGCGAAGCGGCCGGCTTCGACAAGGTGAAACAGTAACGACCATGCCCGAGCCTGCGATCCCCCAACAGCTCTTCGGCTCCACGCTCAGCGCCAACATCGGCGAGCCGCTGGCGGCGCGCACCAAAGACCCGCTGTGGTTCCTGGCGCGCCAGTGGCAGTCGGGCGAGTTCGAAGCGGAGAATGGTGGGCGGCTGGCCTATGTCTCCGCCTCGAGCCGCGAGCACGAGTTTGAAGCTTTGACCATCGGCACCGTGCAGACGCCGATCAATCTTGACGATCCACTGGAAGCGCTGATCGAACGCGAGAGCGCAAACGGCGACGCGCCGGCGTGGCGGGCGGCCGCACTCGAGTACGCCTTTGCTGTCGACACCGCCTCGCACCGCTTCACCGGTCGCGACTATCACGGCCGCGCGCTGGATTGGTATCACCTCGAGGTAACGACGCGGCAGGATCCCGTTGCGGCGGCGGTCGTCACGCGCCAGATTGTGCCGACGCAGGTTCACGTACCTGGCGCGCCGCACCCGCGCTGGTGGCGTTTCGAAGACGGCAACGCCTACTTCGACGCGCCGAGCGATCCCGAACCGAACGTCCTGTCGCTGCTCTTGCCCGAGTTCTCCTATCTCGACATCAACAACTGGTTCGTCGTGCCATTGCACGCCCGCGCCGGCACGGTGCGCGAAATCACTGCGCTGCAGGTCGTCGATTCCTTCGGCGTCGTGACCACGCTCAGGGCAGCGGACCAGACCACGCGCGCCTTTCGTCTCTTCGCCGTGGACACGATCGAAGGCGCGTCGGCTGCGCAGTGGGGTGGCGAGTTTCTGCTGCTGCCCAATGTCGCCATCGACATCGTCCACAACGATGACATCGAGGACATCCGCTTTCTACGGGACGAAAACGCCAACCTTGTCTGGGCGGTCGAGTCCCGCTATCGCGCCATCGATGGGTCGGCGGTCATCAACGGCGACGGCGTGCCCTTGCCGCAGGAGAGCCCCTCGGCCGGTGACAATCTCGACCAGTTCCGGCTCATGTCACCGCTGCCGGAATACTGGATTCCCTATGTGCCGCAGCAACTCTCCGCCAATGCCGCGGTGTCGGGTGAAATTCAGCTGCGGCGGGCGCGAACCAATCCGCAGGCAACGGCGACCGAGCCGCAGTATCGCTCGAAGATCGTTTCCGAGTCCGTGACGCTGCTGGAGGAGGAGATCCCGCGCAGCGGTTTGCGGGTGCGCCGTATCTCCCGCTTTGCTCGCGGCAGCGACGGCACGGCGCACTTCTGGACCGGCCGGCTGAAAGAAGCGGGGCAGCGGCCAACACAGCCTGGACTGCGGTTCGACTTCGTCGACGAAAAATGATCGGCGTCTTGGTGTTGACAGCCGACAGCAACTCTCATATTGTCGGCGTCCGACACCATGACTCGACATCCCGTCCCCGACCTTCTGCCTGGCACGCTCGACCTGCTCATCCTGCGGACGCTGCAGACCGACTCGCTGCACGGCTGGGCGATCTCTGAGCGCATCCAGCAGATCTCCCGGGATGTCCTGCAGGTCAACCAGGGCTCGCTGTACCCGGCGCTTCATCGCCTCGAGCACCAGGGCTGGATCGAGGCCGAGTGGGCGCGTGTCAGAACTGGGCCGGCGAGCCAAGTACTATCGGCTCACGCCGACTGGACGCCGGCAGTTGGCGGTCGAAGCCAGCGAGTGGGAACGCATGTCCACCGCCATCGGTCGCGTGATGAAGCTGGCGTAGCCTCATGAGTCTCCGCGATCTGTTCCTGCGCATGCGCGCGTTGCTGGCTCCGCGCCGCGTCGAACGCGAGCTCGACGAGGAGCTGGCGTTTCACATCGAACGCGAGACGCAGAAGCACCTCGCCAACGGCCTGAGCCCCGCCGAGGCACGCACGCGGGCGCTCGCGCGCTTCGGCTCGGTGCCGCTGGCCGCCGACCAGTGTCGCGACGCGCGCGGCACCGCATTCGTCGACACCTCGGTGCGTGACGTCTCGTACGCGTTCCGGACGTTCCGCCGCGCTCCCCTCGCCGCTCTCACCATCGTCGCGACGGTCGCCCTCGGCCTTGGGCTGGTTGCTGCGGTGTTCACGTTCTTCAGCGTCTTCTTCCTTCGCGTCGATGCCGTGCAAAACCCCGGCGAGCTGTTCGCGGTCACGCGGCCGACACGTCCTGGCGCCGATTCGTCGGTGCCGTTCACGCGCGCGGAATACGAGGCGCTGCGCCGCGAGACCAGCGTGTTCGTCGATGTCGTTGCCATGTGTGCGCGGCATCGAAACACGCATCGAGGGCCGCCCGGTCGAGTTCCACCCTCGTGACCGGGAACTTCTTCCAGGTGCTGGGCGTCCAGGCGACGCTCGGGCGCACGCTCACGCCCGGTGACGACGAGCCGTCTGCCGGCCGGCCGATCGTGTTCAGTCACAGAGGTTGGATCAAATTGTTCGCAGGCGACCCGACGGTGATCGGCCGCAGCGTCGCGGTCAACGGCGTGCCGTGCGTCGTCGTCGGCGTCATGCCGGAGGACTTTCGTGGCCTGGGCCTCGGCGCGCCCGACTACTGGGCGCCGCTGGCACTCGCCGCGGAGTTCCGCCCGACCTATGCGGGCCGCGAGGACGAAATCCCTGTCAACGACGTCGTCGGCCGGCTGAAGGCCCGGGATCTCGCCGGCGCAGGCGGCGTCCGGACTCAGCGTGTGGGCGTCGGGACGAACCAACCTGAAAACGGCCGGCGATCGCCCTGCGTCCATCACACTGGAACCTCGGCAGCGGTACTGCCTCAGCCGACTGGCTCGAAGTTCTCGCGGTGTTCTGCGCCGATCTTCTTCGCGTTCGGATTGATCCTGATGATCGGCTGCGCGAATGTCGCCAACCTGCTGCTCGCGCGTGCGGTCTCGCGCCAACGGGAGATCGGGATCAGATTGTCGCTCGGCGCGTCACGCTGGCGAATCGTCCGTCAACTACTGACGGAGAGCCTCATCCTTGCGCTGACGTCTGCGGCATGCGGGTTTGCCGTTTCCCGCATCTGCCTGGAAGGTGCACTTTACGCGGCGACGACCACGATGCCCGCCGAAATCGCAGAGCAGGTGGACCTCGGCGTTCCGTCTGCGGACTGGCGGGTGCTGTTGTTCCTGATGGTCGGCGCTATCGTCTCGACCGTTTCCTTCGGACTCGTGCCGGCGTTGCAGGCCACCCGCGTCGAACTGGTTCGCGCGACTCGTGGCGAAGTCACGAGGGACGCGCGTCCAGGCCGCGCGCGACATGCCCTCATCGCCGTTCAGGTCGGCGCATCGGCCCTGCTCCTGATCTGCGCCGCCGTGTTCCTGCGAAGTGCCTTCGCCGCCGCTGTCGCGGATCCCGGCATCCGGACGACCGATACGATCAGGGTTCCGATCGCAAACGAACCTCGCCGCGCGGCGATCGTCCGTGAGGTGACGGCCCACCCGTCAGTGGTCGCAGTGGCGGCGGTGTCGCCGAGCGCGCCGGCCGAGGCTTCCGTCTTCGCTGAAGCGACGGCGGACCAGCAGCCCGACGACTCCGCCGAAACGCGGAGAAGCGTGCCGGTCGACTACCAGTTCGTATCGCCGGAGTATTTCCAGCTGCTCGAGATCGATCTGATAAGAGGACGCGGTTTCACGGACGCGGAGCGCTCTGCGGATGCCGGCGTGATGGTCGTCTCCGAAGGCGCCGCGCGGCGGCTCTGGCCGAACGGCGACGCCATCGGGCAGGTCGTCCGCATTCAGATTGATCCTCCGACAGACCAGGGGCGGCCCAGTGCGCCACCACCTCCGTCCCGCGCCTACACCGTCGTCGGCGTTGCACGAGATGTGGGCGGCGGCACCATGTTTCAGTTCTTCTCCTTCTCGGGCGTGTACCTGCCGATCGATCCGCAAAGCCCGGGGACTTCGCTGATGCTGCGTGTCCGTGGGGATCCGGAGCAAGCGCGCCTCGCGTTGCTCGATCGCCTGACGCGGGTCGATCCGGCCCTGGACCACGAAATCGGGACACTGCGGACCATCGCCGGCATGGGCGCCTATATCCTGCAGATCGCCTTCTGGGTGACGGTCGTACTCGGCGGGCTGGCGCTTGCGCTGACGGTGTCGGGCCTCTTCAGCGTCCTGTCCTATCTCGTCGAGCAGCGCTCCAAGGAAATCGGCGTGCGAATGGCCCTTGGCGCGACGACACGAAACATCGCGGTACTGGTGTTATCGCAATCGGTCCGTCCCGTCGGCTTCGGTCTGTTGGCCGGTGGCGGACTGGCCGCGGGAGTTGCGATCGTGCTGATGTCGACACCCGCCGCTTCGGAGATCGGCAACACTGTCCGCGTCTTCGATCCCATGGCGTACGCCGCGAGCCTGCTGGTCATCGTCGCGGCGTGCGTGCTAGCCGCCTCGGTGCCCGCCTTGCGCGCCGCGCGCGTCGATCCGATCGCGACACTCAGAAACGACTGAGGCAGGTTACCGCGCGAGCTGCGAGCATCGCACTACCGCCTTTCCGCGCTGGTCAGCCACGGCTTATACTCTCGGCTGCGGGCGATTTCCTCGTTGGCCTCATCTGCGAAGGAGAGACGCATGGGCTCGAAGCCACTGAACCGAAGGGAGCTGCTCAAGAGCGGCGCCGCCGTTGCCGGCGGTTTGACTCTGGGAGCGGCAGCGCCAGCGATCGGCGCCCAGCAGACCCCGGAATCCCACCATGCGCCACCCTCGTGGCCGATGATCAAGGGTGACAAAGACTCGAACATGGTCGCCTACGGCGATCGCTCGAAGTACGTGACGTCGGTGCGCATCGCTCATCCCGTGGGCGGCAGGCCTTCTCCCGATCAATTCGGGCTGACGTTTCATATTGCGACCCCGCTCCAGGATTCGGTGGGCGTGATCACGCCGTCCTCGCTCCACTACGTGGCGACGACCCGTGGCGCGTTCATGCCGGAGATCGATCCCAAGGAGCATCGCCTGATGATCCACGGCCTGGTGGACCGTCCGCTCACCTTCACCATGGAGGACTTGAAGCGCCTTCCTTCCGTCACCCGTCTTCATTTCATCGAATGCGCGGGCAACCGGTCGTCGCGGGCGGCGAAGAACGTTCAGCAAACGCACGGGATGGTGAGCTGCGCCGAATGGACCGGCGTGCTCCTGTCGACGCTGCTCAAGGAATGCGGCGTGAAGGGCAGCGCGAAGTGGTTCGTCGCCGAAGGCGCCGAGGAAGTGAAGGGCGCGTCGAGCATGCCGATCGCCAAGGCGATGGATGACTGCATCGTCGCCTACGGCATGAATGGCGAGCCCGTGCGGCCCCAGAACGGATTTCCGCTGCGGTTGATGGTGCCCGGGTTCGAAGGGATCTTTCACACGAAGTGGCTGCAGCGAATCAAGATCGTCGATCAGTACTACGTGAACTACAACGACTTCGGTCATCTCGATCAGGACGCCAAAGTCGCGGCGCTCGACTACCAGATTGGGCCGAAGTCGGTCATCACGTTCCCGTCCGGCGAACAGCGGCTGCCCGGCAAGGGCTTTTACGAGATCAGCGGGCTGGCGTGGTCTGGTGGCGGCGCTATCAAATCGGTGGAGGTGTCCACCGACGGCGGGAAGAAGTGGAACAAGGCCGAGTTCAAGGGCACGCCGCAGCGCATGGCCTTTACCCGTTTCGGCTATCAGTGGAATTGGGACGGAAACGAAACAGAGATTCTGTCGCGCTGCACTGACGAACTGGGTCAGGCGCAACCGACGCGCACCCAGATCGCCAAGTATTGGAACCAACCCTACGATCAAACATTCAGGGTGCCCGGGTTAGACAACAGTGTTCAGCCGTGGCACATCGCGAGCGACGGGAGCGTAACCAATGGGTTCGCATAGGATTCTCCCGTTCGCGTTGGTGCTGCCTGTGCTGCTCATTGGCGGCGCCTCCGCGCTGGCGCAGGGGCCAACGTACCGGATAGGACGCACGCCGACTCCGGAGGAAATCAAGGCGCTGGACATCTCCATCGGTCCGACCGGAGAGGAACTTCCGCCTGGAAAAGGAAACGCCAAGGAGGGCGCGCAGCTCTATCGCACGAAGGGCTGCGCTGCCTGCCACGGGGCGCAGGGCATCGGGGGCACGGCTCCCGATTCTCAAAAGCAAAGATCCCAAGAACCCCGACCTCTGGGCGCGGGGACGAATCCTGCCGCTTCGCTCGCCGTTCGCGACGACTGTCTGGGATTACATCAATCGCGGCATGCCCCTCAACAGAGAGGGCACGCTCACCCCCGACGAGGTGTACTCGCTGACCGCGTATCTCCTCTTCATCAACGATGTGATCCCGGAGGACCAGGCACTCGACCAGCAGAGTCTGCCCAAGGTCAAGATGCCCATCGGCGACAGCTACGCCTCGCTACCTGATTGGAAGCCGAGGACGAAAAGGCTTCCGGGATACCCGTACTAGACGTTCGTCGATAAGGCGTTCAGATCACCGGCTCTCCGTCATGGCTCTTCCGGTGGAACGGGCGTGATCGCGACGGCGTCGCTTCGCGAGCCGTGAGCGCTCAGTCGCGGCGCCGTTCGAGCGGCAACGTGAAAACGAAGGTCGCTCCTTGGGGAGAAGACTCTGCCCACACGCGTCCGCCATGCGCCTCCACGATTCCCCGCGCGATGTAGAGCCCGAGCCCCGTTCCCTCTCCTTCCGATCCCTTGGGTCGCCAATAGCGATCGAAAATGTGCGCGAGATCTTCCGGGGCAATCCCGCGTCCCGTATCCGCAATCGTGACCGAGAGCGCTCCGTCGCGCGGCCGCGCGCAAAGCGTGACCGTCCCACCCTCGGGGGTGAACTTGATCGCGTTGCCGAGCAGGTTCGAGAACACTTGCGAGATACGGTGCGGGTCGGCGTCGATCCTCGGTGGATCGTTCAGATCCAGGACGAGGGAGATGTGCTTTGCGTCCGCCAGCGGCCGCGCATCGGTCACGGCAGCCTCGAGCAGATCGCGGCTCTCGACGGGCTGAACGTCGAGCGGAAAGCTCTTCTCCCCGATCGTCGCAAGCTCGAGGAGATCTTCGATCAACGCCTTCATCCGCATCGTCGATCTCCGGATGGAGTCCACGGACTCACGCATTGTGCGTTCGCGCTGGTCGCCGGTCTCCGGCAAGTGGCGCAAGAGGTAAGCGGCTTCGATCAGGACAACGGATAATGGGTTCCCCAGGTCGTGGGACACTACCGCGAGCACCTCATCGCGCGCGCGCAAGGCGCGCTGCTCGCTGGAAAGACGCCGCTCGATGTCCACTTCCGTGGCGCGGCGCTGCAACTCGTCGGCGACCTCGAGATCGCTCGGCGTCCACGGACGGGAGCGGGCGCGCACCTCCTCCTTCCACAGAGTGAACGAGTGGCGCGGGCGCAGGGGCTTGCCGGCCTCCGCATCGACGGGCTTGGTTGGATCGCCGCCCCAATTCACCGTCTGGATGACCTCCGGCCGGAACCACATCAGCCGAGCGCCGGGCAGCGCGAACGTGAGCAGACCACTTGCGACTTCGCTCGCCGCGAGCGCCGGCGGGAAGTGGACTCCGAGTGACGCGGAAGAGAACGGCCTGAGATCGTCCCTCGCTTCGAGCCAGCGCGCGATCTCGCGGATGACGTCGGCCGGCGGAGCGCCGCCGCACGTGACGGGCTCTCCATTCTCCACGACGGCGACCCCACCGGCGTCGACCAGGTCGATCAGTGCCCTCTGCTGAGCGACGAGGGCCGCGAGCACGCTGCCCGTGGCCTCTTTCATCGCGCGGTGCAACGCGTCCTGCGTCGCTCGGCGCGACGCGCGCGACGCGAGCAGCTCGCGATCCTCGAACGCGGCGATCTGAAGCGACGCAAGGCGGCCCATGAACTCGCATGCCGATCGCATCCGGTGCGAGACGCGCCGCGGACCGGTGTGGTTCACACAGCTGATGAGCCCCCACAGCCGATTCCGCACGATGAGCGAGATGCTCATCGAGGCGCGAACGCCCATGTTCTTCATGTACTCGATGTGAATGGGCGAGACGCTTCGAAGCACCGAGAAACTGAGGTCGAGTGGCGCTCCGGTGTCGGGTCGCAGGGCCGGAACGATCCGCGCTGGCTTCTGGTCGGCGTCGAAGATGAGACGCAACCAGTTCTTGAGATACAGCCTGCGTGCTTGCTCGGGAATGTCGGACGCGGGATAGTGCAAGCCGAGATACGGCTCGTGCGCCGCATCCCTCGCTTCGGCGTCGACGGAGCCGCTGCCGTCCTCGTGGAATCGATAGAACATGACGCGCTCGAATCCGGTCGTTCGGCGCATCTCCTGAGTGATGATCGCGGCAAGCTCGCTCAGCGTGCTCGCGCGCTGCACGCGCAAGAGCGCCGCGCGGAACGGGTGATGGATCGAACGCTCCTCTGGTGTCTCTGGGTTCGGCTCGAGCTCGAGGATCGCGGCGCCCTCGTGATGGTGAACGATCCCGTCGAATCGCTTCCCGCACGCGCCGATGGTCAGCGGGTTCGCCTCGTGCCAGCGCTGTTCGCGCAGCACCGAACGCACCTCTTCGGCGCCGGCCGGATCCACGCTCTCGGAGAGCGGCCGGCCGAGAGCTTCGTCGACGCGCAACGAGAGATGGTCGATCACGTTCTCGCTGACCTGCGTGACCTTCATCTCCTCGTCCAACGCGAAGAGCACACCGAAGGGTTGAATCGTTCCCGGTATGTGGATCGGCTCGCGATCACATTCGTTCAGATCGACCACGCACTCCCCCTTGAGCAACCGCCGCCCATCGCGCGAACGCATCGAACGTCGCCGTCGCGGCACTGATGATCTTTGCGGTTGATGCACCCGTGCGCGGCAGTCCGTCGAGCCAAGTAACTATGACGGTCCACCTCGGCAGCGTCCGACTCCTCGTCGCCGGCGAAGAACGCAGCGCCGCGGTCTTTCGCGAGGCCGAGTCGCCGGTGCAACAGCGGGATGAGGACCTGTCCTCCGAGACACGCGCCTTCGAGCACGTAAAGACAGCCGGCAAGATCCTCGAAGCACGACAGCTCCGGTCGGTCACTACACAGCGGGAGCGCCGCGAGCTCCGCCGGAGACCGGCCGAGCGCCAAGAGATCGCGCTCGATGAGCTCGGCACGAGCGCGCAACGGAAACCCGAGCGGCGGTTCCGCGGCCGCGAGCCGCGTCACGTCGATCTCGACGGGGACGTAGAAGCCGTAGAACGTCTCGAGCACGCGGCGATACTTATGCACGTCGAGGCTGGGATCGAGCAGCCCGAACTGGGCCTCAAGGTGCTGATGCACGGCCGTCGTTTCGCGCTTTAAGCGTCGCCGCAATGAAGTCTCGTCGAGCGCGCTCTCGGTGTCGCACATGGAGAGACGATAACGCAATCAGCATGCTTGCGAAATAACCGCTCAGGGCACCGGAGACCTGGTCATTTCGATCGGTTCCGAGTTCTAGCAGGAGTTGCTTGTACGCCGTGACGTTGCGGCTCTATCGGCTGTCAGCCAGAGAGCTCGCGTCCGAACCGGACTCACGTGGAGTGACTGGCTGGCTCGGCCAACAGAATGACGGCTACGCCGAACAGGAGAATGGCGCTAGTCCCTCTCGTTACGTTCGACGCAGTCCATCGGGATCCACGCCCGGCTCGTTCGGATAGTTGAAGAAAAGCTGATTGCCGTCGAGATCCTCAACGACCAGCACCCTGTAGCCCCAGTGGCCGTCCTTGACCGGAACGCCGCGGGCCTCGAGCTCGGCACGCAACGCGTCGAGCGCCGCGACCGCGGCCTCGTGCGTTTCAGGCTCGACGTTCAGGGAAATGAACATGAGACCCGTGCCGACCTTCTCCGGCCAGTGCTCGGCGATGATAACGGCGCAGCCCTGGCGGTTGACCTGGGCGACATCCGCCTGGCCATCTGCTCCTACTCCACCGCGCCAGGGAACCGTGAATCCGAGCCGGTCCACATAGAAGCGGAGCGAGGCCTCGACGTTCGAGACGTGGAGCACGGGGCGGGCAAACCACTCCGCCGATGGCAAGGACCGCTGTGAACCGGTCATGTCGTCGATGCTACTCCGCCTCCCGCGTGCGCGGAGACCGTCGCCCCTCCCACTTTCTCTTGCTCCACGCCCCCGTCAGGCATAGATTACGCGTGACATTTCAGTTTATCTGGCCTCGTGTGCGGCCGACGGCAACCGGTGTGACGTGTTCGGGGGGCATCATGAGCATTGTCGTCAGAGTCGGATTCGCGGTGTGTCTGTTGCTGGTCGCCGCAGCGACCAGTTGGGCCCAGGATGGCGTCATCACCGGACGCATCGCCGATCCGTCGGGCGCGACCTTGCCCGGGGTGGACGTGTCCCTCACCAGCCCCGCCTTGCTGGGAGGACGGTCGGCGGTCAGCGACGAACAGGGCAACTACCGTTTCGCGTTGCTGCCACCGGGCGTCTACAGCGTCCGGTTCCAGCTCCAGGGGTTCGCCACCATCATTCGTGAAGGCGTCACGCTGACGCCCGGCTTCACGTCCAGTCTCAACATCGTGCTGGACGTGGCCTCGGTCGCTGAAACCGTGACCGTGACCGGCGACTCACCCATCATCGACGTCACCAACGCGGTCGTCGCCACCAACTTCAACAAAGAGCTGACCGCCGTGCTGCCGACCGGGCATGACGTGTTCTCGATGCTCGCCGTCACACCGGGCGTGCAGCTCACCGCTCCTGACGTCGGCGGCAGCCGCGCCGGCCTGCGCGCGCAGTTCCGCGTGTTCGGCAGTACCTCGCAGTGGAATGTGATCGAGGGCGCCATCATGGCGTCGCTGCAGTACGAGGATCCGGACGTCTACGAAGAAGTGCAGGTGGCCGGCGCCAGCAAGGGTGCCGACGCGCCGGTGGGCGGCTCGTTCAACAACTTCATCGTGAAGAGCGGTGGCAACAACGTCCATGGTCTGGTCTTCTACGACCGCGAGCCACTCGCCCTTCAGAGCTCGAATCTGTCGCCCGAGCTCGAGGCGCAAGGCGTCACCAACACCAGCTCGGTGGCGCGCTACCAGTCGGTCCATGCCGACGTCGGCGGCCCGATCATGCGCGACCGATTCTGGTGGTTCTACGGCTTCCGCAATCTCAACTCGGACAACTGGACGCCCGGCTACTACAACACCCAGACCGGACAGCCCGAGCCGGTGTTCACGACGCTGCAGAATCACGTGACCAAGTTGAACTTCCGCCTCAACTCGAGTCACAACCTCTCCTACTCGGCGCAGTACAACAGCAAGTCTCTTCCGAACTCGGGCGCGTCGGCCTTCGTCGATTCGGCGTCGACCTCACTCACCGATTTCCCGTACTGGATTCAGGGCGCGGGCCTGACCTCGATTCTCTCCAACCGATCGACGCTCGAAGTGAAGTGGGGTGAGTTCGGCTGGCGATGGTGGACGCGACCGGGCGCGGACGAGATCGCACGGCAGGATCTCGATACGCAGCTGGTGCGCGGTGGACGCAACAATCCATTCATCGACCGCAGCCACCACATGAACCTCTCGGGTGTGTACTCGCTCACCACGTCTGGCGAGCGGGCCGGAGACCACAACCTTCGAGTGGGCTACGGGTACCTGTACGAAGGCGCGCCGTACTTCTTCCTCGCGCCGAAAGACAGCATTCGCACGTTCTGGCGCGGCGGCTTCGTGACGCCGGTGGAGATCGAAACCTACGACACGCCGTTCTCGTTCGAGAACGAGGTGACGCACCAGTGGGCCTTCATCAACGACACGTGGACGGTCGGCCGCTTCTCGTTCAACGGCGGCGTGCGGCTCGATTCGTTCAAGCCGTATTTCGAGGAGCAGGGCAAAGAGGGAACCGGCCCGTATCAGGACGCGGTGACGTATCCAGGATTCGAGTTCCACCGGTTGAACGGGTTCGTGCCTCGCGTCTCCACGGTCTACGACATCTTTGGCACCGGACGAACCGCACTCAAGCTCGCCTACGGCCGCTACTCGTACAACGCCGGCACGATGACCAATGCCAACTCGATGATGGCGGGATTCGTGAACCCGATGGCACGCACGGTCAGGCGCTACAGGTGGGACGGCACGCTGCCATACGTTCCCAACCCGGCCAACCTGCTGTCCACACAGGGCGGCGCGAACCGCGCACTGGATCCAGACCTCGAGCTGCCCTACACCGACGAGTTCGTCGTCGGCCTCGATCAACAGCTGCGGTCAGGCACCGCGGTGCGCTTCAACTACGTGCGCAAGCTCGAACGCAACCGCATGAAGTTGCAGAACACCGCGATTCCGTTCGATGCCTATAACATTCCCACGCCGTTCACTGATCGAGGCCGCGACTTTGCCTCGGCAGCCGACGATCGCGTGCTCACGCTCTACAGTCTCGACCGTGCGTTCGTCGGACGACGGGCTGACGTCCTGACGAATGATCCGCTGTTCACGGCGGACTACACGACCTACAACGTCGAGGTCGTGAAGCGTCTCTCGGGCAAGTCACAGGTGCTCACGGGATTCGATGTCAGCCACTACGACACCTGGGGGTTCGCATCGGCGATCTCGCAGGACATCGCCACCGACACGAGCGGATTTGGCGTGCCGCAGGATCCCAACCGGCTCACCTACAACAACCGGCAGGACTATTGGCACTGGCAGTACAAGTTCCTCGGGAGCTACGAGCTGCCGTGGCAGATCTCCACGTCCGCATCGATTCGAATCACGAAGGGCGAACCGTACGGGCGGACGCTCAATACCACGGGCCTGACACAGGGCACGGTCAATCTGACGGTGGAACCCATCGGCACGTTCTTCTATCCAACCGTACGACTGCTCGACCTGCGTTTCGCGAAGAGCCTTCGAATCGGTAACAGCAAGCTCGAAGGGCTGTTCGACATCTTCAACGTCAGCAATTCTCCGGCGATTCTCAGCGTCAACACGCAGACCGGGCGCAAGCTTCGGCGGCGTGCTGACGACGGTGAATCCGCGGATTGCCCGATTGGGCGTGCGGTGGAGCTTCTAGTCCTCGGTCCTTAGTCTTGGTGCTTGGTCCGTTCTTGGTCCCTGGTCCGTCTTGAGTCCCTGGTCCGTTCTTGGTCCCTGGTCCGTCCCAAGTCCGTGGTCCGTGGTCCGTGCCTGGTGCGGATGGACGAGGGACCGAGGACCAAGTCCGGACCAGACGGCGACCAAGCCCGGACCAAGACCAAGCACCACGCACTAAGGACCAAGCCTCGCCAGCCCCTCGCGCGCTGCGCCTGAGTTCGGGTCGAGCGAGAGCGCTTCGGCAAACAGGTCGGCGGCATCGTCTCGCTGACCTGCGGCCAGTTCCAGCTGGGCAAGGTTGATATAGGTCACGACGTCGCGCGGATCGACACGCAGGCTCGTGCGGAATGCCTCACGAGCCGCGACGATGTCTCCGGCCGTGCCGTGAATCGCCCCGAGCAGGTTGTAGGCATCGGCGTAATTCGGATCCAGCTCGATGGCGCGGCGCACGAGCGCGAGCGTGCTGTCGACGTCGCCTCTCAGAAAGCCCGCGCTGGCGGCGAAATACCAGGTCGCTGCGCGCTGTGGGAACTCGCGCCGCAAGATGTCGGCGACCTGTCCCAGCGAAACACCGTCTTCACGATCGGCATGAAGCGAGGCCAGCTGCTCCCACGCCGACCCGTCCGCCGGCGCGAGCCTCGTGGCCTCGGTGGCGATCGCCACCGCCTCATCGAAGCGGCCGCGCGTGCCGAGCAGCTGCGCGAGTGCGACGCGCGGCGCCGGCTCGCGTGGGCGCAACTGAATCATCGCCTGCAGCCGACGCTCGGCGTCCGCATCCTGTCGCGCCGCACCGGCTGCCTGGACGAACCCGTCGATCGTGGTCCGGTCCGACGCCCCCAGATCGAGCGCCTTCGTGTAGTCGCGATACGCGGAGTCGAAGGCCTCGGCCTCGAGCATCATCGCGCCGCGATCGCGCCACTGCACGGCGGTCGCCCGGGTCAGCGCATGTTCGATCGCTGGCGGCCTGCGCCTGTCGTCGAGGAGCGAGCGAAGCGCGGCGGCGTGATTGGACGTGACGCCTGCAAAGACCGCGAACGGTCCAGTGAACTCCAGCGCCATTCGATCGTCCGTCTGGACAGCGGCTCCCTCCGCGTATCGTGACATCTCCGCCGGTCCACCAACGAAGAGCGACAAGAGCGCAAAGGCATCGCGCAGTCCAACGGAGCCAAGGTCCTCTCGCACGCCGGGCCGCTGCCAGGTGTTGGACATCGCGTCCAGGCGCACGTCGAGCGGCGCGCCCGCCTTCGCCTCCGGCTTCGGCGCGACAGGTTTCGATCCCACGAGCAGGAGGTCACCGTCGCCGGCCAGCCACATCGTGCCGTCGGGAAAGACCGCGCGAAACGTCGCCACAATGGAGCGGAGATCGGCGTCGCTGATGTCATAGGTGTGGGCCCACTGACAGAAGAGGCCGCCCGGCTCGAGCCGTTCGCGCACGGTGTGAAAGAAGTCCTGTGTGAAGAGCGCGGCAACGCCCGCCATCCACGGATTCGACGGCTCGGAGATCACGACGTCGTAGCGACGGGACGTCAGCGAGAGATGCGTCCGGCCATCGCCGCGCACGAGGCGCGTGCGCGGGTCATCGAGCGCGCGCCGGTTCACGTCCGCGAACTCCGCCGACGCCTCGACCACTTCTGGCGAAATCTCGACCACGTCAACCGAAGCGACTGGGTGGACGAGCGCCGACGCGAGCGTGACGCCGCTGCCGAGTCCGACGATCGCGACACGCCGGGGGGCCGGATGAAGCAGCAACGGCACATGCGCGAGAACCTTTTGGGTGAGCATGTCGCGCCCGGTCGATGCGTCGACCTTGCCGTCGATCGCGAGCGAGCGCTCCCCGGTGAGCGCCTTCACCGAGACCGTCGCCGTAGCGCCCTCGCGGTAATAGACCAACCGGCCCGCCGTGAGGGCGGCACGGCGATCGACACCGGTCGGCACGAATCGCGTATACAGGTAACCGCCCGCCGCCAGCCACTCGCGGTCCCACCCGGAGCTCGTGGCCATCCACACGATCACCGCGATGACCGGAACGACTGCCGCCATCCGGCCGCGGTTCGAAGAGCCGCTGCGGAGGATTGCCGCGACTGCGGCGAGCAGCAGCGCCGTCGTGGCCACCAGCAATGAGGCGCGCAACCCGATGGCAGGGATCGTCACGAATCCAGCCACGAGCGCACCAACCACTGCGCCCACCGTATTCACCGCGTAGAGGATGCCCAGTCGTCGCGCCGGTATCGCGGTGGGGCTGCCCGCGAGCTCGAGCGACAGCGGAAACGCCACACCAATCCCAAGTGCGATCGGAAACGTCAGGCCAGACGCGATGGCAAGCAGTGGAAGCGGAAGTCCGATGAGCCTGGCCGTGTGGCCCGAGGCGTCTGGCCCGATGTCGAGCCACGGGCTGCCGATCACTGCGAGACTCACGCACGAGACCGCCGCCGTGGCGATCAACGTCAGCCCGAGCGTCATCGCCGTGCCGCGACTGCGTTCCGCGACCGAGGCACCAACGAAGGAGCCGAGCGCAAGACCACTGATGAAAGACGTCAGCGTGGCAGCGAAGGCAAAGATCGACGGTCCCACGACTATCGCCAGCACGCGCGTCCACACGACCTCGTGCACGAATGTCGCGAACCCTGTCAGCGCCAGGACTGACGCGGCAAGGCCGTATCGCGTCCGTTCGACATCCCGGGTATCGGCGTGTGCCGCAACGCGACCACGTCCTTTGAGGCGCGGCCTCGCTGGCCGCTCGACCGGCACCGGGTCGGTGAGAGTGGTGCCGGCGATCGAGAGCGCGAGCGCGATGCTCGCGGCACTGGCCACCGCGCCGGTCAGTAGCGTGCCGCGCAGGCCGAGAACGGGAATGAGCATGAAGCCTGCAGCGAGCGAGCCAATCGCGGCGCCGGCGGTGTTGGCGCCATACAACCGGCCCGCGGGCCCGCCCGGTCGTGCGGGGGACCGGACGGCAACACGCACGGCGATCGGAAACGTCGCGCCGAGGGCGACGCTCGGCACCAGGAGCACGGCAAACGCGCTCGCGATTCTGACGATGGAAAAAACGGAGTCACCGGCCTGCTCGCCGTACGCCCACGCGAGCATGGGCACGAGCAGAGCCAGAATTCCTGAGATCGACAGCGCCGACAGCGCCACCAGCAGTTCGAGGAGCGCGTAGGTTCTCAGGGCCTGTCGAGGGTTCAGTCTCGGTGCGATGCGACCGCCCAATGCCCCGCCGAGCCCAAGCCCGCTCATGAACGCGGCGGTGACCGTGCTGACGGCGGCAGTCGTATGTCCGAGATGAAGTGTGAGAAGACGCG
Organism: uncultured Acidobacteriota bacterium; assembly: GCA_963728305.1. Taxonomy (GTDB): domain Bacteria; phylum Acidobacteriota; class Vicinamibacteria; order Vicinamibacterales; family UBA2999; genus Gp6-AA40. The sequence goes on from CAVSKE010000010.1 coordinate 39,044, forward strand.
TCCACGCGATTTCGTACACGAGACCGGCCAGGCCCGAACACGCCAACGCCGCCAGGAGCCATCGCTCGGTGGGCATCGCACGGAGTGTACGCAGCTCGCCCCCTGGCTCCAACACGCGAGGGCGTTGATCGCGAGAGGCGGATTGCGCGGACGTGAGGTCAACCTGCAATGCGGCACTCTCCTCCCTCGAAAGAGGTGTTGTTCCACGACCGGAACGATCCCATAATCCGCGGCGACGAGGAGGATCCCGATGCGGTCAAGCTTGGTGGGCGTTGTCGTGGCGGCCGTTGTCCTGGCGGCTGCCGCCATGTGGTTCTTCCAGACCACCACCACGAGCCAATCCGCTCGCAGCCAGGTCTTTCAGCCGGCACGCACGGCCGACGGCAAACCGGATCTGAACGGCATCTGGCAGGCGCTCAACACCGCCAACTTCGATATCCAGCCCCACGCCGCCAGACCGGCTCTGGCGCTGATGCCGGCGGCACCGCGCGGCGGAGTGCCAGGGCTCGTGCGAGCCACCCACGTGGAACTTCCGCATCCGTCGGTGCGGTCGCTCGGGGCGGTGGGCGGTGTACCCGCCGGCGAGAGTGTTGTCGAGGGCGACGAGATCCCGTACCAGCCGTGGGCCGCCGCGAAGAAGAAGGAAAACGCCGAGCACTGGCTGGAGCGCGATCCCGAGATCAAGTGCTACATGCCGGGGGTGCCGCGCGCGACCTACATGCCCTACCCATTCCAGATCCTGCAGAGCACTGACAAGATCGTGATGGCGTATGAGTTTGCCGGCGCGTCGCGCACGATTCACCTCGACACCGTCCCCGACAGCCCGGCGCCGACCTGGATGGGATGGTCGCGCGGCCGCTGGGAGGGCAACTCGCTCGTGGTCGAAGTGACCGACTTCAACGAGGACACCTGGTTCGATCGTGCCGGCAACTTCCACAGCGACGCGTTGCATGTGACCGAACGCTACACGCCGACGAGCGCCGATCACTTGCTCTATGAAGCCACGATCGAGGACCCGAAAGTGTTCACACGCCCGTGGAAGATCCGCATGCCGCTGTACCGGCGCCTCGAGCCCGGCAAGAAGCTGCTCGAATACAAGTGCGTTGAGTTCGTCGAGGAGCTGATGTACGGCCATCTCGGCGTCGTCGACCCGGCGACCGGGCAGAAGAACAAGTAGACGGAGGAGCTGTTACATGAGAGCTCACCACACAGTCTCGGCGCTCACGATCGCCGCGTTCATCGGCGTCGCCATCACGACGAGCGGAGCGCCGCAGAGCCCCGCGACCGCGCAGCCCGGATCGACGCCTTCCCGGACTCAGCCTACGACGCCGTGGGGCGATCCCGATCTGCAGGGTGTCTGGCGGTACGAGGCCGCGATCCCGCTCGAGCGCCCGGCGCGCTTCGAGGGGCGCGAGTCGCTCACCGACGAAGAAGTCAAAGAGAGTCAGCGGCTCGAGGACGAACAGGCCAAGCGACGCCTGGCGGGAGACGAAGGTGCGGCGGTAGGACGGCGGTCGGTCGCCGAGTCACCGATCCGCGGCAACGAGTACAACAGCTTCTGGCAGGACCACGGACGGCCGCGGCAGGTCCTCCGGCAGACATCCCTCATCGTCGATCCCAAGGACGGCCGGCTTCCATATACGCCAGACGCCAGGAAAGCGGACGCGCGAGCCAGCGCACGCTACGGCGCCGGGCCGTACGAGTCCTATCTCGATCCCGATACCGGCGAGCGCTGTCTCACAGACGGGGTCACCGCACTGATGTGGCAAGGCCCCAACGGTGGACACAACCGGATCGTGCAGAGCCCTGGCTACGTCACGATCCTCCACGAGGAATATCTCGACCGGCGTGTCATCCCGACCGACGGACGCCGCCACGGCAGCATCCGGCAATGGTTCGGCGACGCTGTCGGCAAGTGGGAGGGCTCGACCTTCGTCGTCGACACGATCAACTTCATCGATCGGACGAACTACGAGTGGGCGACGATCTTCATGCGTCCGTCCGAGACACTGCACATCGTCGAGCGCTTCACTCGAACCGGCCCGGACGCCATGGAGTACCGCATCACGGTGGAGGATCCGACGACATTCGAGAAGCCGTGGACGGCGGTGATTCCGATCACGAGGCTGGCCGATGGGACACAGATCTACGAGTACGCCTGCCACGAGGGCAACTACGCGATGACGCAACCTGCTGGCAGGCGGCCGTGTCGACGCCGCCAAGCGATCGAGGTGAATCCCATGCGCAGACATCTTCATCATCCCGTTCGTCGTCATGAGCGCACTGACCATGCCCGCAGCGATCCTCGCGCACCATGCCTTTGCGGCGGAGTTCGACGCCAGCAAGCCGTTCAAGATCCGCGGCACCATCGTCAAGATGGAGTGGATCAACCCGCACACGTGGCTGCATCTCGACGTGAAGCGGCCCGACGGCAAGACAGAGCGATGGATGATCGAGGGCGGGCCGCCGAACGCGCTCTACCGTCGTGGCTTCACGAAGAACTCGCTCCCGCAGGGTGCCGAACTGGTCGTCGAGGGGTTCCGGGCCAAAGACGGGTCGCTCAAGGGCAACGGCCGCGAGCTGACATTCGCGGACGGCAGAGCGGCTGTTCGTCGGATCGTCAGGCACCGGCGCGCCCGGCGACGGCAAGGAACCGAAGGGTGGTAAAGAGTAGCGAGCCCAACCTCACGGCTCCAGACTTGCCGACACTCGAAACCGTGCACTCGGCTCGATCTGAACCGATGTCGTCCAGACCTTGTAGCCCGACAGCTCGATTCTCAGACGCTTCGAACCCGCTGCGACATTCGACAGCAGCAAAGGCGTCGTTCCTATCAAATTGTCGTCGACGAAGACCTGTGCCCCTGACGGACGCGAGGCCACCTGCAGCGACCCTGGCGAGTTCGCTGCCGCCGTGGCGTGTGCTGGCACGCTCGTGGAACGAAGCTCGAAGTCGACCGATCGTGCCGGACGCCGTTCGCTCAACGTCAGCCGCCGCTGCCGCGTCTCGTGATTGGGGTGCGAGACCTCGATCGTATGCGCCCCGAAGGCGAGCTCGCGGAGCGCAAGCGGCGTGACACCACGCTTCTGGCCGTCAAGCACGACTGCGGCGCCGGCGGGCGTCGAGCGGACGAGAAGACGGCCGGAGTCGACAGCAGGTACTGCCGGTTGACGTGACTCGGTTGCGGCCTCTTTCGAAGTCGGAGCAACCATCTGCTTTGTCGCCGCGCTCGGCTCTGAACTCGAGACCTTCTCGCTCGAAATTGGAGCGACAGTCTGCGTTGTTGCGGCGACTGGCTTTGGCTCCTCGACGGCAGCGCGCGTGGGTTGAGGCTCAGCGACCGGCTCGTGGCGGCTGACGTTTATCGACTCGGGCGAGGGCCTCGAAAAGTGTCCAGCCACGAACCCTCCACCAAATCCGGCTGAGAAACTGATCAACGACAACGGCTGCGGCGACGAAGACGCGTGACCCCGACTGAACTCGGAATCGCCATGGACGACGCTGTTGTCTATCGAACGTGCACGCGGCGGTGTCACGTCTGGCAGCAACTCGACATCGACGACGGGCTCGGGTCGAGCCACGCGGCTCTCAGGCGCGCCCTCTCGCGGTTCGTGTTCGTCGGATTCGTGTGACTCCCGGACGATCGGCTGGCTCGTAGCCGCCTTCTCTCGCCGACGCTCACGTGCGCGTCGCCGGCGCGCCGCGCGCCCCTCGGCTACCACGGGCTCCTGGCCAGCCGGCGGCTCGAGAGCTGCGCACATCTTCTGCGCGCTTCGTGTCCAACACGGGAGCGGAAGGTGGATCCTCGCGTTCGTCGCTGACGAACGGGACTGCCACCACGCTCGGCGCGGGCTCGTCTGTCACGCGTCTTTGCGAGACGGCGTCCTGGAAGCTCGCGACGAATTCAGCGGCAGTCGATGGTCGCTCGCTCGGCTCTTCGGAGAACGCCGCCGCGAAAGCCGCGCGCAACTTCCCCGCATCAACGCCTGCGATCGTCGTGAACGCTCGCGTTTCGTGGGGTGCGGGTCGCGGAGTACGACGACGCTCTGGAAGACCCTGCGCTTCCCGGAGTGCACGACTCGTGTCCTGGTCTGGATTCCTGGGCGTGCCGATGAGGAGCTCGAGTGTGATCGCTGCAAGCGAATAGATATCGTCGACAAGCGCCGGCGGCGCGCCCGCGAGCCGTTGCGGGGAGCCGTACGGAGATTCCGCCTCCACGGGGATTCCTGCCTTGATCAACGCCTGCGCAAGCCCAAACCCCGTGACTCCAGTCCGTTCACCTTCCAGGATCACGTCGCACGGCGCCATCATCCCGTGATGGACGCCTGCGCTCGCAGCAAAGTCGATTGCGTCGGCCAGACTGTCTTGCGCGTAGCAAGACGTCGGCAACAGGTCGAACGCCGTCCTCCCGCATCACCGCGTCCATGGCAGTACCGGCGAGATCTGAATAGACAAGATACGGGATGTCGCCTTCGGCCCCGAACGCAAGAGGACGGGCCAGACTCGGGTGATCAAGCGTCGTCTCGCAGAGCTTTCGGAACGAGTCGAGCAGATCGGACAGCTCTCCGAACTCGCGCCATTCTCGAGAGAGCTCGAACGTGCGAATGACGACTCGCGTGTTCGTCGACGGATCGCGACCAAGATAGACAGGGCCGAAACGACTCGCACCGAGGTCGGCACGAACGGAAAACGGACCGAAACAGTCAGGCCGATGCTTGGACGATGAACCCTTCCCGTTCAGAAGCGGACTCCATCGGGAAACGCAGGGCGCTGTGAAAAACCGGTCACCGCGGGGGAACGGTCAGCGTAACGCCGTGATTCAGCTGAGCAACTTTCGCGCCCAACCCACGCTCGATCGACCCAGTGGCATCGTGCGTTCGGCCGCACGAAGCTTGCTCGGCCCGGTTACGAAAATACGGTGTGCGTTGGCAGGAATGAGATCGACGCCGACTACGCCGAGCTGCTCAGATTTCTGACACGCGATGAAGCGCCCAGCTTCTACCTCGTGCTTCGCCGCGTCCTCGCCTTGATCGTGTAGGCTTGTTTTTCGAGCGCTCTATGCTCAGCCCACGCAAGGGGGAACCATGCAGCAAATCATCACTCGACGAAACTTTGTGATCGCGCTGGGAATGCTGGCCGTCCCGCTCACCGCCGTCGCACAGGAGAAGAACAAGGACAACAAGAAGAGCAAAGAGGAGAAGAAGAAAGAAGCCGGCGAGAAGAAGGACGAGGCCAAGGACAAAGCCGAAGACGCGGTCGATGACCGGGACAAAGTCGTCGATGGCCCCGGCACCGATAATTCTCAGGACCGCCGGCAGGATCGACGCCGCGACGCGGCGACGAAATAGCTCACTTACCGCGGTTGTCTAACGCCCTGCGATGGCGCCACTTGCGGTGGCAGCCGGTCACACGCCGTGCTCAGGTCTCGGCGGTGCCATGATCTGCGCCATGCCGTTGAGCCCGGCTTCGCGCTCGCGCTCGGTCATGCGGCGCCCGGTCATCTTCGGCTACCCGCACGTGAAAACCCACTCCCGCGACGGGGAGCGTTAGTTGTAGACTAGTAGTGAGCCCGCACAATCATTCGAAGATATCTCAACAAGCCGTTCAATCAACCTACAGAGCTCACGCTGGGGAACCGGGCCACGGCCCTGCTGCCTCGATGCGCGACCCACTCGGCAGGTCACCCAGGCCAATTTCGGCCAGTTCTTCCAGAGGATCGACACATGTCTACCAACGGCACAATCAAACGCATCACGGACAAAGGCTTCGGCTTCATCGTCACGCCCGACGGTACCGAATACTTCTTTCACCAGTCTGCGTGCACGAGTAAGCCATTCGACTCCATGCGCGAAGGCGAGAAGGTGACGTTCACCGTCGGCCAGGGCCCGAAAGGACCGCGCGCCGAGAACGTCGTTCCAGGCTAGGCACTCGGCCGGTCCGAAAGGACCGGCCTTACGTCTTCAACGACCGAACCCCGGTGGCGTCGCAGGACATCGGGGTTCGAGTCTTCCGTGCTTCGGCACGAGCTGTCTACACCTTCGCGCTCAATGCTGGAGTCATCGCCGCCAGGGATTCATCGAGTCGCTCGTCTGGAAACAGTTCGCGCGTCGGGTCCGCCTGCAGCCACAGCAGCGCACCGAGAGCGAGCAGCGCCACCATCGGGATGAACGGCGTGTTGTAGTCGCCGAAGTAGCCGACCAGGTAGCCAAAGACCACGGCTGAAAGGGCCGACGCGACCGTTGGCTGCGGTGTTCATGAACCCAAAGACTGCGCCGGCGTTCTTGCGTCCGACGTCATTGCACAGAGCGCAGAGTGTCGGCTGCTGAAACAGGATCCCGCCGTACGCACACGACAGGAACACGAGCGCAAGGTTGCCGCTTGGCGCGACGATGGCCGCGGTCATCGACAGCGCCGCCGCGCTGAGTCCCGCGACGCCGAGCCAGCGGCGGCCGTTGCGCAGACCATAGCGTCTGACCATCCAGTCGCCCGCGAAGCCACCCAACCCGTTCGCCGTGGCCCCGACGATGTAGGTGAGCGACGACAGCACGAGCGCGGCTTCGGTGAATCCGCGGCCCTTCACCAGATACGTCTGCAGCCATCCCTGGAAGAACCCCAACGCGTAGACGTAGCACGCGCCAATCGCGGCGATGCGCCACAGCGCCGGGATGCGCAACGCCGTGGCCCACGGCATACCGTGTTGTTGCAGTGCCGGGGCGGAACCGATCTCGCGAGTTCGGCCTTCGTGACTCCGGCCTTCTCATGTGGCGAATCCCGAAACCATACGTACCACGCCACGCTCCACACCACGCCCACGACACCGAACACGAAGAAGGGCGCCCGCCAGCCGTATCGGATTTGAATCGGCACGACGAGCAGAGGCGAGCAATGCCGCACCGATCTGAGCGGTCATCCAGACGATGCCCCAGGCTCGCGTGCGCTTCGCAACCGGCATCCAGCGGGCGATCACCGCGGACGCATTGGGATAGGCGCCTGCCTCGCCGGCTCCGAAACAGAACCGCACCAGCAGCAGGACGTAGTAGTTCGACACGGTCCCGGTGAGTGCGGTGAAGGCCGACCACCAGGTGACGATGCGCGTGAGGACGCGGCGCGGTCCGATGCGATCGCCCAGTGCGCCGGTGGGTATTTCGAAGGCGCTGTAGGAAAGAAAGAAGACGCTGGTGACCCAGCCCCAGGCTTCGGGGCTGATCCCCAGATCGTCCTGCATGCGTGGCCCGGCAACGGCGATGCAGACGCGATCCAGATAGGTGATGACCGAGAGCAGCGACAGCATGCCGAGCACTCGGTGTTGATACTTCATGAACCTCCAAGTGCTGGGGCGGGAACGCCACGCCGTGTCGCTGAGGCGCGAGTATATACGCACGGGTGAGGCCGTGCCCGTCGCGTGCGAACCTTCCTACTTACAGTCTGCGGGATTATCGGCTTGCGCGGAGAACACCACGTTGGCGGCGGGATACAAGACGCCGCGCATCAGTTGGTTCATATCGGCGTGAACCTCCTGAGCGTTCGTCGATGGCGTTTGCGCCGTCAGCGACAAGCCACACGCCGCCAGCATGGCGGATACAGTCAGTACCGTCCTGTGCATGCGCCCTAGATTAGATGCGAGCGCACCAAACGCAAAGAGGCTAGAAGTCGAACTGCGCACCGACCTTCATGTACCGTGGCGACGCAATCCTCGTCGGCGTCAGCCACGTGCCACCCGGTGCAAAACCCGTGTTGAAGGCAAGGACCGTGTCCGCGTTCGTGAGGTTGTAACCGTCAACCGAAATGGTGAGCCGCTTCGAGCCGAACCGCTGGATCCTGCTCAAACGGAGGTCGAAGTTGTTGCGCCGCGGACCGAAGAGCGTCGCCGGCTCGATCGGGTTCACCGTGACATTGGCGCCGCCCGAAAGATTGCGGCCCAGCGGCTGCGGCCCCTGAGCAATCCACGCATTCGTCACGACGTAAGTCGCGGCAATGTCCGGTCCGGGGTTGCTCTGCCACGTCAGGCTCGCCTGGAGCCACCTTCGGAATCGTGTAGTGGCGAGGCCGGTGGCCGAGGTGCGGTCAGCTCGACCACTCGGCAGTACGGGTTCGTCAGGCTGGACAGCAGCCCTCCTGCCGGCACGATGGCCGTGCTCGACGTTCTCTCCGGCACCAACGCGGAAGTGGGCCGCGCCTCGGTCGAGGCGCCTAAGGTTGCTTGCGTGCGGCGATAACTGCCGCGTGGGTCTTGCACATGGCCGAGAAGGCGCGCAGCTCACGAATGGCACCGACGATGTGCTCGGCGACGTTCGGACAGTCCGGCCAGTCGCAGATATATTCGGTCAGCGTTTCTTCTTTGCCAGAGGTTCCGGTCGTCCGAAGAGTGACTGAAGGCATGGGGTCGGTTCGCTTTTATTTTACCCCGGTCCCACGACAGATCGTGGCTTCAGAGCTCAACGGTGGAGGCCTGGCTCGGAATCGAACCCGTTGCCAGCAGGACAACACCGGCCGTTTGGCGCAGATAATGGCGCAATGTCGGCCGCCTCGCACTCCGTCGCCTCACACCTCGCGTTCGCGCCGGCAAGATATGACGCGCGCATCCGCTCGCTGATCCCGCGCTACGACGAACTGATCGCGGAAGTCGCCAGCGCGCTCGGCCATGCCGCGCGCCCGGTGCGGACTGTGGTTGACCTCGGCATTGGTACCGGCGCGCTGGCGCGCGCGTGCCTGGACGCTGTGCCCCGCGCACGCGTCTGGGGCATCGATGCCGATCCGGACATGATGGCGATCGCGCGGACCCGCCTGGGCCGCCTCTCACGCCATGTCACGATGACGACGGGGAGTTTCCTGGACGAGCCGCTGCCGTCGTGCGATGCGATCGTCGCGAGCTATTCGCTGCATCACATCCGAACGCGCCGCGCGAAGCTGGCGTTCTATCGGCGCTGCCACCACGCCCTTCGTCCCGGCGGCGTGTTGATCAACGGCGACTGCGCACCGGCATCGACCGCGCGGGGATTCGCGCGCGATCTCGACGTCTGGTTCACGCATCTCGCCAAGACGTTCGGCAGCCGCGCGCGTGGGCGGCGGGTCTACGAATCGTGGGCCGACGAGGACGTGTACGTGCCGCTCGCCGATGAGATCCATCTGCTCGAGCGCGCCGGCTTCGCCGTTGACGTGCCGTGGCGACGCTCGCCGTTCGCGGTCATCGTCGGCTGCCGGCAGGCGTAACAGCGTCGCGGATTCAGGTGCACGTGCGCGGCAGATCGACTGTCGCCCTCCTGCTCGACGCCGCGGAAAAACGACGCTCCAGGGACTTCGTCCTGGCGTGCTCCGCGTGGGTCCCCACCCCACGCGTCGGTCACCCCCTTGCGCGCCGTTTTTCGAGCTGACGCTGCTCGCGGCGCTCGCACGTCGTGCGACAGTCGATCTGCCACGCACGTGCGTTGCGTAGCATGCCGGCGAATCGATCCCGTGGTTCCTGGTGCGTGGATCAAGTCGGTTTGCGGAGCGACCTACAGTCCCGCACCGCTGTCCCCATGCCGTCGGGGAGACGCTGCCGCGCCGTGGCGGAGTCGCGGGCTCACTGATCCCGGCGATGGGTCTTGAAGAACTGCCACATGACTGACGTGGTGTCGACTTCGACCTTCGTCCAGGTGTGACCCAGACCGTCGATGCGAATCATGCGGACCTCGGTGCCCTTCGTACAGCCGTCATAGCGCATCGTTGACAGCGGACCTGAAGGGTCTTCGAAGATCGCATCGCCCTTGCACGAGTCGTGGCGCGCCCAGCTGGCCAGCGCATCGGGGACACTCTCCTCCCACTCCGCGCCGCGACCCGCGGCGTGTCCAGCGTAAGGATTCTGCGGGTCGGCAAGCCCATGAAACGTCAGCACCGGGATCGGCCGGCCGGTGCACGGACCGGGAAACCTGAGACCGGAGACCGGCGCTATGGCGGCGATGCGCGAGCCGAGCTGACATGCCAGCAACGACGACATTCGTCCGCCTCCTGAGAAGCCGGTCGCATACACGCGCGTCTCGTCCGTGCACACACGCGACGCGACATGTGTGATCACGTCAGCCACATAGGCGACATCGTCAGCTCGGTTGCTCTGCACCGGCACGTTCCAGCGTCCACCTTCCGCTTCGAGCGTGGCCACGATGAACCGCTCGCTGGTGCTGAGGGTTTCGAGTCCGCTGTTTCTGGCTTGCCCCGCCGCGTTTCCGCCGCTGCCGTGCAGATCGAGCACCAGCGGCAGACGCTGGCGGCCGTCGTACCCAGGCGGGACGAACAATCTGTAGGTGCGCGGGCGCTGGCCCGACACGAGTTGCTGCGGCGACACACCTGACGCGTGAGGCAAATCACAGGACGTGGCGCTCTGCGCGTGGGCGGTCGTCGCGGCGAGCAGGATCGCAATGACAGTGATGGGCGTCAGCAATCGCATTCTGAGCTCCTGCGAAGGTGTCGTTCCGATTTCAATGATGTCATCCAGATGAAGTCACCCGTTGCCCCCGGCAGACGCGTTCACCGCCGGTCATGGCTGGCGGCAGCCGGCGTAGTGTCACTGGCGAATGAGAGAAATCCACCTGTTTGCGCACGGTGTCTCTCGACCAGCGCCGTCGATCACTCGACGGTCGAGCTGGAGAATTGGGCGGCATCGCATATGAATCCAGGCCTTCTGCACCATGTGGGAACCACGCGAAGCTGGCCCGATCATCCAGGCTGCAGAAAAGGCCGCGGGGGCCGGCAACTACGCCTCAGCGGAAAAGCTGTTGCGCGACGCCGCGCGCCAGCAGGAGGCGAATCTCGGCCCACGTCATCCCGACCTGGCCAACACGCTGAATAACCTCGGCATCGTGTGCGAGAGGACCGGCAAGCCGGACGACGCGGAGCAGTACTTCCGGCGGGCGGTCAGCATCGCAAGGACCGCACTGGCTTCGGACCATCCGTTCGTCGCCACCAGTCAGAAGAATCTTCGTGACTTTTGTGAGGCCCGGGGCAAAGCGGTCGACCTGCCGGCGCCGGCGCCAGAAGTCCCAACCGCCCCGGCACCCGCGCCAGACGTTCCAGCCGCCGCCCCGCCGCCAGAAATCACAGCCGCCGCGCCACAAGTAGCAGCCAGGATGGACGAGCAACCCACACCTGCCGCAGCTCCAGCGAGACAACCGGCGATCGACGCGGATGAGGAGGATCCGGAGCTCACGTCGAAGAAGTTCTTTCATCGGGTCGCGCTTGGCGCGCTGGGACCGATCGCCATGCTGATGGTGGTTCTCGCTGCCGGCCTTCCAAAGCTCGGGGCTCCCGAGCTGGCCGTGCCGTCACGAACAAGCCGCAATCGATGCGCCGCGCGACGTTGCGCCGCCGCCGGTACCTGAACCCGTCGTCGCGAACCGGGTAGCCGAGGAGACCGGGACGCGGACGACAACGAGCGGAAGACGCCGATCAGCGTCACCACGAAGGACATCACACCGGCACCCGCACCGGCGCCCGTGGTCGTGAGAGCGAGTCTCTGCGGCGACCTCGATGACTGGTCGTGCGATCCGGCAGACCGTCCGGTTCCGACCGGCCCGCTGTTCTTCCTCACCCAGGTCAAATCGCCGAGCGCCACCACGATTCAGCATCGTTGGTATCAGGACGATCAACTGCGCCAGGCTGTGGAGCTCCGCGTCCAGGCCAATGGCTCGGCCGGCTATCGCACGTATAGCCGCAATCTCATGAAGAGCGAAAGCGCAGGCAGTTGGAGAGTCGAAGCTCAGAAGCGAGGACGGCGCCCTGCTGCACGAAGAGCGTTTCGACGTTCGCTGATCCCTACTGCACAGACATTCGGGCGCGTGCGTCACGGACGACGTCGAGCTCGAGCCGGCCTCGCTCGATCAACCGCTGCACCTGCTCGCTGCTGCGAAATTCCGTGACCAGCGCGCGGCGCCCGCTCGTGTAGGCCTGGTCCATCACGTAGGTGAGCACGGTGTCCATCACTGTGCCTTCTTCGCTGTTGGTCTCCCTGAAGCGGCGCCGGAAGTCGGCCAGCACACGCGCGAAGCTCGGATCGTCCCAGTGCTCGGGACCGGCATCGAGACGCACGAAGTCATTCATGACGGCCAGGAACGCAGACGGCGCCGGCTGCCGCCAGAACGCGATGTCGGCGCCGAACTCGCTGACGTACGACGGCAGGTACAACGCCGACTGCGCCGGCACGCGATCGACGAGCGCCGGATTGAAGCGGCGCACCTCGTCGGCTGACAGGCCGGTCTGCTTCACGATCTCGGCGAGCGGGATCGCGCGCGGCGCGCGCATGGCGTAGATCGGCTCCTGCGGCGTCGCCGTCATCAGGTTCTTCACGATGAACGTGTTGCCGAACACCATCTCGGCGTAGAGATACGAGCGAGGACCGTAGCTGCCATAGATGTCCTCGTAGCTCTTCCCCGGCAGCGCGCGAAGATCGCGAGCCAGCTGCGAGCCGAGCATGTACTGCGTGCGGACATCGGTTGCGCCCATGCGTTCGCCGTTGATCAGGGTCCGGCCGACATTGGTGCCGCCGGCGTTGTGCTCGGACAGCGCCGGAATGAACGACCCGTATTTCGTGGCCAGCACCGAGAGATACGCCGCACAGTACGGCGCCTGCGTCGTCTGATTCCTGCCATCGATCGGCGTCGGCGAGAAGTGGTCCAGTCGTTTCCAGTTCTTCTGCAGCCACTGACAGAAGCCGATCGCGTTGGCTTCCGAGCGCCGCTGTGCGCTGAGCCCTGATTCGAGAATCACTTGCGCAAGCCCGATGTCGGACGGGACTCCGAAGCGCTCGTAGATCGCGCCCCATTCACCGAGGAATGTCCCGTAGCGGCGGGCGTTGGGCAGCAGCGCATCGCCACGCGTCGAGTTGTGGACGATCGGCCCTGAGGCGCGCTCGAGGAGCCCCGCGACCTGGTCGCGGCGATCGCCAACCTTGCGCGCGAGGAGTTGACCATCGAGAACATGGGCGAGCGACGGGTCTTTCCACGTCGCCTGCCGCATCCATTCGCCCTTCACCGGAAAGAGGGCGAGCAGGCGTCCGTCGGTGGCACTGCCGAACGCGACCGAGTGATCGGGCAGGGTGAAGACGTGCTGCCAGAACGGATAGCCAGGCCGATACTGCTGCATCGCAGCAAAGTCGTCGCGCCGGCGCGCGGCGGCGACAGCAGCTGCCGTCTGTGGACTCGCACCGTGCACACTGCGCCACGGTGTGCGAGACGAAGCGAGGCGTGACGACCTTCGACGCGGCGGCGGGAATCGCCGCTGCCACTGCAACAGCGAGAACCAGAATTGCCCTGGCTTTCATCGAGCCCATGTCGGTTCGACCAGGGTGCAAGCGATACGCCTGTGCAGCGCAGTGAGATTCCGTTGTCTTCGGTGAGATTCCGTTCTTTTCGGTGACGACTTTGAAGGCGGGATCGCGAATCTGTGCGGACGCGTCGTAGACTTGGATCCTTGAGCAGTTCTGCACCAATCATCGTCTTCACCGACGGCGCGGCGAAAGGCAATCCCGGCCCTGGTGGCTGGGGCGCGATCGTCATCACACCGGATCAGCGCGTCACGGAACTTGGCGGGGGTTCCCCTCACACGACGAACAACCGGATGGAATTGAGCGGCGCGATCGCCGCCCTGCAGCACGTCGTGAATCAGCCTGGTCCCGTGGCTATCTACACGGACTCCACCTATCTGATTCAGGGCATCACGCAGTGGGTGTGGGGCTGGCGGAAACGCGGATGGAAGACAGCACAGGGCGGCGACGTGCTGAACCGGGAGCTTTGGGAACAGTTGTCGAGCCTGGTCGGCGCACGCGCCCGCGGCGAGGTGAGCTGGCACTGGGTGCGCGGCCACATAGGGACGCCGGGCAACGAGCGCGCCGACGAGATCTCGGTGCTGTTCGCGCTGCAACAACCCGCCGACCTGTATGCCGGACCGCTCGACGGCTACGCGCGGCCGATTCTCGAGCTCCCGGACGACACGACCCTGCCGAAGCGGCCGGCCGGCTCGGCATCGGTCGCGAAGACCAAGGTCGCCGCGTATTCATATCTGAGCGTGGTTGGCGGCGTGCCGATGCGCCACGTCACGTGGGCCGAGTGCGAACAGCGCGTAAAGGGGCAGGCCGGCGCACGTTTCAAGAAGGCCGCGAGCGCCGCCGACGAGGCCGCGATCTTGAGCAGCTGGGGAATCGACCCGAGCCGTATCTAGTCCTTGGTCCCTTGATGCCTGGTCCTTGGTCCCTTCCGTGAACTGGAAAACAGGCGACTACCTCACGCACCGATTCAATCCCGAGCTGGGGATCGGGTGCGTGACAGGTGTCGAGGCTCGAGCGGTTGTCGTCGAGTTTCCTCGTTCAGGTACGACGCTGCGGCTGGCCGCCAGCACCGACGCGCTGATCCCCGTCGATCTGAGTCCCGGGCGTCCGGTACGCATCATCGAAACCCGAGAGGTGACGGCCGTCGCCGCGCGACTCGCGGACGGCACCGTGCAACTGGCGAACGGACGCACCACCGCCTCGCACGCGCTGTGGCCGCTCGAACTCGAAGGCGCGCTTCTCGAGCGACTCGCCCTGGGCGAGGTCGACGACCTCGAAGACTTCGTGACCCGCCTGGACATCCTTCACCTTCTGACGCTACGCCAAGCCGATGGCCTCGGCTCCTTCCTGGGTGGACGCGTCCGGCTCTTCCCGCACCAGCTGCACGTCGCCGAGCGTGCCAGCGCCAGCGATCCTGTGCGGTGGCTGCTCGCCGACGAAGTCGGTCTCGGAAAAACCATCGAGGCCGCGCTGATCCTGAATCGGCTGGTGCACGCGGGGAAGATCGATCGCTGTCTCGTCGTTGTTCCAGAGACCCTGACCGTGCAGTGGCTGGGTGAGCTCTGGCGGAAGTACCACCAGGTGTTCACGCTCCTCGACGCGCAGCGGCTGGCCGACGTGGCGCGCGACTTTGGTCCCACCTTCAATCCCTTCGACGTCCATCGTCGTGGGGTCATCGCCCTCGAGATGCTGATCGAGCGACCGCAGCTGACCGATCAGGCCGTGCGCGCAGGAATCGATCTGCTCGTCGTGGATGAAGCGCAACGACTGCGACGCCCGCCAGGCCACCCGGGCGATCCCGGCTGGCGAGCGATCGCGCCGATCGCCGCTCTCGGACGTCACGTCCTGCTCCTGAGCGCGACGCCACTCGAAGACGATGCGCATGGTTTCTTTCGCATGCTGCAACTGCTTCGTCCCGAGGAGTTTCCCGAAGACGTGAGTGTCGAGTCGCGTCTCGCAGCATGGCACGCCTCTGCCTCCCTGCACCAGCTCCACGCGTCGCGCCGACATCGGAGGTCTGCCGCCGCGGATCGGGACTCCGATCGCGATCGAGCCGCCGTCGAAGTGGCAGCTGAGAGAAGCCGTCGAGACCGCGGTGCGAGGCATGCCTGCGCCACACGCGGTTGCGCGCCGTCAGAAGATCGATCGCGTGCGTCGCGCGCTGGCGTCAGGGGCGGCACTCGCCGCGGTCCTCGGACCCGACGAGCGCGAGCTCCGCCAGCAGGCGCACGCGATGGACGCCGCTGATCCGCGCCTCGAGTGGTTGCTTTCCCATGCGCCACGCTGGCGACGCGCAGGAGACAAGACGCTCGTCTTCGTGGCGCACCGAGAGACGCTGGAAATGCTTCGGGCGGCGCTCAGCCACCGCGCGCAGATCGCGACCGGCGCCTTCCACGAGGACCTGTCACCGGCACAGCGCGACATTGAAGTGGCGCGGTTCAGAGAGGCCGAGGGCCCGAGTCTGCTGATATCAACGGAATCAGGCGGCGAGGGTCGCAACTTCGAATTCTGCCGCCGCCTGGTGCTGTTTGACTTGCCCTGGAAACCGTCGGTCGTCGAACAGCGAATCGGCCGGCTCGATCGCATCGGCCGGCGCATCCCGGTCGACATCGTGTACTTCCGTCCGCCTGCCGGAATCGGCGCCGATGTCGTGCGACTCTTCGAGACACTGGGGCTCTTTCGCGAGCCCCTCGCCGGGCTGGAGCCGCAGTTGGCCCACGTGGAAGGCGCTATCGATGAACTCGCCATCGACCCTGCCGCGTCGCTGTCCGCACCCCAATTCGATGAACTGGTCAGAGACGCCCACGCGGCGCGCACACTCATCCGCGAAGCCGCATATCAGCAGCTGCATCGCGACCCGTATCGAGCGGACATGGCCGCAGACATTCTTGCCCGCGTGCCCGCGGAGCTCGACGCGCTGAACGAAGAGATCGTGGTCAAGGCCTGCGCCAGGCTCGGGTTCACTATTGAGCGCCTGCGAGGCCATCGCATCTACGCGATCGAGATCGGCAGCGGAGCGCTGGTTGATGGCCTTCCGGGCGTTCCCGGCGGGACGAGCTACCTGGGCTCGTTCGACCGCGAGGAGGCCGTCGAGAAAGAGACCATCGACTTCTTCGCCTCCGGGCACCCGCTGGTCGAAGGCATCTTTGCCCACTATGACGAGAGCGCGCTGGGCCGCGGCGCGCGGTTCGAAATCGAGATCGGCCGCGAACGCGGCGAAGGGCTGATCGCCATCTACAAGGACGGCGCGGTGTTCGACGTCGTGGCGATCGATGCCACAGGTCAGACTCGACCAGACTGGGCGGCCGCCATCCGCCTGCGGCCACTGCGCATCCGCCCTGCTGTCTGACGAGACGACCGACGGCGTTGACTGGGCGAGCCTGGTCCGGCGTCTAGGTAAACGGCTCGACGCGTCGCGTCGTCCGCACGCGCTGGCCGCTATCGCGGTGCGACCCCGCGGTGATTCGTGACGCATTCACGAGTGGAGGTGATGCTACCCTACTGTTCAAGGTGGATCGCCGTGCACGCACGCAACGAGACGGATTTGCTCGAGTTGATGGACCGCTTCACCGAGGCGTGGAACCGGCACGATCTCGACGCGCTGATGTCGATGATGACCGACGAGTGCGTATTCGAGGCGTCGGCCGGCCCTCAGGTCAACGGACAACGCAGCGAGGGCAAGCCGGCAGTGCGCGCCGCATTCGCTGCCGTGTTCGAGACGTTTCCCGACGCGCACTGGGGCAACGCCAGATATTTCATCGCCGGCGACCGCGGTGTGTCGCAATGGACATTCACCGGCACGCAATCTGACGGCAAGCGCGTCGAGGTCAACGGCTGCGATTTCCTCACCTTCAGCGATGGCAAAATCGCGGTCAAGAACTCATACCGCAAGAATCGACCGGCGTTCTAACCTGAGAAGAATTCCTCTGGAGGCATTCGTGCGGGTATTCGTTTGTGCAGTGGTGTTCACGGCCTCATTCGCTTCTCCATCGTTCGCGGGTCCTGAAGAAGACGCGCTTCACGTTGTCCAGAAGTGGGCAGCGGCGTTCAACGCCTCCGACGTGGACGCGATCGTCGCCCTCTATGCTCCGGACGCGCTGTTTCTCGGCACCGGCAGCCGCACGGTCGTGCGCAAGACAGAGGAGATTCGTCAGTACTTCGAACGGGCGCTGCTGACCGACCGGCCGCGCGGCGCGGTGCTGGAGAGCCATTCGGTCATGACGCTCTCCGACGGAGCCGTCGTCATCACCGGGCTCGATACGACGACCGCCGTGCGCGACGGCAAGACGATCAGCTCGCCCGGACGCGTCACGTTCGTGATCGCCAGACGCGGCGCCGAGTGGAAGATCGTGCACTTCCACCGATCCGCGGTTCCCGGCCGGCCCAACTAAGCGCGAAGGGCGTTTGGAAATTGCCGCGCTGCGAGCTCGCTGCACTCGAAAGCGGTGCGGGACTGTATGTCCGGAGCGAACCGTGGGAAGTGTATTGGCAAACCTCGTTGATCGATGGCGAAGCTGCGATGCGCGGAATCAAGCCGGTTCGCGGAGTGACATACAGGTCCCGCACCGCGTACGCCGGGCATCGTCGGCTGCGGCGCGGCGTCGTTTATAATTGGAGAAGCACGTCACACGCCTCACGTCTCGCATTGGAGTAGCCTGATAAGACATGGACAATGAGTTCGGATTGTTGTGGATTCCTATCGGTTTTCTGGTGATTTTCCTATCCGTCGCGGCGCTCTTCCTTACCATCCCTGCATAGCGGCACACGGCGAAGTCGTCATTCAAGGTACTTGATGAAGATGACTTCGTTTCGCGCTTCGTTGTAAATCAGTTCGTCGACGAGCGACCGCGTCATCGCCAGACCGAAGCCTCCCGGCCGGAGGCCTTGCTCCTCGCGGACGATGAGATGCTGAATCGGGTCGTGATCGGGATTCGAGATCGCCGCGTGCCTGCAGGCCGTCGATGTCGAATCCCTTGCCCGGATCGGCGATGCGGTAGAGCAGCATCTTCTTCGTCCTGACGCAGGCGATGCGAACCTTCCGGTTCGGATCGAGCTTGCCTCCCCACTCGACCGCGTTCATCAGCAGCTCATGAAACGCCTGCGCGACCGCTTCACGCGCATCCTCGGGCAACCGGGCCTCGAGCTGCATCACGAAGGAGTGGATGCGATCGGCCATCTCGATGGTGCACGGCGCGACGAGCTCGAGCCACTCGGGCCGCGCCGAGACGACTTCAAACGAGAACGCTGCGGCCGGCGCGATGGCCTCGTTGACGACGTCGACGATGGTCTTCGGCGGAAAGGGCTTACAGATATATCGATAGGCTTGTCCCTTGACCGCCTCGAGCACCGACTGCGGCGTGTCGTCGGCGGTCATCATGATCACGCGCGGCGGCGCCGGCAGTTCACTGACGCGCGCCAGGACGTCGAGTCCGCTCATGCCCGGCAGGCCGATATCGAGCAGGACGATGTCGAATGGGCGGTCGTGCAGGCACGCCAGTGCCTCAGGTCCGTCACCGGCGGACTCGACATGATGGCCGGCCGCGACCAGCAGCGCGGACAGCGCGTGACGCAGCGCCCGGTCGTCGTCGACGATCAGGATGCGGCGGCTCGACGTCGATTCAGCACCCATTGCGAACTCCTTCGACGGCAGAATACGTCTCGGGGACTGCGCCGCGGCGACGGTAGTGTACTGCCGCAGGCTCGCTGAAGGGGATCCACATGCAACTCAGCCCGCAACAGCTGGTGCTCTACGAAACCGCCCGCGCGCTGGTCGAATCGCCGACGCTCCAGGAGGCCGCGCCGCGAATGGTGGCTGCCGTGTGCCAGGCGCTGGGATGGCAGTGTGGCGCCATCTGGGAGGCCAACCGCGCCCGGCAGGTGATGCGGTGCGTCGGCACGTGGCACACGCCGGGCCTGTCGATCGAGGAGTTCACGGCAACGACCCGGGCGTCCACGTTCGCGCGAGGAATCGGTCTGCCGGGAAGGGTGTGGACCGTGCGCGAGCCGGTGTGGATTCCTGACGTCACCGCCGACGACAACTTCCCGCGAGCCGCGGTTGCCCAACGCGTCGGTCTTCACGCCGCGTTCGCCCTGCCGATCATGCAGGGCCGGCGGGTGCAGGGCGTCATGGAGTTCTTCAGTCAGCAGATTCTTCAGCCTTCAGACGATCTGCTGAACACGATGACGACGATCTGCAATCAGATCGCGATCTACATCGAGCGGCTGTGGGCCAGCGAGGACTTCGATCGCTTCTTCACACTGTCACTCGATCTGTTCTGCGTCGCCACGTTTCAAGGCTACTTCCTCCGTCTCAATCCGGCGTGGGAAACCGTGCTCGGCTTCACGCGGGACGAGTTGCGCGCCAAGCCATTCATCGAGTTCGTCCACCCCGACGACCGCGAGGCGACGAAGCGGGTGCTGTCCAAGGTGTCGACTGGCGAGCATGTCATCAATTTCGAGAACCGGTATCGCACCAAGGACGGGTCGTACAAGTGGCTGCAGTGGTTCGCGTCGCCCTTCATTGCGCAGGGACTCATCTACGCCGCGGCGCGCGACGTGACGGAGCGCAAGGCCGCCGAAGACGCCCTGCGTCGCAACGCGCAGGAGCTCGAGGTGGCGCGGAAGCGCGCCGAGCAGGCGACCATCGCCAAGGGTGAGTTCCTGGCGAACATGAGCCACGAGATCCGCACACCGATGAACGCCATCATCGGCATGACCGATCTGGCGTTGCAGACGAAGCTCAGTCTGCAGCAGCGTGAGTACATCCAGACGGCCCGGGAATCGGCGGAGGCGTTGATGACGATCATCAACGACATCCTCGATGTCTCGAAGATCGAGGCCCGCCGTCTGACGCTCGACCGCGTGCCCCTCAACGTCCGCGACACGATCGAGGACAGCGTCAAGCTGTTCGCGCCGCGCGCCGACCAGAAGGGGCTCGAGCTGTCCTGCCGCATCGCCCCCGATGTGCCCGCGGCCGTCATCGGCGACCCCGGACGCCTGCGGCAAGTCGTGCTCAATCTGGTCAGCAACGCCGTGAAGTTCACCGACGCCGGCGAAGTGGGTGTCGAGGTGGTCGTCGCCGAACGTACCGCAGACGAGGTGCTGCTGCGATGCACCGTCCGCGATACCGGCATCGGTGTTCCCGAGAACAAACGCTGGGAGATCTTCGGAGCGTTCGTACAGGCCGATGCGTCCACGACGCGACGGTACGGCGGGACCGGACTGGGACTGACGATCTCGTCGCAGCTGGTGGAGATGATGGGCGGCCGGCTCTGGCTCGAGAGTGAGCCGGGCACAGGCAGCCGGTTCCATTTTGTGGCGCGGTTCGAGGTGTACGAGGGCGAGACTGTCCCGGCCCCGTCCTTCGAGCTGCGATCGCTGCGCGTGCTCGTCGTTGACGACAACGCCACCAACCGGACGATCCTGACGGAGATTCTCGATAGCTGGCAGATGTCTCCATCGGCGGCCGATGGCGCGCCGACCGCGCTGGACATGCTCCGCGCCGCGGCCGAGCGCGGCCAGCCGTTTCAGCTGGTGCTGACCGATGCCGCCATGCCGGACGTCGATGGGTTCACGCTCGCCGAACAGATTGCCGGGCTGTCGAACCCACCGAAGGTCATCCTGTTGACGTCAGCGGGATTGGTGGCGCCGCGCGGCCGCCGCGCCAAGCTGTTTGCAGCGGCGCTCGCCAAACCGGTGAAGCAGTCCGATCTGCTCGACACAATCGTGACCGCGTTCGCCACGCCGGCGTCCTCGCGGCGCTCGCGCGTCAAAGAACCGGCGCGCAAGGCGCGCGCCGCCGGAACAGGATTGCGCGTGCTGGTCGCGGAAGACAACGCGACGAACCAGAAGCTGGTGTCGGCGATGCTCGATCTGCAGGGCCACGTGGTGACGCTCGTCGGCAACGGCAAGCTGGCCGTCGAGCGAGCGGCGCAGGAATCGTTCGACGTGGTCCTGATGGACGTGCAGATGCCTGAGATGAGCGGTCTCGAGGCAACCGTCGCCATCCGCCAACAGGAGGAAGGAACGGGACGACACCTGCCGATCGTGGCGCTCACCGCGCGCGCGATGGCCGGCGACCGCGAACAATGCCTGACGGCGGGCATGGACGCCTACGTGTCGAAACCGGTGAGGGCTGCCGAACTGTACGCAGCAATCGATTCGGTCGTTGCCGGCACTCTCCCCTCGACACCTCCACCGTCATCGCCGGAGACGACTGTGAAACCGGTGGACGTCTCGGCATTACTTTCCGGCTTCGGCGGACGCTCGGATCTGGTCGCCGAGGTGATCGACGTGTTCCTGGCCGATGCGCCGGCGATGCTGACGCGGCTGCGGCACGCGGTCGCCGGCGCGGATGTCAGCGAGATGGCGGCTGCGGCGCACGCCATCAAGGGATCTGCCGGCCTCTTCTCGCAGGGCCAGGCCTACGAGCGCGCCCGCGCGCTGGAGACACGGGCCCGATCCGGGGATACGAGCAACGCTGTGGCCGCTGGCGGCGAGATTGAAGCGAGCGTTACGCAGCTCGTGTCAGAGCTCCGCACCATTCGCCAGGCGTTGCAGAGGCCGTGACCTGCGGTGTCACGCCACGGATCAACGATCGATCGTGGCCGCGGGACCGGCCATACCGTTCGTCACCGGCATTTCGATTCGCCTGCGCTGTTCCCAGCAGCGGGAGACGGAGAGGAATGGATCTGCACGCCTTTCAAACTTACGGACTGTCTGGACTGCTCATCGGCGGCGTGTTGCTGCTGATCTATCGGCTTATCGACCGCGGATTCACCTTCCGCGTACCCTCGCGCAGCCGCGAGCGCAAGCGGCCGTAACGGCCGTTGCGCCCCGGCGATCGTCTACACTCGGAAGATGAACCGTATTCTTGTTCCAGTCCTCGCTCTTCTGCTCGTCACCGCCACCGCCTGCGGCGACGACGATAACGGACCGACCCTCGCACCAACGACGAGCGCGCCGTATTCACAGACTGACCTCGTGGTCGGCACCGGTGCTCTGGCGGGACCGGGAAACCAGGTGACCGTGGCCTACACTGGATGGCTCCACGACTCAGGCCGGCCCGATGCAAAAGGCGCCCAGTTCGACTCGAATGCCAGCTTCCCGTTCAGGCTCGGAACCGGCGCGGTGATCAGGGGCTGGGACCAAGGCGTGGTGGGGATGCGAGTCGGCGGCCAACGCCGGCTGGTGATCCCGCCGGATCTGGCCTATGGCAACCAGAGTCCGCCGGGATCGATCATTCCGCCGAACGCCACGCTGGTGTTCGACGTCACGATGAACAACGTGCAGTAATGGCGACAATCCGCCGGATAAGCCTGAACTCATCACCGACTGGAGCGCCACCAGGCGACTCCGCCGGACCGTTTCCAAGACAGCGATGACGGAGTAATATTCGTGTCGGCATTCTGAGGGACATGGCGACGATGCATGGAGTTCGGGCGGCAGGCAGTGTCGAGCCAGAAAGCCCCTCTCCGTCCGCTCCGCGCGAAAACCCTGACACGAGCGACAAGCCTGTGACTACTCTCCTTGATGGCTATCGTGACTTGCAGTCGGCCTGGCTGCTCGAGGCGGATCTGCTGGCGCGGCTGCGCGATCAGGTGCAGGAGGCCGCCGATCGCGAACGAGTCGAGATTCTCACCAAGGCGCGCCGCCGGATTCAGGACGTCATGACCAGCGCCCGGCGCGAATTGCTTGTGCTCGGTGAGCAAGTGCAGGCCGCGGTAGGAGACCATCGTGAGCCGGCACGCGATCTGGTGACAGTGGCCCTTCGCGCGGAACAGCCGACTGCGTCCACTCAGACAACCCTCGTCGCGGACTCGACACCAATCTCAGCGCCTGACTCCTCCCCGCAAGAACCGCTCGAAGATCTCTGGGCCGACTTCCGCTCGCTTCCTTAGGCTGGTCATCGTCCATCCAGAGCCGAGGCGCACACCTCCGTCCTCTTCCCGTGAACGTGTCTGCTTGAACTCTATTGACAGTGTGATCGTCTGGCGTCAGTCGGTGGGGCGGCTCCAGAGATTGATGCTCTGGAGCAAGCGGGGAATCCTGGCAAGCGGCGTCGCAGTGAGCCCTTCCAGATCGTCGAGGCAGGAGCTGACGGAATTGAAAACCGTGATTCCCAGGCGCCTCGCCCCTGGAGGAAGCTCCGCAAGATCTCGTCGCCAGATGAGATACGCGCGCGCACTCGATTCGAGCTTGACGTCGAGACACTGACCCGCCACATCGTCAATCACGACGTCCAACTCGAGCACGCGAGCGAGTTTTCCTCTCGCTCCTGGCACGATGATGACGCTGGCGTCATGGAACCCATGTCGAGCCAGCCAGCGCTGCGTCTGAAGCTGTGCGTGGTCGCCAGCCGTCTGCGAGCGTTGCGTCAGGAACACCACATGCCACTGGCGTTCGCGAGACACCCTGCGAAGCCGGCTGAGTGCTCCCGGCTCGATCTCGTCGAGCGTCTCCCAGAAATTGTGAATCCGCCGGACAGACCGCCAGAGGCGACGTCGCTCAACTGACGAGGCAGCGCTCGATTCTTCCTTCGACACAGCCTGAAGACGTCGGAGCCCGTCGTCCATGTCGGCAAACACGCCATCCACGTCGAATGCGATGCGCATAGGTACAGTCGTCAGGTGAAGTTGCTTACCGCCAAAGACGCAGGAAACTCGCCGGGAGCGACTTCACAGCGCCTGATGTCGTGAGTCCACGGCCTTTTCGATGGCCAGCTCACCCTGAGGTGCTCGTGTCGGTAACATCCCCGGCGATGGCCCGGGAACGGTTCCCCGATGGATGGCTCGGGAGGCACGTGATCACATGCACGTCGTGACCGGCGGCGGCCCACGCGCAGCAGTGCTCGTGGGTCCGGGTGGCCGAAGGGTTTACTTCCGGCGGGAAGTAATGAGAGATGAAAAGGATGCGTCCAAGATAGCCGGTAGCTTGTTAGCCGCGAGCCAAGAGCCCAGAGCCGTTCAGTAGTGTCGCAGCTTGAAGCTTGCCTTCTCCACAAACGCCCGCGTCCGGTTCACCGGGCTCTCGAGATACCGCTGCCAGCGATCGGCCACCGTGTCGAACGTGTTGGCGCCCGTCAGGCGCGTCAGCACGCGGAGCTGGACGATGTGCAGCTCGTGATAGTAGCGGCTGGCCAGCATCGGCGGGCCGTCGGCTGGCAGCTCGTAAAGCGACCAGCGGCCCGTGTCGTAGTCGGGCAGCGCCTGTTGCAGCGTGGAGATGCACGACTCGAACACGCGCGACGCTTCACGCGAGCCGCTCCATCGCGCGTAGTCGTAGACGCCCCATAGCGCCCAGATGAAGCCGTTGAGGATGTGGCTGGGCGGATCGACCAGGTATTCCTCGATCCAGATGCGACCGCGATCGTCGGTGACGAGCACGCCGCCTGCCGACACGTCGAGTCGCATCGGCTCGAAGGCCTTGTGCGCGGCAGTCTCGAAACGCTCTTCGCCGGACGTCCGGGCCGCGCGCACGAGCAGCGACAGGCCGTTGCCCTGCGCGAGGCCGGAATACCACGGCGCCTTCAGCAGCTGGCGGTAGGGCCAGTCGAAGTGGTGCATCCACACCGGCACGCCGAAAGCGTTGGGCACCAGCTCGCGTCCAGCCAGGAGGCGACCTGCAGCCACGCGGCGCAGTCCTCGTTCGTTCTCGTGTCGCACCACGGTTGAACCGTGGCGAGACCGTACTGCGCGATGGCGATCGGGTTGTGCTGCCGGCCGATGTCGCCGCGGTAGTCGAGCAGCGGCACCCCATCGTCGAAGGGGCCCTTGTATGCCGCCTTGCCCTGGAACCGCATGAAGTACTGGTACGTAGTGTCCGGCTTCAGCCGGACCGGGACCGGTACGTGGCGTCCGGCTTTAGCCGGACCTCCTCGAACGCCACGTCATTCAGCTGCGGCGTCTCGTACCAGAACGACAACGGACCAGACGACCGGTTCGCATAGACGCGCGCGATGTGGGCCAGGTACGCGACGCGGCTTCGCGTCGAGCGGTGGATGATCGGAGCAGCCTTCGACGGCTTAGTTGGAGTGGTCCGTAGCGACATCAACGGGTGAGCCGCATTCCAGCGAACGGAGGATCGCAAGGGTGGCGCGCGTAGAGTTCAAAGCAGACGCGAGCGAAACCGGTGACGCGTTGCCCTCCGCAACTGGCTTCGTGAAGGCCTTCACTTCAGAGGCATGGCCTTTGTCCTGCCGTGCCAACGGCGGCGTTGACCAAGTAGGCGCACAGATCCACGACGTGACACACCTCGCCGAGAATACGTCCGCCACCCTCGTCACCTGATACCCAGCTGCGGTGCGGCACGCGGCCCGCGTTGACCCTGTAGACCACGTTCACCGGAGTCTGGACGTGCGCAAAGTGATCTCTCACAAAGTTGGTGGCCGACGCAAACCGCCGGTCGAAGCCCACCATTAGAAACGGCTTGGTACCGCCCACTTGTAGCCGTTGCGTTGTGTCGACCATGGCGTCGAGCTCAGTCGTCGAGAGACAGAGCGGCTTCTCGACGAACTCGCCCCTCGTGAGCCTCGGGTTGTTGAATGGAAGAAGTGCGCGCCTGCACGCCGAACTGCAGGCTGCTCAGCGCTTCGCGATGTCGAGCGGTCATGAACAGGAATCGCGGGTTCGCCGTCAGCTCGAATGGCGACTCGCGTAGCCCGAAACTCTTGATACATGAATCAACCGTCGATTGAATTCGATCGCATCACACGACGTGCGCTCGCACGTCGATACAGCTTCGCCCTCTCGTTACTCACCACAATTTGGGCGCCGCGATCCTAACGCAAAAAAATGCGCGCGCTCGCGACGAGACGAAAAATATTTCGTCGTGTCGGAAAGCCGTCTCTCGAACGGAAGCTCAGAGTGCAGTGCAGGACGGTGGTGGTGTCGGTGAGAAGCGATGGCGATGAGCGTCGTCTTACCGGTGCCGACCTCACCGACCAAGAGCGTCAACCCTTTGCGCGCCTGCACTCCGAACTGCAAGCTGCTCAACGCTTCGCGATGCGCGACCGTCATGTAGAGGAATCGCGGATTCGCTGTCAACTCGAACGGCAGCTCGCGAAGTCCAAAAAAGTCTAGATACATCACAACCTCGTCGAGCGAACTCGATCGCATCGTTCAGTGATGCGATCGACAGTGAATACAGCTTCGCCCTCTGAGTTACAAGGTGCGCGGGATCCTAGCGCAGATCACGCGTGCCAACACGAGTGCAAAAAAATTTTTGATCGATGACAACTCACTGATTCGCGATGAGGGCATTTGCCTGCGGAGCAAAAATGTCGCGC
The DNA here is from genome assembly GCA_963728305.1 of uncultured Acidobacteriota bacterium. Lineage (GTDB taxonomy): Bacteria > Acidobacteriota > Vicinamibacteria > Vicinamibacterales > UBA2999 > Gp6-AA40. Next base: position 65,621 of record CAVSKE010000010.1, read on the forward strand.
GCACTTCGTAGTGCGACAGACGTGTCGTGCTGTGCGTGGTTGATTCGGCGAAGACGTTCTTCTTGTTCACCAGATCGATATCGAGCGATCGTTGAAGCAGCAACAAAACTGTGATCGTTGTGTGTCGTCAGGCCGACGCATCCGGATCGGGCATTCAACGTAAACGTTGTACTGCGTGAATCGCATGCGACCGGCTCGCCGATCAGCAGCCGGTTCTTCGGCGTGATCTCCTGCGAGATCGTCTGCGTCCAGATGCGGTAGCCCTGCTGCTCGAGCCGCAGTGCTCGCACGACGTCCACTGCCATCGCGCCGTCGATCCAGCCAGTCAGATTCCCGTCATCGTGAACATCCAGATTGTGGCAACACGGCAGCACCGCGACGCGGGCACGCGCGGCCGCGGCGCGCTCGAGGACGACGTCGCTGAGACTGCCGCACGCGTGGACGGACACGACGATGTCGTCCGGACCGAGGGCGACGTCCTCAATGCGCGCCGGGAATGAAGGTAATGCGTTCGGAGAGTCGCGGCCAGGCGGCGATGAGTGCGCGATGCAGCCGCGCGCTCGATGGTGGCAGGGTCGTGTCCACGACGATCGCGTCGCGAGACGAATCGTCCAGGAGCAGCATCACGTGGGCGAGCAGGCCGTGGCCGCCGCCGACGATCGACGACGCGCCCGCCGCGAAAGAGTCGACGGACGCGCCGCGCGGTTTCCCAGGCCTCGAACAGCTCCTTGCGCGGCAGACAGCCGGCGTGGCAGACGGCACGCGCCAGTCGATGAAAGAGCGTATCGTCGGGAAAACGGCCCAGATCGTGACGCGGTCAGGCGTCCTCGTGAGGACGGCGAGAACAACATGACCGCAGTATCAGCGATCTGGGTCTAGGGCGTCAGCACCTGCCGCTGCGGCGGGAACGGCAACCGGAACACCGCCGGGACCGTCGATCAGGTTGCCGGGCGGGGGCGGCGGCAGCGGCGGCGCGATCCCGACCCACGACGCCGCCGATCACCCGCCGCCGGCCTTCACCAGCGGCCGGCGCTGCAGCGCGGCGCCGAAGTTGTCGCGCTCTTCGTCGTTCAGCACGTCCTTCAATTCCGCGAGCAGCGCGGACGCGATCGGCGTCCGCCGGGACGGATACGCGCCTTGAAGCGGTCGAACGCAGCGAGCGCCAGTGATGTCTGCTCGGGCGGCAAGGCGAAGCCGTTGATCACTTGCGTCAGGTCCGGGCCGAACCTGAAGACGTTGACTCTTGATCCCGTCCTGGCGCGTGACGACCGGCATGATCGTTTCCTGACAGCTGACGATCGAGCATGCGCCTTGAAAGCTGCCAAGCTGCACACCGGCTGCACGAGACCTTCGAGCTCATTCAGCAGCACCGCGGTCGCGTCGGCCTCGAGACTTCGCCATGAACGGCCGGACGATCGCCAGCGCCTGTTGACTGGCGAGCCGGCGTCAGCCGCAGGTCGTCCAGCGCGCCTTCGACGTGCGGGCGCGTGGACAGGCTGACCTGATCGCCGAACGTGTACCGCCGCCACCGCCGCGGAATCCGGGAACGGTTGCCGCGACTGCCGCTGGAGGCGCGGCGCCGTCGCCAGCGCGCGAATCTCGTCGCGGTCGAGCGCCTGATCGCCGCTCGCGTCAGACGCGAGCAGGTTCTGCATCCGCTCGGGCAGTTCGCTCCTGACCAGCCGACCGTCGTTGTCGCGATCGAACGTCATCAGCCGCGCGACGACGATGTCGGGGTTCACCGGTGGGGTCACGGCCGGGCCGAAGATCGCGGCCGGCTGCGACGAATTGAACGTCGTCTGGGCCGCCGCCGTCTGTGGCGCCGCCACGCCGCGAATGCCAGCAGCATGACGAGTGACAAGGGGATGCGCCGCATGTTGCACTCCTTCACTTGAACGGATCCGAGAACTTCGGATCCGAGAGAAATGCCTGCGTCGGTCAGCGTCTTCAGAAAGGCGATCGAGCGCCGCCTTCTCCGAGTTGGTGAAATGCAGCGGCTGCACGCGGACGTCCTTGTTCGGATGATTCTTGCCGCCATTGCTGTAGTGGTCGATGCACCGCCTCGAGCGTCGCGAAGTCGGCCGTCGTGCATGTACGGCCCGGTGACCTCGACGTTACGCAGCGACGGCGACTTGAACCGGCCGAGATCCTGCGGCTTGAGCGTGATGTCGCCGACGCCGCCGTCGGTGCGCGTGCGCGTCCTCGTCGAGCCCGGTGTTCACCGGCTCGGTCATGACGAAGTGCGCGTCCTGATCGGGAAGATGACAGAGCGCGCAGTTGCGCAGGAACAGCGCCTTGCCGCGATTCTCCTCGAGCGTGAAGTTGGGGAAGTCATCCTGTGACCGACGAGCGGACCTGCAGACGGCCGGCGTCGTACTTCGACTGATACGACACCATCGAGCGCAGGAACTGCGCCAGCGCCCGCGCGATGCGCTCGTTGGTGATCTCGGGATCGCCAAAGGCCTGACGAAAGAGCTCGGCATAGCGCGGCTCGGCCGGCGAGGATGCCGGGCAGCTTCGCCAGGTCCTGTCCCATCTCGAGCGCTGTTCTGCGACCGGCAGCAGCACCATCGCCTCGAGGTTGCCGCTGCGCTCGTCCCAGAAGAAGCGCGCCCGCGGGTGGAACCGCAGGTTGACGAGGTTCATCGCGTGCCGGTCGGTCAGCCCGCCCTTGAACCCCTTGCTGAAGCGATTCGGATCGACGAACGCATGCGACTGCACGTGGCAGGAGCCGCAGGAGATGGTGTTGTTGGCCGAGAGCCGCGTGTCGTAGAAGAGCACGCGGCCGAGCGTGGCCCCGGGTCGGTGACCGGATTGTCGGCGGGAGTGTTGTCGAACCGCAGCGCCGCCGGCTGGTGGAAATGGGACGGGAGATTCAGGAGGGTGTATCGATCAGGAACCTCAGGCAGCCGCAGCGTTCGTGAGGTCGAGGGCGTCGCCTGTTGGCCACGATGCCGCCGCCAGCGACAGCACCGAGACGCGAAGAACAACGAGGCCGGCAAAGACGCACCGCTTCATGCGCCGCTTCTCTCGCCCATATTAGACACCGATCAGCGCGGCCCCGAACGGTTTGACCTGAAGCGCGCCAGCGCGCGGAAGGCGCGCCGCATCTCCGTCGTACGTAGTAGTTCGCGTTCCGGCCGCTCGGATTCGGCAGCACGAACACCGCCGAGTCACCGATGCGTTCCTTCTGCAGACCGAGCGTCACCGCGACCTCGGCGGTCCGGAAACAGCGCCCGGAAGACGGTGACGCCGACGAGCGCGACGACCGTCGGCCGATAGCGCTGGATCTTCCGTCGCAGCCTCGCCGAGCCCGCGACGTACTCGTCGCGCTCCAGCGTGTCGATGCCCGGCGTCGCTCGAGGCACGATGTTCGTGATCCCGTACCCCCACTCCGGCAACCGCTCATCGTCCACGTAGGTGACCGGCTCCGGCACCAGACGCGAATCGTAGAGCAGCTTCCAGAATCGATTCGAGAATCCGGCGAAGTGATGGCCGGTCAGCGCCGAGCGAACGCCGGGGTTGATGCCGACAAACAGCACGCGGACACCGGGACGAATCCGGTCGCGCAGTGGCGGCAGACGTCAGTCGCTGTGGCGGTACTTTCGGACCGGCCGGCTCAGCGCGGATTCGCGTTCTCCAGGTGGACGCGGTCCTTTTCGTTATCGCAGAACGACTCGAAGATGTCGGCAGTCGGCCATGAGGGTGTGCGGGATCTTCAGCGTGATTGGCTTGTGTACATCATCGGATCGGTGAACGTCACTTCCATGTCCATGTGTCCGAAGTCGATGCGGCGGAACCGCTCGGTGACGCGGAGGTCTGCTCGCTGTGCGGGTGGCCGAGATGTCGAGCGGAACCTGGTCGTTGAAGCCGGCGGTCTCGACGACGAACACATCGCGCATCCCAGCGCCCGGTCGAGTAACCGAGATACGCCGGGAAGTTCGACTTCCTTCGGCAGCGCACGGCCGTCGGCGATAGATCTGGCGAACATGTTGCCGGCTTCGTACAGCACGATCGTCATCCGCGGCGCCTGCACGATCTTGATCGGCTCGGACAGCAGACCGGCCAGCGGAAACGGCGGCGGCGCGGCGCACACGCGCGAGGGATCGCGGCCGGTCAGGATTCGCTTGAAAGCGCTTCCGCCTTCCGGCGGTCATCGGCAGCTCGTTGGGCTTGAAGTCCACGAGCACGTTGATGGCGTACTTGTGCACGGTGTCGAGCTCCATGCCCGGCACGCTCGTCTTGATCTCGGCGTCGATGATCGGGCCGAACAGACGCCTCATCTCGTCAATCGTCGTGGTCTCGTGCATCCAGACGCCGGAGAGATCCGGCCTGCCCTCGGCCGTGCGCGGCGCCGGCGCGGTGAGGTTGGGCTTGCCGTCCTTCGTTCGCGGCGTGCCAGGGGTCGGAAAGTTCAACCACTGCGCGTGCACGGTGACCGAGAGACACGACCAGCCAGATCAACAGGTATCGATGGCGCATGCAACGGACCTCCGCACTGCGACGCTACGTTGGAATAACGCCGTCAGTCACGCGCAGATTGTGAACAGCGACTCGGCGCTATGATGCTAGGCATGCTGCCACCGGGCCCTCGCGGCATGCCGATCCTCGGCATGCTGCCGGCGGTCAGACGCGATCCGACCGGCGTCTTCATGAACGCGGCGCGCCGCTTCGGCGACGTCGCCTACTTCAAGATCGGCCCGCGACGAGGGTATCTCATTACCAACCCGGCCGATATCCGTCACGTCCTGCAGGACAACGCGCGCAACTATCACAAGAGCCCGCTCTATCAGAAGCTGCGGATGTCGATCGGCAACGGCCTGCTGACCAGCGAGGACGACTTCTGGCTGCGGCAGCGCCGCATCGCGCAGCCGGCGTTTCATCGTCAGCAGGTCGCGGCGCTGGCCGGCGTGATGGCGCAGGCCGCGCGCGAGACGGCGGACGAGTGGCAGTCGATCGCGTCGGATGGGCGGCCGGTGGACGTCTCCGACGAGATGATGCGCTTCACGCGCACCGTCGTCCTGCGCGCGCTGCTCGGCGGCGACCTCGGTCCGTTCGCGTCGAAGATCGATCAGGCGTGGGTCGTCATCAACGAGCACGTCGGCGACAGCTTCTGGTCGCTCGGCATCGCCGAACGGTTCCAGCGCGCCAAGGCGCGGCAATTCGAAGAGGCGCGCGCTCGTGCTCCGGCAGGCCGTCGACTACGTCATCAACGAGCGGCGGCGCATCCGTCTGACAGCGCCGATCTGCTGTCGATGCTGATGGCCGCTCGCGACGAAGAGACCGGCGAAGCGCATGACCGACGAGCAGCTGCGCGTCGAGGTCACGACGTTCCTGCTCGCCGGTCAGGAGACGACGTCGCTGGCGCTGACGTGGACGTGGTTTCTGCTGTCGCAGCATCCGCGCGGCGCGGCAGCGCCTCGAGCACGAGCTCGACACCGTGCTCAACGGCCGGCCGCCGGAGTATGCCGATCTCGCGCAACCTCCCGTACACGCGGATGGTGGTGGACGAAGCCATGCGTCTGTATCCGCCGGCGTGGGGCTTCTCACGGCAGGCGCTGGCCGACGACACGCTGGGCGGATTTCGACTGCCGCGCGGCTGGCTGGCCTTCGTCATCCCGTACGTGCTGCACCGGCTGCCCGCGTACTGGAAGGATCCCGAGACGTTCGAGCCCGAGCGCTTCTCGCCCGAGCACAGCGCCGAGCGGCCGAAGTTCGTCTACCTGCCGTTCGGCGCCGGACCGCGGCAGTGCATCGGCAATCAGTTCGCGCTGATCGAAGCGCATCTCAGCGTGGCGACGCTGGCGCAGCGCTATCGTCTTCAGCTCGTGCCGGGACACCGCGTCGAGCCGTGGCCGCTCATCACGCTGCGTCCCCGGTACGGCATGCCGATGATCATCGAACGCCGGCCACAACCGCGACGCCCTCAGTTCGTAGGCGGCGTTTTCTTCTGCGCGGCAAGCGTCGTGTTGTAGTTCTTCTCCATGTTGTCGACCCACGCTTGTAGCCGGCGGGATCGACGTACGGGTTGGTCGCGCTCCCGAGCCGCTTGTGCTTGCCGGCCAGATCGAAGAACCAGCTGTGCGCGCCGAGAAAGACGTCAGCCGGCAGCGACTTCAGCGTCTTGATGCTCCGCGCGAAGTCTTCAGCGATCTCGGGATAGTTCTTGTTGTTGACGAGCTGTGCATTGGCCTGGAGACCGGCGCACGCGATCACCACGTTGTAGGTCCGGCCGCCATCGGCAATCCTCGTCGTCCAGGTCGTGCAGCCGCGCGTGTGCCCGGGTGTGAGATGGGCGGTCAGCGTGGTGCCGCCGAGCGACACCTGCTCCCCGTCTTTGAGCACGCGGTCGGCGGGATACGCCTTGCCACTCGGCGCTTTCATCGCCTTGAGCGCCGGTATGTCCTGCTCCATGGCCATGACCGTTGCGCCGCCGGAGAGATCCTTCAGCAGGGCATCGGCCTGCTGGTGATCCGGGTGCGCGTGACTGCCGAGCACGATCTTGATGTCGGTGAGCTTGAAGCCAAGCTTCTCGACCGACGCGCGCAGAAGCGGCACGGTGTCCTCGTAGTTCGTGTTGATCGAGGATATGACCCTGCGGCGTCGTGAAGAGATACGAATTCAGCGTTCGCGGTCCCGACATAGTGGAGGTTCCCGATGATCGTGTGCGCGGGAAACGCCACTTTGTCCTGGGTCCGATCCTGTTGCGGTCTGCGTCTGCACCAGCGACGGCGTCGCCGCCAGGCCGGCCAAGAAGCACCATCGCGCATCGCGTCTGCAACCTGGCCATAGGCACTCCCCTCTGAGCGTGCGGGTTACCGCGTACCGGTCGATGCCGACGGGCGCGTATCCACTGATCGTCGCGTAGACGGCGGCGATGTGCGCCTCGCGGATCGTGTCCCACCGCTCGAATCCCTTGTAGGCGTCGAGCGTCAGCGTCTTCTGGATCTCGGCCAGGCTGCGGCCCGCGGCGATGCCGGCGGCGACGCCCTTCGAGATGTCCTGCAGGTACTGCAGCGACTGCATCGCGTCCTTCTTCGTGCCCGGCCAGCGCGTGACCGGTGAGCGCGTGCTCGTAGTCGAGCGCGTTGATCGTCGTCAGCGCGTCGATCCACGAGCCGACGGTGGGCGCCAGTCCGCCCGGCAGCCGCTTCACCTGCAGGATGTCGGCGCTGAACACGGCGCGCTCGTCGGGGAAGTGCAGCACGGAGCTGTCGTCGGCGTGCGCGATGCCCAGATAGGTCATCGTCACGCGCTTGCCGCCCAGCGTGACGGTGTGGCGATCGGTGTAGGTGACCGTCGGCGGATAGCACGTCGCTCACCGAGCCGCGCGCGATCTCGGCGCCGCTGAGCACCTCGTCGCGGTTGTAGTCGAACATCGCGAAGCGCTCGGCGTAGGCGCCCGCTGCCTCGCTGCGCTCGACGAGGCCGTTCTTGTTGGCGTCCATCTTCACGGCGTCGGCCGGCAGCGGCGGATTGCCGGCCGGAGGCGCGAGCGCCGCCAGCATGTTGCGATGGCCGACGAACTCCGCGGTGTCCGCGAACACGACGCCGCCGGAGGCGTGGTCCCAGTCGCGATGCGTGTAGAGGACGTAGCGGACCGGCACCTTGAAGCGCGTCGCGATCTCCGCCTTCAGCCAGCGCGCGAAGTCGCGGTTGATCGGGTCGCTCATGATGATGCCCTCGGGCGTCACCAGGAACACGGTGTAGTGGTTGTTGTTCTGGGCGCGATACAGCTGACCGGTCACGTTGACGATGCCGCGCTGCGGCGGCGGCTGCGCGCCGGCGGCTGCTGCGCGGACGCCGACGGTGGCCGAAACGCTGGAGGCGAGGACCAGTGAGCACAGGACGAGGACGGATGTGACAAGTCGCATGGTGGCTCTCCGTTCAGCGGGATTGCTGATACGTTCGACCCGCACGTTTCAGTTACTCCCGGCGGTACAGATCCGGCCATGACTCGCTCCCTCTCCGCCGCGTCGGCGCCTCATTCTGTGCATCGGCCTGGGACTGACCGACCGCTGCGCAGACGCCGCGCACGCCGGCTCGATTTCGCAGGACGACCTGCGCACGTGGCTCACCTATATCGCGTCCGACGAACTGCAGGGACGCCAGGTCTACACCGAAGGCCTCGGCCTGGCTGGCGCCTACATCGCGCGACCATCTGCAGGAATGGGGCGTGAAGCCGGGCGGCGATCGCGGCAGCTACTTCCAGGAGGTGCGCGTGCTCGGCGTGCGCACGCGCAGCAACTCCAGCGTGACGGTCACCGTGAACGGACAGTCGCGCACGTTCAAGGACGGCGAGGGCGTCACGTTCCCGAGAAACCAGGGCGCGAAGCAGACGGTGAGCGGCGAGGCCGCGTTCGCGGGCTACGGCGTGACGTTCGCGCCGCTTCAAGCACGACGACTACGCCAGCGCAACGTGAGCGGCAAGGTCGCGATCTTCCTCGGGCGAACCGGTCCCAAAGGATTCACCACCGCGCACAACCGGATTCTCGACGCGCGCGGACGCGCTGGCCACCGACACACAGCGCGCCGTCGCCATCGATCACGCAGGTCGGCCCAACCTCCACGGCTCCGCCGTCGACCGTGCCGGCCGCGCAGCGCGTGGACTTCCAGACCGCGCAGCGGCTCGACTCGCGACTCGCTCCGCAGATCACCGCGAGCGACGAGTTCTTCACCTTCGTGTTCAGCGCCTCGGGCGACGGACTACGCGACGCTGAAGGCCGCGACCGAAAAGCAGGAGCCGCTTCCCGACGTCGCGCTCTCCGGCGTCTCGATCACGATCAACGTGGACGCCACCTACGACGTCATCCAGACCCGCCTCACCCGCAACGTCGTCGGCACTCATCGAAGGCAACGATTCGGCGCTGAAGGACAGCTACGTCCTGCTCGGCGCGCACTACGACCACATCGGCTACGAGCAGTTCGCCTTCGACCAGCGCCTCAACGCGATCGCCAGCTGCACCGGCCAGACGCGCCCGGCGACGCGGCCGGGCGACATCATCAACAACGGCGCCGACGATGACGGCTCCGGCACCGTGACGCTGATGGCGCTGGCCAAGGCGTTCTCGCGCGGGGCGCGCATGAAGCGCTCGCTGCTGCTGGTCTGGCACACCGCGGAGGAAGGCGGACTCTCCGGCTCGCGCTACATGGCCGACCACGCCGTCGGTGCCGCTCGAGAAGAGTGTCCGCGCAGCTGAACATCGACATGGTGGGACGCAACACGCTGCGACGATCGCGAAGGAGGCCGACACGGTCTACGTGGTCGGGTGCGGATCGCATCAGCACCGAGCTGCACAACCTGAACGAGGACGCCAACGCCGCGCTGCCGTCGCCGCTGACGCTCAACTACGAGCTGAACGATCCGACCGATCTCGAATCGATCTACACGCGCAGCGATCACTACAGCTACGCGTCGAAGGGCGTGCCGATCATCTTCTTCACCACCGGCCTGCACCGCGACTATCACTACGTCACCGACGAAGTGGACAAGATCGAGTTTCCGAAGATGGCGCGGATTGCGGCGCTGGTTTACGGCACCGCGGCACGCGTCGCGAACCTCGATCATCAGCCGCGGCGCGACAATCTCGGGCCTCGGGTCGGCAAGGGACAGTCGGGAAAACTGGACGTGTCTCGCGATCGCGCCACGCGCTGACGAACGAGGTCCTTCGTCCTTGGTGCTTTGTGCCTGGTCCGTCCTACGTCCTCGGTCCCCACTGGACACAGGACCAAGGACAGGGACGGACCAAGACCCAAGGACCAAGGACCAGAGACTACTAGAGTACATGGGCCGACCATTGGTCAGCGCCGACCAGCCGCGGACAACGCGGTAGATGAACCAGACGGCAGACGATGCCGAGCGGGATCCAGACGAAGCAGACACACCGAGGCCGAGCGTCAGCAGCACGAACAGCCCGCACAGCGCGACCCACAGCAGACCGAACCAGAACGTCCGGATCTGCCAGCGGAAGTGCGACTCGAGCCACGTGCCCCTGCACATCGCCCCGCTTCACGTAGTTGATGATCACGGCGATGATCGACGGCCATCCAAGACAGAAACGCGCCGATGACCGTGGCGGTGCCGATGATGCCGACGACCAGGCTGAGCGCGTGGAGCACGTAGATCAGCTGGGTGACGCCGTACTGGGGATGCGACTGAGGCGGCGCGATGGACATGTGATCACTCACGTCAGGACGACGCATGCGTCGCCGCTACTTTTTCTGTGTGTCGAGGAAGTCGAAGATCTCGGACGCGTAGGTCAGATACGCCGCCAGGTGCGTGCCGCCCGGCACGGTGGCGTAGACGGCGTTCACCCCGGCCGCTTTCGCCGCGTCGGCCATCCTCTTCGACGCCTCGATCGGATTGGTGGTGTCCTGATCGCCGTGAATCACCAGCAGTCCCATCTTGCCCTTGATGCGATCGAAGGGGTACGTGTCGAACTCGATGGGCCCTGAGCTGATCACCAGCGCGGCAAAGCGATCGGGATACTTCGCGCCCAGGTGCATCGCGCCCGAGCCGGATGGATTCTGCCCGTGCAGGAACACGCGCGACGGGATCGACGCCGTACTCCTTGCGTGACGAGATCGATGACATTGATCACGTCCTGCTCGGCGCGCTCGTTCTCCTGCGCCGTCCAGCCGTCAGCCGGGCGCCGCGCGTTCGGCCGCGCGATGCGGTACGCGCTGCCGTAGTACGGCTGACGCAGCGGTCGATAACCCATCGGCGTGACGACGAGGTAGCCGCGCTTCTCGGCCTGTGCGACCAGGCTGTTCGGCTCGCGATACGAGTTGTCCACGCTGGTACCGGCGCGCAGCGTCACGAGCAGCGGGAGCCGTGCACCGGGCTTCCAGCGCGACGGGACGAACAGACGGTAGGGAATCGATTCGCCAGTGCCTGGAAAGTCGTAGACGCGGTACTGCTCGCCCGTGTGCTGATAGAGCGGCGCACGCGGATTCGGCTGCAACGGCGCCGGCGCCGCATTCTGCGCGCGCAGCGCGGAGGTCAGCAGCGCGAACAACGCCATGATGGCGGCCGTGCGCATGACTCTGGAAATCATGCGCCATTCTATCCCCGCCCGTGCCACGACTCTGGTGATCACGCCATCGTGTATCGCCCGTCGCGAGTCCGTCTCAACAGGTTCTCTCCGACGAGGTAATCGAGCACCACCTGGCACGTGACTTCGCGCAACCCGAACAGACGTCTGGCCTCCGCTAGCGAGAGGCGCTCGCCAAGCGTCTCCTTGAACGTCCCCAGCACGAGCGGGATGAGCTGCGCCCGCTCGGGCTCGCCGCTCGCACCACGAGGCGCGCGGCGACGCTCTCCGCTCGTCGGAAGGCGGAACCGATTCAGGCTGCCAGTTGATCGGACGCATCACCAGAACACGCCACGCGGTTTACGCCCAAGTATTGGGGTAAAACCCGAAGCCTCGGCCGCGGCCGCGTGGCGTCGCGGCTCCCGTCAGATACGCGCGGGCCGCCGTAGCATGCGGTAGAGGAACAGCAGCACGACAGCCCCCAACGTGGCCATCAGGAAACCTGCCGGCTCTCCTGGCCCGTAGAAGCCGAGGGTCCGGCCCAGGAAACCACCAATCACCGCGCCAACGATACCGAGGATCGTAGTCACGATGAAACCACCAGGATCACGACCCGGCATCAACAGCTTGGCAATGATCCCAACAACGAGACCGAACAGAATCCATCCGAGTAGACCCAGCATGCCAACCCTCCGGTCCCGCTCAGCAGTGCAACAGTGCGGCCATCTGAACTCGTCGGCATCACCACCACAACAGTCGAGGTGCACCGTTCGCGTAGGGCATATCGTTTGCTCCCTCTCGATCGCTATGAGCATGCAGGGACATACCCGTTCTCGTCCGCTCGCCATCGTCACCGGCGCGTCGAGCGGCATCGGTTTCGAGCTGGCCAAGCTCTGCGCCGGCAATGGATTCGATCTCATTGTCGCGGCCGATGAGCCGCTCGATCCGCGGCGGAGACACTCCGCGGCCTCGGCGCGAACGTCGAGACCGCCGTCGTGGATCTCGCGACGCGCCCTGGCGTCGACACGCTGGTGCGAACGATCGGCGACCGCACGGTGGATGCGCTCCTCGCCAATGCCGGACACGGTCTCGGCCAGGCGTTCCTCGATCAGGACTTCGAGGAGATCGAGCACGTCATCGATACCAACATCACCGGCACCATCTACCTGATTCATCAGATCGCGTGGAAGATGCGTGAGCGCGGCGCCGGCCGGATCCTCATTACCGGCTCGATCGCCGGCTTCATGCCCGGGACGTATCACGCCGTCTACAACGGTACCAAGGCGTTCATCGATTCGTTCTCATACGCCCTGCGCGCCGAGCTCAAGGACAGCGGCGTCACGGTGACGTGCCTGATGCCCGGCGCGACGGAGACGGAATTCTTCGAGCGGGCCGGCCTCACCGACACGAAGGTCGGGCAGGACAAGAAGGACGACCCGGCCGACGTGGCGAAGGACGGCTTCGACGCGATGATGAAGGGGGACGCCGACGTCGTCAGCGGCTGGAAGAACAAGGTGAGACGACGGTCGCCAACGTGACGCCGGCGGAAATGCTCGCCGAGCAGCACCGAAAGATGACTGAGCCGGGGAGCGGGAAAAAAGCCAAGAAACAAGAAATAAGAACGAAGCCCTAAGGAATGCGTTGCAGCAGCGGTCGCAGCGTACGCACGTCCTTGACGGCCTCGATCGCAAGCAGCGTATCGATCAGCTTCTGTGCCGTCGCCGCACCGAGCACGGGCGCGATCAGATCGCGTGCTTTGTCCACGACCTCGGCACGCGTCATCGGGTTGCGGACGGTTCCCCGCACGGCTTCGACGCGATCGGAGAGCCTCGTCCCGTCGTTCAGCGTGATCTCGACGATGGCTACGCGCGCCGGGAGCAGCGCGGTGAGCGACGCGTCCGGAACGTAGGTGACCTTGCTCCGCTGACGAAGCACGGCGGCGTCCTGCATGCGCGGCTTGTCGTGCGCGGCGTGGAACGATGCCGTCTTGTCGATCAGCATTACGGCGACCATGTGCTGCAGGCAGATGTCGGGGATGTCGCGGTTGTCGACGACCGCCCCGACGCTCGGCGCCAGCCGCACCGCGACTGACTTCACGTCATCGGCTTCGAAGGAACGCTTGCGGCGGATGTTGTCGATCGCGTCGAGCGGCGCCTGAATCGGCGTGCCGACTGTCCACTTCTTGATGTCGGTGTTCATCACCTCGAAGCGCTCGCCAAGGCGATCGATCAACACCGACGGGATTCGCTGCGGGCGCGTTCACCGAAAGAAGTTGTCGTCGCCCGACAGCACGTCGTCCACGCCGTTCCATCCGGCGGTGACGAGCAGCGCCGCGGTCACGCCGTTTCGCGCCGGCATGCCGCCGAACACGAACGCCTTTCTCGATGTGATCGGTGTCGCGGCCCCACACGGCGTAGCCGCCGGCCTGCTGCGAGGCGTAGTCGAGGAGCCAGCGCATCTGCTGTGGCGTGAGTGCGACGATGCATGCCGGCGGCAGCAGCCGACCCGAACGTGCCGGCGAACGCGTGCGTGCTGCGGCGGCTTTCGTTTCTGAACGTCACGCCGCCAAGCGCCATCGTCATGCGCGGGCCGACGTCGTAGCCGAGCGTGACCGCGCGAAGATATCGCTCGCCGCTGACACCCAGATCTTCGCCGAGCGCCAGCGCTGCGGGCACGATCGAAGCCCCGGGATGCGACTGCGACGGGCCGTGCGAGTCGTCGGTTTCGTCGGAGTGTGCGAGCACGCCGTTGACGAGCGCGGCGTCCATCGGTCCGGTGACGACGTTCGAGCCGACCACGGTGGCAACTGGACGGCCAGCCTGCGCGCGAGCGAGTGCCAGCGCGACGCGGCCGGGCGGCAGCTCGGAACCCGAGATCATCGCCGCAAAGGTATCGAGGATGTGGTGCTTCGCTTTCTCGACGACGTCTGGCGGCAGCGCGCGATCCTTCGCGGCGGCCATGTAGGTGCTGAGCGCCGACATCACCGGCCCGACGGTCTGCGCACGAAGCCGGACCGAGGGCAGCGCCGCCGAGCCGAGCGCGAGCGCGCCGCGAGCGAGCACCGAGCGGCGGTGCATTGGCGCTGGCGGATTCATCACGGGCACGGTCGAGGTCGACGTTGCCGTTCATCCTGTAGAGTCTCGGTCGCTGTCGTCGCATCCGTAGAGTCCGGCGCTGTCGCCGACAGTCGTGTCTCGAGGAGGAAGCCATGAAACGTCTAGTCTCGTCGCGCTGGTCCTGTTCGCCGTGGCTGGCGCCGCGATCGTGGCGGCACAAGGCAACGGCACCCGGGCGCCTGGCGCCAGGCAGGCGCCGATCTTCGAGGTGGATCCGTTCTGGCCGAAGCCGCTGCCCAATCACTGGGTGATGGGCTCGACGATCGGCCTGTCGGTGGACGCCCACGACCACGTCTGGGTGATCCATCGGCCCGGAGTCGGTCGAGGACAACTTCAAGGCCGCGGACATGAACCCGCCGATCGGCATCTGCTGCAAGGTGGCGCCGCCGGTGCTCGAGTTCGATCAGGCCGGCAATCTCGTCGGCTCGTGGGGCGGCCCCGGCCCCGGCTACGAGTGGCCGACCAGCAACCACGGCATCACCGTCGATCACAAGGGCAACGTCTGGATCGGCGGCAACGACAACAAGGACACGCAGATCCTCAAGTTCACCAAGGCCGGCAAGTTCCTGCTGCAGATCGGCAAGCAGGGCGTGCACAACGGCAGCAACGACGTCGAGAACCTGTGGCGCGCGGCCAAGATCTTCGCTCGAGCCGGAGGCCAACGAGATCTACGTCGCCGACGGCTACGGCAATCGCCGCGTCATCGTCTTCGACGCCGACAGCGGGAAGTACAAGCGGCACTGGGGCGCGTACGGCAACAAGCCGGACGACACCAAGGTGCCCGACTACGATCCGGCGGCGCCGCCGTCGAAGCACTTCAACACCGTGCACTGCGCCAACGTCTCGAAGGACGGCTTCGTGTACGTCTGCGATCGCGTCAACGATCGCATGCAGGTCTTCCGCAAGGACGGCACCTTCGTGAAGGAGGCGTTCTTCGAGAAGAACACGCTGCGTTCCGGCTCGGTCTGGGACATGACGTTCTCGCGCGATCCGCAGCAGACCTATATCTACATCGCCAACGGCGTGAACGAGCACGTCAGCGTCGTCCTGCGCAGCACGCTCGAGGTGCTCACGACGTTCGGCGACGGCGGACGCCAGCCGGGACAGTTCTTCGGCGTCCACAACCTCGACACCGACTCGAAGGGCAATCTCTACACGACCGAGACCTACACCGGCGCGCGCGTGCAGCGCTTCATCTACAAGGGCGTCGGCCCGGTCACCAAGGCAGATCAGGGCGTGCCCTGGCCGCGCAAGTAACGTAGTGTCCGGCTTCAGCCGGACCATGTGAGTAGCTCCGTAGGCGGACTTGCTCTATGACACGCATTCTGTCATCGGAGTAGCCGGCGCGGCGTGCTCGCGTCGCCGCGCTCATCGCGCAGGCGAAGATCAACCCGACCGACCCGCAGCCGACCTGCAACATGTGCCCGGGACACTACATCCCGCTCAGCGAGCTGCAGGCCTACACGAAGAAGGCCATCGAGGAGAAGCTGATCGACCAGCAGGTGCGCGACATCGACATCGGCAAGGCGCACGTCGGCATCGGTATGGTGCATCGCGGCAAGCTGGACAAGCCGGCGCCGAACTCGGTCGCCGAGCACGATCTGGTCAGCGAGGTCTATCACATCATCGACGGCACGGCGACGCTGGTGCTCGGGCCGGACATTGCCAGGACCGGCAGCGGCGGCCCGCGACGTCGCTGACCGTGCGCGAGTTCAACGGGCCCGGCAACAACGGATCGGACATTCGCAATGGCGTCACCTACAACCTCAAGGCCGGGCGACGTCGTGGTCATTCCGGCCGGCACCGGCCACTGGTTCACGAAGATCGACGACCACATCGACTATCTGATGGTCCGGATCGATCCCGACAAGGTCACGCCGCTCAAGGACGAGGCCGCGTCCAAGGCGTACCTGTCGAAGCCGGCACCGCGCGGCAACTAGAAGGTCCTTGGTGCTTGGTCCTTGGTACCTGGTCCGTCCCTGGTCCTTGGTCCGTCCTTGGTCCTTGGTCCTTGGTCCTGATGGACCTTCGGACCATGGATCACAGGACGGACTAAGCACTGAGCACCAGGGACCAAGGACCACGACGTGCGCATCGTCTTCCGCTTCTGCGTCGTCTACTTCACGCCTCTACTCGCTCGCCACGCAGATCATCGGCGGCGTGATGCTGACGCCGTGGTTCTCGTTCCCCGCGCTCGGCAACGTCTGGCCGATGCGCGAGCATCACCAACTGGCTCGCCGAGCACGTCTTCGGCCTCCGCCCGCCGCTCGTCTTCACCGGCAACAGCGGCGACACCGCGTTTCACTGGATTCAGAACGCCTGGCTGCTGGTCGCTGGCGGTGCTCATCACGGCAGCCTGGCTGATGCTGCAGCCGGGCCGCGACCGCGAGCGCACGTGGCACGCGTGGTTCCGCGTGTTCGTCCGCTTCGCGATGGCGGCGCAGATGTTCTATTACGGCATGGCGAAGATCATTCCGACGCAGTTCCCGCCGCCGTCGCTGGTGACGCTGGTCGAGTCGGTCGGCAATCTCTCGCTGTCCGATCTGCTGTGGACGCTAGATCGGCGCCTCGACGCCGTATCAGATCTTCACCGGCGTGCGCGGAGATGGCGTCCGGCATCCTGCTGCTCTTTCCACAGACCACGCTGCTCGGCGCGCTGATTGGCATGGCGGACATGACTCAGGTGTTCGTGCTGAACATGACGTACGACTTCGGCCTGAAGCAGATCTCGTTTCACTATCTGCTGATGTTCGCGTTCCTGCTCGCGCCAGACGCGCGCCGCCTCGCCAACGTCCTGGTGCTGAATCGATCCTGCCGAGCCATCGTCGCAGCCGGATCTGTTTGCGACACCGCGCGCCAATCGCATCGCGCTGGTGGCGCAGGTCGTCTTCGGGATCTATCTGATCGGCATGTTCACGTGGGTCGCCACGCGCTCTTACTACGCCGCGGGCGGACCCGGCGAGCCGCGGTCGCCGCTCTACGGCATCTGGAACATCGAGGAACTGAGCGTGGACGGCGAGAGCCGGCCGGTCAGTCCTCAACGACTACGACCGCCGCTGGCGCCGCGTCATCTTCGACACGCCGACCGTCGTCGTCTTTCAGCGCACCGATGATTCGTTCGCGCACTACGAGGCGAGCATCGACACCAGCAGCCGCGCGATCGCGCTGACCAAGCGCAACGGCGGTCCCTGGCGCGCCGTCGTTCACGTTCGATCGGCCCTCATCGGATCGGCTCGTGCTCGACGGGACGATGGACGGCTACACGCTGCGGCTGCGGCTGCGGCGCGTGGACTTCGATACGTTCCGGCTGCTGAACAGCCGCTTCCGTTGGGTGCGCCCGCCGGATCCGTTCGCGGGCTGAGGAGTCAGCGTCGTCTCACCGCTGGGACGCGGAATCCGATCGCTGACGCTGTTCGGCAAGCCACTGATGGCTGATGACACCGAGATCATGGTCTTGCTGTCGTCGATACCATGTCCACGCGACAAGGCACACGAGTCCGACCAGGGCAATCACGGCCCAGACGATCGTCACTCGATGGACCGTGAGTCTCGACGGGACTCAGTGCGACGTTCAAAAGCCATCAGACTGCTACCCACGTCTCTAGTTTGGCGAGATTGACGCCGACGCTGCATTCACCGACACGTGGGCACACGTAAATGGTGGACCCGTTCTTCGTCTCACTCAGGCGTCGTTGCAACCTCGTTTGCGGCCGGTGACAGACGGGGCACTGGTGAGGCAGTGCCGGATTCTTGTTCGAGGTCCGCATGGTGAGCCCTCATAGCACCGATTCGAGCCGAGGCTGGAAAGAAGGTATTTCCGCACCAGCCACTTTGATGAGGCTGGCGGCCGGTGCCGGCCGGGAGGCTCAGGAAAGGACCTCCATTGTACACTCAGCCTCAATGATCCTCACGTGCGACGTGATCCGGCGCGAGATCGAGGCCGGCCGAGTAGTGATCGAGCCGTTCTTCGCCGACCAGGTGGGGCCGGCGTCGATCGACCTGCATCTCGGCGACGAGATCCGCGTCATGCATACCGTGCGCGAGGCGGTGCCGGTCACTGACGACGTCGACTACCGGACGATCACCGACGTGCGCTCACTCGAGACCCCGTATCCGCTGGCACCCGGCGAGACCATTCACGGCATCACCCGAGAGCGAATCACGCTTCCCGGCGACATCGGCGGATGGCTCGAAGGCCGCAGCCGGTTCGCGCGTCTCGGCCTCATGGTCCACGTCACCTCGGGCTTCGTGCAGCCGGGCGTCACGACCCGTCAGGTGCTCGAGATGTCGAACGTGTCCGGCCGGACGCTGCTCATCCACGCAGGCGTGCGGCTCCTCCAGATCGTGCTCCAGCGCTGCGAGGGCAGCGCCGTCTACCAGGGACGCTTCGCGCGCCAGGACAATCTGTAGACGCGCGCCAAGGCTTGCCTGAGCCGCTTCCGGCTCGGACTGCACATTTCACTCAAGGAGGCGGACATGTGCAGGATCGCAGCAGCTCTCTTTCTCGCCGTCGCGCTCCCGACGCCGGCCCACGCTCAGGAGGTGGCGGTTGCCCTCTCGATCTACGGTCCGTTCGGGATCAACGACCTCGACGGCAAGCTGCCGCCTTCAGTGGAGTTTCGCTTCACAGTGCCGCTGTCGGACAGGTTCGCCCTCGAACCATTTGTCACTGTCGGGTCGTACGGGCACCACCGATCGGCCGGCCCCGAGGGTTTCTACGGCGCACAGATACGCCACCGGATCGGGCGTTTGACGGGGAAGGACTTCTACCTGTTCGCCAGTTACGGCGCGGCTGTTTACTATTCGGGGTACGGCTCTTCTGCGCCGATCTTTGGACACTTCGGATTCGGGCTACGCCAGCGCCTGTCGGAGCATCTCGCATTCAGACCAGAAGTCCAGCTGGTTACCTTCCACGTCCTTCCTATCGGCGCGCGATTTGTCGCGGGGGTCTCGATCGACCCAGGGCTGTAGCCGAGTTATCTACCGTTGCCGCTCGTACACGGTGACGGTCGTCACCGCCCGCCCCGCCGAATCGACACCCTTCGTCGTGGTCGTCATCGTCTTGCCATCGGCTGACAGCTGACCGTGGACTTCGCCGCCACGCGCCCACCCATCTTGACGATCGTCTCGTAGACGCCCGGCGATACCTGGTTGTAGGCGTAGGTGACGAACGCGTCGATGCCCTGCAGCGGATAGTCCTTGCCGTCGATGCGGCCCTTCCACTCGAGATGTGTGACGCCGCCGCGCGGATGCACCATGTCGTAGATCACGTTCATCCCGTCGCCGCCCCACGGCTCGATCGTGTAGGTCGCACGCTTGTACGGCGGCGGGCCGGGGTCGTAGGTCGAGCGGGCGATGTTCAGCGACCACGAACCGAACCAGGAGGATGGGGTTTGAGCGGCGCTCGTCGGGGGAGCCCGACGAGCGCCAGGAAGAACGCGGCGATGAGCCTAGATCGGCTTGCAGGGAGCGGGATCCCACTTCGAGCCGTTCGGCTCGCGGCGGAAGTGCGTGCTGGTCACGAACTCCTGCGCGAGGTACTTCGGGTCGTTCACGAGCGTCGTGACCACGAGCCACTCGGCGCCATCGGGTGCGGCGAAGCGATCGAAGAACTCGGTCATCGTCGTGTCTCTCGCTGTACGGCACACCGTTCCGGCGCAGCCATCCGCCACTCAACTGCGTGGTGACGACCTTCAGGTTGCCGAAGCGCTGGCCGCGGCGCAGCAGCGGGCGCCCGCGCGGCGGTGCCGTCCTTGCCCGCCGCCACCACCACCGCCGCCGCCGCCGCCGCGGCCGGCTGCTGCGGGACGTTCCCACTCGGCGACCGAAAAACCCTGCAGCGATCTGGCCGCCGGCGGCGCCATCGACTTGTCGAACAGCGAGCCGCCGCGTCTGCTGACCGTCGTCGGTGTCAATCTTCAGCGTGTTCTCGTTCTCCCAGGTGATGTGCAGCCGCGTCGGCATCCGCATCAGACCGGCGGCGCCAAAGGCCAGACAGGATCCGTCCTTCGACGACGTCCCACGTGTCGGCGACCTTGCGGCCTTCGGGACTGATCGGCACGCTGGCGTAGTCGCCCTTCGGCGGCGTCACCATCCGCCATCGCCAATCCTCGTTGACGATCGACACCCAGTAGCCGGTGAGATCGATCGGCGCCGACGCCTGCGGCGTCTGCGGCGCGGCCGGTGCAGCGCCGCCACCGCGCTGCGCCGAGACCGTCGCCGCCATCACGCACAGGAACGCGATCCCGCGATCAGTCGCGTCGTGTTGTCATGCGGTGTCCTCTTCACCGCGCGCGACTGCGTCGCCGCCGGCGCTGCTCAGGCTCTTGTACGCCGCCTCGAGAAATGCGTCCGTCGTCCAGAAGCCCTGCGTCGCGCCGTAGCGGCCCTCGTAGTCGCGAACGAGCTTCGTCCGCCTTCACCTGCTCCAGCGTCATGCGCTTGTCGATCGCATCCTCGAAGGCGATCGCGGACGATCGTCACCAGTCGCGGTATTCGACGACGTCCGCTTCGTCCGCCAGACGGCCATGACCGGGAATCACATAGGTCCCGCCTTCCTGCTTGTCCTTCGGCACCGTGATCTCGATGATGCGATTGAGCGCCGCGATGATGCCGTTGTAGACTGCCGCCCTGCTGCAGGTTGATCACCGGGAAGGTGGTGTTGACGTAGACGTCGCCGGCGACGATGACGTCCGACTTGCGGAAGTAGACGATGACGTCGCCGTCGGTGTGCGCGTTCGGCTGGTGGAGCATCTGCATCGCCTCGCCGTTGAAGAACATGTCGTTACGCGCGGCGAAGAACGTGTCGGTCGGCATCGCCGCGGCCGGCGCGCGCCGGCTGATTGCCTTCACCTCCGGTCATCCGCAGCTGCGTGTTCTCGTGCGCGACGATCTTCGCGGCGTTCGCGGCTGCCGCACCGGCCTGCGGCGCGAAGTTCCCGGAGATGACCGACTTGCCCGGCCTTCGCGATCGATCACGTTGCCGCCGATGTGATCGGCGTGCGCATGCGTGTTGACGATGTAGCGGATCGGCTTGTCGCCGGCGAGCGCGCTTGATCTCGGCGAGGATCTTCTCGCCCATCGCCTCGGTGCCGGTGTCGACGACGAGCACGCCGTCCGGACCGATCTGCGCGGCGACGTTCACGAAGCCCGCGTTGATCAACCAGACGTTGCCCTGCACGAGCCGCGACCGCACCTCCGCCGAAGGCGCTGCGGCGGGACGCTGGCGCCACCGCCGCGTCCCTGCGCGGCGACGTCGGCGCACACGACAATCGCGCAGGCCAGAGTCGTCAGCCCGAGCCCCACCGCGGCCTTCGCACCTTCGCACCCTCGCACCCCGCACGCACGCTGGCAGGGCACTCATTTCTTCACCAGCTTCTTGGCGAACTCGGGCAACGCCGTCTCGGCGCCGCCGCGCGTCGCTTCGATCGGCAGGTTGTGCTTCTTCGCGAAGTCGCCGATGTACGGATTCTGACCGGGCAGGTGATGCGGCACGTCGCCCGGTTCTCTCTCCACTTCGACGGCCGGCTGACACGGGTACGGCTGAATCGCGCCATTCGGCGAGCAGGCGGAAGCCGTTCGTCTTGATCAGCGGCTCGCTCAGATACACCGGGTCCTCGATGATGTAGGTGTGCGTGAGGAGGTCGCCGTGGCGGAAGAACCGCTCGGTCATCTGCGCGCGGTCGCTCAGCGCGATGCCGTTGCGTCTGCATCCATCCGGCCTTCAGATGACTCGGTCTCGACGACGAGCACGTTGCCTTCCCAGCGCCCGGTCGAGAAGCCCTGCCACGTGTGCGGATCGAAGTCCGGCGGATGCGGACGGCCGTCAGTCCAGATCTCACGCCGCTGCTCCATCCACTGGATGTGCGTGTCGATCTTCATGACCGTGAAGTTCGATCTGGATCGAAGTTGTAGGTGATCCGCAGGTTGCCGACGCCGCGGAACCCGTAGGTGGAGGGATGCGGCTTGCACGTGTGCTCCTCCATCGTCAGGATGCTGGCGTCCCAGGTTTCGCCGCGCATCCGTCCGGCGTCGTTGATCGGCAGACCCAGGTAGTCGCCGATCTCGGGACCGGGGGCGCGTTCGACCTGGTCCTCGTGCATGATCGGCGCCCAGATGCCGGAGAGATCGACCTGCGCGGACGCAGGTCGAACGGTGACAACCCCAAGGCAGACGACGAACGCAACCAGGGTGACGGCGTAACGCATACGCACCTCGAGTCTCGAGTGGTCGCGGCCGCTCGACGCGGCGCGGCTGACGCGCGGAGGAGAATATCAGAAATATCAGAAGTGGCGTGCCGCTTCACGCGGGCACCGCCGCGTCCACGCCCTGCCACAAGTTCGATGTGGTCAACTCCTCGCGGCCGCAGGATTTCAGATAGCAGAAACAGCTGCGTGCGGTAGGCGGCGCATCCATTGAGCACGAGTTCGAGCAGCCACGCGGCGCGGGTCGCGCTGCGGCCGAACATCTCGATCGAACCGCGGAAGTCGGCCTCGGTCCACGGCGCGAGCAGGCTTGCGTACTCCGCCTCCTGTGCGCCGAATCATCGCCAGCACGCCGATCGAAGTCCGCGGCGTTGGCCTTCGCGGTCGACGCCTGCCAGGCCTCGACATCGAACGTGCCCGACTTGATGGCCTTCACGAGCAGCGGTCCCATGTTGACCAGATAACGCAGCAACTCGATGGTGCTGCGCTGCTTCGGCGTCGGTCGGTAGTCGAGCTGGCTGCGGTCGATCTTGCTGGCGAGGTGCAGCAGGATGCGGACTTCCTTCTGCAGTTGGGCGATCACTTCGTCTTTGGTCAGTGCACACATAAGTCTTTGCGCCGCTCCTTGTTGTAAGAGAGAGGATTGTAGTCGAACGGTCTGAACGTTACGAACGACTCGAACGATGTCCGAACGTTCAGGTATGCTACGCAGCCAAGGAGAACCCGCCGTGGCTCGCATCGACTGGCTCCTGGTTACCGCTTCGCTGCTCATCGTCATCGGCATGGCCGCATCGGCGGCTGCCCAGGCGCCGCCGCAGGGACCGCAGGTCGTCTCGCCTGAGGTCACGATCGACCGGCGGATCATGCTTCCGCGTCCTCGCGCCACAGGCGCAGGCCGTGCGGCTGAACGCATCGGACATTCCGGGCGTGCCGTTCGGACCGGGCGCGGACGCTGACCAAAGGTCAGAACGGCATCTGGGAGATCACGGTCGGTCCGGTACCCGCCGGCGCGTATCGCTACACGTTCACGTCGACGGCGTCGCGACGATCGATCCGCGCAACCCGTCGACCAGCGAGTCGAACAACAACTCGTGGAGCCTGGTCTACGTGCCCGGCTCGGATGCGTTCGACACGAGGAACGTGCCGCACGGCAGCGTCGCCGAGGTGCACTACTACTCCGACGGCGCTCAAGGCGTTCCGCCGCATGCACGTCTACACGCCGCCCGGCTACGAGACGAGCTCGAAGAAGTATCCGGTCTTCTATCTGCTGCACGGCGCCGGCGACAGCGACGACTCGTGGAGCACGGTCGGACGCGCCGGCTTCATCCTCGACAACCTGATCGCCGCCAAATCCGCGAAGCCGATGATCGTCGTCATGCCCGCCGGACACACGCGCGCGCCGGGCAATCCGATGACCTCGGCGCCCGGCGATCCGTTCGTCAACGACTTCGTCACCGACGTGATGCCGTACGTCGAGAAGAACTACCGTGTCTCCACCGATCGCGCGAACACCGCGATCGCCGGACTGTCGATGGGCGGCGGCCAGACGCTGAACATCGCCATGGCCCATCCCGATCGGTTCGCGCTACATCGGCGTGTACAGCTCGGGTCTGCTCGGCGTGTTTCCGATCGGCGGGCGAGGCGGCGCCGCAGCGCCGGCCGGCAACGGGCCCGGCGGAATGGGAGCAGCGCAACGCGGCGGCGCTGAGCTCGACGAGCATGAAGAAAGGGCTGAAGCTGTTCTGGTTCAGCACCGGCAAGGACGACTTCCTGCTCACCAACACGGTCGCGACGGTCGACCTGTTCAAGAAGCATGGCTTCACACCGGTGTACAAGGAGAGCGCCGGCGGCCACACCTGGCTCAACTGGCGCGACTATCTCAACGAGTTCGCGCCGCAGCTGTTCCAGTAGCCACGATGGCGAGCGCCGCAGCCACTGCCCTGCATCATCACCGTCGCCATCACCGGCTCGGTGCCGCGCAAGGAGAACAACCCGGCCGTTCCGATCACCGTCACCGAGCAGGTCGAGTCCACGCACGCGGCGTTCGAGGCCGGCGCCGCGCTCGTGCACGTGCACGTCAGAAACGACGATCAGTCCACGACGTCGAACCCGGACAAGTTCGCGGAGTTTCAGGAGCGCATCCGCAAGCTCTGCCCCGGCATCATCGTGCAGTTCTCGACCGGCGGACGCTCGGGCGTGGGCTCCGAACGCGGCGGCATGCTGCACCATCGACCCGACATGGCCTCGCTCTCGACCGGGTCGGTGAACTTCCCGACGCGCGTGTACGAGAACCCGCCCGATCTGATCCGCGAGCTGGCCGAGAAGATGATGAGCACGGCGTGAAGCCGGAGATCGAAGTCTTCGATCTGGCGATGCTCTACAACGCGATCGACTACGCACGTGAGGGCATGTTGACGTCGCCGCTGCACGTGCAGTTCGTGCTCGGCGTGAAGCACGCGCAGCCGGCCGATCGCGACATCCTCGAGTTCGAAGTCGGCAAGCTGAAGTCGCTGATGCCGGAGGCGACGTGGGTCGCTGCAGGCATCGGCCGCCACCAGCTCGACGTGAACCGCTGGTGCTCTCGAGATGGGCGGCCACTGCCGCACCGGACTCGAGGACAACGTGCGCTGGGACAAGAGCCGACTGGCGGCGTCGAATGCCGAGCTCGTCTCGCGCGTCGCCGAGCTCTGCGGCGAGTACAACCGCGTCGTCGCCACTCCTGCCGTCGCGCGACAGATCCTCGGCCTCAGCAACTGAACGCCGTCAACGTTGTGTTCTTGATCGATACTGAGCGGCATTCGATTCTACCGTCACGATCTGACCAGTTCTGTCTCTGAATCATGCACTCGGGCAGGACGCCCTCCGCTGGTACGGTGGTTGCCACCTACCCGCGCGGAGGTTTTTGTATGAACACGACTTCACGAGTGCTCGTTGCGATGGGCGCTGTTACGTTGATGACTACGGCTCCGCGCTCGCTCAGCAGCCGCCGGCCCAGCCGCCGCAGGCTCCGCCGTCCGTTTCGCAGCCCGCCATTCCGCCTCCGTCGGCAGGCGCGGCACAGTCGTCGGCGCCAGACGCATGACCGCGACTGGCGAGTTGCTATCAGTCGACGCGAAAGCCGAGCCCGTTGACGGTCAAGACGGCAACTGGTGACGTGATGATCAAGTACGACGACGACACGAAGGTCACGGGCGCGTCGCGCAACACGGCCGGTCTGGCGACGATGACTGGATCGCAGGTGACGATTCGCTACAAGAAGGACGGCGCGTCGAACGTGGCGACCACCATCGAAGTGAAGCCTGCCGCGGGTGGCGTGGCGCCTGCTCCGGTACACCGGTGGCGACCCGTCGAAGCCGCCGACGCCGCGTCCCTGACCCCCAGCAACTCGTAGCGCCGGTCCTCTGGACTGCCAGCAACTCGTAGGGCCGGTCCTTTGGACCGGCCGCCATAGGATAGAGCGCGGTATGAGACCCGCGCTCTACTTCTTCAGCTCGTCGTAAGCCATCTGCAGATTGCCCTTGGGCGACACGAAGCCTTCGGCAATCGTCACAACGTAGCCCTTGTACTTCGGCGCAACTGCGTAGTCAGCGGCCGCCTGATCGACGCTCCTCCCCGCTTTAATCGATGCTTCGGCGAAGGCGACGAAGTCCCGGGTAAAGTCCGCGTACTCCCTCAGATCGTTCCACGTTCCCACGGGAATGTGGCCGTTGATGATCGTGTCCACGTTCTTCACCGTCGCGACGGCCCTGGCGAGCGTCTTCGGCTGTTCGACGACGCTGCCACCGGCGGAGGCGTCAACGTAAGGCAGCGCCTTCCACGCGAAGATGTCGCCGACGTGCATCGTGCGTAGCGCCGGGAACACGATGAAGCTGTCGCCATCGGTGTGTCCGCGCCCGAAGTAGTACACGTCGATCTGGTCCTTGCCGGATCCGACGGTCAGCTTGTCCTTGTAGGTGCGGGTCGGCAGGAACTTGGCGCGGTCGCCGGCATAGTCCGGCTGCGACGCCATGTTCTTCTTCGCGTTCTCCTGGACGATGGACTCGACGGTCGGACCGAAGAAGGCGTTGCCGCCGGTGTGGTCGCCATGCGCGTGCGTGTTGATGATGCGCGTCACCGGCTTGCCGGTCACCGTCTTGATGCGCTCGAGGAGCGTCGGTCCATAGCCGGGCAGCTTGGTGTCCACGAGGGTGACGCCGGCGTCGGTGATGAACACCGCGGTGTTGCCGCCACTGAACGCCGTCTGATCCGCTGCGCCCGAGCCGGTGATGATATAGAGGTTGTCCTTGACCTTCTCGATCCGGGTCGCCTCAATCGCTTTCGCCGACGGTCCGGTCGGCGCCTGGCCAAACGCCACCATCGACACCGCGGCCACACCAATCACTGTCCCCAGGACGAGTACTCGTCTCATAATTCCCTCGTCGGTTAGCGTAGCGTAACGCGTCGTCCGGTTGGCGGCGCTATCGCGCACAGGGAAACCGGGCTTTGGTACGGGCTGGAGGAGTCATGCGGAGATGGACGTGGGTCGCAACGGTCGTCGTGAGCGCGTGCGTGGGGGCGCTCGGAAACACACTCGTGGAACACGTCGGCGCGGCCGCGCAGGCTCCCGCACTGACCGCCGTCGACTATCAGGAAATCAACCAATTGATCAACCGCTACGCGTACGGCATCGACACCTGCGGCAACAACGGTTACGACTATGCCGACGTGTTTACGCCGGACGGCGTCTTCATCGACAAGAACTCCGATCAGGGCTTCGCGCAGGGAGGACGCGTGCTCGCCAAGGGCCGCGAGGCGCTGGCGACGCTCGTCGGCGGCGGCTCACGCGGGTGCAAGACCAAGCTTGTGTGGACCGATTGGAGCCACATCATGACGAACCTGGTGGTGACGCCGAGCCCCGGCGGCGCAACCGGAAGAATCTATCTGATTCAACTCGGCATGAAGGGGCCGGGCAGCGTCGAGCGACACGGCGGCTACGAGGACGTCTACGTCAAGACGAAGGAGGGCTGGCGAATCCAGTCACGCACGCACGTGCGCAACAAGGCGTGGCACAACCCCCTGCTGCAAACCGCCGATTTGAACTGAGGGTAGCCGCCCGAAGGCGGCCCCTATAGAGGCGGGTCTGAAGACCCGCCTCTACTTGATCTCGTCCCAGACGATGCGCGCGTTCGAGAGCAGACGGGCTTCCGCCGGCGCCGCGTAGCCTTTGTACTGCGCCGGAATCGTCCACGTCTTCGCGAACTCGTCCACCGTGCCGCCCGTCTTCTTCGCCGCGCGCACGGCAGTTGGCGAAGTCGTCGTTGAACTGCCGCGTACTCCACGCAGGTCGGCAACCGTCATCACGGTGCTGTGTCCGGTGATGATGCGAGTCCACGTTCTTGGCGTCCTTCGCCGCCTTTGCCGAGCGTCTTGCCGATCTCGATGCCGCTGCCGCCGTTGTCGGCGTCGAGGAGCGGGATGTTCTTGCCGGAGAAGATGTCGCCGGCGTGCATGAAGCGCAGCGCCGGGAACACGACCAACGCGTCGCCGTTGGTGTGGCCGCGGCCGAAGTAGTAGAGGTCGATCTCGATCGGCGCCCTTGCCGATCGTCATCTTGTCGGTGAAGGTCCGCTTCGGCAGGCCGCGGCCGTTGTTCTCCTTGAAGATATTGGCCGGAGTGGCTGCCCGGCGCCGGCGTGATGCCGGACGGCGGCACGCATCTCCTCCATGTTCTTCGCGGTGTTTTCGTGCGTCACGACTTCCACGGTGGCCGGGAACTCGACGTTGCCGCTCACGTGATCGCCGTGCGTGTGCGTGTTGATGATCATCGTGACCGGCTTGTCGGTGACGCGTCTTGATCTTGTCGAGGAGCGGCTGGCCCCAGCCCGGGTTCTTCGTGTCGACGACCACGACGCCCGTCGGAGGTGATGAACACGGCGCTGTTTCCACCGCCGCCGCGCATCATGTAGAGGTTGTCCTTGAGCTTGTCGACCTCGACCACACGCGGCGCCGGCTGGCCCGCGGCCGCCGCCGGCGGCTGCTGCAAGCGCGTGGACCGACATGGTGAGCACACCCGCCGCGAACAGGATGCCGAGCACGAACTGTCGTTTCATCGACGCCCCTTAACGGGGGCATCATATCAACGCCCGCCTCCCAACGCCCAACGCCCAACTACTCCCAATTCCAGCAACTTGACCTCACGTGCGAACTCCGACTTGAGTGGAGTCGTTGGCGACTGGAAGTTGGGAGTTGTGGAGCAGTTGGGATTTGGGCCTATGGGAGTTGGGCGTTATCATGATCGCTCAGCTGGAGGGCTCATCGTGAGTCATCGCCTTCTTGTCGCCGTCGGCCTTGCGATTCTCGATCGCCGCGCTCGCCGCCGGATGCCAGGCCTCCACGGCCGCGCCGACCGCGGCCGATGCGAAGCAGTTCCTCGACGAGGTGGACACCACCTTCACCCGGCTGAGCCTCGACGCGAATCGCGCCGGCTGGGTCGGCCAGAACTTCATCACCGACGGACACCGAGGCGATGGACGCGCGCGCGACGCAGGCGATCGCC
The DNA here is from genome assembly GCA_963728305.1 of uncultured Acidobacteriota bacterium. GTDB lineage: Bacteria > Acidobacteriota > Vicinamibacteria > Vicinamibacterales > UBA2999 > Gp6-AA40. The sequence continues at coordinate 94,509 of CAVSKE010000010.1, forward strand.
GACGCGGCCTCGCGCTTCGCGAAGCAGGCGGTCAGGTTCGACCCGGTCGAGGTGCCCGCCGATCAGCGCCGTCAGCTCAATCTGCTGAAGGTGTCGCTCGTCATGGCGACGCCGTCGGATCCGAAAGAGTCCGAGGAGCTGACGACGCTCGTGTCGTCGATGCGCGGCGTGTACGGCAAGGGCAAGTGGTGTCCGGATGCGGCCAAGCCCGAGGCCTGCATGAACATCGACGACATCACCAAGCTGCTGGCGTCGTCGCGCAACGAGAAGGAGATCCGCGCAGGCGTGGGAGGGCTGGCACACGATTTCGCCGCCGATCAAGAAGGACTACCAGCGCTTCGCCGAGCTGTCGAACAAGGGCGCCAAGGAGCTGGGCTTCGCCGACACCGGCGCGATGTGGCGCGCGAAGTACGACATGGCGCCCGATGCGTTCACCAAGGAGCTCGATCGGCTGTGGGAGCAGGTGCGGCCGCTCTATCTGCAGCTGCACGCCTACGTGCGGATGAAGCTGCGGCAGAAGTACGGCGACGTGGTTCCGGAGAAGGGACCGCTGCCGGCGCATCTGCTCGGCAACATCTGGGCGCAGGACTGGTCGAACATCGAGGACCTCGTGGCGCCGGCCAACGCCGACGCCGGCTATTCGCTGACCGAGATCCTCAAGCGCCGCAAGATGAGCGCGATCGACATGGTCAAGGCCGGCGAGCGCTTCTACACCTCGGTCGGCTTCGAGCCGCTGCCGCAGACGTTCTGGGAGCGCTCGCTCTTCGTGCGCCCGAAGGATCGCGAGGTCGTCTGCCACGCCAGCGCGTGGGACATCGACAACCTCGAACGACCTGCGCATCAAGATGTGCATCGACCAGACCGCGGAGGACTTCTCGACGATCCATCACGAGCTCGGACACAACTTCTACCAGCGCGCCTATCAGAAGCTGCCGATGATCTTCCGCGACAGCGCCAACGACGGCTTCCACGAAGCGATCGGCGACACGATCGCGCTGTCGGTCACGCCGGAGTATCTGGTGAAGATCGGCCTGCTCGACAAGGCGCCCGACGCGTCACGCGACATCGGCCTGCTGCTGTCGCGCGCGCTCGAGAAGGTGTCGTTCCTGCCCTTCGGACTGCTCATCGACCAGTGGCGATGGAAGGTGTTCTCGGGCGAGGTCACGCCGGCGCAGTACAACCAGGCGTGGTGGGATCTGCGGCTGAAGTATCAGGGCGTCGCGCCGCCCTCCGCGCGCGGCGAGGAATTCTTCGATCCGGGCGCGAAGTACCACGTGCCCGACAACACGCCGTACACGCGGTACTTCCTCGCCCACATCCTGCAGTTCCAGTTCCACCGCGCGCTGTCGAAGACCGCCGGCTGCACCACGCCGCTGCACCGCTGCTCGATCTACGAGAGCAAGCAGGCCGGCCAGCGGCTGAACGCCATGCTGTCGATGGGCCTGTCCAAGCCGTGGCCCGACGCGCTCGCGGCGGTCACCGACTCCGAACGAGATGGACGCGTCGGCGATCCTCGACTACTTCGCGCCGCTGCAGGCCTGGCTGCAGGAACAGACCAAGGGACAGCCTGTCGGCTGGTAGCTGGTAGCCGGCTAAGGCTAATGTAGGCCGGGTCAGCTTGAGCCTGAGCATTGGCAGCCGGCCTTACGCTGGCTGCGCGATGAACCAGGTGATGCCCTGGTCGTCCATCGACGCTGCCCATGCGGTCGCCATAGGACTGATCGGACGGCGGCGACGAGCGGCGTCGCGCCGGCGGCCACCGCCTGCTCGTACAGCGCATCCGCGTCGGCGCACATAGAGATAGAACCCGGTTCGCATCGGCTCCGACGTGCCCTGCGTGTCGCCCATCTCGATCGCGCCGTTGCCAATCAGCAGGCGCGCGTGCATCACGACGCCCCGACCTCGTGGCGGAACTCCTCCTCGGCGTCGAACGCGCGCTTCAGGAAGTCGATGTACGCCGGCACGCCACGCGGATGCACGAACGGCGTGATCGTCCGCCGCCCTTCCGGCACATAGCGACGCGCCGAAGGCCGTGGCGATGTACCAGTGGTTGCCGAAGGCGTCCTTGATGAAACCCGCGCGTTCGCCGTACGGCCGATCCTCGGGATCGCCCATCGACGTGCCGCCCGCCGCGAGCGCACGCTGGAACGCCGCGTCGGCATCGGGCACGTAGACATGAAACGCCGCTGGTGAGAACGGCAACCCGCCCTCGACGCCGCCCTCGCCAATCATCAGCATCGAGTCGCCGACGCGCACCTCCCGGTGCACGCCGCCGGCGCCGCCCGCGCGCTGAACGTCTCCTTCGCGTCGAAGACCGCGGTCAGGAAGTCGAGGAGTCCGGCTTCGCGCACGCGGACATACGGCGTCACCGTCGTGAAACCCTCGCGAATCTTCGTCGGCTCGAGTACCAGTGTCGTCATCGTCGTTCTCCGGGTCAGATGTCGCCAGCAGCCGCTCGCGAAACGCCGCGCTCGGCACGTGTCTCAACTCCGCCGCCAGCACGGCGAGCGGCGCCAGCTCGGGATCACTCAGCGCGGCCGTCGCGTCACGCCGCGCCAGAAGCAGGTCGATGGTCTGATCCAGCCGATCGACGAGCGCTTCGTCAGCCATCGCGGCCCTCCAGGCTGCTTGCGCAGGTTCTCCAGGGCCCGCAACTGCAGCTGCTTGACGGCGCCTTCCGAACGATCGAGCGCCGCGGCGATCTCGCGGATGCTCTTCGCTGCTCGACGAAGCGCATCTCGATCACCCGGCGCTGCGCGTCCGGCAGGCGATCGACCAGCTGACGCGACCATCGCCCGCCGCTCGATGTCCTCCGACTCGCGGCCGTCGGGCACGTCGGGCGGCGGCTCGTACGCGTCGCGCGATGTCCGCCGCCAGCGATCGGCCAGCGCGTTGGCGGCGATCCGGAACAGCCAGGCGAGAAACGGGACACCGCGCCACTCGAACTTGCGCAGGTTGGTCAGCGCCTGCTCGAACACCTCGGACGTGACGTCCTCGGCCTCGGCGCGGCTCGACGGCGCGGCGGGCAACGTAGGCGTAGACGCGGTGGAAATGGCGTTCGTAGAGATCCACGAACCGCGCAGGATCGGCCTGCGCCGCCTCAATGAGGGACCGCTCGTCGTGGTCGTCTGCGCTCGCCTTCACCCGTGTCTCGAGTCTCGATCAGGGTAACGGGCGGCGAGGTGAAAAGTTACGGCGTAGTGTCCGGCTTCAGCCGAAGTCGGGTCAGTCGCCGACGAAACGGGTCGAGATCGCCCTTGGTGCCCAGGCGATTCCAGACCTTCTCGTAGACCTGCACCAGGCTGGAGCGCGGCACGAGCCGCTGCGCGATCTGATTCGCCAGCACTTCGGTCTGCAGGTAGGGATGATGCGTGAAGATCCAGACGTGACCGAGCTCGTGCGCGATCGCCGCCTCGCAGCTCTTCGTCGGTCAGCTCGTCCGACGAAGTCCTCTTCGACCGACAGACAGGAAACCGGTCTCGAGGTCGGTGAATTCGACCGAAACCATCAGCGGATTCTTCGGCACCACCGAGACCGCCACCTTGCTGCGTCATCGTCAGCCGGGCCATGAAGTCGTTGACGATCTCCTGAATGCGCTGCTGATCCTTCGGATTCGGAATGATGCGCTCAGGTCCGGCTGCTCTCGTCACTGACCACATGACCTGGAAGCAACAGCAGGAGCAGACAGATACAAGAGAATGCTCCCGGACGACGACGCGAGTGCAGCATACGTGTTGACCTCATACCTCTGCCGGTGTTCGGCGACACACGGCGAGGTACCACGCTGTTCGGACCTGATGTTGTTGGGGCCCCCGACGGGACGTGCCGGAGGCCGACCCACACAATAGCACGGGTTTACGGCAGAGATTGCCGCTATTACATTTCAGGATACAGAGCGCGTAAGGACTACTCGTTGATCGCTGTCAAAGAGTGCGGCTCGTCTGGAAAAACCTCACGTCTGGCAGATCAGAACTCGACAGGCAGATTGGTACGGTGGTTGCCCTAGTGATTGCGCGACGGAGGTAAGTTCATGCAGATCAGCCAGCGCCCGATAGTCGCAATCGCCTTCACCACGCTCGCGCTCGTCGTGTACACCCGCGAAGTATCGTCGGGCACAGCAGCCCGAACCGCTGCGGCTTTCGTCACCGCCCGCGCACGTGCTGCTACACGCCGAACCGCTCGAGCAAGCGCAGGTGCAGACGCAGACCGCGCAGGGTGAGCTGCTCGACGTGGACAACAAAGGCGAGCACGTTGACGATCAAGACGCCAGACGGGCGAGATGACGTTCCGCTACAACGACGCAGACGAAAGTGACGGGTGCGCAGAAGGGCGTGTCCGGTCTCGCCACGATGACCGGATCAGAGGTGACCGTGAGTTCCGGAAGGAAGGCCAGATGAATCTCGCGACCTCGATCGACGTCAAGGCCGCGAAGTAGTCGCGCGAGGCGCATGGAGCTGGCTCCGTCAGCGCTTCGAAGCGCTGCGAGCCAGCTCCTCGTAGAACGGATCGATCTGCGGCACTCTCGGCGCCCAGCCGATGTCGTCGGTCTTGAGCTGCTTCAGCAGCTCCTCCTTGGCCACACCCGCCTGCACCAGTTCGGTCGCGCGCATCATCACCGGTGCTGAACTTCGTCGCGGAACGCCTGCGACGTCGGCCTTCGTCAGCACCGGACCGGCACCGGGAATCGCGGTATCGAAATCGAGCTTCAGCATCGCGTCGAGCACCGGCGTCCACTCGCGCGAAGCTTCCGCCGCCCGCGTAGTCGGCCAGCGGCCCCTGCGTGCCGGTCGTCACCGCGTCGCTCGTGGCGACGACCTTCAGGTCCGGGAAGTACACCGACGCTGTCGCCACCGGTGTGCGCGCGTCCCAGGTGAGCGACTCGTACCTCGACGCCGCCAAGCTTCACGGTGTGTTCCGTGGTGTAGGTCGTCGTCGGCTTCGCCGGACGCGGATCGAACTGATACGTGTCGAGGTTCCTCGCCAGCTGCTCGTGACCGATGACCTGCGCGCCGGCGGCGATGAAGCGATCGTTGTTGCCGGTGTGGTCGGCGTGATGGTGGGTGACGATGACCACCTTCACCGGCTGCGGCGTCACCGAGCGAATCTGTTCCATCAGCCCGTTGTAGTTGGCTTCGCCGGGCAGCTTGGTGTCGACGAGGATCACACCGTCGTTGGTGACACGCACGATCGAGTTGGACCCGCCGCCCGGTACGAGGTAGAGCCCCGGCTTCAGCATCTGAATCGGCTGAACGGGCTGACCACCACCGCGCCCGCGGCCCGGTGCGGGCGGCTGCTGCAGTGCGTGGACGACCAAGACACTCGCGAGCACGCGCGACGGTCGCGAACAAGAGCCTCGACATGAGATCTGCCTCCGGCGCGTAGTGTAGAGCAGAGACGAGTGTTCGGGATTAGTCTGGAGTGGGCCGCTCGACGCGGTCGATCACCAAAACCTCCAGCGGCGCCCGGGTCGATTCCAGCTTGAGACCGAGCTGCTCCTGCAGCGCAGCGAACAAGGACGGGCCATTCGGATCGATCGGTGGCAACGCCGGCGCACCAGGCGGCACCGGGCCCTGCGGCACGCGATCGGGTGTCCAGCTCAGACGAAAGTCGAAGGCCCCTGCAAGTTGCGTCCGGTCGAGCACCGGGCGTCCGACGAAGTTCGCCAGCACATTCGCGAACTGGGACATCGGCGTGCCACTCATCGCCATCTGCCCGGGCCCGATGCGCATGCCGCACCTCGCCTGCTCCTGGACGCCGCCTTCGCAATCGAGCTTCGACGGATTGATCTCGGGACCGAACTTGCGATCCTCGCGCGCGACGACGAGGGCGTAAATCGGGAGGTCTCTCGTCTCCTGGTGGACGACGAGGTCGAAGCGATCGGCGAGGAGCGTCCGCAGCATCAGAAGGAGCGGCATTGGCGGACCGGTGGCCGTCCACACCGGAAACGGCTGCTCCGCCTTGGCGACGATGTCGAAACGCTCGGAGCGAGTCCAGTCAGGACCGCCGATCAGACGTGTGTCCTGCAGGTCATAGGCAAAGCGAATCAACTCGCGCAGTGGGACGTTGGTTGCGCTAAAGCGATCGGAGACCGGCCGATCGATCTGGATGACGAGGCGGTCGGATCGATTCGGTTTCACCGACGCCACTTCGAATGCCGGCATCGTCGGCGGTGATTGTGCGGTCACCACCGTCGCGCAGCACAAGAACGCGATCGACCAGATGACGACGTCGTGAAATAGCGATTGCACCCGAGCCCAGCGCCCGATGTCCATGCTCGAGGAAACTACCACGACTTGATGATTGTTTGTCGCGCGCGTGAGACGACTACTTCATCGAGGAGAGGTCAGGAAGTTTGAGGGCTCGTAAATCGCTGTGCGCGGCCCCGTCAGATCAGCATTCTGACTTGCCAGTCAGATGCGTTCATCAAGGCCTGGTGTTCGGCGGGTGAGATCGACCTCCGTGAATAGCGGCAGGCGATGACGAACATGTTCTTGTCATGGTGCCAGTCGCTCCTGACTACCTCGCAGTCGAAGGTCTCGCCGGAGCCGATCGACATCGTCAGAACGGTGCCCGCCTTGGGAATAGCATCGACGTCGATCAGCTTGCTGAATCGAACGTCGCTGTTATTGATGGTTTCGAGATCGTCCTTGTCTTCGCGCTTCACGCGGAGAGAAGGAACTCTGAGACTGATTTCGACTGTCTGTGGCATGAACGCTCAGTCAGAAGAATATCGTACGCGCTGGTTCTTGCGGATGGGCTTTCGAACGCATTACAAGGGAAAAGTCGGTCAGGTGACGAGGATCCGAACGACATCACTAAGCGCTGTACACAATGACGCCGTGACTCCGGGGAGAGAGCCACGGCGTTCAGCCGCGCAAGCCGCTCACTCTAACGCGCTGTGCGACGGCGCATTGCACTCGCCAGCCCGATGAGGCCGGCCCCAGTCAGCAGTAGGCTCGACGGTTCGGGCACTGACACCGGGTTACCGACTGCACCGGCGCCATTTCCTGGTCCCAAGCTGATGGCGGGAAGGGTTGGAGAGGCAGGAACGCCGGTGCCTCTGCTGCCCGCCCCTGGATCACCGGATCGGCCGTTGGGCGAGCCGCTATTGCTTGCGGAGCCGTTGTCGCTCGAGCCGCCACTGCCGGAGCCGTTGCTCGAACCGTTGCCGTTCGAACCGTTGCCGTTCGAACCGTTGCCGTTCGAACCGTTGCCACTCGAACCGCTGCCGCTGGAACCTCCACCGGGCCTATCGATGGTGAGGCCAGGCCCGGCTGGTACTGATTCGGATCTCGACGCTGAGAACCCCGGTCGACCTGAGACGCCAGACCCGCTCGCTCCACCGGTGATGCCGGAGCCGCCCCCCGCGAATCCGCCCCCGAACCCACCGATGCTATTTCCGCCACCGCCGTACACGCCGATCCCAGCCACACGTGCGAGCTGGAATTCGGGGGCATCGCTATTGCCGTCGAACTCACCCAGCGGTGGTAGCAACGACTCCGGTTCTTCATAGACCGATGCATCCCCACCTCCGGCGTTGAGCACGAACATCATCGCTGGTTCGATCGAGGTGAACGGATTAAAAGCGGGGAGTTTGCCGCTGTCGACGAGCGACGACAGATGTTCGTTCACCCGTGCCGTTGCCGCAGGCGCAGGAGCAGTGGCAGCTGGAGTAGCGGATTCAGCTGAGTCAGCAGTCTTCGTCTCGTTGAGCAAGCGGCCGAGGAGATTGAAGGGGGTTGCTGAGTGGAGAGCAATGACAACAGTCCCGGCGAGTGAGCCAACGATGAGCAACGCGAGGGCATACGCGGCGGGACCAGATCGAATGCGAGCAAGCAGCGCCATGGCATTGCGTTGGAGCAAAACGAAGACCAGATGATGCCGTAGATGAGGCTACGGCGTTTCGTTCCAACACCTCGTTCGATCGTTGGAAAAAACTTGTTCGATGAGAATGTTAACGAACTCTTCCGCGCGGCCGTGGGCACGATGAGCACGCCCGTTCCCACGAGTGGTCACGGGCGCGCCACATCAGAGGCAACGCTCATCCATTACAGTTCTGTTGGTGAGCTCGTGCTCGAGGAATCACGATCCGAACTGGCTATCGATGAGCAACACCGATGACGTGGAAGAGGCTAGACGAGGCCGCTGGCGCGCGCCTGTTCTCGAGCCAAAACAGCCTGATCGCGGTCGCCGTCGCCGTGCGCGACGGCCCCGAGCAGACGATCGCGATACACGTTGTGGCTTGGCATCGGCACGCGGGCAATCTCGGCCGCCGCGGCGATCAGGTTCGCGTCTTTGAGACCAACGTGAATCGGCGAGCCGACCTGATCGAAGCTCTCATCGACCATCTTTTGTCCGTACACCTTGTAGGCCGGCGCCGAAAACAGGCCTTCGGTCATAACGTCCTGGAAAACCTGCGGGACAACGCCGTACTTGCGCACCAAGGCAAAGCCTTCGGCCATCGCCACCATCGCGCAACCGAGCACGGCATTGTTGGCGAGCTTGATTGCGGTGGCTGATTCGGGTTTGCTGCCGGCGAGAAACGTGCGTCGGCCCATCACGTTCAAGAGCGGCTCCACACGACCTATCGCGGCCTCGGCGCCAGCGGCAACGATCCCGAGCTGCCCTGACGCCGCGAGATCGGGGCGCCCCAGGACCGGTGCGGCCACCAGGTATTGACCTGCGACTTGGTGTCGCGCGTCGAGCGCACGAACCGTTGCGACGCCATGCGTGCCCATCACGAGATGAATGGCCCCGGTTGACAACGAATCGCAGATTCCAGATTTGCCGAATGCCACATCGAGCACCGTCGCGTCCTCGACGAGCATCGTGACGATGATGTCGCGCCCGGTGCACACATCTGCGACGGACGAGGCGGAGCGCGCACCGGCGCTGACGAGCGGCGACATCTGTGAGGTGATGGCGTCGAAGACCGCGACATCGTGCCCGGCGCTCAGGATCCGGCCCGCCATGCCCGAGCCCATACGGCCAAGACCGATGAATCCGATGTTCATGAAACCCTCATGGTCGGATGTGCGTTACGCGACGCGCTCGGATTTCCCCGAGGCGGCGGATTTCACAACGGCCTCGGTCACGGCCGCACCGTGCACCATCTCGCTGGTCGGGATCAGGAATGGTGGACCGCCGGCGGCGGCCGTGCCAAATGCTTCGAGACACGCGCGCGTGACGTCGAGGCGCGCCGCCTCCCAGGTCTCGGCCGGGCCCTTGATCGGCTGCCACTTCGCCGTGCTGAACAGGCGCGTGCGGCGCTCCTCGGACGAGGCGCCCGCCACGTGCGTCATGCCCTCGAGCCGCAGCGAGCCCTTCGACCCGAACACCTGGAAGCTGAAGCCCGGCCCCGTCGCGGTGATCGTCCCCAGATACCCGGAGGCGCCGTTCTTCATCCGGAACAGCATCGACGTCGTGTCGTCGCTGTCCACCTGCACCACGCGACGGAAGCTCTGACAGAACACCTGGTCGATCTCGCCGCCGAGATCGATCATCCCGTCGATCGCATGCACGCCCATCGGCGTCAGGCCGCCGCACGGCGTCTCTTCCTTATCCGCGCGCCACGCTTCCGGCTTCAGAAACAGCGCATTCGGAAACGTCATCGTCGCTTCGAAGTGCAGGACGGTGCCGAGTCTCGCCCGATCGGATCTTCTCGCGGAGCGACGTCATCTCCGGATGGAAGCGGCGGTTGTAGCCGAGCCCGAGCGTGACGCCGGCCTTCGTCGTCGCCGCGACCGCGGCGTCGGCATCGTTCTTCGTCAACGCGAACGGCTTCTCGCAGAAGACGTGCTTTCCCGCCTGCGCGGCGGCAATCACCTGCTCGGTATGCTGGCTGTGCGGCGTCGCCAGGACGACGGCGTCGACGTTCTTGTCGGCGAGGAGCGCCGTTGAAGTCCTTCGCCAGGGTCAGCGTCTGCGCCTCGGCAAACGCCGTGACGTCGGGCGACACCGTGCGCGTCGCGCCCGCGACAAAGCGAATCACGTCGCTGTCGTTCTGGACGGATTCAACGATGGTGCGGCCCCACCACCCCATTCCGACTATTGCGGCTCGGATCAATTCGCACGCTCCCCGGCGGGTCTCAACAACAAGACCCGCTCTACGCTGTCGCTACCCGTGCTCTACGCCTTCTTCCGGATCAGCGAGAACTTCGGATCCGCGCCGAGGCTCTCCGCCACCGGCAGGCCGAGCTCTTTCCGCACGATGTTGGTGCCCTGGACCAGCGACACCATCTTGTAGAACGCGTGCCGCCGGCTCATCCCCTCGCGGCCCATGCCGCAGTCGGATGACAGGACCAGCCGCTCCGCCGGGATCACCGTCAACGCCTGGCGAATCAAATCCGCCACTTCCGTCGGCGCCTCCACCTGCAGCGTGTGATGGTCGATGGCCCCCACGCACACCTTCATGTGCGTGATCGCCGCGCCAATCTCGTTCAGATCCATCATGTTCGAGCTCTTCATCTCGAACGTGATCACGTCGGCATCCACCTGGTTCAGCAGCTCCAGCGCCGGCTTGTAGCTCTGCACCGCCCCGAACATCCGCTGCTGCGACGGGTTCCCCCAGCAGGTGTGGCACCACACCTCGGTCTTGGCCCGCAGCCCCTTCACCGTGTTGTTGAACACCTTCAGCATGAACGCGGGATTGATGACCGCGTCCACGTAGTTGCGGGCGGCCAGCAGGTGGATCTGCGGCTCCTCCATCTGGATCACCGCGCAGCCGGCATCCGCCAGATCGTGCAACTCTTCGTTGAACGCATCCGACAGCGCCATGATCCGCGATCCGGCAGGTCTCGTGTAGTGCTCGTCCTGCACCGCGAACGCCACCAGCTCCGGCGTCACCGTCCCGAACTTCACCGGCTTCTGCGTCATCCGCTGCGCGGCCTTGAACATCTCCGCATACTGCATCTCGCCACGGCCCGACCGGGCCCGACCAGCTTCGGCATCACCCGCGCTTCCAGGTAGTCGTGCAGGATGTGGCCGCGCGGAAACGCAATCCCGCCCGCGCCCACCGCCGCCAGCGTCGGGTGTGTCGTCTCGAACCCCGCCATGTGGTGCGGCGGATAGCTCGTCCAGCTCTGGCCGCCGATGTCCTGGTCGAACCGGCAGTCGCCGTCCGTCACGATGTCCAGGCCCGCCACTTCCTGCTCGCGCAGATACACCGACAACGCGTCCACATACTGCTCGCGGAACCGCGACGTCACCATCGCGTCCAGAAACGACCGCGTTCCCAGGTTCTCCGTATACCAACTCGGTCGCGGCAGCGAGCCCGTGATCGTCGTCGGGAGCATGATCCCGGCAGTGGCCTTCAACATGTGTGATTCTCCAAAAGAGATAGAACCTTCGAACGTTACAACACAAAAAGGAAAAGTGGAAGAAGTGGAAAACTGGAAAAAGTACGTTGAAAGTACCGGGCGGCCAGTGCCGATAATGCGGACATGCCTGTACGACTCGGTTCCAATGTGCTTCTCGCCTCCGGACGCCTCGCGGGTAAGCGGGTCGGCATCGTGTGCAACCATGCCTCGCTCGATCGCGGCTTCGCGCACATCGTCGATCGGCTGGCCGCCGCGAGCGACCTGACGCTGGCGGCGATCTTCGGACCGCAGCATGGGTTCAGGTCGGACGTGCAGGACAACATGATCGAAACGCCGCACGTCGACGACCCCGGGCGGCGCGTGCCGATCTATTCCCTTTACAGCGAGACGCGCGAGCCGACGGCCGACATGCTGGGCAGCATCGACGTGCTGGTCATCGACCTGCAGGATGTGGGCGCCCGCATCTACACCTACATCTACACGATGGCCAACTGCCTGCGCGCCTGCGCACGCCATCGCATTCCGGTGATCGTCTGCGACCGGCCCAACCCGATCGGCGGCGTGGACGTCGAAGGCGCATGTCTGATTCCCGGTTTCGAGTCGTTCGTGGGTCAGTTCCCGATTCCCATGCGCCACGGGATGACGATCGGGGAGCTGGCCCGGCTCTTCAACGAGGTCTTCTCAATCGGCGCACAGCTCGAAGTGGTCGCCATGGAAGGCTGGCGGCGCGCCATGTACGCCGATCAGACCGGCCTGCCGTGGGTGATGCCCTCGCCCAACATGCCCACGCTGGACACGGCCATCGTCTATCCGGGCACGGTGCTGTTCGAGGGCATGATGCTCTCAGAGGGACGCGGCACGACGCGTCCCTTCGAGCTGGTCGGCGCGCCGTGGATTGAGGCCGAACGCTTCGCGCGCGACATGAACGCGCTTGCGCTCACCGGCGTCTATTTCCGGCCCGCGGTGTTCGAACCGACCTTCCAGAAGCACGCGAAGCAGACCTGCGGCGGCTGCCAGATCCACGTGACGGCGCGGCATCTGTTCAAGCCCGTGCTGGTCGGCGTCGCGCTGACGAGGATGTTCCGGCGAACGAGCCCGTCACAGTTCGCGTGGCGTCAGCCGCCGTACGAGTACGAGCACGACAAGATGCCCATCGACATCCTGGCCGGCTCGGACGAGTTGAGAAAACAGATCGAAGCAGACGTGCCGGCGACCGAGATCGCCGCGAGCTGGCGGGCGGATGAGGAAGCGTTCAGGACGTTACGCGAGCGTTTCCTGATGTAACTCGTAACGCCGGGGTCACGATCGCGGTCTTCGCAATCCCCGGCGATTTCATCTCCTGCAGGGTCGGCGGCACCAGGTGATGCTCGGTGAGGTGCGTCTGGAGCAGTTCGAACGCGCGCTCGGGCGTGTCGGCACGCTGGATCAGGTGGATGTCGCCCGGGCTGATCGCGCCCCACTCGGCCATCGGCTCGAGGTTCAGAATCGGGTCCCAGTACTTCGAGCCGTACAAGATGACCTGGATCTGTTTCTCGAGTTTCTCGGTCTGCATCAGCGTCAGGATCTCGAACATCTCGTCGAGCGTGCCGAACCCGCCCGGGAAGATCACCAGCGCCTTGGCCAGATACGCAAACCAGAACTTGCGCATGAAGAAGTAGTGAAACTCGAAGTGCAGGCCATCGGTGATGAACCGGTTGGCGCCCTGCTCGAACGGCAGGCGGATGTTCAGACCGATCGTCTTGCCGCCAGCTTCATGGGCGCCGCGATTCGCCGCTTCCATGATCCCCGGACCACCGCCTGACGTGACAACGAAGCGGTGATGCGGGAAGTCGAGTGTCCCCGACCATTCCGTCAGCATCCGCGCCAGCACACGGGCATCCTCGTAGTAGCGCGACCACTCGACCGCCTTGCGGCCCCGCGTCAGGTGCTCGTTGACCGTCTCGCCGCGCGACCCGAAGCGACGTTCGAGCGAGGCCAGCGCCTGCTCGGCGTGCTCGCGGCTGTGAATGCGCGCCGAGCCGAAGAAGACGACGGTGTCCTGGATGTTCTGCGCCTTGAAGCGGCGCAGCGGCTCCAGGTACTCGGCAAGAATCCTCAGCGGGCGTGCTTCCTCTGATTCGAGAAATTCCTGATCACGATACGCGAGCGGTTGGGGATGCATGCGGGAACTATTCTCTACTCGTTCCACTGCTGTTCGACGTGCCGTTTGAGCTCTTCGAGCGCCACCATCAGGCCGGTCGCGATCACGTCGTAGTATCGCGACCAGCGATCGCTGCTCTCGAAACCTGACTGGCGGATATGCAGGACCGTGCGGCCCGACACCAGGCTGCACGTCGCCTCGAAAGCCATCGGACCGATCGGCTCACCATCGGGAGGCAGCCAGTAGGCATCGGCGATGAAGAACTCCCGGCCTGGCTTGAATTCGATCACCGTCCCCTTGAACGCCCCACCCAGCCGGCCCAGCACGTCGTCGCGCCACTCGGTAGCATCCCATTCGACGGCGTACACACCGAGCGGACGCGGCACGCACAGCGAGCGCGTGACGCGCCACCACGACGAGAGGGCGTCGTGATTGAAGAACGCGTCGAGCACCACCGCTGGCGGGGCGTCGATGGTCAGGCTGTGGGTGAACTCCTTCATTCGTTGGTGGTACGTGGTTGGTAATTGGGAGTTGGGAGTTGAAGCAGATTCAGACCCGCAAGACTTTGAGGAAATTCGAGGGCCCGGCGGTCAGTTCGTCGGACACGCTCACCAGGACGATCACCGAACCAGGTTCGATGGCACCACGGGTCACGAGCTCGCGGCCGATCTGGCTCGCCGTCACGTTCACGTCATCGCTCAGATCGGTCAATACGGGGGCGACGCCCCACGACAGCGCCAGCCGCCGGGCAATTTCGGGCCGATCCGTTGCGGCATAGATCGCAGCACGCGGCCGCAGCGCCGAGAGCACGCGCGCGGTCGTGCCGCCGCGCGTGACCGCCACGATCGCCGCCGCCTCGGCGCGCTCGGCCAACGTGACGGCCGCTTCGCACACCGCGTGCGCATGTCCGCTGACCAGCCGCGCCTGCTCGCCCTGATTCCGCAGCGACGGTATCGACTCGGCTTCGCGAATGATGACGTCCAGCGTTTGCACGGCCTTCACCGGATAGGCACCGGCAGCCGTCTCGCCGGCCAGCATGATCGCATCCACACCATCCTCCACCGCGTTGGCCGCATCGCTGACCTCGGCGCGCGTCGGGCGCGGCTCGGTTCGCATCGACTCGAGCACCTGCGTCGCGACGATGACCGGCACTTCGAGCGCCCGTGCCGATCGCGTGATTTCCTTTTGGAGGCGCGGCACACGCTCCAGCGGCAGCTCGAGCCCGAGATCGCCTCGCGCCACCATCACGGCGTCGCTCGCGTGCAGGATGTCATCGAGGCGGGTGATGGCCTCTGGGCGCTCGAGCTTTGCCACGAGAGAGATCTCGGGCGTCTTCGACGTCTGCAACAGATCGCGCGTCTGGCGCAGCACAGCCGCGCTCTGGACGAAACTGAGCGCGACGAAGTCCACGCCCAGATGCGCGCCGAGCTGCAAATCGGCGATGTCCTTATCAGTCAATCCGGTGGCCGGAAACTCCACGCCCGGGACGTTGATGCCCTTGTGCTCGCCGAGCGACCCGCCGTCAACGACGGTGGTGTGCAGCTCTGACGGGCTCACCTGCTCGACCCGCAGCTGAAGATGGCCATCGTCGAGCAGGAGACAGTCGCCTGGCCGGACCACTCGCGGCAGATCGAAGGTCGTGGAGACGCGACCGGGTTCGCCCTCGAAGTCGCCGACCGCAATCGTCAGTCGATCGCCGCTGGCCAACTGCAGTGGTGTACGCCCGCGCAGTCGGCCGGTTCGAATCTTCGGTCCACTGAGGTCCTGGAGCAGCGCGATGATGCGGCCGCTCTGTTCGGCCGCCTGCCGCACCCGCGAGATGGTGTCGGAATGCCCTTCATGCGTGCCGTGCGAAAAATTGAAACGGAAGACATCGACACCGGCGTCGATCAGCTTGCGAATCGTAGCGTCGGAGCTCGACGCCGGGCCGAGCGTGGCGATGATCTTCGTCTTCCGCATTGGAGGTGCGCGGCCGCGCAGCGGGCCGCACAACATTAGGGTACGCTATTAGGAGACATGACCATCCAGGAATGGCTGCAGAACGCGCTGCTCGATGCGGAACGGCGTGAGCTGCCGGCGCTTCGGCCGTTGCTGGAAGGGCTGGCCAAATCGACGACGGCACTGCGCGCTGCGGACTGGAATCTGGATCTGAGCGGCGAGCTGCCCGACACGCCACCCGAGCATGTCCGCTGAGCGCACCCTGTCTGAGCTGTCGCGCTCGCTGCAGGCGCGCAGAATCAGCTCAGAGGCCGTGACCGAACGTTGTCTTGCCCACATCGCCGACCGCGACCCGTCGATCAACGCCTTCATCACTGTGCTCGCCGACGACGCGCGCGCGCAGGCACGGGCGGCCGATCAGGAGATGGCTGCCGGCCGCTACCGCAGTCCGATGCACGGTGTGCCGATCTCGCTCAAGGACTTGATCGATCTCCGCGGCACGCCAACCAGCGCCGCGTCGCGAGTCCGCCGCGGGCACATCGCCGCGCACGACTCGGTGGTCGCGGCGCGGCTGCGCGCGGCGGGCGCGGTCTTCGTCGGTAAGACCAACTTGCACGAATTCGCGCTCGGTACGACGAACGAGGAATCGGCGTACGGGCCCGTCCACCATCCGCTCGATCCAAGCCGATCGCCGGGCGGATCCTCCGGCGGGTCGGCGGCGTCGATCCTGGCCGACATGTGTTACGCCTCGATCGGCTCCGACACGGGCGGCTCGATTCGCATCCCGTCGGCAGCCTGCGGCCTCGTCGGGCTCAAGCCCGCGTTGGGTGAGATCCCGAGCGAGGGTGTCGTACCGCTGAGCAGTACGCTCGATCACATCGGACCGTTGTGCCGCTCGGTCGAGGACGCGGCGATCCTCCACCAGATGCTCGCCGGCGTGTCGAACCCGGCGCCGATCACGGCGCGAGAACTGCAGGGCCTGCGCCTCGGCATTCCGCGGGGATATTTTTTCGCTGTCCTCGATCCGGCAATGGCGGCGCGATTCCAGGAAGCCTGCGACCGGCTGGCGACCGCGGGGGTCATTCTGGAGGACGTCACCATCCAGCATGCTGCCGACGCGCCGACGATCTACTTGCACATCGCGCTGCCCGAGGCGGCGGCCTGTCACGCGAAGACGCTCGAGAGCCGGCCGGACGAGTACACACCGAACGTCCGGCTGCGCCTGGAGATGGGCCGTTACATCCTGGGCGAGGACTACGTGCGCGCGATGCACGGCCGTGACGTCCTGACGCGCGAGGTCAACGCGGCGCTGCACGGCCGCGACGGGCTGCTGCTTCCGACGCTGCCAGTACCGGCCGTCAAGCTTGGGGCGACGACAGTGTCCGTCGGCACATCCGAGGAACCGGTGCGCGCCGTCACGCTACGATTGACGCAGCCGTTCAACATCACCGGTCACCCCGCGATCACGATGCCGTGCGGGCTCACCAACGACGGCCTGCCCGCCGGCGCGCAGCTGGTCGGCATGAACACACTGGATGTGCTCTCGGTCGCGAGCGCCATCGAGAACACCCTCCAACACCCATAGTGCTCGCTCCACTCTTTCACGCCTGGGAACGCCGGCTGGCGTCTATATCGAAGGATCGCGTCGTGCGGCCCTTCGAGTGGGGCATCGACTGGATCGCGCAGAACGGACATCACGGCGACGCGCCTGCGGTGCTCGAGCAGTGGGTCGAAGACGTCTTGCTCGACAGTCAGGCCTTCTTCACGCCGCCGCCGACATCGGACTTCGAATTCATCGCCGCGGGCGCCGATCCAAACGGGTCCGGAGAAGCCGGGACGCTGCGGTTTCCGAGCGCCCACGTCACACCGCATCCCGAGAACAACCTCGTCGTCGCGCGATGGTTTCCAGCGAAGGACGAGCCGCCGCTCGGCATCACTCGCGGACGTGGACGCGCCGTGCTGGTGCTGCCGCAATGGAACTCCGATGCGGGCGGACACATCGGCCTGTCGAAGCTGCTGGCCAGGTTCGGCATCTCCGCGCTTCGTCTGAGCCTGCCCTACCACGACGCTCGCATGCCACCCGAGCTCACGCGTGCCGACTACATCGTCAGCTCGAACATCGCGCGGACAGTGCAGGTGTGTCGACAGGCCGTGCTCGACGCGCGGCGCGCCATTCAGTGGCTATCCGATCAGGGCTTCGAACGAATCGGGATTCTCGGCACGAGTCTCGGCTCCTGCCTGTCGCTGCTGACGTCGGCGCACGAACCGAAGATCCGCGTGCAGGCGCTCAACCACGTGTCACCGTGGTTTGCCGACGTCGTCTGGCACGGGCTCTCGACGCGTCACGTTCGCGAAGGACTGAACGGTCACATCGAGCTCGAGCAACTGCGCCGGCTGTGGCGGCCGATCAGCCCGTTTGTTTATCTCGATCGCGTGCGCGACAAGCGAACACTGCTGGTGTATGCGAAGTACGACCTGACGTTCCCTGTCGACCTCTCCAGACAGCTCGTTGACGAGTTCGCGAGCCGCGGTCTGCCGCACCAGGTCTCGGTGCTCCCGTGCGGGCACTACAGCAGCGGAACGGCGCCGTTCAAATTCCTCGACGGCTACCTGCTGACGAAATTCCTGCGCGCGAATTTGTAAGTTCCCGCACGCCTCAATCGGGATTCAGCACCGTCTCCACGGCCCGACCATTCGCAGGTTCCACTCGATACGCACGCGCCTGAGGGCGAGAGCTGACGACATTGGCCAGCTTGCCGTCGACGAAGTGCGCGGCAGCGCCGTCGTCGAGCGCGAGTGCGCTGGTGATCGTGCCCCGCTCAATCAGACGATGCAGGGCCGGGCGGCGCTCGGCTTCGCCGTCGTAGTGAGGACAGCAGGCGCCGGCGAGAAAGCCGAGGCCTGTGAGCGGATGCAGGCCGCTGCCTGAGGAATCGGTGACTCCGGCTTCGAACCAGCAGATCGCGCCGGCGCTGACACCGGCCAACACGGTTCCCGACTGCAGCGCACGACGCAGGATCGCGGGAATCTCCCATTCGCGCCAGACGGCGAGCATGCTCTCGGGTATTGCCGCCGCCGACGTAGATCACATCCTGCTCGAGCAGCATGTGCTCCAGATCCGGCGTGCGCGCGAAGAGCGGCACGTGCGTCGGCTCGGCAGGGGAGCTTCCGGAAGGCGGTGTAGAACGAGTCGATGTACGACTCGGCGTCACCCGACGCTGTGGCGAGAAAACACACCGACGGATTCGCGCGGCGCGCGAGATCGATCACGAAGTGATCGAGCGCGGGATTGTCCGGCTCCATCGAGAAGCCGCCGCCACCCATGGCCACGATTTGAGCTGTGACGGAACTCGATCTTTTGGAGACTGATGCCTTCAGACTAGCCCAGCTCTGAGGCGTCCTAGAGATAGTCGAGCAGTCCCGACAGTGCGTCGTAGATGATGTCGGCCAGCTGACGGACGAGCGGCGACACCTGACCTTCATCGACGGCGTTGAGCACCGTGACGGGATCGGTGAGGAGCAGCCAGATGGTCGCGCCGGCAACGATGGCCGCGAGCGCGCCGATCACGACAGCGACGCTGGTGATGCGGTTGACGGCGCCCTCGGAATCGACGTTCGTCGCGAGATCGTCGGTAGTCACGGGGAAAAATCCGGCGGAACCCGGCTAGCGTAGCACGGTCCGATCGTCGTGTCCGCCTTCAGGCGGACCGGTGCGAGTCCGGCTAAAGCCGGACACTGACGAGATCAGAGCTCGGGCGGGAGCACGCTCGGCGTGCCGAGCCCGAGCGTCGCTCAGCGAGTCTGCAATGGCAGAGTGGTCGCCGACGATCAGCGTGCTCAGCTTCGCTGGCGTGAGATATCGCGCCGCCGCACGCGTGACGTCGTCCTCACCGATGGCGTTCACTTTCGGGACGAACTCAGCGAAATAGGTGTCGGGCAGGTCGTAGAGCGCGAGCTGTGCGACCGAGCGCGCCACCTGCTGCGCCGTCTCGAAGTTGCGCGGATAGCCGCGCGTCAGCGACGCCTTCGCCAGCACCAGCTCGTCGTGCGTCGGCGGACGCGAGTCGCGCAGCCCGTCGATCTCGGCAATCGCATCCGCGATCGCGTCCGCGGTCGACGCGGTGTGCACGCTCGCCTGCAGCACGAACGGCGACAGCCCGCGCCGCCAGTCGAAGCCGGTTCGCGCACCGTAGGTGTAGGCCTTCTCTTCGCGCAGCTTCAGGTTGATGCGACTGACGAACTGACCGCCGAGCAGTGCGTTCATGACGAGCAGCGCCGGGTAGTCGGGTGTGTTGCGTCGCGCCGACAGATGGCCGATGCGCAGCTCCGACTGCGCCGCGGCCTCACGCGGCACAATCGCCAGACGGGGCGGCGCCACCTCGGACGGTTCGATCGCCGACGCGCGCTGCACCGGCGCTGCGTCGACGCGCCATCGTCGGTCCACTCGCCGAACGCGTCGTTCGCCAGCTCGGATCATCTCCGTCGTGCGAGAGCGCGCCGGTCATGACCAGCGTCGCGCGTGAGGGACGGAACATCGCCGCGTGCAAGCCGGACACATCGTCCAGTGAGAGGCGTCGCAGTGCGGCGTCGCTGCCGATCGGCAGGTGCCCGTACGGATGCTGCGCGTACACCAGCCGCAGGAATGCGCGCTCGGCGACCGCGGGCGGGCAGATCCTTGAGCTGCTTGAGGCGATCGAGCCGCATCTGCCGGACGCGCGTGAAGTCTGTCTCGCGCAGGCTCGGCTTCGTCGTCATGTCGGCGAGCAGCGACGCGCCGCGCGCGGCGAACCGCGCCAGCGTCGTCAGCGAGAACGACGTCACGTCGGGGCTGACGTCCACGTCGTAGTCGGCGCCGATGCGCGCCAGGGCATCGGACACGTCGATGGCGCTGAGCGCGCCCGTGCCTTCGTCCACCATGTCGGCGACGATCGCGGCCAGGCCTTCCTTGTCGGACGGCATCGGCGCCGGAGCCGCCTTCCACCTGCAGCACGCATCGTGATGACCGGGACGCTCGCGTGCTCGACGGTCCGCACCTCGAGCCCGTTGGGCAGGCGTGTGCCGCGCGATCTCGGGAAATGAAAACGCCGGGTCGGGTCCGACGTCCGGGAAGCCGGGATCTGATCGATCGACGGTCACGATACGGACACGGGATCGGAGCCGGCCAGCGCCAGCGCCGGCTGGCCACGAGGAATCACGCTCAGCACGACGCGCGCATCGCGACGCAGGTACCGGCGCGGAGGCGACGCGGACGCTCTCGTGCGTCGCGCGACGATAGCGATCGAGGTCCGCGGTGAAGAAACCAGGGTTGCCGCACAGCACGTTGTAGGCGTTCAGCTGATCGGACTTGCCGCCGAATCCGCCAACGGTCTGCAGGCGATACATGAACTGCGCCTCTGCCTGGGCAAGCGCGCGCTCCATTTCGCTGTCGGTGGGTCCCATCGCCGACACTCGCTCGAGCTCGGCGTCGATCTCGCCGTGGATCTCCGCCAGCGATTGACCGGGCGCGGCGGTTGCCGCGAGGAGAAAGAAGCTCCCCAGCTCGCGCGAGTGCTGATGCGCGGAGACGTCGAGCGCGATGCGCCGCTCGTAGACCAGCGTGCGATAGAGCCGCGACGTCTTGCCGTTGGCCAGCAGGTCGGCCACCAGGTCCAGCTCGGCGTCGTCGGCCGCGAACATCGCCGGCGACAGCCACGCGATGTAGATGCGCGGCAGCTCGACGCGATCCTCGAGCACGAGCCGGTGCTCGCGGGCCAGCGATGCGCCGGCGATCACGGGCAGTGGACGGCGTGCCAGGCGGCAGGTCGCCAAAGTACTGCTCGGCGAGGTCGAACGCACGCGCCGTGTCGATGTCACCGGCCAGCACCAGCGACGCATTCGACGGATGGTAGTAGGTGCGGAAGAACGCCTGCACGTCCTCGAGCTGCATCGCGCGAATGTCGTCGGCGGAGCCGATCGTCATCCAGCTGTACGGATGATCCGGCGGATAGAGCGCCGACGTGAGCGCCATGATGCGCCATGCCGTACGGGCCGGTTCTCGTAGTTCTGTCGCCGTTCGTTCAGCACCACGTCGCGCTGCGTCTCGAACCGCTCGCGAGTCACCGCGGGCAGCAGATAGCCCATGCGATCCGATTCCATCCACAGCGCGCGATCGATGGCACTGGTCGGCACCACTTCCCAGTAGTTGGTCCGGTCGGTGTTGGTCGATCCGTTGAGCAGCGCGCCAGCCTGCTGCAGCGGCGGGAAGTAGCCCGGTGTTGTGATGCTCGGACCCTTCGAACATCAGGTGCTCGAACAGATGCGCAAACCCGGTGCGGCCGGGCCGCTCGTTCTTGGAGCCGACGTGATACCAGATGTTCACCGCCACGATCGGCACGTGATGGTCCTCATGGACGATCACGTCGAGACCGTTGGCCAGCGTGCGCTTCGTGATAGGGAAGATCGATGGAGGTCATGGCATCGTAGGGCCGGTCCTCTTGGACCGGCCTGTATCCTAGCGCACCGGGATAAGCGGGATCTTGCCCTTGTTCGCCTCCGCGGACTTGTGCGCCGCGATCGAGATCTGCGCGGCGGTGCGCTCTGCGACGGTCAGGAACGCACGCGCGGCATCTGACGCGGGCTCAGAGACGACGAGCGGCACGCCGGTGTCACCGCCCTCGCGAATCGGTTGATAGATCGGCAGCCGGCCGAGGAACGGCACATCCATCTCGGACGCCATCGCCTCTCCGCCACCGTGACCGAACAGATCCGACTCGTGATGACAGTTGGTGCACCGGTGATAGCTCATGTTCTCGACGATGCCGAGCGTCGGGATATTGAGCTTCTGATACATGCGCACCGCGCGACGGCTGTCGGCCAGCGACACCTGCTGCGGCGTCGTGACGACGACCGATCCGACCACCGGCACGGTCTGACTCAGGCTGAGCGCCACGTCGCCGGTGCCGGGCGGCATGTCGATGATCAGGTAGTCGAGATCCTTCCACGCCACTTCGCGGAAGAACTGCTGGACGGCCTGATGCAGCATCGGCCCGCGCCAGATGATCGGCGCGTCGTCATTGGTGAGGAAGCCGATCGAGACGACCTGGACGCCGTACTTCTCCGCCGGGAACGATGCGCTTGCCCGTCGGTGCCGAGCTGCGTGTTGGTGAGACCCAGCATGATCGGCACGTTGGGACCGTAGATGTCGCCGTCGAGAATGCCGACACGGCTGCCGCAGCGCGCCAGCGCCAGCGCCAGATTCACCGACACGGTCGTCTTGCCGACGCCGCCCTTGCCCGCACCGACCGCGATGACGTTCTTCACGCCGGCGAGCGGTGGACGACCGGCTTCAGGAAATGTCGCTGAGCGCACCTTGGCCGTCAGCTGCACCTTGACGTCCGACACGCCGGGCAGCGCGCGCACGGCGGCGGCGGCCTGGTCGCGCATCTGATCCTTCGACCGGACACGCCGGCGTCGTCAGCTCGATGGTGAACGAGGCGCGCCCGTCGGCAATCGTCAGGTCTTTCACGAAGCCGAGCGAGACGATGTCTTTCCGGAGATCGGGATCGACGACGACGCGAAGCGCGTTGAGCACGGCGTCGCGGTCTACTGAGGCCATATCTTGATTATTTTACTGGTTCCGAGGGTTCAGGAGGTCCGAGGGTTCCGGAGGCTTCAGTTCATTGGGTTCAGGTGAACTTCAAACAGCCGTCGCCCTTCGTTGGTGAGCAGCGTCCACAGCGCGTAGACGCCGAGCGCGGTACCGAAGGGCAGCACGACCAGGTCCACGAGCGCCAGCGCCAGCATGAGCACCCGCCCGAACGGCGTGCGCCGGCGCAGCAGCACTGACGCCCATGCGTGAGCACCGCCGTAGAGCAGGCTGAAGACGCCGATCAGGGCCAGCGCGGCCGCCGTCAGGCCGGCGGCAAACTCGACGGCCGTTCCGACCGACTCGAGGAGCTCCGCCAGCGCACCGGCCGACAGCAGCAGCATCGAGACACCGACGAGCATGGCCAGCGCTCCCCAGAGGCCGGCGAGGATCCCCAGGAGCCTGACGTGCCGTTCCACTCAGTTTCGTAGTGTCCGGCTTCAGCCGGACTGCCGACGAGAACGTGAAGCTCGATGCGGGTGGTGAGGTTCTGGCGGGGGGTCACCGAGAACTGGAATCGAGCACCGTCGATTGACGCCGGCGGGGATCGTCACGTGCAGCGGCTGATGCAGCAGCTCGGCGCCGGTGCCGTCGCACTGCGACGCAGGCTCGGTCCATGACTCACCGCGTCCGCCGCAGTGCCGGCACGTGCAGTGCACGGGCACGTCGAGCGGCACGGTCGCGCCGGTGCGCGCCTCGTGACCGGAGAGACGAACGGTCGCGCGCAACTGCGACGGACGCTCGTCGGCGAGGAACGCGCGGCGAATGCGCGCGAGCGCCAGATCCACCGACGGAAAGTCGATGGCGACTTCGTCGGCAAAGCAGCTCGCATCGTGACGGTCTTCGCCCGCGATGATCGCGACCGAATCACCGCCGTGTGGACGGAATGTGCCCCGCCGCATGACCGTGAGGGTACGATAGGGATCGCCCTAGGAGATGTCAATGGTGACGAAGGAGTGCCCGCTCTGTGGCGAGATGATGCAGCTGCGGGAACGCGAGATCACCGATCGCGTTCCCGGCTTTTCACAGACCAAAACCACGAAATCGTTTGAGTGGCTCTGCCCGGAGTGTGACTACTTCGAGGAGTATGACGAGGACGAGGAGGATGGGTAGCCCGTCGACGGAGCTCAGGGCAGGCCGGCGCCTGCCTCAGCGGGCACCGAGCGTCAGCAGCAGTTCCTTCCGCACGGCTTCATCGACTTCATCGAGGTTCAGCGCCGTCTCGCATTCGTCGCACAGCAGTTCCTGCACGTAGGGACGGCCCTCTTCGGAGACCTCGACCCGCGAGTCCTCGACGTGGACGATGTGCATCTGGAGCGTCTTCACGAGAAAGTTCTGGTCGTTCCCACAGCTGGGACAGGTCAGCGCCACGCGTGTCTCCTCTTTCGTCGTCAATCGTCTCTCCCAAAACTTGATTCTATGGGCTGAATCCGGCAGGCGCAATGCAGAAAGTGATGCCGTGATGTGCAGCTGGGCCGGTTTGTGACGGAAACGCCGCCCCTGGGCTGCAGTTTTCGTGCCGTATTCGGCCTGAAAACGCGCGATCGCGTGTTCAGGAGCCGTCCGCGTCCGCGGCGTAGAGAAGTTGTGTAACGACACGGCTTCCCGGAAAGAGCGACGCCGCGGCCTGCTGATACAGCTCGGCCTGCGCCTCGTGTTCGGGGCGGCGTCGGCCGGTCTTGAACTCCAGGACCGGCGATATCGCCGTCGGTCTCGCGCACCAGACAGTCGATGGTCCCACGCACGATCCGGCCGTCCGACGCGAGAGCGAGAACGGGACCTCGTGGAAGGCCGTACCGGACTGATATAGCGCGCGAAGATCCTGATGCGATCGAGAACGCGCGGTAGGCCGCGGCGGCGCGGCGGATGACAGCGCCTCGCGATCGGCAATCGCGATCGACTCCTCGACGCGGACGAGCGACGCGAGCCGCTCGGCGATCCATTCATCGCTGACATCGAAGCCGCGAGACCCTCGCGCTGCAGCAGCCGATGCACGAGCGAACCAACGAGCCGATCCGATTCCTCGCCGTCGTGCGGCGAGTCGCGTCGACGTCGCTCGGATACCCGCTCATCGGCGGCCCGCCTCCACGGTCGCTGACGCCACAGTCTGTCGCGGCGCAACGCTATCGTCGAGCGCGCGAAGTCGCTCTCCATCGACACCACGGCGGTCGACGCGGTGCGCGCGATCGTCGTCGTGCCGCCGGAGCCGCGCGCGACGCGCAGACGCGCAGGACGTGCGCGCCCACCAGACGACGGCCTGCCATTTCCGACGGCATCGCCGACGTCGGCCGTCGCCGGCTTCGGCGAAGCGGGCCAGGAGCGACGCCGGCAGCACTTCGGCCAGGCTGCCGCGGCCCGGCTGCATGATCGCCGTCCTTCAGCACGGTGCCGAGATAGAGCCGATCGCGGGCGCGGGTCACGGCGACGTAGAGCAGCCGCTTCGTCTCCTCGCGCTCCTTGGCGGCCTGATCCTCGTCGCCGCTGGACTGGAAGTCGCCGACCGCCACCGACGCCGTCCTCGTCGCGCCGAGCGTCGCGATGCGAATCGGCGCGCGGCGATTGGCTGTGCCGCGCGCCAGGTTCACGACGAAGACGACCGGAAACTCGAGCCCCTTCGCCGCGTGCACGGTCATCAGGCTCACCGCGTCCGACGCGTCGATCGCCGCATTCGCATCGTCGCCCACGGCGAGGCGATCGAGGTGCGAGGCGATGCGATCGAGCGTGGCGTAGCCGCGGTTCTGGATGCGGCGGATGATCGCGCGAATCTTCTTCAGGTTCTCGCGCGCCTGCAGCGAAGCGAGGGCCGCCGATCTCGACCAGGTAGGCCGATTCCTCCGAGCACACGATCGAGCAGTTCGGCGGGCGGCATGCGATCGACCAGCGCGCGCCAGCGCTGCGACGAGGCGCGCGCCGCCGACAGCGCGTCGGCATCATCGGCATCGAGCTGTGCGAGGACGGCCGGCGGCTGCGGTCGAGCGCAGCGCCTCCGCCAGTGACGGCGCCATCCGGCGCAGTCCCTCGTCCGAGATGCCGCACGAATCGCGATCGCAGCCACGCCGCGGCGCGCAGATTCGAAAGCGGGTCGGCCAGATACCACAGCAGCGAGAGCACGTCCTTGATCTCGTCGGCGTCGAAGAATCCGAGGCCCTTGTAGACGTAGGACGGCAGACCGTAGCGCTCGAGCGCCTCCTCGAACTCGCGGTGGCTCTCGCGGGTGC
Organism: uncultured Acidobacteriota bacterium; assembly: GCA_963728305.1. Lineage (GTDB taxonomy): Bacteria > Acidobacteriota > Vicinamibacteria > Vicinamibacterales > UBA2999 > Gp6-AA40. The sequence continues at coordinate 120,747 of CAVSKE010000010.1, forward strand.
GGAAGAGGATGGCGATGTCTCCCGGACGGATCGGCCGACGCACGCCGGTCGTGCGATCGCGAACGAGCGCGCCCTCGGCAATCAGTCGCGCGATCTCGGCCGCCGTCGTCTCGGCACACGCTTCCGGCGTGTCGCCGGTCAGAATCGCGAGCGCTCCGGACGTCGGCGTCCGCATCGTACGTCGTGTCCGGCTTCAGCCGGACGTCATCATCAATCGGAAACCGATCCTCTTCTTCGTACTGAAACGCATCCGGGCCGCGCCGGCGCCTTCTCGATGTCCTGACACAGGTCGTTGACGAACGCGAGCAGCGGCGGCACCGCCCGGAAGCTGCGCGAGATCGATCGCCGGACGTCGCCGTCGGAGCGCAAGCCCTCGAGGTGCCGCGCCGCCTCGCGCAGCATCGACGACGTCGGCGTCGCGGAAGGCGTAGATCGACTGCTTGCGGTCGCCGACGATGAAGACGGTCGGGTGAAGCGGTCCGGAATCGCGCGAGGCCGGCGCCCTCGCCCCACGACTGCGTCAGGAGCGCGACGAGATCCCACTGCGCGCGGCTGGTGTCCTGGAACTCGTCGACGAGCACGTGGTGGTAGCGCGACTCGAGGCGATAGCGGCTCTGCGCGAACTCCTCCATCTGACCGAGCAGACTCGCGCGCGTGCAGCAGCAGATCGGGAAAGTCGAGCACGGCGTGGGCATCGAGCGTGCGGCGGTACTCGGCCTCGGCGACCTTGAACATCCGCCACACGCCGCGCGAGACGAGCACGTTGAGATCGCGGCGATACGCGGCGTAGGCGTCGACGATCGCCGGCGCGTGCGTGAAGACGAGATCGCGATGCACCTGCCAGTCGGTCGCCGATGCGAAGTCCTCTTTCTTGTAGAGCAGCATCTGGTGCGCGGCTGACCGTCCTGCGTGAGGAAGTGCTCGCGGGCGCGGCTGAACGCCGCGTGCACGTGGGCGCCGACGCGCTCGCACCAGGGCGGCTGTCCGCGGATCGGCGGCTCGTCGCTCCGGAGGCGTGTCTCCAGCGCGCGCGAGCTGCCGGCGCAGGATCAGAAACGGCGGCTCGAGCGGACCGGTCTCGAGAAAGCGATCCAGCCCGCCGCGCATGCCGGCGAAGACGTCCATCAACGCGGCGGCGCCCCGACGCGCGGCCGTGCGCAGCGTCAGATCGCGCGGACCTGCGGACAGAAACCGCGACAGGACCGCCGGCGCCGCGATGCGCCGATCGAGGAGCGCGGCAAGCCCGGCGCGCGCCCGCCGGTCGCCCAGCTGCGCGAAGACGAGCGCGACGTGCTCGTCGTCGCGTGGCGAGGCTGCGGCAGATGCGCAGCGCGCGATCGAGCGACTCGCTGACGAGGCGCGGCACTTCGGTTTCGTCGGCCATCGAGAAGCCGGGATCGAGGTCGGCCTCGAGCGGAAACTCGCGAAGCAGCGACAGACAGAAGGCGTCGATCGTGCTGATGGTGACGTCGGCCGTGCGGTCGCGCAGCTGACGCCAGCGTTCGCGCGGAAACTCGCCGCGCGCGGCGGCGTCGCGCAGCGTCGCGACAATCCGCTCGCGCATCTCGGCGGCCGCCTTGCGGGTGAACGTCAGCGCGAGGATCTCGCCGGGATCGACGCCGGCCTTCAGCAGGTTGACGTAGCGGTTGACGAGGATCCGGGTCTTGCCGGTGCCGGCCGAGGCCTCGAGCGCGACGTTGAAGCGCGGATCGACGGCCCGTTCGCGCCCGGCGCGATCGCGCGCGTCGATCCGGGACTCGACGGTCGCCGGTACCGGCGCCTGCCCCGCCGGCGCCGACGGCGAAGGCGGGTCTTCGTCGAACGGCAGCCGGAAGTTAGTCATGGTCCACGTAGTCCTTGCGGCAGACGGTCACGAACGCGCACCACGTGCAGATGATCGGATCGTGCGGGCGAGCCGGAAACTCGCCGCGCTCGATCCCGTCGACGGCGGCAAAGAGCCGCTCGCGCGCGGCGTCCAGCACCTCGTCAGCCGTCGCCGCCGGGTTTGATCACCGGAACATACGAGCGTCTTTCCCGAGAACGCGATGTAGGCGGCCTCATCGATCGTCCACTGCCTGGCCGTCGCTCGACGCCTCGCGCTCCTGCGCGCTCAGCGCGTAGATCGGCACCTGCAGCGCGCGCTCGACGGTTCGGGGCCGAGCCGGTCTTGTAGTCGATGACCCGCAGCCGGTTGCCGTCGAGCAGGTCGATGCGATCGGCGACACCCTTCGAGCGGCACGCGCCGTCCATCCGGCGCATCCGAGCGCGAACTCACCTTCGAAGCGATGCTCGAGCCGGCGCGACGAGGACGCGGGCGTCGCTCGAGACTTCGCGCTCGAAGACGACGTCGACGCTGCCGGTGGAAATCGCGGATCCGAACAGGCGCGCCCGTTCGAGCGCCGCGTCGGCGTCGGGCAGCCGGGCCAGCAGCGGCTCGGCGATGTCGGCCATCAGCGCGCGGGCCTCGTCGAGCGAATCAGTGGTGATCGCCCCGGCGCCGCGCGCGTCCCAGGCCTCGAAGAAGCGCTGAAACACCTCGTGAATGAACCGGCCGCGCGCGCGCGGCGAGAGCGTGGACTCGTCTTCCGGCACTTCCTCGAGCCGAAGCACGTCGGCGGCGAAGAACTTGAACGGACAGTCCTGATAGCGCTCGAGCGCGCTCAGCGAATACGCCGGCGCGCGATGCGCCCCGGTCCATCCCGTCGCCTTCGCGCGTCGCGCGTCGGCGGCCAGACGCTGCCAGCGCCGCTCGGCCCATTCGCGGGCCTCGGCCGTACGGAGCGACGACGCATCGAGCCGGCTCGACAGCACAGCGCCTCGTACTCGAAGATGCGCACCGGCGACGATCGGCGTCCGCGCGGTCTCGAAGCCCGGCGTGATCGAGCTCGTCGATCGAGCGACGAGGGGCTCACCAGCGCATCGGCTTCGAGCGTGAAGACGGACACCGTGAGTCGCGACGCCGGCAGCCGCAGCAGATCGGCAAACAGCGCCCGCTCACCCGCCAGACGATCGGACTCGGCCGGCCAGCCGAGCTCGCGCAGGATGGACGAGGAATAGAAGATGTTGCGGCGCGCCGGCTCGGGCCACTCGCCGTCCACGAGACCGGCCAGATGCGCCTCGTCGAAGTCGCCGAATCGCGCGCTCCACGCGTCCACCAGGTGAACGCCGGAGTCGCCGGCCCGCGGCGCGAACGTCTGCACCTCGATCCAGCGGCGGATCAGCGCGGCGACGACGTCGCTGTCCACGGGCGTGTTGTCGAACCGCGCCCATCCGTCGCGCAGCGCGACGAGCGTGCCGAGGATCGCGCCCCGCGCGCGCCGCGCCCGACCTTCATCGACACGAGGACCGGTCCTGTTCTCTCCCGCCATGCGCTCGTCAGGAAAGTCAGCAGACACGCAAGATGCTCGGCCACCGGTGCCGGCGATCGAAGCGGCGTCGAGCTCGCGCACGAATCGCCGCAGGACTTCGCCGGCGCGCAGCGCCCGCTCCATGCGACCGCGCACCGGCCCGCCTGTCTCACCGTAGCTTGGCGAAGCCGGGCGCCACGACTCGAGCAGACGATCGAGGGATTCCGCGTCGCCGAGATATCCGGCCTCGGCCAGCGCACGATCGAGCGCCGGAACATCGCTCGACGCGTCGTAGTGTCCGGCTTCAGCCGGACGGCCTCGTCAGCGGCTGGCCCGAACTCGAAATGCGGCGACCGCAGCAGCGCGATCGCCGGACCGCGCGCGAAGTTGGCGCTGACGCACGACAACACCAGATCCAACGCCGCCGCGTACGGCTCGGCCGCCAGCGGCAGCGCGTCGAACATCTGGCACGCGATGCCCGCCGAGCGCATCACCTCGCGCGCCACGTAGACGTACGGCAGCGGCCGCCGGACGATGAACGCGGCGCGGCTGGGCGACGCTGAGCTCACCGCTGCGCGACCGCGGCCTTGACGCGGCGCGCGAAGCTCGCTACCTCCTCTTCGCGATCGCGCGCGCGCTGGATCGTGTTCGTCCCCGGACGTCAGCAGCACCGGCGCGCGCGGCGGCTCACCGCGCATCGAACGGCACTTCCTCGATGCCGGGCAGCACCTGATGCATGCGCTCGTGGAGCGCGCCGGCCAGCATGGTGTCGGTGACGATCGCATCGAGACGCTCGAGGTGCGGCACGCGGGTCAGCAGATCCCAGTCGGCCGGGCAGCAGCCCGTAGGGATCGAATGCGCCGTCGGTGACCGTCAGCACGATGTGCCGGTAGGGCCGTGACGCCGGCGTGGTCGCGAGCCGCTCGCGGCGGGCGTGCTCGTCGTCGCCATGCTCGGCGATGCGCCGCTCGAATTCGCGAAACGCGGCGGCCAGAAACCGCGTCTGGCTCACCAGGCGCTCGGCGCCGCGATCGGTCGAAGCGCCCGGCTCGAGCAGATACAACGCGCGACGCTCGAAGTCGTCCACGCGTGTTCCGGCGCAGACGCAGCTCGTCGTAGAAGCGCAGAATCTCGGCAATCAGGCCAGGACGGATCTCGAACGGCGGCTCGTGGCCGGCGGCACGCGTGGCGCGGCACGCGGATCCGAGCAGCGCTTCGCGCTCGGCCCCGGTCAGCATTCGCCGTGGCGTATCGAGGCGTTCGGCTAGCCGCTCGGTCAGCTCCCGTGGCGTGACCAGATCGGGAACGATGACCGCGCGCGAATGGGCAAACGCCCGCGCCTCGATGCCGTCGAGGAGATGAGACGCTGCGGCGCGGGTCGGGACGACGACGAGACGGTCGCGCGCCTCGAGCGGCGAGCCGTCACAGGCCAGGCTGATCGCCGCCTCACGAAACGCGCGGAGGTCGCGCGCACGGATCAAACGAGTTACACGAGGGGTCGGTCTGTCAATCAATGCCCAATGCCCAATGCAGAATGCCCAATGACCGATGCAGAAGGCTCAAGGCTCAATGCATGCCCGAGGTGTCTTGGGCATTGAGCATTGTGCATTGAGCATTGTGCCTTGTGCCTTGTTATTGAAGCCGGGCGGTTCGAGCAGCGAGCGGATCTCGGCCTGGGCGCGACCGAGCATCATCAGCGCGCCCGCGGCGGCCGACGAGGCCTCCCAAGCGGCAGCGGCATTGGCCTTTTCGATCGCTTCGTAGCGCGCGCGTGTGGCGTTCTCAGCGAAGCGCCACGCGCCCACCAGCAACTCGTGGGTCGACTGGAGGTAGTCAGGCGTGCGCAGGCGCTCCAGACGTGCCGCCCCCCCGCTCAACTGCTGCCGAAGCGCGAGCAGCCGGTCAGGCGGCGGACCTTCCAGCGTCCTGATCGCCTCGAGCGAGTTCTGATTCTTCACCAGCAGCAGGAGCGACGTGCCGACCGACCGCTGATACTCGCGGTAGGCCGATTGCCTGAGCAGCCACTGATCGCGCTGCAATCGCAGTCGGCGCGCCGCGAACAGCTGCGACTGCACGGCGGTATTCATCGACTGCACCATCTCCGGGCGCTGGCCGCCCAGCTTGGCGTCTTCCCTCGGGATCCGGTTGATCAGCCGTTCGATCTGCGAGATGTTCGCGCGCGACGCGTGCGTCTTGGCTTGCGTGACGACCTTCTGCGACAGCGACGCGTACTTCCGGTCGGTGGCATGCTCCGCTCGGATCTGTGACTCGACCTCGCGGCGTAGCGTCGACGCGTCCGAGATCATCGCTCCGGCTTCCGAGAGCAGGGTCAGCCCCGACTGGAGCAGCGCGACACGCTCGGCGCCCTTCGTCTGCTTGGCGACATAGAAGATCTCGTCGAGCTGCTGCCGCACGTCGGGCATCGCCGCCAGCGGCTCGAGCTCGGGTGCGTCGGCCATCGCCACCAGCGACAGCTCGAAGCTCGTGGCACCGGCGGCAACGCGCAAGCTCGAGATGGCCTGGTCGAGCACCGAGAGGATTTCGCGGACATCGTTCTGGCGGTAGCCGTAGTGCGTGCGCGGCCAGTCGGCGACGGTGCGCCGCACGCTTTCGGCGAGCGCCAGCGCCTGCTGCCGGTTCGGCGCTCAACGCAATGTCGTTGAGCGCGACGGCCACCTCGTTGCTGAGGATGCGGAAGTCCTCTTCGCCTCGCGTCTCGGCATAGCGCTGATACCTGGCCGAGGCGGAGTAGCGTTCAGTGCGCGGCCAATCGACGAGCGCGGCCTTCACCGACGTGACTTGAATACGGGGCTCGTCGGCCTTGCCGCCAACCGGCATCGAGAAGACGACGCTGTCGTTCACGCGCGCAAACTCGCCGTAACTCGTCAACACCGAGCCGTCGAGCATGTAGAGGCGGAACAGCGTGACGTCGGATGCGGCAGACGCCAGCTGGACCATGCCCGCCAGGCACACCATCACGCCGAGAAGCCGAACAGAACGCATCATTTCGCGGTCAACCGCATTCTACATGCCGGGTGCCGGCAGCGGATCGACGAAGCGCAAACGAGCCCGGCTGTGGAAAAGCTGTGGATGTCCCGTGAAAATCTTGTGGGCAACCTGATAGCGCATATTTTTCTTTCACGGGATCAGCCGACGATCGCGGGCCAACCGGGGGCTGTGGACGGCGCCTTCGCGCTTCCCTTCGCTTGATCGGCCATGACGACGGCGTAAAATCACCGGCACTCCTGACTGATTTGGCGAGTATCTGGTCCCAGCCAGACACTCCCGTTCAACGGTCAGGCCCCCAGACAAGTGATCGTCAAACATTTCGAAGAAACCATTGGTGGGCGTCCGTACCACATCGAGGTGACGCCCGTCAGCAACCGGTGGCGTGCTCAACTTGCACGGAAACCCGGCATGCCGACCGCCATGATGCCCTTCTACGGCCAGACCCCGGAGGAGGCGGCCCGGCAGCTGGCCGCGTGGCTGTCGCTCGCGCATCGCCGCCACATAGCCCAGCCGGTTGCACCTGCCAACTAATCGGACGCAACCGGCCTCGCCTCAGCCGCTGGCTACCTCGAGACTTTGGACCGCACAGCCTGCATGTCGGCCGTGAGGGTTGAATTGTTTAGGCTCAGGTTGTGGGTTCAGTCCGAGATGGCCCGAATGACACGACAGGGATTACCAGCGGCGAAGACGTTCTCAGGAACGTCTCGCGTGACCACGCTGCCGGCGCCGATCACCGCACGCGATCCGATGTGTACCCCGGGAAGGATGATTGCCCCGCCGCCGACCCACACGTCCGATCCAATCTCGACCGGCTTGCCGAACTCTTCGCGACGGCGCTGCTCGGCATTCATCGGATGCATGGCGGTGTAGATCTGGACGGCCGGGCCGAACTGGGAGAAGGTCCCGATGCGGACGCGGCACACGTCGAGCACGACGCAGTTGAAGTTGAAGAACACGCGCGCGCCGAGCTCGATGTTGCATCCGTAATCGCAGAAGAAGGGTGGCTGCATCCAGACCGTGTCGCCACCGCCGCCAAAGAGCGCGCGGAGGAGTCGGCGCCGCTCGTCCTGCTGTGTCTCGGCGGTCGCGTTCAGCGCCTGGCAGAGGTCCCGTGCGTGCACACGGGCGGCGAGCAGCTCAGGATCGAGCGGGTCGTACATCTCCCCAGCGAGCATCTTCTGACGCTCCGTTCGCATCGCGCCTTCCTCTATACCTGGTTTTCGTTCGGAGCGTTCGAGTGCTAGGATCAGGTGTTCGACTCCCCCGTACCAGAGGGCCTGTAGCGCAGTTGGGAGCGCGCCTGAATGGCATTCAGGAGGTCACCAGTTCGATCCTGGTCAGGTCCACCAACCTCCACTCGTCTGCGTTTTTGAGCGAGCTACGGTTGGCAAGCCAACCTTCCTGCTTTTCTCAAAGGTTCGGACTTCCAACCGCGAAGTTGGACCGCCCCGCCGCGACGAGCCCATCACTCCAGGTGAACGGCACATATAATTTGGCGTCAGCACGATGGATCCGGACGGGAGCGCTGGCGGAGAACGGCGGGGCGCCGATGACGTCGAGGGCGGCCGAGATCCGCTGATCGGTCAAACGCGCTCACACTACCGCATCGTCGCCAGCCTGGGCCGCGGCGGCATGGGCGTCGTTTTCAAGGCCGAAGACACGCGGCTCCGCCGAACGGTGGCGCTCAAGTTCATCTCCGAAGAACTCTCACGCGATGCCGAGGCGTTGAGCCGGTTCGCGCGCGAGGCGCAGACGGCGTCGGCGCTGAACCACACGAACATCTGCACGATCCACGACATCGGCGAGCACGACGGGCGGTCCTTCATCGTCATGGAGTATCTGGAGGGCATGACCCTGAAGGATCGGCTCGCCGTCGGTTCGATGAGTCTGAACACGGCCCTCGACGTGGGCATCCAGATCGCCGACGCGCTGGACGCCGCGCATAGCGCGGGCATCGTCCACCGCGACATCAAACCTGCCAACGTTTTCATCGGATCGCGCCATCACGCGAAAGTGCTCGATTTCGGCCTCGCCAAGATGCGAGTGCTGGAAGCACACCAGGCGGACGTGACCACGATTGCGGGCACACGGCAGGGCGCTGTGATGGGAACGGTCGCCTATATGGCGCCAGAGCAGGCCAGTGGCGAGACAGTCGATCATCGTGCCGACATCTGGAGCTTCGGCGTGGTCTTTTATGAAATGGTCACGGGGACGCGGCCCGCGCCGGGGGTCCGGCTGCGCGTCGAAGGGACGCCGGAGCTCGAACGAATCATTTCGAAATGTCTCGATCCCGACCGCGAGCTCCGATATCAGCATGCCGCCGACTTACGGACCGATCTCGAGCGTCTGAGACGCGGGACGGACACAGCGCTGGCCCAGCATCCGCCGCTCGCGCGCCGCCGCGCGCTGTGGCTCTCGATTGGCGCCGCCGCCGTCATCGTCGCCGTGGCCGCGGGCGTGATCTATAGCCGGCGTCCTGCACCGCTCACTGACAAGGACACGATCGTACTCGCCGAGTTCACCAACACGACGGGCGACCCCGTGTTCGACGATACGCTCAGACAAGGACTCGCGGTGCAGCTCCAGCAATCACCGTTCCTCAGTCTGCTGTCTGAAGAGCGGATCCAGCGAGAGCTAGGGCTGATGCAACAACCGAAGGATGCTCGGCTGAATCCCGACCTCGCTCACAACGTGTGCGTCCGGACCGCGAGCGCCGCCGTCCTCGATGGATCGATCGCGACGCTCGGCAGTCAGTTCGTGCTCGGCCTGCGCGCGAAGAGCTGCACGACCGGCTCCATTCTCGCCGACGAGCAGGCGCAGGCGCCGCGGAAGGAAGATGTCCTCGGTACGCTGAGTCAGATGGCGGTCCGGTTCCGGACGCGCGTGGGTGAGTCGCTGGCTACCATCGAGCAGCACTCGACGCCACTCCAGGAAGCCACGACGCCCTCCTTGGAAGCATGGAAGGCCTTCAGCATTGCGTCGAAGGCCTACTATTCATCCGGCCCCGCCGCGGCCGTGCCGCTGTTCCAACGTGCGGTCGAGATCGACCCGGATTTCGCGCTCGCCTATGCGCGGCTGGGGACCCATTACAGCAATCTCCGAGAATCGACGCTGGCACGCGAGAGCACGCTCAAGGCGTACCGTTTGCGCGATCGGGCCAGCGACGTGGAGCGGTTCGAGATCGATACGTTTTACGACCGGCAGGTGACCGGCAATCTGGAACGGCAGCAGCAGACGATGGAGTCGTGGGCGCGGACGTATCCACGCGATTCGGCTCCGCTCGGGTTGCTGGCGGGTCTGGCCACGCAGAGCACTGGCAAATACGAGCTGGCGATTGCCGCAGCGGACAAGGCCATCGCCCTCGAGCCTGATTCAGCGCCGTCCTACAACTCCAAGGCCAACAACGAGCTCCGTCTGAATCGGCCGGCCGATGCCGAGGCCACCATCGCTCGAGCGATCGAGCGCAAGCTCGACTTCCAGGGATTCATCCTGACTCGTTACCTGATCGCCTTCTTGAACGGCGATGGTGAGGCGATGGGACGGCAGGCGGCGCTGGCCAAAGGACTCCGCGGCACGGAAGACATGATTTCACACGTCCAGGCGCTCGCCTTGGCTCGCTCCGGACGCCTGCGGGACGCCAGGCGGACGTCCGCGGTCGCCGTCGACATCGCGCAGAAGGCGGGTCAGCGTGAGCGCGCGGCCATGTTCGACGCGGCAACCGCGGTCTGGGAGGCGTTTTTCGGTAACGGCTCCGCCGCAAGACAGAAGGCGACCAGGGTCCTCGAACTCGCCAGGGGTCGTGAAGTGGACTATGCGGCCGCGTTTGCGCTGATCCTGGCCGGCGACGTGGCGGGATCGCGGGCTCTTGGCGACGACCTCGCGAAGAACTTTCCCGAGGATACGTCGGTCCAGTACATGTATCTGCCGACGTTGCGCGCCCTCTTCGCGTTGAATCAGCGTGATGCGGCCGCGGCGATCGAATCGCTGCAGATTGCCTCGCGATTCGACCTGGCCTTGGGTGGCCTCGGCTTCAGCGGGCATTTCGGCGGGCTCTATCCCATCTACGTTCGCGGCCTGGCGTATCTGGCGGCGCGGCTGCCGGCGCAGGCCGCCGCCGAGTTCCAGCGAATTGTCGATCATCGAAGCATCGTGCTCGTCGATCCCATAGACGCGTTGGCGCGGCTGCAGCTGGCGAGAGCGCTGGCGCTCTCGGGCGACACGGTCAAGGCGAGACGCGTGTACGACGATCTGTTTGCCCTGTGGGAGAACGCCGACGCCAGGATCCCGCTCATCACCGAAGCACGGGTGGAACACGCCCGGTTGCGGTGAGCGCATTCTCTTTCAACGACCGATGACGACACCTTCGAGCGGCGATGGGCCCTCGTCGCCTCGAGACTCCGCGATGGCAGCCACCTGGCCCGCAAGCGGCTTCCCAGTCCGCGGCGCCACGTCCGAATGCGTCGACCGCGCCACCGATCTGCGGACCCGCCCGCAACAGGCCTCGTCCCGACTCCGTCACACCGCCTTCGAGCATTCCACTGCCCTGCGTGTCGCCGAGCCAGAAGCGGCCGCCGCGATCGTTGACGGTGAGCTCGACGGCCGGCTGGCCGGCGTCGCCGTAGAGGAAGAGTCCCGTCTGCGAGTGGAAGTGCATCTTCACATCGGCCTTCGGCCCGGTCAGGAGCAGCTGCGCGCCGGTCGTCGCTGAATTGATGCCCAGCAGCGCCTGACTATCGTCGTCAGCCTTCACTTGCAGATAGCCGCCGCCGTCGGCGTCCACCTTGGCCTGGACGGCCACCGCCCCTTCGGCATTGAAGATGCGCAGTCCTCTCCCGGCGTTCGTATCCGCCTTTTTCCCGTCACCGCCTGCCGCTGGCCCATCGTCAGCGCCGCCGATGCTCGCCAAGGCCGACCCTGTGCGGTCGGTCAGCCAGAATTCCCCGTCTCTGCCGGCGGCAACCCCCACCCCGCTCGCATCGTTGTTGCTGTCTCGCACGGCGATTTTCGCCACCGTGGAGTTCGCGAAAGCTTCGACGGCGGCTTTGTTCGTTCCCGGGTAGTAGGCGATGAGACCCTGCCCGCCCTTCGGGCCCCGGTTGATGTCGACGAGACGCTTACCGCCGGAGTCGGCGAGTGCGAGGGCACCGTGACCGTCTTTGTCTGCGTACAAGGCCGCGCGAAAGCCTGCCTGGCCACCAATGCTGCCGCCCTGGCCGGCGGCAATGAAGCCGCCTCCGTCGAGGGTCATCATCACCGCCGCGACCTGCTCATTGGCGTTGTACAGAATCAACTGGTTCTGATCAGCGCTCGCGGACGCTCGGACTTCGAGAATCCGCTTACCCCCAGGACCTTTCACGACAAAGGGAGCGTCAACGGTCTGCCCGGCGCCCTGCGCTTCCGTCGTGGAATGCGCTGAGGCCATGACGATCGCCAACGACGCGACCACGGCAATCTCTGCGATGATTCGCGACCGCCGAGATCGCGCGCCGGATCTCCCGAGCGCGGCAACCTCCGCTTCGGCGGCAGCCAAACGGCGTGTGAGATCAGTCAGGTCAGGTGTCATATGCATCATCGACAGAAAGCGCCGTCACAGCGCGTGGTCTCGAATGCCTGCTGGATTGAGAGAGGATGGACACGCGTCGTTATTACCTTGCGGGTCCTTGGCTGACAGCAGTGGCAATCAGGACAAGCCGACGAAGGCGGTCGAGCTGCTGCAGCTACCTGCGGATCCGCCAACCGGGTCTTGCAAATTGGTCTAAGATCGCGACCGTGCCGCGAAGGGCGGCCTACGGTCCGCGTAAAGGGTTGAACCCGCCCTGCAGTCGTCGAACAATCACCTTCTGATCCTCGCCCCACATGCGGACAACGGGCGGCACGAAAGGGCGCGTCCCTTTCGCAGGAAAGGAAGGTTCCCGTGGCCGACCAGACGTCCGCACCGCTTCCCGACAATCCGAGCCTCGAATGGCTACGCAAGCAGGCCAAGACGCGGCTCGCCGCACTGCGACAAACCAACCCCGATGCGAAGCTCGCCGAGGCGCAGTTCGATCTGGCCCGGCACTACGGCTTCGCCAGCTGGCGCGCGCTCAAAGCGCACATTGACTCCCTGACCGTGGACGGCCAGATCATCGATGCTGCTCGTACAGGCAACGTCGAGAGATTGCGCACGCTGCTCGACGAACATCCGCACAAGCTGCAGATGAAGGTGCCGCCCTACGATGCGTCGCTTCTCTTCCCTGCGGCGCAGAGCGGCAGTCTCGACGCTGTGGACCTGCTCCTGGCGCGCGGTCTCGACGTGAACTACCGCGAGAGCGGTGACAACACATACGCGCTGCACTGGGTCGCTGCGCAAGGCAATCTCGCAATGGTGCGCACACTCGTCGATGCTGGTGGAGACGTGATCGGCGACGGCGATGATCACGCCGGCGGCGTCATCGGCTGGGCATCGTGCTGGGACGGCTGCGACGACGATGCGCATCGGGCGGTCGTGGATTTCCTGGTAAGCCGCGGCGCGCGTCATCACATCTTCTCCGCCGTGGCTATGAACCTGGTGGACGAGGTTCGCCGAATCGTGGCGACCGATCCCGCGGCGCTCGCTCAACGTCAGAGCCGCAACGAGAACCACCAGACACCGCTGCAGTTCGCAGTACGCATGAACCGTCCGGCGATGGTACGACTGCTGCTGGAGCTTGGCGCTGATCCGCTTGCTGTAGACGGTGGCGGCATGCCCGTGGCCGGCTACGCCACGGATCCGAATATCGATCTGCCGGTGATGGAAAAGATCTGCTCGATGACGAGGGGCGAGCTCGAGAGCGCCATTCGCGGCCATCGTCCGCCAAACGTCGGCATGATGGACGTACTTGCCGCGGTCAGTCTGCGAGATTGGGAAACCGCGTCGAAGCTTGTCGCCGCAAACCAGAACGTCATCGCGCAAGGCGGCGCGCTCCACTTGCTGGCCAAGCGCGGCGACGCGTCCGGCGTGACGTGGCTGCTCGAACGTGGCGCGAATCCGAATGCAATGTGGGCGCACTGGGACGCCGACGTGACGGCACTGCACCTCGCCGGCATGTCGGGATCCGCCGAGGTCGCGCGTGCGTTGCTCGACCGCGGCGCCGACCCGACGATCCGGGACAGCAAGCACAGTGGCGACGCTCTGGGATGGGCGCAATTTTTCAAGAGGCCGGCGATCGTCGATATCTTGAACAGGCGACCATGACCTGCCTGCGATGGCCGCCGCAGCGGTGTCCGCCACAAATGGCGGCCGGACTCGCATCCGCCTTCGCCTTCGGCTTCTGCGCGACGAGTCAAACTACTGCCGACCCCGGACACGCTGGACGATCTCGGAAGCGCGGAATTGCGCTCGCATGAGGTCGTCAGGCAGCGACAGCTCCACGCGGTCGCTGACCGCGCGCGCCTGACCCTGCAATTCATCGGAGCCGTCGAGATCGAGGAGCGCCTCCAGGGCCATCAGCAGGAGCGCTGGATCCGCGATGGCGGTTGCCGTCTCCGCCGCGCGCCGGGCATCGGCAATCGCCGCGTGCGTGCGGCCGGCGGCGTGCAGGCCGCGGGCCCTCGTCATGTAGCCCAGCGCCTCTCGTACTTCGGGCGCCGTCTTGCACGGCTCCCGTCGATGGCTTCACTGGCGGCCGTGATCGCCTCTTCGACCGCGCCGCGCGCAAGCGCCAGCTCCGCTCGCGTCTGAGCGAGTCGCATCTGCCAGAGCCACTGATGCCATCCGCCGGTCTTTGTCGCGTCGGCTACCGTCCGTGCCAGCAGCTCCTGCGCCGGCCCGGGATCATGGCATCGCGCGAGCGCCAGCAACGCATCGATGTTCGCGCTGATGAGCGGCGGCGCAAACCCGGCGCTCCGCGCCAGATCCTGCGCTTCGGATCGAAGCGCCGCTGCGCCGTCGTAGTCGAACACGCTCAGATGCAGCCCTGCGGTCATGGCCGTGACGCGAGCCAGCATCGACATCGCCCCGTACTTGCGTCCGAAGGTTCGCGCTTCCAGAAAGACGGCGGCGGCTTCTGCATACCGTCCGGTCCCCATCAGGTTCAATCCGAGATGCGAGAGCGAGTGCATGATGAGCGTGCTATCGCGTGACGTCCGCGCCGCCTGCGCCCCGTCCGACGCCAGCGGCAGCGCCTCCGCCGATCGGCCCGCGAGGTAGAGCGTGAGCGTCCCGAGCATGTGCGTGGCCGTGGTCACGCCAGGGGCCCGGGCGATCGCCTGGCGATCCATCTCCGCCGCGGCGTCGAGATCGCCGTTGGCCTGCTGACAGCGCGCGAGCCAGGCCAGCGCGTGCGCCTGCAGGTCGGGCCGATGGAGACGTTCGGCCAGCTGCATCGCCTCGGTCGCCCACTGCTCCACGGGCCGGATGTCGAACAGCAGGAACAGGGCGCGAGCCAACGCCAGCATCAGCTCGCAGCGTCGCTCGCCCTGCGCGGGGTCAAGGTGACGAAGCGCCGTGTCGAGCTCACGCGCTTCCATCGTCCACTCTCCCAGCGCATCGAACGAGCGCGCGCGGCGGGCGTGCAGCTCGACGAGCCGCCGCCCGGTCTGGGGTCCCGGCGGCATGAGCTCGAGCGAGTGGAGGGCCATGCCGAAGAGACGGATGGCCTCCTCGTGCGCCAGGGCATGCGAGGCTTGGTCGCCAGCGCGTGTCGCGTACTCGACGGCCTTGTCGATGAACCCGGCGGACGCCGCCTGCGTGAAGTGATAAGCGAGCTCCGCCAGTCTCGACTCCGATGCCCCGTCCGGCGTGATCCGTTCGATGACTTCGGCAAGTCGGCTGTGCAATCGCACCCGCCGCGGCGAGCTCAGCTCGTCGTACACCGTCTCCCGAATCAGCGCGTGCGTGAAGGCGAAGCGGCCCGTGGCCCCCTGGACCTCGGTGACGAGCCGTGCCCGCGCCGCGTGCTCGAGCGCCTCGATCAACTCGTCTTCATCGATCCCGGCCACCTGCTGCAGGACATCGACATCGAACTCGCGGCCCATCGCGGCTGCCACGGACAGCGCACGGTTGCAGGCCTCGCTCAGCCGCGACAATCGGCGACCGACGACTTCCTTGACGCCCTCGGGAAGCCCGAGCCGGGACAATTCAATCCCGCGTCCGTCGTGTTCGGCAATCCGGCTGAACGCGCCGGTCTCCTTCAGGTGCCGCAGCATTTCGGTCACGAAGAACGGATTGCCTTCGGTGCTGTCGGCGACGAACCTGGCGAGCTGCGGCGGTGCGGCGCGACCGAACATCCCGTCCACGAGTCCACCGATCGTGGCAGCATCGAGGCCGCGCAACGACAGCCGCGTGACGTTGTGCTCGCCACGCAGCGTGGTCAGCATGTCGGCAAGCGGATGCGACCGATCGAGCTCGCTTTCGCGGTAGGTGGCCACAATGGCGAAGCGTGCCGAACCGGCCAATCGCATAATGTGGCGGAGCAGCAGCAGCGTCGTCTTGTCCGCCCACTGGAGGTCGTCGAACACGATCAGCAGCGGCGAGTGGCGCGACACCGTCGTCAGCATGGCGGTCACGCTCTCGAACAGGCGATAGCGCTGCGCCTCGGGACTCATGACCGGCGAACTGTCAAGGTCCGGAATACGCCGGCGCAACTCCGGAATCAGGGCGCCGATTTCCGCGCCTCCTCCCGCGGCGGACAGCTGCGCGCGGGAATCCGACCCATCGCACGACCGCACGTACCAGGACAATGATTCGACGAAGGGCTGGTACGGGACGAGCGTCTCTTCATCGCTGCATCCGAGGAGGACGGTGGTGCCCTCTCCACTGCGGGCGCCGGCGAACTCGAGTGACAGGCGGGTCTTGCCGATGCCCGGCTCGCCGGCGACGAAGAACAACTGGGGCCGACCGGCCTTCGCACGTTCCCACGCTTCGTTCATCGTCTGAAGCTCGCGCTCGCGGCCGACGAATTCCACTGCAGCGGGTGCGGCAAGCTGCGGCGGCGGTGCAATCGGTGGGTTGATGCGAGAATCCTGCGGCCGATCGGTGCCTGATTCCTGAACGGATGCCGTGAAGCGATATCCCCGCTTGGCCACGGTCTGGACGTAGTCCCCTCCGTCCGGTGTGGAACCCAGCGACTGACGCAGCGACGAGATCGCCCGCGTCAAGCTGCCTTCCTCGACGACGACGTCGCGCCGCATCGCGTCGAGCGATCCTGCTTCGGCACCAAGTGGCCGGACTGCTGGACGAGCGTGGTGCGGAGGTCAAAAAGCTTCGGCGGCGGCACAACCGGCTGTCCGTCGCGAAGGAGCTGCCGTTCGTGGACGTCGAGGCGATACGGCCCGAACGCTAAAACGCGCGTCGATGTCATCCGAGTAACTTCGGAATTCGTCCGGACCCGGTCAGGACTTCCCAGCGGGTCGGCGGCGATCGTTGAGGACCCTGATTCTATAGGAGGATGCATGACGACCTTACGCTGCAGCACGACCATCGTGTGCTGTCTCGCTGCCATGGTGATACCGGCGACCGGGGCACGCGCCGACACCGTTCTGGACTGGAACATCCACGCCTCGAACGCGATCGTGACAGTCGGCCTCCAGTCGCCACCGCGCGCGTACATTTCGACTGGCGATGGTGCACCTGGCGATCTACGACGCGGTAAACGCGATCGAAGGTCAGCCATTCGAGAAGTTCGCGAGCGCTCCGCCCGTCACGCAACCGGCATCCGCCGACGCGGCCGTGGCCGCGGCCGCGCACGACATCCTCGTCGCGCTCTTCCCTGCTCAAGCAGACGACCTGCACGCGAAGTACGCGGCGAGTCTCGCTGCGCTGCCGGATGATGTGGCACGAGCGAACGGAGTCGCGGTCGGCCAGCAGGCCGCCGCCGCGATCCTCATCGCGCGCGCGAACGATGGCCGGGATGGCGCGGTGACCTTCATACCCGGATCGGGTCCTGGCGTCTACGTGGCGACGCCGCCCGCCTTCCTTGCCGCGCTGTCTCCCGAGACGCCGCTCGTTCAGCCGTTTGCGCTCAGGTCGGCCTCACAATTCCGGCCGGAGGCGCCGCCGTCTCTCGACAGCAGGCTCTGGGCACGCGACTACAACGAGATCAAGGCGCTGGGACCGTTGGTCGGCAGCACCCGCACGGCGGAGCAGACCGACATCGGTAAATTCTGGACCGACCACCCGGTTCCCAGTGGGTCCGTGCCTGGCGGGCACTCTCTGTGGGAAGTTTCCTGAGAACCGCCGAGAACGCTCGCTACTTCGCGATGCTCTCGACCGCTTCAGCCGACGCGCTGATCGCCTGCTGGGACGCGAAGTATTACTACAACTTCTGGCGGCCGGTGACGGCGATTCGTGCCGGCGACACCGACGGCAATCCGAAGACCGCACCAGACATCGCGTGGATTGGACAGGTGATCACTCCCAATCATCCCGAGTATCCGTCCGCGCATGGGTGCGTGAGCGCGGCGATCACGACAACGCTGGAGCGTTTCTTCGGGTCCGACGAAATCTGCTTCGCCATCGACAGCAACATCACCGGCCTGTTGAGCCCGGTAAGCAGCTACGCGCGTTTCTCCGACGCGCTGGAGGAGGTTCTCAACGCCAGGGTCTACGGCGGAATGCACTACAGAAACTCGACGCTGATCGGCGCCAGGCTGGGAAAGCAGGTGTCCGGGTACATGACACGGCACCACTTCGGCAAGCGTGGCCACAACGGGCACGGGCACGAAGACTGAGCCAAGCCACCTGCGCAACCTTTCGGACGGGCGCTCCGGCGCTCGTCCCAATTCTCACGACGAACGGCGTACACCAGGCGCTCTCGGGCGACACCGTGAAGGCGAAACGCGCCTATGACGATCTCTTGACGCTGTGGAAGAACGCCGACGCCAGGACATTCCGGTTCTTGAGGAAGCACGGGCGGAATACGCCCGGTTGCGGTGAGCGGCGCATTCTCATTCAACGACCGATGACGACGCCTTCGAGCGGCGATGGGCCCTCGTCGCCTCGAGAC